>NZ_MWWU01000001.1 GCF_002259595.1 Aeriscardovia aeriphila
TGTACAGGGCAGGTCGGTCACGCATTACTCACCCGTTCGCCACTCTCACCCAATAGCAAGCTATCAGGATCCCGTTCGACTTGCATGTGTTAAGCACGCCGCCAGCGCTCGTCCTGAGCCAGAATCGAACTCTCCACAAAAAAATCATGAAAAGCCAGAAACAAATTCCAGCACAAAAAAGACGGACCACAACCCCAACCAAAAAGATCAGAATCATGGAACGCACAAACAAAAAAGAAAAAACACAACCACACAAAACAAACTCATGCGGAAGCATCAATCCTTAACTGGCATTCAAAAAGACTACTAAAGTAGCACAATCAACGCTCTCGAGTTCTCAAACCACCAGCCCAACAAAACCAACCACCAGTCACAAACAACCAGCAACCAGCCCCGCAGGCAGCAAGAAGTAAACCTACACCACCCACACCAACCACCACAACCCCACCACCACAAAACCCAACAAACACAACCCAAACACGGCGTGTCGAAAAAGTATTGCAGACACCATCAACCTAACCAAACCCACGTAAACACCACATGAACCATCACAAAACCAACACAATTGAAAGTGAAATTCCACTCAATGGATGATCCACAGTGCGAAGCACCCACCACAAACCACAAATGGGAGTGAAATCTGCGAAAACCGCACTGATAATCTCAAGAAACTCAAAACCGAGAAAACAAAAAACGGCAGGCCACAAGACCTGCCGCTAAAAAACTCACCTCAGAAAACTCAGAGGGAAGCAACGTCGAGAGCAACACCCGGGCTCATGGTCGATGCCATGGAAGCCTTGATGATGTAACGACCCTTGACGGTGGAAGGACGCAAACGCTTAATCTCGTTGGAGACTGCAGCGAAGTTCTCTTCCAGAGCCTTCTGCTCAAAGCTGAGCTTACCGATGAGGAAGCTCAGGTTACCATTCTTGTCGACGCGGAAGTTGACCTTACCACCCTTAATTTCCTTAACGGCGGTGGCAACATCCATGGTCACAGTGCCGGTACGTGGGTTTGGCATCAAACCACGAGGACCGAGCACGCGGCCGAGACGACCAACCTGGCCCATCATGTCTGGGGTTGCGACAACGGCATCAAAGTCGAGCTCGCCACCCTGGACCTTTGCCACGAGGTCTGCGTCGCCAACGATGTCAGCGCCGGCCTCGAGTGCAGCGGTAGCCTGTGGACCACGAGCGAACACTGCGACGCGAACGGTCTTACCAGTGCCGTTTGGAAGGTTCACAGAACCACGGATAAGCTGGTCTGCCTTGCGCGGGTCAACACCGAGGCGGTAAACAGCCTCGACAGACTCATCAAAACCACGCTTAGGCATGCCCTTGAGCAGGGCGATTGCTTCCGCTGGGGTGTAGAGGTTGGATCCATCGATCCTCTCTGCCGCCTCGCGGTACTTCTTCGAACGCTTTACCATCTGCTTCTCCTATCAAGCAGCGCGGTTCGGGCAAGCGAAAGCCCTTCCGCACAAAAACTCACTTACCAGTGACGGTGATTCCCATGGAACGGGCGGTACCGGCGATGATCTTGGCACCGGCCTCAACGTCGTTAGCGGACAGGTCGGCGAGCTTGATCTGAGCAATCTCGCGGCACTGATCCATGGTCACAGAACCGACCTTGGTGGTCAGCGGATTTGCAGCGCCCTTATCCACACCTGCAGCCTTCTTCAGAAGGGTTGCCGCCGGTGGGGTCTTCAGCACGAAGGAGAAGGTGCGGTCAGCATAAACAGTGATCTCCACTGGGATGATCTGACCCATCTTGTCCTTGGTCTGGGCATTGTACTGCTGGGTGAACTCCATAATGTTCACGCCATGCGAACCCAGAGCTGGACCGATTGGCGGTGCAGGGGTTGCCTTGCCTGCTGGAATCTGAAGCTTGATCAGAGCAGCAACTTTCTTAGCTGGCATTCCAATGACTTCTTTCTGTGAAGCGGTGCAGACGGTGAAGCTCGAAAGCTCCCCCTCCCGCTACCAATGTGTCATACTACGCATGCACAGGCGTGCACACATAAGCTTTCCCATTATACGAAGTGGGCGGACGAATTTTGTTTACTTGAGGACGAATTTGTTTACTTGAAGATTATCAGCACAGTTGAGCAAAGACGAGGACGTGAAGAGCCCGCGGATGAAAAAAGCCGCCCGAAGGCGGCTTTGAATAAACAGCAGGCGATGAGCTCACACAAGCGAGGTCAGCGGGCTGATAATCTTGAGAAATTCTGGGCTTTCAGCCGCGCTTCTCGTCATCAACCTTCTTGACCTGGGAGAAGTTGAGCTCAACAGGCGTATCGCGGTCAAAGATAGAGACCAAAACGGTGACCTTCTGCGTTTGAGGCTGGACTTCGGAAATGACGCCAGCCATCGTAGCGAATGGGCCATCAGTAACGGTGACCTGGTCGCCCTGCTTGAAGGAGACTTCGACGACGCGCTTCTTGGCGGCAGCTTCACCCTGACCGGCCTTGCGCAGAGCCTCCTGAGCGATCATGGGGCCCATCATGGAGACGACTTCCTTGCGAGACAGCGGCATTGGCTCGTTTTGCAAGCCAACGAAGCCGGTGACAGCTTCAGTTTCGCGCACGATGCGGAAGGCGTCCTCATCCTCGTTGGACATGCGGATCAGAACATAGCCAGGGATGCGAACGCGAGAGATGAGCTTCTTACCCTTCTCAGTGTGCTTTTCGACTTCCTCCATTGGCACTTCGATCTGGTAGACCTTGTCCTCCAGGCCGAAGGTAGCGACACGAGCTTCAACGTTTTGCTTGACGCGGCGCTCGTAGCCGGAGTAGGTGTGCAGCACGTACCACTTGCCAGGAAGGGTGCGCAGCGACTGGCGGAATTCGGCGACGGCCTTGGTGCCAGCGTCTTCTTCCTCGCCGTTGTCAGCGTCAGCATTCTCGCCGGCTGCCTCAGCACCTTGAACGCCGTCAGCGACCTCAGCACCTTCAGCTTCATGAGCTTCAGCGTTGTCAGAAACTTCAGAAGCATCGCTTGCGCTGGCAGCTTCCTGAGCCACAGCACTCTGCGCGACATCGTGAGCGACTGGCTCGTTGCCCTCGAGCTCTTCTGCCTCAGCAGAGGCGGTATTTTCATCGACCATGAGTACCTCTCGTATTGCGTACGTCAGCGCACTACTCTGACATAAAATGCCATACTTCAATATTTAAAATGCCCGGATCGAAAGGTCGAACCGGGCATTGTTTTAAAGCTTTCAGGCGAAGATGAGGAACATCAGCTTGCCCAGACCAAAGTCCAGAGCCGTGATGACCAGCATCAACAGCACAACGAACACGAACACTGCGAAAGACCAATTCCACAACTCAGAACGTGTTGGAGAAACAACCTTGCGCAACTCCGTCACGATCTGCTTCGTGAACAGGCCAATACGGGCGAAGAAGTTTGGCTTGCGAACGCCCTGTTCTTTCTTCGCTGCACTATTCGATGCCATGTTCGTCCCTTTGCTAGAAAACAACTGAGCAGGGGAAGCGGGACTCGAACCCACAACCTACGGTTTTGGAGACCGTTGCGCTACCAATTGTGCCATTCCCCTATCGCTTTGCACCATAGCAAACCGACACGACGACACCGAAGCATCGCCGACTTGATAGATTAGCGCAAAATAGAATTCTCGTCTAGTACCCGCGAGTGTTGTCGCTAGAATAAGGGTTATGAGAAACTTCGAAACATCCTCTCGCATGAAGCCTGCATGGCGTTTCGCTAGCCTTGTTGCCGCCGCTTCGCTCGTTTTCGCGGGCCTGCCTGGTTGCGGTGCGCCTGCTCAAAGCACTGGCAGTGTCAAACCTCAAACGAGCCAGAAGAGCGACACGGACTCCTCCTCGACGTCGAAGAAGAGCTCGAACGACGATTCCGACACTCAGGCTCCGAAAACTGACCCGACGGACACGAGCCAAATGTGCACCACCTCAAGCTTGACGGCCAAGCTCACTATTGGCGGTGGTGGCGGTGGCGGCTCGGCTTACCCGTACCTCGTTTTGACGAACTCGGGAGAAAATACCTGCACTGTTGAAGGTTTCCCTGGGGTCTCTCTGATGGCTTCTGGTAAGCAAATTGGCGCCGCAGCAACTCGCGATGATGCGATAACCCCTCAGCCGGTGGTGCTCAAGCCTGGCGAATCAGCACATAGCCCGCTCAAGATTGTCAACGCGGATAACTTCGACACCGCAGCATGCAAGCCACAAGCGGCTGACACCATGCGCGTATTCCCGCCCGACCAGAAGAACGCGTTGAATATTCCTGCATCGGAATACCAAGGCTGCCAGAACACGAATACGGCGATCATCGCCGTGCAAGCTCTCCAGCCCGGTGAAAACTGAGCATAGAGCGCTGTAACCACAGCGCGGTTTTACCGCACGCTGCTGTCAACGCAGCGTGCAGCGCACGCGAAAAACACAGCTAAGAGCGCATAACAAAACAGCGCAGCGAAAGCTGCGCTGAGTATGCGAAGTGAAAATCTTAAGAAATGTTAGCGAGCCAGCCACTGGTCAATTGCGGCCAGAGCTGGCTTTTTGTATGTATCCGACATCACCGAGCCGTTAATCGAGCAACGAGCCCAGGTTGCCAGCATCTCGTCGGTAAAGCCGTGAATCGTGCGGGCATCCTCGTACTGGCCTTCGAGCCTCTCACCAAAGAGCAGAGGGTCATCAGCGCCGAGAGCCACCTCAACGCCAGAATCGTACAGCGCACGCAGAGGAACGTTCTGCTTGTTCTCAAACACGCCCAAGCCAACATTCGACGCCGGGCACACCTCCAGAGTGACGTGATTGTGCTTGAGCTCGGCCAAAAGCTCAGGGTCAGAAGCGGCCTGAACGCCATGGCCCATACGAGCTGGGTGCGCGTTATTCATGATGAAACCAATATGCTCAGGGCCTAACAGCTCGCCACCATGAGGCATGAGAGGCAAGCCGGCGCGCTGAGCAATCTGGAAGGCCGGCAAGAAGTCAGCCGTATTGCCACTGCGTTCGTCGTTGGACAAGCCAAAGCCCACCACCGTGCCAGGAGTGTCCCCTGCGTAACGAGCCGCCAAACGAGCCAAAGTACGAGCCTTGAGAGGGTGAGAGGTACGGGCAGCAGCAACAATCACGCCCACAGCGATATGGTGACGTTCGCTCGCCTTCTTCGCCTCATCGAGCATCACTTCCAAAGCAGGAGTGAGCCCACCCATAATCGGTGCATAAGAGTCAGGAGTGACCTGGATTTCCAGAATTTTAGAGCCCTCTTCAGCGTCAATACGGGCAGCGTCGTCGATAATCGTGCGCATATCCTCTTCGGTTTGCACGCAACGACGAGCCATGTCGTACAAACGCTGGAAGCGATACCAGCCACGACGGTCCGCAGGAACGCGCAGAGGGTGAGCGTTGAGCAGCTCCGGGTCGAGAGTGATGTGATGCTTCTTCGACATTTGGCGCAGCCGCTCTACCGTCATAGAACCAGTGAAATGCAGGTGCAGATGCGCTTTAGCAAGCTTGACCAGGTCAGCGCGGCCCTGAGCAGGGTCAGCAGTGTGGTCGGTGGCGCTGATGGAGTAATCAGTGTCAATGTGAGCCAGCTGCTCGGCGTCCTGGTTGGGCTCGTGAGCGTGAAGAGAGTCGATATGCTCTAACAGTGCGTGGTTCCACTCCTGCATGTGCTGTCCTTACTCGTTCGGCTGTTCAGGCGAATCAGTGACGCTCGGGTCGCTCCAGTGGCCAGCACGACGTTCTCGTTCGCGCTCGGCTCGGGCCTCAGCGCGACGATCCATCTCTTCATGGTAATCTACGCGCCTCTGCGAATTGGAGCGGCGCTTAGCGTAACCGTAATCGCACAGGCGAATGTCGTCACCGCGCGACACCAGAGGAGCGTCATCCAAGCCTTCAGCGCCAGCAGTGATGGTTGGCTCCCAGTTGAACACCACTTCGTTGCCTGCAGGGCCCATATGCACTTCGTCGCCTTCCACTGCTCCGGCAGCCTTGAGGGCGTCTTCTACGCCCAGAGCTGCCAGGCGGTCAGCCAGGTAGCCGACGGCTTCGTTGTTGTTGAAGTCGGTTTGGATGACCATGCGAGCGATTTTCTCGCCTTTAACCACGAACCAGTAGTTGCCTTCCGGATCGCCATGACGGATGACGTTGAATGCAGGACCCACCTGGTTTTTGGCACGGTTGCGCGCCATCTCCAGAGGTTTGATGACGACGCGTTCTTGCTCGTGCTCGGCCTCAAGCTTTCTGACAATCTCGCGCGTTTTGCTAACCTCTCGAGCCAGGGCAAACTTGAGCTCTTTCAAGCCTTCGTGAGATGCCGTAGAAATTTCGTAAACCGGCAGGCCAAGCTTTTCAAAGTCGGGACGCACCAGATTTGCAAGGTCTTTGGCGTCGGGAACGTCCATCTTATTGAGAACCACGATTCTCGGGCGCTGCGAGATCGGGATAGCGCCGATCGGCAGCTCGAGGTTCTTGTCGTATGCGGCGAGCTCCTTTTCCAGCGCCTCGTAGTCGGCCATCGGGTCACGATCCTGCTCGTAGGTGGCGCAGTCGATGACGTGAACGATAACCTGCGTGCGCTCGATGTGGCGCAGGAACTGCAAGCCCAAGCCCTTGCCCTCGGAAGCGCCAGGGATCAAGCCCGGGACGTCAGCGATGGTGTAGCGCACGTCGCCAGCCTCCACAACGCCCAAGTTTGGCACAAGAGTGGTAAAGGGGTAATCGGCGATCTTCGGGCGAGCAGAAGAGAGAGCCGCCACCAAGGACGACTTTCCTGCCGAAGGGTAGCCCACCAAAGCGATGTCAGCGATGGACTTGAGCTCCAAAATGAGGTCGCGTTCCTCACCAGGCTCACCCAAAAGGGCAAAACCAGGCGCACGATGAGCCTTATTCGCCAAAGCATGATTACCTAAACCACCCTGGCCGCCAGCTGCTGCGACGAAAGTTTGGCCAGGAGTGCGAAGGTCGGCGAGTAGTTCGCCGCGATGCTTGGGCTTACCTACCTCACCTTTGGCTTCGAAAACCATCGTGCCAACAGGGACGGTGAGGACGATGTCGTCACCCTTCTGCCCGTCCTTGTAGTCGCCTTCACCATGATGGCCGTTTTCTGCGGTGCGGTGAGGCAGCATGCGGAAGTCGAGCAGAGAGTTGGTGCCTTCTGAGCAGCGCAGGATGATGGAACCTCCCCTGCCGCCGTTTCCGCCGTTCGGGCCTGCGAGAGGCTTGTACTTTTCACGGCGAATGGAGTGTGCGCCATTGCCGCCGTCACCGCCTTTGAGGTGAACGGTAACACTATCGACGAACTCTGCCATACTTCCTGCTTTCTTGTGATTTTCTGAGTCTGTGGTCAGTTTGTAGTGACTGCTGTTGCGTGAGGTGAGCGCGAGGTGGAGTTGAACTAGAGCTTGAGCTGGAGTGTGAACCGGAGCTTCAGCTGCCTGCACGCTCAGTTTTCAGGTAAAAAAAGAGGGCCGCATCAGCGTGTGACGCGACCCTTTCAAGAGCAATGCTCAGGCCTTGTTCTCCTCGGTCAGAACATCGACGACCTTGCGGTCGTGACGCACGCCGAAGCGGACAACACCGTCAGCCAATGCGAAGAGGGTGTAATCCTTGCCCAGGCCGACGTTGAGACCCGGATAGAAGCGGGTACCACGCTGACGGACGAGGATGTTACCAGCGACGACGCTCTGGCCGCCAAAGCGCTTCACACCCAGGTATTGTGGATTTGAATCGCGACCGTTCCTAGAGCTGGAACCAGCCTTCTTGTGTGCCATTTTTTCCTCCGATTCTTCCCTACTTCCGAGAAGCCTCGGAATGTAGGTTTACACCTGTTTTATCAGCTGCTCAGCTCAGGCGATCTTGGTGATCTTGACGACGGTGAGCTTCTGACGGTGACCAGCGCGACGAGCACCGCCAGTCTTGTTGTGGAACTTCATGATGGAGACCTTTGGGCCCTTGGCCTCGTCATCCACCACTTCGCCCTGAGCCTTGACCTTAGCCAAGTCCTTAGCAGCCATGGTGACCTTGTCACCATCGACGAGAAGAGCAACTGGGAATTCCACAGTCTCACCCTTCTTTGCTGCCAGGCGATTCACAGTAATCTGCGTGCCGACTTCGACCTTCTCTTCGTGGCCGCCGGCCTTCACAATCGCGTACATAGCCCCTACCTTCATAAATGAAGCTCTTAGCTCTGAAGTTTCTTTCCTCGTCACACTCCTTGGCTCTCCGCTTGCTTTTCAGCTGCGTGAGGCGTGCTTCAGGGCGTGACAAAGCACCGACTTTCCACACTACACAAAAGCGAGCGGGTTCGTCAAACTCCAGAATGGAAACACTGCTTGCAATTTTAACGAACCCATAAGACGAGATTTGCACTGAGCTTACTGCTCGTTACGCTCGGCTTCCTTTTTCGCTTCAGCTGTCACACGGCTCGGGATTTTCAGCGCAAAGCCAGCGAGCATGACGGTGTCCGGGTCATCCGACTGGGCCTGCGATGCCACAGGGCGATGCTTCCTTTGAGCAGGGCGAGCTTTCACCTGTGGAAGGTCCAGCTTCGGCAGAACCTTGGCTGGGTGCTCCTGCTGCTGTACATGATCAGCCTGAGCGGCATTCTCAGCACGTTTTGTCTGCTCAGTGGTGAGCGTGCGCGCTGCAGTATCAGCCTGCTCAGAGTTGACAGCAGCCTGCGCCTTGCGCCTACCCCTGTGAGGGTTGAGGTCAACAGTAGGCGTGTTCTGCGGTTCACCGCGGTGGACTGTCCTCGTGCCGTGCGCTCTCCTCGTTCCCCTCAACTGGGTGCGAGAGGAGCGGCGAGCGTGACCACTGTGTTCTTGATCGGAACGTTCTTGGTCGCCGTGATCCTGGTCAGAGTTCCCTTGAGTGCGGTCAGTCTCGTGAGCTTGCTCATGCTCAGCCTCGTGAGCGTCATCAGCTTCCTGGGCTGGCTGTTGCGCTGGTTCCTGTGCCTTCTCCTGCTTCTGCGCCAGCTCATGCTTCTGCTCGCTCGCAGGCTTTGGCTGAGCCGAAGGTGCAGTCGAAGCCTCAGAAGAAAGCTCAGTGGTAATCTCAAGCGACGCATGAGCAGCATTTTCACCAGCTGCCACCTCGCCACTAGCTTGAGCTTGCGATGCGCGGCCAGCCTCAGCAGCCTCAGCGGCCTTAGCGGTTTGGGAAGCGGCGGTTGCAGCAGCAGCAATAGCAGCCAACTTTGCCTTCACTTCCTGCGAGGAATGCTGAGGAATGGCAGACTTGCGCTCTTCACGAGCCTGAGCCTCATCAAAGTAATCGCGAGACTCATACTCGCCACGCTCGGCCTCACCAGAGTGAGAATCAAACTCCCCATGCTGGTAATCAGAGGAAGGATGCGAGCCATGCTCCAAACGCTGCTCACGAGCCTGCGCCTCACGACGGCCCTTCGACTTTTCGAAAGGATCGCCGCCCTTCACCTCATACGGGTCGAAAGCGTCAGCCTCAATGGTCGGCTCGTCATGGATCAGGAAGCCGCGGCCATGGCAGGTTGGGCACTCCTCCGAGAAGGCCTCCACCAAGCCCTGCCCCACGCGCTTACGCGTCATCTGGACCAAGCCCAGCGAGGTGACCTCAGCAACCTGATGCTTCGTGCGGTCGCGAGTCAAACATTCAACGAGGCGGCGCAACACAAGGTCGCGGTTCTCCTCCATCACCATGTCCACAAAGTCGATCATGATCATGCCGCCAATATCGCGCAGGCGCAGCTGGCGGACGATCTCCTCAGCAGCCTCCAGGTTGCAGCGAGTGACCGTTTCCTCCAGCGACTTGCCCTTGCCGATGAAGCGGCCGGTGTTCACGTCGATGGTGGTCATAGCCTCGGTACGGTCGATCACCAGAGAGCCGCCGCTTGGCAGATAGACCTGGCGTTCCATGCCCTTGCGCAGCTGGGAATCGATATTCCACTGGTCGAAGACGTCAGCACCCTGATGCTCGGCTGGGTCCCACTGCTTCAAGCGTGGCAGCAGTTCAGGGCTCATCTCCTCGAGGTAGCCATGGATGCGGTCGTAGACGTGCTCGCCTTCGACGACAAGCTGGCGGAAGTCATCGTTGAAGATGTCGCGCACCACGCGGATGGCGACGTCAGGTTCGGAGTGCAGGATGTGCGGGCGATGCGTGTCCTTGAGCTCGTTGTAACGCTTCTGAATGCCTTCCCAGCGTTCGAGCAGCAGCTTCAAGTCGGCTTCGACGGCTTCCTTGCTGGCTCCCTCTGCTGCCGTGCGGATGATGACGCCCATATCCTTCGGGGTGACGGCTTGGACGATGCGCTTGAGGCGCAGGCGCTCGCGAGAGGAGAGCTTGCGCGACACGCCGGTCATTCCGCCGCTTGGCACGAGCACGATGTAGCGGCCAGCCAAAGTAACCTGGCTGGTCAGGCGGGCACCCTTGTGGCCAATCGCATCCTTGGTGACCTGCACGAGCACAGGGTCGCCCGAATGGTAGGCGCGCTCGATGCGGCGAGCTTCACCTTCCAGCTGCGTGTCATCCCAGTTGACTTCGCCTGCGTAGAGAACGCCGTTACGCGCTTCACCAATGTTGACGAAGGCTGCTTCCATGCTTGGCAGAACGTTTTGGACGCGGCCAACGTAGATGTTGCCCACGGTCGACACTTCTTGGATGTCGGAAACGTAGTGCTCGACGAGGATGTTGTCCTCGATGACGGAGATTTGGGTGTGGTGGCCCTTTTCGCGCACGATCATCTGGCGGTCGACGTTTTCGCGGCGTGCCAGGAAGTCCTGCTCGATGACGAGATTGTGCTGGCTGCGAGTTCGGCGCGTGTCACGACGGTGGCGACGCTTGGCCTCCAGGCGGGTTGAGCCCTTCACGTCCTTGATGCGCGAAATGTAGGCTTGCTTGCGCTCGGCGTGGGTTGCTGGCAGTGGCTCCATCGAGTCGCTCGGCTCTGGCAGGGCGAGGCGGCGGGAGCGGTTGCGCGTTCTGGTGCGCAGGATTGTCGATTCGCTGGCCTCGTCGCGTTCTTCACGGCTTGCGCGGTCGGCGCTGCGGTCGGCGTTGCGCTCAGCGCGGCTGGCTGCCCTATCGGCGCTTCTCCTGCGACGGCGGCGAGTGACGCCTTCTTCGCGGTCTTCCTCGTCTTCCTGCTCTTGCCTTTGCTCACGCTCCTGCTCGCGCGCTGCTCGACGAGCCTGACGCCTGGCCTCAATTTCCTCAAGGCTCCTACGGCGATGGCGCGTTGGTGTGGTGCGCTCTTCGTCAAAGTTTGGCTCAAGATTACCAGCGTCGTTTTCGCCGTCCGCACCCTTGCGACGCCTACTTACGCTGATAGCGCTCTTGCCTTCAGCTGTTTCGCTGTCATGTTCGTCATCATCGCGTGCTGCAGTGATTGCGCGTGAGCGTGCAGCAGTTTCGTTCGCCTCTGCGCCTCTGCGGCGACGGCGGGAGCGGGTGCCGCGCTCTTCTTCCTCACTGGCAATCTCTTGCTCAATGCTGTCTACTTCGGCAGCGGCTGCGCGTTCCGAAGAGTTCAAGCGGCGAGAAGAGTGGGAGCGAGAGCGGTGACGGCGATGGCCTGCCTCTTCTTCCTCTTCAAAGGCTGGGCTTGGCTCAGCGCTCGGAGCGGAGGCGTTAGTCGCTGGCAACACGGGCTCTTGGAAGAGCAGTGCCGACATTGCGCGGGTGAGGCGGCGGTGTGGCTCTTCTTGTTCTGGCTCTGGCTCGCTGAAGGTTGGCGTGATTGCCAGGCGGCGGCGAGTGCGCTGTGCGCGCGTTTGGTTGTTGTGCGCAGTTTCTGCGGTTTCTGCGGTCACTGCAGGCGCTGCGGTTTCTGCGGTTTCGGTTGCAGCCTTACCCTCAGATGTCTTGCCTTCAGCAGCTTTGCTCTCAGCTGCCTTGTTGGCGGCCGGCTTGTCAGCAGTTTCAGCCTTCGCTTTTTGCACAGCTGGCTGTACTTGCTGCACAAGCTTCGGCTCGCTCACGCCCTTATCAGAGAAGAGAACGGCGGCAATTGCTTCTCGACGCGCACGCTGTGCCTGTTCAGGGTTTTCTTGCGCTTCAGGTTCCTTTGCGGCAGGTTCCTCAGCGCCACTTTCCTCAGCTGCACTCTCCGCTACTGCGGCTTCCTTGGCAGCACCTGCAGTCGAAGCTGCTCGCTCAACAGTTTCCTTCACTGAAGCTTGCTGCTTGACAACTTGGTCAGCGCGCTCGGCGCGATCGGCCTGCTCAGCATTCTGAGCAACAGTTTGTGCGGCAGTTTCTCTAGCCGTTTGCTCAGCAGCCACGCTCGTCGAGGCAGCTTGAGCCGTATCGTCGTCACTGTGCGCGGGCGCAGTCACTGAGACTGGCAGTTTTGCTCCTGCCGCTCCAGCAGCGCGCACGACACGCCTTCCTGCACGCCTGCGGGTACGGCGGACTGGTGCCTGCTCAGGCGTATTTGCATTTTCAGATTCTGTTGTATTGCTCACGAGAAGCATCTCCTCGGAACGGCTGCACCCACTCCTGTGTGGATTTCCAAGCCTTGGGCCTAGAAAAGTTTCAAAAGCTCACGGGCGGATGCGGACACCGTCACTCGCAATCGGCGAGGGGATCAACGCATCACTCTCACGCAGTTGTGCAGAACTGCTCTTCACAGTATGGCACACTTTTGCTCACTCTATGGAAACTTTCCGCAATTCTTCTTTTTGTAAAGCTTTTGTAAAGGCTTAAGATTGCCACTCCTTGAAAAATCAACGTTTCCCCATATCTAACCTGTCAGTTTCAAAAAACGCGTGGCCAATATCTGTTTTCTTCACCCACTTTTCTCGAAATACACACCCTTTTAAGCTTGAAACCATGCGGATTATCACTACAACACCCCTCTTTGCGCACACCTGAACAGCACCTGTCTTCATCTACGAAATGCGCTGGTAAGGTGGAAGGCACCGTTGATCTTTACGAGATCAACACTTTCTAATGAGGAGAAAGATTATGTACTGCACGCAATGTGGCGCACAGATTCCAGAGGACTCAGCCTTCTGCACCAACTGTGGCGCGCCTGTTAACCCGCCTGCTGAGCAGCAGCCTGCATCTGCTTCCCAACAGTCCCCCAACCCCGTGCCGCCTGCACAAGGCCTAACATTCCAGCCAGGCGTTGCGCCAGCAGCACCGACGACCACTGCTCCTGCTGGACCTCAACCATCAGCTTCTACGGGCGAATTTGTTCGCCTGCTTGAAAATCCAAAGCTCTACCAGCATGCCGGTATTATTGCCGGCTTTGCGATGGCAGGAGCTTTGATTGGCCTTGTCATCCTTGCACCACTGACTTACTTCGGCGCAAAAGGCGATGCGACCAGCGGCCTTCCTCGTGAGGTTAATGCCTTCCAGCTCATTTTGAACCTCTTGGTTCTGGGCTTCGGTGGCAACATCCACATGACAACCTCAGGAATGTTTTCCTTCGGTACATCTGGCGATGCTTCACTTCCTCTCTCCCTCGTTGGCCTGCTAGCATTTGTCGGCGCCTATGTAGGTGTCATTCAGATTGTCAAGAGTGACAACAACATGCGTTTTGATGCTTCGACAGCTGCGGCAAAGAAGTCTTCATACGTGCGCATCTGCACCTCATTGATACTGGCTGGCATATTCTCCGGCCTGTTTATCACCATCGTGGCAGCGATCGCAATTATGCACCCAGATAACTCAGTCGCGTTCTCTACTGTGAGCGCACGAAGCTTCTTTAACCCATTCTTCATTGTCGTGGCAGGTGGAACATTGGGCTTCGTCACTTCCCAGTATTCAGGGAAGCCTCTCGATCAATTCGTAGCCGGCCTGAAAGGCCTGCGTTTTGGACTACGTACCTTCTTAGAAACCACGGAAATCTTCTTTGCTGTTTTCACTGTTGTATCCATTGTCGCGCTCGTGGTGTGGAGCATTGCTGGTAAGAATGGCTACGCGGTTCTCTTCCTGCCTTTGATCGGCCCATTCCTTGCAGTGGGAATGACTGCTATTGGTAGCTTAGGCTCTGTAAGCTTCATGGGATTCACCGTAAGTTTGTTCCAGCATCCTGAAGGTGAATTAGAAATCAGCATTTTCTTCATTATTTCTCTGATTCTGGTTCTCCTATGCACGGGATATTCCGCATATCGCTTGGCGAAGCGTATGGCTATTGATCCACAAGAACGTGAATGGAAGCATTCTTGGAAAGCCCCTCTCTATACCGCAGTTCTGTGGGGATTCCTCGTTATTTGCTTCGCTCCCATCTCCGTTTCTATGGGTGGCTTTGGCGGAACGATTCTTAGCGGCCTTGCTGCCTGGGGTACTTCCTCGAACTATTCGCCAACAGCAAGTAATGGCATCACTCCAGCAATGGTCTTGATCGGTGCGGTGTGGGCCTTCGGTATCGAAGCCCTAGCACGATTGGTATTCTTGGGCATGTTTAATGTCACCCCAGCAGTTGCTGGACAACCTCTTGCCCAGCCGCCAGTTCAGCCAGCTGCTGCCGGTCAACCTGTTGCTGCAGGTCAGCCAGGCGTCGCTCCAGCGCAAGCTGCAGCCGCAGCAGCTGCTTCTGCAGATGTCACCCCTGCTGCTGTTCAAGCAGCACCAGCAATGAAGGTAAACAAGAAGGTTGTTATTCCTGTTGCTATTACTGTCGGTGTTCTTGCACTCGTCGGTATTGGTGGAAGCATTGCTATCACCGTTATCGACAACACTCGTTTCAGCCCAATGGCGGTTGCTGAGAGTTACACGAATGCCATTGCTGCAGGCAACTTTGAGCAAGCTAATGCTATGGCAGTGAGCACATCGAAGATGTCAAGCCCACTGATCAGCAACGCTGTAGGCAAGAAAGTTCAGCGCCCGACGAACTTCCGCCTCTCTGAGAACCAGACATCCGGTGAAAATCGTTCAATCACGGTGAAGTACGACCTTGATGGTCATACAAAATCCAATACCATCACTTTGCAAAAGACGGGAACGACTGGCATCTTCTTCTCCAAGTGGGAAGTGAAAGACCAGTTGAAGATGAAACTGAGCATCTGGCATGATGAGATGCTCTCCGACACTGCTACCGTCAACGGAGCCAAGGTGAAAGCGGATGGCAAGCCATATGAAGCTTACCCAGCTATTTACACTGCATCTGTCAAGAACACGAAGTGGGTGGAATCAAAGCCGGTAAAGGTGACCCCCGAGAACAATGAGGTTGTCTTCGAGTACACACCATCATCCGCTGTTAAGGAAGCTGTACAGCAAGCCCTGAATCAAGCCATCGATGAGGTTGCGAAGCACCCGACCGACAAAGATGGATATGAGTGGCTTGACACTGGCTGGTATTCATGGAGCAGTGACTTCTATTCCAACGTCAAGGCAACCGTGAAGAAGTATCCAACTATTGGAGAGATCTCGGTAGAAGATAATGAATTCGAGGCAAAGCTCAAGGATAAAGGAAAAATTCATTACGAATACGATTATTCCTTCCTTGGGGACACCGATCATGATCAAACAGATAATGACATTGATTTTGGTTGGTCTTCTTCCATCAACTTCACTGTGGACAAGAACGGAAAGATTACTTTTAATGAGTAACACTCTTTCCATCTCGGATCTGGAGCGATAGTACAAGCCGAGCAGTGAAAACTGCTCGGCTTAATTAATAACTCGTGATTACCGTACTGAAAATAATCTCAGTGATTTCAAGAAATTATCCACAGAATGCAATTTGTGAGGAAATTGCACTCTGATTCTTGCTAGTCTTAGCCGCATAGCTGTATGCAATGATGCAGCACAAAATGAGGAGATAGAAATGTATTGCAGAAATTGCGGATCTCAACTCAGACCCGGTGCTGCATTTTGCGGGCGCTGCGGTACTCGAGTCCTGCAAACACCTGCGCAACCAGCGCAGGCCGTAGCACAACAACCAGTAGCACAACAGGCACAACCACAATATGCAGCGCCTGCACAGCCCGTACAACCTGCACAACCAGCGATCCCGCCCGTACAACAGGCTCAAGTTGCATCCCAACCGGTTGGAACTGTACAGGCGCAGCAGGTGCAAACTCAACAATCATCGCAGCCTGAAATTGCTTCTCTTTCTGCTGAGATTGCTCATATCCCAGCCCAGCCAGAAGCAACAGGCGATGAAACTACCTTCATGATGCCCCTGAGCCAACACCCTGCCCAGAAGCAACAAACTTCTGAGCCTCACGTCCAACAACCAACACCTGAACCTGAAACGCAAACTGCACCTTCCGTTGTTGAACAAGAAGAAGTGCTCGAGCCAACAACTGTACAACCTCCAGTTGAGTCCACACAACCAGCTCCTTCAGCACCACAAGAAGAACTAGAAGCCCCTGCAGTTGAGCACAGTGGAGGTGTTGAGTCAGAACTTCCCGTAGCTCCAGCACCTGCAGCGATTGCTCCTCAAGTTCCAGAACCGAGTGCAGCAGAAGCAATGCAAGAAGCTTTGGATACTCCTTCAGCTGCAGACCAAGCAACACCTACACCAGACGCTGAACCTACACCACAACAGCCAGTTGCTGCCGAGCCACAACAGACACAACAACCACAGCACCCAGCTGCCGCCCCGGTGCAACAGCCTGCTGCACCTGCTATGGCACAGGGATCTGCTAACCAGCCAGCAACCCCAGGAGCAGCCACTCCCTCCCTGTCCATCAAACTGCCGCAGAATCAATTCACTGCAGTACTGAAAAAGCCAGCAATCTATCAGAGAGCAGGCATTATCGCAGGAACAACAATGGCAGGTGCTGTTATTGGAGTGATGTTGCAAGCCATTATGCTGTTCCTTACCTCCATCTTGCTGCCTAGCCACAATTCCGCGATTACCTCTTCCGCGCTCTCCTTCAAATCAATCCTGTCAACACTGGTAACTGGTTTTGGTGGAACGTACAATACTGACGTCGATCTGAGAAGCACACTTCAAGGTTTCCCCGTTCAAACCTCTCAAACATCGGTGAGCTTTGCCGTTGAACTTCCACTCACAATCATTGGTGTTTTGGCGCTCGTTGGCGCACTTATCGGCGGTATCATCGCAGCGCGTTCCGCGGTAGCCGACACAGAACAGCGTCAGGAAGTACTCCTTTCTCGTTGCATTACTCTCGCTATTGCAGGAATTGGCACCGGCATTATTGTTTGCATCCTCGGTGCACTTGCTAGTTCCACGACAACGGCAACAATCGTTCAAACTCCCATTCCAGTTTCCGTGTCCTCTGTATCAGCAAAAGCGTTCTGGAACCCTCTGTTCTTAGTCGTTGTGGGTGCTCTCCTGGGAATGCTCATTACCGGAAAAGACCACAAACCCTCACTGGCACGTTTGCACTATGGCGTTCGTACCTTTGTTGAAACATCGCTACTCTTCTACGTTGTATTCACCGTTTTAACGATTATTCTGTTCGTTGCCGTGGCAGTAGTGTCGAAGACGTTTGCTTTCATCCCATTGATCTTCGTTTTCGGTCCTCTAGCCATGTTCCAACTCATGACCCTGGGAAGCTGGGGTTCCTTCTCCGTCCTCGGCCTGTTCACCTTCTCTACCTTCTCTGACTTCTCGTCCTCCGTCATGGATGGGCTTGCTTTGCAGGTAGACAACCTTTACCCACTGTTTAGGTTCCTTCCCGGTTCAAACGTGACTAATCAACTCGATATGTTGAGAAGAAATGGTCGTTTCGCCCCAAGCTCAGTGCATGACCCAGCATGGATCCCTCTGATCAAACTGGCTCTTGTTCTGATTACCTTTGCAAGCCTTGCTGCAGTAGCCTACTCTTTGGCTCGCCGTATGGCCGCTGACGAAGAGGAACGTAACTGGAAGCACACATGGGTGTTCCCACTGCTCAGTGCTGTTACATGGGGATTCATTTGCTTGGCTTATACCCCTCTGGGCCTTATGGTTCCTCGCGACACTGTTTCCTTCATATCGCAAATGAGCAATCCGAATACTGCAGCCGTGTTCTCCGTGTTTAGTTCTGCAGGTCAGATTTCCCCAGCAATGATCTTCTGGGGAGCACTCTGGGCATTCGCCGTTGAGGCTCTTGCTCGTCTGGTATTCCTCAAGATGATTCAGAAGAAGGCACAGCCAGCCCAGCAAACAACGCAAGCTGCTCAATTCGCACAACCACAAGTGCAGCAGCCACAAGTTCCACAGGCTCAGCACTACCCTGCTCAGCCTCAGAACTATCAGGCTCAACCTCAGATGCCACAGTACCCAGCACAATCTCAGTACCCGGCACAACCACAGTACCAGGCACAACCACAGCAATATGCTGCTCCTGGAGCATATTCCCAGCCTCAATATGCCGCTTACCCTGTGCAGCCTACTGGGCAGATGCCGCTCCAGCAACAGGTAGCTGCCGCACCACAGCGTCCAGCTGCTCCCGCCCCTCAGAGCCCAACAACACCAGCTCCTGCGCAACCAGCGGCTCCTGCTCCTTCACAGCAGCAAGGTGGACGCTACCCGCAGGCTCCGGCTCCTCAGTACCCAGCACAGCCCGGCACCTACCAGCAAGCGCCTGCTCCTCAGGCACCTGGATACCCGCAGAACCCTCAGGATTATCAGCAGGGCAATAATCAGCAGTGATAATCTCAGGTAACAGAGAGCCGGGTAGTGCAAGAGTGCTGCTCGGCTCTTTTGCTGCTTCATACGCCTTCGTACCGTACAGCGATACCGAACAATAAAAGAAGCAACGAAGGCCAGTGAACTATGGCTGACATACCAGAGAAGTTTTGCACAAACTGCGACACACCGAGAGAGCCGAGCGATAACAGTTGCCCTCAATGCGGTAAGCCAACGGGTTGGGAGGCGAGCGTTAAGCAGTACCCGAAAGCTGTGCGCGCTGGGATGAGCTATATGCGACCGAGCACGTGTGTGGTGCAGCGGCCCGAGCGGTTCACGTACAAGATCGAGCGGTTAAAGTGCAGGCTCCGAGCGTGTTCTAGCTGATCAAGGCTGAGCGCAGTTTTTCATGCTCAGTTGTTTGCCATAGCGCGCGAGATTTGACGGGCGCGATGCAAATCATCCAGCCAATCTGCCTTGAAATAGCTCAGCAGCGGCAACGACTCCACATCAGACACACGCTTCCACACCACATCGATGGACTCGTTATCCGTCACATGCGGCTTGACCGAATGGCCCACACGCTCAAACGCGAGCAAAGTCGTGTACGCCCACGGGCCATGGTCCTCCGTATGCGCACCGACAATGTCAATATCCTGCGGAGCGATACCTGCTTCTTCCCAGGCTTCACGAAGGCCGCCTTCAAATGGGCTCTCCCCCGTTGACAGCGCACCACCCGGGTTACCCCAGGTTCTACCCTCTATCGACCAAACCGCACGACGCTGCAAAGCAACATGAGTAATCTCACCAGTGAAAGTGTCCCTGCGGAAGAGCAGAACACCAGCAGCACCGTGCAAACCCCAATGCTTATGCCCGCACGCGCAATCGATGAAACCATCACCCGGCTGAGAAACATGCTTCAACGGGGCGCGAGAATCTCCGTTAATAGCCAAACGGCCGCGCTTATCACGCTTCAAATTCCACAAATCAGGCCAGAAGAAGCCCAAACGAGTGGCCATCTGGCGCACCAGAGGAAGCGACAACCCCTGAATTCCATGCGGATCGCCAGAAACAGAGTCGATAAAAGCTCCGCCCAAACCCTCAAGAGTGAAAGAACCTGCCACTTCGAGGGGCTCACCCGTTTCCACGTATGCGCGAATCTCTTCGTCGGAGTAGTCGGCGAAGTGAACACGAGCGCTGGAAATCTCCGATAGTTCCCTCCCCGAAGCAAGGTCAATGAGGGTGTGACCTGTCCACAAAGTGCCGGACTTGCCACGCATCTGGGCGATGCGTTCGAAAGCCTTTTCAGCAGTGTGCGGCTTGCCATACGCCACACCGTCAAACTCGAACATAGAATCCGAGCCGATGAGCAGAGGGCCCTTCTTCAACCCCGCAAGCCCAGGGTTAGCAGCGATCGTGCCCAACGGCCCGCCCAACAGTTCCGTCGTCGTGCGCCCGATCAGAGGGTTGACGCGCTCCTCAATAGCAGTGGAGCGGCGAGCGCGGTTAATCGTGTTCTCCTGCTCGCGGTAAGCAGCCTGCACAGCGTGAGCCTTCGCGCGGGAAAGAACCATCACGCGCTGCTCGGTAGGCATATCCTCCACTTTCATGTCCGCGTTGGCGGCGAAGCGACGAATGACGGCGTCCTCGTCGACGCGCGAAACGCGGATGGTTGGGCAGATGCCTGCTTGCAACAGCAGAGCACGCCTCGAAGGGGAAGAGGATGCCAAGATGACAGGGATACTCACTCTGATGCCTTCCTTTGTGGCTTCTGTACCTTCGTTTTCAGTTCAGCCCACTCGGCGCGGGCGGGCGGCGCGCGGGACCTTCGCTATTCTGCAATTATTCTGCATTCAAGGGCGTGACTTGAACACCGTTTTTATCGAGCGGCATATAAGTCAAGCTCCAACGCTTGTTGGCCAGCCAATCATGCTCCACCAGCTGCTTGATGCGGTTAACCCACGCGGGCCTGGCGCTCGAACTCCACATACCCGGAGCGATACCCACTCCGTAAGGGTTCCACGCTTCTGAACCAGACTCTTGCGCATCTTTCATACGCGCTAAAGTGCGCTGATAATCTGGGTCAGCGTGAAGAACGAGAACAGCTGGACCAGAGCCGAGCAGAACAGCAGCGAAACCTTGGGAACGTAAGTGTTCCACCAGCAGCACCGACTCGCGCAGAGCCCCGTCGAGCAAAGGAAGCCTCATTGCGTCATGAGTAGCGTCGAAAAGCAACTGATTATCAGGCATATTCTGGCCAGTCAGCTGAGAGTGCAGGAGCACCGAACGCTGAATGTTCGTCAGCGCGCGCGAGCGGGAGAACGGCTCAGAAGTACCTTCACCGTAGTCTGGTTCAGCACCAAGAGGAAGGCTTCCGCGACGTCGCTCAGCTGGCAACAAGAGTGCTGCTTGAATGGCGGGATGCACAGGAGAGCTTTGCGCTACCCACTCTGTTTGGCGCGTAATAGCTTGCGGGAAGCCAACAACTGAAGAAGGCACGTCGCTGGGCTCTCTGAGCCACACTGACACAAGATTGCCACACACCGATGCCGCTGTGGCGCTTTGCCTTCCCAACATCGATGCGGCAACAGAGAACAACTGCTGCTTGAACTCAGCTGAAGTGAGGTCATCTTGGTCAGGGCGCATGGCGAATGCTGCTGCTACTCCTGCCACGACACTAGCTACTGACGTTCCCAAACCTGCGCGAGCTGGAATTAAGTTGCGCATGCTTACCGTCAAACCGGTGCGGGGCTCACCCAAGAAATCTTGGGTTAACCAGCAGGCTTTCACGCTCAAATTTTGCTCGTTATGAGGAAAAGCAAGCTCGTCGACGCCACGAATGCTCACCTGCGCTCCGGAGCGAGCAACAGGTTCGAAGGTGACGTCGAGGTGAAGATCCAAGCCCAAGGCGAGCGTTCCCACACCGGGGCCTAAACCGGATGCGGATGCGGGGACGCTCACTTTCACACCGTTTGACTGGTAAACCATTGAGGTCACATCTTTTCTGGAGCAGACACTGCCAAGAGTGCCAAACCGTTTTCTACAACCTGGCGTACTGCGTCGTTCAAACGTAGGCGAGCTGCAGCGCGTGCCGGTTCAGGGTTCTTCTGCTTTTCCAGCAGTTCAACCGCTTGCTGCTCGCCACGCTTTTCTGCGTCAGTCAAAGGCATGGCAACCACACGTTCTTTGGCATACCACGTGTGGTAAGCTCCAGCGAGATCTTCCAAATAGTGAGCAATGCGGTGTGGCTCGCGCAGGTCAGCAGCGGTGGTGAGAACCTCACGGTAGAGGGCGAGCTGTGCCAGCAGTTCCTCATCGTCCTTGAGGTCGAGCAAGGAAAGGTCAGCGCCGTCACGGTTGACTCCTGCTGCTTGAGCGTTGCGGTCCACAGCGCAGGAACGAGCGTGAGCATACTGAACGTAGTACACCGGGTTTTCGTTGGTGTGACTGGTCAGAACGTCGAGGTCGATGTCGAGAGTCTGGTTGTATGAGGTGCGAGCCAAGGAGTAGCGTGCAGCATCCACACCCACTGCGTCAACGAGATCGTCAATGGTAACGATGTTGCCAGCACGCTTACTCATGCGCACCACTTCACCGTTCTTGAAGATGTTGACGAGCTGACCGATGAGAATTTGCATGTTCTCTTGTGGTTTGTCACCAAAAGCGGCGGCTGCAGCCATCAGGCGGCCAATGTAGCCGTGGTGGTCAGCGCCGAGCATGTAGATTGCCGTGTCAGCAGGCTTTGTGGCACGGTGACGCTTGTTGAAGTAGTAGGCGACATCGGAGCAGAAGTAGCTTGGCATGCCGTTGGAGCGGATGAGAACGCGATCCTTATCGTCGCCATAGTCAGTGGTGCGAAGCCAGGTTGCGCCGTCCTTTTCATAGACGACTCCCAGCTCACGAAGCTTAGCCAAAGCTTTATCTACTTCGCCATCGTCGTAAAGGCTCTGCTCGTGGAAGTACACGTCGAAGTGAACACGGAACTCTTCCATGCTCTTCTTAATTTCGTCGAACATGAGTGGAACGGCACGCTTGCGGAACTCCTCACGCTGAGCAGAATCGCCCTCGCCCAGAGGCTCGCCGTCCTCATTCACGCCGTCGTCAACACGAGGCAGGGAGAGGATGTCAACGCCGTCAGCGGTGGCTTGCGAAATTACTGTACTGGCAATCTCGTTGATGTAGGAGCCTTTGTAACCGTCGGCTGGAACTGGCTCGTTGTGAGCTGCAGCAACCAAAGACTTTGCGAAACGGTCGATTTGGGAGCCATGATCGTTGAAGTAGTACTCGCGCACCACGTCGGCGCCGTTGGCTTGCAGGACGCGAGCCATGGAATCGCCAACAGCAGCCCAGCGAGTGCCACCAATGTGGATTGGCCCTGTTGGGTTTGCTGAAACGAACTCGAGGTTGAGCGTGCGGCCTGCCAAATGCGTATTCGTGCCAAAAGAGGAGCCCTGCTGGAGAACTTCGTCGACAATTTGTGCGGAGGCTGCAGCGTTCAACGTGATGTTGATGAAGCCTGGGCCTGCGATGTCGACAGAAGCAATACCGTCGTTTTCGCGCAGTTTCTCAGCAATCGGTTCAGCGAAAGCACGCGGTTGCATGCCAGCGCGCTTACCCAGCTGAAGGGCGATGTTCGATGCCCAATCGCCGTGTGCGCGGTCCTTTGGACGCATGACAGCGGCCTTTTGGGCGGTCGGAACCATGTCGGCGGTCAGTTCGCCGGCCTTTCCAGCGTTCACCAGCTCGGTGACGATGGAGACAATCAAAGTGCTCAAAGCTTGCGGATTCATAGTCTCCATCATACGGAACCCGCGCTACTCGACCCGCCTGAGGGTTAATACTGGCCTTCATGATGCATATAGTCAAAGAGACTGATGCAATAAACTCCAAAATGACGTGCAACCGGCTGCTTCAAGAAGCTTTGGGAAGGTAGTTCTGTTACTTCCTGTCAAGCGGTACGCCTGAGTATAAGTTGTTCGTCCCTCTGAGATGCTCGCGGACAACCGTGCAAGGAAACGATGGTCCAGTCGAGATTGTTTGGTGTTGTAGTAGTTCCCACCTGAAACTGTTGATTCCTTCTGTTCCCACTGTTTCAGACTTTCATCTGCAATCTTGTCATACATTGCCTGACCAATGAAACCAGCGTCAAGTGCCCTGCGAGCAACAGTTACAGCTGATACTGGAAACACTTTCGCAAGCTGAGCTATGATTTGTACCTCACCTATCCCTGTAGACATGCTTCGCTTCCATTCTTGAATAAAGGCAGCATTCGGTACGAGCAGTTCAGCTGCGGTAGCATTGCACAGCACTTCCAGAGGCGCATTGCTTTGTGTTAGGTAATTGTCGTTGTACAGCTCATCTACGCCTAGCCAAATGTGCGCTACTTCATGAGCAAGAGAAAAGAGTTGGCCGGCACGACTATCAGCATGGTTGATGAAGATGAGTGGATCATAGGCATCAACCAGGGCAAATGCGCGGAACTCTTGAGGATTTAACGCTCGATGAGTGTTATCTCCAACTATTCCATTGAGCATGACGAGAATGCCAGCCTGTTCGCAACTTTGCCTCAACAAGGTAAAAGCTTCAGATAGAAGCCGTGGTGAGCTCACTGCTTCAAACTATCGTTCATCGAGGCCGAGCACTTGGCGAATTCGATGAGCGAGTTGTTGCGCGGTGATGGTTGCAATTGAACAAGAACCGACATAGCTCAATTGAGCATAATCGTTATCGCGAGAATCTTGCCGTGCCCAATCCTGAATAGATTGCATGGAGAAAACGGTATCTACAAGATCGCGAGAAGGCTTGGCTAGATTAGCATTTGCAATAGTTCGATGAGCAAAAACTTGAGGAGTGTCATCAACTGGCTCTTTGAGGAAGAAATAGCCGAATGGCACACTCAGCTTTTTGCTCATGTAAGAGATTTGACGCATCGTAGGATTTTCACTGCCAGAACGCCAGAGATCGATTTTCTCATGATCTGCCACAGTGAGGTTGCTGTATGCGCCGATACGCATAACCCAATCCCAGATAGAAGCCTTCACTGGCACTCTTACAGTCGTGCTCATTGCTCCTCCCCTCTCGTGTGACGACGTACCGTCATTTTATCGACCACACAACAGCAATTCGAGAAATATTTCTTATTGTGGATAACTTTTCATGCGCACAAAGCACCTCAAATCGTTCATTTTTCTATCCTTTGTTCACACATTGATTCGCTTGGGAGCAGCGTAAGCTTGGCGAGCTGTTTGAAAAAGCCGGATCAGGCGGAACTCCCAAATCTTCTGTGGCTGAATATTACAACGGAGATATCCCGTTTTTGAGCATTTCTGATGTATCCGATTCGAATGGCTATATTAAGCAAACCACAAAGATGATTACTGAAGCAGGTTTACAAAACTCTGCTGCTTGGATTGTTCCGAGAGGAGCAATTAGCTTGGCAATGTATGCTTCAGTTGGGAAAGTAGCAGTTCTTGAAATCGATGCTGCTACTTCTCAGGCCTTTTACAATATGGTCTTCACAGATTCTTCTGTTCGTGATTTCGTGTACCAATGCTTGGTAAAAGCGAGTGTAGAAGATTCATGGAGGCCATTTATCTCTACTGGTACCCAAGCCAATTTAAATGCAGAGAAAGTACGAAATGCTGTAATCTACAAGCCATCAGATAAACAGGAAATTGAATTAATCAATCACTACTGTTCAACTGTTGATTCCCTCATCGATTTGTGTCGGCGAAAATTTGATCTTCTCACGCAAGCGAAGAAAGCTTTAATGCAGCAGATTTTCTCTCAACAGCTGCGGTTTAAGGCTGATGATGGTTCTGATTTTCCGCGGTGGGAAGAGAAGAAGCTAGGGGAAATGGCTATCCTTCGCAACGGATATGCTTTCAGTAGTTCTACTTATGTACCTCACGGGTATTATCACATAATTACGATTGCAAATGTACGAGGAGAACATTTCATAACAGTAGATTCCAGTACTAGTACAATCGATGAGTTGCCAAAAAACATCGCTCATTGGCAGGTATTAAAAGAAAACGATATATTAATCTCTCTGACTGGTAATGTCGGGCGGGTTTCTCTAAATCGGGGTTCAAATAATTTACTCAATCAACGTGTTGGTCTATTGGAAGTTAATAGTACCGAGCTCAATGTGGAGTATCTGTATCAAAGAATTTCCTCTGCTGATTTTGAGCAAGCTATGCTCAATGCTGGTCAGGGAGCAGCTCAACAAAATATCTCTAAGTATGACATTGAAAATTTCAGGGTTTCTATCCCATCTCTCCCCGAACAGAAGAAGATTGCTGCTTGTTTGAGTTCTGCTGATGCGCTTATCGATCAGGCTCGTGTTGAGCTTGAGCAGTGGCAGGAGGTGAAGAAGAGTCTGCTTCAGCAGTTATTTGTGTGAGTAGTAATGGGTTTCTGCCTCATAGGAGGCAGAAACCTTCATTGTTTTAGAGTTGGCTTAAGTGTTTCATGACTTTGTCACGGTCTTGATTTTCCAGCTCTTGAATAATGTGCAGGTAGGTTTTCTCTGTGGTCGTCGTATCCGCGTGTCCCAGACGTTTGGAAACGCTCGGAATCGATACACCTTCATACAACAGCAGTGAAGCGTGAGTGTGACGTAACCCGTGGATAGAGATTACGGGAATTCCTAACTGCGTGCAGTAGCGTTCGAGAATGTCGTTCACTGTTGAGTTGAACACGCGCTTACCCTCAGGAACAAAAATCGGCTGATCAGCAGACTTTCCTTCACACAGGGTGGTTAACTGATGAATCAGTTTCCAATCAGCAGGTATTTTCCTCACTGAAGTAGGGTTCTTTGTTTGCTGAAAACCACCCGTACTGCTTTTATAATTCCAAGAATTGGTCACGCTGATAATCTGGTGTTCTCTATCAATGTCAGCAGGAGTGAGAGCAAGAGCCTCAGCATAACGCAAACCGGTTTTCGCCACCACGAGAATAAACCAATCCCAACTTGGTTGCGAGCCCAAGTGCAAGTGGCGCAACAGCAACTGCAACTGGTAAAGGCTGAGAAATTTTGTTTTCTTTGCTTTGGGAGCACGCCCTTTGATGACCGCTCGACGAGTAGGATCATGAACAAGCAAACCATCATCTAAAGCGTCAAGAATGGCTGCTTTCACGTGGTGGTGGAAATCCATCACCGTTTGCCTCTCGTGAGTTTGAGCATACTTGTTCAATAATGCCTGGTAGCTTGCCCGGTTCAACTCGTGCAAGTGCAGGTTGGGCGCAAGCTGGGTGATGTGGTCGAGAGTTTTCTCATACTTGCGCAACGTGACAGGACGAACTGCGCCTTCTTTGTAGAGGTGAATCCAGTGCGCGTAATAGGTGGAAAACAATTGTTTACTCGGATATCGAGCCATAATACATCTCCTGTGAAATCGGTGGAACAATTGCACAGGAGAGTATGCACGGCTGACTGCCTACACAAACAACTGCTGAAGCAGACTCTTCTTCACCTCTCGCCACTGCTCCAATTCAACACGAGCCTGATCGATAAGTGCATCAGCAGAACTCAAACAAGAAGCAATCTTATGCTGCTCAGGAAGAGAAGGAATAGTAACCTTTACTCGAGTTAGAGATCGTTGACTAATTCCTTGTGCTGTTCCCCCAGTAGCGAGGATACGTAGTTGATTTTGTACTTGCGGAGATCGCAAAAGACAAGCTAGGTAATCATCTGAAACAAGATCACCTTGCGGAATAAAAGCAATAACTCTCTGACTTAGGATATATGGTTCAGAATCAGGAATCTGAGCAACATTCCCCATGGGAGCTTCAGTAGTGATCACAACCTCTCCTGGGTATAATTCGTTACCTGTCATCCATTTGTCATATAAAGCTTTATTTCCATAGTGAGGATCTACAGCAAAGTCAATATATCCTTGTTTTACATTTAGTGCAGAGAGGGCGAGATATTTTGTCGGCTCTGGAGTCCATTCCATTCCAATCTTTTTCGGAGTTTTACCCCTATAATCGATGATTCTGTCTATTAATTCCAAGAATCGTCGATCTTCCCACTCCGGAAAATCAGAGCCATCATCAGCCTTAAAGCGCAGTTTGCGAGAGAAAATCTGCTGCATCAAAGCTTTCTTCGCTTGCGTGAGAAGATCAAATTTTCGCCGACACAAAGTGAGGGTGGAATCAATGGATCCGAGGAAAGAAGAAATTACTTTCTGCTCTTCGACGGAAGGCAACGCAACTGTTGTCTCCAGAACTTGCTTTTTGGAAACACTAGGAATTGTTGCAGTCTGCTGATCACGAATAAGTTGATTTTCTCTAACTTTTAACGCATAGTAGAGGAAAATCCAATCAGACTCATCCAACACCTCAATAGAATGGCAGCTGTTGCCAGCCCAAAAAGCCGTAGCTGAACGGTTTACGAAGCCAGCAGCTCCTCTGGCACTAATAATGACTTTGTTCCCTGTCTGATTGTATTCACTGTAGTATCCAGTATTAGTTTTCCCTCCGTTGTAGACCGGGTAAGGATAAGAATCATCTTGCTTAGTCTTGATAACAAATTCGCCACTCGTAACTTTGCAGAAGTCCTGGATTCTTCGCTGCTCCCAATCGTTCGTGAAGCCGTCAAAACGCACAGAAGGAGTTGATTTTTCACTCATCAGAGCCGACCTTCTTCTGCAAGAATGAAACGAAGGAATCAAGGTTTGCCTGCAGTTGAGCGTCGTCAGAATGCAGCTGGCGAGCCATACCCAAAAGCTCCTTCTGCTTTTGCATCATCTGAGAATCAATATCACTCAGCTCACGAGTCACAGCACCCAAATCAACTGGTGGCTCCTCCTCAAACGTATCAACGTAGCGAGGAATGTTGAGGTTGTAATCGTTGCTGGCAATCTCATCCATGCTGGCAACATGAGCGAACTTATCAACGTCCTGACGCGCAACATAAGCGTTGACAATCTTAGAAATGTTCTCATCTGTCAAGGAATTCTGGTTCTTACCAGGCTTAAATTCCTTACTAGCATCAATGAAGAGAATGTTATTCTCATTCGCCCCACGGTTGCTCTTCAACACAAGCAAGCACACAGGAATAGATGTGCCATGGAAGAGGTTCGGAGCCAAACCAATAACAGCATCCAAACGGTTCAAATCGCGAACAATGTACTCACGAATCGTCTGCTCAGCACCACCGCGGAAAAGCACACCATGTGGCAACAGCACAGCCACACGGCCATCCTGCTCATCCATGTGGTAGAGCATGTGCTCCACGAAAGCATAGTCAGCGTGCGACTTGGGAGGAAGCTTGCCAGCGCCGGAATAACGAGGATCATCCAACAAAGCAGGGTTCGCATCATACTTCAACGAATACGGCGGGTTGCACACCTGAACCGTCATCTTCACATCGCCATACTTATCCTCACGAAGAGTATCTCCCTTGTAAATGTCAAAGTTCTGATAATCAATGCCGTGCATGAGCATGTTCATGCGAGCCAAGTTGTACGTGGTTGCATTGTTTTCCTGACCATAGAAATGACCAACGCGCTGCTTCGTCAAATGCTTCTGCACTTCGAGCAACATGGAAGCAGAACCGCAGGTGCAATCGCCCACCGTCTTCGCCTCATCCAAGCCGATAGTAGCCAAAGTTGCCACCAAGCGTGACGGGCCAGCCGGAGTGAAGAACTCACCACTCTTCTCTTCTTGCCCGCGTCGGAAGCGAACTTACCGATCAAGATCATGTATGCAGTGCCAAGAACATCGAACTGCTGGTCGGCAACATGCAAATCCAGCTCGTTGACGCGCAGAATCACCTTGGAAATGAGAGCGGTACGGTCAGCAACAGAATCGCCTAAATCGGGGTCCTGCAACTTCATGTCGTTAAACAAGCCAGAGAAATCCGACTCTGAAGGCTGGCCAATAGTGGAGCCCACCAGTTCGTTGACCGCGCGCTCATAATCTTCAATGCTGAAGCGGTCAGCGTCATCGCGAGGACTGACAATCTTACGAACAAGCTCGCGGTACAGGTTCTCCGGCTTAATAATGAAGCCCAAGCCAGCCAGCGACATCTGCTCCACAGCCGGGCGGTAGTCATCGTCAGCGAATGCCTGCTCGTAAGTGATGTCAGAATCCTCATTCTTGAGCAGGTTCTTCATGTAGTTTTCTGTGCTCTGCGAAAGGTAGGAGTAGAAAATAGTGCCCAGAATGTAGTTGCGGAACTTGGTAGAATCCATGTTGCCGCGCAGGTCGTTGGCAATGGCCCACAGCTTGCTGGACAGTGCGGCGGCCTGGTCGCGGTAGATAGCTTCCTTCTGTTCAGAAGTTTCCTGGGAAGCTTCGTTGGAAGTTCCCTCAGGGTTTCTCTCAGAAGTTTCCGTGGGCATGTGAGCCTTTTCATCGCTGACAGCGTTATCAACGAGATTTTCCACCACAGAGTGCTTATCCGTCATACTATTCTCCTTCAGCCTGGAAGCGCAGGGATTCCTGCTTCACAAATTCTTTGAGAGCCTTGATCAGCTTGATCACTTTCAACAAGCCCAAGTGGTACGGCTCGAGTGCCTTACGGATGTCCTCATCGGAGAGCTCACCGCGGAAGTTATGCTCAGTGAACACGTGCTGAACATCCTCCGGTTTCAAGCCGTTCTCCTGAGCGAAAGCCTCGAGTTCGTGCTGCAGCACCTGCTTCTCATATTCCTCATAAGCCTCAGAAATATTCGCATCCTCGGGAAGCTCATAGAACACGTTCTCCAAGAAGCCCACAATAATGTCCTTCTTGGCACGCAAAGCAGCATTATCAGAGCGCTCAATTTCGCGCTTGACGAGGTCAATATCACGCTCGCGCTCCTCAGCCGTCTTTTTGCTGGATTTTGCTTCCTTCAGCAAGCCCAGAATATACATAACGTTGATGCGGTCAGTGCGCACGAGTTCGATTTCAAAATCAACATCAACCGGAACTGGCGCTTTCTTCTTATCATCCTGAACGCGCGTTTGATCGTAGAAGTACAAGTATGCCGACTTATACACTTCAAACTCTTCTTCATCCATCGCAACAGAGAGGTCGTGCCAATCAAACTGCGAGAAGGTTTTCAGCGTAGCCAGCGTTCCTGCCAGAGCGCGGAAATTAACAATAAACTCGCGAATATCGTCTTCAGCCTGCAAGTTCAAAGCCATATCAGCCGTCGGAGCAACCAACCTGACGTGAGCAACATTGCGAACCCAGCGCTCGAGGTATTCCGGGTAGCTTTCCAGCACGATGCAGTTAGGGTCGCCATCACCTGAGAACAGGCGCAAAGCGTCATCCTGTGCCTTCTTGATGTTGCGGTAAGAAATAATTTGGCCAAACTGCTTCGTTGGCTTATCCACACGGTTGGTACGCGAGTACGCCTGAACGAGCGAATGCCACACGAGGTTCTTATCCAAGTACAAAGTATTCAGTGTTCTCGCGTCGAAGCCAGTCAGCATCATGTTGACGACCAGCAGGATGTCGATTTGTGGAAGCTCCTTTTGCTTCATTCGCTTGGAAATATCCTTGCGGTAAGCATCGAAGGAGTCGAGGCCGTAAGCTGTGTTGAACTCTTGGTTGTAGTCGTTCATGATGCGCTGGAGAAGCATTTGCGCGTTCTCCTTTTGCACTGGTGCAAGCTGCTGGTCGCCTTCTGACGTATCGGCTTGAGGGTCGAGGTACATCGCAGGATTATCAGGAGCATCCTCATTATCTGCGTAGGAGAAAATAGCAGCAAGGCGGAATCGCTTTTCCTCTGGTCGCTGCTCGTTGAGGGCCTTGAAGACGTCATAGTACTTGCCCAAAGTTTCTATCGAGTCAACAGCAAAGAGCGAGGTGTACGTGTCTGCTCCTTGAATGGCGTGCTGATCGTGATGGGCAAAAATATGTTCTGCAACCTTCTCAATGCGCTGAGGGGCATGGTAGAGCGGGGAAATGTCGATATCATGCTCTGCACAGTACTGTGGGTCGTCAAGCTTCTCAGGGTCAACACCTGGAGCAGCAACATCGGTAATTTTGATGGAATTCTCAAACTCCACGGAGAAGCGCAGAACATTGCCGTCGGCGATGGCGTCCTTGATCATGTACTTGTGCAAGCACGCTGGGAGCTTGTCGCCTGCGGAGAAAATGTCTGCTGTGGTTTGGCGCGCACTTCCCCTATTCTCTTCGAAAATCGGGGTTCCGGTGAAGCCAATGTAATTGGCGTTGCGGAAGGTGCGGTCGATATCGCGATGCATTTTGCCAAACTGAGAGCGGTGACATTCGTCGATAATGAAGACGACCTTCTTATCGCGGTAGCTTTCCATCAGATCGCGGTAGCGTTCGCTACGCACTGCGGTCGCCATCTTTTGAATGGTGGTGACAATCAGTTTTCTGTCGGCTTGCTTCAGCTGCTTGACAAGCACTGCCGTCGAGGTAGAGCCGTCGACACTGTCTGCTTCGAAAGAGTTATATTCATCAACCGTCTGGTCGTCGAGGTCCTTACGGTCGATGAGGAAAATCACTTTGTCAATCCTGGGCTGGTCGCGCAAAAGCTGGGCGAGCTTAAAGGATGTCAGTGTTTTACCCGAGCCTGTGCAAGCAAAGACGTATCCGTTCTTATTTTCAACGATGACGCGCTTCATAGCTGCCTTCACCGCGAAAATCTGATACGGGCGCATTACCATCAGCACAGGCTCAGTGGTTTTGATCACCATGAACTTGCTGATCATTTCCACGAGAGCGGCACGCTGGAAGAAGGTGGCGGTGAACTCTTCGAGCCTGTTAATACGCTTGTTGTGCTCATCAGTCCAGAAGAAGACGAGCGACTTCAAAATATTGTTCGGTACACCGTTAACCGTTTCATTCTCATTGCAGAAGTACTTAGTCAAAGCCGAGTTCGACACGACGAAAAGCTGCAGGAAGTGGAAAAGGCCTTTGAAGGAGTAACTGCGATACCTGTTAATCTGATTGATCGCTTCGTTAATATCAACGCCATTACGCTTCAATTCAATCTGAACCACAGGAAGGCCGTTGAGCAGGACGGTGACGTCATAGCGGTTCTTATACACCACATCGTTGCGATGAGCGGGGTCCATGGTGATTTGGTGGGCAACTTGGAAAGTGTTATTGTCCCAAATCGAGTCAAAGAAGCTTAAATAGACGGTTTTCTCATTGTCGAGCGTAAGCACCCATTGGTCGCGCAGAATCTTCGCCGACTCGTACACCGACTTCTTGTCGACATGGTTCATCACGCGCTCAAACTCAGAGTCGGAGAAGCTTGCCTCACCCTTGGCCTCAATGAGCTTTTTCGCATTGAGCTTGGCGAGTTGAACGCGGAAGTTATCAAGGACGTCTTGGTACGTATGCAGATCGACGTACTCATAGCCAATCTGTTCCAAGCGCTCGATGAAGAGATTCTCCAGCTCCAACTCTGACACCCGTGTCATAATGACTCCTCACGTCGATGGGGTGAGTGGGCCCGACGCGGGTCGAACGCGCGACCTTCTGTTCCGGAGACAGACGCTCTATCCACTGAGCTACGGGCCCATAAAAAGTGCTGGCCATGTCAAAGAGTCCATACAAAAGATGACGCGACCAGCACAAGCTCAACTCTAACACTTTCGCTGTATCGCAGCGAAAGTGTCAGGCGGGAAAAGTACCGCTTTCCCTGCAAGCTCAGGTTTTCTTGTCCAGCAGTTTGGCTTGAGATTAGCACTTCTCAGTACAGCAGCACGGACAAGCGGCGGCGGGCGCGAGCAACGCGAGGGTCGTCATCCCTGCAGATGGGGAAGTACGACACGAGGCGCTTCCTCACCTCATCCAAAGCCTCACGGTGGCTGGCAGCAAAGTCGAGCAAGCGCGAGAAGGCGTCGTCAACAAAACCGCCGATCAGGTCAACATCCGCAACGGCCAACTGCGCATCCACATCATCTGGGTTGGCGGCAGCAGCCTCGCGCACCTTGTTCACGTTGGCAGTAGCAGATCGAGCGAGTAAGAGTGCCTTCGCGTGCTCGCGTGCAGCGATGCGATCGCTCGGGTCTGCTTCCAAAACCTTGCCGTATTCGAGGGCTGCGCCGGAGAAATCACCTTGAGCGGCGAGATCATGCGCTTTTTGGTGGGTTGGTGGCACATTGGCGTTGGTGGTTTCGCTGGTTTCGCTCGGTGCAGCATCCGCTTGCGCGTCCATACGGGCGGTACCGTAGCCGTCCGAACCGTCAGAAGCGGAAGATTCAGAGTCCTGAGAATCTTGGTCGGAACTTTCCATGTGAGGTGCCGTACCAGAAATGCCTTGCTTATGGGCAAGCTCAACCAGGCGCGCGACCACGCGGTCCATCTGCGCAAGCTCAGAAGCGTCAGGAACACCTTGGGTAATTGGGATTGGCCTGCCGCCCAGCAGCAGCACGAGGGCCGGAACGCCTTGCAATTGCAGGGCTTGAGCGATGGCCGGGTACTTCTTGGCATCGATGCGAGCCAGCTGAATGCCACCCTTCTGCGCGTCAACGGCCTTGTGCAGCACCTCGGTGAGCTTGAAAAGCCTGTCATCGTCAGCAATCCAGACGTACAGGAGCACCGGGTAGGTTTGCGAACTGCGCACTACCGATTCGAAGCTTTCGGTGGTCACGTCGATGGTATAGCCGCCAGCTTTCGGCGCGCCGCCCTTCTCGCCTGGCTTGGCGTCAACATGGTGGGCGACGGTGCTCAAGTCGACGGCACCTGCCAGCGAAATTCCCACGTTCATCTTTTCCTGTTTATCTGCCATTTTGCCTTCTTTTTTGGGAGTTTCTTAAGATTATCAGCGCTGTTTCACGTGGTGCGCAGCGCAGGGGCGCTCACTTCACGGCTTCAGCGGAAATCGGCTGGCGCTCAGCGCCCACAGCCTGAATCGTCGCCTTCGAACCAGCCGGTGGAATGTAGAGAGCAACCACATTGGTGTATTCCACACGGATTGTTGCCGTCGCCTCCTGGTTACCAAACAACGCTTTTTCTGCGTCAGAAGCAGGGCCAGAAGTGCGGCCCTCCCCTGCTGAGCGCGTCCATTCGGAGTTAATCGCCGCGATGACGAGGTCACCACCATCAGCGGAACGGACAACGGCCAGAGAGTTGTAATCCGGAGTGAAAATCTGGTGTTGTTCGCCCTTATTGGCCTTCACGCCTTCATCGACTGAGGAAACGAGGTCCGCCAAGCTCTTGCGGAACTGGTCGTCGCTAAACTTCTTCGGCATGTCGCCCGTCGGGTTCTCCAAGCTCGAGGCGTAGGCTGCGACAGCTTCGCGAGGAGTCATGAGCAGGCCGGAATCCTCCAAGGTGCCTTGGCGAGTGCCGATCGACGGAATTTCAAACTTCGGCAACTTCACGCCGGAGAACAGGCGCACCAAACCCCACAGCGAGTAGTTCTGCTGGCCATTGGGCTGGCGCATCACGAGCAAACGTTCCGACTGCTGGTCGTCGGTGGTGGTTGTGATGGTCACGATCGCGCGCGGCCAGCCGGTGGCGATGGGCAGAACGCGCTGGCGAATGGTGTGAGGAATGACCATTTTAGCATCATTCGTGTTGGTCTGCTTTTCGATGTTGAGCTGGCTGGTGCGAATGGCAAGCTCGGGGCCGGTGACGCGCGGGCTGAGCAGCGTTGGGTCTTTCTTTTCGTCGGCGGCGGCGATCGCGTCGAAAATGGCCTTTTCGATTTGCTTGGCCTTGCTCAGCGATACTGCCGGCTTGCTCACCACGTCGGTGCTGACCTGAGTCGTCGTGGTGGAGGGGCTCATTTGCCCGCATCCGGCGAGGCTCATCATGCTGGCAAGGGCAATGACGCTGGTAAGGCTGGTTTTCCAAGCTTTACTCATTGTTTGCCTCCTGGTCAGTTTTGTGTTGCTCAAGATTATCAGCGCTCTTCATCTCGTCCGAGCCACCCTCGGTTGCGGTTTCTCCGGTTGCGGAAGCGTCAGCTGCGGCGGCTGCGTCAGCCACCTCGTCGGTGGCGGCATCGGTGGCGGCATCGGTGGCGGCATCGCTGTCTGCCGCATCGTCCTTTTGCAGGAAGACGTGCAGCTCGGAGTCCAAACCAGACTCTTCCAAGCCCTGAGTGCCGAGCTTTTCTTCGGAAAGCCTGCGCAGGTAATCTTGGATGTCTGCGTCGCTCGGGCGCTGGTAGGTTCCGCCAGTGATTGGCGCGCTTGCATCCGAGCCAGCGGCGAAGCCCTCGCCCATACCTGTGCCCATATCCGTACCGTCAGTGCCAGCAATAGCAGAAGCATTAATCGGCTTCATCACCTGCGTGGTAGCAGCATCAGCAGCAGTGAATGAAGCACCTACCCCACTGTGAGCAGCACTGCCCGAAGCACCAGCAGCAGCCGAAGCACCCAGCACAGCAGCCGAAGCAGAACCCATCGAGACTGGCTGAATCACACCCGTCTGCTCTTGCATACGCTGAACGAAGTTAGCGCCGCGAACATCCACCACGTTCGGGCCGGTTGCCGCACCCGAAGCTTGAGATGAGCCCACTGCAGAGGATGGCTTGCGCGTAATCGACTTGAAGAATCCTGATAATCCTGTGTCGGACTGAGCGCGATGAGAGGAGACGTGACGGCGAGCGCGCTTACGTTCCTTCACCACGTGGTCATTCGCCCAGCGAGGAGCGTCGTCACCAGCGACCTTAATCTCCTCCGTGCCTTCCATCTGGGCCGGCATGCGTTCGGCATCGACCAGGCGCTTCGGCTTGCGGCGCAGGCGAGGCGCGAGGGCGAAAATCGTCGCCACAATGCCCGCCAGCAGCGCGACCAGAGCGGCCAGCAGCCACAAAAGCCGTGCAGTGGAGTTGAGGTCGGTGCGAATCCAGCTCATCTGCAAGGTTACCGGCGAGGCAGACTGCGAACCGGTCAGACTGGAGTTAGGGTTGGCGTCGATGATGAGCACGTCGGCGCTCGTCTTGTCACCCTTCCAGTTGAGCGTGACCTGCTTACCGCAGGAGACGCGCTGCCAAGAGTCGAAATCCTTGAAAAGCGGTACTTGCTGCTCGTCAACCTTGGTGTTGCGCGCTTTTGGTGCGGTGGCTTGTTGAGTGGCCAGCTGCGTCCAGGAGTGGGTGCCGGTGATGCGCGTGTACTTTTGCCCGGCAATCCAGCCTTCGGCGTCGGTAGAGCTGGTGAGGGCAACGCAGATGTCGTTGCTACTCGTCGCCTTAATTTGCACGGCATTGTTGATCAGCGGCAGCACACCGGTGTCGGTGACCGAGTAGCGAGTGGTGAGGCTCGCTTCGGGGCGCGCCCAGGGGTCGTTGTTCCACCGTAATTGGGTAATAAGGCCCAAGATTGCCAGGACGACTGCAACACCGGCAATTACTGGAGCAACGATCTTGCGAGCTCGTGCACTCGCCTTCTTTGCTTCCTGGTTAGTGTGGTGTGATTGCCGCTGTGTGCTACCTTCCCCGCGCTTGGCTGCCTGGCGTTCTTGGCGGGCGCGTTTGAAGTCGGCCCAGAAGTTTTTCTGTGTTTGGCTTTCGTCGCCATCGCGGTGAAGGCCCAGACTGCGCTTTTTGCGCTTCTTCTCTTCAAGTTCGCGATATTCTTCGACAGTTTCGGGCTTATGCTCGGGTTCTGCGTCGCCCTCCTCAGCACCCTCTTCAGAAGCCTTTTCAGAATCTTCGTCAGCGCTCTCGCTGGAGTTTTCTTCAGCTCCCTCGTGATCAGATGGCTGCTCAGCTGAATCAGCTGAATCCTGCTGGTCATCAGCCTGAGCAGGCTCTTCGGCTGGTTCAGCACCCTCAGCTGGCTCAGCCTCGGTGGCCGATTCAGCTTCAGCTGCCGACTCCGCGCTCTCAGCAGATGTGCTCTCAGCGGACGTGCCCTCAGCAGCTGCTTCCTCCCCAGATGCACCCTCATGAGATTCGCTCTTGCGAGATGTACTCTTGGGGGAAGGGTCAGCCTCACTGACAGGGCGCAGCACCTGCGTCTCAGCCTCACTAGCACTCATCTGATCATTCTTCATACCTTCTATCCTACCGAGAAGCGAGTAAAGGCGCTGATAATCTGAGAAAAAGCTGCTGCGCTACACCTACGAGTAGGCTTAAAAACATGAAATCACGTAATGTCATCACTCGTATCGCCGCCGGCGTACTCGCCTTGGGCATGAGCATCGCCATGATCGGCTGCGGCAACGATAACCCGGCTGCAACTGCTGCCAAAGCTTCCGGCATTCCGCTGCTCGAAGGCGTCAAGCTGAAGGGCTACGACAAGAAGGGCGTGCCACAGCTGGAGTTTAAGAAGCCACTGAAAATCTCGCAAAATTCTATCGCAACCCTTGAGCAGGGTAAGGGTGCCGACGTCAAGGATGGCCAGCGCCTCTGCTTCTACTCCGACGTGGTGAACGCGCGTACCGGCAAGGCCGTTTCAGAGACTTTCTCCACCAAGAAGCTCGACTGCACAGTGAAAGTAACCAAGCAGATTAGCAGTGAGTACCGCAAGCTGTTCCTCAGCGCCAAGCTCGGCGACATGTGGGCCATGGGAATCCCAGGCTCCTCCTCCGGCTCGCAGACCAGCTCGGCCAACTCTGATGACGCTTACATTTCCGTCATGAAGCTGATTTCCGCCGAGAAGGACCTCACTCGTGCCGAGGGCGACAAGGTGAGCGACATTCCAGCCAACCTGCCGAAGGTGACGCTTGACAAGAAGGGCAAGCCGAGCATCGATATGAACGGCTACAAGGGTTCCGACAAGCTCGTCGTTCAACCTCTCATCAAAGGTAAGGGTGCTAAGGTTGGCGAGCACGCTGTCGTCTCCGTCAATTACACGGGCTGGCTTCTGAACGGCAAGCAGTTTGATTCGTCATGGGATCGCGGCCAAAGCGCTGAGTTCTCCCTCGACCAAGTGGTGAAGGGGTGGTCTCAGGGCTTGGCTGGCCAGACTGTCGGCTCGCAGGTTTTGCTCGTCGTTCCACCGTCTTTGGGCTACGGCAATCAGGCTTCCGGCAAGATCCCGGCCAACTCGACGCTCGTCTTCGTCGTCGACATTCTCTCGGCGAACTGACAGCTGCGCGCAGTAGCGGCAAAGTTCAAGCCTTCGGCATCGCTTGAGATTATCACCGCGCTTCATCGCAACTGAAAATTGTGGCGGCTCCTTCGGGGGCCGCTTTTTTATGCGCACAATGGGGCTTTTGCTGGGCCCGGGCTGGCTGGCACGCCTGGTCAGACACCCAGCGCGCAACCCAGCCAGTGACCCGACCCGGTCAGAGAGCTCCCTAGCCAGCGCCTCACCTCAGAACAGCGTGAGAGCGGAATCTGGCTGCTCTTTCATCTCGTCATACGGCAAAATCAAGGTCGCAAACCCGCGAGATTGCGCCAAAGTCTGCGCCTGCGGGGTGATCGTCTGCGCCGCGAACATGCCATGCACCGGCGCTAGCAGCGGATCCTTGTTCAGCATCGTCACATAGCGCGTCAGCTGCTCGACACCATCAATGCCGCCGTGGCGCTTAATTTCAATAGCCACATTTTCGCCTTGCGCATTTTTCGCCATAATATCGACCGGCCCTATCGGCGTCGGGTACTCGCGCCTCACCAGAGTCGCGCCTTCACCAATGCGCTCAATCTGCTCGGCCAAAAGCTTTTGCAGATGCGCTTCCACACCGTCCTTGACGAGGCCAGGGTCCTGGCCGAGGTCGAAAGTCTGGTCGCTTTCCTTGCTAAAGAGGCGAATCACCAGCTGGTCGTCGCTCTTGGCTGCTTGTACGCGCAAAGTCACGATCGGCTCAGCACTCTCAGCCATAGGGTCCTCAAGTTTATCAGCGCGCTTACTCTGCCCTGCACCAACTGAACTGTCGTCGTCACTCTTCACATTCTCAACTTCGGTACTCTCCGAGTTATTGTCGTCACGAGTCGCCGAGTCCTCGTCGTCATTGTTGTCGGCTGTCACTTCGTGGATCGTGCACGGAGCTGCCATCCAGTTCAGCGGTTTATACGAGCCCAGCTCGGAAAAGATCAACACTGATTGGTCGGCTTTGATCATCAGCACTCGCTTCGCCCTCGGCAGGGTTGCGTTGAGGCGGCCCGTGTATTCAGCTTCGCAAACTCCAACAATAATGCGCATGCACTCTAGGCTAGCGAGGCCAGCGAATATGCACACGCCAAAAGGAGCCGATGAACTGCACTGATAATCTTGAGCACTAAAAAAGCCTCTCCCCGAAGAGAGAGGCTAAAAACTGGCTCAAGTGCCACAAACTCAGGCCAAACGGCCCGCACGAGAAGCTAAACGGCCAGCGAGGCCGCCCAGCGAGAGGTACCGGTAGCGGCCTCTACTCAGGCTTGCTCGCCAGCAGAAGTGTGAGCGGCATGCAGCTCCTCAGAGCAATGCGGAACGGCAACAGTCAGCTTGTTCTCGTCGAAAGAAGCAAAACCACCATCGACGTCGAAGAAGTGACGGTTACCCTCAGCATCGACAATCCGCACGCGGCCCTTTCCCAAAATGGTCAGCACAGGCTCATGCCCTGGCAAAAAGCCCATCGAACCAGCGACATCAGGAATGACAACGAACTTCGCCGGGCTCGTGAACACCGGGTGATCACTTGCCACGAGGTTCAAGTCAAACTGTTTGCGCGAGGCCTTCACGGAATCGTCTGTCATCACTCACCGTATTCCTTCTGCATGTCGTGCCACTTGCGCTCGAGGTCCTCGATGCCGCCGATCTGGGAGAAGGCCTGAACTGGGACCTTATCGTACACACCGTCGCAAATACGAGTGAAGGCTTCGATCGTCTCATCTGCTGGGACGTAAGAGCCCTCGAGGCCGGTGAACTGCTTTGCCACGTAGAAGTTCTGACCGAGGAACTGCTGGATCTTACGAGCGCGGTTCACCGTGGTCTTATCTTCTTCGGACAGCTCGTCGATACCGATCAGGGCGATGATGTCCTGCAGCTCGCGGTTGCGCTGCAAAATAGCCTTCACGCGGTTAGCGCACTCGTAGTGAGTCTTGCCCACATAACGAGGGTCGAGAATTCGCGAGGTGGAAGCCAGAGGGTCCACTGCCGGGTAAATACCCTGAGAGGCGATATCACGCGAAAGCACGGTTGTTGCATCCAAGTGAGCGAAGGTCGTCGCTGGAGCTGGATCGGTGTAATCATCTGCTGGGACGTACACAGCCTGCAGAGAGGTGATGGAGTGGCCCTTGGTGGAGGTAATACGCTCCTGCAAAGCACCCATCTCATCTGCCAAGTTTGGCTGGTAACCCACTGCGGAAGGCATGCGGCCCAGAAGGGTCGACACCTCAGAACCTGCCTGGGTGAAGCGGAAGATGTTATCGATGAAGAGCAGCACGTCCTGGTTCTGCACGTCGCGGAAGTACTCTGCCATAGTCAGAGCGGTCAGCGGCACGCGCAGACGGGTACCTGGGGTCTCATCCATCTGGCCGAACACCAAAGCGGTCTTATTGATAACGCCTGCAGCAGTCATCTCGCCGATCAAGTCGTTACCCTCACGGGTACGCTCGCCGACGCCTGCGAACACAGACACACCACCGTGGTTCTGAGCAACGCGCTGAATCATCTCCTGAATCAGCACCGTCTTGCCCACACCTGCACCACCGAACAGGCCGATCTTGCCGCCCTGAACGTATGGGGTGAGAAGGTCGATCACCTTGATGCCGGTTTCGAACATCTGGGTGCGAGGCTCGAGCTGGTCGAAGGCTGGGGCATCGCGGTGGATGTTCCAGCGCTCGGTCACCTTGATCTGCTCGCCTTCCTTCTTGTTGAGGATGTCGCCAGTAGCGTCGAAAACGTGGCCCAGGGTCACATCACCAACTGGAACGCTGATCTGGCTGCCGGTATCCTCCACAACAGAGCCGCGGACCAGGCCATCGGTTGGCTTCAAAGCGATGCAACGCACCACAGAGTCGCCGATGTGCTCCTCGACCTCAAGGGTGATGGTCTGAAGCTGCTCGCCCTCTTCTTGAGAAGCAGGGTTGATCTTCACCTTCAGAGCATTGTAGATATCCGGGATGTGGCCCACCGGGAACTCAACGTCGACCACAGAACCCTGTACAGCGACGATGCGGCCCTTAGAAGCGTTCTTGTTCTCCTCCGAAGCTTCCTGCTTCGTGGCCTCGGTGGCATCCTGCTTAACAGCTGTTTGAGCCATGATGCTCCACTTCCTTATTTTTTCTTCTTCAGCGCGTCGGCGCCGCTAACGATCTCGGTCAGCTCCTGCGTGATCTGTGCTTGGCGAGTCTGGTTCTCTTCCAAGGTGAGCTGATCAATGAGCTTGTTCGCATTATCCGTGGCCGAATGCATAGCGTTCTGTCGGCTTGCCGTTTCCGAGGCAGCAGCAGTCAACAAGCATTCGTGGATACGAGACTGCACATACAACGGAAGCACAGTGTCCAACACCGTTTTGGCATCCGGCTCGAATGCGTAGAGCGGAATAGGGCGGTGTTCGATCTTCTTACCGTTGATCTGGTCTCTGATCTCGCCACCTTCATCGTCTACCAGTGCGATCGGCAGCATGCGCAGCACGCGCACCTTCTGGACGACGAGGTTCACGAACTCGGTGTAGACGATGTACAGCTCCGAAACACCACCTTCCACTGCTGGACGCATGTAGGCTTCCAGCAGCTTGGAGGAGATGGAACTTGCGAGCTTGACAGAAGGATGGTCAGATTCACCTTCCCAGGTACCTTCCAAGTCGCGGTTGCGGTACTTGTAGTAGCTCACACCGCGCCGGCCTGCCACATACAGTTGTGGAACTTTACCCTGCTTATCCAAAGAGGCGAGCAGGCCTTCTGTTTCGCGCAGAATATTCGGAGTGTAAGCGCCGGCCATGCCGCGGTCAGAGGTGATTGCCAAAACCGCTACATGGTTGTTATCCGGCTCTTGCCTAAAAATCGGGTGATCGATATCCGTGTGGGCGACCAAGCTCAGCATCGCGTCGTTGAGCGCATCCGTATACGGCTTTGCATCCAGGGCGACCTTACGAGCCTTGGCGATGTGCGAAGAAGCGATCATCTCCTGAGCTTTGAAGATCTTTCCCAGAGATTCTGTGGATGCAATGCGCTTTTTCAGTGCGAGTTGAGATGGCATGGATCAGTTCTCCTTTGCAGCAGAACGATCAGCAGAGGCGTTGGAATCGTCAGCCTTTGGGCGAACGATCTGCTCCTGGCGAACCTCAGTTGGCTCTTGAACCTGCTGCTTGGCGTCGACCAGTGGGCGGCCGTCATGGCAGATGAAGGTTGCGCGGAAGTCATCCACAGCCTGAGCCAACTGCTTCTCGGTTTCAGCCGAGAGGTCACCAGTTTCGCGAATGGTGTCCATCACCTTGGTGTTGGAAGCCACATAAGCGTGCAGCTGGGATTCGAAGTTGGCCACATCGACCAAGTCAACATCGTCCAGCTTGCCGTGAGTGCCAGCCCAAATGCTGACAACCTGTTCTTCCATGCTGAAGGGATGGAACTGAGGCTGCTTGAGCATTTCCATCAGGCGAGCGCCACGAGTCAGCTGTGCCTTCGAAGCGGCATCCAAATCGGAAGCGAACATGGCGAAGGACTGCAGGGAGCGGTACTGGGACAGAGAGATTTTCAGGGTTCCAGAAACCTTCTTCAAAGCCTTTGCCTGAGCTGCACCACCGACTCGGGAAACGGAGATGCCGACGTCGATAGCTGGACGCTGATTAGAGTTGAACAAATCAGTCTGCAAGAAGATCTGGCCATCAGTGATGGAAATCACGTTGGTTGGAATGTATGCAGACACGTCGTTTGCCTTGGTTTCGATGATCGGCAGGCCAGTCATCGAGCCGCCACCCAAGTCGTCAGAGAGCTTGGCGCAGCGTTCGAGCAGACGAGAGTGCAGGTAGAACACGTCGCCTGGGTATGCCTCACGGCCTGGGGAACGACGCAGCAGCAGGGAAATAGAGCGGTAAGCTTCTGCCTGCTTGGACAGATCATCGAAGACGATGAGAACGTGCTTGCCGTTGTACATCCAGTGCTGGCCGATTGCAGAACCGGTGTATGGCGCAATGTACTTGAAGCCTGCTGGGTCGGATGCTGGGGAAGCCACGATGGTGGTGTACTCCATAGCACCGGAATCCTCGAGAGCAGAACGCACCGAGGCGATGGTGGAACCCTTCTGGCCAATAGCCACGTAAATGCAGCGCACCTGCTTCTTCGGGTCACCAGATTCCCAGTTAGCCTTCTGGTTGATGATGGTGTCGAGAGCCAGAGCGGTCTTACCCGTCTGACGGTCACCAATGATGAGCTGGCGCTGACCGCGGCCCACTGGCGTAATAGCGTCGATGGCCTTGATACCGGTCTGCAAAGGCTCGGTGACAGACTTGCGGTGCATAACGTCTGGAGCCTGAGCTTCCAGAACGCGGCGACCTTCGGCCTTAATCTCACCCAAGCCGTCGATTGGCTGGCCCAGAGGGTTCACCACGCGGCCAAGGAAAGCGTCGCCCACTGGCACGGAGAGAACGTCGCCGGTGCGGCGCACTTCCATGCCTTCCTCAATTTCAGAGAACTCGCCGAGAACGATCACGCCGATCTCGCGTTCCTCCAGGTTGAAGGCCAGACCCTGCACGCCGTTAGCGAAGGTCAACAGCTCGTTGGCCATGCAGCCCGGAAGCCCGGTCACATGGGCGATACCGTCGCCTGCAGTCTTGACGTGGCCGACCTCCTGGGTCGGTGCATCCGAGGGCTTGTAGGAGTCGACGAAGTCGTTCAGGGCCTTCCTGATGTCGGCTGGATTGATGGTCAGTTCAGCCATGTATCACTCCTTTTCGCGTTAGTTTCACCGTTGAGTTCGATCCGTTTCTCAGGATTATCAGTCAGGCTCATCAAGCCCTGGCTCCAAAGCTCGCGCGCAGGTTATTCAACTGACCTGCCACGGTGGTATCCGTCACGTCACGGCCGGAACGAATTCGCAAGCCGCCCATGACTTTCGGATCAACGATGACATTCACATGGACCTTGTGGTTCAACTTCGCCGCATAGATCCTCTTAATCCTGGCAATCTGCTCTTCACTCAAAGCAACGGCAGAAGTAACCGAGACTACGCGCTCACGCAAATGATGACCCAGTTTGACGATCATCCAGGAGAGAGTATCCGCATAACGGCGGTTGCGCAGGTCTTGGGTGGCGTGCCTGGCGAGCATGTCAGAGATCTCATGCAGACCAGAGTTGCCAAAGATCGTGTCGTAGAACTTCACACGCACACTCGAATCCACCGTTTGATCAGAGAGATTCGTCCTCACTTGCGGCAGGTTCAAAATTGAGCTGCGCAGCCAAGCCAACTCAAGAGCAATGATCTTGGTTGCTCCACGAGCGTCAGCGGCATACATCATGGCGTCAACTCCGAAATCCTCTACTGCATTAGCAATATCAGAGAATTGGCTCCATGGCCTTCTCACCAGGTCATCGATAATCTCGTGGGTGAGAGGCTGAGCGTGGGCTTCGTCCAAAATGCGACGAGCCAAAGCTGCGCGCTCTTCATCTGAGCGAGACGGATCGGTGAGCTTATCTTCCAGTGCTGGATTATTGTCCAGAAGCGAGCAGAGCTCAAACAGTTCTTTGCCCACTGTCAGTGAGCCGTCACCGAGCTGTTCAAGGGAAGCTGCAAAGTGATCCCTTGCCAGGCGATCGGACAATTGCGAGGTTTCACCGCGCATGTCTGCTCCTTTCCTTTCTGCTCGTCACTGGTTATTCGTGCTATTCGTGCTGGTTTGCGCCGAATCCTGGTCCTTTTCCATCGAATCCAAAAGAGAATCGATCATATCGGACTGGGCCTGATCATTTTCCAAATGCTGAGCAACGATCTTGGAAGCAAGTTCAGTTGCCATCTGGCCAAGCTCATCACGCAAAGCGTTCATAGCTTGAAGCTTTTGCGCTTCCACAGCCTTCTGAGCGTTGGCGGTGATCTGCTTAGCAGCAGAATCAGCCTTGGAGCGAGCATCCTCACGAATGTGAGATGCCTCAGCGCGAGCGTCTTCGCGAATATGAGAAGCTTCGCTCTTGGCGTTTGCCAAGCGCTGCTCATACTCGCTCTTGAGCTCTTCAGCTTCCTTCTGCACCTGTTCTGCCTGGTCCATACGACCCTGGATGCGCTGGGCCCTCTCGTCGAGAACCTTATTCATCTTTGGCATGAAGAACTTGGCGAAGAAGAAGATCAGGATGGCGAGGATGACCAGCGACCAGACAATGTCATATGTTTCCGGAAGGAACAAGTCAATTCCGGACGCAGCTTGTGTCAGCACAGCATCCTCCTTTAGCGTTCGTTATTGTTCGTCGTGCTCGTAATAAACCCTGAGGGGCAAATCACTTGACGAAGCACAGAACGAATGCCAGAAGGGCGAGAACCTCGACGAATGCGATGCCCAGAAGCATGAGCGTACGCAGCTGGCCAGCAACCTCTGGCTGACGAGCGGTAGACTCCAAAGCCTTTGCAGTCATCAAGCCCATGGCGATTGCTGGGCCGAGAGCAGCGAGGCCGTAACCAAGAATGTCGACGTTACCAGAGACAGCAGCGAGAGTAGCGATACCCATTGTTTCCCTTTCTCACACAAGAGGAGCTTTGCTCCTCGCCCGGCACAGTGCCGGAAAATTTTTTCGGTGCCGGTGAAACCGGCCTTTCCGGCCATGCCGGAAAAAAGTTGTACTGATAATCTCAAGCGCTAACAGCTGCCAGTTGAGCAGCAGGCTGAGCGGCCTGAGAAACTTTCTTATCCTCTTCTTCCTCTTCCTCACCCAAGCTCATCGAAATGTAGCTTGCCGTGAGAATGGAGAAGATGTACGCCTGCAGGCCGGCAACGAAGATTTCGAAGCAGGTCATGAACATACCGCCTGCCAGGGTCAGCACACCGAATGGTGCAAAGATCTTGGTATTGGTCTCGATGAAGAAGAACTGAGTCGCCGCCAAGCACATGCCGACCAGCAAGTGGCCAGAGAGCATGTTGGCGAAGAGTCGAACTGTCAGGGAGAACGGGCGAATCAGCGTGATCTCGATCAAATTGATCGGAGCCAGCAGGATGTAGATTGGCCAGGGGATTCCGGCAGGGAAGAGTTCCTCGCGCAAGAAGCCACCCAATCCATGAGCCCTAATTCCAGCTGCCCAGTAGTTATATACAGACCACAAGGCAAAAACAAGAGGTGCGCAGATCGTCGCGGTTGCAGCCATATTCGCAAACGGGATGACAGCGCCCAAGTTGAAGATGAAGATGGAGAAGAAGATGGTGGTAATCGTTGAAACGTAACGCTTACCCCTCTCCTTGCCGATCACGTCGTAAACGATGCTTTCACGGACGAAATCGAGACCATATTCAACAACGGACTGCCATCTGCTAGGAATGAGCTTCGCATGGCTTGCCGTAAGGCCCAGAACCACCAGAATAACGACGGTGAGGATGATACGGATCAAGATGATGCGGTTAATCGCGAACGGTGTGCCAGCGAATAGGGCTGGCTTGGGGAGGAAGTCCTCGATCGTCGGGTAATCTGGCTGCTTTGCCGATGCAAGGTGCATCAGGCCGCTAGCCGTCGTCAAGCCAACGAATGAAACCATTTCGCCTCCTGTAGATGTTGAGCACGGGGGCTCTTGCACTCGGTACACTCAGGGCACCTAGCGCAGGCCACCTCGCGTGATCGCTCCGCCTTACTTTACCCCTACGTGTTCCCCGTTAAAGGACATATAAGGCGTGTCGGCTTGAGATTATCAGGAAACAAGGCTGTTGTCGTGAGTAATTACTCACCCGCTAGTGTGAAAACATGAACGCCATGTGCAAGTACGGTACTGATTGCTTGAAATACGAAAACTTTACATCAGGGTTATCACTCAAGCTGATAACCCGTGAAACGAGTAATTTTTCAAAAATGTTACAAAATTCTGTACATGGACTCAGAAAAGCCTATGATCTCACACATTTTGCAGCTGTTATCAGATTAGCTGAAGTAACAAGTACTGATAATCCTCCCAGGAAAACGTAAGCTAACTACCAATGCGCGAGGCATCGCCACCTCCACTGTTCTTGTTTTGGTGCGGCCGGTGCGCGTGAACCGATTGATTGAGGAGAATATATGAGTCAACGACCACACTCGAGGTCTGCTACAGCTGCCATCGCAGTTCTCGCAGCCGCCTCTATGTTCGCTACTCTTCCTGGCACCGCTGCAGCAGCAGAATCGACAGCAAAGTCGCCCGCTGCTTCCCAGCAAAGGTCAAAGGAAGCGTTGGCAAAACTCGTAGCCGAGAAAGGTTACGTTTCGAAGAAGATACGCGAAACACAAGGTACGACGGCTGCATTCATCCAGCTTGTGCAACAGTCTGGCATCGAAAAGAAGGCAGAGAAGCTCAACGGTAAGCTCAGCCTTTCTGCCAATCAAGAGAAGAGCGCCAACCAGGAAGCCCAAGCCTCTGCAAACAAGGCTTCCCGTGTTGCAGCAAGCGTAGAAGCTGAGCTCAAGAAGCTCGATCCACAGGCAAAAGTTCAGTACACCACGAGCTACGCCATCTCCGGTTTGGCAGTTCAAGCAGATTCTCAGGCCTTGTTTAAGCTTGCACGCAACTCTTCCCACGTGTTGCGCGTTGTTCCACTGCCACAGCACACCGCTTCCGTTGCCAGCGACCCTGACATGAAGGGTGTCACCGTTTCCGGTGGTCCAGAGAGCCCTCAGAATAAGAATTCTGACAATCTGGTGCGCGCCGTCAATACCTGGAGCCAAACAGGAAAGACGGGTAAGGGCGTCAACGTGGCCATCGTCGACACCGGCCTTGACTACACGCACGCTGATTTCGGCGGCGCAGGAACTACCGACGCTTACGACACGGCATACCAAGCTCAAGATGAAGACCCTCTGACTAACCCTGCACTCAGAGGCCTGTTCGACCCTGCCAAGTTCAAGGGCGGTTACGACTTCGCAGGCGCTGCTTATAACGGCAAGAAGGTCAAGACTCCAACGCCTGATCCAAACCCGATCGATGGTTCTGGCGGCCACCACGGCACCCACGTCGCTGGAACTTCTCTCGGCTTTGGTGTCAACGCTGACGGAACCACTTTCCGCGGTGACTACACCAAGCTCACCAACGGCGACGTTTCTGGCATGCGCATTGCCCCAGGTTCCGCCCCACAAGCTGGCGTTTACGCTTTGAAGGTGTTCGGTGACTACGGCGGCTCCACTGACCTGACGCTTCAGGCTCTCGACTGGATTGCCAAGCACAATCTCACTGCTTCCGAAGAAGACAAGATTTCTCTCGTCTCCATGTCGTTGGGTGACTCCTTCGGTACCCCAGATGACCCAGAAAACGATGCTGTTGACAACTTGGCTGCTACCGGTGTTCTCTCCGTCATTGCTGCAGGCAACGACGGCGATATCACCGACATGCTGGGTGACCCGGGCGGCGCACGTTCTGCTTTGACCGTTGCTGCTTCCTCCTCTGGTAAGACGGTTCAGGATGCTCTGCGCGTCGACGAAGGCCCAGCTTCCTTGAAGGGACAGCTGCTCGCCGGTCAGTACTCTGCAGACCTTTCTGGCGACTTTGATGTGGAATCCACTGAGGTTGTCCGCGTCAAGGATTCTGCTAACCTCGATGGCTGCTCTGCATACTCTGATGAAGACAAAGCTCGCGTTGCTGGCAAGATCGCCTACGTTGAGTGGGACGACAAGGACGTGAAGTGCGGCTCTGGTAAGCGTTTCAACAATGCTGAAGCTGCTGGCGCCGTGGGCATCCTCTTCGCCTCTCAACACGACATTCCAGAAGCTGGTATCGCCGGTAACGCAACGCTTCCAGGCTTGCAGTTGGTGAAGTCTGCTGCCCAGAATGAGGAGCTTCAGAAGGCTATCGACGATGGCACGCTGAAGGTCACTCTCGCTTCTTCTTTGAAGCACGCTAAGGATGCTGATTACTCCGCCGAGTTTGAGGATACAGTGGCAAGCTTCACCTCTCGCGGCCTGCACGGTTCTCACGATGGCACGGTGAAGCCTGATGTTGCTGCTCCTGGTGTTGGTATCATCTCCGCTTCGGCTGAGTCTGGTAACCAGTTTGAAGTGATGTCGGGTACCTCGATGGCTACCCCATTGACTTCTGGTATCGCCGCTCTGGTCCGCGAAGCTCACCCTGGCTTCACTGCTCAGCAAGTCAAGGCCCAGATTGTCAACACGGCTGATCACGATGTTCTCAACGCTACTCGCAGCGCGGCTGAAGCTCCTATTCGCGTGGGTACTGGCCGTGTGGATGCTTTGGCTGCTGTGAACAACCAGGTTCAGATCAGCTCTACTGATACCGAGGCTGTAACTGTTCAGTTCGGCGTTCTTCAGGTTCCTCAAGCAGGACTGACTCAGACGAAGGAACTCGTCGTTTCCAACAACTCTGATGTTGAGCGTTCCTACCGTGCTGAGTACTTGGCACGTACTGAAACCCCAGGTGTTTCGTACACTCTGTCTGCTAACCAGGTCACTGTTCCAGCTCACGGCACCGCAAAGCTCTCTGTCACCCTGAAGGCTGACCAGGCTGCTCTGCGTCACACTCTCGATAAGAACATGGAGCCACAGGTTCTCGGCGGCGACCGTGCTTATGTGACTGATGCTTCTGGTGTGGTGAAGCTCACTCCTGTGAGCCCAGCTGTTGGTTCTGACCCTGCTGCTGTCGGCCTGCGCGTTGCAGTTTCCTCCGCTCCTCGCCCACTGTCAGAGACGGAAACTTCTCTGAAGGGCCTCAATGCTGGTGGCAAGCTCACTCTCTCTGGTCACGGTGTGAACCAGGGTGAAGGTAAGGAAGCTTACCAGTCCAAGCTGTACCCAATGGTCATGGTTGCTGACGACCCTATCAACGCTTATAGCGGCGACTTGAATACGAACGGTCAGATTTCCAAGGCTTCTGGCGACTTGCGCGCTATTGGCTACTCCTCCACTGCCCCACAGTTGGATGATCCATCACAGGGTACGTTCTCTGTGGGTATCGTTACTGATAAGGCATGGTCGAACTTCTACACTCTTGCTATGTGGCCTTCCATCTTCTTCGATGTGAATGGTGATGACGACCCGGATTACCAGACCGAAATCAATACCACCAAAGGCAAAGATGAGAATCTGGATCGCGCTGAAGCAGTGACATACGACCTCAACACTAATGAGGTTGTAGATGTTGAGCCAATCGACAAGGAATTCTTGTTCGATTCCAACCAGCTCGTGCTCTCCACCAAGCTGTCTGCTTTGGGCTTCACGAAGGACACGCAGAACCCGTCGATCAACTTCCTCGTGGTAACTCGTTCTGTTTACGTTCCATCCTCTGAGCACTATTTCATCGATCTCTATGGTCTCAATGAAACAACCACGGTCAACCCTTATGCTCCAGCTTTGAGCTTCGGCCCACTCTCTGAACAGGGCAAGAAGGCTATGGCTGACGCAAAGGCTGCTTCCTCCAGCGCCTCTACCCCAGCTCCAAGCGAGCCGGGCACAGGTTCTGAGGAGCCAGGCGCTTCTCGCACTTCGAAGAAGGCTGGCACTCAAGCTGCCCGTCGCACAACCTCTGCTCGTACTGCTGACACAAAGGAAGGCTCTGCTTCGGTCGAGCCAGTTTCTGACCCAGCTGCGCAAGCTCCAGGCCAGGTTGCCTTCGATGACCAGGATGGCCAGAGCGTGAAGGTGAGCACTGGCTCTTCTGCTCAGGACCTGCGAGTTCTGTCCATCCACAACTTGGGCAAGACCGCTCTGCGAGCCGAAGATCAGGCTCAGCCAGATGTTGATTCTCTCAGCGCAGTTGACCCTCAGAAGTTGCAGGATGCTATTGACCAGTACTCTCAGCTGAACAAGGATGAGTGGACTTCCACCAGCTACGCTGAGCTGCAAAAGCAACTCGAAGCAGCCAAGGCTGTTCTCGCTGATCCTAATGCTGACCAGCAGGCCATGGATGATGCTTATCAAGCACTTCTGACCGCTTACAACGGTCTGGTCGCTCGTGCTTCCGGCGTCTCCCGTGGCCGCCTGCAAGCAGCAGTCGGCGCTGCGGGCAAGCTCAACCCTGGCGATTACACTGACGAAACCTCTCAGGCATTGCAAGATGCTTTGAAGGCGGCTCAGGACGTTCTTGCCAATCCAGATGCAACTCAAGAGGATGTCGACAATGCTCTTGACGCCCTCTTGAAGGCAATGGATGCTCTGGAGAAGAAGCCTGCTGAGCAGCCTGGTAAGGACCAGAAGCCAGGCCAGCCATCTGAGCCAGGCAAGCCGGGTCAGCCATCTGAACCTGGTAAGCCAGCCGAGCCAGGCAAGGGTGGCAAGCAATCTGCTAAGCCACAGGTTGTTGCTCAAGCATCCCGCTCCCGCCTTGGTGAGACCGGTGCAAGCGCAAACCTCATCGCCCTCGGCGCACTGGTTCTGCTCGCCACTGGCTCCGCACTCACCCTGCTTCGTCGCAAAAACCACACCACGGTTGCTGGCGAAGAAGAGTGAATAACTCCATAAACCGGTCGAACGACTCTCCTTCATCGACCGGCGGCCACATCCCCTACAACCGCGGGATGTGAATGGTAGAAAGAAAACTCCACTGTCCGTGATTCGGCAGTGGAGTTTTCTTTTCTGATAATCTTGAGTTATTTTTCCTGAGCTTGAGCCAAACAGTGCGTAACCGAGAACCCAGCTCAAGCAACGTACAACAAAACAAGACCGGTTGCCACGCATAGAATGCAGATACCGGCCAGAATTCTCACCGTCATGACTTGCTTATGCGCAACAAGAGATCGTCCTTCCTGCCCTTTAGCACTAGCAGAACCAGCACCAGAAGCAGTGCCGAACGTCATGCTGAATAACGCTGCGAAAACAAAATGTCAGCAAGGGCGCTAAACGCGCCCTGCGCTGGCACGGTTTGACAAGTAAAGAGAGACGCCTCTTCATACGGAAAACGGCCGGATTCTGAAACTGAATCCGGCCGCATTAGTAGCGGGGCATGGATTTGAACCATGGACCTCTGGGTTATGAGCCCAGCGAGCTACCGAGCTGCTCCACCCCGCGATACGCGATGTTGCTTGTGCAACGTCTCTCTAGTTTACACAGTCTGAAAAACTTGTCAAGCACTGACACGAAAGCAGTGAACAAACAGTGAAACCGGCTCACGTCGACACTCACAAGCGCGTCCTCTCACTTCACCGCTCACAAACTCGTCCGCTCGCCTCACGAATTATCGATAAAGCTCACCACGCGAGCACAAGCAAGAAGCGTGCCATCCTCGTTGAAACCATGCGGCTGGCCAGGCAGCAACACAAGCTGCGACTCAGGAATCTCCCCCACCGCGCGGTAGCTGACATCAGGCGGCACAACAGAATCATCCATGCCCTGAACAATGAGCGTAGGCACAGGAATCTGCGCCAGCCAACGGTTCGCATCAACATCCCAGATATCCGTCGCATACTGACGGCTCAAGGTCACACCAAACTGCGTCACCTGCTCAGGAATCAGAGCTTTATCCTGGAAAACATAGCGCACAAGGTGAGGCAGCATAAACGCTGGATATTCGAAAACTGCGCGCGCATACCACTTCGACTGCTCGTGCAGTGCGATCAGCGCAGCAAGCCCTCCTTGCGATTGCCCCAGAAGCGTAATCTGCTGGATGTTCACATCACTTTGGTTGCGCAACCACTGGGTAACGGTCAGGGCATCTTGCGCCTCTGTTTTCGCTGACATCGTGGTGGTCGAGCCGGAGGATGCCGCACCTGGCGCAATTCCTCGCGGGTCGAAGAGCACGACGTCGTAGCCCGCGCGAGCCAGCCGTTGGCCAACACTCGCACGGCAGGCGCTCTGCGTAACTGCTAATCCTGAGACGCATATCACAACAGGGCGGGGCTTGAGATTATCACTGCTCAACTGCCCAGCAGCTCGCAACCTCGTTACCGAGAGGAATTGATCAGGCGAGCCAGGTACGGGAACTTTCACCGTTTCAGTAGCAGGGGTCTGCCCCGCAAAGCGCGACTGCTGGTTTCTCTCCTCCAGCCATGACAATGCCTCTTGTGGCTCGTGGGTTTCACGGCACGTGCGAGCTCGCGAGCGAAGGGTTGGACTCAGGGTGGATTCAGCCTGAGTGGAAATCTTGCGCCCTGCGATAGGCTGCTCACCAAAAGTGGCGCACTCATCAACATCGTGAGGCACAGTAAAGCCGCCAAAAGCGCGCGGATCCCGCTTGAGAGCTTGCTGGATTCTCACCGGCAAAGTTGCGCCGCTCACCACCGTCTGCCGGGCAGCTCGGCCCTGCGAAAAGGTGCGGAAAGCAAAGAAGGCGCTGGCTGCCACAAAAGCGAGTGCGAGCAGTAAAACCAAAAAATGGCGCGCCCCAGCATGGTGGGAACGCGCCTTTTTGTCACGAGAATCGTTTTCGTCACGGTAATCATCGTGATCACGGTAATCATCCGCCTCATTGGTTGGGTCGGCGAATGTTTCCGTGTAATCGTGAGAAGTCATACGCCCATTGTAGGGCGCAAAGTTGAGCCTACGCTAACTCAGCCTTCAATGGCGACAGTAGTCTCGGCTTCATCCTTAGCAGGAGCCTTCTTCGGCAAGGTCAGAGTGAGGATGCCGTTGGAGAAGGTGGCGTGGATGTCACGAGGCTGGAAGCCTTCACCCACGTAGAAGCTACGAGAACGGGTGCCAGAGAAGCGCTCGCGACGGAGCAGCTTGCCCTGAGAATCCTTATCCTCGCTCTCCTTCTTCGCAGTTGCAGTGACGACGAGGTTGCCATCCTTGAGCTGCACGTTTACATCCGACTTGTCAAAGCCAGGAAGCTCCATGGACAGCTCGTAGTCGTCGCCCTTATCACGAACATCAGTGCTCATGATGTTGGCTGGCATGGAGTTGCGAACCATGCGATCGGGGAAGAAGCTATCAAAAGCGTCATCAAAATCAGAACCAAAAACTGTTGGAAGGAATGCCATAAACCCTCACGTCCTTTCATTAACGCTTTTCGCGATGGCGGGCTCAAGCTTGCCGTCAGGCCCGTGCGGCTGGCTGTTCTCGTGCGGCTGACTGTTGAAGTAGCCGCGGGTGGAGCGCCTGCGAGCTCGGACGGCTCGTGCTCGCCCGGCCATCGTGGTCATTTGTTCTACTTGGCTCAACCCGAAATCAAGCTGCACATTCCCCGATTTCACTCTGAGTTAAAAACTTGATAGCAGTAGGCTCAAGTTTTGGGTTTGTCGAATTTAACGAGGTGTACCGGTAAGCTGAAAGAGTCGCCAACAGCGATAGCAACCATTACAGCCATGAGCAAGGAGGCGCTTTTATGGCTCACATGGAAAACGTCCCACGTTTCGGCCAGCTGGGAATTTTGAACGTAACCCCAGCTCCTTCACCAGAAGGGTTCCCACCACGAGTGGAATTGGGTGAGCAATTCCCTCTCACCGCACAAGTTTTCGGCGCAGGCCGCGAACCCGTGCGCGCAGAGGTGACCCTCACTAATCCAGCAGGAAAGCACTTTACTTATGCCATGCCAGTGAAAGAAGAAGGCCTTGACCTCTTCGAACTGCAGGCACAAGCAGGCAAACCCAGCACGCTGATGCCATGGCAAAGCGGTTATAAGGCCCACGTTGCCCCACAGCTTGGCCACTGGACCTTCGTCATCACCGGTTGGGAAGATCGCTTCTCTCTGTGGCTGCACGACATCGCTATTCGCGTGTCCGTTCACGACGACGACCTCGAAAACGCATTCGCCGAAGGTGCACAACTGTTGCAAACCTGGACTAACAAGCGCTCGTCTCACGTCCCAGCCGCTTCCAAGAAGCTGCTTCACGACACAGCAGAAAAGCTCGTGGACACCAGCTTGAGCGCTGAGGAGCGCCTGAGCTTGGCTCAGAGCAACGAACTGCGCCAGCTCAACGAGGTTCACCCACTGCGCACGAACCAAACAAAGTCGTCCACCTTCCACCTCGAAGTGGAGCGCCCACATGCAAGCTTCACCTCGTGGTATCAGTTCTTCCCCCGCTCGGAGGGCGCTCACTACGCAGCAGACGGAAGCATCGTCCCCGGCACTCTCAAAACTGCAGTCGCCGGCTTGGAGCGCGCCAAGGAAGAAGGCTTCAACACCGTTTACATTCCACCGATCTTCCCTATCGGCGTCACTCACCGCAAGGGTAAGGACGGCTCTCTGATCGCCAGCCCCACCGACCCAGGCTCTCCATGGGCTATCGGCTCGGAGCAGGGCGGCCACGACACCGTCGACCCAGCACTGGGCAGCATGAAGGACTTCGCAGACTTCTGCCACCGCGCCCACGAGCTCGACCTCGAAGTCGCCCTCGACTTCGCCCTGCAGTGCTCGCCAGACCACCCCTGGGTTAAGCAGCATCCCAACTGGTTCAAACACAAGGCTGACGGTTCCATCGCCTTCGCCGAGAACCCGCCAATGAAGTATGAGGACATCTACCCTCTCAACTTCGACGAGGACATGGACGGCATCATCGAAGAAACCGTGCGCTGCATGAAGGTGTGGATCAAGGCCGGCGTGACAGCATTCCGCGTTGATAATCCTCATACCAAGCCCACTGCCTTCTGGCAGCAGGTGATCGCCGAGGTTCACGAGGACCACCCTGAGGTGCTCTTCCTCGCCGAATCCTTCACCCGCCCAGCACCTCGCCGCGCCCTGGCATACGCTGGCTTCACCCAGTCGCACTGCTACTTCCTGTGGCGCAACACGGGTGAAGAGCTTGAGGAGTTCCTGCCGCAGGTGAACGGCACGGATGGCTTCTATACTCACGACACTTTGTGGCCATCGACGCCTGATAATCTGACGGCATTCCTGCGTGACGGCGGCATTGCTGCTCACGCTATCCGCGCGGTTTTGGCAGCTTTGGGCTCGCCAACCTGGGGTATTTACTCGGGCTATGAGCTGGTGGAGAACAAGCAGCTGGAAGGTACCGAAGAGCCTGCCGACAACGAAAAGTTTGAGATCAAGGTGCGCGACTGGAATGCCACCGACCAGTACGGCATCAAGCTGTTGCTCACCGTTCTCAACAAGATTCGCTCCGAGCATCCGGCAACGCACTCCTTCCACAACCTCACGGTTCATAAGAGTGATAACCCGAATGTCATCGCCTTCTCGCGCTATACCCCGGCTAAGGTAAGCCCGACGGGTAAGGCCGACCGTTTGGTGTGCGTGGTCAACCTGGACCCTCACAACACGCAGGCCGCCAATATTGAGCTTGACCTGGGCGCTCTGGCCTTGGATGCGAACGCCGGCTTTGACGTTGAGGACCTTCTCACTGGAGCCGTTTTCCACTGGGGCTCGCACAACTGGGTGTGCTTGTCTCCTAACCAGGAGGTCGCTCACATCCTGTCGGTACGCGCCTGAATTTCGAATTTCTCAAGATTATCAGGCTGCGGCTGATGAGTGCGCATTGATAATCTTGAGAGACTTCATGAGGGCAACGTAACTGAGGTGAAGGCATATGCGCGGTAGAATTCCTGCCGCGCATTACCATAGTGAAGGTAATGGTGACTCGTAAAGGAGAGCATATGGCAAACGAGACTTTCGACGTGTTGGTCGAGATTCCGCAGGGTTCGAAGAACAAGTATGAAGTGGACCAGCACACTGGCCGCATCACTCTGGACCGCACCCTGTTTACCGCAATGGGCTACCCACAGTGCTACGGCTACATTGAGGGTACTTTGGGCGAAGATGGCGATCCACTGGACGCTTTGGTTATGCTTCCTGTTCCTGTGTTCCCAGGCTGCGTCGTGAAGTGCCGCGCCATCGCTGAGTTCGACATGACCGACGAAGAGGGCGTGGACTCCAAGATCCTGTGCGTGCCAGCAGATGTTCGTTTCGACGGCTACCAGGATGTTGACGATGTGAACAAGTTCACCCTCGACGAGATCCAGAACTTCTTCGAGAACTACAAGGTTCTCGAGCCAGGCAAGGACGTCAAGCCAGGTTCTCACTGGCTGAACAAGGAAGCCGCTCAGAAGGCCATTGATGCAGCATTCGCTCGCGTCAACGACCCTAACGCAAAGCGCAACTGAGCTGTGGCGAGAAAACCGCTTCGGTTATAAAAAGGCCCTGCACCTTCACGGGTGCAGGGCTTTTTCTTGCGTTAAGAGGGGCGCAAGCTTATTGTTCAAGATTATCAGCGCTTGAAGGTGTTCAGCGGACGGCAGTTGTACGGGACGAAGCTAGGCGGGCTGCAGTTGTGCGCACTGATAATCTTGAGAAACTCATACCAAGAGGAAGAGCGGGATCAGCGTGCCGCACAAGCCCAACGTGAGCAACGGCAAGCCAACGCCTACGCGAGCGGCATCGAGGTCGGCCGACTTTTCACCAGGCTGGAGCATGTAGGCTGAGCGGATGAAGCCGATCATCATCACAATGTCAATGAAGATGACGATGAAGAGCAGGCCCCACGCCATCGCCGGCATTTGCGCGGTGAGCAGGAGCGGGACGAAAAGCCAACCGCCCATCAGGAAGCTCGAAGCGCCAACGAGGAGCAGCTCACCAGCGGAAGCGATCATATGAGTGCGGTCGCGGCGAAGCATTTGTGTCACGAAAATCACGGTGATCAGGGCAACCAGAGCCCACAACATGGCGCGCATCCACCAGAAAACAGCTTCGACCAGCGCGTAAGAAATGCGGCCAGAGACGCTCATCGTCAAAATGGCGAAAAGCGAGGCGGCGACACCGCACACACCCCACACGCCGGCGACGATGCTCGGTGCGGTTTGCGGGGTTTCCGGCTCCATATACGGCATGCGCCAGGCCATGGCGGCGATGGTGATGACCACGAAAACGGCGGCAACGATTGGCGCGCCCATATGCCAGGTTTCTGGCAGCAGCGAGGTGAGCAGGGCCGGGATGATTGCCACAGCGATGATGGCCAGAACGCTGACGAGCAGAGCCGGGCGGAAGGTGCGCTGGGAGCGTTCTGCTGCTCGCGATGCAACTTTAATGCGTTCGATACGTTCTTGGTCAGCGGCAGAAGCGTGCTGTGCGCTGGAGTGCTGAGGAGCGGCGCTGGAATTTTGTGGAGCGTCGGCTTCTGCAGATTGAGCCCTTTCTGCAGATTGAGCTTTTTCAGTGCGAGCGCCTTGCTCAACGGCCTCAGCAGCCTCAGCAGCTGTTGCCTCTCCAGCAGCAGGCGCAGCGGAAACAACGTCTTCTTGAGCTTCATGAGCAGCATTCACCTCAGCTGCAGCGAACACTTCAGTGCTGTCGTTACCGCTCATACCTTCCGTGTTCCTGCTCTCGTTCTCGCTGTACGCCATGCTCGTCCTCCTTGATGTGCACATCTTTCCCTCCAGCTTAGCAATAATGCGCCATCGCAGCTTGCCTCACTGCCTTGGTTTCTCAGGTGAGCAGATTCCACTCACCTCGCTCACAATCGAGACTAGAAAATCCGAAAAAAACTCCATCATTCGATCAAACTACGAGTAAGAATCTGCCGAATATAAGCGCTAGGCGTCAACCCCTGCTTGGCTGCAGCAGAGTCTATTCAAATTCCTTTTCTCTACGTCCTACTTATCAATCAGAGATAGAAACTCAAGCGCTTATGAAATTGTTATCCAGGTCTCATGGCAAACAGAGCAGCGCTAGAAAACCTGAAATTTTTGATGTTTTTGCTGATAATCTCCTGCCTTTCCGCCTGTGTGCTTAAGATAAAGAAGTACTTTCGTACATCTCACGGAGAGGAGCCGACGTGACTGACCTCACGCTTATGACAGCCGCTCATGATCCAGCAACAGTGTTGCCTTCATTAGCGCTTCTCTCTCATCGCGTCCGCGTTCTGCCGCTCGAGCCCAGCGCTTTGCCTAAAATGCCGGAATACACCATCCTTTTCATGGATGCTCGCGAAAATTTGGGTATGGCGAAGTCTATTTGCCGGCTCATTCACACCACGAATCTTTCTATTCCGATCATCCTGATTCTCACTGACGGCGGTTTTACCGTCATTAATTCCGAGTGGGGCGTTTCTGATCTGATTCTTTCCCAGGCAAGCCCGGCCGAGGTTGAGGCGCGCTTGAGGCTGATTAATGAGCGTGCTGTTCGAGGAATGGTGTCCACTGGCCGCGGTCGCATTCGCCATGAAGTTGAGGAACCTCGTCGTCAAGATGATTCTGACACTATTCGCTCGGGCGACCTCGTGATTAACACCGCCGGATATTCAGCAACTTTGAATGGCAAGCCTCTGAACTTGGCTTACAAGGAGTTCGAGTTGTTGCGCTACTTGGTGGAACATCCGGGTCGCGTTTTCACGCGTGCCCAGCTGCTGCAAGAGGTGTGGGGTTACGACTACTACGGCGGCACTCGCACTGTCGACGTGCATGTCCGCCGTTTGCGCGCCAAACTCGGCACTGAATATGAGAATCTCATCGGCACGGTTCGCAACGTCGGCTACCGTTACGACCTGCCGAAGAAGCGTTAGTCTGCCTTCACGCCCCTCTCGAGTTGTGTGAGATTACCACCGCGCTGAGCCTTCAGCGCAGGCTCTCGCGCTGGCCCTTCAGCGCTTTTCTCTGCGCTGCATACTTCTTGCGCGCCTCTTTTTCTGCTTTCTGTGCTAAGAACTGTGGAGCAGCAGGGCAGGTTGAAGCCAGCGGGCACACCTCACATTCGGGATTCCTAGCATGGCAGATATTGCGGCCAAAAAAGATGAGGCGATGCGATACATCAGCCCACCATTCCGGTGGAAATTCAGCAGTAACTTGCTTCTCAATCTCCACAGGGTCAGGGTTAGTTTTACGCCACTGCGTATGCCAGCGTAATCTACTCGTCACCCGCTTGACGTGAGTGTCCACAGGGAAACCAGGAAGGTGGAAAGCATCTCCCAGTACGACATTGGCAGTTTTGCGCCCTACTCCAGGTAGGGTGGTGAGCTCGTCCATTGTGTGAGGAACAACGCCATCAAAACGCTCAACAAGCGCTTGGGAAAGCTCAATAATATGGAGAGCTTTCATGTGGTAAAAGCCAACAGGGCGAATAATGTTTTCCACATCCCACAGTTGAGCTTGAGCCAGCGCTTGAGCATCAGGGTAACGATCAAAAAGCTCAGGAGTTACGCTGTTCACCCGCTCATCAGTTGTCTGCGCGCTCATCACGGTGGCGACGAGCAGTTCCCATTCATTGCGATGGTGCAGAGAGCATTGTGCCACAGGGTAGAGTTCGATGAGGCGAATATACTGCTCTCGCATCCTCTCATGACGTTGAGCCTTGGTCTCTCTCGCCATCTCTCCTCCTCGCTGAGCACTGCGCCGGACGGTCTCTCCACGCCGAGCCGCACGCACTAGCCTCACACGCTAACCGCAAGTTTTCCACAGCCGCACAATTTTCACAGTGCACTTCCGTCTTTAGTTTAAGCTAGTACCTATGAGCAAGAAGAGCACATTACCAGATTTTCAGTCTGACAATTCGCAGGCTGATAAACAGTGGACATCTGCACCACGCTCGCAGAACAGCTCTCGCGTCCTCGACGAGTTTCGACACAAGCGCGGGCCTTTGCGCGCGCTGATGTTCCTCGTCCTGCTGGTAATCTTTGGCCTTATTGCGACCCTCGCCGTCAGAAACGTCAATAAAGAAGAGGTTTTCGGCGGCATCCTTCCCGGAGTCGAAACCAACGGCCAAACCTTAAGCATCGGCATGCTCTCCCAGCCTCAGCACCTCGACCCGCGTACCGACCCTGCTGCTGCTCGCCTGCTCGTTTCCACTGTTTACCAAGGCCTGACCGCCCGCGATCAGAAGAACCGCGTGACGAACACGGGCCTCGCGAAAAGTTGGAAGGTGAGCTCGGACGGCTTGCACTACACTTTCACCTTGCGAACCGCTTATTTTGCGACGGGTACGCCGGTTACCAGCCAGTATGTGGTGAAGTCCTTCCAAGCTTTGAGTGAACAAAAGTTGGGTGGCGACCTTCTCGCTCACGTGTCGGCCATCACGAATACCGACGCGAAAACGGTGAAAATGGACCTTTCCCAGCCTGACCCTCTCCTACTCACCAAGCTTGCAGGGCCTTTAGGCATTGTTTATGAAGCCAGCGCTGGTTCTTCTTTCGACGGCGACCATCTGCCTGCCGGTTCTGGCCCGTATTCTTTCTCTACTCGCAACGGTGGCACCCTTCGCCTGTCGTCAAATCCGCAGTATAAGGCGGCTCGTACGAGTGCTCGGCCTGCTTTTGACGCTATTTCAGTGAAGTACTTCCCTTCCTCACATGAGCTGTTCGAAAGCTTTAGGAAGGGCTCGCTCGATGGTGCTATCGGCTTGGACGCTCAAGATTATCAGTCTGCTAAAGCCGACAAGGACCTTTCGTCCCGCCTTGTCACCGGGCCGAGTACGCAGCGCGCTGTGGTTGTATTCAATGCCAATGACAATTCGCTCAACTCCGATTTGCGCTACCGTTTGATCTACCGCATGGTGTTCAACCGCGACGAACTGCTCAAGGTCAGCGGCTCTTCTGGTTTTGTAAACGCGAGCCCACTCAACTCTTTGGAGTTGGGCTATAAGGATGCGCTCAAAGGCCAGGAGAATGACTTGGAGAAGGCGAAGCAGGATGTTCGCTACTTCGTTATGTATTACGGGTGGACTACTTTCACCATGGCGTTAAGCCCTGATTTCCCCCAGGCTGTTGCTGACAAGATGGTGGAGCAGACGGAAGCTATGGGCGACCATTTGAAGCTGGTGCGTTTGAATGCGCAGCAGTGGCATGATGAAGTGACGAATGCTCCGGAAGGCAAGATGAAGTACGATATGGCTGCCTTCTTGGATAGTGGTTTGTACACCTTCTCGAAGTTCACGCATGATACGTGGTGGCATTTCGACTCTGTGGAAGCAGATAAGGCGTATGAGGCTGCCAGCACGGCAAAAACGCAAAAAGAGTATGAGCAGCAGATTGATCAGGCTGCTCAGCACTTGCTGGCCAATCAGCCGTGGACGTGGCTCTACCAGATGAATAGCGTGAGCTTGTGGAAGAAGGGCTTCACTGGTATGCCAACTTCCATGCTGGATGAGTGGGTGGATTTGAGTAACGTCGCTACCACTGGCAGTAGCCCCAGCAGTAGCAGCAAGTAGCAAGCTGGGCACACCCGCTTCCTTGCGCTCGCCGCGCGCACGCCCCCCCGTACATCCCAGCGTTCTGGGCGCGAGCTCGCGCTAGCGCCACACGTCACAATGCCTTTATAGACTTAAACGCATGGATAAAAACGGTGTGATGCTTGCTGACCTCACCCCACTTCCTGACAAAGTGGGTGTTGAAGGCCTCGAAGATAAGTGGACCGAAAAATGGGCCGCTGAAAAAACTTATGCTTTCGATGGAAACCATCCTCGTGGCGAGGTGTACTCCATCGATACCCCACCGCCAACTGCTTCTGGCCATCTGCACGTCGGCCATGTGTTCTCCTACACACATACCGACGTGATCGCCCGCTATAAGCGCATGCGCGGTTACGACGTGTTCTACCCGATGGGCTTCGACGACAACGGCCTGCCAACCGAGCGTCGTGTTCAAAACTACTTTGGTGTGCGCGTCGACACATCTCTTCCTTACGACCCGAACTTTAAGCCACCTTTCCACGGCACTGAAGGCAAGAAGCTGGAAGCTCGCGATCAGGTTCCCTGCTCTCGGCGTAACTTCATCGAACTGTGCGAACAGCTCGCCACCTCCGATGAGGAACAATTCCGCGACTTGTGGACCAAGATTGGCCTGTCCGTAGATTGGGACCAGGTGTATCACACCATCGGTGAGCGTCCTCGCAAGGTCGCTCAGAAGGCCTTCCTGCGCAATCTCGCTCGTGGCGAGGTGTACCAGAAGGAAGCTCCTGGCTTGTGGGACGTCACTTTCCAGACGGCCGTTGCTCAGGCTGAGCTGGAAGCTCGCCCTTACCCGGGCAACTACCACAAGCTGGCCTTCCACAAGGCTGATGGTTCTGGTGACGTGTTCATTGAAACTACTCGTCCAGAATTGTTGGCTGCTTGCTGCGCTCTGATTGTCAATCCTGATGATGAGCGTTATAAGGACCTTCCTGGTACGAAGGTTCTCTCCCCTGTTTTCGGTGTGGAAGTTCCTGTTTACGCTCATCCTTCTGCTCAGCCTGATAAGGGCACGGGCGTGGTGATGTGCTGCACCTTTGGTGATACTACTGATGTTCAGTGGTGGCGTGAGCTTCACCTTCCTACTCGCTCTATCATCATGCGTAATGGTCGCATCAACCCAGAAACCCCTGAGTGGATCACTTCCGACAAGGGCCGCGAAGTGTACGCAACTTTGGCTGGTAAGACGACCTTCTCTGCTCGTAAGGCAATGGTGGAGGCTCTTCAGGAAACTGGCGAAATGATTGGCGAACCGGTGCCAACCATGCGCGAGACGAACTTCTATGAGAAGGGCGAAAAGCCTCTCGAGATTATCACTTCTCGTCAGTGGTACCTCTCCAATGGTGGTACGGACCTTGAGCTTCGTGACAAGCTGTTGGCTCGTGGCCGTGAGCTCGTTTTCCATCCTGATTTCATGCGTGCTCGCTATGAGAATTGGGTCAATGGTTTGAATTCTGATTGGCTCATTTCCCGCCAGCGCTTCTTCGGTGTTCCTTTCCCGCTGTGGTACCCAGTCAAGGACAACGGTGAAGTCGATTATGACCATCCGATCACTCCTGAAGAAAGTGAACTTCCTGTTGACCCAACCTCGGATACTCCTGCAGGTTTCACAGAGAGCCAGCGCGGCCAGGCGGGCGGCTTTGTAGGCGAATCTGATGTGATGGATACGTGGGCAACCTCGTCTCTGACTCCTCAGATCGTCACTCACTGGGATGAGAACGACGGCCTGTATGAAAAGACCTTCCCGATGGATCTGCGCCCTCAGGGTCAGGACATCATCCGCACCTGGCTGTTCTCCACCATCGTGCGCGCTCAGCTGGAGAATAACTGTCTGCCATGGGCTGATACTGCTCTTTCTGGTTGGATTCTTGACCCTGACCACAAGAAGATGAGTAAGTCCAAAGGCAACGTCGTTGTTCCAACTGAACCTATTGATGAGTATGGTGCTGATGCAGTGCGCTACTGGGCTGCTTCAGCTCGCCTGGGTATGGATGCCACATATGATGTCGGTCAGATGAAGATCGGCCGTCGCTTGGCAATCAAGCTGCTGAACGCTTCAAAGTTCGTTCTGGCCATTGGCCGCGAGGATGAGAACTTCCATGTGAGCGAACCTGCTCATGTGACGTGGGACCCTTCCAACATCACGAAGCCGCTCGACCGCGCTGTGATGGCTCGTTTGGGCCGCGTGGTGAAGCAAGCGACGAAGGACCTCGAGAATTACGAGCATTCGAAGGCTCTTGAGACCGTCGAGACTGCTTTCTGGAACTTCTGCGACAACTATATCGAGTTGGTGAAGAACCGCGCTTACGGCACGTCTACTTTGGGAAACCAAACCCCGAGTGAAGCCGATATTCTTTCTGCTCGTACCACTTTAGGTTTGACGATGGATTGCTTCGTTCGACTCTTCGCTCCATTCCTGCCCTTTGCAACAGAAGAAGTGTGGCATTGGATGCATGAGGGCGAAGGTTCTGTCCATCGCGCTTCTTGGCCTGAGGCGAGCTTCTACACGGGCATTGCTCTGGGTGTTGCTCCTGAGGTTTTGGACGAGGCTGGTAAGGCTTTGGCCGCTTTGCGTAAGCTCAAGTCCACCGCTAAGGTGTCGATGAAAACTCCTATTCTTGACGTCACCCTGGGTACCTTGCCTCAAACTGTTGAACAGGTGAAGGCCTCTTTGGATGACATTATGGAGGCTGGTCGCGTCACTGGTAATCTCAAGCTCAAGGCATTGAGCATTGAGGAGATTCGCACGAAGTTGCGCGAGCAAGTGGAGCAGGAGCTTGCTGCTAAGCCAAAGAAGGGTAAGAAGGCTGAGCAGGAGGCTCAGCAGGCTCTTGAAGCTGCGGCAAACATTGATGAGAACTCGAATGTTCCTCTGCTGGCTGAGAACTCCACCTTGGGTGAGGCTCCAGCTAAGAAGAAGTAACGCTCAAGATTGTCACGCTGCGTTTTCCCTGCCTGGAAAATGAAAAAGCCGGAGGTTTTTCCTCCGGCTTTTTCATTGTGTTAGCTGATCAGACGCTCATCGCACTGTCGCGACGCCACACAATGATAATCCCAAACATCAGCGCGGCAAGCAGAAGCGTATAGACTGCTGCGACAACGAGCATTTGCCAATCGCCTGTTGCTGGCATTGTAGCGATCACCGCGCTCTTTTGGTTGACCAGGGTAACGCTCGTTCCATCAACAGAGCACCCACCTGAGCCCTTCGAACCTTCAGGAGCAGTATTCACACAGGTGATCGTCACTTTTGGTGTCGCCTCCATGGTGAGATCATCTTCGTTATAGCCCACGCTAATATGCGCTTCCCATGTGGTGTTCTTGTAACCAGGCTGAGCTTTCGTTTCCTTGAGAACATACTCGCCCGCTGGTATATTCTTCCAGTCGTAATGATCGACATTCGTGTAGGTTTCCGTCTTCGTCACCGAAGAAGACGGAGCAGAAGAATATGTAGACGCATCGCCATCCCAGCCCTTGAGTGATTCAACGAGTTTAACCTCACTGGCAGCAACAGATTTGCCAAACTGATCGACCTTCTTGAAGGAGAAAGAGCCAAACAGTGTTTTCAGGCTAGAAGGAACTGATTGCACTGGCGAACGTCCATCCACAGTGAATGCTGCAGCATTCACTGATTGAATAGTTGGGTTGGCCTTTGCCAACAGTGCAGGATCATCTTCACCAATATTTTCAGGGATCTGGGTTGGCAAGATCAAACGCACGCGAGAGTAGGCTGGAACATCGCCGAAACTGACACGGAAACTAGTGATGCCATCCCAAGGAATAGTCGGATCATCCATCGTCGTATCCACTCGAGTGATGCTCGAGTCGGCACTGGACGCATCCCATGTCATTCCTGTTGCACGAGGGTCGGTGGTGTAGCGAATGTTCAGTTTCGACAAGTCGTAGTCGGTCGTCTTTCCCGTTTGGAAATTGTAGAGAACAGCAGTAACCTTTCCTGCCAATCTGACGGGGAATTGTGTACCTCGAGCTTGACCGTTCACCAGCATCACGTCGCCGACATTGGGAACAGTGTCGAACATTTGCAGATCTTTACGAACAACAGAGCTGCCATTGTTGTAGGACAGTGCCCAGTAAACCGTTCTTCCTGGAACGATCGTCATGCTCGTTTCACCCAAACCTTGAGAGGCGTGAGCAGCAGGATAGCTTCCGTACAAGCTCTTGATGAAGGAATCACCTTCTGCAGTCAACGTCGTGTACGAGCCCATGGAGAACACAATGTTCTTATTCGGGCCAAAGTGCATTGTGTCCTCAATGGTGTTGGAGTCGTCCTGAACAGGGGCGTTATCCGCTGTGAAGAAGGCTGGAACCTTATTCGCACCATTTCCCGAGAAGGACTGAGAGAAGTCTACCTTACCGTTGACTTCAATCCACATTGTGCCTGAAGGGTAGAGGGAGAATGCTTTTTTGGCTGCATCTTGGTTGATGTGGAAGATCAAAAAGTCCTGACCAGTACCCCTGTAGTTTTCCACTTTCTCCCAGCTGCTGACAAAGGTGCTATTCCATGTTCCTGGCAAACCATCGGCATTCTGGTTATGAGTTCCCGTCATCGTAAAACCAGGGGGGATTGGGGCGAGAACGCGGAGGTCTTTGTAATCCTTCTCTGGGTCGAGGAAGGCTCGCACTGCGTAAACGAGAAGAGGATCGCTGCCATCCTTCGTCAGATTAGAGTTAAAGGCCCATGCATTCAGCACGAGCTTTTCTGGGGCAGGGGCTAGCAGATGTGTTTCTGCTCTCGACCAGCCAAACAGAGTGGAGGTTTTATGTGTCGAGAAGTAGCCAGCAGACAAATCAGCATTATTGACAAAAGTGTTATTCGTTGTTGTCACTGAGTCATAGTTGATAGCAGAAGGGTCTTTCCATTGAGTTTGGAAAAGCGCGTTGATCTGTTCACCGTAGTTGAGCGCATAAGTCTTGGGGACAACAATTTGCGCAGAAACATAGGTTTTTGACGTGTCAAATGTCAGCGCATTACTCACCGTTTTATCTGCCGACCAAGTCAGCGGGTAGGTATCTTCATGGCCATCTTCAGTACGCGCAACGACAACGGTTTGCCCAGCATCAGCTAGTGTAGTGAGATTCGGCCACCAGTATTGTCCGCGCGGGCGAACATACAGCTGGTCGAGTCCAGTTATTTTGAAGCGAGAATCATTAGTAACAGCTTTGCCTTGCCCATCCGTGATGGAGCGGTCAGAAAGAACGATATTCGTTGCAGCGACATTCGACGTATTCGACCAGCGCACAGTCCACTGCAAAGGTATGTTCTTGTGTGCGGAGGTTTGAGTGAAATCGCTCGGAGCAAACTTTTCTGGGCCTGCCGACTTGATGAAACCGCCAACCACAACGGTCTGCGGCGAGCTAGCAATATTCGTCCGCTGAACTACCGTATCTGCAGGATTATTGGCGTAAGCGTCGATATATGCCTTATTGACAATCTGAGTGGATGGGTCTCCATCAGTTACGCCGGTCAAAGGCAGGTAGGGAAAAGTCAAGCCAATGGAATACTGTGGCAAAGAGCGATCCAAGCTATGCATTACAGCAATTTCGTTGTACTTGTCATTGCTCTCATCTGCACGGAAGCATGCTGTCGTACCATCTGGGGAAAGCTTCCACCCATCGGCCTGCGATTGGCGCGACAATTGCGCCGTGTGCTGCTGGCCATCAGCGCCTATGTAGGTAGGCAGAATATCGCAAATATCATATTTGCTCACTCGGCGAAGGTTACTGCCGTTAGTAATAGAGAAGTTGAAGATCACCGGAGCAAGATCATCGGGGCTAATATATTTCACCCCATCTACTGTTGTCGCGTACGTAGTTGCACCCTGTTGGGTTCGTGGCCCGTTGAGGCTCAGCTGCGGGGTAGGGTACGCATAGGTGACGGCCAGGGTATCTTTTCCTGCAGTTTGAGCTTGTTGGTCAGAAGAATACGACACTGAGATTGGCAGGCGATAGTCGAGGGGAACATCCGTTCCCCATGCCACGGAAACTGGAATTACCACACTGGACGTGGCATCATAGGTAGGCCAGGTGATGGTAAATGTCCAGTTGCCTTGAGCATCTTTCACAGGAGTGGAAATGGTATGCGGGCCACCCCATTGATCAGAGAAACCTGGGATGTTCGGCGCTTGAACGGAGTCGCCAGGCATGGTAACGGTGACGCGATAATTGGTCGGGTTTTTCTGACCTTGAGAATTGACACGAATATAGAACTTGAAACCTGTTTGAACAGATTGTTCGGAAACTTGCGTATGCGCGTCCAGCGACACACCGGATGCCACATAGTAATCAGGATCATCAGTGACAGCGTGCGCGAAGGAAGCAGAAGAGAAAGCCACCATGGCTGCCATAGCGAGCGCAATCAGCAGTGCAATGAGCTTGCGCATTCTGAATTGATGCTTGTTGCGTACAGGCATTAGCCTTTGTACCACGTTTCTCACCTTCTTCTGGCTCATTCACCCGTTGTACCCATTTGACGTTCAACAGTGTTCGCCCCTCTGTTGCGCGTGAGCTCTTCACACAGATGGTTCGCGTGCGCCCATTCTGTACCCTGTCAGCCTTATATCAGTGCGTGCAACACTGTTATCTCTCATCTTCCGGGCAGAGGACGGCATACTGTCACATCTCTCAACAGTATTCAGTCTATCACGCGCTCTACTCATTCTGCACAGCATGTATTTGTTTCTTTCATTCCGCGAGAAACAGGAAAAAGATGACAATAATTTGTGGCACTGTACTATGCCACAGTGATAATCTAAACGGCGCTTCTGAGAGAATTCAGAAAATATGAAAAGTTTTTGATAAAAGACGAATGCTGTTCTTTCCTTGGCTTCTTTTTCAAAACGCCAGAATTTATTCTTCTTGCCCAAAAAAAACAAAAGCACATTAGAATGACAGTGTGCGATGAACGATAGCCATCACACACTGTCTGTTCAATGGGGAGCGGATGCTTCGGGCTCGTGAGAGGGAACCCTCTTGCGAGCCCTTGCTTTTACCACATGTTCTCGCTGCACGATCGATGTTGTTGCTTTTCACGAGCACTCGCTTGCTATCACGCTCTCTTTTCTATCGCTCTGTTTTCTTAACAAAAAGGCCGCCCGAAGGCGGCCCGATGATTTTTTATCCTCAGGAACGCAGCTTGTCTGCGTTCACTCGCGGTGACAATCTTGAGCGATATTACTGCTTACCCAACTGCTGGTTAAGCTGAGCACCTTGAGCGCCCATGTTAGCCACAAGCTGAGCATAGAACTCGCGGTTTGTCGCCGTCTTCTTCAAACGAGGAACAAGCTGAGAGTAAGCCTGCTCAGCTTCCATACCACCGAAGAGACGACGCAGGCGGTACGTCACCGCCAGCTCATCGGCAGGAGTGATGAGCTCCTCACGGCGAGTGCCAGAAGCGTTGATATCCACTGCTGGGAACATACGCTTATCAGCCAGATCGCGCGAAAGGCGAAGCTCCATGTTGCCAGTGCCCTTGAACTCCTCGAAAATGACCTCATCCATCTTCGAACCAGTCTCCACCAAAGCGGAGGCAATAATCGTCAGAGAACCTCCATTTTCAATGTTGCGAGCTGCACCAAAGAATCGCTTCGGCGGGTAGAGAGCTTGAGCGTCCACACCACCCGAGAGAACACGGCCGGAGGCAGGCATAGCAATGTTGTATGCGCGAGCCAAGCGCGTCATGGAATCGAGGAGCACGACGACATCCTGGCCCAACTCGACCAAACGCTTAGCACGTTCAATTGCCAGTTCAGCAACTGTCGTGTGGTCAGAAGCTGGCTTATCGAAGGTAGAGCTGATCACCTCACCATGAACCGTACGCTGCATATCGGTCACTTCCTCCGGCCGTTCGTCGACGAGGACAACCATGATATGGCACTCCGGGTTATTTTCATGAATGGCGTTGGCGATGGACTGCAACGTGATCGTCTTACCAGCCTTTGGCGGGGAAACGATCAAACCGCGCTGACCCTTGCCAATAGGAGAAACAATGTCCATCATGCGGCCAATCAGCTTGTTCGAGCTCGTCTCCATCTTCAAACGCTGCTGCGGGTAAATTGGGGTGAGCTTGTTGAAGTCTGGCCTGTTCTGAGCCTCTTCCACACTCAAACCATTGATCTGAGTGATGGCCTGCAATGGCACGAACTTCTGACGAGAGTTGTGGTAGTCATTGCTCTGCGGGGAGCGAATAAGGCCACGAACGGCATCGCCCTTACGCAAGCCATACTTGCGAACATGACCCATGGAAACGTAGACATCGTTAGCACCCGGCAAATATCCCGATGTACGAATGAAGGCGTAGGAATCCATGAGGTCAACGATGCCGGCCACTTCGACCATTGCTGGTTCTTGTGGCTGCTCGGCTGCGTCCTGATAATCTCGAGCGTCCTGCTCTTCGTTGTTTTCCGTGCGCTCGTAACGCTGAGAAGAGGCGTTGTCATTGCGGTCAGTGCGGGTGCGGCGACGGTTGTTGTCGCGAGAGTCGCGCGTATCGTGACGATCAGCCTGGCGAGCGTTGCGACGGGCGAAGCGGGAGTTGCGGCGAGAATACTGGGTATCCTCCTCTTCTGAACTGTCGTCAGTGACGCGAACGGTGCGGATCACTGTCGCTTCGTCATTCTCCTCGTTGCGGTAGTCGCGACGGCGTGGACGGCGGTTGCCGTCTTCCTCCTCGTTATTGGCGTTCGAGGAGTTGTTCTGAGCGTTACCAGAACGGTCAGGCAAGGAAGCCAAAATGTCATCCAAGCTGTGGCGAGGTGCACCAGCAGAGCGAGTCACGCGGCCACCTTGGCGGCGAATGGATGGACGACCAGTTTCACGGCCTTGAGGAAGGGTGATGCCCAGGTCGAGGTTTTCAATGCCCTCTGCCTTGTCGTGGTGCAATTCGCCGAGGGACTCGTGCAGATCAGGCAGCTGGGAAGCGTTGCGATCCGCGCGATTTTGGCGCTCGTCACGCTCGTTGCGATCCGCGCGCTCAGTACGGGAGTTGCGCTCGTCATGCTCGGAACGCTCGCGCTCATTGCGAGAGTCGGTACCCCCGTCGTCGCGCAGGCGTGGACGGTGCTCGAAGCGGCCATTCTGCTGGCGGTAGATATGCGGTGGCTGGTGCTCCTCGCTACGCTCCGAGTTTTCTCCGCCTTGCTCTTCATGGTTATTCTTGTCGGAAGCGTGTGAAGAAGAACGACGAGCATCGTTGCTGGCGCTCTCCTGTGCTACACGCTGAATGCTGCGCTCGAGGTCATCGAGAAGATGAGTGCCGAAGGCGAGTTCTTCACGCTCTTTAGCTTCACGCGCATCGTTCTCACGTTCTTCGCGTTCGCGGGCCTCTTGGCGGGCTTGCAGCACAGCCTTGGTAGAACCTGGCTTGCGGCCGCGGCGAATTTCACCCACAGTCACGCCTGCTGGTGCTGGGCCGCCGCTGCGTGCGGCTTCCAAGGTTGCAACAAGTTGAGGCTTACGCATGGTTGAAACGCCACGAATGCCCATCTGACGAGCGACCTGCTTGAGGTCGGTGAGCTTCATATCTGCGAAATTCTGGGCTGCTGCCACAACACACCTTTCATGGACTTTTACCACGTGTATACACGGGTAGAGTCGTAATAAAAGAATTGGAAAGTTGAAAAGAGCCGAAACACTACAGCTCATATCACTGCTCTGAGTATATTCCAGCCTCTACCCTAACGGCAAGCAAAACGCCCGATGCTCAACAATTTCGCCATGAACCGCTTCAGATGAGTATGCGGCGGCACGGTGACACGGCGGCACAGCAGCATTAGCGGCCCGCGGCACGGTGCCCCCCCCACCGAAGAACCTCCGGGCAAACAAAACCGCGGTGCAAGCCGAAGCTTGCACCGCGGTTCAGGTTGTGAAGCAACTTCACAGCTGAAGCGTCATGAGTTTGTCATGAGTTCACCATGCATTCACACACGCGCATCAGCGGGCGCACACTCACTTGCGGTGAGCGCGGTAGAAGTTGATGAGAGCCTGAGTGGACTGGTCCTGAGCTGCCAGAGCCTTGTCATCCTTGGACAGAGCTGGAGCGATCTCGAGAGCGAGCTTCTTACCAAGCTCAACACCCCACTGATCGTAAGAATCCAAGCCCCAAACGGTGCCCTCGACGAAAGTGATCATCTCATAGAGGGAGATGAGCTCGCCCAGTGCAAATGGGGTAAGGGAGTCACCGAAGATGGAGGTAGTTGGACGGTTACCAGTGAACACGCGAGCTGCAGCAACAACTGGGTTCGTGGTGCCCTCAGCATGAACCTCATCGAGGGTCTTGCCGAATGCGAGAGCCTTGGTCTGAGCCAGGAAGTTGGAGAGGAAGAGCTCCTGAACATCCTGGTCGCCATCCTTGGTTGGATAAGCGGTGTTAGCGAAGGCCAGGAAGTCAGCTGGGATCAGGTGGGTGCCCTGGTGGATCAGCTGATAGAAGGAGTGCTGGCCGTTGGTTCCTGGCTCACCCCAGAAGATCTCACCGGTCTTAGAGGTAACTGGGGTACCATCCCAGCGAACACCTTTACCGTTGGACTCCATGGTCAGCTGCTGCAAGTATGCAGGGAAGCGATGCAGGTACTGGTTGTAAGGCAGCACTGCGTGAGCTTCAGCGTTGAAGAAGTCGGTGTACCACACGTTCATCAAGCCCATGAGAGCCACGACGTTCTTCTCCACTGGAGTGTTACGGAAGTACTCATCCATAGCATGGAAGCCCTCGAGGAACTGCTCGAAGCGCTGTGGGCCGAGGACGATGGCGAGGATGGTACCGACGGCAGAATCCACGGAGTAACGGCCACCAACCCAGTTCCAGAAGCCGAAAGTATTCTTCTCGTCGATGCCGAACTCGCGCACGCGCTCGAGGTTGGTGGAAACGGCGATGAAGTGAGCGGCAACGGCCTTCTTCTTGGACTCATCAGAGCCGTCGATGGCGCCGTTCTTCTCGAGGGTGTCGAGCAACCAGCGACGTGCGTCACGAGCGTTAGTCAGGGTCTCGAGAGTGCCGAACGTCTTAGAAACGATGACGAAGAGAGTGGTCTCTGGGTCGAGGTCCTTCACCTTCTCAGCCTGATCCTGTGGATCAATGTTGGAGATGAAGCGAGCAGTGAAGCCAGCGTCTGCGTATGGCTTCAGTGCTTCGTAAACCATGACTGGGCCCAGATCAGAGCCACCGATGCCGATGTTGACGACGGTGGTAATCTTCTTGCCGGTCACGCCAGTGTGCTCGCCGGAGCGAACCTTGTTGGCAAAAGCGTAAATGCGGTTGAGAACTTCGTGAACGTCAGCAACAGTGTCCTGGCCGTCGACGATGAGCTTGCCTTCGTCGGAAGCTGGACGGCGCAGTGCGGTGTGCAGAACAGCGCGATCCTCAGTGTTGTTGATGTGCTCACCAGAGAACATAGCCTCGGTGCGCTCTTGCAGCTTGACAGCCTTAGCAAGGTCAGCGAAGAGAGCAAGAGTTTCTGGCTTGATCAGGTTCTTGGAGAGGTCGAAATGCAGATCGCCAGCTTCGAAGGAGAGCTTAGCGGTACGCTCTGGGTCCTGCTCGAACCACTGGCGCAGGTTGATGCCTTCGGACTGCAGATCGTCATAGTGCTTCTGCAGTGCCTGCCAAGCGTCGGTCTTCGTAGCATCGACTGGTGGATTGATGGCCATTATTGTCCTTTCCGCGCCAAAGCCCAACAAGAGCGGGCGCAAAACAGCCTCATTGCATCCGTAACGCTGTCAATTTAGCAACGATTGCAGACACTGACGCATACCGGTTGCTGAGGGCTCATTTTTGAGTACTGATAATCTTGAGAAACTCTTTATTTTCCAAGATTTTCAGGAAGCTTTACTCTTACCCACAAGCTTTCGCCATCGGTTGCAAAAAGGCCTCACGCGAGCCTCATGAGCTTGAGCAGAGGGCGCCGGACGACACGGTCCAACAGCAAAATCGCCACAATATAGAGCGCGGACAGCAGAGTGCCTAACACAATGAATGCTAACACTACCACCGGTTTATACGTCATCATACCCGGAAGCGAGTGCGAGAAAAGCAGCGAGCCACTCGGCAGAGGAAGCGCGCGATTCGTTGAGCCTGGAGCGATGCCCAAAACGGCGCACAGAAGCGGGCGGATCCAGCTTTCCCACACGGGGTTGAAAAGCGACTGGAAAATGTAGAAGCCCAAAATGCCAGAAGCGGCACTGATAATGACGCGGTTCCAACGGGCTTTTACCGACGCCTCAGCCCAGGAAAGCCCGGACTCATCGACGACAGGCCTCAACTCGCGCTGCTCGCGGTGGCGGTCGCGCAGGTTCATGGCTTGCATCAGGCAGCCGACGGCCAACAGGAAGGAGAGCACCGACGTGGACTTGTAGGTCAGCGCGCCGATCACTGCCCTATCGCCAGGAAGCGCGAGGCCTGCCATGAAGATGACAGTGACGAAGAGAATGCCGATGAAGAAGATGCCGGAGACGTGACGGAAGGAGCGCCACGAGTCAGCAATGACGCCGGAGACGAGGAAGGCGACGACGTAGGTTGCGCCGGAGAGCAGCTTGCGCCAGTCGAAAACCCAGCTTGATTGGGCGACTTGGTCAAAGAAGACAACGTAAAGGTTCAAGCCCATAACGGTGACGAACAAGATTGCCACCACGTTGGCCCAGGTTTCGATGCGTACGGCCAGCCATGCGAAAACCGGGGCGAAGGCGACGATGATGGCGTACAACCAAATAAATTCCAAGCCCATGGTGAAGCGGCCCACCACGCCGGTGGAAAAGTAATCCATGGGGAGCACGAGGGAGAGCAGCCAGCACAGTGCGCCGATGATGGCCACCGAGGCGACGATGACAGCGATGCGGCGCAAGGTTTTGCGCGTCTGGCGTTTCCAGTAGCCGGGAGTACGGCTGTCCTTTTCAAGGCTCGGCATAATGAAGAAACCCGAGATCATGAAGAAGACGTTGTTGCCGAACGAACCAAGCAGGGCGATGAGGGCGAGCAGGAAGAGGGCAGTGAATGATGTTGTCATGCCGCTGACGCCAATGCCTACGCCGTCGTCCATGTTGTGGAAGAGTGCGTTGATCCATGGCAAAAAGGTATGGAATACAGCAATTCCCAAGATTGACACAATACGGAGAACTTCCACTTCGATATCGCGTCTCTTGACTGAAGCCATGGTCACCTCCTCGCTGATCACTGCGTGAAGCTGTGCTTCTGCCGGCTGCCGAGGGGCTCGTTTCTCAGCGAGCGCCACTGGGCTATCGTCAGGCTTGCTTCTGCGTTGTCACCTGTATGTAAAGCTAAGTGCTTCATCTGAAAGCTGCTCGGCGGTTATCTGAGTGTTTTCTGAGAATTTACAGGTAGCCGGGTAGGGAGCGGCGGCGCGCAGGGCGGCGCGCGGACAGGGCCTTGCATTGAGAGGCTGTTATGTTATACACTTCTTCATTGTTCGTGGTGTCACTGTTTCAGCAACACCGCCTGCCGCTTTAGCTCAGTCGGTAGAGCGTCTCCCTCGTAATGAGAAGGTCGACAGTTCGATTCTGTCAAGCGGCTCTGAGGCCTTGAGTTTTTCTCGAGGCTTTTTGTTTACCTAGGGTCAGTCCCCAGCTGGGGTAGGCCTCAGAGGAGTTAACCCCGCAGGCCTGAGCCTCGCTAGGGTTATCCTCTATTGCGCGAGTGGCGAAATTGGTAGACGCGCAGGATTTAGGTTCCTGTGACTTCGGTCGTGTGGGTTCAAGTCCCATCTTGCGCACGCAGCACACATCACCTTCCCAGCAGGTGATGGGCAATCTGCTTCATCGCATAGGTCACCGGCTTGAGTACCACACTGAACTGGCCCGTCATTTCCGCCACATAGCCTTGGAAACCTTGCTTGAACTCGAGCACACCATGGCCTTGCGAATTCGGATCATTAAAAACGCCATCAATTCCGTAGAAGTTATATGACATGAGCCCGCGCTTGAGCGATTCTGTCATCACCCAATGCTGCAAAGCTGTCGGACCATAGAACTTCGCATACTTTTCATCCGAGCCGGAGAACAAGTAGAAAGCTTGACGAGGGTGCCACACAAACATGGCTGCGGAAATATCAACCGTCGTCCCATCCTGCTCGATGTACTCGTGAGCGCGGGCGATGCGGTTTTCGCAGGCAGTGAGCGTTTTCTGAGCAGTGGCAATCTTTTTGTGTACTGACTCAGGGTAGCGAGAGGTTGCCAGCAAGGCTTGCAAACGCGCGATTTCCGCCTCAGCCTTCTGCTTTTTGGCCTCCCACTGCTCGAGGTAATACTTCAGGTCAAGTGTGGCGAGCATAAACTGCGCCTTATCGCCAAGGTTGTCGTACAAGGCTTGGAAGTACTCGAGCGGGCGGTTGTCAAAACCTTGCTTTTCGCTGGCTAGCTCGCACAGATGATGGAAGATTGGCAATTCGTCGCGGCCAATTGCACGCACTGTTACACCCGATTTTGCAGCGATTTTGACGTTACGACGAGTGTTTTTGGAATAGCTGGCAAGCAGGGCTTTCTCATCAGCGATAGTGCTGAGGTCCTTGAGGTAGCGCCACCGCGGAATGGTCGTGTAACCCACGGTAAAGCCAGAATGCTTGAAGCCTAGCTTCTCCAGAGTGGCAATCTCAGGCTCGCGAGCGAAAGCGACAGGAGAAATGGCAGGGCGAGAAGAGCCGTCACCAGCGTCGTGGCTGGCCGCCGGCACGTCGTCACCAGCGTCGTGGCCGGCCGCCGAGAAGCCGTCACCCATCAGGCTGCCGTCGGAATTGCGCAGGTTATAGATAGTTTCGGGAATGATCTCGAGCTGGGAAGCGCCATTTTTGCGAGCGCGCTGTTGAAGCTGAGTGAAGAAGAAAGTGACAAGTTCTTCGTCGTGATAATCCAGAAGAGGACCGTTATGCACGACACTGAAAGTGGAAAGGCGAGAGTGGTAGGTTTCCAAAACGCAAGCAGCGACTACCGTTCCCTCCCTCTTGACGGCGAGGATTTCAACCTGCGTACCTTGAGATCTCCTCATCGCGGCCATCTGGCTTGTCTGTTGGAAATTGCCCTGAGGCAAGCTCGCGCTGAAAGAATCCAAATCTTGAGGCGAGATTTCTGTAAACTGCAGTGAACTCATCAATACTCCGTAGGTAGATCGGTAGGTAGCGGTCGCAAACACCTCATTATAACGAGCGGAAACCCGCCACACAGGCACGCCCTGCAGCACGAGTGCCTTTCACCCTGCGCGCAATTCACACAATTTTCACCGCATATTCAAGGTCGAGCAGGTGTGTCATCGCCCATATTTTCTAAGCTATTCAGGTCATACACGTACCGAGTGAGACGCTACTTCCGACCCCACACCGAGCCAGCGAGCAAGCTACTCCCACTCACCACCACCTGCTCGGAGTACTATGAACATGCTCTTGCAGCCTATAGCGCTGCTTTCCGCCATCGCAGTTGGATACTGGTTGAAGCATACCGGCCGCGTTCCTGCCAACAGTTACAAGGCCTTGCAAAAAGTGATCTTCGATTTCACTCTTCCTGCAGCCATCATCTACTCGTTCACCATTCGCCACCCGGAGAAGAACATGCTGCTCATCTCTGTGTTCGGCTTTATTTGCGCTGTTCTGCCGCTACCTGTTCTCTTCCTGGCAACGCGCAAGAGGCCGGTGAATGAGCGCTTCTTCTTGATGCTCAACGGCTCGGGCATGAATGTGGGCAACTTCACTTTCCCTGTGGTGCAAGCCTTGTGGGGCACTTCCGGAATGCTCACTTCGGTGATGTACGACATCGGCAACTGCCTGGTGGTGGCCGCAACCTCGAATTCCGTGGCCTCCATGCTGCTCAAAATCCGCCCGGACAAGCCTTTGAGCGAGTCGACCTATCGCGATGAAAACGGCACGCTCCACGTTCGCGTCTCCTCCAAGGACCCGGATGCTCGTCGTCTCGAAAGGCGTGCGAACATTCGCGCTATGCTTCTGAGCTATTGGCGTTCTTTGAGTTTCGTCGTTTACATCATCTTGGTCATCATGCTGCTCGCGGGTGTGCGCGTACCTCAGCCGGTAGGCACGTTCTTGAAGCCAATCGCCGACGGCAATTCGCTATGCTCCATGGTGATGATCGGCCTGATGATGGAACTGCCAACGAACGCTGAGCAGGTCAAGCTCGTGCTTCAAGCCTTCTCCTGGCGTATGCTTTTCGCCATCATCTGCTTCTCGGCCGCTTGGTTCTTGCTGCCTTTCGACCCGGTGACGCGCAAGATCGTGGCCGTCACCACCCTCTCCCCTGCCTCGATTTTCGGCACGTACTTCACTGATCGCATGTTAGGTGACGCTAAACTCGCTGGTTTCCAGTTGACGTTGACGAGTTTCTTCTCGCTCATCGTCATGACGGTGATCTACTTCGTGCTTTAAAGTATTTCTCAAGATTTTCACCGCGCAACATCACCCGCGCAACAAATTGCCCGCCTGTGGTTACCACAGGCGGGCTGTTGTTTTCGTGCTGATAATCTCAAGAAATACTGAGTTCAGAAAAGCAAAGAAGTGACGTCGGCAGCAAGCTTGCGCATCGCCTTGCCACGGTGAGAAATGGCGTCCTTCTGCTGCTCGCTCATCTGAGCAAAAGTGAGCGGGCGAGTTGGGTCTTCTTGCTCGTCAGGCAGGAACACAGGATCATAGCCAAAACCTGCATCACCCCGCTCTTCGCGCAGAATTCTTCCCGGGCACTCGCCCGTCTGAACAACCTCACGCGAGCCGCTGTCACCAGGAATAACGAGAGCGGCAGCACACATGAATCGGGCTGTTCGCTTATCATCCGGAATATCCGAAATTTGAGCGAGAAGCAGAGCTTTGTTCGCGGCGGAATCACCATGCTTGCCTGCCCATCGAGCCGAGAGAATGCCAGGAGCTTGGCCCATCACGTCAACAATGAGGCCAGAGTCGTCAGCAATGGCAGGGCTTCCCGACTTTTCGGCCACAAAGCGAGCCTTCAGCAATGCGTTTTCGCTGAAAGTGACACCTGTTTCCACAGGGTCGGGCAGGCCGAGCTCGCCAGCGGTGGTCAGTTCCACATCGTCAAAAGCTTCGCCGATGCTCTCGCGCAGAATGGCGCGCAGCTCAGGAACTTTACCGGGGTTGTGCGTTGCTAAAACGATTCGCATAGGAAACCTTTCTGTACTTCAGGCACTTACGCGCACTTGGACGCGCTTTCGCTTATTGGTCGCGCTGGGGGCGCCGACGCTTATTACTGCTGTTCCAGCGCCTCGCGCTGCAACTTTTGCAAGTCAGCATTGCCCTTGGCAGCAAGGTCAAGCAAAGTGTTCAACTGGTCACGGTCAAACGGGCCATGCTCAGCAGTGCCCTGAATTTCAATGAACTTGCCTTCGCCGGTCATCACCACATTCATATCGGTGCCTGCAGTGGAATCCTCCGGGTAGGGAAGGTCAAGCATAGGAACGCCTTGAATCACACCGACGGAAATTGCGGAAACCTGATCGCGCAAAACTGTGGCGTTGCGTGCAATCAGGCCCTTTTCGCGAGCCCATTCAACAGCATCGACGAGGGCAACATACGCTCCGGTGATGGAAGCGGTGCGAGTGCCGCCATCGGCTTGGAGAACGTCGCAATCGATGAGAATCTGGTTTTCACCCATCGCAGCGAAGTCCACAACTCCGCGCAGGGAGCGGCCGATCAGCCTGCTAATCTCCTCGGACCTTCCGGCAACATGGCCACGCACCGAGTCGCGCTGCGTGCGCTGGGATGTGGCGCGAGGAACCATAGCGTATTCGGCGGTAACCCAACCCAAGCCAGAATCGTGACGCCAGCGAGGAACACCTTCCACCCAGCTGGCAGTGCACAGAACACGAGTATTTCCAGCTTCAATCAGCACGGAACCTTCGGGAGCGCTCGTCCAGTGGCGGGTAATTTTCACCGGGCGGATCTCATCGACGTGGCGGCCGTCATAGCGAGCCACCTCTCCATTGACCGTGCGAACAAGCTGAATATCCATGTTTCACTCCCATCGTTAGAGACCGCTCTCAGACTATCGCTACGCATTGATTGGGCGCAGGTGCGAGCACACGGCTGTCCAAGCCTCGACAATTGCTCACTCTTTGTCCAGCGCGAGCCGTGCAGGCGAGCAAAATGCACCCGCACGCCAGCTCAGCCGCTAGAGTGAAAGCATGAATTTCCTCAAGAGACTCCTTCTCGCAGCCATTCGCATCGGCATCGGCGTTCTCGCCCTCGCCGCCACGTACAGCGCCTGGAGCGGACAGACGCCTACTCGCCTGCTGTATTTCACCACGGAATCGAATATTGGCATTGGTGTCGTGTTTATCTGGGCTGGTTTGGCCGCGCTCTTGAAGGGCGTCGAACCTCCTGCTTGGCTTAAAGGTGCGCTCACGCTCTACATTCTCATCACTGGAATCGTGGGGACTTTCATCCTGCCGGTTCCTAACCTCGCCACAGAACCGGTTATTTTTGGCGTTCTAGCCCGCACTTTCGTCGTCCACCGGGTCGTTCCGCTACTCGCTCTGGCCGATTTCGTGCTTTTCGACGTGCATCGCCGCTACAAGTGGCATTACGCCTTCTCCTGGCTTTCCTGGCCGCTGTTCTTCCTGCTTCTCATCCTCGCGCACGCTCACTTCATGCCTGCTCAAGGCATTTCCGGCTTGCCAGACGATAGGAACCCGTGGCCATATGGCTTCATGAACCTTGCGAAGCTCGGCGTCGCGCAGTTTAGCGTCAACATGGTGTTGCTGCTGGTCGCCTTTGTGGTGGTGGGTGGAATCTTACTGGCCGTCGACCGCCTCCTGCCCGCTAAGCCGTTGCTTTTGGCTACCAAGGCGTGAGATTATCAGTTCGCTGCATCACTCGCGCTGATAATCTCAAGAAACTTTTGCCCGTGCGTTACCCTAGAATGGCAAGTAGCCGCGGGCTTTTACATACCTGCCCGGGCCTCGAAAGGATGCCTCATGAATACTTTTGAAGCGGCAACTGCTACCCCAGCTTTGATGACGGATATGTACGAGTACACCATGCTCGAGGCGGCGTTGAAGGATGGAACAGCGCAACGCCAAAGTGTTTTTGAGGTGTATTCCCGCCATCTTCCGGGAGATCGTCGTTATGGAGTCGTGGCTGGTTTAGGTCGTTTGCTTCCTCTCATCGAGAATTTCCGCCCAAATGAGGCTCAGCTCAAGTTCTTGCGCGACCGTCACGTCATTTCCGCCGATACGCAAAAATGGTTGGAAAACTACACATTCCACGGCACTATCCGCGCTTACCGTGAGGGCGAGGTGTACTTCCCGAATTCGCCGATTTTGCAGGTGGAAACCACTTTTGGCGAAGGCACGCTGCTGGAAACCTTGATTTTGTCGGTACTCAACTATGATTCCGCGGTCGCCACCGCCGCTTCGCGTATTGTCACGGCCGCTCAGGGCCGCCCGTGCATGGATATGGGCGGACGCAGGGCTAACGAGTATTCCGCGATCGCGGCTGCTCGCGCTTCCATCGTGGGTGGATTTGCGGGTACTGCTAATCTTGCGGCAGCTATGGCCTATGATTTGCCAGCAATTGGAACGGCTGCGCACAGCTTTACCCTCGTGCACGATAACGAGGAGCAGGCTTTCCGCTCTCAGGTGGACGCTTTGGGCACGTCGACGACTTTGCTGACCGACACTTACAACGTCGAAGAGGCTATTACTCGCGCGGTTGAGGTTGCCGGCACCGACTTGGGCGGTATTCGCATCGACTCTGGTGACCTCGCGTCGATGGCGCAGCAGGCTCGCTCTCAGCTGGACGCTTTGGGCGCAACGCACACCAAGATCACCGTGACGAACGACTTGGACGAGTACTCCCTGCTCAATTTGCGTGACGCTCCGGTCGATTCGTATGGTGTGGGCACTCGTTTGGTGACGGGCTCTGGCCATCCGACTTCTGAAATGGTGTACAAGCTCGTCGAGCGTGAGAGTGCGGATGGGCGTATGCAAGGCGTGGCCAAGCATGCGGCTCATAAGGCTTCGGATGCTTGGCGTAAGGGCGCATGGAGGTCGTACCGCTACAACGTTGCTGACGCGGAGTATGTGGTGGCCGGCAGTCAGCGCGATGTTGAGGCCTGGGGCAAGCAGCATGAGGGTGAGGATATGCGCCCACTACTCATCACGGCTATTGACCATGGTGATGTGGACAGCTCGCTGGCCACTCCTCAGGCTTTGTTGGCGGCTCGAGATTATCACCGCCAGCAACTCGAGGCTTTGCCTATTGTCTCCCGTTCGTTTAAGGCTGGCGATCCCGCCATCCCTACGCTTGTGGAGCATGTTGACCCAGAGGGCGGGCAAGCCGAGAGCTGAATTTAAGCTGCGCCCGCCCGCGCATACCCGCGACGCGCGCGTTCATACCCGCGACGCGCGCCGGCATGTTTGTCTCCCGTCTCTTGCGAAAATAGGGGAACCGGACAAAGACGACCTGTTCCCCATTTTTGAGGAGATGTTTCGATGGCCAACTTGTTACTTGCCATCATTTACCTAGCATTTATTAGCCTCGGCCTGCCTGACGGTCTGTTGGGTGCCGCCTGGCCGAGCATGTACCCGCAATTCCACGTTTCTGTTGACCTTGCCGGTTACGTTTCTATGGTCATTTCGGCGGGGACGATTATTTCTGCTCTGCTTTCCGATCGCGCTACTTTGCGTTTTGGCGCTGGTAAGGTGACCGCCGCTTCGGTGACCTTGACGATGATCGCTCTCTTTGGTTTCTCGTTCTCCACGCAGTACTGGATGTTGCTGTTGTGGGCTATTCCGTATGGTCTCGGCGCTGGTGGTGTTGATGCGGCGCTCAATAACTATGTGGCGCTTCATTACGCTTCTCGTCATATGAGTTGGCTTCACTGCATGTGGGGCTTAGGTGCGACGGTAGGCCCTGCAATCATTGGCTACACGCTTTCCGCCCATCAGGGGTGGCAGCGCGGTTACCAGATCGTGGCAATCTTGCAGCTTGTTTTGACCTTTATCATCATGGTGAGCTTGCCGTTGTGGAAGGCTCGGCCAGGCCAAGCCTCAGCACAGCCCAAGATTACCAGTGACGCTTCAACTTCCGCGGACTCTTCTTCCCCCTCCACCTCTTCTGAGCCTCCAACCTCCGCTGCTCCAGAGCGCGCGCTGAGCTTGCGCGAAGTTCTGCGCATTCCTGGAGCAAAGGAGATTCTCGTCTGCTTCTTCTTCTACTGCGCAGTGGAACAGACCAGCATGCTGTGGGCCAGCTCCTATTTGAAGTTGTGGCGCGGCCTCGATGGCAAGACGGCAGCTCAAATGGCATCGCTCTTCTTCATTGGCATCACCGTGGGCCGCGGCCTTTCTGGCTTTGTGACGATGAAGCTGAACGATACGCAGATGATCCGCTTGGGCGAAATCATTTTGTGCGTAGGCCTTGCGATCGTGATGATCCCTGGGCCTGCGTGGCTGGCCTTCACTGGTTTGATTCTCGCTGGTTTGGGTTGTGCACCGATTTACCCGTGCATTATTCACTCCACCCCAGCGCATTTTGGTGCGAAGAATTCTCAAGCAGTGATCGGCGTACAGATGGCTACTGCATATATGGGAAGCCTTGCAATGCCACCGATTTTCGGTGTGGTTGCGCGTCACACGAGCTTTGCCATCATGCCGTTCTGGCTGTTTGCAGCAACGGTGATTATGGCGCTCATGCATGAGGCTTTGGTTCGCCGCGCTCCAATGCATTCCGAGCTGGAAACTGCGTGATGAACCGGACTGCGTGACGCCCTCAACCGCGTGATGAACCGCGCCGAGCTGAACCGCACGCTGAGCTGCTACAACAAACGCCTGCCTTCAAATGAGGGCAGGCGTTTCTGTTTGCTTTACAGCGCTTTACTGCTGAGATCCACCCATCAGCTGCGCATAAATCTTCTTGCACTCCGGGCAAATCGGGTAACCATCGGGCTTGCGCGTCGGAACCCACACCTTACCGCACAGGGCAATCACTGGCCTGCCCGTTCCTGCAGACTTTTGCATTTGTGCGCGGGACACATAGTGGGCGAAACGGTCAGCATCACCGTCATTGTTGTCCAGATCTGGCTTTTCCTGTGTATCAGGACGGTCGAGAACCTGAGTTTGGCCTTCATTCTCAGAGTGGAAACCCATCTCATCGATAAAAGAAGGAGCACCCGTTGAAAGAGCACCCGTTGAAAGAGCACCCGTTGAAAGAGCAGCCGTCGTGTGCGCATTCATCATTTCCTCAGCCATATCCACTCCTCACTCTTTTGCTCCTATCTTAGAGAATTCGGCAGAGAAGTGTTTCACCCGGTACCCAATCCGCTAGCCTAGAAACTATGAGAATTGCAGTATGCCCCGGCTCCTTCGATCCGGTCACTTCCGGGCATTTAGACGTCATCGAAAGAGTGGCCCAGCTCTTCGACCAAGTTCATGTTCTGGTCGCCGTCAACAGCGCTAAAAAGCCCCTCTTCACCGAGCACGAACGTGTCACCTTGCTTGCACAAGCTTTGAAGCAGGATGGCTACGAGGCTCCTCGCGTCATTGTTTCTTCTACAGAAGGCCTGATTAGCACGTACTGCCAATCTGCAGGTGCTCAGGTTATCGTCAAAGGCTTGCGCCAAAACGGCGATTATGAGGCGGAGCTCGGCCAGGCGCTCGTCAACCGCCAACTGGGACGTATCGAAACGATGTTTTTGCCGGCCGACCCGAGCCGTGAGCATATTTCGTCGAGCATCGTCAAGGATGTTGCGCTGCACGGGGGCAATATCACCGGAATGGTGCCCGATTGCGTGGTTCCCGCCCTTTTGAGCAAGCTTGCTCAACGCTAAACCATGACAGCCGCCCCAAGCCTTGGAATTACGGGAATGGTGGACAATAATAAGAGACGGAACTGGTGAGCGAAGGAGAGAAGAGAATGCCGGAAGAAAATGTCGGTCCTGATACCCAAACTCGTGTCGTTGCTGCAATGACTCCGCAGCAAGCGATGAGCACCGAGGGGCATGCCCACGTCACACAAAATCAGCATTCCCAGCAAGATTATCAGCACGATGAATCTTCCTCTGATGATGACCTCGCCAACGCTCAAGCACTTGCTGACCAAGGAAACACTGTTTTCGCCAGCGACGATGACGACGAGCCGAGCAGCTCTCCTTCCGAGGAGATCTACCGTCAACAGATGAAGGCTCGCGACAACGGCGAGGGCCGAGAAACCAGCGAAAATGGTAGTCAGCGCAGTGATGATGGTGTGGTGCATGCGGGTGCGCATTCGAACGTGCATGCAGGCGCGAATGCGGGCTCTCGTGCGAACCCTTCTGCGAGCGCGGGTGCTCAGAGTTCTCCGAGTTCTGAGCCTTCGTCAGCCTCGCCGGCCGCAGCAGCAGCTTCAGCATCGCCAGCTTCATCTGCACACCAGGCACATTCGAGTGCCCAGCGCGCAGCATCTCTTCCCCCACAGAACACTCAGGAGCGCAGCATGGATCGTTTTGACGTTGATAATCAAGAGTCGGAATTCCAGATTGCTTTCGACATCCTCGACCAAATCACCGACCTCGTCGATGACGCGCATCCCGTCATGTTCCAGCCAGGCTACGTAAAAATCGACCGTGATGAGCTGGAAATGCTGGTGAACAACCTGAGGGAAGCACTACCAACCCAGCTTTCTCACGCCTCCGAGATCATGCGAGCAGCCAACCGCGAGCTTGAGGAGAAGCAGAAACAAGGTGCCAGCATCGTCAACGATGCCAATCAGCAGGCGAAAGCCATGGTTGATAAGGCTGAAGCTCAAGCGCATGACACTATTTCCAAGGCTGACCAGCAGGCGAAGTCGCGCTTGGCACAAGCTCAGCAGCAGGCAGATTACCTGGCGGGCCAGCAAAATGTGATGGTTCTGGCTCGTCAGAAGGCAGAAACTGTGGTGGCGACGGCACAATCTCAGGCCACGCAGATTCGCCAGGGTGCTGACTCGTATGCAGCTCAGGTGCTTGGTGACCTTTCTGAGCGTTTGAGCAAGCTCAGCCGCGATGTGAACGGCGGCTTGGATGTTCTGCATCAAAGGATGAACGAGCAGAACTAAGAGTGGCGCGGGCCGCGCCGCTGCTCAACGACCACCCCGCGAGTGTCAACCGAGCCGGCCACTCGCGCTGAGAGCAGAACCCCTGATTCCGACTTAAGGTAACGATATGGAAACTATGAACTTGCCAGAAAAACACTGGCGTCACTCTGCTGACGAAGTAGATAGGCACTGGAAGTACGCCAACCAGTCACCATGGGCTATTCGTGTGGGTGACATCTCCGGGCGCGTGGGCGAAAGCCAAGAACTCGACATCACCCTTCCCGCACCGAGCGGAATTGGCGACGACTTCTACGGCATCACGGCCGATAGCGATGTGGACGTCACGGGCCACTTTGACGCCATCAAAGACGGCCTCGTGTTCATTGGCGAAGCCACCGCTGCTGTTCACGGCCAATGCTCGCGCTGCTTGAAGGACCTTTCCGGCCCTCTGAGCGTGAACTTCACCGTTTTCATGCCACTGAAGGCGAGCACAGCAGAAGAAGACGAGCGTTTGGGCCGTGGTTCGAGCGCACAGAAAGATGTCAACGTGGATGAGGACGAGGGTGAGGATGTTTACCCTCTGCTCGAGGACGGTATGTATGCCGACTTGGAGAGCCTTCTGCGCGATGCCTTCGCTGATGCCATGCCACAAACTCCGCTGTGCCAGCCTGATTGCAAGGGTTTGTGCCCTCTCGACGGTGTTAATCTCAATGATCACCCCGAGCACCACCATGACGAGGCGAAGGATGATCGCTGGTCAGCTCTGGCCAGTTTGAAAGCTCAGCTTGAGGCGAAAGAAGACTAACGCTGGCCACTGTGGTGGTTTGCGAAAGCTAACAGCCGCGCGTGAAGAGCTGACCAGCGAAGTTGCGTGACACCAAGCTGACAAAATCCGCCCGATGCGTTAGTATATGCAAGGCTTAAGCTAATAATCGATCGAAATAGAGGAAATCATGGCACTGCCAAAGTACAAGACCTCCCGTGCGAATACGCACTCGAGGCGTGCGAACTGGAAGGCCCAGGCTGTCGCAACTGTCACTTGCCCGAATTGCGGAGCTCCATCGCTCCCTCACCAGGCTTGCCCAGCTTGCGGTTCCTATCACGGCCGCACTTACAAGTCTGCTATGAAGGCTGATCACGCTGCCTGAGTTACAGATAAGCGTCTGAAGACCCTGCCATCGACGGGTGGCGGGGTCTTTGCATTTTCAGGCTCGCCCACGCAACACAGCACAGCGAGCACCCGCGCCCGCCGCGTTCGCTCACGCGACACCGCGCGACGCACACACACTGACAAGGAGACCCATGGCTCACACTCGCGATAAGCAGAGCAACGAGCTGCTGCGCAATGACGTGCAGGTAGATTACAGTTTCGACACCACCGGCTCTCAAGCCCTTCTCGATGCCTTGGGAACAAGCTTGAGCCCCGAGATGCTCGTGCACGCTCTCACTCATCGCTCTTTCGCCCATGAAAACCCAGGCCTGCCCAACAATGAGCGCCTCGAGTTCTTGGGGGACGCGGTGCTCGAGCTCGTGGTGACGGAAACCATTTATTCTCAATACCCTGACTGGCCGGAAGGCCATCTCGCTCCCCTGCGCGCGAAAGTCGTTTCCCAAGATTCTCTGGCCGCTATTGGCCGCGAGAAGCTACACGTTGGCCACTACATTTTGTTGGGCAAGGGCGAGATGGAAAACGGTGGCGCTGATAAGCCGTCGATTTTGTGCGATACCGTTGAGGCCTTGATCGGCGCAGTGTTCTTGGAACATGGTATTGACGGCGCTCGCCCGATTATTCACCGTCTCATTGATGACACTTTGGCTCATGTCGCACAGTTGGGCCCCGCTCTCGACTGGAAAACTGCTCTGGTGGTGGCCTGCCATGGCAAGAACCTGGAAGACCCTACATACCGTATGGAAGTTTCTGGGGACCTCACGTCTCCGGTTTACACCGCTCATGTGGTAATGGCCGACGGCTCCGAGATTGCCACTGCTCAAGCAAGCTCGAAGAAAAAGGCTCAAATGAAGGCCGCTCACTTCGCCTACCAGATTGTCACTGGCGAAGTTTCTTCACAGGAGAGCGCAGAGCAGCGCGAGGAGAACCGCGAGACGACGCAAGCGGCAGAGGGGATGAAGAGCACTGATAATCTGGAGCCCAACATTGGCAGCAAGCCAGTGGTGAGGGCCACCGACTCGAGCGACCCGGCGCTGCTGCATCAAGTTCAGAAAATCGAGCGCGAGATTGAGGAAGGCGCGCCTCAGGCGAAGCGCAAGAAGAAGTGGTATTACTGATGGCTGACCAGTTGAAGAAGAATGCGAGGAAGGCTGCGCAAACTGCGAAATCTGCGTCGAGTACGACGGGCGCAGATTCTCACCACAGTGCGAAGCCACTCAAGGGGAATGCTGGTAAGGCGAAAGGTGGCGAGGCGAAAGCCCAAGAGAACCTGCCAGCCGGCCGCGTGGACGCGAGCGTACCTGGCTTCGTGCGCACTGTGATGCCGTTCCTTCGCCCTGCCTCCCCTGCCTCGAGTGTGCCGGAGATGTGGATCAGCCTGTGTCTCATCGTGCTTTTCAGCGACTTTTCGATGCCAGCGAACCCGACGCGTGATGGCAATATCACGATGATGAGCATCATCATTCTCATCTTGTTCATCTGGATGATCAAGCGCAATCTGACGTGGAGAAAGCAGCAGCCATGGCGCGTGTTCGTCGCACTGCCCGTCATGATGGGCTTTGCGGGCTTGCTGTTGTGGATGAACACGGACGCCATGCGCATTGTGGTGGCGGTGTTGGCAGCATTTTACGCGCTGATAATCTTCCTGCTCGGACGCAATTTCCAGCACATCCAGCACAAACGCTGAGCTACAGGCCGGCGTGTCCAACTACCAGCGAAACCCGGCTGCCAAAGAAACCCAGCCACCGGCGCGACCACACCGGCGCGCAACCAGTGCTTACTCCTCCAGGAACTCGCCGAGCTGCATCCACTCGTCTTCGAGCTGCGCCTTCTCCTTGCCCACGCTCTCATGCTGAGCGGTGAGGTCAGCAAGCTTCTTCAGCTCCTCTTGCAAAGCGTCGCCACTCGCCGCACCCACAGCGTCAGAAGCATCAGCCATCTTGCGGTCCAAATCAGCCAGGTCAGCCTCCAGCTTGTCAATCTTGCGCATAATAGCCGTCTGCCGCTTGCGCGCATCGAACTTCTTGCGCTTCTCTTCCTTCGACTCCTCCGCCTGCGCATCGGTAGCCACCGAGACCAGCGAATCCGTCAAACCAGCAGGCATACCCACAGCAGCCGGCTTGCCCAACACACCGTTGAGCACCACACGCTCCGACTCGCTTGCCGTGAGGGAGAGCGCGGTGTCAGCAGCAGGGGCCACCCCTTCAGCAGCGAGCAAACCCACTTGCTTGCGTCGCTTTTCGATGACGTTGAGGTAGTCATCCACACCGCCCGGCAGGTGGCGAACCGTGCCGTTGATCAGGGCGAACTGGTGGTCAGTGACGCGCTCGAGCAGGAAGCGGTCGTGCGAAACGACGATCAAAGTTCCTGGCCAGTCGTCGAGGAGGTCTTCCATGACGGCGAGCATGTCGGTGTCAAGGTCGTTACCTGGCTCGTCGAGGATGAGAACATTCGGTTCATCCAGCAGGATCAACATCAGTTGCATACGTCGCTTTTGGCCACCGGAGAGGTCGCAGACAGGCGTCATCATTTGTGCCGCGTCAAAACCGAGGCGTTCCAACAGTTTCGCCGGTGTATATTCCTTGCCGTCCACTACGTAGATCGACTTGTAGCGCGTCAGCACTTCCTTGACTTTGGCGTCGCCGAGCTTGGTGACCTCGTCAAGGCGCTGGGAGAGCACGGCGAACTTGACGGTTTTGCCGATCTTCACTCGCCCGCTTGTTGGCGCGATGGAGCCGTCGATCAGGCCCAGCAGCGTTGATTTTCCAGCGCCGTTTGCTCCGACGATGCCGAAGCGGTCGCCAGGGCCGATGATCCATGTGAGGTCTTTGATGACGGTTTTTTCGGCGGGTTTCTCAAGATTATCAGTGCTGGTAATCTCCCCGGACTTTTCATTGTGCAGCGGGTAGGTTTTCGTCACGTCTTGCAACGTGACAACGTCTTTACCCAAGCGTGAGGTTGCCATTGCTTTGAGTTCCACTGAGTTGCGTACGGGTGGGACGTCAGCAATCAGCGCCTCAGCGGCTTTCACGTGAAACTTTTGTTTGGTTGAGCGCGCACGAGCACCACGAGTGAGCCAGGCAAGCTCTTTACGCGCCAAATTCCTGCGCTTTGTTTCGGAAACTTGAGCCTGACGGTCACGCTCCACGCGCTGCAAAATATAAGCAGAATAGCCGCCTACGAAGGGGTCGATCACTCCATCGTGCACTTCCCACATGCTTGTGCACACTTCGTCGAGGAACCAGCGGTCGTGTGTGACCACGAGCAGAGCGCCCTGTCCATCAGACCACCGGTTTTTCAAATGCTCAGCGAGCCAGTGAATGGTGACGATATCCAAGTGGTTGGTCGGCTCGTCGAGGGCAAGAATATCCCAATCGTGTAGCAGGAGGCGCGCGAGGTCAGCACGCCTGCGCTGGCCACCGGAGAGGTCGTTGACGCGCGCATCGAGCGGAATATCAGCGAGTAGTGTTTGCACGATTTCGCGGCTGCGCGGGTCGGCAGCCCATTCGTGGTCTTCCCTATTTTCCAAGGCTGCTTCGCGGATGGTTGCTTCGCCGTCGAGCTGGTCGGTTTGGCCGAGAATTCCCATGCGCAGGCCGTTGCGTCGGATGACGCGGCCAGAGTCGGGTGGCATCAGCCCGCCCATCAGGCGCAGCAGGGTTGACTTTCCATCGCCGTTGCGACCCACAATTCCGATGCGGTCGCCTTCATTCACGCCTTGCGTTTGGTCCACGAAAACGGTTTTCGTGGCGTAGGCAAGGGATACATGTTCAATTCCACAGTCAAAAATAGGCATAGCCCTTTGATTTTACGTGTTAGGCGTGAAGAACTTGATGCACTCTCTGATAGCTCAACCCGAGAATTCTGCCGATATCGCGCAGTGATAATCCCATAAAACAGGCTCCGAGGAAGAACCTCGAAGCCTGATAATCTCAAGAAACTCTTACCGCTTTCCAGCAAAGCCAAGCTTGCCAGCTTTACCGGCGGCCCAGCTTACCGATGTACAGCTTTACTGTCCCTCAGCCCTCAGCTGCTCGACAGCCTGATACATTGCCTCGCGGCTGGTAGCGTCCTGAGTAAAGCCGACAGCGTTAGCAAATGGCATTGCAGTGAACATTTCTTGCGCTTTGTCATCAACGTCGACATCAAACGGCTTACCGCCATTCTTCAAGTAAAGCTCGTAAGCGTGAGAGTCGCGAATCCACTCAGCCAGAGAATTCATCTCGTCGAGCGGCATTGACTTATCATCATCTGCAATGTCAACAGGAAGCGTCTCCACCACATCACGGCTTGAGCGAGCCACTTGCAGCTGGTAGGTGCCAGCTTGAACATGCCAATCATGGCGAGCTTCTGACCAGTAAGCGAAACTGCGCTCATCAAGGTCGATCATCACATGCTCACGCTCACCAGCCTTGACAAACACTTTGGCAAAGCCCTTCAGCTCATGAACAGGGCGGTCAACAGCGCAATCTGTTGGAGGGCACACATACAGTTCCACAACCTCAGCACCGTCTCGGTCGCCAGTATTGTGAACATCGAGTTCGACGCGAGCAGTGCGTGGAGAGGTGAGCTCAGCCTTCACATTCTCATATGCAAAGCTCGTGTATGACAATCCAAAGCCAAACGGGAAGGCGACAGGAACGCCAACTGTGTCATAGTGGCGGTAACCGACGTAAATGCCGTCATTATATTCCGTCACATGCTCGCCGCCAGGCCAGGTTTCATAGTTCGGAACATCTTGCAAGCGCAGAGGGAAGGTTTCAGCCAGGCGACCCGATGGGTTAGAGCGGCCAACCAGCGTATCGAGAACAGCGCGGCCACCAGCCTGACCCATCAGCCAGGTTTCCACAATGGCCTGAGAGTGTGCGGTGACCTCGCGAAGATCCACCACAGAGCCGTTGGAAAGGACGACAACCGTGTTCTTGTTAACTGCGCTCACCTGCTTGAGCAGTTCGACCTGCTTGGCTGGGATGGCGAGAGTGGTACGGTCGTATCCCTCTGATTCATCAATGTCTGGCAATCCTAAGAAGAGCACAACAACATCATGCTTCTTCGCCGCTTCCAGCGCCTGGTTCGTCAGTTCTTGGCTTTGTGGCTCATTGTCCAAAGTAAAGCCAGGAACAAACTCGACGCGCTTCTTCAGCTCAGCATTGCTCTCCAACTCAAGAGCGTGGAGAACTGAGGTGACTTTGGTGGGGTTGATGTGGCTGGAACCGCCGCCTTGGTAGCGAGGAGTGCGCACAAATTCACCAATGAAAGCGTATGTTTGCTCACCTTCAGCTTGGAGAGGAAGGAGGTTGCTCTCATTCTTCAGCAGCACGATGCTTTCCAAAGCCGCTTCATAGGCCACTTCGTCATGCGCGTCCACGTCGTAGGTGAAATCTGTTTGCATTGCGGGACGCACTTTTTCGATGAGTTCGATCATGCCCTGTGCCATCTTCTCCAGCTGGCCGGCAGAAATCTTACCCATACGAACCGCTTCCACCACTTGATTATCTGTGTTGGATGGTGGCATTTCGAGGTTTAAGCCAGCGTTGATGGAGGCGACGCGATCATGCACAGCACCCCAATCGCTCATGATAATGCTGGAGAAACCCCACTCTTTGCGCAACACATCCGTGAGAAGCCACTTGTTCTGAGAGGAATAGTGCCCGTTGATCTTGTTGTAAGCGCACATCATCGTCCACGGTTCGCACGTCTTGACAATGTGTTCGAAAGCTGGCAAGTAGATTTCGCGCAGTGCACGCTCGCTGATACGCTCATCAATTTGGAAGCGGTCGGTTTCCTGATTATTGGCCGTGAAATGCTTCAGAGAAGTGCCAATACCTTGAGATTGCACACCTTCGACGATGCCGATAGCTTCGTGGCCTGCTAAGAAGGGGTCTTCACTCCAAAATTCGAAGCTGCGCCCATCCAAAGGGTTGCGTTTGATGTTCACGCCTGGGCCGAGAATGACGGCTACTTTTTCTTGACGGCATTCCTCACCCATAGCGACGCCCGTCTTCCGGGCAACTTCAGGATTCCAGCTCGACGCCATGGCAGCTGCTGGTGGGAAGCAGGTGGCAGGAACCGTATTGGGGTGGTCGATGAGGCCTTCTGCTTTGCGTAATCCATGAGGGCCATCAGTGATCATGAAACCTTCCAACCCAACGCGCTTGACAGGTGTCAAATGCCAGGCATCTGAACCTGAGGTCAAGCTTGCTTGCTCTTCAATAGTCAAGTCGCTGGCCTTGAGAGAGGTAGCCTCAGCCGCGCTGTGAACTACACTGTGCTGCGTGCCCTGAATTTCTTCATTTTCTTGATTGTCAGTACTGCTCATTCTTCCTCCGACTTCGTTGTCGTTACTGAACACTTCTATTATTCCAAGAGGCTTGTAAATAACATACTCAATAAGCGCACAAAGGAATCACATCCCCACCAACAAGGAATCACAGCCCGTCAAAATTGGCCGCGAGTGTCGTCTTTGTTTCTTAGTCTTGACATATGAGTGAGAATACGAGTTTGTCGGATACTGCATCCCAGATTGCAGACCCCGCCTATCGCGTCAGCGAAGGGCCTACCCCGCAAAAAGTGAGTAAACAAGCAGCAACTCTACGCGTGTATAACACAGAAAGCCACACCACATCAGCTTTCCAACCACTCACCCCCGGCCAGGTACGCATGTATGTGTGCGGTGCCACCGTTCAATCCGCACCTCATATCGGACACATGCGAGCAGCCGTCGCTTTTGACGTGGTGCGTCGCTGGCTCACTCGTTTAGGCTATGACGTCGTTTTCGTGCGCAACGTCACTGATATTGACGACAAGATTCTTGCCAAGGCAGCCCAAGCCAACCAGCGCTGGTGGGCTCGCGCCTACCATTACGAGCGTGTTTTCACCCACGCTTACGCGCAGCTCGGTGTTATCCCTCCTACCTATGAGCCGCATGCTACTGGTGAAATGCCCGAGATGATCGCCCTGGTGAAGCGTCTCATCGAACGCGGGCACGCCTACGAGGTTCTCGATGCCGCAGGCCATGGCACCGGCAACGTGTATTTCTCTGTTCCTAGCTGGCCTGATTACGGAGCTCTCACCCATCAAACCTCGGGAACACTGTCCTCAAGCGCACTATCTACAAACGAATCATCCCCTACCGCCCTGCCCTCAAACGCATTGTCCTCAGCACAGCACGCAAGTAACGCGGCGACACAGCAGACGAACACTGTTGCCACCCACGCTGTCACCACAGAAGACGAAGATGCTCGTATTGCCGATGAAATGGGCCCTTCCGTCGACCAGGTTGGCGAAGACAAATACAACCCCAGCGACGATTCTGACGCTAATCTCAAGCGTGACCCTCGCGACTTCGCCCTGTGGAAAGCAGCAAAGGATAGCGAGCCTGCGGATGCTCGCTGGCAGGCTGACTTTGGCCATGGCCTTGTGTGGGGAAGGCCCGGCTGGCATTTGGAATGCTCAGCAATGAGCCACCGCTACCTCGGTGACGATTTCGACATTCATGGTGGCGGCCTCGACCTGCGTTTCCCTCACCATGAAAATGAAATGGCACAATCCAGAGCTGCTGGCTGGGGGTTTGCTCACACGTGGATGCACTCTGCTTGGGTGACTGCCAAGGGCGAAAAAATGAGTAAATCCTTGGGCAACGGCCTGGCAGTTGATGTTCTCTTAGCTCACTGCAGCGCATGGGTTGCTCGCTATGCACTCGCATCCGTGCATTACCGTGCCATGCTCGAGTGGTCCGATCAAACCTTGCAAGAAGCAACTGCAGCGTATGAACGGATCACCCGCTTCGTCTCAGCCGCAGGCGAATACATCCACGGCCAACCAAGCCGCGAAGAAATCACCACCTTGAGCGCTGATAATCTTGAGCACGCCTTTGTTGATGCAATGAACGAAGATTTCGCCGTTTCCCAAGCTCTTGGCGTCGTTTTCGCTACGATTCGCGAAACCAACCAGCTCATGCAAAACGCAAATACCGAGCAGGAAAAGGTTCGTGCCAATCTCGTTCAAGTCAGAGCCATGCTCGACTGCCTCGGCCTCGACCCCTTGAGCCCGGTGTGGAAGCAGGAAAAGACGGAGCAAGCCCCGGAGCATGAGGCCCTCGAAACCCTTGTTTCCTCTCAGCTTCAGGCTCGCCAACAAGCTCGAGCCGAACGCAACTTTGCACTGGCCGATCAGATTCGTGATAATCTCACCGCTGCGGGAATTGTCGTTGAAGATACTGCTCAAGGTCCCCGCTGGTCTGTAAAGAAGGTAGACTAACAAACATGCCAACAGCTTTCAGTTCCCTTACCGATAGGCTCACCAACGCCTTCAAGCACTTGCGCTCCAAAGGCAAGCTCAGTGAGACCGATATCGATTCGACCATCCGCGAAATCCGTCGCGCCCTGCTCGACGCCGATGTCGCCCTCCCTGTGGTCCGCTCCTTCACATCCCAGGTGCGTGAACGCTGCCTTTCCACCGAAGTGAGCGACTCCCTCAACCCAGCCCAACAAGTAGTGAGCATTGTCAACGACGAGCTCACCGCAATTTTGGGCCAAGGAGTTGATAGGCCTCTGAATTTCGCCAAGAACCCGCCTACCGTCATCATGCTGGCTGGCCTTCAAGGTGCTGGTAAGACGACGCTGGCAGGAAAGCTTGGCTATTGGCTCAAGCAAGCTGGCCACACACCTTTGCTCGTCGCGGCAGATTTGCAGCGCCCAAACGCCGTCACTCAGCTTAAAGTTGTCGGCGAACGCGCAGGAATCCCCGTGTTTGCCCCACAAGCAGGAGTGACCAGCAGTGACGAGACTGCCGAAGATGCCACAGTCGTCACTCCCGGCGCAACCCATGGCGACCCTGTTGCTGTAGCTCGCCAATCCCTGGAGTTTGCTCGCCAAAAGCTCTACGATATGGTCATCATCGATACCGCAGGCCGCTTGGGCGTTGACGAAGAACTCATGGCTCAAGCTCGCGACATCCGTGATGCAGTCCAACCTCAGGAAATTCTCTTCGTCATCGACGCGATGATCGGCCAGGACGCTGTGCAAACCGCACAAGCCTTCAACCAAGGCGTGAACTTCACCGGTGTCGTGCTCACCAAGCTCGATGGTGACGCTCGCGGCGGTGCTGCACTTTCTGTCGCCTCTGTGACGAACAAGCCAATTCTCTTCGACTCCACAGGCGAGGGCCTCACCGACTTCGAGGTGTTCCATCCCGACCGCATGGCCGGCCGCATTCTCGACCAAGGCGATATCCTCACTCTCATCGAGCAAGCCCAGAAGCAGTTTGACGAGCAGCAGGCTCGTGAATCTGCCGAGAAGCTGTCGGAAGGTACGTTCGGTTTAGATGACTTTATCGAGCAGTTGGAGCAGGTTCGTAAGCTCGGCCCGATGAAGAATCTGTTGGCGATGATCCCTGGTATGGCGCAGTATCGCAACCAGATTGACAATCTGGATGAAAAGACGATTGACCGTTCCGAGGCGATTATCCGCGCTATGACACCTGCGGAAAGGCGCGATACGAGCATTATTGACGGCTCTCGTCGCGCGCGTATCGCCAAGGGTTCTGGTGTGTCCGTTTCGGAAGTGAATGGTTTGATCCAGCGCTTTGAAATGGCTGCCAAGATGATGAAGCGCGTTGCCAATGGCGCTACTTCTATTCCAGGTGTGAGACCAATCCCTGGTATGCATGGCGGTAAGAAGAAGGGTAAGAACCAGAAGAAGAAGCGTTCTGGTGTGTCTGGCAACCCTGCGAAGCGTCGCCAGCAGGAGGAAGAGTTGAAAGCTCGCCTTTCTGGTAAGCCGACTGCCTCCCAGCAGAATGGCTCGAGTTTCCACAAGCCTGCTGCTATGCCAGATTTGAGCCAGTTGGGCCAGCTCCCTCCTAGCTTGAATGGTGGCTTGTTCGGCCGCTGAGCTAACGAACATTGATAGATTTGCCCATGCACTGGTGTTGCTTTCCTTCCCAGTGCGTGGGCTTTTCTTTTCTCACCTGCCTATGAGCTTTTCTCACCAGTGGGTCGGTGTGCTTTCACCAGTGCATCGACTGTGCTTTAGCCCCGCGTGGGCTTTTCTTTTCTCACACGTTTGTGTGCTAGTTTGTGTGCTAGTTTTCCTCGTTTCCCCAGGCTACAAGGAAAGAGTTCCCAAGACTGACACGAAAGACCACAGGAAAGAGTTGCAGGAAAGGGTTTCAGGAAAGCCCTACAGCTACTGTTTTCGTCACTGATCGGAGAGATTATGGCCCCTCAAGCGCCTCCGCCCCTCACACCTTTGGGCATTGTTGTGCTCGTCTTGTGCGTTCTTACTGTGCTCGTTCTCTCTGTGCTTCATGTTTGCCTGACGCTGACGGGTAAGTTGGGTTGGCATCACCCTGTTCCGCAGTTGGCTGCTTTAGCTGTTCCTGTTGGTCTGGTCAGCCTTCCTGTTGAGCTTGTTGGTGGTATTCTCGCTGCTGTTGCGTGGCCGCACGCTTTGTCGACAGTTGCTCTTGTTGTGGCGTTGTTGCTCGCTTTGAGCCTTGCTCTGCTGTTCCGCCCTGATTTTTCCCGTCCACCTCGCACATCATCTACTACTCATTCTGTTTCTTCCTCCTCTCCTCGCCCAGCACGCTCATCTTCTCTCTCTCCTTCTTCCTCTCCTTTCCGCCAGCTTTCTCACTCGGAGAGCGTAGTGGTGATGAGCCTCAATTGCCGTTATGGTCGAGCTCAAGCCCGTGAGATTGTCACTGCTGTTTCTCAGCACAACGTCTCCGCGTTGTGCTTGGTAGAAGCAACTGATCAGCTGCTCGCTGCTCTGGATGACGCAGGCATTGCTTCTTTCTTGCCGCATCGAGTTGTGGGAGCAAAGAACGGAAAAGAGAATGGCGGCTTCAACGTTGTGTTCTGCGCTGTTCCGCCTCTTCATGCCGAGCCTTCGAGTGTTTGCATTCCTGCCGCTAGCGTCCCTGTTCTCACTTTTCGTGCTCTCGGGAAACGTATTGCGGTTGCTGCTGCTCACCCGTATTCGCCTCAGCGCGGAGCAAAAGAGTGGGGGCTGGGGATTGCTCAGTTATCCGCGCTGCCTTCCGCGGTTTTTGCTCGTCATGCTGACGCGCTCGTCATCGCTGGTGATTTCAACTCGAATGTGAGCCACCCTACTTTCCGCTGGCTTCTTTCTGGTGGCTTACTGCCTGGCAATTACCTGGATGGGGAGCCCGAGGTTTCTTTCATTGCTGCTCGAGCTCACTCTCGTTCTCGCCGTCAGGCCAGTTCCCCTGTTCCTCATTCCCCTCAGCTCATTGATTCTTCGTTTGAGGCAGATAAACGCGGAGTAAAGCACTCTTTCCTCTCGCGTCGCTTCTTCCGTTCTCCCGCTACTTTTCCAGCTAACTGGCCTGTACTTCCAGCAATGATGGAGCTTGACCATGTGTTGCATACTGATGCACTGAAGTGCACTGAGCTGCGTTCTCTTCGTATCCCGGGGTCAGACCATAAAGCTCTCCTCGCCCGGTTGGAAGTTGTGAAGCCCGCTGACGAGGAAACAGCTGACTAGAAGGAAGTAGGGAACTATGAAGAAACCCAACTACCTTTACTCTCTATTGGTTGCTAGCTTCCTCTGGGTGGCAATCTTTCTGATAGGTTGGTTTCTCTACCTTTCTCTCAACCGTACAGAGTACATTTCGCTGGACAGCTCTTGGCTCATACTCGGTGTGCCGCTCATTGCTTGCTTGTGTGACTCTCTTTTTCATGCCATTAAGAAAGCACCTGTCACTGTTGCTGAGCGAGTTTCTCAAATGCTCGGCATACTTTTTGCTCATTTAGTTCTCCCTTTCATGCTCTTTAATTGGTTTCATGAAGGGGTTCATCAGAAGGTACACAAATGAGAAAAATACGCCAGCTACAAAACAGCAGGAAATCCCATTCATCTCTTACACGCTTGTGGCGTAACACTCGAAAGACGTGCGCCACTTATGAGACTTTTCTTGTCACTCTTCTCTCGTGGATTATTCCATCGCTCTTCTCTGTACACATGGCATCCTTTTACGCTCTGATCACCTTCCCCATAAAAAACGCAGAAGATAATCTTTACACTCAGACTTCTTTCCTTTTCCCGTTTGCCATTCTCTTTTGGCTTTTCTATGATTCACAATTGCCCATGATGCTTGATCAGTATCTTCAACGAATAACAGCATTATGGTTTTGTGCCGCAGCAATTCTACTGTGCGCCTATATCTTCGAGCCAATCTACCTTTTCCCACGCATCTGTGTGTACTTCGTCTTGTGGTGGGCAGTTTACGTTGTATTGGTCGGCTATCTTCAGAAACCTATGCCTCGTTCCCCGCTGAGAACGTTTGTTTCTGATTACCAGAAACGAGAGATGGTTCAATTCATTTGTTGGAGGTTGGGAGCAATTATGCTGTTTCTCTTCGAGATACTACTTACAGCTAAAACGATTACTCCTTCCATGTTCCTTTTACCCCCTGTTTCTTCTGCTAATGCTACAGGAAGGCAACTATTGTCATTCACCGTATTCGGCCCTATGATGTGGTTACTAAACCGCAGAGTTTCTCATTCTCTTTATTACTATCCTGATTATTATTCAGAGAATGTTAGCTACTCTCTCACAAGTTCCAAACACCAGTTCATCAAAGATCATTGGGTTTCTCTGATAACAACCGTGCTCGCCACAATTTACATTATTCTTTTACTCATCTTCTGTTTCATCCTCGTCTTCGCGTACCTCGTTGGAGTTGCAGCACGACCAGAATACTAAAAGCCTCCTCTCCCCTGAAGGCAAATCTCCACTTCGACGAGTTTCCTTCAGGGGAAAGAAGTACTTACACTACAATGTTCTGTTATTTACTGCTTTGCATCCATCAAAAAGTCGGAATAAACATCAGCAATGATTTCCGCTTCGACACTTGTAGGGAAGTAATCGGCATGAGCTGCTTTTCGTAGAAGATACTGCGGAATCTTAGAAATTCCTACTGCATGCCATATGCCCGTCAGCACTCCTTCACAAATTTGCTGATACTGCTGAGCAACATTCCTTCTATCACCAAAGAAACGCTCTAGAAAGAATCGACGAAGCCGATCCGCAGCTTCTTCTTGATAAATCTTATTTAAAGCGGAAGAAAGCGAATGCTCGTTAAGAGGATTGTCACCCATTGCTTTTGCAACAAGCCATGCATCCGCATCCGCAACAGCATCAAGCAGACCAAATGAACTGTTAGTAAGAGCCCCGATATGTGCTTGCATCCACTGTTGCAAATCGCCGGGATGGGACTCGCGGGTATATTGGCCCCAAACTTGCAAGAGATCTAGGCCCCAACCTCCTAGGGAACTTACGGTAAATTTACTAGGGTCACGTTCTACTCCCCATGTGAGATATCCCAAAGTCGAAGCTGCCCAATGAGCAATATCACGGTCTTTCAGCAGATGTTTAATGTCAGGTTGCTCCTTACAAATTTCTGCACAAGTTACCCTTGCTTCTGCTAGCTCAGGAGGTTGAGCAGCCTCCGGAGTATACGCCTCCCACATTCCATCACCGTTCAATCCCCAATACTCAGGCTTTCTCAACCATTGAAGAATGAATGTACCAATACTCGGTTTCTGCGCACGCAAGGAAGCAGTACCCTCGTCCAAAGCTTCAGCACATTGCGTTTCCGTTTTACGTACCCACTCATACAGAGGATCATCAAAGGATGCTGAGACCTCGGACATCAGGTGGTCAACTGGCAGAGTATCACCGCCAAATGCAACTCGATCAAGGGCTACGTCACCGAAGTAGTTCTCGATTTCAGTAAACTGATCGTAGCTCCACTTGTTAGGAATAGGATAACCGAGGTTTCCAGAGAAGCCAGACGACATATCTGAAACGAAGGCACTCACTGCTAAACCTGTATCCATCACTCGTTGGCAAACGTGTCGAGACGCATAGATACCAACTTTGTAACCGCCTTGAAGCGTACTAAACACTCCGTGGAAATAAGGGATGATTAACGAGTCGATCTGGTAATCCATGACATCCATATCTACAGAGAAGAAAATCACTGTTGGAGGAATATGAAGAGCCGATGCATGTTCATATGCCTCACGGCCATGTCGCTCTCCAATTTCTTCAGTGAAGTCACTTTCACTGCGGGAATTCTCTTGGAAAATAGGGAAGAACCTCAAGCCAGCATTGAGAATTCTCTGCAACTCGCCTGGCCTAATCGCCTTAAAGTACTCTTCTGGCTTGAGCTTATCCATTCCTGGTTCACTCAAATACCTACCCACGATGGAATAACCATCAGCTTTTAGCCTGTTTGCAAGAGATTCAGTAATCTCAAAACGAGTATCACAAGCAACGCACGCTCGATTTGGGTCACCCTTAGAAGTCAATAAACTCATCCAGGTACTTTTATCAAACACCCCGGTGCGAGGAAGAGAATAATGATCTTGGAAGCGCAACAACGAATTTGTCAGTGTTTCATCCCATTGAGAGGAAACAATTACATTAACGTCATTGCACAAGAGAGCAACTTTTCCTAGCCACACCCATTCAAGGTAAGCAGAAGAATTGTCAGATGTAATCTTTTTTAAATGAGCGGTAGTTCCTGAACCAAAGTTGCCAGTAGCCAAATCAGGAGTGTAACCCTCCAAGCTCTGAAGTACTTGAATCAGTGCCACATTCATCTGCCTACCGTAAACCCCATCAGTTGGAATCAATCCGGTATATGCAAGGTACGTGGCATTGATGTGTTGCTGAATTTGTCGAATTTCAGGTTTGCCACCATAGTCTGCGAGCAGTACGAATTGATCCATACTGAGCAGAGCTTTCATAATAGGCAAAGTCACGACAGAGTCAGCTGCAATGCCAGCATCATTTTGGAGTTTAGCAATGGCCCCTGCTGTACCACTGTAAAAATGGCGAGTAATCGCACTTGCTCCCGTGGAATAGCCTTTGCACCACAGTGCTCCTTGGATGATTCCATAAACATTACTCTCAGCAGAGTCACCATCTGGCTGACGATGAATGCCCTGAGGCCAGCGAGTTGCAAAAAGTGATTGAGTGCTAGGCCCGAAGGCATCTGCGGTGCTTGTAATTCCCAGTTCAATTTGGAGCGCATGAAGCAAGGCAAAAACAGTAGTTTGACCTGTTCTTCCATTTTCTGGAATAGGGTCATAGCCTTCTCTACCTTGATACGTTGAATTAAGCCACTGTTGCGTAGCTAATACCATCTGATCCACCATAATGGTGTCTCCTTCCATTTTTCGATCTTCACTGAATTCTTTGTGTCAATTTGCTTATGTTGAGTTTTCATCAATTGCATGAGTTAACTGCTTACTTACATGTCGATCACCTCCTTTCTAGGTGTTAAGTAAATAGCTTGTTAGCTTTGTTGCGAATTTTAAAGTTAAAAAAAATTAGCAGCAAAGCTTCAGGTTTTTCATCCTAAACTTCATAGCCTCCACAGACACCTGGAAAAGAGCTGACAAGTTCTCGATAACAGAAATCTTCTCAGGCCGAGAGAGTTCTGCCCACTACTTTCCCTTCAGTTCATTATCGAAAGCGCAGTGAACCATCGGTTCAGGCATCAATAGAGCAGCTGCCAAACAATTGGCTTGCACCTCGCATCTGTTTCTCTGGTTGCCTTTATTGCAATACTGCACGGCACCGGCAAGATTTTTATGGTAGTGGAGATGCGCACATTCGTGCATAAAAGTAAAACGGCTACGCGCTGAGGAGGAATGCAAATAAATGTCCACATCCAGAAGAATCGTGTTCTCAGGGTAAGAACGGCTCTGAGCGCTCCCATCCTCAGAAAAAACAGTAACAGAAGTTTGCGCCAGCGTTGACAAACCCAAAATGCTCCCATCTTGAGACAAACGGGCATAATCAATTGTTGCATTCATATAAAACTCAACAAAAGAATCAACATCGAGCGCCTGCGGGACCTTCAAAAACTTTCCACCTTCAAAGCCACGCAATATCTTGATGGCATCGTTTTCCATTTCGTCATAGGGCTTATATTTCAGCCCGTAAGTTGGCACGTTAGCTGTTACCATAAACCTCATCGCCCCTCAATAAACTTGATAACCGATTCCCAGTCTTTATCAGAAAAATCCTTTTGCTGAGCCCTTCTCAATGCAACGCGAGCATTTGAAGTGTTCATGATGTAACCAGAGATATCCGCCGGCGCCTGATTATCACGAGTTCGTGCCGCCGCATCAAAGAGAAAATCCCTTTCTTGGGTGCTCAGGTTAAGTATGTTGGCAATCTCAGTCAGCTTATTTTCCGGGGCAGCACGCCTTCCCTTCTCAATATCGCTCAAGTAGGGAGCTGTGATATCCAAACGAGATGCAAACTCTCGCATTGTCAACCCTTTCTCCTTGCGCTTCTGCGCAAGAAAAGTTCCAAAATCCATGTCAGTTCTCCTCTTTCTGTTCTGTTGTTAGCTTATCAGCTAACACGGAAAGATACAAGACCTTCTCAGAAAAAATCCCCTATTTCTCCTGCGCTTCCCACTCTTCGCGCGTGATGGAATAGATTTTCTCATCCCAGTACTCGTCGATCAGCGGCATCCAATGGTGATGATCCTCGCCATATTCGCTCATGCCAATCTTGCGCATTACGGCCTGGGAGCCAGCATTGCCGAACTTAAAGCGACCCCATACCGTCTCAATTTCTGTATGTGTAAAGGCAAACTTGAGCAAGGCATTGGCTGCTTCCGTCGCGATGCCATTGCCCCACAGAGGTGCCGCCACCCAATAGCCCAAAGCCTGGTCGTGAGTAGAGAGATCGAGAGGCTTACCATCCTTATCCGTCAGCCCAATGCTCGACTGCAAGGAGATCGCACCAATAGGCTCATCGGCAGGAATGATCACCGTATGGCCGTCACCCTCTGGCTCGACCGTTTCGACAGGCTCTCCGAAAACTGAGAAGCGCTGGCGGGGAACGTCTCGCAACTGGGCAAACTGAGGATTATCAGCAAGAATGCTATCAGGCAGTTTCACTGCCTGACGAAGAGTAATAGCCCACGTCCAGGGCTGAGCAAAAACAGTGCGAATAGTCTCCAGCGACTCTTCTACCGACTCCGGCGGTCTCCACCCGCACAGAGCGCCGATGCGAGGGTCTTGTGCTGCTCGGAATTCTGCAGGAGCATCGGTTTCGCGGAAAGGCCGCAGCAGAAGGCGCTCAGTTGTGATATCAGGGGTGAGCATTGTGGGCATGGAAATGCTTTCGCCATCGCTCATTGCTATACCTCCTGCTGGGCTATATTGTCGTGGCCTGCACTTGACGCCTTACTTTAGCAGCCTCTCCGCCCGAGCCAGCCGTCAGGCATTTTCCTGAGCACTGTCCTGAGCACTGTCACCCGCGCTCACCTCGACGTCAGGAGCATCACCCTTCTCCTCATCTGGACTTTCCTCATCGCTCTTCTTCTCATCACTCCTTTCCTCGTCACCCTTCTCCTCAACTGGGCTCTCCTCATCAGCCGATTTCACCAGCCCAACCCAAGCGTTATAGCCAGTCCAGCCGATCACCACCAGCAGGCATGCAGCAAAAACCCACGTTGCCCACGAGGTTAAGCTGCCATCCTTATTCGCTTCATAAAGGCTTTGCCCCAGCCACAACACACAGGCCAGTGCCGTCAACGCATACAGGCGAGCTCGTGCACGTTCATTGAGTTGCATCACGATAGCCTTCCAGATTATCAGTGCGAAAAGCTCGGCCTCCTTGTGGAAAGTCCTCCCATAAGGAAACCGAGCTTCTCATTCATGAGGGAAATAACAGTATTCAGCAATCGTTCAGCAGTTACCTTAGCTCTTCTTGCGCTTGGAGAGGATGTCAAAGGCAACAGCTCCCAGGAGCACGAGGCCCTTGATCGTCTTCACGATTGCGGTATCCACACCCATAATCGACAGGCCTTGGTTAATCACACCCATGACGAATGCGCCAACCACTGCGCCTGGAATGGTACCAATACCACCAGTAACAGCTGTGCCACCGATGAAGCAGGCTGCGATGGCGTCCATCTCGAACTCCATACCTGCTTGTGCAGTTGCAGAGGCCAAACGCGAGAGCATGCACACTGCAGCAACCGCAGAGAGGAAGCCCATGTGCACGAAGAGCATGAAGTCAACGCGCTTGGTGTTAATACCCGAGAGGATTGCAGCCTTGCGGTTGCCACCCACCGCGTACACATGGCGGCCGAACACGGTACGAGTGAGGATGAAGTTGTACACCAACACCAGCACTGCAACAATAACCAGCATGATTGGCGTACCACCCTGAGTGTCGTTACCAGAGGAGGCAAGCAGGTAGGTGACGAAGATGATAGCAATGGAGAAGATGACAAGTTTAATGATTGTCAATGCCATTGGCTCAGGAACGAGACCGACCTTGATGATGCGTGCGCGCTTGCGCAGCTGAGTGAACACGAGAGCTGCAATGCACAGAAGGCCCAGAACTATTGTTAATCCGTCGAACGGACCCCAGAAACCCAGGATGTTCGGCAAGTAGTTGCGTGCGATACCACGGAACTCGTTAGAGGTGATAGGAACCGATTCACCCACGATCACTGTTGCCAGGCCGCGGAACATGAGCATGCCAGCCAAGGTGGTAATGAAGCCTGGGATTCCCACATAAGCAACCCAGAAACCTTGCCAGCAGCCAATCACCAAACCGACCAGCAGAGAGATGACAATAGCCAGTCCCCAGTTGACTCCTGCTCGTTCCATCAGCAGTGCACACACGCCGCCGATGAATGCGACCAAAGAGCCGACGGACAAGTCGATATGGGTGGCGATAATCACCATCACCATACCGATGGCGAGAATAATGACGTATGCGTTCTGCTGGATGAGAGAGACGAAGGAGTTCGGCTTCAGAAGAACACCACGCGTCAAAATCTCAAAAACGAGAACGATTACTAACAGTGCGCCGACAATACCGTATTGACGTGCATTGTTTGCCACGGAGCGAAGAACGCTCATAGTCTCATTCTTCTCCTGCTTCTTTGCAGGTGCTGCAGTTGCGCTGCTCATAGCGCTACCTGCCTTTCCTTAGTCATACCTCGCATCAAATATTCCTGCGTAAAGCCTTGGCGAGGAACGTTATCTGTGACTACACCCTGGCTGACGGTGTAAATTCGATCGCAAATGCCGATCAGCTCTGGCAGCTCAGACGAGATCACGATAACAGCTTTACCCGCATCGGCAAGCTGATCGATAATCTCATAAATCTCATACTTAGCGCCAACATCAATTCCTCGTGTTGGCTCATCCAGAATGAGGATATCCGGGTCAGAAATCACCCATTTGGCGAGAACAACTTTCTGCTGATTACCACCAGAAAGCGTCGAGACTTGCACATCGATATCACGGCATTTGATGTTGAATTCCGTACGGTACTTTTCGGCTTCCTTGCGCTCGATATTGTCGTCCATCACGCCTTTCTTACTCATCTTTTTGAGCGAGGCGAGGGAAGCATTTTCTCGCACGTTTTGCAACAAGTTCAAGCCATAAACCTTACGGTCTTCGGTGGCGTAAGCCAAGCCTGCATCGATAGCATCCTGGACGGTTGGCAGCTCTACTTTCTTGCCTTTCACATAAATATCGCCGGAAATGTGAGAGCCATATGTCTTTCCAAAGATTGACATTGCCATTTCTGTACGCCCAGCGCCCATCAACCCTGCCAAGCCAACAATCTCGCCAGAGCGTACAGCGATGTTTGCATGGTCGACGATGACTCTGTTGGGGTCCAACGGGTGATGAACCGTCCAGTTTTCAACGCGGAAGAACTCTTCTCCTGGCGTATTGGATGGGTGGTGAGGGTAAAGATTTGTCAGTTCGCGGCCCACCATCTTACGGATCAGCTCATCCTGGTCGAGAGGTGTTTCTGGTGTGATGAACATTTCACCGACAGTTGCGCCGTCTCGAATAATGGTGACGTTATCAGCGATTGCTGCAACCTCGTTGAGCTTATGGGTGATGATAATGCTCGTCACACCGTGCTCATCTCGAAGCTGGCGAACAAGGTCGAGCAAGTGAGCAGAATCCTCATCGTTCAATGCTGCGGTTGGCTCGTCCAAAATGAGGAGCTTCACATTTTTGGATAAAGCCTTGGCAATCTCAACGAGCTGCTGCTTACCCACGCCGATATCCATAATCTTGGTATCCGGGTCTTCAGGAAGGCCGACGCGGTCGAGGAGCTTCTTTGCTTCTGCGCGCGTCTTATCCCAGTCGATAACGCCATGGCTCGAACGCTCATTGCCGATAAACAGATTTTCAGCAATGGAGAGGAACGGGCTTAATGCCAATTCCTGGTGAATGACGACGATGCCGTCTGCCTCAGAATCATTAATATTCTTGTATTTGCAAACCTTACCGTCGAAAGTAATGGTTCCCTCATACGAACCGTAAGGGTAAACGCCTGAGAGCACGTTCATCAGTGTGGATTTGCCCGCACCGTTCTCACCGCAGATTGCATGAATTTCACCACGCTCGACTGTCAAATCCACACCGGAGAGTGCGGTGACAGGGCCGAAGCGTTTGACAATGTGATCCATGGTGAGAATAACGTCTCTGGCATCCTCGTGAGTGTGCTGTGACATGTCATTCTCCTGACATAAGGACCGGGTGACCATTTTCACAGCCACCCGGTTCTTCAAAGTGGTGAGCTATTACTTCTTCAAGCTATTGACCAGCTCGTCGAAGCGAGCCTGCGTCACATAGCCAGCCTTGACGAGGTCATCAAGGTTATCCTTGGTGATGTTCTGTGGATCCAAGAGCTTGGAAGGAACATCGATCTTGCCGTTGTTGAACTTGCCGTTGATGCCGGAAACTTCCTTGCCCTCAGCAATCTCAACAACCATCTTGTAGACAGCATCAGCCAGTTCGTTGACGTTCTTGAACACGGTTTCTGCTTGCTTGCCTGCTGCAATGTTAGCGATGGCAATCTCCATGGCATCCTGGCCGGTCATCACTGGCCAAGTATCAGTGCCAGGCTTCATATCAGGGCGCTTTGCTTCGATAGCATTGATCACACCCATTGTGATGCCGTCATATGGAGAGAGAACTGCATCGAGCTTCTCGCCGTGTGCATAAGTGGAGTCGAGGATGGATTCCATGTCCTTCTGTGCCTGTTCCGTCTTCCACGACTGAACCGAAATGGCCTGCCACTGGCTGAGCTTGAAGTCCTTGGTGACACCGCCGCCGTGGCGAGATGGGGACACCAACTGGCCGCTCTTAAAGTATGGCTGAAGCAGATCCCATGCTCCCTTGAAGAAGTACTTGGCGTTGTTATCATCTGGAGAGCCGGTGAACAGCTCAATGTTGAACGGGCCCTTTGCGCCATCCTTCAAACCAAGCTTGTCGATGATGTAGTTAGCTTCCAACACACCAACTTGCTCGAGCTGGAAGGTTGCATAGTAGTCGACGGCGTCCGTGTTCATAATCAGACGGTCATATGCAATAACCTTAGCACCCGCATCACGAGCTTTTTCGACTGCTGGGCCGACTGCGGTGCCATCCTTGGCAGCAACAACAACGACCTTGGCGTTGTTGTTCACCATGTTTTCGATATCAGCGTTCTGCTGTGCTGGTTTATCATCAGCGAAGGAAAGAATAACCTTATAGCCAGCCTTCTCGAGCTTTGCCTTGAGGTTATTACCGTCCTTATTCCAGCGTTCCTCAGACTTCGTCGGCATAGAGATGCCGATTGTTGCGCCTTTCTCGATCTTTGCGCCGTCACCCTTTGCAGAGCCACCGCCTCGAGTTGAGCCACACGCTGCGAGACCAAAGCACATTGCTGCTCCTGCCAGCAGTGCCATCATCTTCTTTGCGAGCTTCATGTTTCTCCTTCACCATTGAGGGATTGATCTTCATTGATCCTCCGGTTTCCCGGTTGATAAAAGCTTATTGTATTTAGTTCCCAAAGTCAATATCTTTATTCCAAAAGTTTTAACTTCTGTTTTTAAATACATTCCCTGCTGTCTTTACCTTTATCCTTGCCTTTTCTTCACTGCCACAACGAAGGAATTCCTATAGTTTTACTGCTTTTCTGCTTGTATTCAGCTACAATCAACGTATGCCCTCAGGATTTTTTGGCTCACACAAGTCTTTAAGGGAGGCAAATAAAGCCAAACTTTTAGACTCCCTTTATAAGTTCGGAGCTATGACTCAGGTAGAGCTTGCTGAACTCACCGGCCTGTCAGCCGGCACTATCTCTACCCTTGTGCGCCAAATGGCCGACGAAGGCGAACTCACCACGAGCAACACCATCAGGAACGGTAGGCGAGCAACCCAAGTTGAACTCGCTCGTCAAGAGGGCGTTTCTATAGGACTGACAATCTCAACTCGTCAGCTGCACCTCGTCATTCTCGACTTCACCCGCGCAAGCCTGGGAGAACACACACTTCCTCTCGCTTTTGGGCACAAGCCTGATGACACTTTGCACCGAGCAATGCGCTTGATCAACGAAACACTCACCACCATTGGCGCCCAACCCGATGAAATTAAAGCTATTGGCGTTGGGCTGAGCGCACCGGTGAACTACCGCGAGAAAACGATCGCCATTCCAGGAATTCTTCCCGGTTGGGAAGGCATCGACGTCATCACACCGCTCACTAAAGTGTTCCACGTTCCCGTTTTCGTCGACAACGATTCCAATTTCGCCGCACTGTGCGAAGCTCGCGTCGGTGTAGCAGCAGGAAAGAAAAACTTCATTTACGTCGGCAGTTCTTACTCCGGAGTGGGAGCAGGTATCATTTCCCACGGTCTTCTTATGCGTGGGGTCACAGGAATGGCTGGAGAAATAGGTCACATCCAAGTTGATCCTCTCGGAGATATCTGCGCATGCGGAAATAGAGGCTGCCTCAACACCGTCGTCAACGAGCGCAGGCTCGTTTCCCTGTTGAGCATTACCCACGGAAACCTCACGCTGGATTCTCTCGTCGATAAAGCTATTGAAGGCGACCCCGGCTGCCGCCGCGTCATTTCTGATGCCGCAGTGCGCATTGGCACTGTCACTGCAAACTTGTGCATCAGTATCGACCCTGAACTCGTCGTTGTCGGAGGAACTCTCGCACGCGCAAAGGAAGTGTTCACTGATCCTTTTGCTGAAGCGTTGCGAAGGCTACTCTTCCCCAACGCCTTAACCCCTATTGAGGTTGTACCTGCGAGGTACTTAGAAACAAGCCCAGCACGTGGAGCTGCAATCTATGCATTGGAGCATCTCGATTCCACAGTCCACTCTCCGGGTTTCCTTCAAGGGAAGAAGTGACATGACGTATTCTCACTACATTCCAGCATTATTAGAAGTCAACGATCTGTCCATGCGCTTTGGGGGCATCGACGCCCTCTCCCACATTTCGTTCAGTGTTGAACCTCATCAACTAGTTGCCATCGTTGGCGACAACGGAGCTGGAAAATCAACACTATTGAAAATCCTCTCTGGCCTGCTCAAGCCCAGCTCAGGAACGATTGCGTTTCAAGGAAAAGAAGTATCTTTCTCCTCCATTAGAGAAGCGAATAATGCGGGCATTGCATCTGTGTTTCAAGAGCCACAGTTCTGTGATAATCTCTCTGTTTCTGCCAATCTGTTTTTAGGAAACGAGCTGAAAGATAAGTACGGGCTACGCGATGACAGTACTATGTTTTCTCGCGCACGAGTAGCTCTGAAAACCTTGACTTCTGCAGTGCAAGTGAGCCGAGATATGGAAGGTTTATCCTCCGGCCAGCGGCAAACCGTTGCCATTGCACGAACCCTGCTCAGCGATCCATCTCTTATTTTGCTCGACGAGCCCACCAACTCACTCTCCGTCATGCAGACCGGAGAAGTGTTGCAATACTTGAGCAGCCTGCGTTCCCAAGGAAAGACGGTGCTCATGGTGATGCATGATCTGCCTGATGTGTTTGCTGTGTGCGACACCATCATTGTTCTGCGCCAAGGAACTGTCCGCGCGATACATCGCGTCGAAGAGACGAGTTACGAAGAAGTAATTGCTGAAATTGCAGGCGTGAGCGCGCAGAGTGACACTTTCCATAGCATTATTGATAATCCGAAAGTTGACGGACTCATTCATCAGCATCGCCTCATCGAGCGCTCCAATGCCTACGAGGAGAGTGACGATAACGACGAAATGATCGATGAGGACAGTTGAGAAAGGCAGGTTGCTCAGTGAGCACGCTCGAAATTGTGATTACCATCGTCGTGGCATTGGCCGGCGTTGTTGCTGGCATCATTTACGGTTTTCTGCCGTGGCGGGTTGAGCAGATGGATAAGCAACAGCAAACCTGGCAAAAGAGCTTAGGAACGCTCGTTTTATGCGTCTTTGTTCTCTTGCTCGTCGCTCGCTATGACCTTGCCAGCTGGCTTATTTTGTTAGGCACACTTCTTGGGATTGCCATCGCCAAGATTCCTGCAATCCACACATGGGGTACCACGCGCTGGTTTGTGTTCCACCCTGCTGAACAAAAGGCGAGAGAACTGAAAAAGCACGAACGTGAAATGAGAAAGCAAACGCATTCGCGTCCATGAAATGAGGTATACTTCCAAGTTGTTGTCCATGTTGAAGGAGCCCTCAAACCTGTCAGCATGGGGAGAAGTGGACGACGCACCTTCACCCACAAGGAGCGGCAATCCGCGCTCTAAACAGATAAGGAGCCAATTTTGGCAACCAGGATTCGTCTTAAGCGTATGGGTAGGAAGTTCTACGCCTTCTATCGTATCGTCGTGGTCGATCAGCGCGCAAAGCGTGACGGTCGCGTCATCGAGGAGGTCGGCACCTACGATCCAAACACCCAGCCTTCGACCATCCACGTCAAGTCCGATCGCATTCAGCACTGGCTGTCTGTCGGCGCTCAGCCTTCTGACCCAGTCCTCGTGCTGTTGAAGATCACCGGTGACTGGCAGACCTTCAAGCACCTTCCAGGTGCAGAGGGCACCTACCGCGAGCCAGCCGTGAAGTCCGCTGCTGTTGAAGCTGTGGAAAAGGCAGAGCTCGAGGCTCAGAAGCTCAAGGCTGCAAAGTCCGCAGCTGCTGAGAAGGCAAAGCAGGAAGCTGAGAAGGAAGATTCTTCCGAAGCTTCTGAAGAGTCTGCTGAGTGAGTCTCTTCTGACGTTATAACTGCTCGTAGCGAGAAATCGTTACGAGCAGTTTTTGTATATTCACCTTTATGCGCATACTTTCCTCTGCCTTGCGCCTTTTTGCATTTGTTCTGAATACTTCTCGTAGTTATTCATCAACACACTCATGCACCCGATGAGGAGTGCAAGCGAAACGAGAAGGAAGAGAAGCGTTGGCCAATCAAAGAAAGCAATCATCGTCACCATGACGATGCCAGCAAGCCCACCAGCAAGAGAGCGAGGAAGCACCGCTGCCACAAAAGTACGCAACAGTGTGATGTCAGAAATAATGTGACTACTGACTTCTCCACTTTCGCGTTGGTCATGATAAGCCAATGGCAGAGCTAAAACATGACGAAAGAGACGAATACGCAGCGCAATAATCCACTTATCTGCGCTCGAAGAGAGCAGATAAGTGGAAACAGAGATCAACACAGAGGATAAGAGAAGTGCAACACAGCCCAAAGCAGTGTAAGCAATAAGCTGACGAGAGTCTGACCATTGCACGACAGCTGACCTGACGAAGAGAGGCATAGTTGCTCCCATCAAGCCTGCTATCACTCCAATAAGGACACCTACTATTACGGTAGGTTGACGGTAAAACTCTCGCAGTTGAGCAAACACGTGTTGCTCCTTCCCCTCATCCATCTGATGCCAGCCATTATGCGCAGTTGGCGAGGGCGAAAGGAAATGAGTGTCTGTTTTTTTCACAATAGGTATAGACAGGGTGGCAATCTGGAGCAGCCAATAAACAAGTTATTCGGCAAGCAGAGGGATTGTTGCTCGAACAATCCACACATCATCGTCGATAGAAGTTTCGAGGCTTCCACCCAGTTGCTCAATAATATGCTGATGCAGTTGTAAACCCCTACCCGACTTACCACCACGACTTCGCGAAGAAAGAGTGTTCATCGCAACGAGTTTCAGAGCCTGACAATCGGGAGCGAAGAGAAGAGAAACAGAGTACGTACCGTCAACAGAAGCATGCCGGCGAATATTAGCGAAAACCTCTGTCACCAGCTGAATAACCTCCTGGCGAGCCCGAACACTGATAGTGTCAGGAATTCCAGCAAGCTCAACATCAACAGTGCTAGCAAACCCAAGAGCATCCAGCTTCGCTTTTTCCCGGTTCGCAATGCGCGGCACAGCTTGCTGCAATGGCCCACGAGCATCAGCTACTTCATCAACAGGCTCTGGCTTACCACGAAGCCGATCAATAGCGAAGTGAGCTTTATCAAGAGCGTCCTGAGCTTCGTCGTACACATGTTGCCAATCAGAAGAAGTGGCAAGCTGAGAGTTTCCTAACGACGGCGAAGACTGAGATGAAGGTGAAGACGACGGTGAAGATGGAGATGAAAGCGAAATTGCTGTATTCTCTTGTCCCGTTTCTTCACTTGCAGTGAAGGATCGCTCTTGCAAAATATGGGAATATGCAATGGTGGCAATGAAAGAAAGATCATTAGTCAACCCATCATGCATTTGACTCGCCAAGCGGACATTACGTTCCAACTGCTCAGCGCGCTGTTTCTCCACCTGCAATTGAGCCGCCTGAACGCGAACCTGCATAAGCCGCTGGATGTTGCGTATTAACATTCCTAGAAGCGCAGCTTGGAAAATATACCCCATTAATTGCAGCACTGCATCGCGAATCTGGTAAGAAGGGACAACATTGCGACTTACCAATACGCCCATCGAGACGGTGAGGAGCAGTAACGGAATACAGAAGGAGAAAAGGAGCTCCTTGCCGGAGCAATTCACGATTATCATGACGATGCAAGAAAGAGCAGTCAGAATAAAAGCAGCGCCATTGAAGGTCGGCATTGAAGCTACAATGCTCCATACGCTCAAAAAGAGCATCGCGAAAGGGTATGTTCTCCACGTCAGCCCGAATGTTAACCCCATGAGCAGGAGAGCAGGAAGAAGATGCTCAACGTTGAGGGGAGCAGGGCTCATCACGTAAATGGTAATTTCATAGATGAGAAGCACTATAGCTGCGATAACGCTAATAGTGTTTACCATTTTCCAATACGAAGCATCAGAAATTGGCTGTTCACTCTTGTTCTGAATATGGCGATTGTTACTCTTTTCTGCCTTCTGTTCAGCATGCCGAATACCCGCATGTGGGAACAGCTGTTCCGCGAGCTTTCTCATTTTTGACCTTTCACCCACAGTGCAACCATTTGTACGCGGTTCTTCGCCCCCACTTTCTCACACATACGTTTGATGTGAGTGGTTATTGTTCCGTTGCTCACACCGAGCTCTTTCTGAATTTCTGGCGTGGAATAGCCTTCCGAGCACAATCGGGCAATACAGTTTTCTACTTCTGTAAAAGTTTCTATCCCTCGAGCTCGCGAATTCTGCGCTAACCGTTCGAATGCTTGGCGTGGAAGGAGAAAACTTGATTCCAGTGTGACGCTTTCAGCCGTTTTATGAGCATTAGTTGAGGAATCCCTCAGTGCAGTGACAATCTGGGAAAGTAAGGCGAGCAAAGCTGCAGGCTGACCTTTAGAAACGAGAGCTTGAGCTCCAGCGTGTGCCACTGAATCGCGATACTGCTCCAAGGGAAAAGACGTCATGGCGATGATCCACATTGAAGGATCATGAAGCCGGATTTTCTTCGTCAGATCAATGCCATCAAGGCCTGGCATGGACATGTCGGTGAGCAGAATTGTAGGATGCCGAGCTGAACTCGCGCTCAGAGCAAGTTGCTGGGCCCGAAGCGGTTCACTCACAGCCCATACGAGCTTGATTTGCGGCAAAGCTTGAGAAATAAGGTTTTTTAACGCGACAAGGCTCAGCGGGTCATTATCGATCAATCCCAGTGTGATTTCCTTGCTCATCGTGCCTTCTCTCTTACCAGCTGCTCGTCGCCAATTCCTTGGCTTGTAATCAGTTGCCACGCTATGCCAGCTGCTCGCCGCCACCATCTAGAAAATTCCCTGCTATTTCCTTCTTCAGCTTAGCTTCTTGCTACCGTCACACTTACAGATTGTGCAGAAAAACAGACAGTGATTTTGAAGCAACGATATAACAAGCCACACTGATAAAACAACATCCAACTGAAAGGAGAAATCCAATGAATAGAATCCTATCTCTGCAACAACTGCCAGCGTCCACAAGCAGTGTAAATCAGCACATTAGAGATATGGGTAGCAGCTCATCAAGCAGCAGTTCAAGCAGCAGTAGCGTCGATGTAAACGTCGGCAAGGGCAGTGTAGTTAAAAGCTTTGTCAGTATCATCTGCCTATAGAAATTGAGTTACACCCCTGAATCAACATATAGGAGGATCAATGAGAACGAATCTATATCAAGTAAATACAACATTCATCAAGCAAATTGCTCTTGAATTGAGAATCTTTCTCATTGATGCTCGGTTTGAGACCACTGCGATTTTCATTAACTTCATTCTTCCAAGCGCAGTACTAATTTTTACAGTTCTCAATACACCTCAGCAACTAATCAGCGATTCCACCTCTGCGAGGATCATTTTCCAGTTCACTACTTATATCTGCCTGACAACTGTAATGAACTTAGTTATCTCCTACCTTGTCAGCAGCAGACAAGAAGGAATTCTCCTTACTCACACTCATCTTTTTGGATCTCCCAGACCATTTATCATGGGACTCATCCTTGGGCAATCCCTAGTTTCTACTGCCGAATCGGTACTGTTGAGCATACTAGGCATGTCCCTAACAAACTATTTCAATTGGAAGCTCATCCTAGCAGTTGCAATTGGTATACCACTTGCAACATTCATTCTCTCTTTCTTCCTATTGCCTCTGGCCCTATCTTATGGAACTGCAAGTAGCTCTGCCGCAGTTATTTCAGTAATTCTCTTGATACTCTTTAATCTGCCGAAAGAGGGGTCTCATCCTTTCCTAACATTTGTTCTGCAATTGAACCCTGTATATTTCACTCAAAATGTTCAATCGTTCTTGCTGTCGACGGCAAGTATGAAAATCATTCCTCTATCTATGGGGAACTGCTTTGTGATCATCCTTTCGATACTTTCGAGCATTATCTCAATAAAACACCTTCCGCTAAGACCTCTGCTTAAGAGAGCTTAAGCATGATCAGTGGATAGAAAACACCTTGTTGAACCGCATCCTAATTCAGATGCGGTTCATTTGTAGACTTACAAGCCTGATAGTACCTATGAATTGAAAGTGAGCAGCATACGTGACACGTTCTGCCCTGACACGTTTACTAACACGACGAGACACAATCCCCTTACGTGTTCGAGTTTTCACCTAAGTTCGCAAAACATGCAAACGAGGATAACCCAACTGATTCACAGTATGGGAATACGCACCTAACTTCCAATACAAACGAACAGCTTTAACCTTGCTCTCACTCACCCGCACAGAAACCTCCAACAAACTGTTCGAGCAACAGATCGGCCGATAATCCTAATTCGAGTTATAGAGACCTCCAAACCTAAAATACGAACTGCTCCCTGATAATCGATCGATTTCATATCCGTTCGATTATCAGGGAGCAGTTTTACGCATACATAGCAAATAATCTTAACTTAGATGAATGCAGTGGAAACCACTCACTCCAACTGCCTTCTTCAGAAATACTGTGGAAAGCAAGAAGAATACCTGCTGATCCAGAGATATAGTCTGTGCTGCATTTATAGCCAAACCAACCTGGGACTAATACTTCAGAATCATCTCTGAGGAGATATTAAACAGTTGGTTCCCTTTGGTCAAACCTTCAGAGGAGGTTCACTCTTGCCCAAGCAGATTGCGGAAAATGTCTGACGACTGATGCGCATTCTCCCTCTTGAGGAATGAGGAAGCTTTCCCCGCGCGAATACGAGGTGTAGACAGCCCAGCCTGCTCTTCCATACTCCCCTGTTCCGTCAAACCAGTACCACGCATACCTTCGTCGCTCACAATGATGAGCCAAGGGTCACCGAAGAGGAAAATTTGTTCCATGCTGTGGAGGGTGACAACAACTGTCCTCTGCATCGTTTTCTGCAGTTGCTGAGAATCACTACCTGGAGTGGGCAAGAGTGACGTGATGGCATCAGCTATGAGGGTAGCATTGTAAGGGTCGACTCCTGAAAGCGGCTCGTCGAACAGGTACAGTTCTCGGTTCAACATGCATGCGCTCCACACGCTGACAATCTGGGCTTGACCTCCCGACAGCATTCCCATCCGAGTTTTCCGGTGAGGCTCAAGAATTTGAATAAGCTTGTTCAGCACATCGGGAGAATTCCCCGCAGCTTCCGGCCCAGAAATGCCATCGATCTGCCGAATAATATCGATTTGTTCACTCACAGTCAGCGATTCAAATAAGCCATGGTTCTGAGTGATATATGCCGTATTGGGTCGAACTGATTGCGTATCGTTTCCGTTCTCATCAATCTCGCCAGCAAGCGTATCCAGAAGAGTTGTTTTTCCAATTCCATTTCGACCAATAACGAGATTTACACAGTCATGAGCGAAGGGAATTTGCGAAACTTGGAATACCGGACGTACCATTTTTCCTCCTGATGTTGGTGTTGGTTTGTTAGCTATATCTGTTGTTTCGTTAAGCAACAGGTGGTTTCCCACATCTATCTCGGAATATTTCTTCCGAAAGTTTCCCTTGTTTATCGCTAAATGTTTCGCTGACAATACCTGTCAGCACGATGTTTCCATGATTGTCAAGATTGATGAAACGAGCAGAGGGAAAATGCTGCATCTCATTAAGGTTGTTAACACTCACCACTGCAATGCTCTTTTCCTTTCTTCGCTCAGCACATATGTCAGCCAGAAGGTCAGCACGGTCTTTCCTTTCAGCGGTAGAAGAAAAAGACGGACCAAAGAAATACACCGACCGGTTGAGATGAGCGATTTCCCACATCATGACCACATTCCTTACAGAACCCGATACATGGTTGATACGCGCCTTCCGATAAGGACTAAGTTCTTCTTCCATTGCCTTCAGCAATACTGGAAATCTTGAGCTCTGCTCTTGGGGAAGAGGAGGATCGACCTGCGCCATCAACTTCATGTGTTGCTTCACAGTAAGCTCCTGGTACGGCATAGTGAGCACAAGAGCACTAGGGGCAGCACATCCGCGAGGAATGAAAAGCGCATGCACAGAATAAAATAATGAAATGGCCGTGCCTGCCCTACGCTAGCTGTCATTGTGAAATCCCTCCTCCCCTGGCTTAGAAGTTCCTTCACGTCAAAAGGCTACGTTGCCTCTTCGTACTCAAGAAATCAGTGTCTGTTTTCTCGCAATATACTTCACAAGAAATGATGCAGTACATTTGTTATCGCCGTATACGGCCATGTGACGTTACACGTGAAACGCCTTCCCAACCAGATCGTTATCGTGAAGCCGGCACTAGCAGAGGAAAAAATGACAGCCGCATATGCTCAAAATAGTTCCTCTCCCCTTTCTCTTCGCCGCAAGCCAGTAGAATGGCAACTTCTTTATGAGTAGAATGACAAGAGTTAGTGGGCGAAAGGAAGAACATGCTAGCTGAAGCACTGAAGCACCTGATTAGCAATATCGTTGATTTCCCTGCCGATGTGTCCGTTCGTGACATCGACACTTCTCGCGGCGAAATGTTGCGCGTGCGCGTCAACCCGGAGGATATTGGCCGTGTGATTGGCCGTGGCGGACGCACTGCTACTGCTTTGCGCACTGTCGTTGACGCCATTGCTGGTGAGCATGTGCGCGTCGACATCATGGATAACCGTCGCTCTCGTCGATAAAATACGCGAGATGCTTGGCAATAAGGAATAATCCTGGTAACGCCGATCACGCCACCCCTATTACCATCCTTATGCCATCCAGTCTTGTCAATCGTCGCCCAATTGTGAGGGAGTGTATGCCTCGTACCGATAATCTCGAGAACCTCGTTCGCGTGTGCGTGATAGGCCGAGCTCAAGGTTTGCACGGTGAAGTCAATGTTCTCTCTTACACCGACTCTCCTGACGAGCGTTTTGCTCGCGGCTCTGAGCTTGTCGACGGCGGAGGTCGTACGTACCGGGTGCGCTCAGCCCGCCAGTTCAAACGTCGCTGGATTCTCAAGTTTTCCGGCGTGAGTGACCGAAACGCAGCCGAAGCTCTCAACGGAACAACTCTCTACGCTGAGCAAACTTATGAGAATGAGAGCGAAGAAGACGATGTTGACGAGGGTATTTACTACGAAGACCTCATCGGCATGCGCGCTCAACTGGCTGACGGCACGAACCTGGGTGAGGTGACGGACGTTCAGGAAGCTCCAGCCCAATTGCTGCTCGTTGTGCGCGAACCTCAGGGCCATGAGTCATTAGTTCCTTATGTAGAGGCGATTGTTCCTGATGTTGATTTGGACAATCGTATTCTCACTCTGGACCCGCCTGCAGGTTTGTTGCAAGAACACTGAGGACGCCTCTTTTTCTGGCGCATCCTGTGAGTTTGTTTGTTTGCCGGCCTTCTTACCCATTGTGACAAGTGATTACCTATGCTTCTTGATATTGTTTCCGTTTTCCCTGACTACTTCAGCATTTTGAACCTCTCGCTTCTGGGGAAAGCTCAGGCTGATGGGCTTGTTGAGGTACGCGCTCACAATCTGCGTGATTGGACTCACGACGTGCACCATTCTGTCGATGACACTCCTGTCGGCGGCGGGGCTGGAATGGTGATGAAGCCGGAAATTTGGGCTTCGTGCTTGGATGAGCTGTTGGGTATGCCTGCGCTCACTGTGGATGCTTCTGCTCAAGCTATGGCGAATGCTACTGCTGACCTCGCGTCGTCTTTTTCTTCTGGCTACGCTCCAGATTATCAGCCTTCTTCTTCACCCGCGGATGATGAAAAACCGGTGTTAATCTTCCCGGACCCTTCAGCTCCGCTTTTTACTCAGGCTGCAGCTCAGGAATTGTCTCGCCACCACCATCTTGTGTTTGGGTGCGGCCGTTACGAGGGTATTGATGCTCGTGTGGGGCAGTATTATGCGGCTCAAGGAGTGGATGTTCGAGAGTATTCTCTCGGTGATTATGTTCTCAACGGTGGTGAAGTTGCCGTCTGCGTGATGATTGAGGCTATCACGCGCTTGATTCCTGGATTTATGGGTAACCCTGATTCGATTGTGGATGAGTCGTATACGGGTGAGCCGCTGCTGGAGCATCGTCAGTTTACTCGTCCGACGACATGGCGAGGCTTGTCTGTGCCGCCGATTTTGACGTCGGGAGACCATGCGAAGGTGGATCGTTTTCGTCGTGATGAAAAGTTAGTGCGGACGAATGCTGTGCGCCCGGACCTTATCGAGAAGTTAGATACTCATTCTTTGGATAAAGCTGACCGCAAGCTTCTCATGAGCTTGGGGTGGGATGTGAGTGGGGACCATCCTCGTCGTGCGCGCAAGTAGGAATTGAGGCCTGAGTCCAGCGAGTTGCTTCAGCTGAAGGCGTGGCAATTTACCTGCTCCCCCTGCGAACCTTAAAATAGAGGCGTAGGTTTGTGCCTCGTAGAAGGGAGAGAGAATGGTCACACTCACTGAAGAAATGAAGGCCATGATCAAGGACAATCTTGGCTATGTTGCAACTGTTGATGAGAACGGAAACCCAGATGTCGGCCCTAAGATGTCGTTGACGGTTCTCGATGATTCTCACATTATGTACTATGAGCGCACTGCTCGTCAGACTTTGGAAAACTTGCGCGCTAATGGCAAGCTCGTCATCGCTGTTGCTAACTTGGCAACGAAGAAGGGCTTCCGTTTCAAGGGCGATGTTGTTTTGCACAAGGATGATGACATTTATGCAGATGCCATCAAGTTCGCTGATGAGCATGGTCTCAAGCATCCAGAGGTTGTTCCAGTGATGGAAGTCCGCCGCGTTGAGCTTCTCGACGCTGGTCCAAAGGCTGGCACCTTGCTCGTGGAAGGCTGAGATTATTAGCATGCGATGAGGTTGCGATACAACTTTCGTCGCACGTTTTTTCACTTTCACGCTGAGGGGAGCTTTCTTGCGAAGCTCCCCCCCCCCTATTTGTTTTATCAGCGCTCTCCTTCCTTATTCAGGAAAACGATAATGACAATCTGATAATCTCAAATGACAAACACGACGCTGTGCATAGTGGCGAGAAAAAAACAGGACAGTGGTGTTCCGGTTTGCCGTACTGATAATCTGAAGAAAGTGAAGGAGGACGAGCATGCGCCTAATTTCTGGCATTTTCAAGGGTTTTGAGGTGAAAGCTCCTCATGCGGGGACTCGGCCAACGACAGACCGTGCCAAAGAGGGGATTTTCTCGCATCTTGAGTCGGAGAATATGCTGGACGGTGTTGCTGTGCTTGACCTTTTTGCAGGTACGGGCACTCTTGGTTTTGAGGCGCTGTCACGAGGTGCATGCTCGCTGGTGCTCGTCGATAATTCTTCCCAAGCTTATGCGCTATTGAATGATGCCCTGCGTCGTATGCGTAAACTAGGCGCGTGGGATTCTTCTCATATGCAAGCCAGCGTTCGGCGGATGAATGCGCAGAATTTTGTGGCGTACTTGGCTTCTCCCCGCATAGATTCCCCTCAGAAATCCCTCTCAACGCTACCTTCTGGCGAGCTCCCTTCCCAGGAGGCGAGCGAGCTTTCTGAAAAGCAAGAACAGTGGGATCTCGTGTTTCTTGACCCTCCTTACGCTTTCTCGGATGAAGCATTTAACCAGTTAATGGCCGATCTGGCACAGACGGGAAGGCTTTCCTCAGTGTGTGAAATTGTAGCGGAACGCTCGTCTCGTACTGCAATTCCGATGCCTCCCGATGGGTGGAGCATTGAGCAAAGCAAGAAATATGGAGAAACAGTTATCTATTACATTGTGCGAGCAGAAAGCTTGTGAGCCTTGGCTAGGGCTGAAAGTCGGGAATTTTGAGAAAGAATTGAGATCACCACCGAGCATAATCGGAGAACTGTGACAATACTGCAGCAAACTGCCGGCAATTCAAGGTCCCGCTTTTCAGATTTATTCCCGAAAACTTTTAGTTTCTGATTTAGGCGAAAATACAGTTTTTGTTCAGCTCCTCCCGCTAAGCTGACCAACAGAAACAGACAGCTTAGAGGCTGGTGAAGTGGAGCAGGTATTCAACTCTTCGCTGAACTCAACAGCTATCTGCAAGAGAGTGTGAGAATGTGGCAAGCAATACCACATTCATGGCAGAAGGAGAACTTATGGAATCCGCAGTGATCAATGCTTTGAAGAATCGTCGCTCTATTTACGCACTGGGTTCTGGCAGCCCAATCTCCGACGATGAGATCGCTCAGCTCGTCAAGGATGCTGTCGAGGCAATCCCATCCGCTTTCAACGCACAGACTCAGAGCGCTGTCGTTCTCTTCGGTGAGAAGCATCAGCAGTTGTGGCAGATCGTTCGTGAAACTCTCTTCGCCATGCTCCCAGACGAGGAAGCCAAGGCAAAGACTGGCGCTAAGCTCGACAGCTTTGCCGCAGGCCATGGCACTGTTCTCTTCTTCTCTGATGTGGCAACTGTTGCTGATCAGCAGAAGAACTTCCCACTCTATGCAGATCACTTCCCACAGTGGGCTGATGAGGGAATCGGCATGCTCCAGATTGCTGTGTGGGCTGCTTTGGAAGAAGCTGGCTTGGGTGTGAACCTGCAGCACTACAACCCACTCATTGATGAGAAGGTTGCTGCAGCCTTTAATATTCCTGCTGGTCGTCAGCTCGTCTCCCAGATGGTGTTTGGCGAGGTGAAGGCTCCTGCCGGTGAGAAGCAGGATAACGTCTCTCTCGAAGACCGTTTCAAGGTTCTCAAGTGAGCTTGCTCTAAGCTCCGGCTTCTGTTGCTCGAGATTATCAGTGCACAGAAGCATCTTTGTTTGCATTGCCGCGGGTTTTACCCGCGGCTTTTTGTGTTGTGAGCAGAAAACCGCTCCAGCGGTCTAGCGTACTGACGGCTTAGCTCTTGGTCAGGTACTTTTCGTTCGCCCGCAAGAAGTCCAACACTGCGCCCATGAGCTGCGGGTAGGCTGTCAGGTTCGAATCTGCTTGGAGAAGGTCACGCGCCTGCTCACGAGCAGATTCGATCATCGCCGCATCCTTCACCACGCGCAACAGCTTGAAGGAACTCTTCCCACCGCTCTGCGCATCACCCAGAACATCACCGACACCGCGCAATTCAATGTCCGCTTGGGCGATCTGAGCACCATCATGTGAGGATTGAATCACTTTCAAACGCTGCTCGGCCAAACTACCTGGTTCAGCGGTGGAGATTAGGAAGCACCAGCCTTGCGTTCCACCGCGACCCACGCGGCCACGCAGCTGGTGTAACTGGGTGAGGCCGAAGTGGTTGGCATCGAAAATGACGATGCAGCTCGCCTGCTTCACATCCACACCCACTTCGATCACGGTTGTGGCCACCAGCACCGGTGTAGCACCACTTTCAAAATCGGCCATCACCTGGTTTTTCGTGTCTTCGTCGTCGCGGCCAGTCAAAGTGGCGAGCTTAATTCCAGCAAATTGCGGTAGTGCAGAAAGTCTCTCTTGGATTTCCGTCACCGAATGCAGAGGATGCTGCGCATCCATGCCCGCATCTTCCTCGTCTTCCGTGAAGTATTCCACTCCGGACGCCAGTTCGCGGTGTGCAGCATTATTCGTGCTATCGATGGCCGGGCAAATAATATACGCGCGTTCGCCCTGCTCGATTCTGGCGCGCACATGCTGGAAGACTTGTGCCATCAGCGGCCCGTTTGCTTCCGGGATGATGTGCGTGCGGATAGGTTGGCGTCCTGATGGCAGGCCTTTGAGTTCGCTGAGTTCGAGGTCACCAAACCACGTCATTGCAGCGGTTCTCGGGATTGGTGTTGCCGTCATCACCAGCAGGTGTGGGGTGCGCTCTGCCTTAGAAAGCAGCGTATCGCGCTGTTCTACGCCGAAGCGGTGCTGCTCGTCGATGATGGCTAAAGCCATGCGAGGGGCTTGGAAGTGCGTTGAAAAAGCCGCGTGGGTGGCGATCACCAGGCAGGGTTCGCCGCTGGCCACGAGCGCGAGATTTTCTCGCTTTTCCTTCTGTTTCAGCGCTCCCGTCAGCAGCACGACTGGTGGCAAGTCTGCCCCCTCGAGCTGGGCGATTCGCTGGCGAATATTCTCATAATGTTGCTCGGCAAGCACTTGAGTGGGCGCAACAAGCACTGCCTGGTAGCCTGCATCAACCGCTTGGAGCATCGACAGCAGCGCGACCAAGGTTTTGCCAGAACCCACTTCACCTTGCAGGAGGCGCTGCATAGGGTGAGTGAGTGCCATGTCAGTGCTAATCTCGCGAAGTACCTGCTCCTGGCCTGGGGTGAGCGTGAAGGGCAAGCTCGCGCACAAACGTGCCATAAGGCTGGGCTTTCCTTGCGCAGTAAGGCCGGTGGCAAGGGAAGGCTCGGGGCAAGGGAAGGATTCTTTTTCCTCGGTTTGACGGCGTTGGTGTAAAAGGCTGGTTTGCGAGACGAAAGCCTCTTCGAAACGCATGGTGCGCAGGCCTTCATAAAATTCCTGCGTGGTTTGCGGGTTGTGAATGGCGACGAGGGCTTGGAAGCGGCTCATCAGCTGGTTTTTCTCGCGAATCTGTTGTGGCAAGACGCTGGGTACGCTTTGGCTCTCGAATTTCTCCAGATTATCAGTGCTCACCATCGCCTGCTCGCTCGCAGCCCTCAGCTCGCTCGCAGCACACGCCAATTCCGCTGGGCGCGCAGGCGCAAGCTCACCCTCGCTCACGCTCGTCGACGCAGGAGTGGCCTGGCCCATCAGCCCATCTTGGAGGGCGAGTGCGGTGAGAAGCCCCACAATCTGCTCATGGATACGGTCGGTCGAATAGCGAGCGGAAGCGTGATACACCGGGCGCGGACGCGTTGCTCTGTCAATAGCAGCCTGAGCGGTGGGAGCGTCGTGGCCAATCACCTGAATATCGGGGTGAGTGAACTGCAAAACATTGTTGTATACGCTCGCGGAACCGTTGAACACAATCTCCGTGTTCGCACTCAAGCGCGAGAGCATCCAGGAAGAATACCCCTGGTTGCGCGAGAAGAACACAAGTTCCGCCGTGGCGGTATCATCTTCAACCACAGCGATGACGCGGGTTCCTCGCCGTGCTGCAAAGGGAACGGCACGGCTGGAGAGCACACGCGCATGCACAGCAACAGCTTGGCCGCTCGCCGCATCGCGCAAAGAAGTGAGCGGCAGAGGGTCGGTGACGCGGAAGGGGTAGTAGGTGAGCGCGTCAGCAACGGTTCGCAAGCCAAAATGCTTGAGCATCGTCGCTTTACGCTTGTTACCCAGAGCAGTTTCCAAGGGCATTTCCCACGAAAGGCGCATTCTCTCCTCCTCCCATTCACATGGCTAGCACATACAGAAAAACCCGAGGGCTTCCCCTCGGGTTAAACGTTCACTGAGAACTTCAGCGAGCAGCGCGCTGGACCTTACCAGCCTTCAGGCATTTGGTGCACACGCGCAGCTTCAGGGAAGCACCCTCGCCAGCGTCCACGCGCACAACCTGCAGGTTTGGCATGAAGCGACGCTTGGTGCGACGATGCGAATGAGAAACGTTGTAACCGGTCTGCGGGCCCTTACCGCAGACAGCGCAAAGAGCAGACATATTGCCCCTACCTTCCACAAGCCGAGCGGGCGTTAGCCAAACACTCGGAAAACTCAAGCCAGAATGCCCTCAAGGTACAATGACCCCTCACAGGCACAACGGAACAAGACTAGCGCACACGCCGGACTCATTCAACTGTTCATGAACTTGCGCTCACAGCGAGGAGTTGATCAACTGAGTAATCGCGTCCGTGTAGCTCAAACCCATATGTTCCCACGCCATCGGCCACATGGAAATAGCGGTGAAACCAGGCATCGTGTTCACCTCGTTCACCATCACCGTACCGTCTGGCTCGACGAAGCAATCCACACGCATCAAACCGCGGCCGTTCAAAGCCGTGAATGCGCGAGAAGCAACGTCACGTACCTTCTGCAAAGTCTCTTGAGGAAGGTCGGCGGGAACGTGAGCGTGAGAAGTGGAAGAAGATTGGTACTTCTGCTCGAAATCGTAGAAAGTATCGGACTCGTTCACCACCTCACCTGGCCATGCCGTTTGAGGCTCAACCGTCTGGTCCAAGGACAGCACGGCGCACTCAATCTCGCGAGCGGTGATGCACTTCTCAATGATAATCTCATGGTCGTAGCCTGCTGCCAGCCACAAGGCAGGAAGGAGCTCCTCCAGATTATCAACGCGAGAAACTCCAATAGACGAGCCACCATCACCCGGCTTCACAAAGAGCGGGAAAGCCAAGCCTTCCTTCTCCACGCGCGCGAGGATCTGTTCCTTATTCGCCTCAAAGTGGCTTGCAGCGTCCAGCGTACGAGCGTCAAGGGCAAAGCCAGGAGCCACCGGGATGCCAGCAGCCTTCAAAATCACCTTGGTAAAGCGCTTATCAATGCCAGCAGCGGAAGCAAAAATACCGCAACCCACATAAGGAACACCCAAAGTTTCCAGCATGCCTTGAATAGCGCCATCTTCGCCACCCAAACCGTGCAAAACCGGGAAAACAGCGTCAACATGGCCCAAAGGCTGCAAGTTCTGCTCAGAAACCGGCTTACCCACCGTCCCTGGCTCACCAACAAAGAAGCCATCGCCATGAGCAGTGAAATCGATCACCACCGGGCGAGATTTCTCATCAGCTGTGAGCTCGGGCAGAGAGTCGAGAGAGTAAGACGTAGGGTCAGTGTTGGAAATAATCCACTCGCCCTGCTTGGTAATGCCAATGGCCACCGGCTCGAACAGAGTACGATCGATAGCCTTGAGGGCCGAACCCGCAGAAACGCAGGAAATAGAGTGCTCCGAGGAGCGGCCACCATAGAGTACGACAACGCGCTTCATGCTCACCTCACTCGCCTTGTGCGTTCATGAGAGCGGCGAACATCTGCTGGAAGGAGTAGCCATCCTTCAACACATGGTTCATGGCCTCAGCCAAAGGCATGCTCACACCCAAACGGCCAGCGAGCTCGAGCACGGCAGCGGTCGTAGCAACACCTTCAGCAACGCCGTCAGAAGCTGCAGTGGCCTCTTCAATGCTCATACCCTTGCCCAGGTTGAAGCCAAAAGTGTAGTTTCGCGACAGTGGCGACGAGCAGGTAGCCACAAGGTCGCCGAAACCTGCCAAGCCTTGGAAAGTCTCAGCCTGAGCGCCGGCAGCTTCACCCAAACGGGTGAGCTCATTCAAGCCCATCATCATGATGACGCCTGCAGTGTTCTCGCCATTGCCAGCACCATGGCTCATTCCCACAGCCAAAGCAGTGACGTTCTTGAGCGAGCCGGCCATTTCCACACCGACCACGTCGTTAGAGGTTACTGGGTAGAAGTAGTCAGTGCGGCAAGCGTCAGCCACAGCCTGAGCTGCATCATCATTCTCAGAAGCCACAACAGCACCGGTTGGCTGGCGCAGAGCAACCTGCTTGGAAAGGTTCGGGCCAGAAACGGCAACGAAACGCGATGCAGGAAGGTCAAGAGCTTCACGAACAACTTCGTCCATGCGCTTACCAGTGTTCTTCTCCACGCCCTTCATCAACGAGACGACGATGGCGGAAGCAGGAATGAGATCCTTAAATTCCTGGAGGGCCACACGAGCGAACTGCGCTGCGATGGCGACAACGATGATCTCGGCGTTCTTCACAGCTTCAGCACGGTCGCCGGTTGCCGTCATATTGGCTGGCAAAGTACCAGCTGCGGGAAGACGATAGGAATTTTGATGGTTTTCACGGATGTCAGCGACGATCTCAGGCTCGATAGCCCACATCGTCACGTCATTACCAGCGTCAGCCACCACACGGCCGAAGCCAGTTCCCCATGCACCTGCACCTAGAACAGTAACGTTAGTCATGCCTCCCATGGTAGTGGGCAGGGCTAACGAATAGGCGCGTGCTCACACCAGCCATAAGCTGCAGTCGGCCGGCGCAAGTCAAACAAGCGGCAGTTCAGTCCTCTCCAGCGACATCACCTTCGCCGAGGTCTTTACTGCGCGGCACGAGCGGCTCGTCAAACTGGTTGGTTTCATCGAGGCGCTCGGTGTCCATCTCATACTCCGCGCTCAAAGCTGGGCGAGGAACACGGCTCATCGTGCGGTAATCCCACATGCCTTCCTGAGGCGGGTTCTCCCCACGAATTTCAGCCATGATGAGCTCCATCGCGCGCCTGATTCGCTCGGTGAGCTCAGCAACAGCCTCCTTGCTCGGCTCACCCTTCCACGATGCTGCATCGACGAGCAAGTCAGAGTAGTCCAAAGCCTTACCAATGCCGAGCATGATGTTCTTGCGCGGCCACGGCCAGAAGTTGTTGATGGATGCGCCACCCCACGTCACCGCAGGGAAAATCGGCACAGGGTAGCCCAAACGCTGGGACGCTTCCAAAGCAATGTAAGCAATTCCGGGCTTGAGGGACATCGGCCACTTCTTCGGGTCGCGGCTCACCGTGCCCTCAGGAAAAATGGTGAGAGGCCTTCCCGAAGTGAGAATCTTGATAGATTGCTCTTCAATTTCCTTGGCCTTACCGCCCCTGCGCTCCACAGGCTGCATGCCCACGCATCGCAAAGCCGAGCCAACCCACGGCCATTTGGCCAGCTCAGCTTTCGCCATGAAGCGTGGGCGACGGCCCAAGTGAAACAGCGTCATCATCGGCACAAACACGTCCATCTGCGTGACGTGCGTGGCAGCGGTAATAAACACGCCATTTTGTGGAATATGCTCCACGCCGAAGGCATAGCAGTGAGAACGCATGCGCGTCACAGCAGCAACTCCCGCGAGCAACCTTTCGGTTCGCTTGGGGTTTTGGGCCTCGATTTCCTTGGTGTTTGGCTGGTGCAGACGCCCGTACAAATAGTGCGTCGGGTCCACCAGAGCATGGCGACGCGACAGACGGCGCACTTGCTCGTCGCTCAACGCTGGAACAGACCTACCCGGTGAAGGCTTGCCTGGAGATACCACTGTTGGCCTTTCTCACTCATTCCTATAACACACTGAGATTATCAGCGTGGCACTATCAGCAACGCCCGCTCACTCGATCGTGGCGCCCAATGCACGCAGCTTCCCGCGGAAGTTCTCATAACCGCGGTCGATCAGCGAAATTCCGTGAACGGTGCTCATGCCATCAGCGGCGAGAGCGGCGATCAGATGGCTGAAACCACCACGGATATCAGGAACATCAATGTCAGCACCGTGCAACGGAGTAGGACCCATGATGACGGCCGAATGCACGAAGTTACTCTGACGGAAGCGGCACGGCAGAGAACCCAAGCACTCTTTGTACAGCTGGATTTTTGCGCCCATGCGAATCAGTGAATCAGTGAAGCCGAAACGGTTCTCGTACACGGTTTCGTGAACAATCGACAGGCCGTTAGCTTGTGTCAAAGCGCAGACTAATGGCTGCTGCCAATCTGTCATAAAACCAGGGTGAACGTCGGTTTCGATGGCCACTGGGTTGAGCTCACCACCCGGGTACCAGAAGCGGATGCCGTCGTCGCGAACCTCAAACTTGCCACCGATCTTACGGAAAACGTTGAGGTAGGTGATCATCGTCTCCTGCTCAGCACCCTTGACGAAAATGTCGCCGCGAGTAGCCAAAGCTGCCGAAGCCCAGGATGCGGTTTCGATGCGGTCGGTGAGCGCTCGATGCGAGTAAGGCTCCAAGTGGTCGACGCCCTCAATGCGGATAGTGCGGTCCACGTCGACGGAAATGATGGCGCCCATCTTCTGCAGCACAGCAACCAAAGCCATGATTTCTGGCTCCACAGCAGCGTTCGTCAACTCCGTCTTACCCTGAGCGAGGACGGCAGCGAGCAAAGTCTGCTCGGTAGCGCCCACCGACGGGTACGGCAGGTGAATTTGAGCGCCATGCAGGCCGTGAGGAGCGGTGATATGCGTGCCGCCCTTGTACGTGTTATCTACCACTGCGCCAAGCTTTTGCAAGGTGGCCAGGTGAAAGTCGATCGGGCGGTTGCCGATCATGTCACCACCGAGGCTCGGCAGGAATGCTTCGCCCAAACGGTGCAGCAGTGGGCCGGAGAAGAGGATCGGGATGCGAGAAGAACCGGAGAGGGTGTGCACGTCGGCGACATCAGCGCGGGAAACGTCGGAGGCATCGATCGTCACGACGCCTTCTTCAGGCTGATAATCTACCGTAATGCCGTGCAGGCGCAGGAGGTCGGAGACGACGCGAACGTCGCGGATTGCGGGGACATTGCGCAAAACGGAGGTGCCTGGTGCCAGCAGAGCAGCCACCATTGCCTTGCTCACGAAATTCTTGGCGCCGCGAACCTCAATGGTGCCTTTCAGCGGTTTGCCGCCCCACACCTTGAGAATATCAGTGTCGTTTTCATCGAACTGCATAGCCGTATTTTCGGCCATAGTGAGCCCCTTCCTCAAGCCGATTCCCCTTGAATTGGTACTCGGATTGGTACTCGGTTAAGGTTGCGTCTAAGCTTTAGTCGTTTCTGGCACGCGCGCAGAAACTATTCCTTCTCACCTTACCGTGAACTTCAGCATCGTGCACATAGGAACGACGAATTAGCACACAGCATGAGAAGAGCAGTGTGCGAGCGGCGGCGGCAGCGGCGCACCTCTCGGCTGCTATTTCTTACCGCGCAAGCGCGCACCCACAGCCGTCAGCGCACCGGCGAGCAAAGCCAGCCCGGCAGCCACGCCAGCAGCCTTCTTCGCCACTTTGCCCGACTTGCGCAAAGCATCCTTCGTCTGCGCCACATTCACGGGAACATGGCTGTTGACGAAGGTGTACACCGAGCGCGAACCCGGAGTTTCGCCCACAATATCAGCGAAGTACAGCAGCTTCGTACGGGGAGATTCCGGGTGGCGAATGTCGAACTCGACGAGTCGGATCGCGCGCTCAGCAGCAGGCGGACCGTACGAACCAAAACCCGAGGTTGGTGTCGCGCACATTTTCACTGAGCTCTTCGGCAAACGTCCCACGAAAGCATTGCGATGGTCGTGGCCAGTGAAAATCGCGCCTACATGCGTGGCGCGCAGAATATCATATTCGCCGCAATCTTCATCCGGGCAGGAAATTCCTTCCCCGAGCTTCGAGCCTTCCTCAACCAGCTCCGGGTTGAGAACATAGCAATTCTGCCCATGCGTACGGTAGCCCTGAATGGCACCGTCATGCGTTGGCTCGACGCGCAGCAGCAGATCGTAATACTGCGGTAGTGGGAAATGTTGGAAGAGCGCAGCCGGGATGGCAGATGCAGCCGACTGGTCTGTGCTGATAATCTGGGGCAATTGGCGAAGCCATTCAAGAGCACGCTCACTGGGCGTACCATAACCACCCTCTCGCGCGTAATCGCCAGAATTGAGCACCACCAAGTTGAGCACCGGGGCATCATCCTTATTTTCCTGGGCTTGCTGGGCCTCCGCCTGGGACGGGATTGCACCATGGTACACCGCGCGTGCCACACGAACCGAGAGGTCCTCAGCCGTGTTGTTCGGCAAATCCCACACGGGCAGGGCAAAAGTTCCTGGCTCCACACCGTACGCAACCTGGCGGCTCATCCCGCTGGCCGGCACATACTGGCCTGAGATTGCCACGCTGTGCTTCTCCCCCACTTCTGGGTTCAGGCATCCGGGGAATTGCCGGTAGATGGCGTCCAGCTCAGCAGTCGAGAGTCCGCACTGAAAATCATGGTTGCCGTACGTGATGGCAAAAGGAATGTGACGCTCGATCAGAGGCTTCAAAAACTGTTCGGCCTGTTCACGCACGAGCTTGCGCGTGTGTTCGAGAGGGTCAACCGGCAAGCGTGAGGCGCCGGCAGCTTCCGGCTGGTTGCCAGCCATCGCCTTTTTCAGCGTGCCTGCCGCACCGCCAGCTACCTGGACTGTTGCCGAATAGGCGCCGTTCCAGCCGCTTGCCCACCTGCGGTTGCGGAAGGTGGGGGCGAAAGCTTTGTCGTAGCCTTTGATCTGGTTGCCGGTAAAGATGACGAGGTCAGGGCGGGCTTCATCGCACGCCTTTTGCAGCAGGTGGATCATATCCGCGGAAACTTTGACGCCTTCTTGAATGTCGGCGACCTGCAGCACGCGGAACTTACCAGATCGGTGAAATTGGAGGCGTCCCAGGCGCATCGAAACGCTTGTTGCGTTGGGAAGGTGGCCTGCGGACGACATTGTTGGCGAATTCATACACACCTGCTTTCTGCCTTATCTGTTACGAGCATAAGGCAGAAAGCTGAAGGCGAGCAGAATTTTTTGAGATTATCAGCGGTACATTTCCTGATCTTCGACAGCAGTGTGCAGCATTTCGTTGTAGTCGTTGATGGCGTATTTCGGTGCTGCCACGCGCTGGTTGACGAGGTTGCAGAACTCTTCGGCCTTGCGAGCCTGGGATGGGCTGGTACCTGCTTCAACTTCCCACAACACGTCGTTGTCGATGTTGGCGGAAACGGTGATGATGCCGGTTTCGGTGTCATATTCGGCGCTCAAGTAGGTCAGGTCAGCCACGTCGTAGTCGGCGACGGCAGTGTTGTTGCCTTCGGCTGCGGCCACGCGAGGGTTGAGGTCGGCGAAGCGAGGTGCGTTCTGCTTAGGAACGACGCGCTCGCCGCGCTTGTTTTCGCCAGCTGCCACGTAACGGATTTGGGAGTTTTCGAGGACGAGCTGTGCGCCATCTTCTCCGGTGAAGGTGGAAAGGGACTTAGCAGTGTAGATGCTGCGTGTTTGTTCAACATAAGTCATACTTCTAGCCTAGTTCGGGCTTTCTACAGAATGGGGTTATGCCTGAGAGGCCAGATTGAAGGCCAAGAGACTGGGCGAGAGCTGAGAGACCGGGTGAGAAGCTGAGAGACCGGGTGAGAAGCTGAGAAGCTGCACGGTAGCTGAAAATAAAAAAGCCCGGGAGCTGAGCTCTCGGGTTTCCTTCGCTGGGGTGCCTGGACTCGAACCAAGAATGGATGAACCAGAATCACCTGTGTTGCCAATTACACCACACCCCAATGGAATGTTCCAGCGTTTTACTGTAGCACTTTCATGCAAAGGAAACGCCGAAGCATTGGTACCCCCAAGCGGATTTGAACCGCTGTTTGCGCCGTGAGAGGGCGATGTCCTGGACCGCTAGACGATGGGGGCATATTCACTTTTTCACCTCGCTGGCGAGGCAACAAAGAAAGACTATACCGATAGTCCAGCAGGAGCGCAAGCGATTTCTCTTTCGGCGTGTCGAAAGAGACCGCTCTGCGCTGCGCATTCACTACACGCAGCGCAGAGCGGCACAGCCTGATAATCTCAAGAAATACGAGGGAAAGTGACCTCAGCCCTTCAACTCACCGAGGTGCTCGCGCAAGGAGCGCAGGCGAGCAACAGTGAGGTCCTTACCCAAAATTTCCATCGACTCAAACAGAGGCGGGGAAACGCGACGGCCAGAAACAGCAACGCGAACCGGACCATAAGCCTTACGCGGCTTGTAGCCAGCCTTCTCAATGAGCTCAGCATCCAAAAGGTCATGCAAGCTCTGAGCCTTCCACTGGCCTTCCTCAACGCCTTCCAACGCATCAGCAGCCTGAGCTAACACATCGTCGGACTCATCCTTAAGCTGCTTGATGGCGTCTGGTTCTGGAGCAATATAAGGCTCTTCGCTCAACAGAGAGCCGACCATTCCAGAAACTTCACCCAGCAAGCGAACGCGAGGCTGAACGAGCTCCACCGAGTCGCTCAACACCTGCTGCTCGCGAGGAGTTAGCTTGTCCCACGAGTCTGCGGAAACCACGTGATCGCGGAAGAGGTAAGGAACCGAGCGGTTCAGGAAATCCTGAGGCTCGAGCTGGCGGATGTGCTCAGCGTTGAGGGCGATGGCCTTGTTCAGATCAAAGTGAGCAGGGTTGGCCTTGACGTTGCGAATATCGAAGTTATCGGCGAGCTCTTGCATGCTGAACACGTCGTTATCTGGGGAAATCGACCAGCCAAGCAGTGCCAGGTAGTTCAGCAGGCCTTCCTTGATGAAGCCCTGGTCGCGCAGCAGGAAGAGGTTGGACTCTGGGTCGCGCTTGGAGAGCTTCTTGTTGCCTTCGCCCATCACGTATGGCATGTGGCCAAAGAGCGGGGTCTGCTTGGCGATGCCGAGCTTCTTCAAGTAATCGTAGAGAACAACTTGGCGTGGGGTGGAGCTCAACAGGTCCTCACCGCGCAGAACGACGTTAATGTTCATCATGGCGTCGTCGACAGGGTTGGTCAGCGTGTAGAGCGCGTCGCCGTTAGGACGCACGATCACGTAGTCAGGAGTGGAGCCAGCCTTGAAGGTGATCGGGCCACGAACGAGGTCGGTGAAGGTTATGTCCTCATCAGGCATGCGCAGGCGGATGGCTGGCTTGCGGCCTTCTGCCAAGTACTTTTCGCGCTGCTCTGGCGTGGTGTTGCGGTCGTAACCGTCGTAGCCGAAGCTTGCTGGACGGCCGTTGGCAACATTGCGCGCGGCAGTCTCTTCTGGAGTGGAGAAGGATTCGTAAGCGTAGCCTGCGTCGAGGAGCTTCTGGGCGACATCCTTGTAGATGTCGGTGCGCTGAGACTGGAAGTATGGGCCGTCTGGGCCGCCGACTTCAACACCCTCATCCCAGTCGATGCCCAGCCAGCGCAGAGCTTCGATGATCTGGTTCAAGCTCTCTTCGGTGTCACGCTGATTATCAGTGTCCTCAATGCGGAACACGAGAGTGCCGTGCGTGTGGCGAGCCTCAGCCCAGTTGAACAGGGCCGTACGGACCATGCCGACGTGTGGGATGCCCGTTGGAGATGGGCAGAAGCGCACGCGCACGTCCTTTGGCAACGTAATGTTTTCAGTGTTTTCACTCATAATTCCATTGTGCCTAGGTATAGGGACGCCCTTGCGCGCGAGCTGGCGGCTTTACTCGTATACTGGATTGCGCATTATTAATTTGTCAGGACGCACGCGGGCTCATCACCTTCCCGCCTCTGCCACCTGGCACCAGCGCGCAAGCGCAGGAAAAGGTGAAATATGATGAATAACTTAAAGCGCGTTCACGGCGTTCGCACCACTCGTAACATCAACGGCCTTCACGGCGTTCACATTGCTCGTCGAGCTCTCAGCATTCTGGCTTCTGCCGCACTCCTGACTTCTCTGGCCGCCTGTGGTAATCAAAAGTCGTCAAGCTCGAGCGCCACCACCTCGTCAAACCAAACGAGTGCAACGAATAAAGCCGACGACAAGAATCTCACCCCCATGAGCTTTATGCTCGACTGGACGCCCAATACCAACCATGTCGGCGTTTATGTTGCCCAGAAGCTCGGCTATTACCAGCAAGCCGGCCTGAAACTCACCATTCTTCCTACCGCCCAGACTGGCGCAGAAACTGCCATCGAATCGGGCGTTGCCAATGTTGGCTTCACTACCCTGTCGAATGTTGCTGCAGTGAACGCATCCGGCTCGCATCTGCACTTTGTTTACGATCTGACGCAAAAGCAGGTGGCCCGCTGGTGCTCGCTCAAGGCCCGCAAGGACATCACTTCTCCGAAGGATTTCTCGGGGAAGACTTTCGTCACTTTTGGCTCTGCTGAACAAACTGCTGTGCTCAAACAGATGATCCGTCACGACGGCGGTAAGCCTGATTTCAAGACGGTGACGGTGGGCACTTCTACCTTCCAGACCTTGACCTCGGGTAAGGGCGATTTTGGTGGCTTCTACGAAACCTGGGAAGGCGTGCAGTCTCGCTTGGACGGCCCAGCTCTCAACTGCTTCATCGCTGGTGATTACGGTGTTCCTGGCAACCCTGACCAGCTGGGCTTTGCTGTGTCGAGCACGTGGGAGAAGGCTCATAGCAAGCAGGTGAAGGCTTTCGTTCAGGCCACTGCTCGCGGCTACCAATATGCGCTGAAGAACCCTGACAAGGCCGCTTCGATTCTTTTGGAGGCAACTCGCTCCTCGGCCCTCGACCCAAAGCTCACGAAGGCTTCGATGAAGGATATTGTTGCGGGCAAGTATTGGGGTGACGCTTCTGGCAAGACGGATGTGACCGCTGCTCAGCAGTACATCAACTTCTTGGCTGACAACAATGTTTACCGCGGCATCGCTCAGGACGCCAAGGTGAAGGATGTGGACGCTGCTGCTCACCCTCAGGCTTCAACTCTGGCAACGAACGACTATGTTGCGTAAAACGCACTCTGGCTCGGTGCATGCTGGCGAGGGCGGCCGCCCTGCTGTCGGAGAAACCCGCTCTTCCGGTCGCCCTACTGGGCACTCTCGCTCCCGTCGGCTTGCAGACACCCTGATTGCCACTGCCACCACGCTGCTCCTGCTCGTGTTGTGGCAGGTTGCCGTGGACGTCACGCACGTCTCTTCGCGCGTGATCACCGGCCCACTCCAGGTTGCGCAAACTCTGGTGGAAGAGTGGGATATTCTCTGGCCTGCAACGAGCCTCACGGCGGTGGAAGGCTTTCTCGGCTTTTTCATCGCCGTGCCCTTGGGCATCGCTTTTGGCGTGTGCCTCTACGCTTCTCACGCTTTGCGCGCTGGCCTGTACCCGCTGCTCACTTTTTTGCAAACCTTGCCTTTGATTACCATTGCGCCGCTTTTCATTATTTGGTTTGGTTTTGAGCCGGTGGGCAAGGTGGTGATGGTGGCGATGCTCTCCCTCTTCCCGGTGGCGATCGGCACGTATCGAGGCCTCGCTTCGGTGCCCAGTTACTTCTCGGATGTCGCTTTGACGTGTGGCGCGGGCAAACTCTGGACTCTGTTTCACGTGAAAATGCGCGTTGCTGCTCGCCAGATTCTCTCCGGCATGCGCATTTCGGCGGTCTATGTTTTCGGCACGGCTGTCACGGCGGAATACCTCGGCGCGCAAAACGGCTTGGGCATTACGCTTCAGGCCGCTTTCAACTCGTTCCGCACCCCGCTGGTCCTCGCCGTCACTGTGCTCGTCGTGGCACTCACTGGCCTACTGACTGGCTTGGTTGCGCTGGTCAATAGCCTGTGGCTGGGTCGCGATGATGACAACTTCGATATGTGAGTTGCTTGAGATTATCAGCACAGATTATCAGCTCTGACTATCAACACTGACTATCACTGCGGGCCCGCGCAGCGGGAAACCGCAGATCAGGAAAGTGTCACATCCTTTGCAGGGTCGTGATAATCTACCTGCAGCAGTTGCGGGATTTGGTTAAAGGTGAGGCTCGTCACCGACGCGAGAGCAGTGCCGCGCGTGAGGATGTTCGAGCTCGCCTTGCCTGTGGTGAGCACGTGACGCAGAGTCCAGATCGGCGACTCATGAGCCACGACGATGACGTTTTGGCCCGGGTAGCGCTTGACCATTTCGAAAGCGAAGCTTTGCATGCGCTGAGCCACCTCAGAGTAAGGCTCTCCCCAGCCAGGGCGTTTGAGGTTCAAAATGCGCTTCCAGTTATTATGTTTCCACAGCGCAGCCTCACCTTTGCCAGGCCTCTGGCCGCGAAACACATTCCACACCTCCATCAGCCGCTCATCCGTTTGGATTGTCAGCGCTGGTAATCCAAGTTCGGCGCGCGCTTCATTCACTGCGTTCAGAATGTGGTCAGAAGTGTCGAGGGTGCGGTCCAGAGGCGAGCTAAAGAAGGCCGCAGAGCGCACAATTTCCGGCTGCTCGGCCATCCAGCGAGCTGTTGCTTGAGCCTGCGCGTGGCCGAGCTCAGAGAGATGAAAGCCCGGGATTCGCTCATACACAACCCCGGTGGGGTTCTTCACTTTTCCGTGGCGAACGAAGTTCAGCGTGGTGTGTGGGGTATCGAGGCCAGCCTTCAAAAAGTCAGTTGTTTGGCGGGTTTGCTGAGTGGCTCCTTCGATTTCTCCAGCGTTTAAGTGCCGAGAAATGCTGGGGAAACTGCCGGTTGCGCGTTCAAAGGTGACAGGAGCTTGCCACACTGTTCCTTCTCGAGTTGCCATGTCACCCTTTCTCGTGCTGCGATACTGGCCGCGAACGAATCTGTTCCGCTGTTACCAGCTGGCTCGACTTGCGGCCAGAGAGGCGGCGGCCGCGCGGACGCTTGCTAGAAACTTCCGTTCTTGTAAGCCTAACAGCTGAAGCGGTTTTGTTCGCAGTGATAATCTCATGGCTTGCCGTGCCAAAAGTTGCCGCGAGCAAGCCAGCATACCAGCATAACTGCGCATTATAGGCATTTGAATATTAAGTAAAAGGGGGCTTTTCGCCTAGCTTTGTGCGGGTTTTTCTGCCCTATCCGTCCCCCGGGTGCCCATAGACTTGTATATAAGAACTTGCCGCGCAAAACAAAGAGGCAGCACGGTGAGTTCACCAGACCATACGAAGCTAAACGCGGCCGCACGCATGCGCAGAAGAAGTGAAATGAAGCGGAATGAAACCGCATGTTTAGCTCGACGGTGATCACAGAGGCCAGGCGCGAGAGAGGACGCGCCTCCCTCGGAAACGAGAACCATATACGTACCAGCCCAGTTGAGTGATGATCTGCATGCCTGAGCAACTTGAACAACCGCTGAACACGACAAACACCAGCAAACCTGCCACTTCTGCCACTAAATCCAGCACGCCACTGAGTGATGGAGCCACACCGAAGTTCCGCGAACACAAGCCGCGCGCCCGTCAGCACCGCACCCCCGCCCAGCTGCTCTCCCGTCTTTTCGGCGGCTACGTTGAGCTGTTGCGCATCCCGTACACTCTGCGTTTCGTCATCGCCGCACTCTTCGGCTCCATGGTCGGGCCGATGGTGAGCATGACGGTGACAATCTCGATCAAGCAGGTTTACGGCTTGTATGTGCTCGCCGGAACCTTGAGCGCCATCCAGTCCATCTCCTCGGCCATCATCGGCCCGATTTTGGGCCAGCTCATCGACCGTTACGGCCAGCGCCAGATTGCTATCCCGACGGTTGTTATTTGGACGACCGCCGCCGTGAGCTTCACCCTGGCTCTCGTCTTCCATGCGCCGTACCAGATCTTCTTCTTCATCATGCCGTTCCTGGGCGTCCAAGCTCCGTGGGGCTCAATGTCCCGCGCACGCTGGGCCTACATTTTGAAGGGCGACACCGTTCGCACCGACCGCGCGCTCGCCATGGCTTCCATGTTTGACGAGATCACCTGGGTTGTGGGTAACCCGCTGGCCTCCATCATCGCCGTGTGGAGTTACGTTGCCGCCTTCGTTTTCACCATCGCCTGCGTGCTGACCGGCTGCACCCTCTTCTTCACCGCCGTTGGTGTCACCCCTCCTTCTATCCGCGAGCGCGCCGAAAAGGCTGGCTTACCGATGAAAGATTATCAGCGCCAACTTGCCCAGAAGGTTGCTGAAGAGCAGGCTCGCCAGGATGCTCAGAACGCACTCAAAGCGGGTAAAGACGCTGAACAGGCTGAAAAGCTCGCGTCGAAGGCCAAGAATACCAAGCAGCTGGGCTACCTCTCTCCTGCTGTTCTCGCTTTGGCGGCCACTTATTTTGGTTTGGGTGCTTTTTCCTCGACGACCGGTATTTCGATTATCGCTATGGCCAACGAGCATCATCAAAGCCAGTTCGCCGGCCTCGTGTTCGCCTGCTTCTCCTTCTCCTCGCTGATCGGAGCAGCTTTCTATGGCGCTATTAATTGGCGTTCGGCCTTGTGGAAACGCTACTACATTGGCTTGCTCGTTTTGACAGTGGGAATCTCCAGCTTTATTTTTGCTCACGAATTGTGGCAGATTATGATCGTTTACCTCATGGTCGGCGTCTGCCAGGCTCCTACCTGGATCAATGGCTCTCAAACTGTTATGCGCGTTGTTCCTACCGACAGATTTACAGGAACGATGGCTCTGATGTGGGCTATGAATGCTGTGGGCGGTTCCATTGGTTCCGCGCTCGGTGGTCACTTCATCGATCAGTTTGGCTCACATGGTGGTTTCGCAACAGTGTGCGTGATGGGCTTGATGGTGATGGTTCTCTCCTTGCTCGGATTACCACAGATCAAGAAGGCCACTTCTCGCGCCATCATCTCTCAGCTTGAGGTGTAATCTCAAAACTACTTATCTGCTATCTTTGTGCTAAAGTAAAAATTGTATTTAAGTCATCTCGTCAAGGAGAAACTATGACTACTGCAAACACTTCAGCACCCAAAGATCAGGTAGTTGTGCGAGTACCACACCAAGTAAAAATGCGTGCTGAGGCTGCATGCAAGGCAATGGGAATGCCCATGTCCAGCGCAATCATGGGCTTCTTGCGTTACGTTGGTGAAGAACAGCGTATTCCATTCGAGTTCGCAGTTCCCCAAGATGAGTTCTACTCTTCCGCTCATATGGCAGAACTCGAAAGGAGAGCAGCAGACATGGAAGCTGGTCTCAATGTTCACTCTCACGATTTGATTGAGAAATAGTGATGATCATTGCATGGCATGACTTGGCTTGGGAAGAGTACCTATTCTGGCAATCACAAGATAAGAAGACGCTGAAAAGAATAAACCGTCTCATACTTGATATAACCCGGAACGGGTACAACTGCACTGGAAATCCTGAACCTCTCAGAGGGAATCTGAGGAGTTATTGGAGCGTCCGAATCGACAAGAAAAATCGACTTGTCTTTCGCATTCAGGAAAACAATCTCGAGATCATTGAATGCGGAGGCCATTACTCCCACTAGATACTAAACCCGTTCTAATAACTCCAGAACACCTCAAAGTAGCTAGAAAACAGCTCCAACAAACTTTCTGTTCTGAACTTCATATCCCCAACAGAGAATGCCAGAAGATCGGTGTAAATCTTATGCCTTCTTGTAGGCTTCGCTAGCCGGGGTGCGGTACTTCTTCGGGCCGTGCTGGAGCGACCACAAGCCAATGCGGCGAGCAAAGGTGTTATCCTCCTCATGGCCAGGGCGAGGCACGTCGATGGTGAGCTTACGCGAGACGAAGTTCCACACGGAAACGATGATGGTGGCGATGATCTTGGCGATATTCGTCATCAGAATAATCATCGCGCGGTTCGGGTGAGCCGCCCTCGTGAACGGGCTCGTCATCGCCCAAATAATGCCGGAGTTAATGCCCAGGCCGATCACCGAGCAAACGACGAAAAGCACCAGCTCCATCCACTGAGCCATGTCAGAGCGATGCTGGAAAACGTAGCGCATGCTGGCCACATAATTGACCACCAGCGAGATCAAGAAGGAGATTGTTCCTGCCATCGTCGGGTTGACGTGGAAGAAAGCCACCAAAATGTTGAGAACACCCCAGTCGATGAAGAAGCAGACGAAGCCAATTACACCAAACTTGATGAATTGCGCCAGCAGATGCCTCAGTGCCGGGTTCATCTTCTGTGCCCACTGAGGAAGCTTCGTATCTGGTGTATCTTCTGGGGTTGCCATGAGTTCTCCTCTTATCGTCGTACCTGAATGTTTTAGCAGATGAACCCGCCAATCTGGGTGTAATTCAGCCTTTTCGCACTCTATTCAGGGGATTTATCTACAGTATCCTCTCCATTCGCCGAGCTTGCATGCAATGGCAGGCGGCTGGCGCGAGCTGCGAGCGCGAGTACCAGAGAGGTGAGCACGCTGCCGGCGCGGACGGGGCGGCGGGGCGAGAGACGGCGGGCGCGAGCAAACGGGCGAGAGACGGCGGGCGCGGGCGGCGGAACGAGGACTGGCAGCGGCGGGCGCGGGCGTACCAGGCTGGCGCAAAAGGTAGAGTGGAAGCGTACGAAAACTCTCAGTTTTGTGGAGGTTGCTATGCCGTGCATTATCACTCACACCAGTCAGCCTATTTCCCCCGAACAGCGCGAGCGCATGAAGGCTCAGTTCGGTAAGGCTATTGCCGACCTTCCTGGCAAGTCCGAAATGTGGTTGCTGTGCGCCTTTGAGGACAACGTTCCTATGTACTTCGGTGGCGACGACTCCGAGCCTGTCGCCTTTGTGGAGGTCAACGCTTACTCCACCTCTGAAGTGCCGCGCTCGGCGTGGGAACGCTTGTCTGCCGACATTCAAAAGATTGTCAGTACGGAACTTCATGTCCCCACGAATCGCATGTATGTGCGCGAGATTGCCAGCCCGGATTGGGGCTGGAACGGCGGAAACTTCTGAGTTTACGCCCTCGAATCAAAACGGCGGTGATCAAAACGGCGGGGATGGTCTCGGTTACTGAGAACATCTTGCCAATCACAGTGGAGCTCTCCCCCTGTCTCACTGATGAGCAAGTCGGAGAGCTTCACTTTTCTCAGTTTTTCCACGAAAGCATCTGCTCCGTCATGAAGAGCATCATTGAGAATCGACTGCGAATGGTGCAGCGAATCAGAGAAAATATGGGAAGCAAGATCCTCATGGGGAATATCCACCACAGGGTCACCTTCCATCACTCGGCATACATCACCGAGAGTGATTTCTTCCAATGGGGTGGCCAGCGTATAACCACCATCTCGCGTTGCTGATGATTGAATGAACCCAGCCGTCACGAGGCGGCGAAGAGTCTTCTTCAACGAAGAATCGGAAACACCGAGGAGAGTGCTGAAAACAGAACTCTTCACCGGTTTGTTTTCCACCTGGGATCCCAGCATCAACAACACATAAACGCTGTTCTCAAAAGGTTTTCCTATCCTCATACACGGTATTGTGACGCGATCACTTTTTCTTGTCAGTTTTGCGAGACATACCGCACTTATGCTTTCAGATGCATAACCTCTTGTGTACAGAGAAAATAAAAGACCCTGTTGTATTCCATACAACAGGGTCTTTTGGCTTAGCTAATAAATGTCAAACGACTGTATGACATATCACTTCACAATGAAGTGACTCACTTCTTCTCAGCAACAACCTTCACGGTGAACTGAGCGGCGATCTCTGGGTGGAGCTGTGCCTTCACAGTGAAATCACCGGTGGTGCGGATTGGTGCGAAGGAGAGGGACTTTGCGTTCACCACAAGTTCCTTCTCAGCGAGAGCAGCAACGATCTTATCGGCAGAAACACCACCGAAGAGCTTGCCGGACTCGGACACCTTGGCACGGACGGTAACTGCGAAGCCATCGAGCTTGCTCTTGAGCTCAGCAGCAGACTCACGAGTCTCGAGGGCGAGCTTGCGCTGTGCGCGACGCATGTCCTCAATCTGCTTTGCAGCACCCTCGGTCCACTGGAAGGCATAGCCCTGTGGGACGAGGAAGTTACGAGCATAACCAGCGGCAACGGTGACAACGTCACCCTTCTGGCCCAGACCATTGACTGGCTGACGAAGAATGAGCTTGGTTTCCTTGTTAGTCATCGTTTACCTCCTCAGCGGCCGTTGGTGGCGTATGGCAGGAGGGCCATCTCACGCGCATTCTTGATTGCGCGGGAGAGCTCACGCTGCTCCTGGATGGAAACGCCGGTGATACGGCGGCTACGGATCTTGCCACGGTCAGAGATGAACTTACGAAGAAGTGCAACGTCCTTGTAATCGATCTCGGTAACCTTAGCAGCCTTGAGTGGGTCTGCCTTCTTCTTGAAAGGCTTTACTGGAGGATGTGGCCTCTTACGCGACATAATGTCTTCTTTCAGTACATGCTGCTCTATACAGCTATCATTTCTGTTTTTCTGATGAAGGGTAACTTCACTTGTCCGAGCTCTAGAAGGCGGCTACGTCGTCTGAACCAAAGTCGGAATCGAAGGAATTGGATGCTCCATAGTTGGAAGAACCAGCCCAAGAATCTGCAGAACCAGTAGCAGGAGCTGCCTGCTGCTGTTGCGGTGCAGAATAACCACCGGTGTAACCACCCTGTGCAGCTGCTGGCTGGAAGCCACCAGACTGACGCGCCTGACGCTGAACCTGTGCGGTTGCGTAGCGCAAGCTCGGGCCAATTTCATCCACAGTAAGCTGGAATACACGACGGGTTGAGCCGTCCTTTGCCTGATAGCTGCGCTGGGTCAAACGACCTTGCACCAGCACGCGCATTCCCTTAGCCAGGGACTGCTGAACATGCTGAGCCAAGTCACCCCAAGCAGAGCAATCGAGGAACATAGCTTCACCGTCTTCCCATTGATTGGTTTGACGGTTGAAGGTACGCGGCGTCGAAGCAATGCTGAAATCAGCCACCTGACGAGAACCGACAGTCCTCAATTCAGGATCGCGGGTCAAATTACCAGCAACGGTGATAACAGGTTCGTTTGCCATGTTTCCTCACTCACACGTTTTCATCAGATTAAAGCGCAAAAGCGCAGATCACTTCACATCCTTGCGCAGGATCTTGGTGCGCAGGACAGAACCATTGAGCTTGAGCTGACGATCGAGCTCGGCAGAGGTCTCTGGAGTTGCAGAATACTCAACAACAACGTAGGAACCTTCGGCCTTGCCTGCGATCTCGTAAGCGAGCTTGCGGCGACCCCAGAAATCGGTCTTCTCAACAGTGCCCTTGGCGCTGGTGACGACCTCGAGGTACTGATTGACGAGCTTCTTGACGGATGCGTCTTCGACTTGCGGGTCGACGATCATCATGAGTTCGTACTTATGTGCAGACATCACCCACCTCCTTCGGTCTCATGGGCCACGGTCTTTCCGTGGCAGGAGGATGTTCTGCGTTACGCCCGGCAAGTGCACTGTAGGTACACTCTTCGAGCATGAACCATCCCAGTTTACACGCATCGGTGACGAAAAAAGGGAAGGCTGCACTCGCGTACAACCTTCCCTGCAGTGATAATCTCAAGCCCTACTTCTGGAGCGTCAAGAAGTTCGAGTTCTTCAAGTACTGGTGACCAGCCGTGATGTCGTACTGGATGAGCCTGTACTCTTCCATCAGCTGCTTCTGCTGATCAGTGAGCTTGCGCAAATCGAGCTGCTTGCCTTGAGCATCAACGAAAAGCGCGGCACCGGAAGGAATGGAACTCCAGCCCTGAATCTTGTTGACAACAGGAGGTTCCATCGCCGGCAACTGCTCGTGCAAGCGCGTCAGGAAGGCGAGGTACGGCGACACCTTCGAGTTCGTATGCTCTGCAGCCTGCGCCATGAAGAAGTTCGGCGACGAGTACGCGGAATTCTTCTCCGAGAGCTTAGCCTTATGCGAGCTACTCGCCTTATTCGACCAGATGAAGTAGTCCGTTTCGTGCAGCTTCAAGGTGTTCTTCTCGTGAGCCGCCGCCGAAGCGTAGATGCCAGGCAGGTGGTCGCCATACCAGATCACTGTCACTGGCTCCTTGAGCTCGTCGAGCTCGGTGAGGAACTTCTTGGTGGCGTTATCCGTGATTTCTATACCCTTGGCGTACGTCTTGATGCGCAGCTCTTCCTTCTTGCTCAGAGGCTTAGCGGTAGTAGAGGTAGCTTCGAACTCATTATTGGGGTACCAATCCTTGTAATCCATGTGGTTTTGCATGGTTTCCAGCTGGTAGAAAGCGTTGTGATACTTACCAGACTTCAAAGCGTTCACAACAGCCGTGTAGCTCGAATCGTCGTTGACGTAAGGGCTCTTACCCGACTTATTCTGCGGAGTGAACTTCTCACTCGTACCCGTCTTCGCCCAGAAGTGCGAGAAACCGAACTTCTGGTAATTCTGAGCGCGAGCGTACATGGAAGCCATATACGGGTGGAAGCCCAGCGAAGTAGAGCCCGCTTCATTCCACAACTGGTTGAAAGTTGGAATCCACCTGAGCGCTGGAACCAGCTGCTGATATGGCGAAACCAAGGATGGGCTGAAGTTTGCCATGGACAGGCCGGTGCCCGCCATGAACTCCAGATTCGCCGTGCCACCGCCATAACCGGAGGAAACCATGAGGCCAGAGGTGGTCTTCTCCTTCAGACTGCGGATGAACGGCATCGGGTCCTTGTTGAGTTTCACGCCTGGCACACGAGTCGGGTCGGAGAACGACTCGGAAAGAATCAGCACCACATTTTCATCAGTGAGGGTGTTCTTCCTCGTGCTGTTAATCTTGGTGGCTTCGGCAGAATACTTCGCCTCCAGCTTCTTCATCGTCGCCTCAGAATAATTCTTCGGCTTGTCCATCACCTTGACGTTGATGAAGCGCAGGAAGTCGATCGCCGTGCCATTGCCCTGAGCGTCGAGAAGCGAGTTCCACAAATGCGGAACATCGCCGAGGAACCACGCGAAACCATGCGCAAAAGTGCCGGAAGTGCCGAGATTCATGGAGAAGAGGACGATGAGCAAGCCCGTCACAAAAACAGTGGCAATCTGGCTGGCAATGCGAGCGCCCACTTGAGAGGCCTTCGTTTTCAAACGAGCCCAGTCAGAAACTTGGAAAACGGCGGCTTTCTGGCCATCGAGGTGCCACAGCACCATGTTGGCCGCCCAAATGAGGGCGACAATGGCGAACATGCCCAGGATCATGGGCAGAGAATCTTGAGGGATGAAGTCGGCGATACCCGCCGCATTGCCGTTCGCCGACATCGTGACGTCCGACGGCAGAATCGCCTCTTCACGCATACTCACCTTCATGCGCTCAGCCAGCGAGCAGATTGCCACAACGGTGATAAACAGCGAGCTCGACAGCCAGAAGCGGTTGATGAGGAAGACGAAGAAGAGGTAGAAGGCAGCGATCACGATGAAATTGAGCACCGGGATCATACGCCACTCGCTCTGCGGGCGGAAGGGGAAGATGAAGAAGGTCCAGATTGCCTCACCCGTCTTCTCCGGGTTGACTGCCCACTGCAGCGCGATCTCCGAGAGGATGGTGTAGAAGACGAAGAACCACACGTAGCACTTCGTCGGGTATGTGCCCGCGAGGATGCGCTTGCCCGCACGCTGGAAGATATTTCCCGTTTTCGCCGGCTTTGGCTTCTGCTGCTGAGGCTGCTGGGCTTGCTGCTGCTTTTGGGCTTTCTGCTGAGGCTTGGCTTTCTGCTGAGGCTTGGCTTTCTGCTGCGACTGCTGCTCGGCGGCTTGAGCCTGACCCGGCTGAACCTTTTCGGTCGGAACCTTATCAGCCATGACACCATCCCTTCATTGCATAATCACCCCCATTATTCGCGAGTGCCTCAACGTTTCCTAAAGAATGAGTCATTTTGCGCGTCACATTTACAGATTCCACACCACAGATTCACCTTCACAGATTTCTCACTACAGATTCACCATGTGAGCGCATACTCAGAAGGCTATGCTCAGGCAATCCCGCTAAAATTTGCGTAGTCAACGTGAGGAGGACTATGTCAAAGCCGCAAATGTGGGGAAACCGCAACATCGAAGAAGAGGCACGCGCCGACCAGCAGAACAGAAGGCGTGCTGCTTCGAGCTCCGGTGCTCGGCCTCGCACCGCCTCTTCGCGCGGTTATTCGTCTCATAATACTTCTTCGCGTGGGGACGCTTCGCGCTCGAGCCGCACCTCGCATACAACCCGCGCTACTCGCTCTACCCGTTCTACCCGTTCAACTCGTTCTTCGCGTAGTTCACGCTCCCTGCGCGACCAGTATTCACAGCGCGGCGGCGAGTACGCCGACAACGTCTTTGCTAATCCTGTGATGCGCGCCAACGACGGCGCACGCTACTCCAGCTCACGCGCAAACGAACGTTCTTACCAGCAAACCAGCCGACGAGCAGGCCAACAAGCTGGCCAGCAAACCAGCCACCGTGCCACCAGGCCAACACGAGCCAACCGCAGCCACCGCCTGCAGCCCGGCGATCCTGGTTACAAGAAGAAGTCGCGCGTCGGCCTGTTCTTCAAAATTTTCGGCATCGTCATCGCCGTTCTCGCCGGCATTGGAATTGCCGCATTTGCTTATTTGTATGCGACGACGGATGTGCCAGAACCGGAATCTTTCGCGCTCGCCCAAAAAACAACCGTCTATTATGCGGACGGAAAAACACCGATTGGTAATCTTTCTGCGCAAAATAGGACGATTATCGCCTGCGACACCCTTCCCAAATATGTTGGCAATGCGGTCGTCGCCTCGGAAAACCAGACTTTCTGGAGCGATTCAGGCATCGACCTCAAAGGTATTGCTCGCGCGCTCGTCAACAACGTGACCAAGGGCACGCGCCAAGGCGGCTCGACCATCACCCAGCAGTATGCTGAACGCTACTATTTAGGCCAAACGGACACCTACCTGGGCAAGCTGCATGAGGCGATTCTCGCGCTGAAAATCACGCAGTCGCAAAGCAAGAGCCAAATTCTGTGCAACTACCTCAACACCATTTATCTGGGCCGAGGCACCTACGGAATTGAGGCGGCCGCGCGCTCCTACTTCAACAAGCCCGCCAAAGACTTGACCATCGAAGAGTCGGCCTTGATCGCGGGAATTATCCCCTCCTCAGGCTATTGGGCTCCGGACGTCAACCCTCAGATCGCGCAAAAACGCTATAACCGCACGATCGAGCTGATGTACAAGAATAAGTTCATCACCGCCGCCGAGCTCGAGCATGCCAAGAAGAACTTCCCGCAGGTTGCCGAGCACCAGGTTTCCAACGATTACGAGGGAACGAAGGGCTACCTTCTGCAGCAAGTGAAGAACGAGCTCGTGCAGCGCAAGGCTTTCAGCGAGGATGAGATTTCCACTGGCGGCTACTCCATCGTCACGACCATTGATCAGAAGGCTCAGGATGCTCTGGTCAAAGTGGGGCAAACTCGTTTCGCCGGCGAGCCTGATTCGTATAAGCAGACGGCCATTTCTGTGAACCCGAAGACTGGCGCTATTATTGCAATTTACGGTGGCGACGACTTCCTCAAGCATCAGTACAACAACGCCACTCAGGCCGTTTTCCAGCCTGGCTCGACGATGAAGCCGTTTACTTTGCTCACCGGCATTCAAAAGGGCGTGAGCCTGAAGACGGTGTATAACGGCAATTCTTTCCGCCATTTCGACGGTTTGAATGGCACGGTTTCCAACGCTGAGCAGATCAATTGGGGCAATATCAACCTGTGGCAGGCGCTAGCGAACTCGGTGAATACGCCGTTTGTTCAACTCGACGAGGAGGTCACCCCGCAGGCTGCCGCGGCCAATATGAAGAAGGCTGGCTTCCCGTCGATTGATGAGAACAATCCGCTGAATACCTTGGGTATTAATGCGACGACGGCTTTGCAGATGGCTCGCGCTCATAGCACGCTTGCTGCTGGTGGCATTCGCCCGGATGTTCATATCGTGGCCTCGGTGCGCACAGCCTCGAATGAGGAGCTGTACCATGCAAACACTCAGGGTACGCGCGTGTTCTCTCGCCATGATTCGCTGCTCGTGTTGCGCGCAATGCAGAACGTTACTCGTTTGACTGCCGGTGCTGAGCCTGCTGCTCTGTTGCGCTCTGGCCGCGAGATCGCTTCGAAGACGGGTACTGCTAACGACATGACTGCCTTCTCGTATGTGGCGTCGATGCCTTCAAATACCACAGTTTTCGCGGTGTGGAATGAGGATGATAAGGGCAACCCGGTCGCGCTTCCGGTGATGTTGGGCGGTTACGCTTATTCGAATTATCCGGCTCACCTCTACGCTCAGTTTGCGAACGCTTATTTGACGAGCTTGCCGGTAGAGAAGTGGGAGAATGTGAAGGATACCGGTAAGGTTGGCGGGCCTTCTGGCACGTGGGGTTTGGGTAACGGCCAGGCTTCTGACGCTTTGGCGACAGCCTCGTATGATGCGCCGGTGGTCAAGAAGAAGGACTCTTCGCAGGACACTCCTGCTCCTCAAGATTCTCAGAATGGCGAGAATCAGACGCAGGAACCTGATCAGTCCGACTCGGGTCAGTCGTCCGATAGCTCGCAGGAGAACAAGCCTGATGGTCAGGGTTCATCTTCTGGCTCTCACGACACCACTACTCCAGATTCTCAGGGCAATGATTCGAATACGCCGGAGAAGAATCCATCCACGGATACTTCACAGCCGACCACCCCAGGTGATGGAACCGGCGCGGGCGCAGGCAACGCTGAAAGCGCAGAGAACTGACGCTACTGCAGTGTGTCGTGCGGTGTGCGCTTGCGGTGTGTAGCTGCGGCTGACTTGCGCTGTTTTATTGCGCTGTTTTATTGCGCAAGGAGGGAAACTCCTCGGCGTGCGAGGCAATAAGCGTTGCCAATCCAGGTGTGTTTGCTTGTTGGCCACATCGAGCCTAAACGTGGGGAACCTTGGCTCATCCAAATGCTGGGGACGCGCCCATCAGAGGAGCGAGAACCGAGCAGGTTGAAGCCGTTGCGGCTGGAGAGCCATTCTGGCCTCTGCGTTGCGATGGCGAGGCCTTCTTCCAAGGTGAGTGGCTGGAAGCCGTCAGAATCGATGAGCTTACGGGCAACATCAGGTTCACGGTTGACGTAGCGTGAGCCGGTGTGCGGGTGGATGACGATGTAGAACGGGCCTTCAGGTGGCATGAAACCTTCGGGAAGGAAGCTTGCAATATCTCGCGGCGGCATGGTGGAGAAGCCTGCATTTCTGCCGATGGAGGTTCGTGCGATCAGTGATTGTGGAGAGATGAGTTCTCGTGTGGGGACGAGGAGAACGTCATCTGCGATTTCTACCTCGTCGAGTGCTGCGAGCAGTGGTTGGGCAAGGGCGACGAAAGAGTCGACTGTCATGTCAGCAACATCGGGGTAGCCGAGAGCGACAATCTTCTCCAATTGTGCTCGAACTGCGTCTGCTGTTCTCGACATGTGTGCTCCTTCATCTGTGGGTTTCGTCTGTACTGCGCCCGCGCTGTATGTACATCACCAGCGTACTGACCTCGGTATTGCGCGCCAGTTGCGCTTTTACACGCTTCTTCTGCCTGCCAAGGCCCTGCCGAGGGTGACTTGGTCGGCGTATTCCAAATCTGCTCCCACTGGCAAACCGGATGCGAGGCGCGTCACCGTTATACCGCTGGGGCTGATCAGACGAGAGAGGTACGTGTTCGTCGCTTCGCCTTCCACATTGGGGTTCAAGGCGAGGATGATCTCTTTGACTGTTTCGTCTTTCAAACGGGTGAGCAGCTCTTGAATGCGCAGGTCTGCTGGGCCGATGCCTCCCATTGGGTTGATGGCTCCGCCGAGAACATGGTACAAACCGTGGTATTCCGCCGTGTTCTCAATAGCCATGATGTCACTCGCGTGTTCAACAACGCAGATGACGCTGTGGTCACGGCGAGGGTCTTGGCAGATAGCGCACGGGCTGATTTCGGTGACGTTTCCGCAGATTTCGCAGAAGCGAACTTTTTCGCGCAGTGTGATGATGGCTTGGGCGAGGTGCTTCACATCGTTCTCTGAAGTGGAGAGAAGGTGGAAGGCGATGCGTTGTGCTCCTTTCGGTCCGATGCCGGGAAGGTGCGCGAAGGAGTCAATCACATCCTGGATTGCCCCGTCGTAGATTAACGCCATATTTTCTCCTCGTTTATGCTCTGTTCCTCACTGTGCTCATCACCGTGATCACGCAGGGAGTGATCACGGTGATGACCTGGTCACTGTTGGACGATTTTAGCCTCTTGTTTCTCGTCTGAGTCTGTTCCATTCTCTGCTGGAATAACTGTCACTTTTTTCGCGTCGAAAAGTGCACCTACTTGTTCGATGCTCAAGGTTTGATGCTGTGTCAGTTGTTCGTCATCGCGCGAATAAACATCTTCTTCCGGTGCTACCTCAGGTGTTGACGGCGCTGAACTTTGCGTTGCAGCAGCTGCTGTAGGGGTTTGCGCACTCAGTGGCAGCGACGTCACCCCTTGGCTCAAGCCCGGCATTTGTGCACGCTGAGGCTGAGCCGCCGGTGCGGGTTGCTCCGGCTGCGGTTGCTCAGCAGCGTTTGCTGCAGGTGCTGTTTGCTGCTCAGAAGTGTTGTTGTCCCACGAAGAGCGCGCTTCAGCGGTTGCTTGAGCTTGCTGCGCAGCTTGCGCTTCTTGAGCTTTGCGCTGCTCTTCCGCTTGCTGTTGCAACAGTTCTGCACGCGAAGGCTGGTTTGCCCACGGGTCCGTTTTATCGTCAGGAGAAGGAACAGCCACCTTCTTGTGATGGTGAGGGTGGGAATCGTCGGAAGAATCACCTTGCGAAGAATCATCCGATTTTTCTGAACCTTGCGCCTTCTCCTCTGAGCCGCTCTCCCCTTCATGTTCTCGTGCAGTAGGGGTTTGCTGACGAGAGGACTTCAACGCATTACTCGCTTGAAGTTGGCTAGCCGTCATGAGCTGGAAGCCGCCATTTTCTCCTGCTTTGTTCTGCGCCATCAGAGCAATTTGCAGTTTGATCCTCTTCTGCTCTTCCACCGGCAAGCTAGAAACTGGCTTGACAGCTTCGCCGTTAGCAGCTGCACCTGCTGGGCGAATGAAAGTGTTCGCTCCGAAGATGCTTTGGATGTGCTTTTGGAAGGAGACCGGAACCTTTTCACTGCCCACCACACCTAAGGAGAAGGCATGCTGGGACAGTGGAGTGTCGAAGGTGAGGATGACGAAACGGCGAGCCTTCACGTTTTGGAAGTCCACATGAGGGATCGTTGTTTCATTCACCCACTTCTTCAAATCCTCAGGAACAGTGGTGATGGCTTTCTTCCACAGCTCTTGTGGAGGTTCATTGCTCATCGCTGCTGATTGTGGTTGTACTTGCGTAGCAGGTTGTACTTGCGTAGCAGGTTGTACTTGCGTAGCAGGTTGTACTTGCGTAGCAGGTTGTACTTGCGTAGCAGGTTGTACTTGCGTAGCAGGTTGTACTTGCGTAGCAGGTTGTGCTTGCGTAGCAGGTTGTGCTGGTGCAGCTGGTTGGGTTTGCGCTGCAGAAGCAGGCTGGACTTGCTGCACGGGCTGTTGTGGCTGAACAGGTTGCTGTTGCACCTGAGCTTGCTGTGCGGAAACCTGAGGCTGGAAACCACGAGTCGGCTGGGCCACAGTTTGCGGTGCGAAATGCGGTGTAGAAGCAACAGGCGCACTCGTCACCGGCCCAGAAGTAGGCTGTGAGGAAGGAGTAAAAGCAGCATTCTGAGCAGAGCGAATTTCCAGCAACTGAGCAACCAGCAACTCCAAGCGCATGCGCGGCGAAACCGCACCGGACATCGTTGCCAAAGCCTCGTTAATCTGGTCTGCCAATCTAGTGAGCTGAGCCAAGCCTAAAGCATGAGCCTGCCTCTTCAACTCGTCAGCATTTTCCTGACGCTCTTCTTCTCCCAAACTGGCTACTGCTTGAGACCCAGCAATGCTGAGCACCAGAAGGTCACGCATATAAGCGAGAAGGTCTTCCACAAAGCGGCGAGGCTCAAAACCACCCACCACCACTTTTTCAACCGTGGAATACAAAGCGTTACCATCACGCGAAATCAGCGCATCAACCGTCCCGGAAATCAGCTCGGCAGGAGTGAAGCCCAACAGCATCGAAGCATCAGCCAAACGCATAACACCCGAATCAGAGCCCACCATCAGCTGGTCCAACACAGAGAGCGTATCGCGCACAGAGCCACCACCGGCTCGCATCGCGAGCTCCAAAACACCCGGTTCTGGCTTCATATGCTCTTTCTCGCACACGTCCTTCAAGAACGGGCCCATAATTTCCGGCGGAACCAGACGGAAGGGGTAATGGTGAGTGCGCGAACGAATAGTCGACAGAACCTTTTCTGGCTCAGTCGTCGCAAAGATGAAGATGACGTGCTCCGGCGGCTCTTCCACAATCTTGAGCAAAGCATTGAAGCCTTGCGGAGTGATCATATGAGCCTCATCGAAGATGAAGATCTTATAGCGGTCGCGAGTAGGAGCGAATTGGGCGCGCTCACGAATCTGACGAGCATCCTCCACCGAATTGTGAGAGGCAGCATCAATCTCCACCACGTCGATAGAACCTTGGCCGCCAGCAGCGAGCTCCTTGCAGCTCTCGCATTCTCCGCACGGGTGAGAAGTAGGCCCTTTCGCGCAGTTGATGCAGCGGGCGAGAATGCGCGCAGTACTCGTCTTACCGCATCCGCGAGGCCCGGAGAACAGGTAGGCTTGGATGAGCTTGCCATTGTCCAAAGCACGGCGAAGTGGCACAGTCACTTGGTCCTGACCGATCACTCCATCCAAGGTATCCGGACGATAGCGCCGATACAGTGCTAATGCCATATTCCCTCCCTTTGCTCGGACGATGAGCTTCTTTACCTTCAACGATAGTGGACGCCCACTATCATCTTAAACCAGCGTGGAATTCGTAAAACATTGAATTTTCGCCATTCTTCTTCCCCGTTTCTCCCCGTTTTTGAAAAGAGATAAACTAGGGCGAACAGATATCCTTCGCGATTGAAAATCTCTTCTGAGTCATCTCAGGAAGCTGTTTCAACGCAGAAACACGACGGGGAGGCTGCATGCCAAGTCATCACGTGCCCACACTTCGCGACGTCGCACGGCAAGCAGGAGTCTCTGTATCCACGGTTTCCAACTATCTGCGCGACTACCCGTATATGAGCGAGAAAACTCGTGATCGCATTGCCAACGCTATTAACTACCTGGGTTACGTGCGTAACGAGCAGGCCAGCAGCTTGCGCTCGGGCAAAACACACAACATCACATTGTGCGTTCCTGACCTTCGCCAGCCGTATTTCGGCCGTATTGCAGAGCAGATCATGGCAGCTGCTCGTTATCGCGGGTATTCCGTCATCGTTAAGTCGTCGACGTATTCGCGCCGCGAAGAGTTGGAAGTGCTCTCGCAGATGAGCTCTCACGCTTCTGATGGCTTGATTTTCAACCCGGTTGCTATGACGGAGGCGGATGTTCGCGCTTTTGCTGGCGATTATCCGTTGGTCATTTTGGGCGAGCGCATCTTCACCGCTCCGGCTCCTCATATTGAGATTGACAATACGGGTGGAGCGCGCGCGATGGTGAGGCATCTTCTTGCCAGTGGCAGGCGCAAGATCGCTGTTCTTGGCGGCTCTTTGGAGAAGCAAGCTACTTCTTCTCGTTCGTTGCGAACTCAGGGTTTTCTCGATGAGATGCACGCTCAAGGGGTGAGCGTTGACCCTTCGTTGATCATCCCTTGCAGTAGCTGGACGTTGTCGGAAGGTTGGTGGGCGGCGAAGGAGCTTTTCGAGTCGGGAGCGCGCCCCGATGCCATTTTTGCTCTCAATGATCCTCTGGCTATTGGCGCGATGAGTGAGTTGAAGGTGATGGGAGTTTCTATTCCTGACGACGTTCATGTCGTCGGTTTTGATAACTCGGATGATTCTGAGTATTTCAACCCTACTCTCACGACGGTGGACCCTCATTCTCAAGAGATTGCCACGAGAGCCGTTGATTCATTGATTTCGCAAGTGTATTCGGGTGTTCGCGCTCCCCATCGTCACGAGGTGGTGGAAAGCTCGCTTGTTTTCCGCGAGTCTTCCCCGGCAACTGATGCGGAAATGACGGATCAGAACGCTACGGCGGGCAAGGCATAATCCCAGCGACAGCATGAACGCTGAAGTGTAAGCCCATCACAGTGATTTTCACGATGATACTGCTTCTCTCCTCTCCTGCAGCGCAATCTTGAACGCTCAGGCTGGAGCGGCTTTCTTTCCAACTGGCGATATAACTGCTCACGGCAGAACATACACTGCTGCTCGCACGCAGACTTGCAGCAGTGACTTGCTGTTGGGCGTGTGCAAAGCGGGCGAGAGCGAGTGCGGAGACGTTTGCCATGCCTTGAGCTTGACGAAGTGTTGCGACCACACTGCCGACCATGCCTACGCCGACCATCATCACGACACAGCTGATAATCAGTGCTATGCCGACCACGGTTCCTGAGCCACGGTCAGTGGCGTGAAGGAGCCGGGAGATGCTTGTTATGGCTTGCTGTGACGTGCTTGCAGCTTGATAATCGGGGTGTTTCATGTCACCTCCTTCCCTAGATGTGGTGCTAGCTGGCGTTAGCTGTGTTGGCTTTCGTTGGCTGTTACTGACCTTTGTTGACTATCGCTAGTTTTCATTGACTGTTACCCGCTGTTAGCTGCCTACTGACTGGGCAAGGCGAGAGCATGACCTTCCACCGAGAAAGGCAGAAGTTGCAGAGGGCCTTGGCCAATAGGGCAGATCACGCTGATTGAGGTTGAGCCGTCGGATAGCTCGCGAAATGTTGTGCTCGCTGTTCCTACTGAGCGGATGATTGCCTGACGGGCGGCTTGAGAATCGTCATCTTGAGTGAGAACCCAGGCCGCTTTGTTCGCAGCATCTTGGCAGGTCACGCGCCTGGCACTGGCCGTACCTAACGCGATTATCAGGCCGATGAGAATGGCAATAGCTGGCAGTAGGACTGCAAATTCAGCAGTTACTGACCCACGATCGTACTGCTCGAGGCTGAATGTGCTGCACCGTACACACGCGTTATCCTGCTTGCAAGGCATTTTTCACCATCTCGCTGAGAATGTTTTTGATTGCGTCCGATTTGAGCACGAGCAACAGGATTCCTGCGAAACCGGTCGCCGCAACTAAAACAATGACGTATTCAGCTGTCATACTGCCCTTATCACGAGCAGTGATAATCTCCTGAAACTCGTGAGATGCGCGAAGAAACGCTTCGTCACAGTGGCGAGTGAGAGCGGATATGACTTTTTTCATGATTGTCCTTTCTGTTAAATGAGCTTGAGGTGAGCTTTATGTGAGCTTCGGGCAATGCACTGTGGGCATTGGATTTGTCACATACACTGCTGAACGCTGCAAAACAAGAGGCCTGCAGCAACGCCTGCCCCTCACGGTTAGAGAACCCCTGCAAATGCAGCGATTGTAGGGATGATGACCAGCACGATAAATGCTGGGAGAAAGCACAAGCCGATGGGCAAGAGAAGGTGGAGGGAAAGGTTGACTGAGTTGAGGTCAATCTGCTCCTTTACCTTCTGCTCCACAACGCGCGAAAGCCTAGCGAAACGGTGAACGCACGGTTCTCCGCGAATCCACGCACCTTCGCTCGTCTGCTGGAAGCGGCGCATCATGCTCTCCTCAGTGACGAAACAACAGGCAGCATTCCACGCCATTTTCCACGGGCATCCGCGTTGCAAGAACAGCCCAAGTTCGCGCAAAGGTTGAGCGCGAGCAGTGTGCCCGACGACGCTAAACGCTGCAGGAAGTGGCAGGCCAGCTTGTAAGCACAGGCGGATGAACTCAGCCAGCAGTGCAGCATCGGTGAGCCGCGTCATATCAAGGCTTTTCGCGGGTCTCATCAGCGCTTTCCACCGCCTAGTCTGCCGGTTTCCCCCATGCACACGGTCAGGAAGTGCGATCGCCGTTGGTTGGAAGAAGTCAGCCACTACTTTTCGCATCCACGATCTGCCGAGCACCATCAGCCCAGTTCCGATCAGAGCACAGATCAGGCCAGGAAGGCTGAGGTAGAACAGCAGCGGATTTGCCCCGATTCCGCCCGTCGTGAGCAGCACTGCGAAAGGCAGAATGAGGAAAAGTTTGATGGTCGCTTGCGGTAAAGCTTGGGCTTGCTTGAGCTTTTCCCTGCTTCTCTGCTCCAGATTTTCACTGCGCTCTAAGGCTTCCAACCCTGCAGCTGCAGGCACTCCGCTGTTTTCGCACAAGTCGAGGAGCATGAGAAGATGAGCCGCACAATCGCGGTATTCTTCTTCGCTCTGTGTGCCGGAACAGTAGGAGCGGATTGCTTCTTGCAACCATGTTTGAGGGATGCAATGGGCTGGCGGGTGCTGCCCTAAAGCTTGGAAGAGTGCCTCGCGTAGCGTACACCCAGAAAGCAGCGACGAGTGGATTTGCGCACACAAATCACCAGGAGTTCGCTCGATGGGTGTTGCTGCTCGCGAGCGCAGGTTTACTTGTTGCGTTACTTGCTTGGCGCCGGAAATGAGCGCGTGTATGGCGCGCAATCGCAGTGTTTTCGGCACAAACTGGGCTGCGGCAGAGTCGGCGGAAGGAATAGAGGCGGAAGCGACTGCAGCAGTGTCGAAAGAAACAGCGGCAGAAGAAGCCTTCGCGATGTGTACATTCGCGGTGTGCACGTGCGCGGTGCACGCATGCGCACTGCTACCGCTGCGTTTAGGTATTCTCATATGTCACTCTCCTTTTCACTGCCGTCGGGTCGATGGCGTTCGCCGCAGCAAGGTAACCGCTGAGCGAGCTGTACTGCTCGCTCGTTTTCTCACTCCAAATCGGCACTGCTTGAACGATGCCGTCAGGCGATAAACGCAGCCTGCCAATCTGGGAAATACGCCGTTTGCCTTTGCTTCTTTCCACATGGATTGCCATGTCAAAAGCGGCGCAACTGAGCAGTGAGGTTGTGCGAGGGTCGAGGCCTGCCAGCTGGCCTAAAGCAACCAAGCGCAAGGCAAGATGTTGAATGTCGTCGGCATGAATGGTGACGAAACCACCGCGGTGGCCCGTGTTAAAAGCCCTCAAGAGGTCAGCAATCTCCGCTCCTCGGCATTCGCCCAGAACGATGCGATCAGGCCGCATTCTCACCGTGGCGCGCACAAGCTGAGCTAAACTCACCTCTCCCTTGCCCTCAGAATTGGCGGGACGGGAAACTAAGCTCACGTAGTTTTCGCGGTGGGCTCCGCTCAGTTCCCGCACTTCTTCCACGCTGATAATCCGCTCGTTTGCGGGGCACATTTGTAGTAGTGCGCGTACCAGTGTGGTTTTGCCAGTTCCTGTTCCTCCCGAGATGATGATTGTTGAGCGTTTCATCACAGCGTCCCGGATCGCCTGCGCAACAGATTCTGAGCAGAAACCACGAGCTATGAGCCCGTCAAGATCAATGTTTCCGCGCGGTGGAATGCGTATGGAGATGCTCGCTCCGCCCACGACGAGAGGTGCAAGAACTGCGTGCACGCGCAATCCACTGGTCGCGCAGGCATCCGCGATGGGTGAAGAGTCGTCGAGGCGCACTCCCAGTTGTGCGCACAGGTGGATTGCGTATTCGCGGACGAGTTGTGGGCTGGAGAAGGGGATGCGCACGTGCATTCTCTGCATTCCATCACCGCAATCTGCCCACACGGAACCGTCGGGAAGAACCGCAATATCAGTGATTTCTGGCCGAGCCGCGAGGTCGCGCAAGGGGCCCAATTCTATGCCGTCGTCAGTACTGCCCGCGCTAGCCGTTGCGTAGCACAACTGATCACTGGCCGTTCCGCTGGCCTGTTCACCGTGCAATTCACTGCGCAGCATCCTGCTCACCCGCCTTCTCCTCAACCAGCCCGCGGCGACGCACACCCTCGAGGAGCGCCTCAAGCACCGCACACGCCATCTGTTGCAGACACGCTGAAGGGTGCAGCCCTGTTCCGCGCTGCATATTCCTGGAAATCTTGGCCTCCCAATTGAGCTTCCCCAGGCAGGGCAAAGCCAGCCATTCTTCGGCGTCCTTGACGTTGACTTGCGCGCTGCCGCCTCGAGGAGAACAGGCCACAAAGCCTGCTGGCGGGGAAAACTTCTCATGCGCAAGTACCCCTCTCATACGCGCGCAGGCCAGAATACTGAGAGGCAGAAGCTCCACGCGCGTGATGCTCACTCTCGCTTCATCGCCCGCATTGCGCACCAGCACAGGAGCTTCATGCGCAGTTCCCGCATCGATGATCAGCACACTGAAAGCCCGCGTCAGCGCAGCATAAACAGCCTCTTTTTCCCAAGGGTTCTCGATAACTCCATTCCACGGGTCGGCAGAGAGGACGGCTACAGATTTCCACCGCGGCAATTGCACCGCTAAAGCCTGATAATCTAGGGTTCCCAAGGGCGCTTCCAGCCCACTCCAGCGCAGGCCTTTCTCCTGCTCAATGCCGAGGAGCACATCAAGGCCTCCGTTGCGAGGGTCTCTGTCAACCAATGCGACAGAAGAAGTGAATTGCCGGGCAGCCAGGGCAAGCAAAGCCGCGAAAGTGCTCGTTCCTACTCCTCCGCAGGGAGAGGACACGAGTATGCACACCGTGTGCTGCGCTTCGTGAGGCGAAGCCGGTGGAGTTGTGAGCTGAGCATGAGCTCGCCAGAGGGGTTGTTGTGTTCGCATGCCTTGAGTGTGACAGAGAAGAAAGGGGCGAACAGAAATTTTTTCAAACTGTGGATAACTTTGAAAACATGTGAAAACAGAAGGAAAACGTGCGCTAGCCTTGAGCAACACACTTAACACTATCTTACGCTCAAAGCAGGCTGGTAAGGAAAATACTTACCTACCTCACCCTTGAGCGTATTTGCCCGATCAGCTCGACAGGCCTTGAAAAACTTGCAATAATAGGGGTTACAAGGAAAAGTTCAGAGAGCAGAAACCCCACAAGTAGTAAACCTACGCGAAGGTTATTACGTTGGGCGGATTGAAAAAGAACACGAAACTTACCGCTGCAACGATGGTGTTGTGGATTGAGCACTGCTCCATTAAGTAACTTCCTTGGAGGGGAGGTTCCGAACTAGGCGGAACCTCCCCTTTTCCATGCTGAAAATCTCAAGAAATACCCTCGCAACAAAAACGCGTACCTCAGCCATAAGCCCAGCAACACCAAAAGCGCGAAAATAAGCCAAAAACCGGCGCGAAACCCGTTTCACAACACGAAACATAAATTGCCTGCCTATCTCCTACACTAGAAAGCATGGCGCAGATGTACAACGAACCAACGAAGGCAGAGCTCCGCGAACTCATCGCAGAGCATATCGCAGAAAAGCACGGTGCTGAGAAGGCACGCGAGGAACTCGGCTTGGGCGAAAACCAACTCGTCGAGGGCCACCCGCTGCTCGAAAAGCCGCTGCCCGAACGTCGTTTTTACGACCGTGAGCTCAGCTGGCTTCTCTTCAACAACCGCGTTCTTGATTTGGAGAAGGATAAGAGCGTTCCTCTGCTGGAGCGCGCCTTGTTCGGCTCTATCTTCGCGTCCAATTTGGATGAGTTCTTCATGGTTCGCGTGGCAGGTTTGAAGCACCGCATCGAAATGAACATTGCTGTTCCTTCCCCTGCAGGCCTCTCCCCACGCCAGCAGTTGCATGCCATCTCGCAGATGAACCATCAACTGCAGCAGGATCATGCTCGTTATACGCTCAACACTTTGTTGCCAGAACTGGAGAAGGAGAATATTTCCCTCCTGCGCTGGAATGAGCTGACTATTGCCGAGCAGGAAATTCTCTCCCAGTTCTTCAAGCGTCAAGTTTTCCCTGTGCTCACTCCTTTGGCAGTAGACCCTGCGCACCCGTTCCCGTACATCTCTGGTAATTCGTTGAACTTGGCTGTTATTGTGCAGAATCCACAGTCGGGCAAGTCGCATTTTGCTCGCGTGAAGATCCCGGATAACATGCCTCGTTTGGTGCCTGTGGAGGACCGTACCGACACGAATACGGCCGATCCGAAGAACCAGCATTACGCCTTTATCACGATGGAGAACTTGCTCGTTGCCCATCTGGATGCACTTTTCCCAGGGATGATCGTCAAAGAGGCTCGTTCCTTCCGTGTCACTCGTAATGAGGATATTGACCTGGAAGAGGACGATGCTGATAATCTTTTGAATGCCTTGGAGAAGGAGCTTCGTCAGCGTCGCTTCGGATTACCAATCCGCTTGGAGTTGAACGAGAATACTTCTCCCTTCCTGTCGAACCTGCTCGCCCAGCAGCTGGGTGTTACACAAGACGAAATTTATCGTCTTCCTACCCCGCTGGACCTCACCTTCCTCTCCGAGTTGCGCGGCTCGGTGGATCGTAGCGACCTCAAGTACAAGCCGTATATTGCTCCAACAAACCGTCAGATTGCTGGTATGAAGACGGCTGGCTCGTCTGAATCGGATATTTTCGCCGCTATTCGCGAGGGCGATGTGCTGTTGCACCACCCGTACGATTCCTTCCAGACTTCCGTCGTAGCCTTCTTGCAGCAGGCTGCAAGCGACCCGAACGTGCTGGCAATCAAGCAGACTATTTACCGTACGTCTGGTGATTCGGCCATCATCAACGCTCTGATCGATGCAGCTACTGCAGGAAAACAGGTTCTCGCTCTCGTCGAGATTAAAGCTCGCTTTGATGAGGAAGCCAATATTGCTTGGGCGCGCAAGCTCGAACATGCAGGCGTGCACGTCGTCTACGGCATTGTTGGTTTGAAGACGCATTGCAAGCTTTCGCTCGTCGTGCGCAAGGAAGGCAATCAGCTGCGTCGCTATTGCCATGTGGGAACAGGTAATTACAACCCGAAGACGGCTCGTCTGTACACCGATCTGGGAATCCTCACCTGCGATCCCGTCGTCGGTCAAGATCTCACTCGCCTGTTCAACCAGCTTTCTGGCTATGCTCCACGTGAAACCTTCCACAGGCTGCTCGTGGCTCCTCGCACCATCCGCCCAGGCTTGATCGAGCGTATTCGCCGTGAGGAGAAGGCAGCTCTCGCTGGTAAGGAAGCCTGGATCAAGATCAAGGTCAACTCTTTGGTCGATGAGAAGTGCATTGATGAGCTGTACCGCGCTTCTCAAGCTGGTGTGAAAATCGATTGCGTCGTACGCGGTATTTGCTCTATTCGCCCGGGCATTCCTGGTCTGTCAGAGAATATCCGCGTTCATTCCATTCTGGGACGTTATTTGGAGCATTCCCGCATTTTCGCCTTTGCTAACTCCAACGGTCCACAGATTGATGAAGGCCCTGAGCATGGCCCCGAAGTGTGGATTGGCTCTGCCGACATCATGCACCGCAATCTCGATAGGCGTGTGGAAGCTCTGATCCGCATCACCGATCCTCATCAGGCTCAGGAGCTGATCGACTATGTGGATGAGCAGATTTCTGACTCCACGTCGAGCTGGCGTGAGAAGTCGGATGGCACGTATGAGCGCGTGACTACCGATAAGGAAGGGAACCCTCTGCAGGATTCTCAGACCGTTGAAATGCATAACCACCTGCATCCACGTCACTGAGAGGTAAGGCTGCTGCGCATGAGCAAGAAGAACGATAAATCCTCGCATGATATCGTCTGGGCTGCAGGGTGCGTGGTCTGGCGTCGTATCCAGTCCGCCCCTGCGGCGCAACAGCCTCATACCGACCAGGGCACCGCTGGAAAGCCTGCTGCTGCAACTTCAGCGGCTTCTGCAGCCGCTCAGGTCGCACAACCTCAGAGCGCAGCTCAAGCCGCAACCGCACAGCCGCAGGCCGCAGCTCAAGTCGCAACCACACAACATCAGGCCGCAGCTCAGAACACAACAGCGAAGCCAGCCTTGACTGCGCGTCAGCTTGCTCAGTACGGCCCGCGACCCCAGCCGGATATTTCCCAGTTAAATAAGCGCCAGCGCGTGGTCTACGCCATGAATGATTTCGCCCTGGATGCGCAGGATATGAAGGCTTTGGCCGTTTCTGCGGCTCAGACCAGTGATAATCAGAAGCGTTTGCGTGCGGAAAACTACCAGCCTGATTTCGACGTCATGACCGATGTGGACGGCGTAGGCATGCGCTCTCACTCGGGCTTGGCGAACAACCCGCATATTCCGATTTATTCGGATATTCAGCTGCCTCGCGACGTGGAAATCTGCCTTATTCACCGCAGAAAGTACGACGACTGGGGGCTTCCGAAGGGCAAGAGTGACAAAAATGAGTCTCTGGCTCATACGGCTGTTCGCGAAACTATGGAGGAGACAGGCATTCCAGTTCGCCTCGGCCCTCTGGTGGGCTGCGTGGGCTACCCCATCGACGAGGTCAAGAAGCATGGGAAAGCCAGCCGAAAGCTCGCCTCTGCTCAAACAACCTCTTCCGAGCCGCTGGAGATTGCCAGAACCTATCGCAAACAAGTGGTGTATTGGATGGGCGAGCCACTCAGCCCGGCCGCTCACGCGCAACGCGAACTGGCTTTAGGCGGCCCGATTACCAAGGATGAAGAGGCAGATGAACTGGTGTGGATGCCTCTCGCCGAGGCCATGAACCGCCTGTCTTACCCATCCGACCAGCAGATTATGCAGAACTTCGCCTACCTGTGGGAGCTCGGAGCCGGAGATGCGGGAACTGTTCTGCTGCTGCGCCACGGCACGGCTCAGTCGAAGAAGCACTGGCATTATGCCGATTCTCAGCGCCCGCTCACCCCTGTCGGCGCTGCTCAAGCATGTGGTTTGGCACCTGATATTGCCGCTTTTGCGCCATCTCGCTTGTTGACCTCGCCTGCTCGCCGTGCACGCCAGTCGCTGTTGCCGTACTCGCTGGAAACTGGCTTGACCTTGCAAGAGTGTAACGAGTTGACACCGGAGGCGACCGCTCACGATTCTCACGCTGGCCGCGAGTTCTTGGTGAAGGTGATGCGTGAAGCGCAGAAAGCCCACGAATGTGTCGTTGTGGAAACGCATAAGCCTGTGATCGTCAAAATGATGAAGCTGTTGCGCAGGTCGGCGGTGAGCAATACCTCGCAGTCACTGGCAGATGATGGTTTTGTTGAGTCCGGCGCAGGATTAGCACTGACGGTTCGCACTAGCTCGTCCGGAAAGCCCGAAGTGATTGATTCCTTCGAGATTTTCCCGACTCTGTACTGAGCGAAACCACAGTTGTACTGAATGAAACCCGCGGTTGCACTGAGCGTTGTCCTCAGCGAAAACCGCGTTTAATAACGCATTATCATTTTATTCCCGCACATACGCTACTGGCTGAGTAGAGAAATTACGGGTAGTGTGCCTGCCTATACTGAGCACACAGCACGGGAACACTACTTGGCGGTAAGCCGGAAGTAATTACCGCAAGTAACGAGAGCACATAAGAAGCACCTGAGCCGTGCACGCACAACGAAGGAGGGAGCATGAGCACAGCTACGTCTCAACCGCGTTCTGCATCAACTCCTGCGCGCTCTTCGCAGCACGGCGCCAAGCCTGGTGCTCAGCCCAGCACCCAGCCTAACAGTAAGAAAGCCGCTGCTCGCGCCCGCTCACGATGGGCATCGCCCGCACTCGTATGGGGAACCGTGATCGTTTCCTTCTTCGTGTTGCTGGCTCTCCTTGCACCTGTTTTCACACTGATCACCGGCAACGACCCATACCAGGAGCACCGCGAACTGCTCGGCTCTTCTTCCGTGCCAACCGGTTTTGGCGGCGGAATTTCCGCACAACACTGGTTTGGCGTCACGCCTTTGCGCGGAGTTGACGTGTTCTCCATCGTCTCCTACGGCGCTCAAGTATCCCTGGGTATTGGCCTCGCCTCTACCGTTATTTCCACCCTTCTCGGTTTGGCAATCGGCCTGCTCGCTGGCTACTTCCCTGGTGTTGTAGACGCGCTGCTGTCGCGAACAATGGATGTTTTCTTCGGCTTCCCGTTCTTGATTTTCGCCATCGCACTCTCGGCAGTCATCCCGTCTTCCTTCCCTCGCCCACTCCTGCTCATCTTGGTGTTGGGCTTCTTTGGCTGGCCAGGAACCGCCCGCCTGATGCGCGCGCAAACGCTGACCTTGCGCGAGCGCGATTACACGACGGCCGCTCTCGTCATGGGTGCCAGCCCGTGGCATATTTTGCGCTACGAAATCCTGCCAGGCCTCCTGCCTCTGTTGATTGTTCGTACAACTTTGGCTATCCCGGGTCGCATCGGTTCAGAGGCAGCTTTAAGCTTCTTGGGTGTGGGCATTAACCCGCCAACACCGTCGTGGGGTCGCGCCATTTCTGACGCAGTGAATTGGGCTTTGGTCGACCCCATGTACCTGATTTTCCCTGGTATGGCGCTCTTCCTCGTCACCTTTGGCTTTAACCTGTTGGGCGACGGATTATCAGATGCCCTTGATCCACGAAAGGGGGAGAAAGCATGAGCACCTTCGCTTCTTCCCCACTGGCACGTACGCTGTGGTACATCCTCAAGCGCACCGTTCAAGCACTTGTGGTGATCATTCTCATTGCCATCGCGCTCTTCCTCGTTTTCTACATGCTTCCGGCAAACCCAGCTCAGCTTTCGTGCGGTAAGCCGTGCACCCCCGAGCAGTTGCAGCGCGTCTCCGCCTTCATGGGCACTGATCAGCCGTGGTATGCGCAGTTGGGCGCTTATATGCTCGGCATTTTTACTGGTCGTACTTTTGGTTCCGGAGCTTCTGCCGTGGTGTGCAGCGCTCCATGCTTGGGTTATTCGTTCCGCTTGAGCACTCCAGTCACCACTTTGATCGCTCAGCGCTTCCCCGTCACCGCATCGATTGCCATTGGTGCAGCTGTGCTGTGGATGCTTGTGGGCGTGAGCACGGGTGTTCTGGCTGCTGTGAAGCGTGGAACGTGGGTGGATCGCCTGCTCAATGCTCTTTCCAGCATTGGTATTTCGTCGCCAAGCTACCTGATTGGCCTGCTCGCCATCATCGTTTTCGCCATTGAACTGCCGCTCTTCCCTTCCTCGGGCTATGTTGCTTTCAGCACGAACCCGTTGGAATGGTTGCAGCACATGCTCTTGCCATGGCTGGTTCTGGCTTTGCTCAATGCTGCAGGCTACACGCGCATCACTCGCGCTCAAATGGTGACGGAACTCGAGCAGGATTACATTCGTACCGCACGCTCGAAGGGTGTGCCAGAGCGTCGCATTATTGGTGTGCACGCTTTGCGCAATGCTCTTCTGCCTGTGATGACACTGTTCGGCCTGGACCTGGGTGCTCTTCTCGGTGGCGCTGTGCTCACCGAAAAGGTATTCTCCATGCAGGGTTTGGGCATGCTTCTTCTTGATTCGGTGACGAATTTGGACCTCCAAGTGCTGGTGGGCTCCACTCTCTTCGCCGCCGCGCTCGTCATTATTGCTAATCTCATCGTCGATATCTGTTATTCCTTGCTCGACCCTCGGGTCACGCTCGGCCACTGACTTTCCGGCACAAAGTCACCCGTTGCGGCGCTTTTGCGGAACACAGAAAAGGACATCGCCGATGGAGGATAATGCCTCGGCAACTGCCAACCGGCATTTATCAGACCATAGATCACCGGGCTGCCACAGCCACCACAACTGAAACCGTTGCAACAAGCCGCAACAGTTGCAACACCAGTTGCACCTCGACTGTGACCGGCCCTGATCAGGAAAATAAGGAAAGCATATGAAGAAGAAATCTCTGGCGCTGACCGCCGTTGCTGCACTCACTACTCTGAGCTTGGCACTGGCAGGTTGCGGCTCTTCGGCAACTGGCTTAGGCGGGGCAAACGCTTCCAACGGTTCCAGCACTCAAGCAGCCGCTACGAAGGGCGGCACCCTCACCGTTTTGACAGCAGGAACGAGCATCAACCTCGATCCCGCTTCCAGCCAGAACCTCGCTACCACAACTGGTGGCGTCATTCACCGTCGTTTAAACGAGTGGAAGGTGAGCAAGAATGGTGACGCCCAGCTCGTTCCTGACCTCGCTACTAACACAGGTAAGCCCAGTGACAACGGTAAAGTCTGGACTTTCACTCTCAAGAAGAGTGTGAAGTTCTCCAATGGCCAGCCAGTCACTTCCAAGGACGTCAAGTGGGGGCTCGAACGCTCCTTTGCTGACACCTTCTCGGGAGGCTTGAGCTACCATAAGCAGCTGCTCGAAGGTGCTCAAGATTATCACGGCCCATTTGAAGGCCAAGAGCTCAACTCAATTGAGACACCAGATGATCAGACCATCGTCTTCCATTTGAACCAGCCTTTTGGTGAGTTCGACTGGGTGGCTTCTTTGATTTCCTTCTCTCCCGTTCCCTATGGTGAAGGAAAGAATAAAGATTATGGCACTACTCCTGTCACCACTGGCCCTTATGAGGTGAAAAGCAACGTTCCTGGACGCGAATTGGTGATGGTTCGCAACAAGTATTGGGATGCTTCGACTGATTCTGTGCGTAAGGCTTACCCGGATTCCATTGTTTACAAGATGAGCCAGGATACTTCTGTTGCTGCCCAGCAGATTATGGCTGGTTCTGGTGAGGGTAAGACGAGCATGTTGGGCGACCTTGTTCCTCCTGCTCAGCTTGCTCAGGCTCAGGCTAACCCTGCTCAAAAGGCTCTGTTGGCTACTTCTGGCGATGGCGCTTTGGAATACTTGGCGATTAACAATGAGCGCGTGAAGGATAAGCGCGTTCGAGAGGCCATTCTCTACGCAACAGACCGTGAGGCTTACCGTACTGCAGCTGGTGGCGAGATCGCCGGTGGTTACGCCAGCACTCTCATCACTCCTGGTATTTCTGGCCGCGAGCAGTATGACTTGTACAAGCCAGGTAAGACGGGCGATGTGAAGAAAGCAAAGGCTTTGCTCGCCGAGGCTGGCAGCTCGAAGCTCAACCTCACTTTGGTGGCCACCTCTTCCCAGACGGAGAAGGCTTCCGCAATTCAGACGGCTTTGAAGCGCGCTGGCATCACGGTGACAATCAAGACGTTGGATAGCACCGTCTACTCCGATACGGTGAGGAACGCTGGCGACTTCGACTTGGCTATTAGCTCCTGGCAGCCTGATTTCCCAAGCCCTTACGCCAACATTGCCCCACTCTTCAACTCCTCCCAGATTGGCAATGGCAATATGAACGAGTCCCACTACAACAACCCTGAAGTGGACAAGCTCATCGCTCAGGCCACTGGCACTGTTGATAAGGCGAAGGCTTTGAAGCTGTGGGCTGAGGTCGATAAGCGCATCATGGAGGATGTTCCTGTGGTTCCGCTGATCTACTCGCACAACACCTTCCTGCGTGGCTCCAAGGTGGCGAACTTCATGATCGGCACCTTCCCGGCTTACCCGGATTACCTGGTGGTCGGCCTTTCCAAGTGAAAGCGCTGAAACCGATACCTCAATTCGCTGGCCAGTCAGTTGGCTGGTGAACTGGCGTCAATAACTCAGTCGGTGAGCAGTAACTGAGTTGGTAAAACTAGGCCGCTCGGCTTGTCGCGTAGTGAGCTACGCCGGCGCGCTGAGCGGCTTATTCTTTGAGTAGCACAACAACAACACATGCTGGTAATCTTGAGGAATTTTGTAAGATTACCAGTACCCAGAAGAGGAGTGACATGGCCACAGATAGCACGCGCGAGCCTTTGCTCACTGTTTCCCACGTGTCGATTGGTTTTGACGGCACTCCAGTCACTCACGACGTTCACTTTTCCCTGTTCCCCGGCACGATTACCGCGCTGGTCGGAGAGTCGGGTTCCGGCAAGTCGGTGTCGGCGATGGCGCTGGCCCATCTTGACCCTTCCCAAGCTGAGGTTTCCGGCCAGGCTTTTCTTGGCAGCAACACGACGCTCAATATTTTGGACAATACGCTTGATCAGGCGAGTTTGCAGAAGTTGCGCGGCGGCCAGATCGGCGTGGTTTTCCAAGAACCGATGACGGCGTTCAACCCTTTGATGACTTTGGGCAAGCAGGTGGAGGAAAGCTTGATCTACCACCAGCCCAAGCTGAGCAAGCAGGAGCGCAAAGAGGCTGTTTTACACGCTTTTGAGGCGGTTCGCTTGCCGCAGCCGGAGCGTATTTTCACTGCTCATCCTCATGAACTTTCTGGTGGCCAGTTGCAGCGTGTGATGATTGCGATGGCGATTATTAATAATCCTTCGATTATCATTGCTGACGAGCCGACGACCGCCTTGGATGTGACGACGCAAAAGGCGATTTTGCAGCTGTTGGAGGGCCTCGCGCGCGAGCGTCACCTGGCGATCTTGATTATCACGCACGATATGGGTGTGGTGTGGGAAGCTGCTCAGTACGTTTATGTGATGCAAAAAGGCCGCATTGTTGAGGAAGGCAGCACGCGCCAGATTTTCACTGCGCCAACTCACCCGTATACGCGTATGCTGCTGGACGCTGTGCCGAAGCTGACTGTCGACAGCGAGAGCGAGGCCAGCCCCACCGCCGACTCTCAAGCTCCAGCTCTCGTCCAGCTCGAGCACGTGTCACTGTCGTATTCTCACCGCGCACAGGCCAAGCTCGCGCTCCACGACATCTCCCTGCGCATCGGCGCAGGGGAAACACTCGCGCTCGTCGGAGAGTCAGGCGCGGGCAAAACCACTATCGGCAAGGTGATTTCTGGGCAGCTGACCCCACAACAGGGAACCGTGCTCATCGGCGGTGATAATCTTGCGGGATTGAAAGGAAAGAAACTTCGCCAGGCGCGCTCCTCTATCGGCTTTGTATTCCAAAACTCAAGCTCGGCGCTCGTACCGACCAAAACGATTGGCTGGTCGATTGCCGAACCGCTGCTCGTTGAGGAGAGCCTGGGTGGCACGAAGCTGAGCAGCCAGCAGAGGCGCGAGCGTGTGGAAGAGCTGATGAAGCATGTGGGTTTGGACCCTGCTCTCGCCTCTCGCTTCCCCTACCAGCTTTCTGGCGGCCAGCGTCAGCGCGTGGGTATTGCTCGAGCGATCGCGTTGCGCCCGAAGCTTCTCATTGCTGATGAGCCGACGAGTTCGCTAGATGTGACCGTTCAAAAGCGCGTACTGGATCTGTTGCGCACGCTTCAGCAGGAGTATGGCTACGCTTGCTTGTTCATCACGCATGATCTGGGCATTGTGCAGGAGGTTGCGCATAATCTCGCCGTCATTAAGAGTGGTGAGATTGTGGAGCAGGGCAGCGTTTCTGAGGTTCTTGCTCACCCTCGCCATGCGTATACTCGTACTCTGTTGGATGCTTCTCCGCGCATCGACATCAGCGCACGCTAACTTCAGAAGCTGAACTTCACAGTGTTAGCTTCTGGCCCGTTACTTCAGGAGGAAGTTCATGCCAGTTCGCCCGGTTTCTCAGGCTTTTGACGCTCATCGTACGGGTTCTACTCGCCCTGCGCGCCCAGCTCAGCTCGATGATGTTCAGTTGAACCAGATGGGTTCTGGTTTGAGCCCTGAGCAAGTATCGGAAATGAGCCACCAGTCTGCCTTAGCTTTACTGCATCGCGTTCATGAGTCGAAGGATCCTGCTCTTGTCACGCGCGTGCTGACGGTGGTGGAGAATGAAGGCTTGGATATTATCGCCGAGTTGTGGGAGAAGTCCGAGCCGGAAACTCTTCCTGGCATGATGTGGCGTTTGTATACCTTGCGCTTGTGGATGCGCCAGAACCCGGAGTCTCTGTCGCGTTTTTGGCGTTTGGGTGAGCCTGTGGTGGGTGCTGCGTCGGCGATTACCGGCATTGATGAGGCTCCTACTGCTGAGAATATTGCTGCTACTGCCGACTCTATTTTGGCTGGCGCTTTTGTGGGTGATTTTTCGGTCGCTTTGCAGCGTGCTTCTGCTTTCGTCATGATTGAGGCTGCTGGAATGGACCTGTTGGCTGCTCGTGAGGCTCATGAGTTACCTGAGCTTGAGGAGCGTCGCTTGGCTGATAGTGACACTCGCCGTCGAATGGCTCATATTTCTGCTTTGCGTGCTACTGCTTCTCGTTTGGCGCAAACTGGTAAGGATTTCCGTTCTGGTGCTGCTCTGTGGAAGCAGGGTAAGTTGGAGTAGCACTCAAGATTATCACTGCGCTTCATCAGTTCTGCCGCTACTACTTCGTGCTGCGCTCTTCGCTTCGCTGTGCTGAGCTGCGTGCTTGAGGTGTGAGTTGATGAGGTGTTCTGCTCGCCACACCGGACACGCACAGTATGGCAGGAGTGTCGCTCTCGCGCTGAGCGCAATGCACTGTTTTGAGCTGTAACCGTGTATGCTGTTAATCGCGTCGAGTCGTAGTCAACTCCGGGCTCCATTTTTTGCCGCTACGAGCGGCCTTTGCGCCGACAGGCGTGTTGCGGCTCGACGTTTCCTTTCATTGCTCTTTATTTTCCGCTGATTTTGCGCATGTTTACTTGGCGAAATCCGATCTGCGCGTATACTAGTAGCCGATGCCCCTTTAGCGCAATTGGTTAGAGCAGCGTCCTTTTAAGTCGTAGGTTGTGGGTTCGAGTCCCACAGGGGGCACTATTTATTTTCCTTTTCTGCAAAGATGCAGGATGATCGTTTGGATTCTGCAAATGAGATCCAAAATTCATTGGCTGTGAGCTGCAATTGAGAGCAGTATTTTGAAAAATAACACGCTGTTATTCCGCCGCCTGTCACAAGGAATACCAGGCGTTTCCCCCACTTCTATGAGACGGTACTTCAGCATACTGTAAGCTATCACATGGGGAAACCCACAAAAGATGGGTAGTGTTGCAGCACTACCCACCTGAAACATTATCGCTCCCGAACAGAGCAAAGACAGTCAGAAGGTAACCAGCCTGCTGACCGATAACCACAGACACACTGTAAAGCACAATGAGACTGCAAGTCCATTGTGCCACACAGTGTGTCCATTTTTGATAACCATCGTGTTATCAGGAGGGAGTGCACTGCCATGAACAATGGTGCACAAAAATTAAACCAACATATCTTTCAACCACAGATATGGAATGGTATTTCCTGTTCCGCGCAATACAAGATCCCACGTATCTATGCCAGTGATGTGATTCCGCAGGCAATGATTCCTTTTAGCATAGCGTTGAATCCACATTGCCATGAATATAACGCCTTTGTATGCTTTTACGAAGACGACTATAAATTTGAAAGATTTTGGAAGACTCCTGAACGATATCTACCACGTCTTCGTCAATTTGCTGGTGTTATTTCTCCTGACTTCAGCACATACCAAGGCATGCCAATCCCTTTTCAAGAGTTCAATATCTTACGCAACTATGCTCTTGGCGCTTGGCTGCAGCAAATCCAAGGATTTCGTGTTATTTGTAATGTGCGGACAGGTGACTCCGAAATAATCCCTCTTGCATTGGATGCAGCACCACAGCATAGCGTTATATCGATTGGTGCTCATGGCAACCTCAAACCAAAGGACAATCGTGATCCGTTCTTCATCGGTCTAACATGTGCAATTGAGAAGCTTGAACCTTCCGCAATTCTCATTTATGGCACCGATTGCTACGACGTCTTTTCTCTCGTTCAATCTTCAGGAATCCCGCTCTATTTCTATCCTCCTCGTCAGCAGCTTGCCCATCTTCATAGGGATATCGGAGGTCTGAAATGACAAGCAAACCCCTGACAAATATTTGGATGATTTACCCCGAGAGCACAGAAGATTTATCCAATAGGTTGATTCACGGAATAGATAGCCATCTCAACGACGGAGCACAAAGAAAGCACATACTCGGAATGATTAACTTCACAACTGCCAATGCTCAGTCTGTAACTTTAGACCACAGACTAAAAAGCATGTTCACTGGCAGCCTCCGAGATGCTCAACAGCTCATTAACCAATATGGCGGAACTGGAGAATATAAAGGAACCCGAGGTGAAGATGTCGACTGTGAACGAGTCATAGGCTATTGGTTTAGCGTACGGGATAGTTGCTACTACCCAACTACATACGGAACGATTCATTACAGCAAGCGATCTGGAACTCATATTGTTCCTGCAAAACCAAGTCAGTTCCGAAATGAATAGAATGAAGCTAACTCAGGAAGAAGGCCAAGGAGGGTCTCCTATGCGTTACGAACATATCGAAGAATATTGGACCGTCGACATTCTCACCCGTTATGCGCGCGAACATGAAGAAGAACTGCTTACGTTTACTTACCCGGATGGCGAATCATTTTCCTCTGTTTTCATGGACTGTGACGATGCAGATAATTCAGACGATTACCCTACCGATGATCCTCACTATGAAACCTACTGGGAGCTTGAGTATGCGGTGAAAACTCTCTTCCAAGAAGGCCCCCATACTGCACATGGGTGGAACCTCGTCTTCGTGAACTACCATGATATGCCATCTCAAGTGGTCAATTCTCAAGGTAAGAGGATTTTCCCTCCTTCAGCAGCAGAGCAGAAAAAGATCGCTGAAATGATCGAGCAAGAGAACGCTGCCAATACAGCAGATGAGGAAACTGTGCCGTCGCACTTCTTCTACAACCACGAGGAGGAGGACTACACGACGGATATTCTCTTCTCTTACTCTCACGCTCACCTGGATTACCAGTTGACCTTTGAATATGCCACGGGAGAGAAGTATCGCTGCACCTATCTGACGTCATACGATTCCCAAACGACTGACGACAACGACTATTATGAGCTCGTCTACCAGGTAGATGACGTCATTTCGCTGGGACCTCACGCTTTTGGCGACGACCCGAAGAAGCTTTTCATCACCGTTAACTACATGGATATGCCCCAACAGGTCACCTCGCAGACAGGTCGAGTTCTGTTCCCAATCTCCTCTGATCGCCATGGAGAAGGATTAAACATCCCCGATTATTCGAATGAAAGACACGATATTCCAAGAAATGTCAGTATTTTCAATGGCGATGAGAAAACTGCTCAGTACATGATCAACGAAAAGGCAGGGTATGGAACGAGATTGTCACGAACGAGAGAACTCGCTTCTTACCCTCAATATGTTGGTATGTGGGTTAATCAACACACCTGCGGAAAGCGGTTATCCCACCAAGGCATCATTCACTACTCCGATCAGGGAACGTGGATTGTGCCTGCCGAGCCGTTGAACCCGGTTATCCTCGATCGCATGCCATAAACGCCTTCCTGAACTACCTCCTGGCAAAATCGAACTCGAGGCAAGGTAGACAAGGCATCAGCTATTCGTTTCGTGCGAACGATTAAGCTGCATATACAACGATCCCCGATTAGCATTGCTGTTAATCGGGGATTACTTTCTTTTATTGAGATTCTCGGCTAGCGAGAATGAATCATTTCCTGCTCAGACCGAGCGCTCGAGGTTAACTGCGAGTCAGCACTTCTGCAAGAGCAGCGATGACCGTAGACGGCATATGCGACTTCCAAATAGGCGGCTCACCCGCAACCTGCTCGCGCGTATTATCTCTCTCCAAAGCAGCAAAAGAGGCCAGAGCACCCACACCAAAACGAGAGATCTCATTCATCGCAAGGTCCTTCGTCAAAGTGTTAATCTTGGCGCGATTGAGAACATCAAAAGCGTCAGAAACGAGCGGGTTAGTGGCAATCTTGAGGCCTGGAAGGTCGACGTCCAGCTCGGCCGAGCTCGCCACCGCCTCACAGCTGACCAGCAAGCTCAACGTGCGCTCGTCATAGGAAGCGTGAGCAGCCACTTCAGAACGCTGGCCAGAAGCGTTGGTCGCATAGGCTCGAATTTGCTCAAGATTATCAGGGCGAGCGACGCCACGAACGCACACACTCCAGTTGCGCGAATCGGGGAGGATGCCAGCCTGCTGCTGCGAGGAGAACTGCGGGGAAGAAACGTGGAAAGTGCCAGCCTGCCAGTTCCACGTCAAGCGAGTACGCGCGGTGTGAATCTGGGAGGAATCGGGCTGGTAAATGCCGTCGTCTTCCACGAGCTCAAACGAGCCAGAAGCGCCAGGTATCAGTAGAACTTCCAGCGCGCGAGGGTTCGACGTGCCCGCCTGCAAAGCCTGAGCAGTGTCAGGCAGAAGCGGCAGAACGGTGCCAGAACGGGCGAAAACAGGAATCTGGTTGAGCGGGCGGAATACGCGAAGATGGCGAGCCTGAGGTGCCTCGTAAGCGCGGCCGGTGAAAATGTCGAACCACAGGTGAGGTGCGGAGGCTTCGGTAGTGGTAGAAGCGTCAATGTGGGAAGTGTCGCCAGCAGCAGCATCCTTGGGTATGATCGCACCCTTCGAATCGGCTTCGCGCAGCATTTCGCCGCTCATCACCGGAGCGTTATCACTGGCAGCAGGCAGCCACACCTGAGCAGAACCCATACCCGTGAACTCGTCAGCAGGGTCAACAATCGGGGCGACGAGAAGCTGAGTACCAAAGTAGAATTCGTCGTGGAAAGCGTAAGCCTCAGGGTCAGAATGCACCCAATACAGCGGCTCGACCACAGGAAGCCCAGCCTCATGCGCACGCCAATTCATCGAATACAGGTACGGCAGCATGCGCTGGCGGAAGCGCAGCGCAGCGCTCATCGAAGAGCGAGCAGGCTCGGCGAAGGAGCGAGGATCTTTGGTCAGGAAATCAGAGGCGGAGCTGTGCAGCCTGTTAATCGGGCTGAAAGTACCGAGCCAGAACCAGCGCGCTTCCAACTCGTCATCGCGCGTTCCCAACATATGCCCGCCGATGTCATGGCTCCACCAGCCGTAGCCCACATTCGAGGCTGTAGCAGTGAAGTACGGTTGGAATTTCAAGGAATCCCACGAAATCACTGTGTCACCAGAGAAGCCAACCGGGTAGCGGTGGGAGCCGACTCCCGCGTACCGCGAGAACGTGAGTGGCCAGTGGCCATCCCTGCCCGAATCGCAGTAGTGAGCGTGGTCGAGCATCCACAGAGGGTCAAGCCCCGGTTCGCGCGAAAGTGAGCCTTGCTGCCAGTCGATCCACCAGAAGTCAACACCCTGCTTTTCCAAGCGATGATGCATATGCATCGATGTGCGCAAGAACAGCGGGTCAGCGATGTCGAAATTCACGGTTGCGCCGCTATCCGGGTCGATGCCCATAGCTTGCGCGGCTTCAGCATAGCCGTCTTCGAAGCTGCGGTAGCCGTCGCGAGGGTGGTCGTTGAGGGTGACGTGCATTCCCATGTCATGCAGGCTCTTGAGGAAGGCGGGAGGGTCGGGGAACAGCTCTTTGTTCCACGTGTAACCAGTCCAGCCGTGGCCATACTGCGCTGGGATATCAACGAGGTGCCAATCCATGTCGAGAACAGCAACGCTAAATGGCAAGTTCTCTTCACGGAAACCGCGCATCAGCTGCTCGTATTCGCTCTGTGAGTAGCGGTAGTACCGGCTCCACCAGTTGCCCAGAGCCCAGCGTGGCAGCAGTGGCTGAGGCCCAGTCAGGCGGTAGAGGTCCTGCACGGCGCTGGCGTACTCATTTCCATGCGCGAAAATGTAGATGTCGGTTTCTTGGTGGCTGCGCGGGGTGAGCCATACGCCGTAAGGGTTTGCCTTGCCTTGGCTTGGCCCGTCAGGGATGGTGGGCATGTCACGCCACACGTTGGAGTGCGAGTCGTCGATAACTGCCCAGCCGTGGCGGGAAGCAACGCCCTTGTCGAGCGTGGTTGCGCCGTCGCATTGGTCGAGGGTGCGCGCTGTTCCGCCGAGGTTTCCGTTGTGGTCACCATCGCCGTAATGCCAAATTCGGTAGTGACTGGTCGATCTTTTTGCTGCAACGCTCAGGCCTTCAGAGCTGAAAGGCTTTTTGTTGTAACTCAGTGTCAGTGCTGGGGTTTCGATGACCACGAGATTATCACTGTTATGTGTCACGTGAAACTTTGGAGTACGGCCGAAGCTGCGGTTCATTACAATCTGCGTAGCGTGGTCTTCAAACAGGCCTGATTCCGACCATTCCACGCGCACGAGCGCTTCGGAGAGAATTCCAATGCGCCAGTGCTCGCCTTGGATAACGGTCTCCTCATTCATCTGCGGGGTGGCCGAGGCGAGGTAAGAGCGCAGCACATCGTTTGCTGGGACACCTTTGTTCTCGTTCATATTCATGCGTTCTATCTTGGCATGCACGGTGAAAATCTAAAGATGTTCGTGTTGAGGCAACTGGCCAGCCAGGCTTTCATCTGTAGGCTGCTCATGGTATAAAGATAGTTTGTATTCTCGTACGTACGAAAGAGAAGGCATTATGAAGCAGGATATTCATCCAGAGTATGGCCCAGTGGTCTTCCGCGACCGCACCGGCAACCTTACTTTCATGACCAAGTCCACCCTGGTGAACGACCCTCGTTACACCGAGACCATCACCTGGGAAGATGGCAACGAGTACAAGCTGATCGACGTTGACACGTCCTCCGCTTCTCACCCGTTCTACACCGGCAAGCGCACCGTTCTCGATACCGCCGGCCAGGTGTCCAAGTTCGAGGCTCGTTACGGCAAGAGGAAGAAGAACTGAGCACGTCTGCTCACGTGCAGTTCGTTTGAGCGCCTGAAAGTTTGCCACTTTGAGGTCGGAGGAAGCCTTACTTATGCTAGCGGGTAAGTTTTTCACCGTGTCGCTCAGCCTCTGACGAAGTCACGTCACAGCCCGGCAGAGCTCATCGCAAGAGTTCTGGCGGGCTTTTTCATACCCAAAGCGCAGCCTGCTGGTACGCGGGCCGCCGATACTGGCTACGACGTATGCTGGCGACAAACAGCCGCCGGTAGCACCTGCCCAGTGCGGCCACCAGCCAACCCCAGCCGCGCGGCCATCAATGAGGAGGAGAAATGTGCGGACGCTTTGCTGCAGCCTGGGAGCCCAGTCTCATCGGCGAACTACTTCACGCCGAACTCGCCCCTCACCTGCCCCACCCTTCCTGGAATATCAGCCCACAAAGTAGCATCGCCATCGCCCTTGCTACAGCTCAAGGCCATACCAAGATTGTCAGCGCGTATTGGTCGCTGATTCCCACAACTTCCTCTACTGCGCATCTGGCCTACCCCACCTTCAACGCTCGTGTGGAAAGCGCGCTGAGCAAGCCCACCTACGCTGCCAGCGCTGAGCGTATGCGAGCTATCATTCCGGTGAGCGGCTACTACGAGTGGAAAAGCGGGCGCGAACCGTATTATTTCTCGCTCACCGACGGAAAACCGCTGTGGTTAGCTGGCCTCTACTCGTGGTGGCCTGAACGCGAACTGAGCGAGGAAGAAGCCAGTAAGCGTGGGTACGTGTACCCGGTTCCTGGTAAGAATTTTTCCTCGCGGCTGAGCGCAACCATTCTTACTCAACAAGCTCAAGGCGAACCCGCTCAGGTTCATTCGCGCATGCCTGTTTTTGTCCCTGATAATCTTGTGCCGGACTGGCTGAATAGAAGCGTGCCGGGACGTGAAATTTTCCCTGAGCTCCAGCGCCTTTCCACAAGCCTTCTGCCCGAGCTTGACCAGCATCGTGTGGCGCCACTGAAAGGTGACGGCGAGCAGTTGACTAACGAGTGGTCTCCCGCACAATCAAGTCTCCCCTTCGACGAATAAGCTCAGCAGGGCCTTCCAACTTGCCTTCAATACGGTCATCCTCGGCTCCTTCCCTGCTTACAGAGTGTACCTTGGCTACCCACTGATTCTGCGGGTCCTGTAAACCGCGAGCTCTAGTGAACAGCGCGACCCTGGCCTGCGACCCTCTTACCGTCCAACGTTGCGCCCGTCGGTGAGCGTCTCGTCGTTGACTTGCGCACTGATCCACGTCATGATGAGCACGCTGAAACGTTCAATTTGCGCGGGAGTAAGCGGTACGCCTTGCTTGACTCCCCACCACTTGTGCATGCATCCGCGGCAGCAGGTTGCCGTAGCATGTTGGGCGGTGAATACAGGATGGCCTCGCCAGGGTGTTTGCCGCCCGTCATTGCTGGGGTTTGCCGCCGCCAGGCGCTGGGTGAGGAATTGACGCGCATGCTGGTGGATGGTGACTGGGCCTTTTTTGAGCGCATAGTCAAGGTCTGCGCTACTTAAGCGGAAGCTGGAGCGGAATTTCGAATGGGCAAGCCGGTAAAAGCAGTTTTCCACCCATTCTTGCGTTGCTGCATCGATGGAAACTACTGGCATCACCGCTTCGCTGACTACTGGCTCAGCTTTCCCGAATTTCTCAAGATTATCACTGTCGTTATCGTCCTCATCGAAGTCAAAGCTCAACTGTTGGGCGTTATCGAGATTGTGAACCATGTGCTACCTTCTTCCTCTTCCATTATCACTGTTCTCAGCCCCAATTCGTCAGTGCAGGAGGCACGACTCACCCGGACTCGGGAGGCACACAGCGCCACGGCCCAACCCGCCTGCGCCGCGGCCTAGAGCTACCAACCCAGCCCGAGCCGCGGCCTAGCGCACCCCGCCCGGGCGCGGGCAAAAAATAAGGCCGGGGAGAGAGAAGCCCCGGCCATACTATGAGAGAAGAAGAAAGATTCAATTATCATGCCGAAGCATGGTCACCAGAAGGATCACTCACTGTTGACCCCACCATTATTAAATAGGATTTTCATTCTGCCAAGAGGTTTTTCCTGTGAATTTCCTTAAAAATTAGACTGATTGTCACCATTTGTTTATGATCCTCTCGGAAATCTCTCGACATTACCCTTTCCGCCGTTCGGTGAGGAGACTGAACGTACCAAAACCAGCAAACCACACCAAGCCCAAGAGCGCAGGCAATAATGTCTCCGAGCTGAAAAACAGCGTGACATACACGAACAAGAAGAACACAATCGCCACGCGATCCCACACCTGATAGCCGCGCAGCAAGAAGCCATCCTCCAAAAAATCCTCGCTCTGGCGATAACGCATATGCGCAATCATCACCAACACGTAGATGACGATAATCACCGCCGACGAGGTCGAGGAGAACAGGGTAAACAGCGCTGGCAAACCCGGCAGCAAACTCAGCGCAGGAGAAACCAAAATAATCGCCGCAGAAAGCATGATCGCGCGCGCAGGAACGCCATGGCGGGACACTTTCACCAGCGCCTTCAACTTCGGCTCATGGCTTCTGCGAGCCACCGCATACAGCTGACGGCCGGCGGTAAACACCAGCGAGTTCATCGAGCTCATCGCAGCCGTAATCACCACGAAGAACACGAGAGCCGACGCCCAGTTCACACCCGCAAAGCGGAAGACCATAATAAACGGCGAAGCAAAGCTGCCATCTGCAGCCGGCTTAAACATCTTCCACGGCACAATCGCCATAATGGCAAGCAGAGCACCCACATAGAAGATCAAAATACGGTTGATAATCTGGTTGACTGCCTTGGGCAGCACATGGCGAGGGTCCTTCGTCTCGGAAACAGTATTGCCGAGAAGCTCAATCGTCTCATAGGCGAAGAAGACCATTTGGAAGCTGAGAATAAAGCTCATCCACCCGTTGGGAGCGAGCTGATAATCTTGGAAAATATTGGTGACACTTGCCTGCCCAGCCGGGATGGCGACGCCTTGAACAACATGGGCAGGGTAGCTAAAGTGCGTAATAACCATCACAATGCCAGTGATAATCATGCCAATAATGAGGCTGATTTTGATCATGGCGAACCAAAATTCTGTTTCACCAAAAGTCTTCACCGAAATCAAGTTGATGAGCAGGATCAGCGCGACGGTACAGACCTCGATAAGCCAACGCCATGGCGCAAGATTAACACCGAAGCCTAAGAAGAACGTGACAAAATATTGCGAGACTGCGGTGAGCTCGGTCATACCGATGATGAGCAGCACCAGCCAATACGACCAGCCAGCAAAGCGCCCCCACCCTGAGCCTAAATACCGGCCAATGAAGTTGATAAAGCTATGCTGCGTCGGGTCTTGGTAGAGCATTTCGCCGATGGCACGCATGAGAACAAACATCACCGCGCCAACGAGCATATAGACCACAACGATGGAAGGGCCGGTCAGAGCGATGGACTTTCCTGAGCCAAGGAACAGGCCAGTGCCAATAGCTCCACCAATGGCGATGAATTGGATGTGGCGGCCAGTCAGGCTGCGCTCGAAACCATCTTCACCCTGGGAGTCCGTAGCAAAACGATTGTGATTGGCATAATCGATGTTAATCTCACCGTCTTGGCCGGATGGGGTAGTCATAGTCCTCCTTGAGCTCGCGCCACCGTACCGGCTTGCAAGCTAATATTCGTACCTTCACAGGCTAGCACTCAGGCTCACTGAAGCACATAAGAAAAATGGCTCTAACACGAAACTAGAGCCATTCTCTCACGGTGTCTGCGCAGCCTGCCAGCACTGGTCACCGGACTCGACCAGTAGCGAACACGCGCGCGATCCGTTAGCTTTACAGGCGGGTGACGAGAGCCTCCCATGGGTCCAGACGTTCGTTGAGCAGAGAGCCTGCAATGTTAGAAGCATCATCGTTGGCAATCACCACGCGGGTTGGGCCAATCTTTCCTTCCAACAGCTGCTGGCACTCAACAGGGATCAGCGAGTAGGTCGAGCTCATGTTGACCATCACCAGGTACTGCTGGCCTTCATGCTTCTCTCCCTTGTCGTCGGTGTAAGGAGCAAGAGTGCGTGTGAATGCATACACATTCTTGTCATCAGCAGCAACAAGCTGCCAGGAGCCAGCAGCTACCACCATGTCGTGATGACGAAGGTCGATCAGCTGCTTGTAGAAGGCACGCACCGAGTTGGGGTCATCCATCTGAGCCTGAGCATTGATGTGATCCTTATTCGGGTTCACCTTAATCCATGGCTCATTGTCAGAATCTGCTGGCATGAAACCAGCGAAAGTGGAAGAATCCCACTGCATAGGAGTGCGAGCATTATCGCGGCCCACGCGGTAAATTCCTTCCATCATCTTCTCTGGAGTCGTTTCCCCAGCTTCAATGCGCTGGTGATACAGATTAATGGACTCCAGGTCGCGGTAGTCGGAGAGCTTGTCAAAACGGACGTTTGTCATACCCAACTCTTCGCCTTGATAGATATACGGAGTGCCGCGATGCATATGCAAAAGCAAAGCCAACGCTTTAGCCGAGCGCACGCGCAGCTCTTCCGTCGAATCGTCACCAAAACGGGAGACCATACGCGGCTGATCATGGTTATCCAAGAACAAAGAGTTCCAACCCTTGCCAGCGGCAGACTCCTGTTGTTTACCCAAGCTCCTCTTCAGGTCAAGCGGGCTTTGAGCTGGAGCATCCCACTTTGGCCTACCTTGTGGGTCGTCCAGATGGGTGAAGATAAAGAGCATGTCCAACTCATGATTATCAGGATTGGTGATCTCCTCTTGACGTTTACCTTCAATACCTGGCGCTTCACCTACGGTGAGGAAGCCCTGACGGCCTTCAAACACTTCGTGGCGCATTTCCTTCAAGAACTCATCCAAACGAGGGCCATTCGAGCAGAAGGGGTAAGGGCTGGAGAAGCCGTCAGCACCAGCAGGTTCTGTTTCCAATTCGCTGCCTGGCTCGCCTGGAAGGCGACCGTGAGAATCAATACGCTTGGAAATCTGGGTGATGACGTCCATGCGGAAGCCGTCGATGCCGCGATCAAGCCAACGATTCATCATCGCATACACAGCCTTGCGAACCTCAGGATTCTCCCAATTGAGGTCAGGCTGCTTCTTGGAATACTGATGGAAGAAGTATTCTCCTCGCTTTTCGTCGTACTGCCATGCCGAACCACCGAAGTAGCTTCCCCAATTGTTTGGTTCTGCGCCTGGAGTGCCTGGCTTATGCCCCGGGCGTGCTGGACGCCACCAATACCAATCAGCATGAGGATCATTCTTATCGCGAGAAGCCTGGAACCACGCATGCTCATCCGAGGTATGGTTAACCACCAAATCCATCACAATCTTCAAACCACGCGCATGAGCCTGCTCGAGCAACTCATCCATATCAGCCATAGTGCCGAACATGGGATCAATATCCTCATAGTCGGAAATATCATAACCATTGTCATCCTGAGGAGAACGATACACAGGAGACAACCACAACACATCAACACCCAGATCAGCTAAATAATCCAGGCGAGAAGTAATACCCTTTAAATCACCCAAACCATCATTATTCGTATCCTGGAAACTGCGCGGGTAAATCTGATACACCACAGCATTCGACCACCACGGGTTTGGCGTTGCTCCGTTCGTATGGATGGAATCAGGCACTGACAGCCTATTCTGAGCAGTCATCTTTGACCTTTCTCTCTTACCTCCTATTTTCTTTCATTATAAAAATAATTCAGAGACTATACAAGGCACTTTACGTCGCTTTTGTAATGCGCAGGCTTCTTTCCCTCACCCTCACCACAATAATTAATTCCGACAATATGAGGGGGGAATTCGCTATTCAGGACCTTCGGCAGATAGTAAAAATGACGAAGTGAGCACTCTTTCAATTCAATTATTTACTTTGAATTATTCATTTAATATACTCTTTTCAGATTTATTTATTGCCATTAATATTCTTTTTATTACCATCAATGATAATCTTTTTTCTCTACTCTTCCTTCTGTTATTTATTTCTATTATTTTAATGACTTCGTAACACGGCTTGTAATGTATTGATGCTCTTCTTTTTTTGCTTTCTTCTCATAGCATGGATACCTCATGGTGATCACAGCAGTAAAACGACAGAAACACAAAGGCCGAGCCACAACAGTGACTCGGCCTTACGAAAAGGTTCAGTTACATCGGTGAGCAAAGGCTCAGTAAGCTCACTCGCCCTTCACAGCGCCACGCATCACACCAGAAATGACCCACTTCTGCGAGATGACGTAAACCACCAGAACAGGAAGCATAGCCATCAAGTAGGAGGAGAATGCCACTGGGTAGTTCGTAGCAAACTGGCTGGAGAACACGTACTGTGCCAGAGGGATAGTGGTGTTCGACGCATCAGTCATCACAATCAATGGCATCAGGAAGTCGTTCCACGCCCACAGAGTAGTGGTAATCGCAATGGTGGCATTAATTGGTCCCATCAGAGGCATGATAATCGTGAAGAAGATCTTCCACGTACCAGCGCCGTCAATACGAGCTGCCTCTTCCAAAGAGAATGGAATCGAGTTAATGAATGCCGTTGCGATGAACAGGTTCGTACCCAAGCCAAAGATCACGTACAAAATGATCAGGCCAATGCGGTTATCCAAGTGCAACATACCCATCTGCTTTGCCAGAGGAAGCATAAGAACCTGGAATGGCACGAACATAGCAGCAATGAAGAAGAAGTACAGGAAACGGAAGAACTTCTTATCCTGGTTCCTTGCCACTGCATAAGCTACGAAGGTGTTCGTCATCAGCGTGAGAACAACAGCAGCAACAGTGATAATCAGAGAGTTAAAGGCGACGTGACCCAGGTCAACCATCTGAGCTGCAGTCGAGAAATTCTCCCAGTGCATCTTGCTTGGCCAGTCGAAGCCACCAACTGTTGCTGGAGTCTTCAGAGCCGTCACCAGGGTGAAGTACAGAGGGACAAGAATCACCAAGGAGAGCACAGCCAAAACAATGGTCAAAGGCCAGTTAACGGTATGCCTATCCTTGCTCTTGACTGCCTTGCCGTTAGCATCCTTCAACGATGCCTTCTCGCGAGTCGCGAGAGTACGAGGGTCAGCTCCACTCATGGGAGCAGCAGAAACGTTTGTCATTGTCATCAGGACCTTTCGCTTCTCACTTCTCAAGCTTTTTGGAGATGGCCAGCTGGATGCCTGCAATGATGAGCAGGACCACGAAGAAGACCACTGCGTTAGCCGTCTGGTAAGCGAACTCGCCGCCAGTCAAGCCATTGTTGAAGATCAAGTACGTCACCGTCTCAGTCTGAGAGTTTGGACCACCGCCCGTCAAAGCAACCACCTGATCAAAGGTGTTCATTGCGTTCTTCATCGTCAGAACAAGATTGATGGTGAAGAATGGTCCAATCAGTGGGAAGGTAAGCTGCCAGAATGCCTTCCAAGCGTTGGCACCATCGAGGGACACAGCTTCATACAAGCTCTGGTCGATAGTTTGCAAACCTGCAAGGTAGAGAAGCGTGGAGTAAGCCACACCCTGCCATACGGAGAGGAAGACGATCGGGAACCATGCCATCGAATCAGATGTCAGCATGGATTCCGACAGCCAACCAATATGCAATGCCTGTCCCCACGCTGGAACAACGGCCATGAAGATGTACTTAAACACATAGCCAATAACCAGCACGGAGAGAATGTATGGCACGAAGAAGATCGCGCGGAAACCGTTCTTAAACGCGATCCTGGAGTTCAAAGCCACAGCCAAGAACAGGGCGATCACATTGACGAAAATGGTAATCACAATAGCGATGGCAATGGTGAACAGGTAAGCGTGGCCCACGCGGTCATCCTGGAACAAAGCGCCGTAGTTACGCAAACCAATGTAGTGATAATCTCCGTAACCCTGAGAGTTCGTGAAGGAGTAGAGAACACCCCTCACAAACGGCAGGTACAAGAAGAGACCAAACAAAATTGCTGCAGGAACGGCCATCCAATAATAAGCCGGATCCACATGGCGGGTAGAGAAGGAAGAAACCTTTGCCTTCTTGGCCTTACCTGCAAGGCGAGCCTGACCGGCGGAAACTGTCGTAGACGTCATTTCACTATCCTTTCTTTACTCACGCTCACAGGTAGGAGAAGTTACGGGACTGAACCTTGTCCCATTCCTTCTGCATTCCCGAAATGAACTGTGGAACGTTCTTGCTAATCACAGCAGTCTGCATCATGCCACCCAGGTTGATGGAGGATGGGATGTTATGGTCAGCAAAGTCGACGAGTCTGTTCTCCTTGTAGAACTTTTGAATGGTCTTCAAAGCAGGATCACCAAAGTGAGTGTTCTTCAGAGGAGTGATGGCGCTCTGCTCGTCGGCATACTGGTTAAGCGACTTCTCGCTCATCAGGAAGTTGATGAATTCCATAGCTTCTTTAGGATGCTTGGTGTTCGCGCCCATGGTGAGCATCACGTCGTCGCCAGCAACCAGCAACTGCTGCTGAGGATTATCAGTAGCAGGAAGTTGTGCAAAGCCGAGGTCTGCATCCTTCTTCACCATTCGCACCTGAGGAATGGCGTACGTACCCAAAGGAATGATGGCGGCTTTGCCCTGTGCGAGGTTCTGAGTGCCCTGCTGGTAGGTCACGCCCTTGGTGGAGGTGGACATATCCAACAACTCAACGGTGAGTTGAACTGGCTTGGTCCAAATCTCCTTGAAGGTTGCCTCACCCTTGCGCAGCTTGTCGTAGTCGGAAACAGGAGTGGTGGTTCCTGCGAAAGAGGAAAGAGGAGCCTGCGTCGTCCAGCCATCAGCAACGGTGGCTTGAACTGGGTTCACACCGCAATCCTTGAACTTTTGGACAATGGCCTTGAAACCAGACCACGTCTCTGGTGGGTTCTCGGGGTCAACACCGCACTTGCGCCACACGGTCTTGTTGTAAATGTAGCCAGAAGCATTTCCTGCAAATGGGAGACCATACACACGCTTCTTTGCGGGGTCGGTGGTCTGAACCAGGTTGCGAGAAATTTCAACCATGCCCTTGTTGAGCTTCTTGACGATCGGGTCGTTGGTGAAATCGTGGAACATGCCTGCAGCAGCGAATGTTCCGAAGCTGATATCACCGTTGAAAGTAATAACATCAGGCACGCGGTTCTTCACGAAGCGCGTACGCAAATCAGTCTGTGCGTTGGCCGAATTGTTGATGTTGATATGAATATGCGGGTGTTCTTTTTCAAACTGACGAGCCAAAGTCTCAAACTGATTCTTTGCTTCGGCCTTAAATTGGAAGAAGTCCAGGGTGACGTCATTACTGCCCGTCACTCCACAGCCCACAAGGGACATCGTGGTAGCAACCGAAACTGCGATAGCTGCTGCTGCCCTGGCCACCTTCCTGACCATGCCGGAATGTACCTGCATCGGATGTGACCTTTCTCCTCGTTGATACTTCATCAGTCGTTCTCAGGAACTTATTTTCCCACAACCAGCTGGAGCACGATTGCTGAGCGAAATTTGCAGTGCAAATGTTGCTGTGCGAACTTTGCCGAGCAACTCATGCCATCCCTGCTGAATGAACTCTGGGAAAATTCATTCTGTAGGAAATGCTTCCTCACATCTCCGTATCTTTTATTGTCGACGGTCTTTTTTTACTTTCAAAACCAGAACAAATGCAATAAGATGAAATTAATACAGAGTCGCGCGAACTTGAGCCGCCTACTTCTGAGTGAATGAGAGAGAGTTACTATGGCAGATTTCGATAAAGCAGCGCTTCTTCCGCCACAAGCCGCCCAACCATGGTTTGACGGTTCTGAGTGGACGCACCGTCTCGCAGCCGATATTTTGATGTATGGCCCTATTTCTCGCACAGGCCTCGCTCGTCTCCATTCGCTCAGCCAGGGCACGGTTTCGCGTATTACCGCCGACCTTATTTACGACGGTGTTATTACTTCTACCGATGAAGAAAACTCCCACTCCCCTGTCGACGAGCAAGACGCAGAAGATAAAGACTCTGCAGGCCGCGGCCGCCCACAGACTAATTTGCGCATCAACGACGATGCCAACACCTTTGTGGGAATTAATCTGCGCGGTGAAGTAGCCCGCGCGATGCTCGTTAACACCTCCTGCAAGCAGCAAGGAAGCGTGCACGAAGAGTACTTCACTGACACCACTCCCGAAAATGTGACCCGCTCTTTGGCCAAGCTCATCGACCAGTGCTGTGACGAAGCAAAATCGTTGAATTTGCCGACTCCACGCATGATAGGCGTGAGCATTGGCGGCCACATTATGGACGATGGAACTGTGGACCAAGCCCCATTCTTGGCATGGAACCATCGTGTTGATTTGGGCGGAATGGTGTCCGAACTGACAAATATTCCGTGCTACATTTTCAATAATTTGGACTCTTTGCTGCGCTATCAGCAGTGGTTCGGCGCAGGAATTGGCGAAACTGATTTCGCTATAGTCACCGTCGGCGCAGGCGTCGGCTACGGCTTGGTTTCTGGTGGCGAAGTGGTGCAAGCTCCGGGAGAATCCTACGGATTAGCAGGCCATATTCTCATCGACCCTGACGGCCCAGCCTGCTTGTCCGGTCGTCGTCATCGCGGTTGCTCGCAGTGCTTAACGAATGATTCTTTGGCTCAGGAATACTCGGAAATGATGGGTTCTCCAAAGACTTTCGACGACTATGCTCATGACGTTGAGCAAGGCGTTCCTCAGGCCAAGCGTTTGGTTCAACGGGAGGCTTTCCGTATGGGAGCTCTTCTTGCTGTGGTGGCAAATATGGCGATGCCACGTACCATCTTTATTTCTGGTGAGTCGTGCTCTATTTTAAAGTATGCAATGGAGTCGATTCGCATGGGTTTGGCGGAGTATCGTCCGAGCCGCGCTCCTGAGGTTGAGTTCAGCATTCTTCAGGATGACGATTCCCCATGGATGATGGGCGCTGCAACAGAAGCAATCCGCCTCTTCGTCCTCGGCCCAAAGATGGCGCTGAGGTCGGCGCTGACGCGAGAATGACGGTATTCGACTTCCGGCGTGCTGCGGTGCGAGCGGAACTCGGGTGCTGACAGGCTTAGCGAAACTCGAATGCCGACGGACTGGCAGCGTTGGAATGACAGCATTCCCCACGTTTTATACATCAAAATTTGTATGGGCGGCTTGTGATGAGCAAGCCGCTTTTCTTATGCCTGACGACGAGCAGTGGTTGCGACAGCGGCAGCAGCGACAGCGTTCATGGCACTCATAGCAGTCATGACGGCCGCCGCACTCATGGCAGCCGCCACGCTCATGGCGGCCGCCGCGTTGCGACGAGCGTTCATGGCGAAACATGAATTCCTTAGCGATGGAGTGAGCGTCGCAAACGACTCAATTATTTCTTGTACTTTTTTCTTCTCAGAGCCCCGATTTATTGCAAAATAGCGAAACAATATTTTCGCAAATGGAAAAGCAGAAGAAAATCGCGGGAAACTCTGTAATAAAATGGATTTCTGGAACGTTCGAGAGTGGTAAAACCTTCACAATGTTTTTTGCAAAAAGTAAAAAACGGCGTGTTGAACCGCAGATGGCGCCGCTTCCTCATGCGCAGCATGAAGAGAGGCCACCCACCTCGAGCAATACTTCATCGTACGAGGAACAGGTGGCCTCTCTTGCGCCGGTTGCCAAGCGTTTCCACACCCGTGAAAGCCAGCACCTGCAAGCTTGTAACAGGCGAATATGCAGGCGGCAACCAGCGCGGAAGCGGCTCAGCCATTCGTTCTCAGATTGGCCAATTCTGACAATCTCGAGAAACTAACTCACCAGCCAGTGCTACCACCAGCCAGTGCTACCACCAGCCAGTGCTACCACCAGCCAGCGCTACCACCAGCCAGCGCCGCAGGCGGCAACAGCCACAGAAACACCAGCACTACCCAGCAGCCGGCCAGCAACAGCCAGCCAGCGTCACTCTTCCACTTCGTCGACGACGAAGAGAACAGCTTGAGCCGGATGGAGGGACGGCGGGCGAATTCCGTAGCGAGAAAGAGCCTCGCCATCCAGCGTCACCGAACCGCTGAAGGCAGGAGAAACTGGAGAGGCCGAAGAGACCTCAGAAACTTCGCCCTCGGAAACCGCAGATTTCGAAGAGACCTCAGAAACTTCACCCTCAGAAACCGCAGATTTCGAAGAAGCTCCAGCACCTGCGGCACCACCACGAGCACCTGCAGCACCACCACGAGCACCACCGCCAACAGCCCAGAGCAGGTCGCTTTGGCCATTGCCCTTCTCAGGCATGTCAGCAACGGAAGCAGGCAGGAGGCTGACACGGTAGAGAGAACGCGGGTTCAAGCCCGGCAAACGTACTGGCTCAGCTGGGTAGCTGCGCGATGCAGTCAGCTGCGTGAAACGGTAGACTGCCTTCGAACCGTCCTGGGCAACAACGCCATCAACATAGGCTGCTGGCTCATCGCTATCATCTGGACCGGAGTGCACGACCATGCCTGTGGAGAAGAGCGGGCGCAAAGCCTTGTACGCATCCACCCACACGGCCAGCTGCTCGAGCTGCTCGGCAGGAACTGTGAGCAGGTTCCATTCCACGCCCAAGTGGCCGAAGAATGCCATGGCTGCTCGCAAGCTCAAGCTGGTTGCGCGCTTGGTAGAGTCGGCTGGGGATTTGCCGATATGCTCGCCCAGAATCTCTGGCGGGACAATCACGCTATCCCAACGCTGGTTTTCTTCGCGTTCGACGGGGTCAACGCAGTCGGATACCCACACGCGGTCGGCGAAGCGCAGCATGCCAAGGTCGATGCGGCCACCGCCGGAGCTGCAGGATTCGATCTCCAAGCCAGGGTGGTTCTTCTTCAGGCCTTGGAAGATGGAGTAGACTGCGCGAGTCTGCTCATGCACTGCTGGACGGCCGGAGTATGGGGAGATTGGCTCAGTGACGAGCTTATTGTGGTCCCACTTGATGTAGTCGATGTGCAGCTGTGAAACGAGCGTGTCCATGGCGTTGAACACATGCTCGTAGGCGGCTGGGTTGGTCAGGTCGATGACTTGCTGGTTGCGCCCTTGCATAGGCAGGCGGCCGAGCTCGCTACCTGGTTGGTTGGAAGCGCTCGCGCGCAAAATCCACTCTGGGTGTGCGCGCGCAGTGTCCGAATCCGGGTTGATCATCTCCGGTTCGAACCACAAGCCAAACTGCATGCCCTTGGCGTGAACATGGTCAGCCAAAGCCTTGAGCGAATGCTCGCCTTCTGGCCACACCGCAGGGTCAACCGACCAATCTCCCAAGCCCGCATTATCGGAGCGGCGGTGCATGAACCAGCCATCGTCCACGACGAAGCGTTCCACACCTGCATCAGCTGCCTTATCAGCCAAAGCTGCCAAAGTGGCGTAAGAATGCTCAAAGTACACAGCTTCCCACGTGTTAAGCAGCACGGGGCGTTGCACCTGAGCAAAGCACGGGTGAGCTGCACGCACGAAGCGGTGGTAGCGCTTACTGGCTTCGTTCAAACCGTTACCATACGAGCCATACAGCCATGGGGTTGCGTAGGTATCACCCGGTTCAAGCGACACTTCCCCGCCGTAGAGAAGCTCTGCACCAGAAATCTGTGGCTCGCAATAGGGCAGCTTTTCGGCGGCCATCACCGAGTTGCCCGACCATCCCAGGTGTTCGACGTACACTTCGCCTTCCTCGAAGCTGAAGCCTGGGGTTCCTGCGGCGAGCAGAAGGCTAAAGTCGAAATCTGGCCTTCCTGCCATGGCGACCTTTTCGATGCGGCTCATCGACAGCTTTTGCCTTTGCGCACGCCTCTCGTGCAGGTGATGGCCGGTGGTGGTGAGCACTTCGCTGGCACGTGACGGCAGCGGCCAGCCCAATTCCACCTTGGAAATCTCAAGATTATCAGCACCATTATTCTCGCCACTTGCCATTGGCTCGTTATTCACCAGGCGAGCGCTTTGGCGGATGAGGCCACCAGGCAGCATTTGCAAACGCCAGTTCACCGCGATGTTCTGCGCACTATCGCGAGCGATGACGTTGACTTGCACGCCACCGGCGGCTCCTGGGTCAAGCTCGGCGTCGAGGCCATCTCCTTGGGCGGGGTCGATCAGCGTTGTGGTGATCTCTTGCAACTCAAAGTTGAGGAAAAGCTCGCGCGTACCGCGGCGAATGTCGAGACGCTTAGCTCCGATCCACGCTTCTGCCTGAGTGGGGAGAATGGAAGGCCATGTGGTGTCATCCAACTCGCCAGAAACACGCTGGGGGCGCTGGGCTTCGTACAGATGCAGGACGTGGCGAGGGTGGGCGAGGGCGCGACCCCAGTGTACGAGGCGAGGAAGTTCCTTATCGCGAGCAACCAGTGCAACGCCAACTTCGCCGTTGTCGCTTTCCAAGTACACGCCCTGAAGGCTGTGCTGACCGTCGAGGGTGGTGTCGTTTAAGCTGACGATGCGAACTCCTGCTGAGGACGTCAGTTCTGTCATTTATCATCCTTCCGTCACAGTGTGGTGGCGTGAGAAAGCAAGTAAACTTCCCAACGCTAAGCACATCTGAAAACCCTCTTCTTCTCTGAAGAGAGCATCGATATATTCAGGGTAGACGCACAATTTATTTTTGTCACAAAGTAAAAAAATGGATATTCGGCAAGCAATGCCCGCCGAATATCCGTGATCGCAATAATCTTCAGGCCTGATAACTCAGGAAAACAGACCTTTGAGAAGAGAATTAATTCTTCTGCACTCCTGAGATTTCATCGATCTTCGCAAGCTCTTCCGCGCTAAATTCGATATTGCGCAAGGATTTTACGTCATCGAGCACCTGGGATGGGCGGGATGCGCCCACCAACACGGAGGTGACTTGCTTATGAGAGAGCAGCCAGGCGATTGCCATTTCGGCAAGCGTTTGACCACGCTGCTCGGCCATGCCGTTCAACGCGCGAATCTGAGCCAAACGCTCGTCTGTCAGCGCGCTCTTGTTGATATAGCGTGGGTCGCGGCCAATTCGAGAGTCTGCTGGAATGCCGTTGAGGTAACGGTTGGTGAGCAAGCCTTGTGCCAGTGGCGAGAAAGCTGTGATGCCGATGCCGTTGTTTTCTGCGGTTTCGAGCAGGCCGTCACGCTCCACCCAGCGCTCGAAAATGGAGTAGCTGACTTGGTTGATGACGAATGGCACGTGCATTTCGCGCAGCATATTGGCTGCTTTCACGGTGTCACGAGAACCGTAGCTGGAGATTCCCACGTAGAGGGCCTTACCTTGGCGAACAATGTCGGCCAGAGCGGTCATGGTCTCTTCCAATGGGGTATCAGGGTCGGGACGGTGGTGGTAGAAAATATCCACGTAGTCGAGGCCGAGACGCTTGAGCGACTGGTCAAGGGATGCCATGAGGTATTTGCGCGAGCCCAAGTCACCGTAGGGGCCAGGCCACATGTCCCAACCGGCTTTGGTGGTGATAATCAGCTCGTCGCGGTGGTGGGAGAAATCTTCCTTGAGAAGCTTGCCCAGGTTCTTTTCTGCTGCTCCGTAGTGAGGCCCATAGTTGTTGGCCACGTCGAAGAGGGTGATTCCTGCGTCGAAGGCAGTGCGCAGAATTTGGCGCATATTCTCGTAATTGCCGTTGTCACCGAAGTTGTGCCACAAGCCCAGGCTGATTTGTGGGAGCAGAAGGCCTGAGCGGCCAGAACGGTTGTAACCCATGCGTCCGTCGTAACGGTGAGGATCCGGGGTGTAGGGCGGATCGATATCGCACATCTCGACCATAAATTCTCCTTTATGAGGTGTTCTGCGCTGGTGCGTCCGCCATATGGCGAATGGTGAAGCAAGCTGAAGCGTCAAGCCCCTCGCTGAAGCGTCATCCGCTTCATGAGCTTGCATCGCTTGATTTTCACTACGCGAACACGGCACGTCTGTGTGCCGACTCTTCTAGCCTAGCCAAACAGGAGCGCACCATGCCAGAACATCAGTTAAAGAATGTAAGACACTGTTCACCAGCGTCTGCATTGACAGCTAAGGCCCTCTTGCACCGCTTACAGCAAGTACCTTGCTGGTGCGGTAACGAAGATTCCGTAGATCATACGGGCAAACTCTTCATCAGGTTCCTGCGCGCCTTTGGAAAGCCAGCGAGCGGTCACAGAAATGCAGGCAGAGAGAAGAACTGCAGTGCCATAATCTTCTGGCAAGCCGCAGTACGACATGCTCAAGCCTGGGATCTGCTGGGTTCGCATGCGGAACACTCGCGTAATAGCGCGGATTGCACGCTCCGAGAAGTATGGGTCACCATTCGGGCCGACGAGCGGCTGGAGGAACCCGATGTTCTCGTGCATGTAGCGAATGCACTGCAAGATCGCCTCATAGGTGAACATGGACATGCCTTCGCCCTTGACCCAGCGGTCCACCCGGGTGCTATCACCCACGCGGCGGCGAATATCCAAGGATTCGTTGAGCTGGTCGACATGTTCTGCCGAGCTGGGAACCGGAGCAGTCATAGAGAACATGAGCGAGCAGATGTGGGAGATGATGATGTCTTCCACCGAGGCGATGAGGTCTTCCTTACCGGCGAAGTACAGGTAGATTGTGCCGCGGGAGAGACCCGATTCGCGGGAAATATCCGCCACGGAGATGGTGCTGAGCTTTCTTCCTGCTCATCAGCCTTCCCAGTGCTGCCACGAGTTGTTCGATGGTGCGGCGTACGCGGGGAGAGGTGAAGTGCAGGCGGCGGTGTGCGGCCTTGTCGCTGGTGCGCTTCTCTTCTTCAAATCTCTCTTGGGTTTCTTTGTGGTTGGGCACTTCGACAGGGTTTCCGGCGGTGACCATAGCCGAGAGGCTGGTGGTCAGGCTTGCGGTGAGGTCGTCGCTGCTCATGGCGATGTCGGCGAGCACTTGGCTTTCACGCGTAATATTCGTGTCGTCGGTCAAGGAGAAGCGGTCGGAGTTGATCATCTGCTGGCCGAGTTGCTCAGCTGCTTTGCGCGTTTCAGCGCTGACCCTATCCTGCTCTTCTTTCAGCCAGGCTTGGTAATCTTCGTCCTGGTCGTCGCCGTAGAGGCTTTCGATCAGCTCGTCTCGGCTCATATCTTTCGCTTCAGGATTATCACCGCTCTGATTCTTCTTCGCAGCTTCATCCTGTGTGTTTTCGTCCGCTGCGGCTTCGCCTGGCGTGCGTGTCCCTGCGCTTTCGCGCGCATTCTTCGAAGGGCGCGCGCCACCCGCGGAAGTGTCACTGTTCACTGCAGTTTTCGGGTCACGCTTGCGCAGTGGTTGCGTTCGCTCGCTCTCGTCGAGCTCGCTTACCCGCTGGCTTTCTTCGGCTGCGCTTTCCGCGCGTTCGCTGTCGCGAACTGCGCGGTCGAGCAGGCGGCTTGCCAGCTCGCTGCTCACATCGCTATGACGCTTTTTCACTGCTCGTGCAGCTTTTCGAGCCTGTTCAACGGCATGGCGGGCAGCACTTTCGGTTTGGGCGGGGCTAGGTTCGGCGTCAAAGCCGTGAGCAGCATCCTCAAAGCTGTTGCCAGCTGGTGGGAAGCCGTTTGCTGCCTCATTATCCTCTTGCGGATGAAGCTGAGCCCGCTGCTGTTGTGATGAGAAATCAGGCATCTGGTCTGTCATCCTCCCCATACCAGTGAAGTACTGGTATGTGTCTCTCTGTGAGGCTTATGAGAGAGAACTCATATTGTCGATATCGGCCCGCAAGCTTCATAAGCCTCGGATGCACACTTACCCGATGTCACCTGAGGTAAATGAGCGTGCGCTCACTTTCACTATCTGCTTGAATAGCTTGACAGAAAGTCTTGCCATTCCTGATATTTCAAACTGACGTTCACATAAACTTCACATTTGTTAATCATCATGGCCGTTAAACGACCGCCTTCAATAATACACTTCTATTGTTTATGTTCAATTTCGTCTTGTGATGAACACGCTCACATTCCTCTCTCATGAATGTGAGAGGCTAGACAGACGGCACAGAAAAATATATAATTCCCTGAAATTTGAACACTTTGTTCATTTCCAAGGAAGGAGCTGCGCGCTAAGAAATGGCCCAAGCCACGCCTTAGCACACTGACAGGTATACGGCTTCACCTCATAAGCCGAAGGAGAGATATGCGCACGATCTGGGCAATATACCGGCGAGACATTCGCCGCCTCTTTGCCTCCTTCCCTATGGTGGTCATCACCTTAGGCATCAGCATCATTCCCTGCTTCTACGCATGGTTTAACATCGCTGCCGATATGGACCCCTACGGCAACACCTCCCACATCCAAGTTGCCGTGGCCAACGAGGACGAACCCGTAGAATCGCAGGCAGCAGGCAAACTCGACGTCGGCTCCCAGATCATTGATAATCTCAAGAAAAACAAGGATATCGGCTGGCGCTTCACCACCAAGCAAGCCGCCCTCAACGGAGTCAAAGCCGGCAGCTACTTCGCCGCCATCATCATCCCCACCGACTTCAGCGCGCGCCTGGCCTCCCTCGCCGCCTTCGACGACACGCCTCAGCAGCCGAAGTTGCAGTATTACGTCAACGAAAAGGCGTCAGCAGTCGCACCGAAAGTCACCGACTCCGCCTCCTCAACCCTGCAACAACAGCTGATTTCCACCGTCGTCACCGAGGCTTCCCATGCGGTTGCCAGCCAGGTGAAGAGCTTCGCCACCACCTACGACAAGCGCCAGCGTTCGCTTCTCTCCCGCACGCTCGCCCAGATCGCGCAGGCCAGCGACAAGCTCACCATCACCAGCGACTCGCTCAAGGATTACTCCGAAACTCTCTCCAACACTCGCACGAGCCTAGCCGCAACAACGGGAACCCTACGCACTCTCTCCAGCCAAGCGCAGAAAGTGAAGAAGGACCTCGCTTCCGGCGACACTACCTTGGCCCAAGCTCGCCAGGACGCTCAAAACCTCGCGCTCTCCGTCAACCAGGCCTCCAGCAAGGCAGCTTCCGAGGTGAGCAGGATCTCGGCGAACGCTACGGCGACTTCATCGAGCGTTGCCAGCGATATTCATTCTGCCCACGGCACCGCCTCCGGCGTTCTCTCCCGCGCACAGTCGGCACTCGACGAAGCACAGGGCATTCGCGATAGCTTGCCTGACCTCGCCAGCTCCCTGCGCGACCTCGCCAGTTCGCCCAACGTTCCCGCAAACGTGAGCGACCAGCTCATTCAAGCCGCTGGGCTCATCGAAGGCGTGAAAACCATCGCCGACTCGACGCATGAGGCAACCCAAACCTTGGTTTCTGGGGTAAGCTCCACCGTCGATTCGCTCGATTCCACGGCTAACCAAGCGGACACTGCTATTCACCAGCTCGCCGATTCGACGAGTACACAGGTCAACGCCCTGGCCGGATTGAACACGTCCTTGCAAAATACCGCTGTTCCCGCGCTTTCTCACGGGCTCGACTCCCTTTCTTCGGCAAGCTCGCGTTTGACGGCAGCCCTCGACGAAGTGTCCGAGCTGTCCAGCAGCTCCGTCACCGTGATCTCGCGGCTCGACCACACGCTGGCAAAGCTTGACGACGCTCTCACTACTACGCGCCACGAGTTGGATACCACGCGCGATCAGTTGAAGAATATGGCCACCGACATGGCTACTCTCTCCTCATCGCAAGCGGTTGCTGACATTGCGTCGCTCATGCATCTGGATGCGAAGGGTATCGCTTCCTTCATGGCGTCGCCTGCGCAATTGGTAACGAAGACAGATTACCCGATGAAGAACTATGGCTCTTCTATGACGCCTGTTTTCGTGTCAGTGGCAATCTGGGTGGGCTCGTATATGTTGGCCATGGCCTTCCGCTTCGATGTGGACAAAGAAGGCCTTACCGACAAGCGAGGCCGCACGCTGCATATTTCTGCACGCCAAGCCTATTTGGCCCGCCAGCTCTTCTTCGCCACCTTCGCCACTTTCCAGTCGCTCATCGGCTCGATAGTTTCCATGTTCTTGGGCATCGGCGTGGAGCATCCGGTGGCTTTCGCGCTCACCAGCGTTCTGTGCGCACTCGTGTACAATAGCATTATTTACTCGCTATCCGCCTGCTTCGCTCATGTGGGTAAGGTGCTCTCGCTCATCATTTTGATTCTGCAGATTCCAGGCGGCACAGGCATCTACCCGATCGAAATGATGCCGAAGGTGTACCAGGATATCAGCCCTTGGCTGCCGTGGACGTATGGCATCAAGATGATGCGCGAGACGATCGGCGGCTACTACCAGTTCACTTGGCTCAACAGCTTCTCGATTCTGATGCTCTTCTTCGCCTTCTCCCTCGTGTTGGGCTTGGCGCTCAAGCCGTACTTGGTGAATGTGAACTCCTTGTACGACAGGCGTTTGCTCGCAACCGAATTCTTCGCCACCGAGTCGGGCGACGATCTGCCAACGACTGGTATTCCGCGTTTGTCGTCCATTCTGTCGACTTTGGGCTCGCGTGGGGTCTACCGCGCCAAGCTTGTCGAGCAGGTGGATCGTTTCGACCGCGTCTACCCGTACCTCATTCGCGGTGGCTTCGTGGTGGCCTTGCTTTTGCCATGGTTGCCATTCGCCCTCATCCCGACGAATAACGCCCGTCTGGCCTCTTTGGGCATTTGGTTGATTGTCAGCCTGGTGGACATCCTCTTCCTCACGATCGTGGAGGATATTCACGATAATTTGCATCGCAGCCTGTCAATCTCGGATATGACGGATCAAGATTTGCACGCTCTGTTAAACGAAAGGGGTGAATGATGGACCCCAAGCTTCAAGCGCAAGTGCACGACGACATTAAGAAGCTCGCCGAACATGTGAGCCACCGCAATGAAGGCTTCTGGAAGCACTTTTGGAATTTGCCGTTCTTTAACCCCTTCCGCATTTTCTGGCGTGATTTCCGCTCGGTGACGAACTCGGCTATTCCGCTCATCTGCGCGGTTGGACTGGTGATTATCCCGAGTTTGTACGCCTGGTTTAATATTGCGGGCGCATGGAATGTGTATAACAACACCGGAAGCTTGAAGGTGGCTGTCGCTAACCTCGACGAGGGCTACCGCTCCGATATTGTTCCGACGCGCATCGATGTGGGTGAGAAGCTCGTCTCCGCCCTGCGTTCGAACGACCAGTTGGGCTGGACTTTCACTTCGCGTCATGACGCAGTGGAAGGTGTGCGTTCGGGCGAGTATTATGCGGCTATCGTCATCCCCCAGAGCTTCTCTCGTGACATGATGACGCTGTTTAGCCCGCAGATTCACCACGCGAAAATCACGTATTACACGAATGCGAAGCAGAACCCGATGGCTCCGATTATTACGGGCAAGGGTGCTACCACCGTTCGTGACCAGATCAACCAAACTTTCACGAAGACGATGACGAGCGTAGCTTTGGATGTTGCCTCGGCGATGAGTTCGGCTCTGCGCACAGATGAAGCGCGCACGTCTTTGGATTCTTTCGTCAAGAATGTGGATGCGACCGCTTCTCAGGCTCGCTCGCTTTCTGGCGTGATTGGCGCGTATTCTGCGGTACTGAGCTCTGCTGGTGACGTGGTGGATGCTGCGTCGGCGATGCTGCCTAATGGTGGCGGCGCTGGTGACGGCGCTGGTGACAATTCTGGTTCCGGCACCGGCTTGCAAGATGCTGCTCGCTCTGCCATCGACTCGGCTTCCCGTGAGGCAAAAGCTGCTCGGAATAGCGCGCGCGATGCTTCTTCTGCGGTGAAGAACGCGCTCAAGCAGTCGGATGATGCTTTTGCCAACGCGCAGAAGGCGGTGACCTCGCTGCTCGACACGGTGTCAACGTCGTCGCGCACGTCAGCGTCTGAGCTTTCTTCGTTGGCCGAGCGTACGGATGCGCTGGCGCAGTCGTACGCTTCGCTGTCGGGTAAGCTGACGGATTTGGCGTCGCAGTTGCATTCTCGTGCGGGGCAGCTGCGCGATCAGGCAAATTCGTCGAGCTCGCAGCCGGTTTCTTCGGCGCTGGCTCGGGCTGCTGACAGGCTCGATTCGACGGCGGATCGCATTTCGTCGCAGGCGCAGGCTCTCACTCGCGTTCATGATTCTCTGTCTTCCAGTTCTGCGGCGCTGAAAAAGGCGGCCGAGTCGGTTACTGGACGCACTGATAATCTCGAGAAGCAGAAGCAAGAGGCCAAGCAGGCTCTCGCTTCAGCACGACGCGAGATTACCAGCGCGCAAAATCAGGCCTCTTCCCAGCTCACTTCTGCTACTTCGTCGCTGGCGCAGATCGTGAGCGACGCTTCTTCCACTGGCCTGACCCTCACCGGATTAATGGATCAGGCGTTGAATAATGCCGGCCAGGCGAGCGAGAAGATGAACGGCTCGCTTGCCACAACGCTTGATAATCTCACGGATACGCAGAAGAGGTTGGGCAAGCTTGCCGACGAGCTGAGCAGTTTCAGCCAGAGCGCGCGTGAGGCTTTGAATTCGGGTGCAACGGATGCGCTCAAGCAGTTGAGTTCGGAGGAGCCGGAGACTTTGGCAGGCCTTGTTTCCCAGCCGGTGGGTGTGGAAAGGCATGCTGTTTTCGAGGTGAAGACTTTCGGTTCGCAGATGACGCCTTTGTACGGCATTCTTGCGGTGTGGGTAGGCGCGACCCTCATGTCGGCGAGCACGTCTGGCGTGGTGAGCGAGCGTAAGAAGCGCGGTTTGAGGAGGCTGACGAAGAACCAGGAGTTCTGGGGCCGTTACCTGTCGATCGTGTTTATGACTGAGCTTCAGGCGTTGTGCTTGAGTTTGGGCTGCTTGTTCTTCTTGAAGGTGCAGTACGCGAGGATGGATTTGTTCATTCTCACCTTCCAGATTGCGGCTTTCGTGTTCTCCTTCTTCATCTATTGCATGGGCGCTGCATTTGGCGTGGTGGGTAAGGCGATCTGCGTGATTGTGATGATCATTCAGGTGTCGGGCTCGTCGGGCCAGTACCCCACCCAGCTCATGCCGGCTTTCTTTGGCCGGGTGCGCCCGTGGTTGCCGGCGACGTATGCGATGGATGCTTTGCGCGCTGCGATTGCTGGTGTTTACAACAACGATTGGCTGTGGAATATCGGCATGCTCTGCCTCTTCCTCATCCCGTCGGCGCTGTTGGGCCTGGTGGTACGTGAGCCGCTGAAGAAGCTAATGGCTGGCCTAACTGCGCTCTCTCATCGCTCGCATCTCATGGCGCTGGGCGGATAGCCGCTGAACGGATAGCCGCCGGGGAGATTATCACTGCGCACTGCCCCCGCGGCCGAGCTACGCTGCCCTGCGACTGAACGCCGTGAACAGGCACTAGGGAGAAGGCCAGAGGCTTACCTCTGGCCTTTTCCCTATCTATCTTCCTGAAACTGTGCACAACGCACACGAGCCGCAGTTATCTTTACATTTCTCACCGTATAAACGGTGCTTTCTGAGCTATAATGGATAGCTAACCTAAGTGGCACGACGCCGTGCCAGAAGGAGGCTACCATGTCGTCGATTCACAGCCTTTCACAGCATGAGCTCCACAATGAAAAGTCCACTCTCAATTCTCCAGAAGGTCAGCTCCCGCTAACTGCGGAAGAGGTCAACTCTGACAAGTCTGAAGAACCATCAGCAGTTCCTGCGTTTAGTTTCACGTGGAACTCATCGCATACTGTGATGACCGCGCTCTCCTTGCTGATTGTTGGTTTCTTCGGTCTTCAATTCTTGATGCTGTCGGGTTGGTCAGCCAACATTTTTCTCACAGCCGACCCTTCTATCTGGATTGCTCAAACCTGTGATCTCGGCATTGCCATGGCTATTTTCTCGCTCATTTGCGGGGCAATTCCCACGGTGAGTTTGAGTAGCATCATAGCGAGCGCAGCAATAAACATTATTGCCTTTGTGAGTATTTCCGCATCCAACATGCGTCACCTCGCTTGGCGTTCTCACGATTCGGCTTACAACATTCTTTCTTCCCTCGCGCTCGCCGCTGGCATCACACTGGTCTTCTTAGTGTTTTACTCGCTGTCCTCGGTTACGCTTCGCCCTCTTGTGCTGCGTTGGCTGAGCCGTCACCCTCGTCGTGATGGCAGAAAACGGAACATCCCGCTCTCCATTAGTAGAACCGTCTTGGTTCTCGTCGAGCTCGTAGTAGTTGCGGCATTCCTCACTGATCTCTTTGCTCCAGGGCAAATGCCTGCCACCGTACTCGCATTGGCTTTCCTGGTACCTGCTCCTGCCTTCATTTTCGGTTGGCTGGCAATCTACCCTTATTCTCAGCTGCGCTGGTTCGTAGTTTGCTCAGCCGTTCTCAATATGGGATTTTCCTTTGCTCTCTTTGTACACAATGGCCAAACGATGGCTGTAGGAGATTACGCAGCAGTCTTCACCATTCTCATCCCCTATGTTCTGGGTGCTATTGCTGGCACAATAACCAAAGGGGTTATCATGCGTCATAGAGCGCGTATGGAGAAGAAGGCTTAATCAGGGAGGCAGCTATGAAGGCTATTCGTTCCGCATTTCGTTTCACGTGGAATAAGGAACACTTACTCGCTTTCATCGCTGCCGCCGAGGTGATTCTCTTCTCCTGCACCTTCCTCACCCGCATGGTGGTGTGGTCAGTAGTGCCGGATTCGAATAGCAATTCGCTCCTTTTCTTCTTCCCCATTCTGATCAGCACCGTCATCGTTTCTGTATTCTTGGGAATGACCGATGGCATCAGCCTCACCGCTCCTGCCATCGAAATTTCTCTCATCAGCTTGGGCCTCTTCGCCCTTTCTGCATACAACACCAAAAAGTACAGTCTGGTTCACCTCTCCCTTGGCAAGACTGCACTCTACAGCGCCCGAGTGCTGGGCATCATTGCTCTCATCGTTCTTCTCTCCTATTGCGTCGGAGTAGCCTTCAGGCCTGGTCTTGCTCATCTTGAGCACCAATGGGAGAAAGCGAACAATACAAGCCTGCCGTTTGAAGATAAAGGCTTCTTCTTCATCGCCGCACTCATGTGCCTGCTCGTGGCCTTCGTTGTCATCACTTCCCCGATGCACACGCTGTATCTCCTCGCGGAACTCGCCTGCTTCCCTGCAGCAATGTTTGTGCTCGTGTGGTATAGCGTTGACCACTACCCACAGCTCAACAAGCTCGTCGCCATTCTCGCCGGTATCACTGTTCTCAGCCTCGCAGTGTTTTACGGTTTTGTTGCGCTAACACACACGCATATTAACGAGCCTGCAAATTGGGCTATCGCAGCAATTGCGCCATTTATCTGCGGTAGTGCACTCGGCGTGCTCACCAGCATGATCCGCGCTGCAGTACAGAAAGCTCGCGCCAAGCGTCCAGCCACTCGCCCATCTCACCGCACCGCTCGTCGCGCTCATGAAATCAACAACGACGACACCAGCCGCGCAGCCCACCGCACCGCTCGTCGCCCATCTCACCGCGTTCGTCCGTCAGCGCAAGCCGGCCCCGCTCAGCACCAGCGCGCACCGAAGAAGAAGTGAAGTTCACTTGAACGAGGAGAGCAATTACTTTCTGCGATCGCGGAAGAAGGAGGTGAGCAGCTCCGAGCACTCTTGTTCGAGCACTCCCCCAATCACCTCCGGCTTCGAACCCACATGAGGGTCACGCGGAATATCCCACACCGAACCGCAAGCACCCATCTTCGCATCCCAGGCGCCAAACACAATGCGGCCGATATGGCTCATCACAGCAGCACCCGCGCACATCGGGCAAGGCTCCAAGGTGACCACGAGGGTACAATCCTGCAAATTCCAGTTGTAGGTGCGGGCAGCAGCAGAACGCATAGCCTCAATCTCCGCGTGGGCGAGAATGTCTCCATTCGCATCACGGCGGTTGTAACCGCGGGCAATCACGCGATCATGACGGTCGAGAACGACTGCGCCGACAGGGACATCAGCCAATGCTGTCATCGCCGACATTTCGTTAATCGGTTGAACTAAGTTGCGTCCGTGCTGATGGAGCTCGTGTAAATCTTGAGTAGTAGAGCCAGAACCCAAACCAGAAACGTAACCACCGGCGCTCACGGCAATACCCGGGCGAGCGATCGCACCCATAGCAATAGCTTCTTGGCGCTGACGAGCGGCAACAGTCTGCGTCATCTGAGCTTGACGCAAAGCCAGGCGCATAGCAGGAACGAAACGATGGTTCACACCTTGCTCGAAAGCCGACGCATTCACCGAACCCTTTTCTGCATCGCTACCGGAAACGGCAGTACGAATGTTATGACTCATCACTACCTCCTGCATTTGGCACCTGAATCAAGCATAATTGATTTTTCTGCGATTGACACTGCACAACCACCGCACAAACAAAAGGAGCTCCCCGCCGAAGCGAGGAGCTGGAGAATGATGATGAGGGTGAGCTCATCAGCTCATGAGGAAGATGCTCATCAGCTCACAAAGGACTGCAGCTGAAGCTGAGTCAAACCCGGGACCGGCTCACCGGTTGTACGAGGCAAACCGTGAGCCGACAGGCGCGCTACAATTTAGATTTCTACCTCCACCTTGACGGTCGAGCCAGGCTCGAAGTTACCCGAAATAACCGGAATCACGCGGCCGTTTGCCTCACGCGAGACAGACGTTTCTGGCAATCTGGAGCCATTGACGCTCACCACCGGGCCAGAAGTGACCTGCGAGCGGCGCATGTGGATGTCAAAAGTGACGCCACGATACTCGCGCTGAACATGAACCTCAGGCAAACGCTGAGGCAAGTGAGGGTCGATACCCAAGCCATCCAGCGTTGGACGAATGCCCAGAATGTACTGGGAAATATTGAGGAAAGTCCAAGCTGCAGTACCCGTCAGCCACGAGTTCTTACCCTCGCCAGGCTGGTACGCTTCAGGGCCGGCTACCATCTGGCAGTAAACATAAGGCTCCGTCTTATGAATCTCGGAAATTGCCTCCGTATTCGCAGGGCACGTACGCCAATACACGTTGAAGGCTTCCTCATCATTGCCTGCAATAGCGTTGGCAATGCTGATCCATGGGTTATTGTGGCAGAATACGCCACCATTCTCCTTATAACCACGTGGATAACTCGAGATCTCACCCAACTCAATGCGATACGTCGAATAAGCAGGAGCGAGAATAGCTGTTCCCCACTTGCTCGTCAGAATATCCTTCGTTGAAGTGAGAGCCTGCTGAGCTTTGCCATCATTGAGGCCAATTCCAGCCATCACGCACATGCCTTGAGGCTCAATGAAAATCTTGCCTTCGCTATCGGAATCGCTACCCACAGGGCGAGAGTCAGCATCATAGGCGCGCAAGAACCACTTGCCATCCCAACCAGCAGACTCGACAGCATCGTTCACGCTGATAATCTCCTGACGTACGTCACTCATCTCTTGAGCAACCTCAGTGGCGGACATACCAGCAGCCTGACCATAATGCTGCAAAATTTGGACGTAGCGACCAGCGTAGAGAACAAACATGCCACCGATAAACACCGATTCAGCAACATTCTCCGGCTTATTCGACTTCACCGTTTGGAAGGACTCTCCTGGAATTGCCGTGTAAGCATTCAAATTCAGGCAATCATTCCAGTCTGCTCGGCCGATCAAAGGCAGACCATGAGGGCCCTTATGGCCGATGGTGAAGTTTACCGAGCGGCGCAAATGCTCGAGCAGAGAGACTTCTGTACCTGCAGTGGAATCGAAAGTCACCTGTTCACTGAGAATGCTGGAGTCGCCTGTTTCTGCCAAGTAAGCGTAAGTAGAAGCAACGAGCCAGAGCGGGTCGTCGTTGAATCCGCCGCCAATACCAGCGTTGCCCTTCTTAGTGAGAGGCTGGTATTGATGCCATGCCGAACCATCCGGAAGCTGAGTGGAAGCAAGGTCGAGAATACGCTGGCGAGCGCGCTGAGGAACCATGTGCACAAAGCCCAAGAGGTCCTGATTAGAATCGCGGAAGCCCATGCCTCGCCCAATTCCCGACTCGTAGTAGGAGGCAGAACGAGAAAGGTTGAAGGTGACCATGCACTGGTACTGGTTCCAAATGTTGACCATGCGGTCTACACGCTCGTCACCCGTCTGAGCAGTGTATACACCCAAACGCTCATCCCAGTAATTCTTGAGCTTTCCTAATTCACTCTCCACAGCCTCGTCAGTGTTGAGCTGCGAGAAAAGCTCGCGAGCAGGGGCCTTATTGATCACTCCTTGGCGAGGATCACCTTCCCACTTGTTTTCAACGGGAACCTCAACATAGCCCAACACGAAGATCAAGCTCGAGCTCTGCCCTGGCTTCAGCGTCAGGCTCACGCGAGGAGCGGCAATAGGAGACCAGCCATGAGCATGAGTGTTGAAAGCATGGCCTTGGCTGATAGCTGCTGGAGTATCCCAGCCGTTGAACTGGCCGAGGAATGTTGCACGATCAGTGTCATAGCCTACGCTGCTGTGGTTGACGGCGAAGAATGCATAGTGGTTACGACGTTCTTTGTACTCCGTCTTGTGGTAAATGGTTGTGGAATCAGCGTCAGTGGTAATCTCCACTTCTCCTGTAGAAAGGTTGCGCTGGAAGTTCGTGGAATCGTCAACAGCATCCCACAAGCACCATTCCACTGCACCCGTAACGTCTACCTTCTTGACCTGATCCGTCGTATTCGTGACAACGAGCTTGTTCACTTCAGCATTCTTATGCAAAGGCACAAAGGCGAGCAGATCAGTGGAAATTCCCGCTTTACGAGCCAAGAAGCGCGTATAACCCAAACCGTGGTGGCATTCGTAGAAGTCAAGTGCAGTGCGAGTTGGCAAGAAGGTCGGGCTGAACGTGAGTTCAGGAGTGCCATCCTCATTCATCACGCTGATGTAGTAGCTGCGAGAGCCGTTGTCAGTAGGAACACCGTTATAGCGATAGCGTGTAATACGGCGCAATTTGGCATCGCGATAGAAATCGTAGCCGCCACCTGTGTTGGAAATCAGGCCGAAGAAGGCCTCATTACCCAGGTAGTTAATCCACGGAAGTGGCGTAGCAGGCGTAGTGATGACATACTCGCGATGCTCGTCGTCAAAATGTCCGTACTTCATTGCGTATCTCCACTGTGAAGTGTGTGTTGAACTCTGCTTCGAGTTCCTGTGTCAATGTCGAGCTGAAGCATCTTCGCTCAGTTCCTGTTTTAGGATAGCACTGTTATTGATAAAGTTATAGATAAGAAACTCGCAGATCGAGAAAACTTCTCGTGAGGATGCTGGCCCGGCTTTGGGTTTCACACCTGCTTGCACACACGAGTTTTTACACCCGCTCGCACACACGAGTTTCCGCTGGTGAGTAGAGTAGAACTTAGATGCACAACGACCGTGCTAACCCTGATGCAGAGAGCTGAAACTATGAGCATTCCCATCTGGAAAACCGTTCTTGACGAATACAGCAGCAAACCAGAACCTGCGAGGCTGCCTCCCGTCGACCCTGCACGCCGAAGGCTCAAACCCCACGAGCGTAAAGCTTTCATCATTCAAGCTGCCGCTGACATCATCGCCCATAAAGGTTTCCAAAGCATGAGTATGCAAGATGTTGCCAACGAGATTGGCACATCGGAAGCAGCCCTCTACCATTACGTTCATAGCAAAGATGAATTGCTCACTCTGGTTCTCGACCGCACGTATGAAAACCCAGAAGCAGACCACGCTACTTACGCAGAAGCCAGTGGTACAGACGTCGATGGCCACCGCTTCTTCTACTTCCCTCGCTCCTGCGTGAACCTCATTGGCTACAACATGTCCCGCTCGCAAATGGTGCGCATGTTCTCCCTGCTCAACGGCGAGTCGCTGAACCCCAACCACCCCGCTCACGAATACTTTACTCAAAGGTACTTCAACAATTGGGCTTACTTCTCTCGCATCAATTGGGTTTTGCCTCACGGTATGAGCCTGGATGATTTTCACCATTTGTGGCGTTTGACCATGTCTGCAATGGATGGTTTGCAGTATCGCTGGTTCGCTGGCGAAATTGACAATCTGGGTGAAGAATGGCTGCATTTTTCCGACAACCTTTTCCCGCCCACAGAGTGGAACCACTTGCTTGACCCTACTCTGTACACGCCTGAGGACGGCTGCTTGTCGCACTTAGGCTTGCTGACGAGGGGCCAGAGCTAACCTCGCTTCTTATGCCTCCAGATTATCAGCACGAAAAACGGTGCAGCTGAAATTCAGCTGCACCGCAAAGTCACTTGTTTATTTCACTGTGTTCATTTCACTGTGTTTATGTCACAGTGTTTATGTCACAGTGACAATCTCACAAGGCAAGCTACTCTTCAGAAACGTTGAAAAGAGCCTCTCCCTTGCCATGAGCAAAAGCAGAGAGCAAGGTGCCAGTGAAGCCACCAGCTGAGGTTGCCGCAAAAATCTGGCAGGGAACAAAGCCCATCGTCACGCACTCACCCATCTTGCTCGGGTCAGAAGCGTAGAAACGATACCCATCTTCACTGCTATGCACTTGCAAGCGCAAACCTTCCGGATTGTTTAGTACAAAAGAGTGACCATGGGCGATCAAGCCGTGATCATTAGTGATGAGTTGAACCTTCTGGGTTTCTGTCGAGTACATGAGTTGAGCCCACACGTCACGGTTAGCGTATACAACGAGGCCCATCCAGCCTTCTTCAACAGGGCTGACCACGTCCACAGTGAAGCTGTCATCCATCTGAAGCTGACGGCGGCCAATGAGGCGCGGACCATGCTCAGCAGCGAAAACTTCACTGTAATTAAATGGTGCAGGTACAGCAGCATTAGCAGCAATACGAATCTGGGTTCCTACACCGCCAAAGTCAGAGTCGAAGCTGCCATCGCTGCTCGTTTCAGCCAAGCTCACGTGGAAGCGCTGCTCGCGGTCGACTCCAGGGCAGATCCAGTCATGCCGGGAGCTTTCGACGGAGCCGTTGTCAGCAGGGTCGACTTCGAAGGATTGATCTTTGAGGTCTGGCCAGCCTTCATCGTTCCACGTGAAACTGGAGAGGAAGGCTTCGCGGCCGAGGAAGCCTTGCTGCGGGTAGGAAGCGTTTGTTCTCAAGCCTAAGAACACCAACAAGGAGCGCTGCTCGTCCAGTGGAGCGAAATCTGCATGGCCGATGCACTGCGGGGAGAGATGGGTGGAACGGTTCGTCAAAATCGGGTTATCCGGGTTGGCTTCATAGGGGCCGAACACTGCTTGCGAGCGGGCGATGCACTCCATATGCCCTGCTTCGGTGCCTCCTTCTGCCCACATGAGGTAGAAGGTGTTGCCGCGCTTGTACATATGCGGGCCTTCTGGGTTTGACCCGGTGACTCCACCGATGAGGAAGTGGCGCTCACTCAGCAGGTGGGCAGTGTCTGGGTTGATGCGCGCTGCGTAGATTCCTGGCTTTTCACTGCCATTTCCTGCTTCGTTGCCGCAGATGTAGGCTTCGAATTCTCCTGACCCGCTTTCGTCTGCGTCGAGGAAGAGCAGGCTGGGGTCAATTCCTGGCCAGCCTTCGATCATCATGGGATCGCTCCATTGACCGTGCAGGTCGTGAGTGGTGAAGATCATCGCGCCACGATTCACATCAGTGACAATCAGGTAGTAGGTGCCTGCATGGTAGCGGATTGTTGGCGCGTAGAAGCCTTGAGAGTTGCCCAGTGGCGTGCTGGTAAACTGCTCGGGGCGCGCTGCTACATGTGAGCAGAAGCTCCAGGTTTTTCCTTCGTCGAAGGATTCATACACCGGTAGGCCCGGGAAATACTCAAAAGAGCTGAAAGTGAGAACGTAGTGACCCTTCTCAGCTTCGCAAATGCTGGGGTCCGGATGGAAACCAGGGACGATCAGCTTTGCTGGTCGCACGTTAAACAGTGTCATTGTACCTTTCCTTTTCTCGCCGTCTTTGCCGAGAAAACCTCATGTCGTCTTTGATATGAGGTACGAACTTTCCTAGATTGTCACAACCCTGAGACCCGCGCGAAGAATACGTAGTTATCTGCGCAGGTGCCCTGGAGAGGTGACGAAATACGCAAACGAAATACGCAAAGAAGAGAAGTAGCCCAGATGAACTACTTCTCCCCTTCATTTGTACTTTCAGTTTGTACCTTCGTTTGTACTTTCAGTTTGTACTTTCACCAGTGATCTGAGCGCAGCACATCAATAGCTCATGCTGATCAGTAATCAACTGCTGGATGCTGCTCGGCGTAGCGACGGCCTTCTTCAGCCGTTGCAATGCCACGCGCTTTGCACTGCTCGTCGATATCTTCTTCACTGAGCATGGTGAGCTCAGCGCCAGGGCGGACGAGAAGAGGCAGAGTGTGGTAATCAAAGGATTCGGTATACCAGTGGCCTGGCTCATAGCTCTTGCCTGTCAGCAGGTTCGTCCATGCTTGGCCAGCGTGGTCACCACCAGCGTCAGGAACGTAGAAGCGAGCAACGCTATCCTCACGGAAAATCGGCGCTACCAGCAAGTCAGAACCCAGCATGTATTGCGTATCGATATCCTCGCACGCAGGATCATCCTGGAATTCCAATGCCATTGCGCGCATCATCGGAACGCCAGTCTCATGTGTGATCTTCGCCTGAGAGGTGAGGTAAGGAACGAGGCGCAACTTCAGGCGTGTAAACTCGCGGGACACCTCAACAGCTTCATCACCAAACAGCCACGGAACCTTGTATGCAGTGGAACCATGGTAGCGAGAGTGAGAGGAAAGCAGGCCAAACTGCGTCCAGCGCTTGTAGATGTCGTGCGTTGGCTTGTCCTCAAAGCCGGCGATATCGTGGCTCCAATAGCCGAAGCCAGACATACCGAAGGACAGACCTGCACGCAGCGATTCTGCCATTGCTGGGTAAGTAGAGTGGCAATCTCCACCCCAGTGGATCGGGAACTTCTGCGTGCCAGCAGTTGCGGAACGAGCGAAGAGAATAGCATTTTCGCTACCGTTGCGCTCTTGCATCACTTCGTACACAGCTTTGTTGTACAAGTAGGTGTAGTAGTTGTGCATCTTCACAGGGTCAGAACCGTCGTAGTAGACGACATCCTCGGTTGGGATGCGCTCGCCAAAGTCGGTCTTGAAGCAGTCAACGCCCTGGTCCATCAAGTGACGCAACTGGTTCTTATACCATTCCACGGCTTGTGGATTGGTGAAGTCGACGATGGCCATACCAGCCTGCCAACGATCCCACTGCCACACTTGGCCGTTCGTGCGCTTGATGAAGTAACCCTTCTCCTGGCCTTCCTTGAACAGTGGAGACTTCTGACCGATGTAGGAGTTAATCCACACGCAGGCCTTCACACCGCGCTCATGCAAGTGGCGCAGCAGACCTTCTGGGTCAGGGAACTTATCCTCATCCCACTGGAAGTTGCACCACTCCAATTCTTTCATCCATCGGCAATCGAAGTGGAAGCAGGAGAGTGGAATGCCGCGGTCGAGCATGCCATCAACGAACTCCAACACCGTCTTTTCGTTGTAGTCGGTGGTGAAGGAGGTGGAAAGCCACAGGCCGAAGGTCCAGTCAGCCAGAAGTGGTGCGCGGCCAGTCAGTGCGGTGTAGTTGGTCAGAACGTCCTTCATGGAAGAGCCGCCGACCACCGAGTAGGTCATTTCTTGGTCTTCCAAGCTGAACTGGACGCGAGAAACACGCTCGGTAGCTACTTCGAATTCGACGCGGCCAGGGTCCTGAACGAAGAGGCCGTAATTGCGGTTGGACAGGTAGAACGGGATGTTCTTGTAGCTTTGGTCGGAGTCGGTTCCGCCATCGCGGTTCCAGATGATCACTTGCTGGCCGTTCTTCACAAAGTTGGTGAAGCGCTCGCCCATGCCGTAGATCTTCTCATCAACGCCGAGGTCCATTTGGCCCAGAACATGCGTTTTGCCTTCTGGATCGGTGACCAGGCCCATGCTGCGGAAGCCAGAGTGTGCAATACGCTTACCGTCATACTCATAGCTAAAGTCGATGACGTCGCCCTTGCCAACGTGCAAGGTGAGCTTGCCGGAACGGTAGCGGTACTCGTTGTCATCTTCTTCAATAACGACTTTGTTGTCTGGGTCGGCGTTCAGCGGGAAGGTGGGCTCGTGGCTGCGATCCAGAGCGAAGTTGACAAGGCGCGTGGTGATGATGTTTTCACGGGGGCTGCTCACTTCAATGGTGAGGATGCCTCCATCCAAAGTCATGCCAGCGTTGCGAATAGGAGAATTAAAAGGCGCGAAGAGAACGAGTTTGTCTCCTTCACGGCGGGACGTATAGATATTGGCTGCGTACTTTGCTTCGAAACCATCTTCGACAAGCCACTCACCATTGAGAAACTTCATTTTTCCTCCTGCCCACAGGGCCGGTTACGGATGATTTACACTCGCTATCTTACTATTGATAACTTAATCGATAAAGAGAAAAACACATTTCCCTCGCCTTAAACAGGAATTATCTGAGATTGCCAGCGCTGATAATCTCAAGCGTTTCAGAACCTGTGCCTACTGCTGAACAGGAAGCGTGCCGTTGGGGAAATCGGCAGGGACCTCGCCCACCACATGAGCCGGGTTACCGACAGCAATCGAGTTCGCAGGAATAGACTTCACCACAACAGCTCCAGCGCCAATAACGCAATTGTCACCAATGCTCACGCCCGGGCAGACGGTGACATTACCACCAAACCACACATTGTTACCAATGCGAACGTCTGAATTATTCTGCCAGCCGTCCAAACGTGGGCGGACAGGCACAGCATGGTTCGGCGTGTAAATAGAGCAGCGAGGACCAATCAGGCAATCCTCACCAATGCTGACAGCACCGCCGCCCACAATGAGGAAATCCATGTTGATAAACGTGCGCTTGCCAATCTTCAAACCCAAACCATAATCCAGGCGGATCGGAGGGCGAATGTCAACACCCTCCCCCGCCTCAGGTACGAGCTGATGGAAAAGCTTCATCGCATGCTCATTATCGGTGAAGAAGGTACGGTTAATCTCATCGCAGGTTGCCTGCGCTTCCCACGTCAGCTGCGGAAGAATGTCAGACTTGCGGTATTGCAACCATTCGTCGCCAAACACTTTGACAACGTCAGGGTATTTATTCATCATTTCTTGCACGTGAGCGCTCGGAACATACTGCTCGTCATGCCATGCGCCTTGTGCCCTGCGATGTTCTTGAACCATAAGGATCACCTCTCGCGTGAAGTGGTTGCGAGTTGCCGGCTGCGCTTTCATAGCGGCTTCAGAGCGACTTCACAACCCCTTCATTTCACCATTACTCATTGCGTCTACTCAGTAAAGACAGCATCAGGGAAGAGGCGGTTCATCCAGGCATGGAAGAGCTCAGGCCATGCTTGAACATCTTTCTCAATGCCGTAGTTATGCCATCCCTTAATGCTGGTTTCGCGCGTCCCCAAGCTCAGGCCATGGCCTCCTTGCGGGAACACGTGCAGCTCAACAGGAACATGATGTTCAATGCATGCTTGGGCGAAGTACAAAGAGTTCTCCACTGGCACAGTATCATCTGTTGCGGTGTGCCACAGGAATGTTGCAGGAGTGTGCTCGTCGACGCGATTTTGCAAGGAAAGCTTCTCAATCCATTCTGGGTCAGCCTTGTGCTCACCCAGCAGGTGGTCAAACGAGCCACGGTGAGCCTTCGCTCCTCCATCAATGACGGAATAGCCCAGCACCAAGCCGTTGGGTTTAATCTCGTCCTGAGAGAAGCCGTGCTCACCAAACACAGGGTCGCTCGCATAAGTCGTCGCAAGATTAGCAGCAAGGTGACCGCCAGCCGAGAAGCCCATGAGCACGATCTTGTCAGAATCGACATGCCACTGCTCATTGTTGTGACGAATCACGCGCATGGTTTGTGCCAATTGCAACAGTGCAGTTGGCCATACGCTCGGCCAGCACGAGTAGCGCAGGACGAACACGTTGTAGCCACAGCTCACGAGTTTCAGAGCGACTGGTTCCGCTTCCCTATCAGAGGTCATTTCATAACCACCACCAGGTACGACGACAATGGTGGCGCGCTTGCGCTCGACATCCATCTCTTCTGAGTTGTCGATAACGTATCCCGTCAGCTTTGCCGTGGTGCCATCGATTCCTTCGATGCTGGTATCAAAGACCTGCATAGTTATCCTTTCACGTTGCCGTGAAGCATACACTTAGTTAAGCCGTTTAACTAAGTGTATGCTTCACTCTTCCCAATTGTGGAGCGCATGCCTTCATTTGCGCATAAGGCAGAGCGCTACAAAACTATTAAATTGCTCGCCTCTTGATCACTTCTCTTCCAAGCGCAACACCACAGGCAGCACATCCTCATCCGAAGTAATGAGTGTGCCCGCTGCTCGCATCCTGGCCAAAGCATCATCCACCTGAACATGCAAGCCTTCGCTATCGCGTGTGAATGGCAAATCAGCATTCTGGGGGTCACCGAGAATGCTCACGCGCCACATCACACCATGGAATGGCGAGTGGTCTTCATCTCTATATTCTCGATACGCCTTCACAGTGATAATCTCAGGCAAAACTGAGCGATGCAGGTGCTCAGGGCCAACGCCACCAGCAGGCGCGAGAACAGAAGCGTACACAATGCCAGCCCGAGAAGTGAAGCGAATATCGGCCGACGTATAGTCAATAGCAGCTTCATTAAAGGAACCAGAGTGAGCAGGAGTTGGCCCTTCATCGCTCTCTTTCCAAGCAATGGTGTCGTAAATTGCTTCGCCATTGACCTTCATCCAGCTGCCAATCGTGTGCAAAATGTCACGATCCTTCTGGGCCAGGGAGCCATCGGCGCGCGGGCCAACGTTGAGCAGCAGATTGCCATTATGCGAAGTGACGTTAATCAGTGTCCTGATAATCTCGCCAGCAGGCTTGTACTCCAAAGTAGAGGTGTAATCCCAGGAGTTATAGGCAATGGAAGTGTCCGTCTGCCAGTGGAATGGCATCGCCTGGTTATAGCCGCCGCGCTCCACATCCATCATGCCTGCTCCCCATGGCAGAGCATTTTCCTTATAGCAGATGGAAACGTCACGTCCCCATTGTGCAGCGCGGTTGTAATAGTAGGCTGCCATGAGCATCACGTATGGCTTAAACGCTTCATGGCCAATCCACCAGTCGAAGTACAGCATTTCCGGCTGGTAGGAATCGATGATTTCGCAGGTACGCATCAGCCAATCTTGCAAGTACTCGTCGCTGGGGTAAGGCTTCGATTGCATATCCATGTGGCTTGCTGGCTCTGGCATTGCTGGCCAGTAGAAGCTGCCATGCTTCAAGCCTCGGTATTCAAAACCATCCAGATTTCCACCGCGCTCAGTGTTCGTGTTCGCTTCCGCTTCACGACGAATGTCAGAATCAAATTCCATGCCATGGCTCATGAACCACCAATGTTCTGCGCGATGGCTCGAAGTGGCAAAGTGCATACCATGGTCAAGTGTTGCCTCGCGCAGCTCGCCGATAATGTCACGCTTCGGGCCCATCTCTACAGCGTTAAAGTGTGAAAGCCTGCTTGCATACATCTGGAAACCATCATGGTGTTCTGCTACAGGGAAGTAGTAACGCGCCCCAGCATAAGCGAAAGCATCTAACCATTCGTGAGCATTGAACTTCTGGGCTGTAAAGAGCGGGATAAAGCTCTGATAGCCATGCTCAGCGTGCGCTCCGAAAGTGTCAATCTGATGTTTGAACTCATCAGTGCCTTGGATGTAGAGGTTGCGCGAATACCATTCGTTGGCAAATTCAGGAACAGTGTAGAGTCCCCAGTGAGTGAAGATGCCGAACTTGTCACGGCCAAACCATGCAGGAGTAGATAGCTGTTCGTGACGAGCGAGGCTTTCTTGCGTAGGAAGCCAAGGGCCTTGAGTGGCAACACGAACAATTTCGTCAAGGAGTGCAGGTGTTGCTCTTAAGCTGTGTGCTTTGCTTTGTGCCGCAGGGATTGCAGACAAAATCCAGCTGGAACGATCTGGCATAGCAGGAATGTGCTGTGACATGGAAACTTCCTTGTTCTCATAGTGTCATCAAACTTGAGAAGGGCTACAGATTTCTTCTGTAGCCCTTCTGCACTGCTCTTCAGTGAAAGCTTTTATAGCTTCACTGTTTATTGACCTAGCAGTTATTGACCTAGCAGTAGTAAGAGTGTTGCAAACGCCTTACTGCCCAGCGGTAGCTTATGTGGTGTACTGCTTACTTCGCGTACTGCTTGACGATCTTGATCTGAGCGTCCTTGAGCTCGGTCAGGCACTTCTGATCGAAGCCGTAGACCTGCTTGAAGTCAAGGCCGTTGACCTTTTCCGTCATCTGCTTAATCTCGTTGTCGAAATCAGCGTCCGACTTTGCCATAGCAGCCTTCCAGGAGTGGGAAACCACAGCGGTGTTGACCTGGCCGTTGATCGTAGAGATCTTGCTTGGCATTTCAGGAGCTGTGTACGAAGCGCCTGGAGCAACAGCAATCATCTTGTTCTTCTCGAGGTATTCGATGGTGCTCTTCGCTCCGCCCATATGATCGGACCAATCTTGCTTGAGCTTGTTCTCCTTAGCCAGCTCAGTATCCCACAGCTGTGGGTTATAACCTTGCTTGGTCTCTGGGTCAATAGCATTCGGAGAGATAGTTGAGAAGTTCAGTTCAGAAATACCGTCGTTGTAAGAACCGCCACCATACTCCTTTGGCATGTTCAGCCCGGATGCGTCATTCATAGCCTTCAAGCCAAAATCGGTGAGGTATGGCTTGCCTTCATCGTTGAGCTTCCATGCCAAACCCTTGATGCCTGCGGAAGAACCTGCATTCGAAGCAGAATCGTAAACGCCTTCAGAAGAGTAGAGCCAGTCAATAAACTTCACCAAGCGGCTCTTATTCTTTGCCTTAGAGCCCACTGCGATAACCGTAGCAATGTCGCCCGTTGGCATTGCACCTGCGGAGTATACCTTCATAGTCTTGAGTGGAGCGAGCATGAAGCCGACACCCTTAGCCATGTTGACTTCAGAATTCTGGCGTGGCTGGCCCAACCAAGACCACAGGGAGAGTAGAACCTTACCTTCTGTCGTCTTCGTGGAGATGTTATCCCAGCTCTGAGTTGCAGAATCTGGGTCAACAATACCCATCTGGTAAGCCTTGTTAATCCACTTGAGCACCTTCTGGTACACGCCATCCTTGGTGACAGCGCTCTCATAGCCGCTCTTCTCCGTGCCTGCTGGGTAGAGGATGGAATTCTGCTGGTAGTAGCCAAACCAGTTGGCAATGGCACCAGCATTCTGCATCAAAGCACCATCCCAATCCTTGAACAAGGAAATGGCGTAGATGTCGTTCTTGCCGGTCTCTTCGCGAGCCTTATCCTGCATCTGCTTCAACACGTTGAGGAAGGCGTCCATATCAGGAATCTGAGGGTAGCCGACCTTGGCGTAGTAGTCCCAGCGAATATAAGGAGCAGCAGCAGGCTCAATGCCTTCCGATGGAGAAAGAGGAGACTGGTTGGACACTTTCTGAGGCATACCCCAGATGCCCTTCTTCACCGTAACAAGGTTGGAAACAGCTTGCTGTGCGCCCTTGTACTGGTTGAGGTTCTTCATACCCTTCATGTAAGGAGTCAAGTCGGTGATGAGGTTTGCCTTTGCCAACTTGTTGAGGTTAGAACCGGAAGTGATGATCAAGTCGCCCAGATTACCAGCAGCAGTGCGGGTATCGTACAGGGTATTGCCACCACCAGCGACGTTTGGAGCAATCATATTCAGCTTGATCTTGAACTTATCCTGAATAATCTTGCCGAACCAGCCCTTTTGAATACCCTGGTAGTTGGCAAGGCTGTCGAACACGTCGACGGTCATCATCTTGCCGTCATCTTTGGTATCGGCAGCAGAAGAAGAATCGGAGTTGCCACAACCTGCCAGCGCCATAGAAGCAACGCAGAGCAAACTGACTGCAGCCATCAGCTTGTTTTTCTTCATATATTCCCCCCCCCTTGAAGATGGGTCCCAGCCCAGTGCGACGGTGCACTGCGTTCTGAACCACTCGGATAAAAGAGCTTACGATCCTTCACCTGATCAGCTCAGAAAGCTGATCACACAACGTTTTGTGTGTAGTGCTTCGTTGTCAACATTGACAAACGGAGTAGAACCGTTATTGAACTCTTTATCAATAACTATTCTACTCCGAATTTTTCGAATTAGTGAGATTCTTCCCACTGTTTCTTAATTTCGACACGAGCCTTGTTCTGGTCCTTCGCATTCTTCATATCCCAGTCCAGAACGGTCTTGAAGTCCAAGCCTTTCACTTTCTCGCGCATTTCGTCGAGAAGCTGGTTGAACTGCGCATCAGAATCAGCCATAGAAGCCTTCCACGAATTGGCGATAATCACCGTTTTGATCTGACCACGCAGGTTAGAAATAGTGGAGGGCTCTTCTGGAGCAGTGTACGAAGCGCCTGGAGCCACAAGAATTTCCTTATTCTTCTCGAGGTATTCCATTGTCGTCTTCGCTCCACCCATATGCTCGGACCAATCAGTGGTCAGCGCATCATCGTTGTGCTTGAGCACAGATGGCCACAGCTGCGGGTTGAAGGACTGCTTCGTCTGTGGGTCGATGTCGTTAGCAACCTCGGTGGTCATGTTCAGAGCAGAAACACCATCCTTATAGGTGCCGCCACCCCACTCAGCTGGAACATCAGCACCACCGCCGAGGAGTGCCTTCTGGCCAAACTCAGTGAGCACTGGCTCATCGCCCTTCATCTGCCAGGTCAAGCCCTTTGGGCCAGCAGAACCACCGGTATCTGTGGAAGTTGCATACACACCTTCTGGGGAATACAGCCAGTTGATAAACTTCACCAAACGCTGCTTATTCTTTGCCTTCGAACCGATAGCAATAAAAGCGGTGCTCGAGTCGCCATCCGTCTTTGCGCCATAGGAGAAGATCTTCATGTTATCCATAGGAGCGATCATGAAGCCTTTGCCCTGCTGCTTGTGTTCTGTAGTGTTGTAAGCAGCTTGACCCAGCCATGGCCAGAAGGAGAAGAGAATCTTGCCTTGCTGGTACTTGGAGTACATGGTGTCGTAATTCTGAGTAGAGGAATCAGGGTCCAGAATGCCGGCGCGGTGAGCAGCATTGAAGAACTTCAAAGCCTTCTCATACATGCCACCTTTTTGGGTAATGGACTGGTAATCTGAACCGTCGCCCTTTGCCAGAACAAAGCCAATTTCGTCGTAGCCATAGTAAGTTGTTGGCTGCTTGGCGTTGTTCATCATGTTGCCGTCCCAATCCTTGAACAGGGACATGGCGTAAATATCTTTCTGACCGGTTTCTTCGCGAGCTTTATCCTGCATCTGCTTCAAAACCGTGACGAGAGAATCAAGGTCAGTGATCTTTGGATAGCCGATTGCCTTGTAGTAATCCCACCGAACGTAAGGACCAAAGGTTGGTTCCAAGCCTTCCGAAGGCTGAGTTGGTGCCTTGGAAGACAGAGAGCTTGGCATGCCCCACACGCCCTTCTTGCCAATAACATCGCTCAAAGCGTCGGTAGCGCTCTTGTACTTATTGATGTACGTCATGCCCTTCAAATAAGGGGTCATGTCGGAAATCAAGCCAGCCTTCACTAGCTTCTTCGCGCGGCCACCTGCAGAGCCGATGATGACAAGGTCACCGAGATTACCAGCAGCAGAGCGAGTATCGAACAGCGTGTCACCACCGCCGGCAACGTTTGGGGCAATGATGTTCAACTTCATGTTGAACTTGTCTTTGACAATCTTGGCAAACCAACCCTTTTGAATACCCTGATAATTGGCAAGACCATCAAAAACATCAACAGTCATTTCCTTGCCATCGTCCTTGGTATCGACAGAGCTTGCCGAGTTACCGCAACCAGCCAAAGCCATAGAAGCAATGGTGATCAGACTGACAACGCCCATCAGTTTCTTGGACTTCATGTCAACCCTTCCTTCAAGGTCCTCTTTGACCTCTGCAATAGATTCCAACGGCAGAGTTCCTACCATGCAGATAATTCCAGTGTAGCGTTATTGATTAAGTTGTCAATAACGAGAAGCAGAGTTTCTTAACCGGTTAATTTATAGAGTTATAAATTAGCTCATATGCGCAACTGGCCGTCTTTCTCTCTCTGCTGCTCCATTCCACTGTTCTCATCTTCCCTACATCCGCTTGTTCCTCTATCCGCTTGACAGCTGCAGCTGAGACACACAATCTCGCCTATACCCACCATTCTGGCCCGTCGCCCTACCCGGCCTCTCATCATTGACCTAGCGGCAGTACGCAAACGCAGAAACCCAGAAAAATAAAGGGCGCCGGGAGCTCAAGCTCATACCAACGCCCTTATAGCCTCAACGTAGTTGACTGTTACTGAATATTATTCCACAGCCACCTTACTGCCTGACTACTGCTGCAGAATAAGAGTTTCGAAACCGGCCATCGTCAGCGTGTCCCCTTGCTTAACGAGCTTGCCAGTCAGCAAGTCCTTACCCGACACAGGAGCAGTAAAGCTCACAGGAGGCTCAGCCGTATTCATTACGAACACCAGGTCGCGAGCGCCAGGCTTGTCCGCTCGAGCAACGCGGCGGGTAATTTCTATGGCCGATGTAGCTTTCTGGCAATCTGGAGAGCAAGGAGTACCACAAGATTGGCACTTCTCACACATCGGCAGCGTCACCATTTGCTCTACCGCAAGGCCAGTCAAGAGACGGTCCACAATACGAGCAATTGCAGGCTCATTTGGCATCGTCGCGCAGTAGATGACACCCGCAGCGCCATTCTCCAGCTTGCCGCCCTGCTCAAGCGCGTGGAACGTCAGAGCTGGAGTTCCCGCGTAGAACTGGTCAGTGTACGTCGCCAGAACCTCAGTGTCAGAATCGGCGTGAAGAATGTCGAAGAGCGTCGTGCCATAAGGCTGCTCGCCGCCTGCAACCTTATTGCCTATAGCCTTGCCGCCTGCAACTTCGCCATATGTCGCTTTTCCATATGTCGCTTTGCCCGCTGCTGACGCCCTTTCTTTGCTTGTACTTGGAGAAACTTGAGGAGCTTGAGCTTCTTCGCCTGTGAAAGCCAAACCAACAGGGGTAGAAGGAGCGAGAGAATCTGTTTCTTCAACCCAGATGCCAGCGAGGTCGCGCAATGGTACTGGCTGCTCGCCTTGGTAGAGGGAATCATGCTCATCAGCTACTGCTGTCATCGTCGTCATGAGCAGGCGTCCGCCGTGAGAAACGTAGTTGCGGAGGTTTTCTACAACAGCTTTGTCAACGCTTTGCAGGCATGGGGTGAGCACAGCCTGATAATCTTGGAGGTTTTCCAGAGGGCTGACGACGTCGACGGCAATATTGCGCCTATGAAGTTCGCGATACCAGCGTTGGCATTCGGCGACGTAGTCGAGGGCTTGGGTTGGACCAACAGAGAATTGGATATCCCACCAGGCGTTCCAGTCGAAGATAAGCGCGACTTGGCCGTGGCGTGGTTTTGTAGCGAGGATTTGTGCAGAGAGTTGTTCGAGTTGCTTACCGAGCTGGGCTGCTTCGCGGAAGCGGCGAGTTTTGTTTGTTCCATCGGCTGAGATGATGCCGGAGTGGAACTTTTCGCAGCCGGAGCGCGCTTGACGAATTTGGAAGTATTGCACGGTGTTGGCGCCGTGGGCTACTGCTTGCCAGGAGAGTTCGGCGAGCTGGCCTGGGCGTTTGACGTAGCAATATGGCATCCAGTTTTGGTTACTCGGTGCTTGTTCCATGAGCATCCATGGTTCGCCGTGAGCGACTCCACGCATCAGGTCGTGGCGCATGTCGATGACTGCCGCATCTTCGCCGAGGCCCGGGTAGGAATCCCAGCTGATCACGTCGAGCAACTCACCTTGCTTGTAGTAGTCGTAATCGTTGAATGTTCCCATCATGTTAGTGGTGATAGGAGCATATGTGTCATAAGTACGTACGGCGTCTCGTTCAAGTTTGATGCAGGCACGTACTTGGTCGTTGTAGAAGTGGCGGTAATCCAGTGAGTAGCCACCAAGCACTGCGTGGCCTGCCCAGTAGGCGCCACCTTCCATACCGTCGCCACGGGTGTTGGGTGGGAAGATCTCGTCGAAGGAGTGGTAGGTGTGGCTCCACATGTGGGCGTTCCACGCATCGTTGACTTCGTCGATATTGTTGTGGTACTTGGCTTTGAGCCATTCGCGGAAGGCTTGTGCGCAGCGATCGCACCAGCAGAAGCCGCTGTATTCGTTGGAAAGGTGCCAGGCGACGATAGGTGAGTCGCCTGCGCCGGCGTCTCCTCTCTCAACGTAGTGTTGTGCCATTTTGGCGGCGAGCAAGCCTGCGTATTTGCGGAAGGTGGGGCTGGAGGCGCAGAAGTTTTCACGCCCGTTGTGCCTATAGATTTCGCCGTTGTAGCCGATGCGGTTTACGTCCGGATGGCGCAGGCACATCCATGCTGGTAGAGCGCCGGTTCCTGTTGCCATGACGATGCGCAGGCCATTTGCTTTGCAGATGTCGACGATGCGGTCGAGAAGGTGGAAGTCGTATTCGCTTTCGCTCGGCTGCAGCAGCGACCAGGAGAACACGTTGAGGGTGACTTCGTTGATATGAGCCTCTTTCATGAGTTTCATATCTTCTTGCCATACTTCTTCTGGCCATTGCTCGGGGTTGTAATCTCCGCCGTAAAGAATGGTTGAGAGGGAGGAAACGACGCGATCGATCATTTTCTCATCGCGAGCTACCATAACATCTCCTTTGATGCTTGTGTTGTTTGGTAGTAGTTCTGTGGTGTGTGGCTCTTGTAGCTCTTGATTATCAGTTTGTTTCAACTGGGCTTTGCTTTGTTTCCCAGCTGCTTGTTCACTGGTTTGCTACGTGGTGAGCCTTGATTGTCACTTCTAGTTTATCGATAAGTCAATCGATAAGTCAGCCATGAGGCAGCAGCATGTGCTTTTCACTTTACTGAAACCGTTCAGTTCTCACAGTTCCTGAGCTTTTGTTGAGTGCTGCTCGCGCGTGTCGAAAATGCGTGTGCTCGTTCAGCGTTCATCGTTCCCGCTGAGAAAATAGCGCCATACGTTGCCGGGTTAGCCACCCCGATTCCCCGTTGTGTAGCTGTTACAAAATTTTCTCGCACACATGTCACTCTCTGGTAATATGCGCGCGTATAGTGGGAAGCATGACCATGCATTTAACAGTATTGGATCACCCGCTGGTCGACCACAAGTTGACCTTGCTGCGTGATAAGAACACTCCATCATCCGAATTCCGTGAGCTCGTCAAGGAGCTGGTGACCCTCGAAGCTTATGAGGCCACTCGCAACCTTTCCACCACGGAAAAGACCGTTGCTACCCCAGTGGGTGTGGCACACGGTAAGAAGCTCAATGAAAGCCCTCGCCCCATGGTTGTGCCGATTCTTCGCGCCGGCTTGGGTATGCTCGATGGCATGATGGCCCTGCTTCCTATGGCAGAAGTCGGATTCCTCGGTTTGAAGCGCAACGAGGCTACTCTCGACATCATTACTTACGCACAGCGCCTTCCAGAGGACCTGACTGGCCGCGAGTGCTTCCTGCTCGACCCAATGCTCGCTACTGGCGGCTCTCTTGCCACTGCTGTCCACTACCTGCACGATCGCGGCGCTTCCAAGATCACCGCAATCGACATCTTGGCTGCTAAGCCAGGCCTCGAGCGCTTGGAGAAGGAAGTTCGCCCGGAAATCGACTTCTCCGTCGTGGTGTGCGGCGTTGACGACGAGCTCAATGAGCACGGCTACATCATCCCAGGTTTGGGCGATGCTGGCGACCGTCTCTACGGCGTTGTCGACTGATCTCACTCTTCTGAGCTAGCAGTAAAGCTGCTGGCTACTTAAGCCGCTGGTAATCTGCCAGTGGCTTTTTCTTTTTGAATTTCTCAAGATTATCAGCGCCATTTTCACGCTTGCTTGCGCTGTTACGCCCCTGCGGTATACTGATTACTTCCCGCCGCATGGTCATTTTGGCGAGAGAAAGCTTCATGGCTAACCGGGGTCCGGAGGCCATTTCAGCAGGTACCGATCGGTTTCGCATGGTCATTTTTCCCGATCGGTACTTGCCGGTATTAAGCACACTGATCCACCTATGTTTCACATGAAACGGAGCATGATGCTGAATTTACCTGTTTCTCAACCCTCTGGGGCAGCTCTCGAACGCATTGAAAAACGCCTTCAGGCAACAAAAGCCGCTGAAAATGAGACGCAGGCCAGTTCCGGCTCGGTGGTCAACATGCTGGGTACGCCCCAGATTGCCAGGAGCGTGGAAACCTACCGCGGTGCCATTTTTTCTGTGGATGATCGCACCGTGCAATTGCCTACTACTGCTGATATTTCGATTGATATCCCCCGCCAGATTGTTCACCACAGCCCAGCGGTGATTCTCCTCGTCCACGATGTTTCACGTGACGCTTACTTGGTGGAGCGAGAATACCGCGTGGGTTCGAACAGTTTTTCCTTCGGCTTCCCTGCCGGCCTGCGTGATAATCAAGAGTCGGCCCTTCAGTCGGCCTTCCGCGAGCTTGCCGAGGAAACGGGAATTGTCGTGGAGGGGATCGCGCACCTTGCCAGCGACCCTGATTTTGCTGCCAAAAAGCTCCAGCATGCTGTGGAGGCGTCCGAGAATGTCGACGTGGATGTTCTCGGCACTTTCTACCCTTCGTCAGGCATGAGCGATGAGCAGGTCACGCTTTTGACCCTGCACCTGAAAAAGTTCCACGTGGAGGGCCGCCATTTTGACGCCGACGAGCACGTGCAATCGACGTGGGTGAGCTGGAAGGAGCTGAGCGAAGTCATCCCCTTCCAAGGCTCACACACTAATTTCCTGATTCTCAACGAAAAGCTGCACCGCTCACGAAGAATACAAACTTCACATGCACAAGCCATGGGGACTATCCTCTCAACATCGTCGATTCCCGAGTCATTCTGATCGGGCCAACTTGGCTCCGCTGACAGCGCAACACCCCGTCCGCCTGGACTTTTCCAATTCGATTTTCTATACTTCCAACTATGCCAAAGTCATTCATAGAACTCTTCGCAGGCTGCGGCGGCCTCAGCCTCGGCCTCCGCTCCGCAGGCTTCACCGAGCTCGCCGCCAACGAGCTCTCCTCGATGCCCGCCGAGACCTTCGCCCTTAACCTGATGGGCATCGACCTGCGATCCGAAGAATTTGCAAACACTCCGATTGGCAAGCGCAATGTTCTGTGGATTGACCCATCGTCCGAGGACATCATAGAGAGACTGAACGACAACCCGTTCGAACGCCCGCAGACGGATATGCCTGAGCTCTCCACCACGAGTGACTTCACGGGAAAGCTGATTGTCGGAGACATCCGGCGACTCAACTCCTTCATCGAAGACAAGCATTCGCCTCTCATCAACGGAGAAGTCGATCTTGTTTCCGGCGGCCCGCCTTGCCAAAGCTTCTCGCTGGCGGGACGGCGCGAATTCGGCAATCAGCGCAACCAACTCCCTTGGGAGTTCGCAAAGTTCGTCAATGCTCAGCGCCCGAAAATGGTCCTTCTCGAAAACGTCGAGGGAATCCTCCGACCTTTCAAATTGGAGAACCATACTTACTACGCATGGTTTGAGGTCTGCAAGGCTTTCGCCTCAATCGGATACGTCACATGCCCTCTGCTCGTGAACGCGAGGCTCGCAGGAGTCGCCCAGAACAGGCCGAGGTTCATTATGATCGCCGTGCGCGAAGATCTAGCAACGAATTTGTCTTCGGATACAGCCGATTGGTTCCAACAAGGCATTCGACTCATCGATGCTGTCCGGAAAGACTCTACGGATGCCGAGTACGATGGGGACCGATGGACATACAGGGATCTGAATGAGTCTGGCTGGCAGCAGCGTGCACAGCACAGCGTTTTTTCGCCACTGGTCGCTTTTTCCGAAATCGATTCTCAGCGAACTGTATTCGACGCCATCGGGGACCTGCAACTCGAAAACGCGCCTAGAAAAAGCCGATATGTGAAGAACCTCAACAAGCTGTTTTCTCCCCTGCTTGCAGATCCGCGGCATGCCATGATGAACACACGAGTGCCTGTCAATACCCCGAGGGTACGCGCCAGATTCCGTCTCTATCAGATAATCGCTCGCGCCGGCAAGGAGACGACGAACGAGGTACGGGCAGTTCTGCGCCGGCAGAGCGTCGAACTTCCCAGCCCAATCGCCGAATATCTTCTCGACGCGGATTTGCTTGATTATGGGCGAGGCATTCCTGACGATGAACGCAGCCTCATGACGTATCTCGATGGCCTCGCGACCAAGAAATTCTCCCAAAAGGCTCTGCTTAAGGATCAGCCGGCGCCTGCAGCTCTGTCCATCCCCGATGACATCTGCCACTATCAGGAAGCACGCACTCTCTCGGTACGCGAGATGGCCCGCATTCAGTCCTTCCCGGATGCTTTTGAATTCCGCGGAATACCCACGACGGGAGGCGCCAGAAGGAGCTATCAGGTTCCCCAATACACGCAAATCGGCAATGCCGTGCCGCCACTTCTGGGGAACGCCTTGGGAAACGTCATTTCAAACATCCTCGGTGAGCTAAGTTAATCGTTATAAAACGATTAACTTGGAGTTCACTTCGGATGGAAGGATTGGGACGAAATGTCAGATAAGGATTTCGGAAGCATAGAATACATCACGAAACGAGCCGCTAGAGTAAGCGAAAGCGCGCATGGGAGAACGATTCTTGAGCAGCTCACAACGGCCCTGATGGTCCTGATGCGTTACCCGCGTCTGAAATACTCATTCCTCCTGCCCACGGAGACCGGATTGTCAAAAAGCATCCTTGACTCAGTCAAGCCCATGCGCGATTTTCTTAAGGATGCCGGACTCCATGACTTTGCTTTGCAACGTCAGGGAATAGGCGACAAGGTTACACTCGACGGTTGCATCATCACCGAGAATGACACCATTCAGACGCCCATGAGCTTGTACCGGCCAAACACAAAGACAGGCGACCCCAGAGTCTGGTTCTTCAAATTGAATCAATATGTACTTCCCTGGAGTCTTCTCGCCATCGTCACAGACGGCTACACGGTCTATGCACTCGACTGCTCGACAGACGTCCTCAATAATCCTGAAACAAGCGTCATACTCGCACGCTGCAATTCAGATTCCAACCTCACCCCCTTCGAATCCAAACTGCTCGACCGACTCCGTAGTATCAGCCATAAAGGCTGGATTCCTTCCATAAAGCATGGTGACACGGCAGTCGGCATGACGCTCGAAGACGAGCTTGGCATCCCACCCAACAGCGACCGCGGTCCGGACTGGAACGGGATCGAACTCAAATGCCAGCGCGTCGGCAACAACAGCCGTCATGTGCTTTTCGCCGAAAAGCCTAATTGGGGACTGTCCGCATACAACGAACGCGAACTGCTGGATACATTTGGATACTGGGACGAGAAAAACAAGCGCACTTCTCTGTATTCAACCATTTACGGTCACCACCGCAATCCACAAGGATTCCTCCTCAAGCCTCTTGCAAGCGAAGATGAGATGACCGTCCAATACGAATCCGCAAACGGAACATCGGCAATCGAGGAAGTTTCGGTCTGGGAAATGGAGAAGCTACGCACCCACCTGCGCAACAAGCATGCCCACACGTTCTGGATTGAAGCGGAAACACGACGGGTATCGGGCAAAGAGGAGTTTCATTACATCGCCGCAACCCTTACAAGAAACCCCGACTACATGCAACTGGAGAACCTCATCAGCCAAGGGCATATCACGCAGGACTTCACTATGCATCTGGCGCCAGCAACCGGCAGAGGCAAGGCAGATATCAATCTCCCTGAAAGCGACCCAAGGTTGTTGAAAACCCGCGACCATGGATTCCTCTGGAAAGCCGATGGCACCGGGATGCGGACGCTTTTCGGCAACGGCGACAGATACAATCTGCAACAGTGAATGCTACGCACATAAAAGCAGCGGTCGGGAAAGGCTCCTTCGAAGTCGATGAAGCAGAAGGAAATCAGAAGAACCTTATTTCTTCACGGCCATCATCCAATACCCGGCTGCGGTTCCCCCGGTCCGGCAGCTTCATCACACCGCTGGACCGGAGTCGCAACGCTTTCCGGAGCCGTCGCCAGCAACATCCGCCAGTGTCATGCCGGGAACTGAAAATATTTATAGGTAGTCGACAAGGAAGGCTGCAGAATCTCGTCCATCGTGTCAATAGTCGATCTATCGCTTCCGTCGCTCAATGTGCTATCCAGCATTTCTTTGATTGAGCTCGCTATGCCTTCTTGCGATTTATGGCCCCAATAAACGCCTCCAGACAAGTGGCTTAGCCTTACGACAGGAGCTGAGGTTGGTTTGAGATCGTTCATATTCCCTGTGGGGACCGTGACGAAAGAATACGTATTGGCTTTGGCATGCTGAACTGAATAGTTGTTCTTCCCTACCGTTAGATTCAGCGGACTGTCTGTGTTGTTTTTCATATGGTACACGGCGTCCCAAAGCATCGGAGCCTGAGCGTTATCTTTCCAGTTTGTTTTGCATTGAATAATATGCACTCCGATTTCTCCGAAATCGCGCGCAACAAGAGCATTCATAACAGACATCAACGGGTACTTTTCTTGTTGGCTAGTCGTTAGAACGCGCTTACCATGAGTATCGTTAATGCAAATCTCTTCTTTATCAATCTGATACTCCGAGAGATTCGGGAAAGAACGAGCAACCAAATCCGGTTCCTGAGAAAAAACTAAAGGCCCCAATTTGAATGGTCACAGCATCCAAGATAGGCTGAGGGAGCAGGTCTTTAATTGGCGGAACGACGACGGTGTTCCGCCCAACGGTGCAGATGTTGAGATACCAGCAAACAAGAGCTTCCCAATTCTTGCCTCCTTTGGATACGGAACTTTGGCTTCTTTTTTCTTCCCCTTCCGGTGGTGCAGTCTGATTGAAGATTTCATGCAGATGGTCACCCAAGTCCAATCTTTCCCGCGTGGTATGCGCTGGTGCCAATTTTTTAATTTGAGCACTCCAGCATTTGAAGGATTTCTCGAAGCTGTCCTTCGTAAAAAGATTCTCCACGGTGCATTGCCGAAGATACTCAACGATATTCTGGACCATCACCTTCTCCTTGAGCAGACGTAACCAGAATCAGTGTAATCAACATCAGAAAAGAAGAAGTACCAATGACAAATTCTACTTTCCCAGAAACGAGCGCATTGGGGCGCATCAAGTGTAGATGGTGAATCCAAAGATTACCCTGCTGACGAGCGCAAAACGTCATTCGCGAATCCGCATCTTCAACGATAGATTGGAGAACGCAATGCTGGCAGGACCTGAAAACAAATTACCTGCGCTTGATCCGAAATTAACTCACGTATATGGATTGGGCGGAACACGAGGAAGCCGAAAAACACCTTGTCACTATTCGATTCTCGAATAAGCTAAAGTCCTACTATTGGTCTCGCTTCTTTGCTTGATGAAGCCTCGCCGGGAGCATCGCGTCGATTTCCTCTGTTGTGAAGCTCTGGTATCCTTCCTGTTTTATAGCCTTCTGTGCCTGTCTATATGCTCTGTTGTTTGTAATGGGAGCAGCATCATAAATGCTAGCGGTACGTTTCTGCAGTGATTCTCTCTGCACTCGAATTTCTTCATCAGAGAGGACGGGAAAATCCGTAAGAAGACTCAGATAATCTTCTCGAATCCGCCAAAGCGCATCTGCGGTTTTCCGGTTTGCTTCGATGTCAGCCATGTAATTCTTACCACGCATATAAATATTCAATCCAAGCGAAAGAGCGGCCGTAGTACCGCCTATAGCCGCGAGAATTCTCTGATTGGTTATTACCGTGCTCAGCAATCCAACCGTTGATATCGATGTGAGGAAAATCAGGGTGACACCGATACTGTTGTTAATACGCGCTAATCTGTCAGCCATCTTATGGTGGGTCGTATAGGTGTAGACGAGTTTCCCATAGGATTCTCGGATCTGCCCCATAAGGTCGTCTCTGTATTGATGCTCACACATCGATTCTCCCTTATTTCACTCCTCAGCCATCTTCTTCAGAATTTTGCCCAAGGAATTACAGATGCTCGCAGAGTTATCAATTCTCATTCCGCTCCCCGGCGCCCTCCACTGAGGCACTCCGCCCCATGCAGTGGCTATTCTGAACTTCTTCAACAGAGATTCTTCATACGGATGTCCACTGGAGTATTCTGATTGGTGCGAAGTTCCATTGCCGCTGCCCCAATGCCAATTGGCGATACTGTCATAGACAAATGCGTCTATCAATATCCCAGGAAGATGCTCATTCGTGAAGTACGTGTCACGAAGAAAACGAATCTGCCGGCAAGTATCAACCAAAAGACCGTTGGATTCTACATCTTTCCTTTTAAGCGCTTCCTGTTCAGCTTTCGGATTGGTGCTCTTCCAATTCCCGCCCATATGTGTATCGGGATATTCATACTCTCCCGATGATGTTTCGAAGGCAGGAAGTAATTCGAATCGCATCCCATCAGAGAAAACAACGACCACAACTTGCCCATCTCCATGAACTTCAGTTCTTGGATAACGGCTCAAGACAGATTTCTTCACTGTCTGCAATAAACGCGACTGCCCATTCCCAGTCAAGGAACTGTAATGGTAATATTCATTCTTCGGCAGTTCGAGCAATATATCAATGTCACTGGTAGATATCGCCGTGCCCCTTCCATAAGATCCGACATACATACTGTGACGTTCCTCAACATTGATACCCCAAAACTCACGACACACAGCATCACTAATAGATTCGTATCTTCTAGCGATGTCATCGAGAATTTCTGAGTTAATAGCATTACCTCCCTTGTGTACCGAGAAGTTCAACGCTCTTTCTTCCCTTCTTAATGAAAATCGTCATACGAATAAAACAGTCATTACATCGATGGATAAACCACTAACCCACCCGATGTACCCAAGCGTATCGTAACACCAAACATGGTTCTCGCCGTTAAGGGTTCCTCGCTGAGAACCGACAAACCTATGCTCCTCACCCCTCCTTCTCCCCCACACTCCTCTTCACCTCATCCATCGCCTTCTGCAAGTCAGACTCCATCGTCTCCAGTCGCTCCAGCTCATACGAGCCCGAGTCAACCAGCCTCTGGGCCTCGTTGATGCGATCGGTCAACGTCTGGCGCACCTCGTTGCCCTGGGTCTTGCCCTCGGAGTCCGTGAGTAGCTGCCGGGCTGTGGTGAGCTTGTCGCTGACTCGTTTCCTTGCATCGTTGCCGAGCTTCTTCTGACGCGATTCCCGCACAGCGGCGGCATCCGCGTCGATCAGCTGCGCCTGGCTCAGGTACTTGCCGGACGCGGCGCTCCACTCCCCCGCGAGGTTCCGGCTGTCCTCCGGCTCGTCGTACTCGTAGCACGCCTCGGGGTCGTCGAGCGGCCAGTTGTAGTCGTCCTTGAGCTTCTTCAACACGTCGGCGTCCTCGACATCGGAGTCCCTGTAACCGATTACGTCCGCCGCGTTATCCTTCGCCTTCTGCCACGTCTCGCGGTTGGGCGCCGCACCGTCCTGTGCGGCCTGGCACATGCAGTACGAATCCCAGCGATCCTGCTCCCGGCCGCCGATGAACGATGGCAGCCACGAGATAATGCTCATGATGAGCCCCACCACCACGCCCACGATGGCGACGATACCCATCATGGGCGCGGCAGCCGCAATCATCGACGCCACGGCCGCCGCGACCTTCGCGGCGATGGCCCGCACCCCAGACCTTATTTTAGGTCCGCTAGATTCTGGCGCCGGTCTCGACACCATTTCCGTGGACTGCATCTCCGGCATTGAAGACACCACTCGTGCTGTGCTAGCAGCAGGTTGTACACGCCCGTTTTCCTTAGGTTTGGAGTACCGTCCTCTTTCGCAGTTGGTCAACATTGTCAATTCTGGCTGGCAGCGCGTTTTAGGATTTGAGCAAGTGCTCGAGGAAGCTGGAATTGCGTATGGCCCTGAGAATTTCCTTGCATGTCATTGGGAGCGTAAACCTGCTTCTGACTTGTTAGACGAATACCTCGATTCTTTGCCGAGTTTGCAGCACCTTCCTTTTGACGCTCTCGTCTGCGTCAACGACGACTCGGCTTTAGGCGCGTACTTGTCGCTGAAACGTCATGGCATTTCTATTCCTGAGCAAGTGTGCTTGACAGGTTTCGACGGCATTCCCGATGACCAGTTAGTGGACCCCCAGATTACCACTTCCGCACTGGACTTCGACTACTTTGCCGATGAAGCGGTGCGCATGATTAGCGAACGCATCAACGAAAAGCTCACGGACGCACCGCACGCTCCTGCGCGTCACCTGAGTGTGCACACGCACCTGCTCGAACGTGGTACGACCGCGCGCTAAGCGCGCTCAGCGCAGCCTGATAATCTAGAGTGCGCCATCCCAATCGGCGTCAGCGTAGCCCACTTCACCCTCTTCTGGGATCACATACACAGGCGGGTGCGCAAGCAGATCATTCGTCTTATGCTCTCCTGCTGAATCCGTCCACGTAATCGTGGCAATCGAACGCCACGAAATATCTTGCAAAGCGTCATCGCCCAACTCGCGTTCAGCGATCAAACCCGCATCAAAATCAAGGCGAGCCGAGCAAGAATGCCCATGCCACAACACCGACATCACGCCATAGGTTTCATCAAAACCAATTTGCGCCGAGCCATCAAAAGCAGGAAAAGTGTTGCGGAAACGTGCTAAAGCGTTGAGCGCCTGCACTTCTGGGCGCAACAGAGCATAGTTGAGTTCCATTGCCGAGTAGCTATGACGGTTGAGCATCGGCTCCCGCCGCGTCTGGTTCATCAGCTCAACGTCATTCATCCCCATCAGCGCGTCAACATAGTACAGCTCAGGGATACCTGGAAGGAAGAATTGCAAGGCGATCGCCGCCAAATACCGCTGATCATCGCAGCCCAGAGCCGAGTACAGCGTGCTGTTAATCCTGCCGGAACCGAGCCATTGGTGCACGGAGCCCGCTTCTCCATGCGTATTCTTGTGCACGCGGCTGACCATGCGCCTCATCTGCTTGCGCGTCAGGAAAGGCTTTTCGTCAGTTTCCCGGCTCATAACGTCCGAGATTTCCATTCCGTTTTGCCCGCCGAGCAGCAGCACACAGTTTTCCGGACGCTGGTACACCCACTGCGCCAAAGGCGCAGCGTCACCACACAGCAGCGCGTACATCAACAGCGGTGGGGTTAAAGTGTCATACACCCAGTCGGCGTGCTGGGCCAGCTGCTTGATCTGCTCGCCGCTCGCATTTTCTGCAACGCCGACCGTCATGCCATGCTTATGCGCTTCTTGGGTGATCGTGTCGACAATCTGCATGGTTTCTGGCAACAGGAAGCACGTGGTTCCGGCCTTTTTCACTGCCGAGCCAAAGTGCATGAGGCACACGGCTTTCGCGCCGGTCTGCTCGAGGCGGTCGAAAGTGTCCTGAACGAATTTCCAACCCTTTTCGCTCATCACGTCGTAGTCGATGCCTTGCGAGCCTAAGCTCGCCCAGAAATACGTGGGCTTATTGTTAATCTCATATCGCACAAAAGGCAGCGTGCGGGCAAAAGGCTCGAGGTTAGCTTGCGTAGGGCTCGAGCGGTGAATTTTCTCCAAGTCGTCGACGCTCAAGCCGTTGGAGAAAACGTCAGAAACCGGCTGGAACATGCTGAAGTATTCGGAGTGCTTGCCCCTGCGCAGAACGTCTTGGAATTGCTTGGAAAGCACGGAAAGCTGGGAGAAGTTGACGTTGAAAACCATGGGCATGTCGTGCGCCATTTTCGTCACGGTATCCCAGGTATCAATAGGGCTGGGCAGGTGGTTAATATCCTTCATCAAAGGAATGTCGCCGTATGCCCCCAGATTATCAGGAAGGCCAATCGTATCCGGCCCCATAGTCGGCTGCGGGATAATGTGCACCGACTCGTACACGCCACAGAAGCGCTCGCGAAGAGTGGGGACGACTGCGGAGGCTGAGCCTGCGAAACGGTCAGCGTAGACCAGCAGGTGCACTTTCGTGTTGGGGGCGAGCTCTTTGGCTAGTTTTTCGCCGGTTGTTTGAGTAGTTTCCGGCTTCTTCTTGTCAGAAATATGCTCGCCAGTGCTCATAACCCCTCCGTACTCGCTATGCTCTCCTAGTTTATGCGAGAGGGGGTTCAGCTACTCGGCCGTGTTGCGCCGTCAGCGAGGTGGCTGGCGTTGCGGGCGCAGCGGAGTGGCTGAACGCCGTGGCTCAGTGCCGCGGCTCAGTACTGTGGATCAACGTTGTGCGTCGTCGCGTGGCGCTTCGATCTGGCGGATCTCCTGGTGATGCGTTTCGAGGGCGAGCTTGCGCAAGGCGTGGCGCGACTCAATCTGGTACACCTCGCCATACAGAGCACGCCTCCAGCCTGCGCGGCCACCGCGGGCAGGGAAGTCGACGCGGAATTCGCGCACGTGCCCCGCAGAGTCGGCAGCAAACACCGACTCTCCTTGCGGGCGCTTGAGCCTGCGCAGTTCGCGACGCAACTCTCTATTTTCTTCTCTCAAATCGAGGATCAGCGCAATTCCAGCAATTCCAATGGCTTGTTGCGAGAGTTTTTGCGCTTGATTGAGCCTATCGATGTCGGAAATGCTGTACCGGCGCGCTCCTCCTGGTGTGCGCATGGGTTGCACAAGACCAGCGCGGTCGTATTCGCGCAGTGTTTGCGGGTGTACATGCGCCAAGCTCGCCGCTTGGGAGACGGGGAACACAGGAGAATGCACAGAAAAACCGGCATCCTCTGCTCTCTCTAAGCTCACCGTGCCCATCACGATTGCTTGGGCGCACTGGGCGTACGCTTCACGAATACGTGCTTTCGCGCTGACCATAATCACTCACCCATTCCGCGCAGACGTTCCTGTTTGAGCTTCTCGCTCAAGCTTGGCGTGTTTTCATCAAAGGTTTTCAACGCTTTCTTCGCTTCTGCAGAAAGCCGTTGTGGCAATCTCAGTTGAACGCGAAGAAGAAGGTCGCCAACTCCTTGAGGTGTGTGAACGCCTTTACCAGCAACCTTGAGCCTTGTACCGCCTGATGTGCCGGCCGGGACGCGAACCTTAATCACTTCGCCGTCAACACCGCGAGTTTCCACCACGTCACCCAAGGCTGCTTGGGCTACGGTCAGCGGCAGGTCACGCTCGATGTTGCGCCCGTTCAGTCGGAACACGGGGTCGCTGGTCACGTTGACCTCGAGGAAGAGGTCGCCATTCTTGCCGCCGTTCACGCCTTTATGGCCGCGGCCTGGCAGGCGAATGGTCTGTCCGTCGTTAATTCCTGCGGGAATGCGCGCCTTAAAAGTGGTGCCGTTGACCTTGAGCTCGACGGTTGCCCCGCGCACGGCTTGGGCGAAGGTCAAGCTCACGGAGGAGCGAATGTCGCGGCCTTGCTCAGGCTGGGCTGCATAAGGATTGCCAGTGTTGTTGCCAAACCCAGTAAACCCATTGCCTGCGTAGCCCTGGGAGCCAAAGTTCTGACCCGCGCCAAAGTTCTGGTCACCGAAGCCTTGGCCTGCGAAGTTTTGGCCGCCGCCAAAGCCGTTGCTGAAGCGCACATGCGTGCCAGAGCCGCCGCTAAATTGACGCAGAATATCGTTGATATTGGCGCCACCAGCACCGCCGAACATCGAGCCGAACAGGCCTTCGAAGTCGTCAGCGTTAAAGCCTTGCGAGCCGCCGCCGGTGAAGCGAGCACCGCCTGCACCCAGCCGACGAATGGCGTCGTACTTCTTGCGCTGGCCTGCATCGTGCAGGGTGTTGTACGCTTCGTTCACATCCTTGAACTTCTCGTCAGCGCCCTTCTCGTGGTTGAGGTCTGGGTGGTATTTACGGGCAAGTTTGCGGAACGCCTTGGTAATCTCGTCGTCTGTTGCGGACTCGGAGACGCCAAGAATTGCGTAATAATCCTTTTTCAGCCAATCTGTTTCGGCCATGCAGTCTCCTTTCCTCACGCCGTTTGGCTTCTGTTTGAGCTGTAAAAAGGCGCGCCGTCAGCAACAGCGCGCCTTTGCATTACTGTGTTTTCACTTCTCCTCTGGAGAAACGACCACCACTTTGGCTGCTCTCAAGATGCGATCACCCATCTTGTAGCCAGCCTCCACAACCGCGTCAATCTGCGCTTCGCTCACGTCGGGGCTCGTGTGGTGAAGCACGGCCTCGTGGTGAGAAGGATCGAAGGCGTCGCCCTTCTGGCCAAACTTCTCGATGGAGAACTTGGCGAAGGCACGGTCGAACTGCTTGAGAAGGCTCTCCATTTCGGCGCTCTTCTCGTTGTTCTCACGAATTCGATCCAGATTATCAAGCGCTGGGAGAAGTGCCACGAGAGCATCTTCCACTCCGCGTTCACGGGCCAGCTGCTTTTCCTTGTTCATGCGAGCACGGTAATTGACGAAATCGGCGCGTTCGCGCTGCAACGCTTCAAGGTAGTCCGCGGCTTCCTTCTTAGCCTTGCCCAGCTCGGTCAGGCCAGAGTCGCCGGCATCCGAACTCTCGGCGCTGGTAGCGTCTGCTGCTGCACTGGTGTGGTCAGAATCGCCATCCGCGCTGGCATCAGCGTCGTTCGCAGCGGCTGCGTTCTGTGCAGCGTCGGCTGCGGCTTGGCCTGCATCAGCGGCTGCATTGTCAGCAGCGGCAGAATCAGCCGCGCCCGATCCCTGCGCGCTGGCGCTCGCAGCGCCAGCGGCGCAGTCCGCACCCGGCTTTTCGCCAGAGGCCTGCGAGCTCGCAGAGCTCGCGGCTTCATCGGACTGATAATCTTGAGCGTTGGTAGCGGTTTCGCCAGAGCGAGCCTGACTTGCGAGCTTATCGAAAGCCTCAGCGTCAGAGAGATACTCGTCCTTGTCGAAATCAGCCATTACTCGCCGTCCTTCTGGTCCTTCTTGTTGTCATCGTCAACAACCTGAGCGTCAACGACATCGTCATCGGAACCTGCCTGAGCGTTCTGTCCAGCAGCCTGGCCAGCTTGAGCGCCAGCTGCGCCAGCCTGAGCACCCTGAGCACCCTGCTGAGCGTAGAGAGCCTGGCCGATCTTCTGAGCAGCACTCATCAAGTCGTTCTGAGCGTTCTTGATGGCGTCGATGTCCTTGCCCTTCAAGCTTTCCTTCAGAGCGTCAACCTTGGGCTGAACCTCGCTGACGACGTCTGCTGGAAGCTTGTCCTTATTCTCGTTGATCAGCTTCTCAGTAGAGTAAGCGAAGGCTTCAGCTTGGTTGCGAGTTTCAGCGTCTTCCTTAGCCTTCTTATCGGCAGCCTCATGCTCCTTAGCGTCCTTGACCATGCGGTCAATTTCATCCTTTGGCAGGCTCGTGCCGCCGGTCACCGTCATGCTCTGCTCCTTGCCAGTGCCCTGGTCCTTAGCAGAAACGTGCACAATGCCGTTGGCGTCGATGTCGAAGGTGACTTCGATCTTCGGGATGCCACGAGGTGCTGGAGCAATGCCAGTCAGCTCGAAGGTTCCCAGCGGCTTGTTGTCACGAGCAAACTCACGCTCGCCCTGGTACACCTGGATGAGCACGGATGGCTGGTTGTCCTCAGCAGTGGAGAACACCTCCGAGTGCTTCGTAGGAATAGCAGTGTTGCGGTCGATGAGCTTGGTCATGATGCCACCCTTGGTTTCAATACCCAAGGAGAGTGGAGTGACGTCGATAAGCAGAACGTCCTTGCGGTCGCCCTTGATGACGCCAGACTGAATGGCAGCACCGACAGCCACAACCTCATCTGGGTTGACGGACTTGTTAGCGTCCTTACCACCGGTCAGCTGCTTGACGAGGTCCTGAACAGCTGGCATACGAGTGGAACCGCCGACCAGAACAACGTGGTCGATCTGGTCGATGGAGAGGTTGGCGTCAGCCAAAACCTGGTTGAATGGCACGCGGCAACGCTCGAGCAGGTCAGAAGTCATCTCCTGGAAGTGCGCGCGAGTGAGGGTCTCATCAAAGTGGACTGGGCCGGAGGAACCCATGGCCAGGTACTGCAAGGTGATCTGCGTTTCGGTAGAAGCGGAGAGCTCCTTCTTTGCCTGCTCAGCAGCTTCCTTCATACGCTGCAAAGCAATGCGGTCGTTGCTCAGGTCGACGCCATCCTTGCTCTTGACTTCGGAGACGATCCAGTCGATGATGCGCTGATCCCAATCGTCACCGCCCAGGTGGGTATCGCCGTTGGTGGCCTCCACCTGAATGGTGGAGAAGCCGTCGTCGTCCTTACCGATTTCGAGCAGAGACACATCGAAGGTGCCGCCGCCCAGGTCGAAGACGAGGATGTGCTCATCCTGCTTACCCTTCTGCAGGCCGTATGCCAAAGCTGCAGCGGTTGGCTCGTTGATGATACGCAGAACGTTGAGGCCTGCGATGCGGCCGGCGTCCTTGGTTGCCTGGCGCTGTGCGTCGTCGAAGTATGCTGGGCAGGTGATCACTGCGTCGGTCACTTCTTCGCCCAGGAAGGCTTCAGCGTCACGCTTGAGCTTCATCAAGATTTGTGCGGAGATCTCCTGTGGAGTCCACTTCTTGCCATCAATTTCCGTGGTCCAGTCAGTGCCCATGTGGCGCTTGACGGAGGAGATAGTGCGATCAACATTGGTCACGGCCTGGCGCTTGGCCACGTCGCCGACCAGGATTTCGCCGTTCTTGCCGAAGGCGACCACAGATGGTGTGGTGCGCTGGCCTTCAGCGTTGACGATGACGGTTGGCTGGCCGCCCTCGAGGGTAGCGATGCACGAATTCGTGGTACCCAAATCAATTCCAACTGCGCGTCCCATACAGGACTCCTTCCCTTAACCGACTCGTAAGCTTTCGCTCAGGTTGCTTCCGGTGAGCTCGCCTTGGTAATCTCGCTGGCTTGCTTGCGCCTGCTCAGTGGCTTGAGATTATCACTGCTCACTTTTCCATTTCCAAAACCTGAGCCTACTACTATCAACTTTTGAAAGCTAGGTTTATTCCCGGAAGTTTGCAAAATCTTTCAGAATAATTTTCTGAGCGCGCAAAGCCTGCCGACGCTCCAGCATCAATCTCTCTTGCGAGGCCACCCGTCCCAACCCTGAGCCAGCCACCAGCGCCCGTTCAGCCTGCTGCTCGCCACCGTTTTCTGGTACGCGCAGCAAAACTTTCCGCGTTTTTTGCTCAGCCCTGCAGAATTTTTGATAACGTTGTCATACATGTTGCGTCAATGATGTGCAACTCAACTTCGCAGGTGAAGGACTTATGACACAGAACAACAGCTTTGATGATTGGTGGAAGCAAGCAGTTGTCTACCAGGTTTATCCGCGCTCTTTCAAGGATTCGAACGGCGACGGTTTGGGCGATATTCCTGGTGTGACCTCTAAGCTGGACTATTTGCAAAGCCTCGGCGTTGACGCTTTGTGGCTGAGCCCGTTCTACCCTTCGGAACTTGCTGATGGCGGCTATGACGTTATTGACTATCGCAATGTTGACCCGCGTTTGGGAACGATGGCTGATTTCGACCAGATGGCTCAGGCTGCTCATGCTCGCGGCATGAAGGTTGTTGTTGATATTGTGCCTAACCACACGTCGAATAAGCATGTGTGGTTTGAGGAGGCGTTGAACTCTCCTCAGGGTTCTGCTGCTCGTGATCGTTATATTTTCCGTGACGGCCAGGGTAAGCATGGTGAGTTGCCGCCGAATAGTTGGAAGTCGTGCTTTGGTGGTTCTGCCTGGCAGCGTGTAGCGGATGGCCAGTGGTATTTGCATTTGTTTACTCCTGAGCAGCCGGACCTCAATTGGAAGAACCCTGAGGTGCATCAGGAGTTTCTGAAGACGTTGAAGTTCTGGTCGGACCATGGCGTTGATGGTTTCCGCATTGATGTGGCGCATGGCTTGGCGAAGGATTTGGAGTCGGCGAGCTTGGTGGAGCTTGCTGCTCGTACTTCTGATGATCAGTTGAATAAGGACGGTGATAATCCTTTGTGGGATCGTCCTGAGGTTCATGAGATTTACCGTGAGTGGCGCAAGCTGTTTAACGAGTATTCTCCTGCGCGTTTTGCTGTAGGTGAGGCGTGGGTTGTTCCGGAGCATCAGTGGATGTATGCGTCTGCTGATGAGTTGGGCCAGGTTTTCAACTTTGAGTTTGCGAAGGCTGACTGGCGAGTGACGGATTTCCGCTCGGCTATTGAAGAGGGCTTGGATGCTGCTCGCCATTCGCATACCACGACGACGTGGGTGATGAATAATCATGATATTCCTCGCTCGGTGTCGCGTTATGGCTTGCCTCAGATTGACATTGCGGGTCATTACCACCAGATGGCCCATGATTGGCTTCTGCATAATGGCGAAACCTATTTCGAGGATCGCGAGCAGGGTACTCGTCGTGCTCGCGCTGGCATTGTGATGGAGATGGGTTTGCCTGGCTCCGTGTATATTTACCAGGGCGAGGAACTGGGTTTGCCTGAGGTGGCGAATATTCCGTGGGATCGTTTGGAAGATCCTGTTGCAAAGACGGCCGTTGGGGCGGATGCTCGTAAGGGCCGCGATGGCTGCCGTGTGCCGCTGCCGTGGGATTCGCATAATATGCCATCTCCTGCCGCCTGGAATGCTGATTTTGGTACGCGCGGTAGCTTTGGCTTCTCCCCTGCGACGAAGCTGGATGGAACAGCGAGTGCGGATCCGCATTTGCCGCAACCACTGTGGTTTAAGGATTACGCGGTGGATGTTGAGCAGGATGATCCTTCTTCGATGTTGTCGCTGTATCGTTCGGCGTTGCGTAACCGTGCGATGTTGTTGACGGCCACGCGTGAGGTTGATGATGTGGAGTGGCTGGGCGATGACGTGGTTGCCGGCGCTACTGATGGTGGCGTGTTGGCGTATTCGCGTTTGTCGACGATGAAAGATGCGGGCAAGCCAGTTCGTATTGCGGTGATCACGAACTTCTCGGATAAGCCGGTCAAGCTTCCTGCTGGTGATGTGCTGTTGTGCTCCGACGAGCTTGTTCCACGTGAAACAGCTGCCGATGCCGAAGGTGCTGCTGCTGCTGCCAAGCAGGATCCTTTCGACGACGACGCTTACGACCCGAGCTTTGAACGCGAAGCTTCCCACTGGCTGCTGCCTACCGACACCAGCATCTGGATCGCCCTTCGCAGCTAACCGCATACAACCGCCGCGTCACTACAGCGCCACCGCGCGCACGCGGCTCAGCACTTCGCACGTTGGAGAAAGAATAGATCAATGAGCATGACAGAACACGCACAGCTGGGCCAGCCTGACCCGAACCGTGAAACACAACAGGCGAGTATTCATGACGTCGCCCAGGCGGTCGGCGTCTCCGTGTCGACAGTGTCTCGCTCTTTCACCCGCCCGAATTTGGTGAGCCCTCGCACTCGTGAGAAGGTGTTGCGCGCGGCTGCCGAGCTGCATTTCTCCATTTCTCGTTCGGCAATGGCTTTGAAGTCTGGCCGCTCTTTCCGCATCGCTTTGCTCTTGCCAAGCCCGATTACGGAATGGTTTAACGTCAACGTTTACGCTGGCCTGAACGAGGTGCTGCAGCCGGCTGGTTACGATATTTCCGTTTTCCAGATTTCCACGAACGACGCTCGTCACCGCTTCTTCTCCGAGATGCCGGTTCGTCGCAATGCTGACGCGGTGGTGCTCTGCTCGTTCAACACCCGCGAGGACGAGCTTTCCTTGCTTCTGGGCATGGGCGTTCCTGTCGTCGGCATTAACACGAGCTCTCTGGTGGGCCTCGACGCTGGCACCTCAACAGACGATGTGAAAAGCGCTGAGATTGCCACGAAGCATTTGATCAGCTTGGGCCACCGTAATATCGCCTACATTTACACCTCGCATGACACTCCGTTCACCTACTCTGCTGACGACCGTCACGAGGGTTTTGAAAATGCGATTCGAGATTCTCACGCCGATGTATCCACAGCGACAATCTCGTGCCCTTATGACCATAACCCGGTGGACGCTTGCTTGACGCAGCTGATTAATTTGGACCCTCAGCCAACCGCTCTGTTCTTCCAGACGGATGATTTGGCGATTCCGGTGATGATGCGCTTGGGCCGTTATGGTAAGCGTGCTCCGCGTGATTATTCGATTATTGGCTTTGATGATATTCCGTCGGCGAGGGATATTGGCCTGACGACTATGCATCAGAATCCGCATGCTTTGGGTGTTTCTGGCGCTCAGAAGGTGCTGAATTTGATCGAGAGTCAGAGTATGGATAACGCCTTCGAGAACCCGACTGCTCGCTTGGTTTTGCGCCAGACGACGTCGCCTATCGACGGCTAATCGTGCTGTTCATCTGCGCTCATCCCAACGCTGAGCCGCGCGTACTCACCTCGCGCTGCTAATCTTCATCATCGGTGTCGGCGCTCGCCTGCGCCCAACTGCTGACGTACGCTTTCGCCACCGCCTGCCAATCAGCCTGCTTACCGCTGACAAAATCCTGCGCGTACTGGCTGAGAGCGTGACCCATCGAGTCGGCAAATCGCGAGTCCGGAGCAAGAGCAAACAGCCACGGCACTTCGTTGCCCTCCTGCTGTGTTTCACGTGAAGCAGGAGCTGGAACAGCCTTCTTCTTCACTGCCGTACTCGTCGAATCATCGGTATCGCCCTGAGAATCATCCTGCGTACCCAGCCCCGTTCCACTTCCTGGCGTCGCGGCCTTGTCCAGTGACTCTTCACCCAAGCTCAGCCTGACCTGCGCGCTCAACGGGTTCGTGCTGCGCTGCTGCTCGCTCTCACCAAAGGGCATGCTCAAGCCCAACTCATCGACTAACACCTGCTGAGCCTGCTGGGAAGTAGCGAGCCAGTGGAGGAAGTCGATACTCGCCTTCTGGTCGATTTTGCTGGCTTGCAGGTTGATGCACCAATAATCTTCCGATCCGATCGCGTAGCCCTTCTGCTCGACGCCATTCATGCGAATCGGCATCATCCCCACGTTGTCTTCACTCATGCCAAGGGCTTTGAGTTGCGCCCAGCTCCACGTGCCCTGCTGGATCATCGCCACTTTCGAGCTCGCAAACTGGCCCATCGCGTCGTCGAGGCTCACCTCGTTGAGGGGCACAAGATTACCAGCATCCTGATAATCTGAAGCGTTTGCTGTGATGGCGAGACTGTCGCGCAGGTAGAGGTCGAACAGCGAGTGCAGGCCGGGCAGGCAGTTACCCGCCAGCGTACTGGACGTGCCCGAGGCGAGGTCGCAGGTCAGGGCGTAGTTGACCATATGCTTGGAAAATCGCCACACCGAGCTGCTGCTCATTGCAGGCGTGGCAAAGGTCGCTTCGATGCCCAGTTGCGCGCGGTGAGCTTGAATGTCGTCGCACACGCGCTGCAGAGTGTCGAAATCGCGGATTTCTTCTACCGAGTGCACGAGCGGGTTGGGCAGGGCGAAGTAGCGTTGCAGAATCGCCTTGTTGTACACAATTCCGTAGGCTTCGCTGGTATAAGGGATGGCGACGACGTCACCATTACGGCTGAGCGCCGAGCTTTTGTTCTCCAGATCGTTGTAAATGCTCGTGCCTTGCAGTGGGGACACGTAGTCGCGCCAGCGTTTGACGCCTTGGATGCTGCTGACGTGGAAAATGGTGGGCGGGGCCGGTTTGGTGAAGGCGGATTGCAGTTTTTCGTCGTATTTTCCGTTACCAACCGTCGTGATGGTGACGTCAATTCCCGTCTTTTTGGTGTATTCGCTGGCCAGTGCGCGCAAGCTGGCGTCGGCTTCCGGCTTGTAGTTGTAGTAGGAGATGGCTGGGGTGTTTTGCAGGTTTTTTTGACGGGCTGGGGCGGAGCATGCCGCAAGATTAACAAGAGCGCCCAGAGCAATCAGCGCTGCTGCGCTGCGCTTGAGGAACTGTTTCACGTGCAACCCTCCTTGTTCTGCTGTCACCTTCTGAGAAGAACTCTACCTGTCACACTCGCCGTCTGCGCGGGCTGGCGGTGGCCGCTGTGCCCCCCCCCCTCCGGTCGCCGCGCGCTATGCTCGCCCGCTGACCCTCTTCAACCCTCGCAGCTTTCGCGCACGTGCGCGATAATGAGAGCATGACGAGAAAAACTGCTTTCACTCCCACCGGCTCTTCCCTCGACGAGACCGCTCAGTCTGCCATCGAGACCCTCGACAGCGCCAACGATACGATCGACTCACTGCGTAAGAACGCAACTTCTCAGCTCAATGGCGACTCTGCCAGCTACTCCGATAAGTTCTTGCGCACTTTCTTCCCTCAGCTCGCCACGAGTATGGCTACCACCGCTGTGGGTGTGGCGTGGAAGAAGAGCATGGATACCGACACGGTTCCTTCCGCTACTGATCCTGAATCTCGCATGCGTGATGTGCTGGTGGTGGCGGTTGTCAGCGCTGTTGCTGGCTCGCTGCTCGCTCGCGCGGGTCGTAAGCTTGCCGATAAGCTCATTCTTCGTCGCATGGCGAAGCGTCAGAAGCAGTCGCACTGATAATCTTGAGGCCTTGAGGACTTAAAGCCTACTTTCTGCGCGGCTTGAAGCCTTTCTTTCTCGAGTGCGGCTTTCTCTTCCACCATTGCGCCATGTCGGAAGCGGTGGCGATGCTGCTGCTCGGGTCTCTGTGTGTCAGGTGCCAGGTGTTGCAATACTCACAACGGTACGTCCACAGTTGCTGGCCGCGTTCGATCAACACATCCTGAGCAGCTTGTTCGCACTGCTGCTTGGTGTGGTACATGATCTTGCCAGACTGGGCACAACGCTTCGGAGTGAAATAATGCACCTGGCCATGCTAGCGCCTCATATCCCCGCAGCCGCTTGCCGCCCGCCCGTAGCGAAACCGCGCCGCGCCAGCTCCTTCTTGCTCTGAGCGACGGACTATCGCGCAGCTCCACCAGTGCCTTAATGACCGCTCACTCGCCTATCGAGTTTCAATTTCCGCGCTCTGGGTATCCCTTCCCACTAGACTGGTACGAAAGAACTATTGTGCACAAGGCGCGAGGCCGGGAGGGGTGAGCTGCATGACTTCAGCAACGCAGGCCACCCTGCGCCTCAATAACGCTTATCCCATGCCCATGCTGGGCGTTGGTTTTTGGCAAATTCCTGCGGGTCGCGAAACGGTGACTTCGGCTACCGCTGCTCTGCGTGCTGGTTTCCGCCTTTTTGACGTCTCCGAGTCCGACCGCAATGAGAAGGGCGTTGGCCGTGCGCTGCACAATTCTGGTTTGCACCGCTCTCAGGTTTTCATTCAGACCAAGCTCACTGCTGACGTGAAAACGTATGAGGAAACTCTGCTTCATTTTGAGACGAGTTTGAAGCGTTTGGGCGTCGATTATGTCGATTCGTATTTGATTCATGCTCCGTGGCCGTGGATGGAAGTGGGCGCGAATTACGATAAGCAGAATCGTGACGTGTGGCGTGCGATGCAGGATATTTTCCTCTCGGGTCGTGCCCGCTCGATTGGTGTGTCCAACTTCACCGATCACGATCTTGTTAATCTTTTGGATTGGGATGGCCTGCAAATTGCCCCGGCTATCAACCAAATTGAGCTTTTCCCTGGCCACTTACAGCCTGCGACGGTCAGTATTTGCCAGGAGGCTGGCATTGCCCTTCAGGCTTACTCTCCTTTAGCTACCGGCCGTATTTTGCGCGTTCCTGTTTTGCGCAAGATTGCCAGTATTCTTACCGCTGCCCGCGAGGAAGAACTGCTCGCCGCGAACGTCTCGCACGACCCTACTGCAGCCTCTCCTTCTTCTGACGCTCCAGCTTCCACGCCAGCTCCGGGTTCATCCTCCGCAGCTTCTCCTGCCGCTGCGTCGACTTCTTCTGCTAGTTCCGACGCTCCAGCTTCCGCAGCTGCTCCAGATTCACCTTCTGCGCCTTCCCAGGCCACCTCTGAGGCGCTTTTAACTCCTCCGCAGCCGGATACTCATCTTGCAGGCAACTCGCCTCTCCAGCCCGTTTCTAGCAATCAGGCTGCCAGTGCCGCACAATCTCTCTCTCGTGCCCAGCCTCTTTCGCGCACGCTCTGCGCAGACCCATCTGCCTCGGGCAACTTTGCCTCTCAGAATTCTCTCGACGGCGTAACCTGCGTCTCTCCGAACGCGCTTCTGACCGTCCAAGATTCCTCTCTGGTAATCTCCCCAGCTCAGGTCGCCCTGCGCTACTTGCTGAACAAGGGCTTCATTCCGATCATGTCGGCCCGCCCGAAGGAATATTTGCAGTACAACGCCGACCTCGATTTCGACCTCACCGACGAGCAGATGGACGCTATCGACGCCCTCGCCGCCGTCCGCAGCCGCATCTAGTGCATCTAGTCAGCCACACATCTGCCTTCACATCTGCCTTCACATCCGCCTTCACATCTGCCTTCACATCCGCCTTCACATCTGCCTTCACATCCGCTAACTTCTGCTCACATCTGCTGACTTCTGCTCACATCCGCTGGCCCGTGTCCACGCTCACTTCAGCGACCGCAACCATCCCGTCATCTTCATCGCGAAACTGCATCACCACGTGCTCATGTAATTCTCGACGTGCAGAATCTGTGCGAGAATCTCCTCGCATTGCGTCCTCGACACGAGCCGCCCGGTAATCTGGCCGAGCACAATCCCCGTCATCGCAATCCTAAACGTCGCGTCAAGGTGATGAATGCGCAGCCTATGTTGCGCCTGAATGTCGCGCACCATAATCTCTTGCAGCCTCGGCGCCACAACGTCGCTCACCTGGCTCACGTACCTCAGCAGCAACTCGGCATTGCCGTCTTGTCGCTCAAGATTATCACTGCGCTTTTTCGACAGCCTCTTCTCACCTGCTACCTCATCGCCCTTCGGGCTGTGGGTAGCGGTTTGCTCGTTTGCAACGCGTTCACTCTCTGAAGAACTACGCTGTGCGTACTTCTTCATCGTCGGTTCGCCAAATATTTCCCCATTCTGGGAGATGATTTCTAACGCGCGCACACCCTTTTCGAGGCTCTCTCTAATACTCGAGCTTTGTGGTACACGGTATATTTTCCCCAAATCCTCAATGCTTCTATTGACTCTTCTTTCGATCACACCTTCAGCTATTTCATTCATCGAGGCGAAATAATGGTAAACCAGCGGGCGGGTTATTCCCACCTCACCAGCCACGGTCTGCGCACTGAGCTGCGAATACCCATCGCGTGCGATTATTCGCTCGGCAGCTTCGTATATTTGTCGCATCCTGGTTTCAGGCTCTTCGCGCCTAAATTTCGCGTTCGCTTGCATCGCTGCCTCGCCCCTCATAGTCTCTAGATCCAGTTCAGTCTCTTACCGACGCTTTTCCTCAAGTATCTCGAGACCTCTCTAACATCTCTCAACTCTCATCTTTCGCACAGATCTCTCGACTTCAACACAGACAGAAATCGCGCCGAGGTACCTCATTGTACTCTTGTTTTCTTTTTGTTAATGGTGTGGATATGAAAAAGAGGGGAGTGAGACAACCCTACCAACCCTGGCAGGCTCTCAACTCCCCTCAATAAAGTTTAATGCGGCAGCGTGCTACTCTCCCACACCCTCTCGAGTGCAGTACCATCGCCGTGCCCGGGCTTAGCTTCCAGGTTCGGAATGGAGGCTGGGCGTCTCCCCGGGGCTATGACCACCGCAAAATCATATTCACCTATCAGAAATTTTTCCTCATCTTACAGGTTGACTGTAAGAAAACCGGACAGTGGACACGACTACGCTACAGGTTCGATACATGGATACAGGTGAACGTTCATTCCCATGTCATCCCAACGTTTTGCAGACTGACAGAAAAGAGTTGTATTGCCCTTCAGCGGTTAGTACGGGTCAGCTCCACCCCTCACAGGGCTTCCACATCCCGCCTATCAAGCACATCATCTCTATGCCGCTTCCCGAACATTGAAGTTCACGGAACCCTCATCTTGGAGAACGCTTCCCGCTTAGATGCTTTCAGCGGTTATCGTATCCGGACTTAGCCAACCGGCAGCGCCCTTGGCAGGACGACCGGCACACCAGAGATCCGTCCACCCCGGTCCTCTCGTACTAGGGGCAGGCCTCCTCAAGGCTCCAACGCGCGCAGAGGATAGAGACCAAACTGTCTCACGACGTTCTAAACCCAGCTCGCGTGCCGCTTT
>NZ_MWWU01000010.1 GCF_002259595.1 Aeriscardovia aeriphila
CTCGACGATGTAGCGGATCAGCTTGCCGCGGATCGCCAGATTAGCATACAGAACAGGAGACAGGCCCTGCTCAACTCCACGAGCGGATATCTTACCGGCAAGCCGGTCAGTCCAGCCGAAAAGCGGAGTTTCATTATGCGCACTCTGGTTTTCGAAAGTGGTCATGTCCAAGCTCGTGTCGACAGGGTCCCACAAACCTTCGTTCACCGAGTCGCCCACCGTGACCACGCGCTGCCACTTTTCCAAGTGGGGCAACACCACACGAGCAGGAAGGTTGCGCACAGTAAATGAAGTAGCCACAGCCGCGCTGGCTGAGTTCATAGCCGCACTACCAGCGTTCGTAGCTGCGCTGCCAGCCTGCGCTGTGACCTGTGCTGAAGCATTCTGCATGCGCGAAACGAAAGGACGGCGAGAAATCGCCTTTTCTATAAGGTGCTGAACCTCCTGGCCAAGAGTTAGCCGATGGCTGTCGGGCTCATCCACCACGTTCACAGTGTGCTGTGCCATGTCATCCTCCCCTTCGCGCGTGCCCTTACCGGCTTCACCTCTAAGCCTAGCGATATCAGCCGGACTTTTCTGGAAAAATGACTTAGTCGAAGACGAAGTTCACATCAACTACAGGAAGCCTCTTCTTCAACGCCTTTTCTAACTCTCGCTTGCATGAGATCATATTCGACACAGTAATCTGCTCACCTGTTCCCGCAATGTACATATCCACGCGGTACTTCATGCCCTGCTTGAAAACAAGAACCTTCTCCAAGTCAGTCTCCTCAGGCTTATGGTCTAAAGCCTGGCTCATCACATAAGCGTTGAGCGAATCATCCGAATGTACACCACCGACCAGCTCAACGAAAGCATCGCGCAACACCTCAAACGGCTCTTTCACAGCGAAGAGCACAATAATCAGCGTGATGAAGAAGTCGCCCGTGTAATGCAGAAAATCGAGCGGAGTACCCGAAGGAAGCACGAGCAGGAACAGCGCGATTGCGCCGATCCCTGCTGAAATTAAACCGTCGACAAGCGTGCTGCTGGCTTCAGCCTGCAGCAGGGAACTGGCGTTGTTAATCTCGTGGTTTTCTGCCCTATAGTAAGCCCACAA
>NZ_MWWU01000011.1 GCF_002259595.1 Aeriscardovia aeriphila
CTTTATTGACCCTGGTTTCAACGGTTACATCACCTTGGAGCTGTCGAACGTCAGCCCGCTTCCCGTCAAGCTCTGGCCCGGCATGAAGATTGGCCAAATCTGCTTCTTTGAGCTCTCTTCCCCAGCCGAGCACCCTTATGGTTCGCAGGCTTTGGGCTCGCATTACCAGGGCCAGCGCGGCCCGACACCTTCCCGCTCGTACCAGAACTTCTATAAGGCTCCTTTTGCCGAGTAGGTTCGAATGGTACAGTTCGAATTTCTTGAGATTATCAGCGCGATTATCAGTGCGCCGCACCCTCGTGCTCGTCGCACTCGCCCGGCAGGCAGTCGCAGTCAATAGTTTCTGGCGCTGTTTCGCGCTTGTTCTCTATTACTTTTGTGAGATTATCAAGGTCACCTCTGGTCATCTGCATACGCTCAATGAGTTCAATGAGCACTGAGCCGCGCTTCATAGCGCACATGGAGTTGAACAGCTGTACAGCTTGGTCGCGCATGGCTTCTTTCTCTGCCACGGTTGGTGTGTAGAGGAAGCCGCGCTGGCCTTCGACGCTTTTCGTTGTGAGAATTCCCTTGCTGACGAGGCGGCGAAGCAGAGTTTTGGTGGTCGACTCGGACCACTGACTTTTCTTGGACATGTTTTCCACGAGAGTTTTGGCTTTGCTGGGCCCTTCGGTCCACACCACTCTCATCAGCTCCCACTCGGAGGGGGAGATCAGGGAAACTTCTGCATTCGTATCGCTCATGTTTTCAGTGTACGTTCTGGGTTTGTGCGTCGTGGCAATCTTGCTGTTGGTGAACTACAAGTGTAAACGATAAAACTTGAGCCGACTTCTATCAAGTTTTGGGAATATCTGCGCTGATAATCTGTTACTCCTTCTAGATGCAAACCAGCCCGGCCTCCAGCCGAGCTGAAAGAGACAACGCGAAAGGAGTTCGTGATGGCCAATCAAGAAGAAAAGTACACAACAATGGCACAGCAGGCCATCGGGGATGCTATTCAAACAGCTTCTGCAGCAGGCAACCCCACCGTCGAACCGCTGCATCTGCTCGATTCTTTGCTGCGCCAAGATGGCGGCGTCGTTAAAGGGCTTGTGCAAGCAACCGGCGCCAACGTTCAAGAAATCGGCGCCCAAGTACGCCACGCACTCACCCAACTACCAGCAGCTTCCGGCTCGAGCACCACTCAGCCTGACGCCAGCCGCCAGCTCACCGTCGCGCTCGTCAACGCGCAAAAGGAAATGAGCAAGCTTGGCGACGAATACGTTTCCACCGAACACCTGCTCATCGGCATTGCCATCGGCCCTTCTGACGCAGCCGACATCCTCTCTCGCGCAGGCGTGAGCCCGGACAAGCTTCGCAAGGCTGTACCCTCTATTCGTGGAGGTGCTCACGTCACCAGCCCGGATGCGGAAGGCACGTACAAGGCTTTGGAGAAATACTCCACCGACCTGACCAAGCAGGCACGTGAAGGCAAGCTCGACCCAGTGATCGGCCGCGACCGTGAAATTCGCCGCGTCATGCAAATTCTCGAGCGCCGCACGAAGAACAACCCTGTTCTCATCGGCGAAGCAGGCGTTGGTAAGACCGCCGTTGTGGAAGGCCTTGCCGAGCGTATCGTCTCCGGTGACGTTCCGACCGGCTTGAAGAATAAGCGTCTGGTCGCTCTCGACTTGNGTTCGATGGTGGCAGGCAGCAAGTACCGTGGCGAGTTTGAGGAGCGTTTCAAGGCTGTTCTCAACGATAACTGTCAGTCGGATGGTAACGTCATCGCCTTCATCGATGTGATTCACAGCGTTGTGGTAACAGGAGCGCCCCATGGCGCAGTGGAGGCTGTCAACATGCTCAAGCCGATGCTCGCTCGTGGC
>NZ_MWWU01000012.1 GCF_002259595.1 Aeriscardovia aeriphila
AGCAGTGACAATGGCCACGGTCATCATCGTCACCTCTGTTGCTGTTCTCGTGGTATCGGGCGTGCGCGTGCGCAAGAACGAGAAGAGAATGCGCTGAGGGGCCAATCTGTTGGTGACAGCCGTACCGACACGCTGTTTTTACCTGTTCGAAACCCAGATCTGATGAAATAGAGGCATATACGTGCAAAATTCGACACGCCGTGTTTGGGTTGTGTTTGTTGGGTTTTGTGGTGGTGGGGTTGTGGTGGTTGGTGTGGGTGGTGTAGGTTTACTTCTTGCTGCCTGCGGGGCTGGTTGCTGGTTGTTTGTGACTGGTGGTTGGTTTTGTTGGGCTGGTGGTTTGAGAACTCGAGAGCGTTGATTGTGCTACTTTAGTAGTCTTTTTGAATGCCAGTTAAGGATTGATGCTTCCGCATGAGTTTGTTTTGTGTGGTTGTGTTTTTTCTTTTTTGTTTGTGCGTTCCATGATTCTGATCTTTTTGGTTGGGGTTGTGGTCCGTCTTTTTTGTGCTGGAATTTGTTTCTGGCTTTTCATGATTTTTTTGTGGAGAGTTCGATTCTGGCTCAGGACGAGCGCTGGCGGCGTGCTTAACACATGCAAGTCGAACGGGATCCTGATAGCTTGCTATTGGGTGAGAGTGGCGAACGGGTGAGTAATGCGTGACCGACCTGCCCTGTACACGGGAATAGCTTCTGGAAACGGGTGGTAATGCCCGATGCTCCATCATGCTGCATGGTGTGGTGGGAAAGCTTCGGCGGTATGGGATGGGGTCGCGTCCTATCAGCTTGTTGGTGGGGTAATGGCCTACCAAGGCTTCGACGGGTAGCCGGCCTGAGAGGGCGACCGGCCACATTGGGACTGAGATACGGCCCAGACTCCTACGGGAGGCAGCAGTGGGGAATATTGCGCAATGGGGGGAACCCTGACGCAGCGACGCCGCGTGCGGGATGGAGGCCTTCGGGTTGTGACCCGCTTTTGGTAAGGAGCAAGCGAGAGTGAGTGTACTGATCGAATAAGGACCGGCTAACTACGTGCCAGCAGCCGCGGTAATACGTAGGGTCCAAGCGCTG
>NZ_MWWU01000002.1 GCF_002259595.1 Aeriscardovia aeriphila
GAGCTAGTGATCCGGTGCCGGCGTACGGACGCGGCATCGCTCAACGGATAAAAGGTACCCCGGGGATAACAGGCTGATCATCCCCAAGAGTCCATATCGACGGGATGGTTTGGCACCTCGATGTCGGCTCGTCGCATCCTGGGGCTGGAGCAGGTCCCAAGGGTTCGGCCGTTCGCCGATTAAAGCGGCACGCGAGCTGGGTTTAGAACGTCGTGAGACAGTTTGGTCTCTATCCTCTGCGCGCGTTGGAGCCTTGAGGAGGCCTGCCCCTAGTACGAGAGGACCGGGGTGGACGGATCTCTGGTGTGCCGGTCGTCCTGCCAAGGGCGCTGCCGGTTGGCTAAGTCCGGATACGATAACCGCTGAAAGCATCTAAGCGGGAAGCGTTCTCCAAGATGAGGGTTCCGTGAACTTCAATGTTCGGGAAGCGGCATAGAGATGATGTGCTTGATAGGCGGGATGTGGAAGCCCTGTGAGGGGTGGAGCTGACCCGTACTAACCGCTGAAGGGCAATACAACTCTTTTCTGTCAGTCTGCAAAACGTTGGGATGACATGGGAATGAACGTTCACCTGTATCCATGTATCGAACCTGTAGCGTAGTCGTGTCCACTGTCCGGTTTTCTTACAGTCAACCTGTAAGATAAGGAAAATGTTGTGATAGTTGAATATGATTTTGCGGTGGTCATAGCCCCGGGGAGACGCCCAGCCTCCATTCCGAACCTGGAAGCTAAGCCCGGGCACGGCGATGGTACTGCACTCGAGAGGGTGTGGGAGAGTAGCACGCTGCCGCATTAAACTTTGTTGAGGGGAGTTGAGAGCCTGCCAGGGTTGGTAGGGTTGTCTCACTCCCCTCTTTTTCATATCCACACCATTAACAAAAAGAAAACAAGCGGGGAACGTTTGCACAGAGTAGTCAGCAGTACCCAGCAATAGGCTTCAGCCGAGAGCGTGAAGGCTGATAATCTCAAGAAATGCCCAGAGGAACACGTGCGGCAACCGTTTGCAAAATGGAGCTGAACGTGGCACAATAGCTATCGAGAGGAAACATCAATGACGAAAGCCTCTCACCCTTCTCGACGATGAGAAACCGTACACTACATCTGAAGCTGTATGAACGGCGAACATCGCCGAGAAATGCAGGCAGACAGTCTGCGAAACCTGATTGAGCGCTTGGCTTTTGGGTAATACAAGCGGGTCAGGGTTCACAATGGCTTGTCCAATGAGGGGCAATCGGAAAGGTAGGGTTCGTAATGAACGCTCGTATTAAGTCAGCAATCGCTCTTGTTGCAGTCTCCAGCATGGCGCTCGGCGCTCTGGCAGGTTGCGGTTCCAGCAACTCTAAGGGTGAGGTTTACTTCCTGAACTTCAAGCCAGAAGCTGCAAATGAATGGAAGCAACTCGCTGCTGACTACACCAAGGAAACTGGCGTTAAGGTTACCGTGCAAACTGCTGCATCTAACACTTATGAGCAGCAGCTGAAGAGCGAAATGGCCAAGAAGAACGCTCCAACCCTGTTCCAGGTCAACGGCCCAGTTGGTTATGCAACATGGAAGAAGTACATGGCTGACTTGTCCAAGTCTGAGGTCTACAACGACTTGGCCAACAAGGACGTCGCAATGAAGGATGGCAGCAAGGTTGTTGCTATTCCTTACGTCATGGAAACTTACGGCCTGATCTATAACAAGGATCTGCTCAAGAAGTACTTCGCTCTTCCTGATGCAAAGGTGAAGTCTGTTGAAGAGATTAACAGCTTCGACAAGCTCAAGGAAGTTGCCGACGGCATTCAGGCACACAAGGCAGACCTCGGCGTTGAGGGCGCTTTCACTTCCGCAGGCTTTGACGCTTCTTCTGACTGGCGCTTCAAGACCCATCTGGCAAACTTGCCACTGTACTATGAGTTCAAGCAGGACAACGTCAAGGGCCAGCCAGCAACCGTGAAGGGTACCTTCCTTCCTGAGTATAAGAAGATCTTCGACCTGTACCTGAAGGATTCCACCACCGATCCAAAGCAGCTGTCCGGCAAGACCGGCGAGGACGCCACCTCTGAGTTCGCCACCGGCAAGGCTGTGTTCTATCAGAACGGTACCTGGGCATGGTCTGACTTGCAGAAGGCTGGTATGAAGCCAGAATCTGTGGGCATGATGCCAATTTACATTGGTGCAAAGGGCGAAGAGAAGCAGGGCTTGGCCACTGGATCTGAGAACTACTGGGCTGTGAATGCTAAGGCTTCCGAGGCCGACCAGAAGGCAACCTTGAAGTTCCTCAACTGGGTCGTCACCTCCAAGACTGGTGTTGAAGCTCTGACTCAGAAGATGGGCTTCGTTACTCCATTCAAGGCAACTCAGGACGTCAAGTCGGATAATCCATTGGTTCAGGCTGCTATCGACGATCAGAAGTCTGGTCGTACTGCTGTGTCGTGGAACTTCTCCGTCATTCCTTCTGAGAAATGGAAGAACGACCTCGGTAGCGCTCTGCTCGAGTACGCTCAGGGCACCGGCAAGTGGAATGCTGTAGAGAAGGCATTCGTTGACGGTTGGAAGACTGAATACGACGCAGCTCACAAGGGCTGAGGCTAGGGCTGAGGTAAAGCTCGAGCCTGGGTGGCGCTCTCGGTATGCGAGGGCTTCGATCTCAGGACTTGAGATTATCAGCGTGAGTTCGCCATCGGCGAGCTCTACGAAAGCACTGCGGTAACTGTAAAGCAAGGCCGGTTGCCGCAGTGTCGTTCACCAAAGGGGCCGGGCCAAATCCGGCCCCTCTTTACTCTTCACTTGAGAGAACTTATTCTGAACGGCCCTGTACAGGAGATCATTCACAACTGCTCTTCGCGCAACGCATATTCACGTCACACCGGAGAAAAAGCTATCCTGTGAGAAGGAGCACTGACGCTCCGTACGCTCAGCGTTCAGAACACTCATGCAATCAAAGAAGATTGCACAGCAATTGTCAGCGAGCGCCGCTGCCGGCGCGACGAACAATTGCATAAGGCACAGCAATCGGAAAGGAGTGAGCCGAAATGACGAATACCGTAGGCAAGGCAATTCGCAAATGGGGATGGCTATTCGCACTTCCTACCTTCGCAGCCTTCTGCATCGGCTTTATCGTGCCGTTCATTTTCGGCATTTACCTGAGTTTTATGGACTTCACTACAGTGACCGATGCCACTCCTGTGGGCTTGGCTAACTATAAGGAAGCCCTCAGTGACCCAGAGTTCTGGCGAGCATTAGGCACGACAGTGCTGTTCACTATTGTCACCACGATCATCATCAATGTCATTGGTTTTGCCATTGCATACATGTTGACGAAGGCAATTAAGGGTTCAACTCTGTTCCGCTCTGTGTTCTTCATGCCAAACCTCATCGGCGGCATTATTTTGGGTTATGTGTGGCAGCTGCTGCTCAACGGTGTGCTGTCCAAGTGGGGAGCTTCCCTCACCTTCTCCGAAAAGTATGGCTTCTGGGGCTTGGTAATCTTGGTGTCCTGGCAGCAAATTGGCTATATGATGATCATCTACATCGCTGGCCTCCAAGCTGTTCCGAGCGACATCATTGAGGCTGCTCAGGTCGATGGTGCAACTGGCCCGCAGCGCCTGTTCCAAGTGATTTTGCCAATGATGATGCCAACAATCACTGTGTGCACCTTCCTCACCGTCACGAATGGCTTCAAGCTTTATGATCAGAACTTGGCTTTGACCAACGGTGCTCCTTCGAATAAGTCCGAGTTGGTGGCACTCAACATCTTCCGTACCTTCTACGGCCGCGTTGGCTATGAAGGTGTTGGCCAGGCTAAGGCAGTCGTGTTCTTCCTTATTGTGGCAGCAGTCGCGCTGATCCAGAATAAGCTGACAACGAGCAAGGAGGTGGAAGTATGAACGTGAATGAAACTCGTCACCCGAAGTTCTGGACGGTCTTCTTCTCTATTCTCTCGCTTTTGTGGGTGTACCCACTGATCCTGGTGTTGATCAACTCCTTTAAGAAGAAGATCTTTATTTCTGCTAATCCGTTCTCTTTGCCAAGCGGTTCGGTGTCGAACCCGAAGGATACGGCAGCAGGACTGCAAAATTATACGGTCGGTATTCAGCGTACAGACTTCTTTAGCTCCTTCCTGTGGTCGTTGGTCATCACTGTGGGTGCTGTTGCTCTGATCTTGCTGTGCTGCTCGATGTGTGCATGGTGGATTGTTCGCGTGAACAATTGGGCTGCACGTTTGCTGTACACGCTCTTCTTGTTCAACATGATCGTTCCTTTCCAGATGGTGATGTTCACTTTGTCGAATATCACTGATCAGTTGGGCTTGGCAACTCCGTGGGGCTTGTGGATCATTTACCTGGGCTTCGGCGCTGGTCTTGCAGTCTTCATTTTCACTGGTACGGTGAAGGGCATTCCTCAGTCGCTGGAAGAGTCGGCAATGATCGATGGTGCTAATGTTCCGCAAATCTTCTTCCAGATTGTGGTGCCTATTATGAAGCCATCGATTGTTTCTGTTGGCATTCTGGAGACCATGTGGATTTGGAACGACTACCTGCTGCCGTACCTGACCCTCGACCTCAACAAGTACAAGACCATCCCGATCGCCGTACAGTATTTGCGCGGCGGTTACGGCTCGATTGATATGGGCGCTATGATGGGCTGCTTGGTGCTCGCCATCATCCCGATCGTCTTATTCTACGTGGTGTGCCAGAAGTACATCGTTAAGGGTGTTCTCGCCGGCGCCGTGAAGGGCTGACGAATTTCCCGAGATTATCAGCGCGCGTTCATCGCGTCTGATCCGCATTGATTGTGCTAGCTCAAGGGCCGCGTTTGCGGCCCTTTTGCGTTATGCTAGCCTGTGCATGTAGCCGGGCATGCTTGCGCATGCAACCGGCTTCCACCCGCCCGCTGCCCGCAAGAGCGCGCCGCCCGCCTGTGCTCGCTGTGCTAGCTTGCGCTCGCACGGTCTGCGCCAGCTCGCACGGTCTGCGCCAGCTCGCACGGTCTGCGCCAGCTCGCACGGTCTGCGCCGCTCCGTATTCGTCTGAAGGAGAGTTATGAACCCTTTCAACCCGAACAACAAGTTCATGCAGCTTCTCTCCCAAGTGATTGACGCACTGGGGACGAATATCCTGCTCGTGCTCACGAGTATTCCGGTGATGACGATCGGCGCATCGCTCACTGCTGCGCATGATGTTGTGCGTCGTCAGCAGAGGGGAGAGGGGCACCTCACTCGCGCGTATTTCCGCGCTTTCCGTCGCAATTTTGTTCAGGCGAGCCAAATTTGGCTCGTGTTTTTGGTAGCTGGTGGCTTGCTTGCAGCGAGCTGGCTGTACGCTCCAGCGAGCTTGGCTGTGCTTGTTCTCCAGATTTTTGTCGCGCTCATTCTTGTCGTGGGTTTTGAATGGGCGTTCTACCTGCAGTCGCGCTTTGCCAACCCGACGGCTCTCACCTTGCGTAACGCTTGGATTTTCGCCGTTTCCCACATTGGCGTCACGCTGTTATTGGTTGCTTTCGACGCAGCATTTCTCGCGATCATTATTGCCGCATGGTTCTACTGGCCGCAATCCGAATTCCTGATTCTGCTGCTGGGTTACGGCTCGCTGTTACACGCGCATCTGCCCTTGCTCGAGTATGCGATGCGCCAGTATTTGCCGCACGACAAGCGCGAAGAAGATCAGTAGCGCGCCCGTACCGCGCGCAACCTCAGCTCGCGCGCCTGCACCGCGCGCACCTACACTCCCGTGGTCACGGCCTTGCGCTTGCCCTGCGAATTCTCGCGCACGCGCACAGCGAACAAATCCACCAGCACGAAGGCGGCCATCACCGCAATGCCAATCATGTGTCGGTCAAAGTTGTTCGCCGGCGCCAAAACCATCACGCCCATCTGGGCCAACAGAGGCAACATCCAGATCAGCGAGAGCTTCCTTCTCAACCGCATTTGCACGCAGAAGGCGAGCAGCGTGATAATCACCCACGTGTTGCCATGAGCCAGCCAGCCGAGCACCGGGGTTGCGCTGAAATCTTGAATCGCGTTATCCACCGCCGTTCTCACCGGTGACTTGCAAAACTCCTCGTCATGGCCCATCACTTCACACAGAGAGCGGTTCGTCACATAGTAGATCAGTGGCACATACGGCTCGTCGGTGATGTCGAAATAGCCGTAGAATTCGGCGATAAACGCATCGATAGCAATCAGCGGGCTGGACTTCACGGTCTGCCACCACAGCTTGTTGAAATTCTTCATCTGGGCAGCGCTGACCGTACGCCACCGGTAAGTTTCCGGCTTTGGAAGAAGCTCCGAAATGCTAATCCAGGTTTGGTCCTTCCTGTTATCCCACCAATAGGAGCCCGTGTTGATATGCGTTCCTGACGACTTCACATAGTCGGCGTCGTCGGGGAAATAGTTGTGGCTCATCGCGTCGAGGTCGAAAATCTCCGCGAGCTCACGCTTGGTTTGCGCCGGTATCGCACGCGGGTTTCGCTGGTACACCCTGGCAATCTGTTGAAGCTGAACAGCCTTACCCTCAATAGGGTCGGAGTCAGTGGCGAGGCCTGAGCGGTACATGCCGGTCAAAAAACCCTCAAAGATTACCACTGGAATGACCAGGCACAGAATGGTTTTGATTTTGAGCTTCCACGCCATCATCGAGAAGAGGACGACCACCACTTCAATCGCCATCAGATACAGAGCGTACTTCACCGAGATCAGCGAAAGCAGGGTGCTGATAAACAAGCCCACCCACAGCTTGTAATCGGAATGCTTGCGCGTGCCAGCCAGGCCAATACGCGAGATTTCCACCAAAATGGAGCACCACCAGGCGGACGCAAAGCCAAAGAGCGGGGATTTCGTGAGCTCAATGGTGGAGAGCGTCACCATCGGGGAGAGCCAGAGAATTCCCATGGCGATGCTGCGGCCGCGGAAGCCGAGCAGCGGGTGAAGCCTGACCAAGCGCGCAACAATCGAGGCGCAGACGAAGGCGGCGAAAATGTACTGCAAAACGCTCAACACGACGACTGCGGGCACGACGGTTTTAAACAGCGAGTAGGAGAGATTCCACATGCCGCCGTAAAAAAGCGTGAGCAGCAGATTGTGCTGGTTGGACAGGAAAACCGTGTGGTTGCGAGGAAGCAGATAGTGGGCGATCGGGTAGACGTCGAACTGGGTGAAGCCCGAAACCGGCGCCGGCTTTCCTTGCAAGTTGTTGAGGAAGTTGTGCATCTCGGTGGATTGGGCGAGAATGTCGTAGCCAAAAGCTGTGACGAAGATGAGCGGCACCCACACCCAGCCGATGAAGAAGAACCAGAACAGCGTCGACTGCTTGCTTGACAGTTTGAGAATAAAGCTCGGGTAGGCGCGAGCCACGCGGTGAAGGCGCGGGCGTACCTGGTGGCGCCAGAAGTGGCGTAGCGCGTGGACGGCTACTTGCAACTTGTCGATAAAAGATTTCCAGGACGGGTGATTGCGCAAGAAGCGCTGAGACGCGGAATCGAGTTCCTCATCAGCGGCTTCGTCCTGCTCGCGCAAGCTGTTTACATATGCGTCTTCGTCGAAATCGTCACCGCGGCTTAAGGCTGCGTGGCGAGCGGCGATGAGCTCGAGCGCTTGGTCAGGTGTGAGGGCGTCAGCGGGTGCGGTCGCTGTGGTTGCTTTGCTCGCTGCGATGGTTGCGCTCGCGGTGGTTGCGGCGATATCAGCGCCCGCAACCATCTTCGCGCCGGCCTCTACAGCAGCGTCCGCAGCTGAGGTTGGCGCAGAGGGGGTAGGGGCGGAAGCAGGCGATGAAGCGGACTGATAATCTGGAGAAGAAGTGCTGGAGAGAGGGAAAAAGCCGAGCCAACTATCGGGCTGGCCAGTGATCGCCAAGTGCGTGCGGTAACGAATGAGAGCGGTTGCGACGATGATGAGCGACCAATAAATAAGGCTTGCGATGAGGAAAGTCAGAGCGTTGCCGAAGCCGAAAACCGAGAGCGACAGGTTCGCGCGGTAAATCGGGCCGACGGAGGTGCAAAAGCCTAAAAAGAGCGCGACAACGACGGTGAGTATGCGGGCGAAAACGGGGGCCGCGTGGTACTCGTCACGGTGAATTCGCAGGAACCAAGTAACCCAGGTGCGCGTGTGAGCAGTGATGACGCTCGCCACACGGCGAGAATTCTGGGTGATCTGCTCTTTCATGAAACCTCCTCAACGCTACTAGTTTATGGCGTTGCGCCCCGATTAGCCACTCATGCGAATGCGGTTGTCGATGCGGTTGTCGGCGCGGTTGTTAATGCGGTTGTAGAGGTCGCGATACACTCACCAAGGCGGCGAAAGCTCCTACAGCTCAGGCTGTGCAAGGTAACGGAAGACCTGCGCAAGCTCAAGCGCGAGTGGCGAAAGCCTGGTACGGCGCATATGCGCAGGACGAGACGCTGATGCAGTGCACGGCGCGCACAGCGTAAGGAAGAGGTATACAGCATGCTGGAAACCGAGCGGGAAACCGAGCCGGAAACCATGCCGAAGAACACAACACATTTCGAGCAGCAGGGTAATTCTCATCAGAGCAATTCTCTGGCGGAGGAAGCTGCAGGAAAAGAAAGCTCCATGCACGAGCGCTCAGCCCAGCCTGGACGCTACGGTGAGCAACACCTGATGCGCTTCGTGCTCTCGCTCATCGCTGTCGGCGGCTTCTCCTTTATCGGCATTTTCACCGAGACCATGATGAACGTGATCTTCCCCGACCTTATGCGCGAATTTCACATTGACTCTGCAACAGTGCAATGGGTGACTACTGCAGCCCTTCTTCCGCTGGCAGCAATCGTGCCTCTCTCCGTGTGGTTCAACCGCCGCTTCCACTTCAAGCAGATCTTTATCATTTCCGGCACGCTCTTCATCATCGGCGCTCTCATCGCCTTCTGGTCGCCCAGTTTCGCGGCTCTCTTGGTCGCTCGCGTCATCCAAGGTGCTGCTACCGGAATCATCATGCCGGTGATGTTCAACATGGTGATGGAACAAGCTCCTGCTTCTCAGATTGCGCTTTTCATTGGCTTTGGAAACCTTGTGGTCAGCCTTGCACCAGCTACTGGCCCAGTTTTTGGTGGCGTTATGGCAAGCGTGATGCCGTGGCGTGACACCTTCCTCATCATCTTGCTGCTCACTGTTGCCCTGCTGGTGCTCGGCCTGTTCACTATCCGTCAGTCGCATGAGGTGAACCCCCAGCAGCGTTTCTCCGCACTGCAGTTTGCCATGGTGTCGCTAGGCTTGGTGCTCTTTATGGTCGGCTTGCAACAGTCCGGTTTGGCGCTCGAAGCTCAGATCGCTGGCAAGTTTGAGCTCATGACCACGCTTCTGGGTGTGGGCAGCCTGGTGGTGGGTATCTGCTTGCTCGTTGCGTTTGGTTTCACAGCATTACGCTCCAGATTGCCACTGATCAATATGCATCTTTTCCAGCACCGCACGATCACGCGCATCGCGCTGGCTTGCCTGTTTATTCAGATGTGCCAGCTTGGCCAGTCCTTCATCGTGCCGAACTTCAGCCAGATTGGCTTGGGCGTGAGCATGAGCATGGCCGGTTTCGTCGTTTTGCCAGGAGCTTTGCTGGGATCACTGTTCACCATCGTTTCTGGCCGCGTTTACGACGCCATTGGCCCGAAGATCCCGATGTTTACTGGTATCAGCATGGCAACAGCAGCACTGGTAATCTCGGCGCTTCTGGCATGGCATATGAATGCGACGCTCCTCTGCTTGCTCTACGCATTGTATGAGGTGGGTTATGCTTTCGTCTACTCCAATTCGGTGACCTTGGGCTTGAGTTCTCTGCCTGTCAATCTCTCGTCGGATGGTAACGCCTTGATTAACACGCTTCAGCAGGTGGGTTGCGCTTTGGGTACGACTGTTTTTGCCGTTACTTTCTCGATTGGCCAGTATTTGGGTACGCATTCGCACGGCTTGACTCAGGCTCAGGCGTCGATGTGGGGTGCACAAATGGCCTATATCGGCATGGTTGGTGCAGCCTTGTTGTACGTGGCCCTAGCGGCGCCCCAGATTATCAGTGCGGCACGCTCTCGCGCGACGAAGTGAGTGCGAGTGTGAATTGCGAATGCGCGCTGTGCGCTCCTTGCGCTGGAGGTTGTTGCCATGATGACGATACAGCGGTGTAAAGAACATGGTGCCTCCTGAGAGTGTTCAAGGCAAAAAATAATCCTGTAACCGGCCAGCACTTACATAGAGAAAGGAAAAAGCAGCCAATCACAGGATTAAGTCGGGTTGGTGGGATTTGAACCCGCGGCCTCCTCGACCCGAACGAGGCGCGCTACCAAGCTGCGCTACAACCCGAATACGTCACCAGTAACCCCTTCAAGAAACCACAGCCCGCAATAAGCGCGCTGGTAATCTTCCTGCAGCAGAAACTACGCCGTACGAACTCAACATTTTATACTGATAATCTCAAAAACTCAAAGACTTTTGCCCCTGTTGCGTGTCGTTCCTGTAGCGAGGCTCAAGTAAAGTCGAAACCATGAGTGACGTTAAGAATTCTTTGAAGTCTTCCGAGCAAACAGCAGCACAAGTCGCTGAATCGGAAAAGCTGCAAGCCCAGCAGCAGTTGCTGACCGTGCGCCATGCTGAGCTGATGAGCCAGCAGGATGACGACATCCAGGAGCGCATTAACAATGGGCAGGATATGGTTGAAGCTGTCAGCGAGTCGATGGCGAAGTTCGGCCGCGAATCAGCCTCAGAACAGGTGCTCATGCGTACCGCTAAGCGTGCTCAAATGCTGAAGCAGGGCATGGATCCTTACCCAGTTCACCTTGACGTGACCACCACCATTGAGGAAATTCGCGACAAGTACGACGGCAAGCTGGAAGCCGGCGAAGAAACCCAGGATGAAGTGGGTGTTGCTGGCCGTGTGATGTTCCTGCGCAACTCCGGCGGCCTGTGCTTCGTGCAGCTGCAGGCAGGCTCCGGCGTGACCTTGCAGGGTATGATCTCCAAGCGCGAAGTGGGCAAGGAAAGCCTCGACGACTTCAAGAAGCTCGTCGACCTGGGCGACCACCTCTTCCTCAAGGGCCGCGTGATCAGCTCCAAGACGGGCGAGCTCTCCGTGTTCGCGAGCTCCTGGGCTATCGCCACCAAGGCTTTGAAGCCACTGCCAGCCAAGCATTCGACCCTGAGTGATGAGGCACGCACCCGCGAGCCATACCTGAGCATGGTCGTCAACCAAAGCACTCGCGATATGCTGCGTCAGCGTGCGGCTGTGGTGAACTCGCTGCGTAACAACTTCGCCCGCCGCGGCTACCTCGAGGCGGAAACCCCGATGCTGCAGACCATTCGCGGTGGCGCTAACGCTCGCCCGTTCATCACTCATATGAACGCTTTCAACCTCGACCTCTACCTGCGCATCGCTCCAGAGCTCTTCTTGAAGCGCATGCTCGTCGGTGGCGTTGACAAGGTGTTTGAGATTAACAGGAACTTCCGCAACGAGGGTGCTGACGGCACTCACGCTCCGGAGTTCACCATGCTCGAGGCCTACCAGGCTTACGGCACCTACGACGAGATGACCGAGCTGACCAAGGACCTCGTCATCACCGCCGCCAAGGATGTTTTCGGTACCACCAAGGTGACTTTGCTCGACGGCACTGTTTACGACATTGGTGAGGGCTGGAAGTCCATTTCCATGTATGAGTCTCTCTCCGAGAAGCTCGGCGAAGAGGTGAATGCTGACACTCCAATCGAGAAGCTCAAGCAGCTCGCTGCATCCTTGGGCCTTGAAGAGGAAGTGGTGGAGAACCGCGGTAAGTACGTGGAACACATGTGGGAGCACTTCTACGCTGAGGACCCCCACATGCTGTGGCAGCCAACCTTCGTGCGTGACTTCCCAGTGGAGACCACCCCGCTGACCAAGATGAGCCGTTACACCAAGGGCGCTGTGGAGAAGTGGGATCTCTATGTTCGCGGCTTCGAGCTGGCAACTGCTGATTCCGAGTTGAACGACCCTGTTGCTGAGCGTAAGCGTTTCGTTGAGCAGGCCAAGCAGGCTTTGGCTGGCGATGTTGAAGCGATGGCCATCGATGAGGACTTCTTGAACGCTCTGAGCGTGGGCATGCCTCCTGCTGGTGGCATGGGTATGGGTATCGACCGTCTGTTGATTGCTCTGACTGGTGCAACCATTCGCGATACGATCACCTTCCCGTTGGTCAAGCCACTGGCTGCTGGCGCTCGCCCTGCTGATGAGGAGGGTTCCTCTGATGAGAGTTCTGACGACGGTGAGGCTCAGGCCTGAAGCTGAGGCTTCTGGCGGCTGACGGTGCTGAACGCGCCAAACTGCTGAATGCGCTGAGATTATCAGTGCGCTGACTTGCCGCTGACAGCAGAGCATATGCGAAGGGGGCTGGAGTGATAGGACTCCAGCCCCCTTTTGTGTGCCTTGAGCGGATGTCGCGGCTGTCGCTCGCGTGATACGCGAGTACTGCGCGCGGTTTGCGTGGTTGTTGCTTACGCTGCGCTCGGCTTGTGTGCGCACACAGCAAACTCATACAAGGCTTTATTTGAGTTGCGCTTGCGCAGCGTATCAATATGAATATTCGTATAACCCAGAGCTTCCATCATCTGCGCATACCAGCGGTGAGTCGGAACCTCAGTGCCAGAGAAGGTAGAATTCCCAATCACATAGCACATGTCACCACCCGCTTTGAGCACCGGGTCGATCATGAGGAAATGCTGCCACATATCCAAGAAATACTTGTGAACATAAGGGGCGAGAATATCACCCGACTTACCCTTCTCAATATTCTCCAACGCAGCAGCCAACTCAGAAGCGATCGGCAGACTCGCTTCGAGTTCAGCAGGGGTGGGCACAGGAGTGCCGTCCTGAGAATCGTCGGACTGATAATCTGGAGAAATACTGGGTGACCAGCCACGAAGGCGAGTAGAAGCCTTGCCCCACGTGCCACCCGTCGACTTCCAATCCAGGTCGCTCGCCTGCTCGCCAGAAGTGAGGAAACCCAACCAATACATATAAGGGCGCAGCTCGCGAATGTAAGACATGCGGTTGCAATACGGCGGGGACGTGAGCACCATATCGGCCGGCTCAAAAGCGTCAAAAGGAGTTTTCGAATCGCCCTGATGCACCGAAGCAGTCAGGCGCAACGGTTCGGCAAGTGTCGTCACCACCTCGCCAAACTCCAGCTGGAAACGAGTGAGAACATCCTGGTACGTGTTCGCAGGAAGCTCGAAAGCAGGCTGATCCGTGTCTGCCTCGAGCTTTTTCAGACTCATCGACTGATGGTTAAACACTACATTCGACGTGCCCATCATCACACGGCAAAAAGCAACATCCAACAGGTTGCGCACCTGGCCCGAGTGAATATTGATGAAACTTTTCAGCGCGGCCAGAGCCTTCAGCGTCACCGGGTCCCACCAGCGCTCAATATGGTGGATCGGGGGAGTCCAAAACGGGATATCTGCTTTCTCGCACGCTGAAGCCTGGCTCAAAACCTGAGAGGCCGCCTGCTGAGCCTCACTGCGAGTTTGCGGAGAATAATAATCGAGCTTCGCATTGGTAAACCACACGAGGAAAGGGTTGATTTCACGCGCCTGGCAGTGCAAGCCCATCTCCTCAGCGACCAAAGGCGTCGTGCCAGAACCGGCGAAAGGTTCGAGAACGGACGAGCCAGGAGCCAAATGAGCCATGCGCTCGCGCGCCAACGTCAGAGAGTATGCGGTAGTCAGGCGCAGCCAGCCGTGGCGGCCGGAGTGCACGTTGCCGCGGAAAGTGAGGTCTGCGCGCTGCTGAGTTTGAGATCTGTCAGGTAACACCTTCCCAGCTTATCGAGCAGCGATGATGAATGGCAGTGGCGAGGTGATGGGGGAGCTGACAGTTCCGCTGACAGTTCTGCTAACAGTACGGCTTCGGCCTGGTGAGCACTTCCAGCTAGAATGTTCCTCAGACTCGACAGAAAGAAGAAGGAATGAGCTCGACTGAATATACTTCTGCTAGCTTTTCGCAATGGGTGCAGGCTGGCCGCCCGCTCACCCTTCTTCTTGGCCTTTCCAGCTCGGTGACAGGTGTTGCCGTGGCATGGATGGCAACGACAGACCACTCAGGTAACTGGTACACAGTTGCACTGCTGTGCATTCTCACGACGCTTCTGCTCCAGATTGGTGCAAACTACATCGATGATTACGCCGATGGTGTGCGCGGCCTCGATTTGGGTAGGAGCTTCGCGCCAGAGTCTGCTTCTTCGCACGAAGTGACTAGATCTTCTGAGCCAGCCGCCTCTGCTGAGCCAGTCGCCTCACAAGAGCTGGCACAAGTCTTTGAACCGCATGAGCGTGCTCTCGGCCCGGCTCGCTTGGTGGCCAGTGGTGTGAACCCTCGCTCAGTGCTCGCGGCCGCCTTGGTGTGCTTCGCTTTAGCCTGCGCCACCGGGATTGCGGCAACCGTTCTCACCGGCCGCTGGAAGCTGTTGCTCATAGGTGCAGCCTGCCTGTTCGCCGCCTGGAGTTACGTGTGCAAACCATTGCGCTTAGGCTCGCACGCATCAGGTGAGGTGCTGGTTTTCGCCGTGTTTGGCATCGCAGCAGTCTGCGGCACGCAATACGCGCTGGTCGGTTTCGCTTCGGCAATTGGCTGGTTCGCTGCGGCCAGCATGGGCTTCACCGCCGTTACAGTTCTCCTTGTCAACAACACGCGAGATTTGCGCGTTGACAAGGCTCACGGCAAGGTGACGCTTTCCGTGCTCACCGGCCATATCGGCTCCGTGGCAATCATGCGTTTCGCCCTCATTTTGGCTGGCATCGCAACCTTAGTCCCGGCCGTGTGGACGCGCGGCTCGAGCCTGTTTGTCAATATTAATTTGATGCTCAATTCCGGCTCGCCTGCATTTGTCGTCAATATTGTGGCGCTCGTGCTGGCGGTGTGCCCGTTCTTCTTGGCCTTGCTCAACCCGGTGAGTTTCGAAAGGGCACTTTCAGATTATCAGCGCTCTTTCACCCTCACCTGCATTCTCGATTTGGCTCTCGCCCTCGACTTCATCTTGATGGCCGTCGCCGTCACGCCAATCGTGTACTGAGTAACTCTTTAGTTTTTCGCCCCTCAGTTGCACTGCGCTAGCCACCGGCCGCGCTGGTCGAATAAACCCGATATGCTTAAAGCATGACCTACACACTGATTCTGCTCCGGCACGGCCAGAGCGCATGGAATAAGTCCAATCAGTTCACGGGCTGGGTCGACGTCCCGCTCACCGAGCAGGGCATCGAGGAAGCTAAGCATGGCGGCGACCTGATGAAGGAAAAGAACGTCCTGCCAGACGTTGTTTTCACTTCTCTTCTGCGTCGTTCCATCAGTACCGCTTTCTACGCACTTGATCATGCGGACCGCCTGTGGATTCCTGTGAAGCGCAGCTGGCGCTTGAACGAGCGTCACTACGGTGCTCTGCAGGGCAAGAACAAGAGCGAGATCCGCCAGGAGTACGGCGATAAGCAGTTCATGATCTGGCGTCGCTCCTACGCAACCCCACCGCCAGAGATCGCAGTGGACGACGAGTTTTCTCAGTCCAACGATCCTCGCTACGCTGGCGAGCCAGTTCCCCGCACTGAGGCCCTGGCAAACGTGGTGACTCGCGTTGAGCCTTACTTCGAGAACGAGATCAAGCCAGAGCTCAAGGCTGGCAAGACTGTCCTCATCGCAGCTCACGGCAACTCTCTGCGCGCTATCGTCAAGATGCTCGATGGCCTCTCTGACGAAGAGATCGCTAAGGTGAACATTCCAACTGCTATGCCATTGGTGTACAAGCTGGATGAGAACTTCAAGCCGATCGTTCCTCGCGGTGAGTACCTCGACCCTGAGGCTGCTGCAGCCGGTGCTGCTGCCGTGGCAAACCAGGGTAAGTGACCTGCTTGAGCTGGTATAGCTTAAGATTGTCACCACGGTTGAAGCCATGCATGGCTTGTTAACAACCGCAGAAAATGAAGGCTGGCATACTACGATGTATGCCAGCCTTTGTCGTCTCAGTGAGCTATTCGGCCACGCGCTGCGAAGCGATGCCATTGTGGCTCGCTTGCACTCTGCGCTGTTATGCGCGAGCGCTCTCGGCCTCGACTGAGTTCTTTTCGTCAGTGCTCTTTTCAGCAGTGGTAATCTCAGCGTGTTCCTCAGAAGTACGCCCTGATTCTTCTTCGCTGCTATCTTTGCGACCGTCGTCTTCAGAGCTTCCCTCAGCGTCTTCTTCAACGATGACGTCATCTTCAGCAAGCTTCATGTAGTGCGAACGAGTGCGCTTCTCCCATAGCAGCATGAAGGGGCCCAACACCAAACCAAAAGCGCAGGTAAACAGGGTGAGCGTATTCAAGCGGGTCTGGGAGGAGAGGCGTAATACTAACGCCAAAATGAGCATGACAAACCATATCGCTTCACCAGCGAGGAAAATTTTGCGCAAGTCAACGCGCGCAGGCTTGGGGCTCGGGCGGCGAGCGGCTGGGTCAAGGATAGGTGCAAGTTTCATAGTCTCCATCCTATAGCAGTGCGACAACTGGTTGACTAACGGTATCGCAGCGGCTAGGAACCGTGACGGGGAAGTGCAACGTTTGTTGGCTTAAACGCGCTGTGTGATGAGCTGTCGGCATGCTGAGTGCGCGGCCTGACTTTCTCAGCCCGCTTGTCATCGAGAGTGGGCTTTGCTCTGGGCAAAGCGACACGGCGACAGACAAATTTTCAGGATATTTTGAGGTTTCTTCACAAATGAGCTGCGTCTCAAATCGGCCCCAGTAGAAAGCCTGTTATTCCAACTGTTACAAGTTGAAGAAAAATGTCCACAGAATCCACCGTACTGAAAATCTGATAACGAAATATCGCAAAAGTGGGCACCACACTAAAATTGCTCTTATGTAATCCTGCTCAAGGGCTACTATAAAGCTTGGAAGTCCGTAAGGGTGTTACCCATCCCCAAAGCTCTCACAGTGAAGGAACAAGATGAGAAAGTCACGACAACTGCGCAAAACTGCTGCTTTATTGGCAACTGCAACTATGGCAGTGTCCCTCGCTATTCCAGCTCTGGCAACCGCTCAAATCTCTACCGTAGCCGGTTCCGAGCGTTCCTTCCCAGCACAGGGTGGCGCTGACCGCAAGAACATCCTTGCTGAAGCTACTTCAATTTCTTCCGATTCCAAGGCCAACTGGGGCGGCATCGAATCCCTGACCATTGAGAAGACGGATTCCCCAGCCGAGGTTTCTGCCAAGGAAGCAGCCCGCAAGGCCGCTGAAGAGGCTGCAGCTTCCCAGCGCGCTCAGGCTCAGAAGCAGGCTGAAGTATCCCGCTCCGAGCAGCGCTCCACCGTTGGCGTCATGGTTTTGAAGACCAGCTCCAACGTCAACTTGGGCACGTATGACCCTGCTTGGGCTGGCACTTACCCCTTCGGCCAGTGCACATGGTGGGTTGCTATTCGCCGCGCTCAAATTGGCCGTCCAGTCCCCGGTAACATGGGCAACGGCAAGGATTGGGCAAATTCCGGCCGCGCACATGGTATGAAGGTTGATCACACTCCTGAAGTGGGTGCCGTGCTCGTCTTCCAGCCTGGTCAGCTCTACGCCGATCCAGTCTACGGCCACGTCGCATTCGTTGAGCAGGTTCTCGACGACGGCTCGATTATCACCTCCGAAACCTCTGGTGGTCGCGGTGGCGTTGGCTTCTCTCGCCACATCTACAACGCCAGCGTTTTCGAGTACGTCCACTGAATTCGTTGAGTTCTGAACTCCCCGAGTAACGGTTTGTAGCTCCTTGTGAGCTCGCTTACTCTCGAGTTCTTAAGATTTTCACTGTGCTTATGCCTCGCTTCGGCGAGGCATTTTTGTTGCTCGCCAGCGGGTTTCTTCCATCCGTCAAGCAAGCGTTATCACAATGATTTCCGCATTTCTTGCTCAGTGCGATATCCTTAAAGTAACTGCTCGTGCAATGGCGATGCTGCTATTGCTGAAGGAAGGAGGACGCAATGAGCACCGAGAAGAAGGCTGTGCTTGTCGGCGTTGATGGAACCGATGCGAGCTATAAGGCTGTGTGGTGGGCTGCAAATTACACGAAACATGCTGGTTTGGAACTGCAGATTGTCTGCGCATATTCTTTGCCTAGTTATGCTGCTGTCTCCTTCGATGCAACGTATACAGCATTGGGTGACGATGCTGTAGCTCATACTGATGCTCAAGAAATTTTGGCCCGTGCAAAGGCTATCGCTTCTGAACAGGGAGTTGATGCTCGAACCCTGATTGTCACTGGCGACCCGAGCTCGGTTTTCGTTGAGCTTTCTCGCAACTACAAGCTCATCGTTATCGGCAACCGTGGTAAGGGTGGTTTGGCAGAAAGGCTTTTAGGCACTCCTAGCTCGAGCTTGCCTGCTTACGCTTACTGCCCGATTGTCGTTGTTCCTTTCACTGATGATGAAGATCACCTCTTGCATTTGAACAATGAGATCAAGAAGGTTGCTGTCGGTTCAGATGAATCGCGGTGGGGCATGAAGGCTCTCGACATTGCTGCCGAGTTTGCCAACTCGTGGGGTGCTGAGCTCAACGTTCTTTCCGCAGTACCAATCTATGGCACGTTGGGCGGCGTTTTCTCTGTTGCTCCTACTCAGGAGGATATGCGCCGTGTGGTGGATTCCTACCTCGATGATCTTCGCGCTCGCGTCACGCCAATTCGTCATCGTTACCCTGACCTGTCAATCAACTTGAAGGTGATTCCTGGTTCCGCTGTGGACGCTTTGGCGAAGGCTTCCGGGCGTAATGACGTTGTCGTTGTCGGCTCTCGTGGTCGCGGTGGCTTTACTGGTCTGATTCTCGGCTCGACATCTCAAGGCTTGGTTCAGCACTCGGTGTGCCCAGTCTATGTGGTTCCGCGCAAGTACGTGGAGGCTGAGGAAGCTGAGATGAGCAAGCTGGAGAAGGTCGTTCCGGTGGAGAACATCGAAGGCGTTCAGACTGTTGAAGTCGCTTCTTCTGGTAAGGCCGATGCTGAGCGTATCGAAGCTATCATCGACCCGTTGAAGGAGAGCCCGCGTGAGCACGACAAGTCGGATGTAACGCCACAGTTGCCTCACTTGGACCCAGAGGAGCGTTTAAGCGCTGACGAGTAACTCAGTTTCTCAAGATTATCAGCGCCAATGCTGAGCTAGCGCTCTAACGTTGAGCTGATTTTGTTGTTATCAAGGGCGGAAGTTTTTCTTTCGCCCATTGAATAATCTCAATCTTTCCGTTATGATAAACTTAAGAAAAATAATTACCGACCGTATCGAGGTAAGGGCGATGAATGAAGGTATAAACGCGATTGAATTTGGTAATCGACTGATGTCATTAATGAAAGCTCGTGGTATGACTCAGCGTCAACTTTCTGAGGTAACTGGACTGACTGAAGCCGCTATTAGTAGGTATATATCAGGGAAAAGAACTCCAAGAGCTCTGACCATTGGGATTATTGCTAATGCGCTGAATGTTACTTCAGACGAATTAATTGGTATGTCATCACAGGAGCGGAACACTTTGAATGATGCTATTGACCTTGTTCAGCGCAGTGCGAAGCAGATTCCTTTGAATGAGAAGAAACAGCTAATTAGTGAATTGGTGAAGTATCTAGATAATACTGAAGGAGATTAATTGAATATCCAGGAAGCATCTAGGACTGGACTTGCACTCACGTCCAGTGACTATAGCTCGATTATGCGTGCAGCTATCGAGACTTCTCTAGACTTTAATTTTATTCAGTATCCAGTCTCAATGGAGAGGGTACTGAAGACTCTTCATATGCGCACAGTTAGGTATCAACAACTTCCTATGGACTTACGGCGAAAAGTTGATAATTCAGATGCTTTGACAATCCCTCTCCCAGATAAAACATCCGCTGAAGGATTTGCCATCTTTGTTAAAGACTATTCATGGATCCCTGGATCGAGAATACGTTTTAGTCTAGCTCATGAATTAGCACACCTTGTTTTGCCAGAGTATCAAAATCACCCTATGGATGAACGGGCGTGCGAGTTCTTTGCAGCAAATTTTTTAGCTCCAACTTGTCTAATTCTCAGGGAGGGATATTCAGAAGTAAGTAATGGAAGCATTTCATGTTAGTCGATCTTGTGCAGCACATAGTCTTCACAGAGCACAACAACATGCGGGAAAGCCTCTGCTTGATTGTGAGATAGAGCTGATGAGAGAGGCAACCGTCTTGAGAAGAGTGTGAACCCTTAAAATAAAAACGTGCTTGCTAGAACTGCAATTCTAGCAAGCACAAGATCGCATGATTACATACGATACGACAAAGCTAATTGTGTCATGCGATCCCCATTTTGTAAAACTGTCAAAAGGATGGTGTTTCTCTTGACTCAACAAAATAGCTTTTTATACAAAGATGGCATACCTGAGTTACGAAAAAGAAATCTTTCGTTTCTGAACCTTGTCGATCGTTCTTTAACGACCGATGATGAATATCAATTCCCAGAGCTTTCATGTGATATCCACATGTTACCCGACTATATTGCAATGTCTTCACAACCGCACTTGTTTCACAATACTTCACGGACAGCAGTAGGCTTCTGGGAATATGACCGAAGATTCAACAACCCACAGGGTTTGACTGCAGCACTATATTGGGATGATAAGAAGCAGCTGGAAAGGTACAAACAACGTTTTTCTGGTGTGAAGTATATTTTTACACCTGACTATTCAGTTGTCGAAGATATGCCAGCTTGTCTTGAATATTCTTATGTCTATTTTTCACGTATCGTTGCCCTGTGGCTGATGACTGAAGTTGGAACTACCGTGATCCCTACAGTTTCAGCATCTACTATTGAGAGATTGTCTGTCGCATTATTGGGTCTAGACAATTGCAACGTCATTGCTATCAGTACTAAAGGCTATCTCAGAAACTCAACTGAAAAAGGTTATTTGAGAGAGATGGTTCGATATGTTGTTGATCACAAACAACTTGATTCTATTGTTGTTTATGATACTTGTTCTTCTGAGGATGAGGTTTATGACATTTTTGAGTATGCTCTCGAACATAATATCAACATTGATGTTCCGCTAAATTCCTATAGAGAGCTTCATATGAAGGAGCGGGGCTGATATGGGTCGAGTCAAGCGGAAGGTGTTCCTTCATGGAACTAAGAGAAACCCTCAGTTGACACTGGCGCAGGCGGCTTCCGCTGTCGGCGCTGAGTCGAAGCTTGGGGTTCGGTTTACTGATTCGCAAGATGCATGGATTGATGAGTCTCTTGTCGTTGAATTGCAAAAGAACAAGGTGAAATTCTCACGAGAAGATATGGTCTTTATCACTCGCGACAAGTCAGGACAAATTATTTGGTTAGAAAGAGGAAATGATACCGCGGGCTTGAAACATATGTCCAAGCATGAGGGAGGCACGTCTCACATCGAACAGTTTATGAGACGGTTTCATGTAAGTGAGCAAGAAGTCCCTGGCCTGCTCAGAGATGTAATAAGCCGAGGTTCTCTCATCTCTGAGCGTGTCGAGATTCGGCATGGCAGAGAATCTTTGGAAAAGATATATCGCTTTCAAGGAAAAGACTTAGTATTAGCAGGAATTGGTTCCAACGGCTTCATCGTATCAATGTACCCAATTTCGAGAAAGGTATGACAATGCAAACGGTCGTGCTCCAGCTGGATTTTAGGCAAGGACCATTGTGGATCAGTGATTTCAGCACAGGTACTCCACAAACTGGAATTTCTGTGATTGATACCGATGAACAGGTGAGAAAACTCAACTATGAGATTCAAGATCTCTATGATTCTTACTACGAGTTTGATAGTCATGGTCAGGCGGTGTGGTTTAACGAGGAGAAGGAGAAGAGGGATAAGAGCAAGATGTTGGATCTGTTTGCTCGGTTGAATGCACGGCTTGCAGAAATTAACGACGGAACTTTCGTCGTCGATGATAGGGAAACAGAGAGAATCAGTAACCTGTAATGATTGTGGCCTCCGGGAATAACTCTCGGAGGCCACAGATATGTTTATTGCACTGACAATCTCATGTGTGCTCAGCGCTTGATTTCAATTTCAATGTCAACAGGAGTGCGCTGAATATATGTGTGCACCACAGTGCAATCCTTCTCAATATGGGCTCGAATGCGCTTTTGGAGTTTACGAACATCCTCGTCACTCAAGCCCTTATCACTAGCATCCACGATCACTTTTTCGCTGAAGCTGTTATAGCGATCATTATCATCATCATAATCGCCAGAAACTTCGATACGAGCGCCCTTATTCTCGCCCAGCACTCGTTCAACAGGCATGCGAGAGCTCATAGAACCGCACGCTGCCAGAGCGATCTTCATCAGATCGCCAGGGTTAAACATTCCCTCTTCATGACCAATGACGATAGAAGCGCCCTCAGAAGAGTGACCTTCCCAGTTACCGTCCTCACGACGCTCAACCCACAGCTGCTTTGCCATAATGCTCCTTGAACTCAACAATGTGATCCACCTCTATTATGAGCGCGAGCAGCGCAAAACTCAAAGTCTCGCTCACAGTGAAAGGTAGGAGATCGCACGCACCTGCACGCTGAGGGGCGAAAGCCCAAGCACTGCGATAGTCTGAAGGCATGGCTTTAACACAAGAACAGCTCGACGACATTCGCGCGCGCGTCCCTCACCGCCCTCAGACGAGCATTCCTACCCCTTATGAGGACCTGTGCCGTAAGATCTTGCTCGAGGGAAACCTCAAGAATGACCGCACAGGAACAGGAACAATTTCCCTGTTTGGCCAGCAGATGCGCTTTGACTTGAGCGAAAGCTTCCCCCTTATCACCACCAAGCGCGTGTGGTTCAAAGGCGTAGCATACGAGCTGCTCTGGTTCCTCAAAGGCTCGTCAAACGTGAAATGGTTGCAAGCCCACGACGTACACATTTGGGATGAATGGGCCGATAGCGAAGGAAACTTGGGCCCGGTCTACGGTGTGCAATGGAGAAGCTGGCCAGCACCGACCTCTGATGACCCTCACCGCACAATCGACCAGATTGCCAAAGTCATCGAGCAGATCAAGGTCAACCCTGACTCGCGCCGTCTGATCGTTTCGGCCTGGAACCCGGCAGAAGTCGACGATATGGCTCTGCCTCCCTGCCACGCGCTCTTCCAGTTCTACGTGGTGGATGGCAAGCTTTCCTGCCAGCTCTACCAGCGCTCCTGCGACATGTTCCTGGGTGTTCCTTTTAACATCGCTTCTTACGCCTTGCTCACTTGCATGGTGGCACAGCAAACTGGTTTGAAGCCAGGGGAGTTTGTGTGGACTGGCGGCGACTGCCATATTTATGACAATCATGTTGAGCAAGTCATCGAGCAAATCTCGCGCACGCCGTACCCTTACCCAACGCTGGAGATTACCAAGGCTTCTGGCATCGACCGGTACAACTATGAAGATTTCCACGTGCTCAACTACCAGCATGGAGCAACCATTAAGGCTCCCATCGCTGTGTAAGGCAGCAGTGGAGCCTGGATAGAAGGGATGTGCGTTTCAGGCGCGCATCTCACAGAGTAAAGGGTAGAAGTGCGAGCAGCGGTTTGTGTTCGTCGTGCTTTCTCGCTACGATGTTCTTCTGAGTTTTAGCAAAGGAGCCGTGTCATTATGGATGCCGAGGGAAGTAGTAGTACCCGTCCTTATCACGAACCTAAGCCCGCGCTGAGCGGGCACAATGAAGATGCGCCAGAGAATGATCCTTGGCAAGATGCATGGGATGAAGAAGATTCTTCACCAGCTCTGCCCAGCACTCCCGCACGCATCAATTTGATCTGGGCAGAAGCCTTCTCTTCAGAAGGTGTTCCAGGAGCTATGGGCAACAATGGAACCATTCCGTGGCATGTTGCGGAAGATCTCCGCCGTTTCATGGCTCTCACCGTTTCCCACCCCGTCATTATGGGGAGGAAAACCTGGGATTCTCTGCCGAAAAAGCCTCTGAAAAACCGCGATAACATTGTGGTTTCCTATGATGACGAATTCCGTGCTCCTGGCGCTACCGTTGCCGACTCCTTGGATGAAGCGCTCAAGCTCGCCAGCACCCCGGCAATTCCTGACGATGGCATGGACCGCTCCGAAATTTGGATTATCGGTGGCGCCTCCATTTTCCGCCAGTGCCTGCATCTGGCCGATAGCGCTTATGTGACGCAGATTGACCTTCACGTTCCCGCCGATACTTTCGCTCCTGATATGGATGCTGAGGTATCGGAAGGCCAGTGGAAGCTTGCTGAGGACGGCATGTGGCAAGCTGCAGCAATGACGCAAGAAGAGCGCGCTGCTGGAAAGCCTGTGACTCGCTACCGTTACTTGCGCTATGAGCGTCGGGAGGCTCACGAGTAAGGCCTAAGATTATCAGTACTGATAATCTTGAGAGAGGAAAAAGATGACATCACTGCCATACACCATCATGACTGTGTGCACTGGAAATATCTGCCGTTCACCTATGGCAGAGATCGTGCTGAGAAAGCAATTCCACGATGCCGGCCTTGACGATGAGGTTTTTGTCGACTCCACCGGAGTGAGCGACGAAGAGTGGAGCCATCCCATCGACCCTCGCGCCAAGAAGGTTTTGCGAGAGCGCGGCTATGAGATTCCTGACCATCGTGCACGACAAATCAGCCCAGGAGAGGCTGCGACAGTTGACCTTTTGTTGCCAATGACAGCTGACCATAAGCGCGAACTGTTGTGGGTGGTTCCTGATGATCGTAAGGATCATGTGCGCCTCTACCGCAGTTTCGACCCTGCACTGCCAGCTCAGAAGAATGCGTATGATACGTCTCTTGATCTGATCGACCCGTGGTATGGAACTCCGCGTGATTTCATTCGCACGATGGATCAGATCGAACATGTGGCGCCGTACATCGTCGAGTGGGTGAAAGGCCAGCTCAACCAGCGCTGAATGTTCGTAGTTTGACGCTGAGTGGCCGTGGTTTGGCGCGCTGAGTGGCGGGTGGCCGTGGTTTGACGCTGACCGGCGTGGCTAGTGCGACGGCGACTGCCTATTACATTTGATGAGCGGGGAATATTTTCCCCGCTTTTTTGTTAATCTCATAGTCACTGCAGTACAAGAAGACTACAGTGAAAAACAGGAGCGCTACTCGAGCGCTCACTTGCCCGCGGGCTTGTCAGTGGAATATGTGGCTAGATGAGCCAGTACGAATGAAGAGAATACAAGCCAGCCCGCGTAAGGCACGAATGAGGCGTGCGGTGTCAGAGCGCGCCAAGAGGAAAGAACCCGGAAGGTCCGGGAGCTCGAAAGGTTCGAGCAGAAGGAAAGTAGGAAAAAATGAAGAACACTATTGAGAAGAATATGTACTCTCAACTCACCCAGTCGGGTAAGGATGCTCGCTTGAGCGGAGGCACTCGAATCGTCGTTCCGCGCGATCGCGTTTTCTCGCTTGCTCGCGACATTGCTGGTCAAGATGAATATGTTCGCAGGCTTGCAGCAGGTAAGCATTTTGCCCAGATTGTCAATCTGGTTCGTTCTGCCTTCCAACATCTGGGAGTCAGCGTGCAAGAAGATGATATGAACCGTTACGCTCAAGCAGTTCACGAAGGACGAGACTATCGCTTTGTCGTCGCCTTCTGATTGCTCACGGCTTGCGCTCTGTGGCGTGAGTTACTCGGTGTGAAGCACCTTGGCGGGGCCTTGTTTGACTAGTGCTGTTTGGCATTGTTTCGTTTGGCATAGCGTTTTTTGACACTGTGTTGTGAGGTGTGAGACTTCAAGTGTGAGGTTTTCAGTACGAGGTTCCTCAGTACGAGGTTGCACACTGAAAGGAGAACACGCCGGAAGCCTTCTTGCACTTGCCAGGTGCTGAACTCGTATGTTACACTCTTCAAGCGTTCAGCATTGCGGACATAGCTTAGTTGGTAAAGCGCAACCTTGCCAAGGTTGAGACCGCGGGTCCGAGTCCCGTTGTCCGCTCCACGTAAGGCCACCACACGGTGGCCTTTTGCATATGTGACTTCTCAGCGGTCTACCTGAGTAACTCGACAGGTCTGGGTTGCTCTCTGTAGCTATCCCGCATGGGTTATTCCACACGTAAAATTCCGTGTGCACCGCGTTCAGCGAGGCTCATCACATGGTTAACAATTGGATAATCACCCTTCTTTGGCACAGTTAATTCGACGAATCCACCCTGTGCTGGCAGCAGCGAGAGCGCTTGCGAGCCAGTAGCATCTTCTGATGCATTTTCACGCGCGTCGTAATTATCAGATTGGTTTGCTCCAGCTGCTGTATTATGCGCACGAGCGTTCGCTTCACTGCCTGTTGTATTCGGCTGGTGATCATCTTTCACCCAGTAATGACCTTCACTAAAAACAGTGGAAAATTGTGTGCCGACAATATGAAACGACAGGGGAGAATTAGGCCCAGCGTTGAGAACCCATATGCGTACGTGTTCTTTTGCCTTCATAGTCAAAGGATGAGCATCGTATTGGAATGCTCGACCATTGAAAGCGACAATATCCGGGTTCATGCTCGCAATGCGAGTGGCATCAGCACTGTGGCCAGAACCGCCTAAATACTGTTCTGACTGAACGAGCACGTATTCATGGTCAACAGCAGGCAGCTCATGGGCTGGCTCAATGATCACTGCTCCAAACATTCCATTGGCAATATGCATAGACATTGGCATGCTCGAACAGTGATACATCCATATTCCCCAGCGAGTAGCTGTAAAGGAGTACACGAGTGATTTCCCTGGCGCGATACTACGCATTACCTTATTGGGTACAGCATCTGCTCCCGCATGAAAATCGATGGAATGGTCCATATGAGTCGTATTTTTCACTGTAATGATGAAATGATCTCCCAGCTTTCCACGCAGCACAGGGCCTGGCTGACGTGAGTTAAAAGTCCAGGTTTCCCGGCTCAGATCGTTGGTAATCTGTTGTTTTCCTTGAGAAATAGTGATGGTATAGCGTCTGGTTGTCGTCTCTCGGTTTCCTGCTGTATATCCCTTGAGATTGGCAGAGTAGGGAGGCACTTTCTTCGCAAACTGTTGCAACTGAGCAGCAGAGATGAGGCTCGAGAGCGAAGAATTGGTGTTCTCACTGCTAGCAGATGTGCTGTTGCTGGTATCGTCCGCCTTCTCAGAAGTTGCGGAGCGCTTGGCACCGCCTTTCAGCACAATATGGAGGGACATTCCCATCTGACGATGGCCTGGAAGTGAACACCATCCTTCGATCGGCGAGGTGACAAGAGGAACATGCAGCTGCGCTTTTTGCCCAGGCGTTAGCCTTCCTGACGTAGCGCCTGTACTGAGCACCAAATCATGAATCTGGTTTCCTGTATTAATAAAAGTTATGGTCAGAGAGTCCCCTGCAGGCACCGCAAGAGTAGATGGAGTAAAACTCATTCCTTCTACTGAGATTGTCACTGCGGTTGTATGCCCGGTTGGAGTCACAGGTGTAGCAGTTCCTGACGATCCAGCCTGTTCAGTGCTGGTAGAGCCAAGAGATGAGGAAGGCGATGACGAAGAGGATGCGGAAGAAGCAGACGCGGAGGCGTGTGGTGCGGCTAGTGAAGCTTGCGCGCTTGTTGTCGCAAGGTCAGGACGGATCAGCAAACCAAAGCTGCTGAGCACTAATGCTGTACACACAACCCATGTGAGAATCTGAGATCGTTGCAAGGCAAGCTGATCTGTGGTGTTGGACAATCTGGTGTTGCTCTCATGACGTGAAGGAAGCTTCGTGGCAGATTGTCGTGTTGTTGATGCAGATGATTGCCTTTGGCGGGAAGCCTCATGTTTCATACGAAGAGTAACGGATGGGCTGACAATCCGGGGCCGACGATGAGAGCGAGCAAGCATCGTGATGACACTTGCTACCAACGCGAGCATTCCCAGAGCATTGAAGCAATCGCCAGCCTGCCACACAGGCATAGCAACGCGAACAGTGCCAATAAAACGCAAAGCAAGGCCAAGGGTAAAGAGAACCAGAGGAAGCCACAGAATCGGATGGAAAGGCATGCTGCGGTGAATGATAGAGGGGACAATAACACAAACATGCGCAACAACCATCGTCATAATAAAACCAACTGCAAGGCTGTGGACAGCGAAATCCCACCACAAGCTCGAGTCTGCTAAGCCACCCGAATTGCTCACAATCCACGTCAGCGATGCGCACAAGCCCCAGAAATAAGCAACAAGCATAGAAATGCCCATAAAACCAGTGACGCCAGGAACGCGATACGTTTTTCTTGCTGTGTCAAAAAGAAACATCAACACGAGCAAAGTAAGTGTACACAGGCCGAGCAGCGAATAACCCCAGGAAGGGGCGATGAGCGAGCAGACAAGGCTTATCAGTATTGCAGCGCTAACACACACTAAGCCTGGTTTTGCAACCGGATGAATAAAAGCGACATGAGCCAGTTCCAAGCGTTCACCCACAATGGTGAGCACGAGCATCATGAGCCACCACGGTGTGAGAATATCACTATCCAACCTGGTCCATAGCAGCGCTGAACATGCGCCGATAACAGCTCCCATCAGCTGGATGAGGACGGCGAAAGAGTGCTGCCTCGCGTATACCCCTACATAAACAGCGCTCAAGATTATCAGTGACACTGTCCAGCTCAAGCCAGGGAGAATTCGCGTGTATTCGACAGGAAGCGGTGACAATACCGTCACAGCAACGAGAAAGTTAGCAATCACCGAAAACAGAGGCGCTGTGAACGCCCAGCGTGGATGTTTCGGGCTACCAGCGCGGTACGCTACTGCTCTTTCCAGGCTAATTGCAGTACCGAGGAATCCAAACACCATCAGTGCTCCGTGCAGATTCGGTAAAGCTGGGCGCAAGCTTGCCCATGGCCCGGGAATAGAGGCCCTGACAAGCGAGGCGAGCACTCCTATGAGCATGCTTGCCGCTGCAGTGAGAAGAAGCGCAATGCGGAAGGCAGGAAGAGGAAGTTTCTTTCCTGAACGACGCATTGATGATAGTGAATTCAATGATGGCATAACTCTACTGTACCGAACAGCTGAATCGTAACGCGCAGAATTGAGAGGGGCGGTGCAAGCGCTTCTCTGTGAGCTCAATATGGCGTTTTCTACACGTGCTCTGTGAGGTGAGAGTTGTATGACTTTGCCTCGCTTGAGTGAGGATGTCGGTAATTATTTTCCGATTTTTCTGAGCTATGGTCTGAGGTTTTCCCTGGTACTACCGAGGTCGATAACGCCTCAAATGAAACTGTTTAAAAAGTATATTGAACATAAACGCTAAATTCGTTAATGTTGATAGAATAAGTATCAGATATGCCGAGAACAGGGATAGAGAGAAAGTTAGCGCTTCCCGCAAAGGAAAGTGGTTTCTCCTTGCTGGAAATGCTGATCCTTGGATGAGGATATATCCCAAGCTGCTAAGGAGCGTTTTCTTAGCAGGTTAAATAACGACTATGAGAGGAAGAAAGATGATTCAACGTTTGCATCGTTTCGCAGTTGCGGCGATCGCAGTGTTGGCTGGCATCGCCATGGCATTCATTCCCTTCTTGAATGCCGCTCATGCTGCTGAATCTCTCATCTCTGCTGATGATTTGGGCAAGGATGTTACCTTAACTGTTAAAGGTACAGAAAGCCTCGCTAACCACACGCTGGTTGCCTACCGCTTGGGTGACTATTCTGCCGCACGAACTGATGGCACTAACCTGACTGGCTATGACATTAAGGATTCTGGTTACGCCACTCAGGTGAATGCGGCTATTGTTGCTGCCGGAATTGACACGAGCAACTCTGACCCGGTTGCTTATGAGGCAAGCGACCCAATGCCATGGGTTGCTTCTCACCTGCTTCAAGCATCGAAGTACCCCTATGCTGACGACAATGCACATCAGCCAAACCTTCGTGCATTCCTGACGGAGCTCATGGCACAAATGTCCCAGGTTACGGCTGTGGAAAATACCTCTTACCCACTCAGCGCTAGCGACAGTGATAACAAGACTGCTACAGCAACTGTTAAGCCAGGTCTCTACGTAGTGTTCGACCGTACTATTGCTAACAAAGCTGATACCGTTGCTAGCGATACGGCATCCATCCCAATGTTTAACGGCACTGGTGTGCACTTCGGTGATACTGTTCTGACCAAGCTCGTCAATGGTGACACGACCTATGACCTAGGCACTGTCGACTACAAGGTCACTTCCAGCACAGTGACCAAGAAGATCATCGATTCTGACGACAAGGCAGTTGATTACGCCACTGCTAACATTGGTCAGCGCCTGAAGTTCCAGCTCACCACCACTGTTCCTAACTGGACTGGTTACAAGAACAAATACTCCTTCATCGTCAAGGATGAACTGAGCAAGGGCCTGAGCTTCGATAATGCTGGCATTACCGTCAAGGTGACTACCACTGATAACCCAACAGGCACAACTCTTGAGGTTGGTGATGGTAAGGGTTATCAGACCTCTCGCGAATCTAAGAGCGATGGTAGCGAAGAAATTCGCTTCATTCTTGCTCCACAAACCTCTGACTGGGTCAACGACATTCGTAACGACGCCACTGGTCCTGAGGCCTCTAACCTCGTTCGCAACGATGAAACCAAGGCACTGTTCCCAGTAGGTGCTACTGTAACCATCACCTACTACGCATACCTGGACAAGGACGCCATCGTTGATTCCACGGGTAACCCGAACAGCGCCTATGTTGATTACTCTCACAACCCCAACGATCCAGACGACGTTGAGCGTTCTGAGAAGAGCACTGTCAAGGTGTACACCGGCCAGCTCACCATCACCAAGACTGATGTGAAGGGCAAGGTTCTCGCAGGTGCCGAGTTCCAAGTTCTCGATGCACAGAATAACCCAGTCACCTTCATGGATTCGTCTACTGGCGACTACCGCGTTGCTGACAATGGTGAAAAGAATGCTCAGCAAAACCTCGTCACCACAGTGAAGACCCCAGCCTCTGGCGTCCTCACCTTCACTGGTCTTGCTCCAGGAAACTACACTGTGAAGGAAACAAAGTCTCCATTCGCTGGCGGAAACCTGACACTTCCAACCTTCACCACCACTCTGAGCATTACAACTCCAGAGGCAACTGCAGAAACTGAACATCCAGCTACCGTTGCTAGCTCTTCCATCTCCGGTTCTACCGGTGATGTGAACAAGCTGGTTACCGTGGCACAAGACAACGCAACCGTTGTCAACCCACGCAACCTGATGGAAATGCCAAAGACAGGTGCTGCTTGGCTTGCCATCTATGCTGTAGCTGCGCTCTTCTTTGCACTGGGTGGCATCCTGCTGCTCGTGAAGTCTCGTCGCAACCGTGACGACGAGTGAAACTCGGTAACGTCGAGCTTCACTTTCCCGCCGCTTCAGTGAGTTTCTTGAGATTATCAGTACTCACCATCATCTGCACACAGATGAGCGGCTAGCGCACTCAACGAGGAACAGGGCCTTCCCGTCCTGTTCCTCGTTGCATATCTGCATACTTTTTCATAGTCTTGCGTATTCTTGCACAGCCAGTGCAAATATCTCGTAACAACCTGACAGCGAGGCCAGAATGCCAGAAACACAGACGAAGGCACAACCAACCCACAAGCCTTCCTCAAGCAAGCGTCGCCTTTCCAAGACGACCATAGCTGGCCTCATCCTTCTCACTCTCAGCATCATTTCGGCAACACTTCCCTTCATCCTCATGGTCGTTAACTCCGGTATGTCTACTCGCGCGGTTGGCGCCCACGAAAGTGATGTTGACAAATTGAGCGTTGCGAAAGCTAACGAAGCATTCGCACAAGCAGAGGAATATAACGCTCGCCTTTTCCAAGAAGGCGCTCATGTTCTCGGCGAAGTGAGCGACCCGTGGTCCGATGGTAAGAATTCTGTTGCCGATGAGGACAAGACGTACCAAAAAATGCTCAGCATTCCTGCTGATGGCATTATGGCCACCGTCCGCTATCCGCGCCTTGGCATTAACCTTCCCATTCGCCATGGTACGAGTGATGTCGTTCTCGCTTCCGGTGCTGGCCACCTATATGGTACGAGTTTGCCTGTCGGTGGTACAAATACCCATTCGGTTATATCAGCGCATACCGGCTATGACCGTCTGATGTTTGATCGCTTAAGCATGGGCCAAGGCAGAATCGGTGACTTCTTCTACATTACTGTTCTCGGCCATGTGCTGGCTTATCGCGTCAGCAGCATCATCGTCATCGAACCCGATGATTTCTCCCACTTCGCCATCGAAGCGGGAAAAGACCAAGTAACTTTGCTCACCTGCACACCTTACGGCGTGAATAATAAGCGAATGCTCGTCACAGGCCAGCGAGTGAAAATTCCCAACCCTGCACCTGACCCGAAAACCGTTCCACAAGATCACCCTGAGTATTGGTTGATCGCAGGCGTGGTACTGGTGTGGCTTCTCTTCATGCTCTTTGTATTCCTGATTGTCACCAAGCGACGGAAGAAAAAGCTTCCCGTTCGTTCACTCCCAGCTCATCACGCCGCAGGCGTGAAAAACAGTGCGCATAGTATAACGAGCTCAGAGAGTAACGGTAATGGCAGCCCCATCCCTGGTTTACGAAACCACCACCGATGAAAATGGGAGCAATGCCACAGACTGGCCTCGGCTGGTGGGTGTTCGTCCTGCTCGGTTCGGCTCTTCTCACCTTCGCAGGTGCCGCCTGGGAGTTGACTCGCAAGGACGACAGCGAGCGCGAGTAATAACGAATAATTGGGAAATGCCTCCACGGCATGCTGTGTTACCACAGTGTGCCGTGGAGGCATTACTATGTAAGTAGTATCGTGAATGATCTTCTGAGATGCACATGAGTAGCAAAGAAGCTACGGCAAGTGCAGTGCTCAGCCGATAGGGGAGAGAAACATGGTAGAACCTAACTACTCGCAACGCTCAGAAGATTACTTACGCCCCAATGAGCCCGTCAAAAAACACAAGCGCGGCCGATTCGGTGGCCTCATCGTCACCCTCGTCATCATCATCGCCCTCGTCGTCACCGCCGCTTACGTCATCCGATTCCGTAACTCTCATCACACTTTCGCAGCAGACTCGCGCACACCCAAATCCGTGGAAAACGCGCTGTCAGACTATTCCAGCCGCATCAGGCAAGCCATTCTCAAACCGCAAGAAGACGCGGATGCAGAAGCCGCAGTCGGTGCAGGCACGGATGATGTGAGCAAACTGGCAATCTTGAACGCTACAGGATTAACAGAAAACGAATACCTCAAGCCCCAACTGGCAACAGTTAACCAAGTAGTTGCTTCCTTCACCAAAAAGCCGAGCGGCTACGAAGTACTGACCTACCAGACGAGTGTCGTGGAATATACGCCCCAGGAAGGTACGACGATCACCATTAATGGTGTGAAAAAGGACCTGCTTGTCACCTCAACATCGCAAATGCATCGCTTGAGCATGAAAGCTGAAAATGGGATTGGCAATCTCAGTGTGAACAAGGATGAGGTAGTGTCACCCTCTGCCGCGCCGACAGCCACCACCATGCTCGCCACACTGCCGCAAGAAGACGGCGACGCAGCCAAACCAGCAAGCTCAAGTGCCACCTCAGTCAGCGGCTTTAACCCGGGACGAGCCGTAGAATATGCGGAAAACTGGGCGCGAGTGGGAGCAGAAAGCGTCGACGATGCAGAAGTGCGTGGCGGACGCTACCCGGGCGAAGTACTCAACCAAAAGTACCCCTATTACGGCAACGACAATTGCGCGAACTTCGTCTCCCAAGCCCTCGCGGCCGGAGGGCTGAAGCGTGCCAACTCGCTCAAGCTTGACGTGAAGAATCCGGATGCCTGGAGCGACGGGCTGTGGCTCACCCTTGGGGTGAAAGCGACCCGAACCTGGACTCTCGCTAATGCCAACTTCGCGTACATGCTCTCCCAATCTGGCCACTACGTCCAAGCCGGAGAAGCGGATGGCAAGAGCATGAAGCAGATGGCCGGTTTGAAGCCCGGCTCGCTCATCTACGCTGCGTGGAATGGCGGAGAAAACAAGGACCATGTGGCCCTCGTCGTCGGGCAACTCAGCCGCGGCAAGAAGTCGCAGCCGATCATCTCGCAAAAAGGCTGGAACCAGTACAACATGCCGTTGAGTGCTCACCGCGCCCACGAGCTGCAGCAGCACAAGAACGCGCGTTGGACGGCGCTGGCAGTAAAGTAGTGGCGCACCACGGTAATTTTTTGAAGAATTAATTCCGCCGGGAGGGAGGGGCACATGCTCCGCGTTGATGAGTTGACAGAAGAACAGGTTCGCGCCTTGCACGATGAACACCACATGGTCAGCCCGATCGAGCAGACTCCAGCTTGGGCGTGCTACCAAGCGAGCATCGAAGGCCGCGAGCCGTGGGGATGGCTGGGAATCTATGAGGATGGGCAGTTCCTCGCCTACGCTCTCGCCATTGCATACCATACGCATGGCTACACGTACCTCAACGTGGCTCATGGGCCATGCTGGGTTAATAAGCCCGACGAGCAGCGGGAAACGCAGGCTTTCGCCGCGCTGCGCACATTTGTTCATAGCCGCGATAAGTCCGTGGTTTTTGTGAGATTAGCAGCGTGGAATGCAAGCCTGACGAGCCCTGTTCTTTCCACTATTGCGTATGATTCGACAGTCGTGGTTGACTTGCATGGTGGCGATGAGGAAATTTTGAGGCGCATGTCGAGCCGTGGGCGTGCAAACGTTCGTAAAGCGTTGCGTGAAAGCCCAGCTGAGTGCGCGGATGAGACGCAGCGGGCTCTTCGGGGCTTTGACGAGTATTACGGGGTGATGGTGGATACCGCTCAGCGCGATGGTTTCACTCCTGCTCCGGCCAGCACCTATGCTTCGATGTTGCGTGAATTGGGCCCCGAGCACGCCCGGCTGTACGTAGGCCGAATTGACGGGGTGGTGTCGAATTGGTGCTTGATGACGCTCAATGATAATCAGGCGGTGTACTACTACGGATGCATGAGTACGGCCGTTCGCAAGTTGCGTGCGCCGGACAAGCTGTTCTACTACGCTTTCTGCGACCTGGGCCGGCAGGGTTATGACACTCTCGACATGATGGGCATCGGTTCGCCGTTCTGCCCGCAGCTCAACACGCTCAACCAGTTCAAAACGAAATTTGCGCCGAAGATTACCACTATTGCTCCGGCACGAGATCTGCCTGTTCGTTCGCATTTCTATGCGGCCTTAGTTCAGGCCAAAGCGCTGCGTGCCAAGTTGCGTACTGTTCTGCGCACGCTGAAGAGCCAAGCGAAGTAGGAGAGTGGTTGCGGCCGGTCACCGCTGGCTGCTGCTACAGTGCGCGGTGGCGTGTGGTTGTGTGGGGTTGTGGTTGGCCGTCAGTGGCGGCTGGCTGCCGCTGCAGGCCGCTGTTGCTGTGCGCGGTTGCGGCCTCAGTGTTAGACGGGCCAGATACGCAAAAAGCCTTGGGCGAACCCAAGGCTTCGTGGTGGCTCCGAACGGTGTCGATCCGTTGACCTCACGATTTTCAGTCGTACGCTCTACCAACTGAGCTACAGAGCCAAAACAGCTTCCTAAAAGATTAGAAAACTGAAAGCGACCCGTAACGGACTTGAACCGTCGACCTCCGCCGTGACAGGGCGGCGCTCTAACCAACTGAGCTAACGGGCCTGGTGTGAAAACAACCAAGAGATAAATATACAGATATCCAGAAAGGATGCAACTGCCAAAATGAGGAAGTGAGCAATTGCAAGGGCTCAACGGCGTGTCATTATAGTTCGAGCGAGGTACTTTTTAACCTTTTTGCAGCTGGTCATTCGTTCAATTTCTCTGTTCGCGGCGTGTTGCTTCATCGCACACCGGCCGTAGGCTGGAAACAAGTGAGGAGGGGAGATGGGCCACAAAAATAAGGCAAATAAAGCCAGTAGCGCGAAGCAAAGCGTGACTACAGCCGGCAACACGAATAACGCGAGCAAAGTACCAAGCGTCTCTGCGGCCGGTGCAAACCCCGCCGCCAGTGTGCCGACTCAGAGTGCTGCTGACACGACAGACTACGCGGCAGATTACACACCAGCTGGCTACCACGCAGGGCTCATCACCGTCGTCACGCCGGGCAGTGACAAACTTCAGGCAGCTTTCGCCTCGGCGGACAAGCAAGCCATCGCCCAGGCTGCCAGCGAATTCGAATTTTCACGCTATGAAGACCGCAAATCCGTATTCCTCGGCCACATCAAGCATGTTGAAACCGCGCAGGAAGTAGACGAATTCGTCGCACAAATCCGCCAGGCAAACCCCGCTGCCCGTCATGTGACGCACGCTGCAGTGCTCTCCTCAGGCTCGGGTATGGAACGGATGAGCGACGACGGTGAGCCGCAAGGAACCGCCGGTCGCCAAATTCTCGACATCATCCGCAAGAAAGGCCTCAGCGACGTCGTGTGCACAGTGACGCGCTACTTTGGTGGCATTCTGCTGGGTGCCGGCGGCTTGGTTCGTGCCTACGCGTCGACCGCCGCGCAAGCTCTCGATGCCGTGCCTCAAGCCCAACTCGCCTTGCAAGCGCGCTTTGAGCTCACGGTGAACTACTCGCAGCAAAAGGACCTCGACCACATTCTCGACAGCCTCGACGCCACGGTAATTTCGCGAAACTGGGCAGAAAACGTCGAGTCGCTGGTAGGCCTCGACCCGCTCCAGATTGACACTTTTCGTACTCGAATCCGCGACAGCTTTGCAGGTGCTGTTACGCCGGTTCAGCTCATGAGTGAGCCAACGCAAGTGCCGGTGAAGAAGGCGGACTGATAATCTTGAGAAATACTGAGTAAGGGGAGGGGAGCATGGCAGAAAGCAAGCCAGTAGATGAGAATTACGAGACGCTGACGCAAGCCTACGAGCGGATTCGCCACTCGCACGATGCCCAAGTTTTGCATGAAATTGCTCGCCAGCCGCTGCCTCAACGCTCCGACCAGTCAGCCTTCTCGCGCGCCACCGCACTGTTGGAGGCTGTTGCGGGAAATTTGACGACGCCGGTTGAGGACAGGATTTACCTTGGCCAAGAAATGCCCTTCCCTAACGTTTTGGTTAAGCTTTCCTCTGACCCCGACCCTCGAGTACGTGAAGCTGTAGCAGGAAATGCTAACGATAAGAATTGGCTTGTTGGCCAGCTGACCAAGGACCCCGAGCAGCGGGTGCGAACGGCGGCGCTTCTCAACCCCCAGACGTCGTGGAAAATGAGGCTTGAGGGTGCGCAGGATGCGAACACCTCGGTGGAAGCGTTGGAATATTTGGCTAAGCAGGGCTTGGGTGAGGATGCCAAGGGGCCGGCGATTTTGGCGACGATGGTGCGTCACGCGGTTGCGCTCAACCCGACGTCGCCGCGCGAGCTGGTGGAAAGCTTGAAGAATGACCCTGAGGAGGATGTGCGCAGGGCGGTGAAGAGGCGTCTGGAGAAGGGTGCGACTGAGAAGGTGGTGACGCCGTTGCCAGTGCAGTCGGTGCCGGGGCGCGGGCCGATTGGGCTGAGGAGTGCGGACGAAAGCTGATCACAAGCGGTTCTGCTGAGAGCTGGGAGGCCAGCTAGCTGGTTCATGAGAGCTGGTGAGGCCAGCCGGCCGATGAGAGCTAATCTCGAGCTGTCCTCTTAATGGAGCGATATCGGAATGAAAACGATGTCAGTATGAGGCGAGCAGCTCACATCTAAGTCCTAGAGATTGCAATAATTTCATAATCATGAAAACTAATGCAATAATTTAAGAGAAAAGCTGAAACGGCCGCCAAATTCATGTATCGTTAAAGTATGGCAGAAATGACAGAAAGCCAGGAGCGCCTCGCACGTCCGCTCATTAAACTGGCTCGCTTAAACAATGTAGCAACGTCGTACATTGGTCAATTGGGAGAATTCCATGAGATCGACGATGACGTTCTCGTGCGCGTTCTCGAAGCTTTAGGTGTTGATGCATCCAGCCCCGAGGCGATTTCTGAATCGTTGAAGCAGACGAGCGCAAAGAAGCGCATTCGCCTTGTTTCTGGTACGAGCTTGGCCACTTTCGGCAAGGAATCTCGCGTGTACATCAACCATGATGCCAACGAAATCCCTTCTGTTTCGCTGACGCTGGAAGATGGCAACACATACGAGGGAAAGCTTGCTGTCAGCGATGGTGATGGCAGTGCTGCTTACCCCTACAATGATGCCTTCTATGTTTCCTCGTCCGTCATTATTCCAGCAGATGTTCCGCTCGGCTATCACACGCTGAAAGTTACGTGCGGCGAGCAAAGTGCAACTTCGCGCCTGATCGTCGCTCCTGAGCGAGTTCCGCTGCTGCCAGGCTTGGTCAATGGGCAAATGTGGGGCTGGATGGCTCAGCTCTACTCCGTGCGTTCGCACACCTCGTGGGGTGTGGGCGACTTTGCTGATCTCGCACTCTTGCTGCGCGATGCTGCCCAAAAGACTCACGCTGACTACATGCTCGTCAACCCGTTGCATGCTGGTGAGCCTGTCGCTCCTTTGACCCCATCGCCATACCTTCCTGATTCTCGCCGCTTCATCAACGTCACGTATATTCGCCCAGAAGACGTTCCTGAGTACGAGAGCCTCTCGGCCGCAGACCGCGCTGAAGTGGAGAAGCTCCATGCTAGCGTTTCTGCACTCAATGACGACGTGACGAAGATCGATCGTGACGCCATGTGGACGGCAAAGATGCCAGCTCTGTGGCGCATCTACCGTGCTCCTCGTTCAGAAGCTCGCCAAGCTCAGTACGAGAAGTTCTTGGCCGCGCAGGGCTCGGAGCTGGATGCTTACGCTACGTGGTGCGTGTGCTTCGACATGTGGGGTGAGCCGCAAGATACTCCAGATTCATGGATTCACAAGTATTCCATCACATCGCCTGAGGTGAAGGAGCTCATTGCTTCCCACCAGGAGACCTTCGATTTCTACCGCTGGCTGCAATGGGTTGCCACTGATCAGCTGGCAGCAGCTCAGCATGCTTCTCAGGCTGCTGGCATGCGCATCGGTTTGATGATGGATATGGCCGTTGGTGTCCACCCGCTGGGCGCTGACGTGTGGGGCCATCCTGAGCGCTTCGCCAAGAACGTCTCTGTTGGTGCCCCGCCAGATTTCTACAATCAGCAGGGCCAGGATTGGTCCCAGCCGCCATTCAACCCGAACTACCTGGAGGATTCCGGCTACAAGGCTTACTCTGACCTGATCCACCAGATGTTCCAGGGCGCTGGTGCACTACGTATCGACCACATTCTCGGCCTCTTCCGCCTGTGGTGGGTTCCTGCAGGCCGCACGGCCAAGCACGGCACTTACGTTCACTACGATTACAACGTCATGCTCGGCATTCTGGCTATTGAAGCCACTCGTGCTCATGGCGTTATTGTTGGTGAGGACTTGGGCGTCGTTCCTGATTACGTCGCTACAGAGCTCAAGAAGCATGGCCTGCTCGGCTCCGTCATCGAGTGGTTCTCTAAGGATGGCAATGGTAACTTTGTCGATCCGAAGACGTATCGCGAGATGGCAATCACTTCGGTGACAACTCACGACCTTCCTCCGACGGCTGGCTACCTCAACTATGAGCAGGTTAAGATTCGTGAAGAGCTCGGCTTGTTGACTGAGCCTGTGGAGAGCTTTAAGGCTGAGATGGTCAAGGAGCACAATGCTTTGCTGAACTTCTTGGTTTCTGGCGGTTTCTTGGATCAGTCTGCTGCCGATGATGAGGCTCATCACGAGCAGGACATTATCGAGGCAATGCATAAGGTGATCAAGGCTTCCCCGTCGAAGCTTCTGAATGCTGCTATTGTCGATGCTGTTGGTGAGAGGCGTACACAAAACCAGCCTGGTACGAACAATGAGTACCCGAACTGGCGTGTTCCTCTGGCTGATGGTGAGCTCAACCCGGTTTACGCTGAGGACCTCTTCTCGCTTCCTCGCGTTCAAAGCTTGGCTCGCGTCATGAACCAGTAGGCCTCAAGATTATCAGGCTGCGCTCAATCACTGGGCTGGACCCAATCATTCGGCTTTGCTGAATCTTCGGGGGTGTTATGGGGCTCCACTGAATCATCGAGCTGCTCTGAATCATCGAGCTTCGCTGTGGGGTTTGTGCTGTTGCACAAACCCCATTTTTTATGTTCTGGCACTGCATTTTTCGGGTTTACAGACCTGTGGGTGCGATGGTGAGAAATACTTATGTTTTCAGTGAAACGAACGCGCATCGGTGCCGTGGAATGAAGCTCAGCTGAAGCGTTGAAACGGGGGAGGGGTTGCTCTATAATCGGCAACGTTGTGTTTCCTCGGGTCCAGCTGAAAGCGCCTTCCCACTCGCTGCGCGGACTTCAGGGAACCCACGGAAAGGCAGTACGTCATTCTGATGCAACTAGGAGTGATACGGCTGCAGAAACACAATAGAGAAAAGGTCCAATCGTGAAGACATTTTCACCAAAGCCGCAGGATCTGACCCACAACTGGTACATCGTCGATGCTTCTGACGTTGTGCTCGGTCGTCTTGCAAGCCAGATTGCTAACGTCCTTCGTGGTAAGACGAAGCCAACTTATGCTCCACACGCTGATTCCGGCGATTTCGTCGTTGTGATCAACGCCAGCAAGTTCGTCACCACTGGTAACAAGGATTCTAAGAACCTGTACCGCCACTCTGGTTTCCCAGGTGGTCTGCGCGCTGCTTCCTACTCCGAGCTTCGTGACAAGGATCCAGAGCGCGTCATCAAGAGCGCTGTTAAGGGCATGATGCCAAAGAACAAGCTCTCTGCGGTTCAGCTCAAGCGTCTGCGCGTCTTCCCGGGCGAGGACTATCCATATCAGGCACAGAAGCCAGTGAAGCTGGAGATCGCTAAGATCAACCAGCAGGCTAAGTGAGTTCGGTCAAGGAAAGGATCATGGAAATGGCAGAAAACACCAACATGGCTGCTCCAGAGCTGAACTCTGAGGATCAAGCCGTTTACACTTCTGAAACCAACGCTGGTGCAGGTACTGGTACCTCCATCGTTGCTCCTGGTTATGGCACTGGCCGCCGCAAGGAGGCTGTCGCCCGTGTGCGCCTCGTTCCAGGCACTGGCAAGTGGACGATCAATGGTCGCAGCCTTGAGGAGTACTTCCCAAGCCTGCTCGCTCAGCGTGAAGTGAACGCTCCAATCGTTCTGTTGAAGCTCGAGGGCAAGTTCGACGTCATCGTTCTCGTTGACGGCGGTGGCATCTCCGGCCAGGCTGGCGCAATCCGCCTGGGCGTGGCTCGCGCTCTCAACGCAATCGATCGCGACAACAACCGCGCCACCCTCAAGAAGCATGGCTTCTTGACTCGTGACGCTCGCGTGGTCGAGCGCAAGAAGGCTGGTCTGCACAAGGCTCGCCGCGCTCCACAGTTCTCCAAGCGCTGATTTACGCAGCTCCTGTGTGGCCGATTGGCTATGCACAATGGCTTCCAGATTTTCTGGAAGCCATTTTTTTTGTTGCGGGAGCTTTTCTCAGCGTGATAATCTCCCTGGGGTACCCCGGCACGATTTCTCTCACCATGTTCACCGCTTTACATAAAAAGGTGTATACTCAGATCAAATAAGCAGCGTGGCTTATTCCTGCTTCTCTAACACGCCTCTTTATGACCCGTGCGGTTTAGCCTTCGGGCTCGGACAACTAATTGGCTTCGAGAAAATGTAAGAACATGAAAGGTAAATTTTCTTCAATAACAAGAGGTTTTATACTCCGGTTCGTTTGTGTAATTACAACGATCTGTGCTTTGGTGGTTTGTCTTACCTTCGCATCTCATGCACGGGCGTATGAGATTTCAGGGCATAAATGGAGTAGTTCCACCATCATTGTTGGAGCGTATGGAGATGTATCTGGAACGTATCGTACTGCTTTGCAACAAGCAATAGACAATTACAACCAACAGACACACGTCCATCTTTCAATACACAATGGCGGTCCAATTGTTGCTCAAGTCGTTTATGAAAGTCATAAAGATTGGGCTGGATTATGTGAGAGAGACGGTTCACAACCTCCATACCGAATAACTTGGGCAAGAACAAAAATGAACACGAGGTGGATGACATCAGGAACTTCTGTTGCCAAGAAACGCCTTGTATGGCTTCATGAGTTGGGCCACGCACTCGGTTTAAATCATACAAATAATGCAAGTACCGTGATGTACTTTAATGCTGATTATTCATCCTTCAATGGTGTTCAGTACCTGACGAGGGATGACATCAATGGCATTAATGCTCAGTACTAAGAGAAGAGGCAATCATGAAAAAGAACATCGTCGTTCAAGCTATTGCGGTTACTCTCTCAGCTTTGATATGCGCGTCATTGGCTGGCTGTGGCTCTGCCGGGGCAAATCAAAAGATTGCTCAACCGAGAATCGGAATTTCGCAGTCCACATCGCGTTTTCAATTCTCGCGTGTCAAGCTCTATTCCTCGATGAAAGAAATGGCTGACGATAGCTCGCACATTGTAGCAGGCATCGTTACGAGCCAAAAAGTTGAGGAAGATGTCGCTGCTCCCGGTACCCATGTTACGTTGAGTAAATTCCGCATTATGGATTCACTCAAGGGTGATAAGAAAGCAGGGGAGGAGATTACCATCAATCAAGACGGTAGAGACGACCCAATGATTATAAAGAAAAATGAGGTTGTACTGTTATTCCTCCATGAAATGTATACGGGTGATGCAAGGGATCTTCCTTGGAAAGGTCAGTATTCCGTAGCGGGAGTATGGGCGGGTATTTATTCGCTGAGTAAAGTCAACGAATTCACTACGCTCTCAACAATTGAAAGTACGAGTTCCAACAGAGAAAAGAACGAAGAAGAAGTTAATTTCTCTCGTTTTATGATCTCTGACTCGGATCAGCTGCCAGAAACTGTTTCCTTGTCAGAAGTGAGAGAGATGAAGTAGTCATTTTTATTAGGCTGCTGAGTCTCTTTCAGAAAGCACAGAAGCCTTCCCGCTTATTCACGCTGAGCTAATAATTCGCAGTGGAATAAAGAAGGAAGGCTTTTCATGTCCAGCGCTCCTCGATCACTCCCGTGGTGACAATCTTAAACAATGGTGAGCGCCAGGGGAGTGACCGAAAAGCTGAAGGGAAAGCTACCGAACAAGCTCAGAGGAGGTGACTAGACAAGCCGAGCGGTTAGCGCTGCAGCCACAAGCTAATGGTGAACCCAGGAATTGCCACATGCTCACCCGGATTGGCCACATCGAGCTGATGCTCCTGCTCATCAACCTCCTGCGCGGCGCGAATTGTCGTCGAAACGAGGAACATCTCTTCCTCGGTAGTCGCGCTCTCCTTGTCGAAATGGAAGGCGTCAAGGCTCGTCTGGCTCGGCAGCGCGTCCCCACCCGCTGGGTAAGGGTAACTCGTCGGCTCATCAACCCTCTCCTGGGAACCCTCCGCCGGCGTCAGATGAATATTTTGCGAGGTCCACAGCAACTCCCAACCGCAATCGTGGGGGAGTAAAAAGTCTCTGGTAATCTGGTCGCCATTAATAACAACCAAAACATCACTGAGATTATCAGAGCGCAGACGCATCACAAACGAACGTTGCTGGGTGTTGAACCAATCGTTATCGCTCGGATGTTCACCGTTGGCAATATACCAATCCACCCATTGAGAAGGCGAAAGGAGGCCCAGCTTCGTCGTCTTCGTAAAGAAAGCATGATGGTGGAACTGGTTCAGGCGCTGACGCAGATGCAACAACTTACGAGTGGAGCGGAAACGCTGAGTTTGCCAGGCTTCTGTACCCAAAGTAAGCCACGACCAATCCAACCACGACACAGGAGAATCCTGACAATAAGCGTTGTTATTGCCCTGCTGAGTGCGGCCAAACTCATCACCAGCCTGCAGCATCGGAGTGCCCAAGCTCATCAAAAGCTGACCAATCATACCCAAAGCAGCGCGCTGGCGCAGCAAACCGATCTGAGAATCTTGAGTAGTGCCCTCAACACCGAAGTTATCAGAGAAATTAGCCGAAGTACCATCCATATTGTTCTCGCCATTGGCCTCGTTATGTTTGTGATCGTAACGAGTCAGATCGGCAAGAGTAAAGCCATCGTGAGCCGTCAAGAAATTGACAGAAGCAGCAGCGCCACGGCCAGGCTCCGACGCAAACAGATCCGACGAGCCGCACAAGCGGGTGGCAATCTCCTGCATGCCAATCTCAGCAGGCCAGTTATTGCGCAAACGAGCCTGATCCGTCAGCCAGAAGCGACGAGTCGAATCGCGGAAATGGTCATTCCACTCCGAGAACGGCATATTGAACTTGCCAGTACGCCAACCGCCGCCACCGGTATCCCATGGCTCCATAATCAACTTCAAATTGCCCAGCAACTTATCCGCGCGAATCGCGTACAAGAAGGGGTGATGCGGGGTGAAATCGTACTCCAGACGAGCCAGAGAAACAGCTAAATCGAAGCGGAAACCGTCCACACCGATAGTCTTAGCCCAATAACGAAGTGAGTCGACGGCAAGATTGATCACCTCCGTATTGAGGAAGTTAAAAGTGTTACCAGTACCCGTCGTGTCAATTAACTGAGACGGAACATCAGGGTTACGACGGTAGTAACTAAAGCCATTCAGCCCTCGCCACGACAGAGAATAACCATCCTGAGAGCCCTCGCACGAATGGTTATAAACAACATCCAAAATGACCTCAAGGCCAGCCTGATGCAAAGCGCGAACCATATCAATAACTTCTTGACGCACCGCCTTCGCACCCAAACGCTGATGCTCCTTCGTCGCATAGGCCGGGTTAGGGGAGAAGAAGTTGAGCGGAGAATAACCCCAATAATTATGCATACCGCGAGCAGCAATACCAGGCTCGGTCTGGCTTGCCAAAATCGGCAGTAACTCAACAGAGGTAATGCCTAGACCCTTCAAATAAGCGATAGTCTGAGGGTGGGCAAGGCCGGCATAAGTACCCCTCAAATGCTGAGGTAGCCACGGAGCTTGAGCAGTGAAACCCTTGACGTGCAGCTCATAAATAATAGTGCGCGCCCACGGGATATGCGGATGGTCAAGAGTAGGCTCCCGCGTCTCATCCTCAGAATTCGTGCCATGAGACGTGAGGAAAACAGAGTAAGGAACATAACCAATTGAATCCAGCTCGCTTCGAGCAGAATAAGGGTTACTCGTCACCGATCCGTCATGATGAGTAGTAGCCAAGCCGGCGAAAAGCTCGGGGCCATAGTGAGTGCCACCCTCTAAGCCCTTAGCACACGGGTCGATGAGAAACTTGCGAGGGTTAAATTGCAAGCCTTCCTGCGGGCGCCACGGGCCATCAGCACGGTAGCCATAGCGCATGCCCTCCCACACGCGAGGAATATGGACCATCCACTTGCCATAATTCGGCCCCTGCATTTGGAAGAGAGTTTCGTGAACGTCATGGATGACGCGGGAAACCACAGGGTTGCGCCGTGCTGCATCGAAAAAGGCATCAGAATCGATTCCCTCGCCATATTCCAAAGATATATCAGCGAAGACAGAAGGTTTACCAACATCCTCGATGACAGACAGCCAGAGAGCTTCGGCGGTGTCGGACCATACGACGGCATCGGCGCCGCCGTCATCAGTGAGAAAGACGCCAGGGCGAGTGGCATAACGGTGTAATGCAGGAAGCTTCATAATGTCAATGATAACGTTCTCAGACGGGGTGGGGCAGGCATGTCGAGAGGTTTATTGACAAGGTAATTGATTGGAGCGACACGCCCGGACATAGCCATCGAAGAGTGTTGCAATGAAGGGATTCTTCGTTAGTCCTGCCGTGTGCGTAAAGTTGAGATCACTGTGAGTTCTATAGGGCCGGCAGTGACGACGAAAGCGCCTTCCTCAAGCGAGGTGCTGGGGGAGTCTCTCGCCGCGACACTCCCGGGTTGCGCTCGGCAAAACCCTATGGTTTCATAGAAAAGTTGCCTGTTTCATGGCTCGCATATTTGAACTTGAATAGCGAGCGTATCGGCCGCGGTTCGGTATGGTCGGTACGCACTCATGTGTCTACGGACTATTTGCGCCGTGCCGGAATGCCATGGGAACAGACTGTGTACATATAACGATTAGGAAAGGGCGTACGGCAATGGCGGGACAGAAGATCCGCATCAGGCTTAAGTCCTATGACCATGAGGTCATTGACCAGTCGGCGAAGAAGATCGTCGAGACGGTCCAGAACGCGGGAGCAACGGTTGTTGGCCCGGTTCCGCTGCCAACTGAGAAGAACGTGTACGTCGTGATTCGTTCTCCTCACATGTACAAGGATTCGCGCGAGCATTTTGAGATGAGGACTCACAAGCGCCTCATCGATATCATCGATCCTACCCCGAAGGCTGTTGACTCCCTGATGGGCATTGATCTGCCTGCTGATGTCAACATCGAGATCAAGCTCTGAGGGAGGCTGACATATGGCAAACGCAGAAAAGAAGGTTCGCAAGGCTCTCCTCGGCAAGAAGCTCGGCATGTCCCAGGTATGGGATGAGCAGGGTTTCTTCGTCCCAGTGACTCTTGTTGATGTTTCCACCAACGTTGTTACCGCTGTGAAGACTGCTGACGGTGCTGACGGTTATGACGCCGTCCAGCTTGGCTTCGGTGCTGTTGATCCACAGCGTGTGTCCAAGCCTCTGCGCGGTCACTTCGAGAAGGCAGGCGTGACCCCACGTCGTCATCTCGTTGAGTTCCGCACTCTCGATACCGAGGACTACAAGGTCGGCGACGAAGTTGCTGTTGATACCTTCGAACTCGGCTCCGAAGTGGATGTCACTGGCACCACCAAGGGTAAGGGCTTCGCTGGCACCATCAAGCGTTGGGGCTTCAAGTCCTATCGCCGCACTCACGGTTCTCACAAGAACGAACGTCGTCCAGGTTCTGTTGGCGCATGCGCAACTCCAAGCCGCATTCTTCGCGGTAAGCGCATGGCTGGCCGTATGGGCAACGCACGTCGCACCGTGCAGAACCTGCAGGTCGTCATGATCGATAAGGAACAGGGACTCATTGCTATCAAGGGCGCTCTGCCAGGTGCTAAGGGTTCCATCGTTCTGGTTCGCACCGCTGTGAAGGGAGCCTGAAAATGGCAGATGTCTCTCTGAAGCTCACGGGTGTCAACGGTTCTGAGAACGGAACTGTTGCCGCTCCTGAAGAATATTTCGGCATCTCCCACGAGGAGATTGCTAATCATGTCCCTCTGATCCACCAGGTTGTGATGGCACAGATGGCCGCTGCACGTCAGGGCACTCACGCCGTCAAGAACCGTTCCACCGTCTCCGGCGGCGGCAAGAAGCCATGGAAGCAGAAGGGTACTGCTCGTGCTCGTCAGGGTTCCACTCGTTCTCCACAGTGGACCGGTGGCGCAATCGTCTTTGGTCCAGTGCCTCGTGATTACTCTCAGCGCACTCCAAAGAAGATGAAGGCTGCAGCACTTCGCTACATGCTTTCTGATCGCGCAAACGCTGGCCGCGTGCACGTGGTTGAGGCTCTCTCCGCTGAGAAGCCAAGCACCAAGGCTGCACTTGCAGCACTCACCCCAGTCGTCGACAACCGTTTCACCACTGTTGTCGTGGATCGTCAAGACCTCAACGGCTGGCTCTCCGTGCGCAATCTGCCATTCGTTCACGTTCTGTTTGCAGACCAGCTCAACACCTATGACGTTGTCACTGCTGAGGATGTCGTCTTCACCAAGGCTTCACTCCAGGAGTTCCTGGACTTCCGCAGCCAGAAGACCTCTGAGCAGCAGAAGGAGGACTGATTTCAATGGCAGTCAACAAGGCAGCCCACGATATCATCATCAGGCCAATCGTCTCCGAGAAGAGCTATGCCAACTCTGATCGCGGTCAGTACACGTTCGAGGTTGCCCCGAGCGCAAACCGCGTTGAGATCAAGCATGCTGTTGAAGAGATCTTCAAGGTTAAGGTCGTTTCGGTCAATACTCTGCACCGCCTGGGCAAGCGCGTTCGCACTCGCACCGGCTGGGGCAAGCGACCAGACCAGAAGCGTGCCATCGTGAAGCTGGCTGAAGGTCAGCAGATCGATGTCTTTGGCACCAACAACAACTGAAGGCTAGCCGAGAAAGTTAGGTACTAAATTATGGCTATCCGTATTTACAAGCCAACGAGCGCAGGACGCCGCAACGCTTCGGTGTCGGATTTCTCCGACATCACGCGCAACCGTCCAGAGCGCAAGCTCGTTCGTCCGCTGCATGCCACTGGCGGCCGTAACTCCTACGGTCGTGTGACCTCCCGCCATCGCGGTGGTGGCCACAAGCGCATGTACCGCGTGATTGACTTCCGTCGTTGGGATAAGGACGGCGTTCCAGCACGCGTTGCAGAGATCGAATATGATCCAAACCGCACCGCACGCATCGCCCTCCTGCACTATGCCGATGGCGACAAGCGCTACATCATTGCTCCAGAAGGTCTTCACGTCGGCAATGTGATCGAGACTGGCGCACAGGCTGATATCAAGCCAGGTAACAACCTGCCACTCTCCGAGATCCCAACCGGTACCGTGATTCACGCAATCGAGCTCCGTCCTCTGGGTGGCGCAAAGATCGCTCGTTCCGCTGGTGCTTCCGTGCAGCTCGTCGCTAAGGATGGCGCATATGCTCAGCTGCGTATGCCATCTGGCGAAATTCGCAACGTGCTCGCAGCATGCCGCGCAACCATTGGTGAGGTCGGCAACTCCGATCATGCCAATCTCGAGCTCGGTAAGGCAGGTCGCGCACGCTGGAAGGGCCATCGTCCAATCACCCGTGGTGAATCCATGAACGCTGTGGACCACCCACATGGTGGTACTACCCGCGGTGGTAAGAACCCACGTTCTCCATGGGGCAAGGGCGAAGTTCGTACTCGTCGTCCAAAGAAGGCCTCGAACAGGCTCATTATTCGCCGCCGTCCTGCTGGTAAGAATCGTCAATAAGGAAAGCGCCAGAAATGACTAATCGAAGCATCAAGAAGGGTCCTTTCGTCGACGCCTCCCTTCAGAAGAAGGTTGACGAAGCAAACGAGAAGGACAGCAAGAACGTCATCAAGACGTGGTCTCGTCGTTCGATGATCACGCCAGACTTCATCGGTCTGACCTTTGCCGTTCACGACGGCCGCCGTCACGTCCCGGTTTATGTGACCGAGGCAATGGTTGGTCACAAGCTCGGTGAGTTCGCTCCAACACGTACCTTCAAGGGCCACGTGAAGGACGACAAGAAGGCACGCCGCTGAGGCGAGGAAGAGATTAGAGACACATGGAAGCTAAAGCAATTGCACGTCACGTCCGCGTGACGCCTCGCAAGGCTCGCCGCGTCGTCAACCTCATCCGAGGCAAGAAGGCAAGCGAAGCCCGCGTCATCCTCCAGTTCGCACCACAGTCCGCTAGCGAACCGGTGCTCAAGGCTCTGAACTCTGCCGTCGCCAATGCGCGTCAGCAGGCTCAGAACGCCAACAAGTCCTTCCGTGAGGCCGACCTGGTGGTCTCCGAGGCCATGGTCGACGAGGGTGTTACCCTCAAGCGCTTCCGCGCTCGCGCTCAGGGCCGTGCTGCGTCCATCATGAAGAGGACCAGCCACATCACCATCACCGTCTCCACCAAGGACGAGGAAGGAAACCGATAATGGGACAGAAGATTAATCCATTCGGTTACCGCCTTGGCGTGACCGAGTCCCACCGTTCGAAGTGGTTCTCTGACTCCACCAAGCCGGGCGAGCGTTACGCCGATTTCGTTGGCGAAGACGACCGCATCCGTAAGGAACTGAATGCTGACCTCGAGCGTGCAGGCGTGTCCCGCATCATCATCGAGCGTCAGCGTGACCGCGTTCGCGTCGACATCTACACCGCACGTCCAGGCATCATCATTGGCCGTGGCGGCGCAGAAGCTGATCGCGTTCGTACCAAGCTGCAGAAGATGACTGGCAAGCAGGTTCAGCTCAACATCTTTGAGGTTCACAACCCAGAGATCGATGCTCAGCTCGTTGCACAGTCCATTGCCGACCAGCTCACCAACCGCGTGACCTTCCGTCGCGCAATGCGCAAGGCACAGCAGGACGCAATGCGCGCCGGTGCTAAGGGCATCAAGATCAAGGTGAGCGGCCGCCTCGGAGGCGCAGACATGACCCGTGCAGAGTATGCACACGAAGGTCGCGTCCCGCTGCAGACTCTCCGCGCTCTCATCGATTATGGCTTCTTTGAGGCTCGTACCACCTATGGCCGCATCGGCGTCAAGGTGTGGGTCTACAAGGGCGACATGACCGATACTGAGTTCGAAGCCCAGCAGGCTGCCCAGGCAAACCGTGGTCGTGGCAACGCACGTCGTGGTGGCTCCCGCCGTCCACGTGCACCACGTCGCGATGCACGCCAGAATAAGGCAGCAGCAGCCCCACAGGCAGCTGCGCCGGCAGAAACGAAGGAGTGAGTTCACATGGCTCTTATTCCTAAGAGGGTTAAGTACCGCAAGCAGCACCGTCCTACCCGTAGTGGTATGTCCAAGGGCGGCAACGAGCTCGCCTTCGGTGATTTCGGTATTCAGGCTCTTGCCCCAACTTATCTGACCAACCGTCAGATTGAGGCAGCCCGTATTGCAATGACCCGTTACATCAAGCGTGGTGGCCGCGTCTGGATCGACGTGTTCCCAGACCGCCCACTCACCAAGCACCCAGCCGAAGCTCGAATGGGTTCCGGTAAGGGCGCTCCGGAGTTCTGGGTCGCCAACATCAAGCCAGGCCGTGTCCTGTTTGAGATTGGTGGCGTCCAGGAGACCGTGGCTCGCGAGGCACTTCGCCGCGCAGTCGATAAGCTTCCTATGAAGTGCAGGATCATTGCACGTGAAGGTGGTGAGAACTGATGGCTCTCGGTACCAAGGAGTATTCGATCAAGGCTCTCAACGAGAAGACCAACGCCGAGATTGAAGAAGCCCTCAAGAAGTCCAAGGAGGAGCTCTTCAACCTTCGTTTCCAGGCTGCAACGAGCCAGCTGACCAACAGCTCTCGTCTCGGTGCTGTGAAGCACGACATCGCAAGGATGTACACCGTCCTTCGCGAGCGTGAGCTTGGTATCACCACCGAGCCAGCTGAGTCGAAGAAGTCCGACAGCGACAAGAAGGATTCCAAGAAGGCCGACAAGGCTGAGGATTCCTCCAAGAAGACTGAGGAGTGAAAATGGCTGAGGCTCAGGAAGAGCGCAACTCGCGCAAGACCCGTCGTGGCGTGGTCGTCTCTGACAAGATGGATAAGACCATCACCGTCGAGCTCGAGCACCGCACAACCCACCCACTGTATGGCAAGGTTGTTCGCACGACGAGCACGGTCAAGGCGCATGACGAGAACAACGATGCTCATGTTGGCGACACCGTGAGTATTATGGAAACTCGTCCGCTCAGCAAGACCAAGCGTTGGCGTCTAGTTTCGGTCGTCGAGCGCGCTAAGTAATAAGTTCGGCAAGGCTTGGGGCTACACCGGCCAAGGCGGGTGTAGCCCCAAGAACCAGCTCGACTAAGGAGAATCAATGATTCAACAAGAGTCGCGACTTCGTGTCGCCGACAACACGGGTGCCAAGGAAATCCTGACTATCCGCGTGCTCGGTGGTTCGAAGGTTCGCTACGCGGGCATCGGTGACGTGATCGTCGCCACCGTCAAGGATGCAATCCCTGGCGGCGCCGTGAAGAAGGGCGATGTGGTCAAGGCTGTCGTCGTCCGTACCAAGCAGGGAACCCGTCGCCGTGACGGCTCCTACATTCGTTTCGACGAGAACGCTGCCGTGATTCTTGGTAACGGCACCGATCCTCGCGGAACTCGTATCTTCGGACCTGTGGGCCGCGAGCTTCGTGACCACAAGTTCATGAAGATTGTTTCCCTTGCCCCGGAGGTGATCTGATGGTAGCAAAGATCAAGAGTGGTGACCTGGTTCAGGTCATCCGCGGCAAGGATAAGGGCAAGCAGGGCAAGGTTCTGCGCGTTCTCAATGACGACCGCGTTGTCGTCGAGGGCGTTCAGGTTGTCAAGAAGCATGTGCGTGCTCGCTTCGAGGGTCAGCAGTCTGGCATCGTCAGCGCTGAGGCTCCAATTAACCGCTCTAATGTCATGGTTGTCGATCCAGAGACCGGTAAGCCAACCCGCGTCAGCGTCGTTGAGAAGACCGAAGTCCGTGACGGCAAGCCAAAGACGGTGCGCGTGCGCGTCGCCAAGAAGTCTGGCAAGGAGCTGGCATGAGCGAAAATAATCAAGAGCCACGCCTGAAGAAGGTTTACCGCGAGCAGATCCTCCCTGAGATGGAAAAGCAGTTCACCTACGCAAACCCAATGCAGGTGCCGAAGATCGAGAAGGTCGTCGTCTCCATGGGTGTGGGTGAAGCTGCCCGCGATTCCAAGCTTATCGAAGGTGCAGTTGCCGATCTGACCAAGATCACTGGTCAGAAGCCAAAGGTGACCCGCGCTCGTAAGTCCGTTGCACAGTTCCACCTGCGTGAGGGTCAGGCCATTGGTGCCTTCGTGACCCTTCGCGGTGACCGCATGTGGGAGTTCCTCGATCGTCTTCTGACCCTCGCTCTTCCACGTATTCGCGATTTCCGCGGTATTGATGGCAACAAGTTCGATGGTCAGGGCAACTACAACTTCGGTTTGACCGAGCAGGATGTCTTCATGGAGATCGATCCAGATAACATTGATCGTCGCCGTGGTATGGACATCACTGTTGTTACCTCAACCAAGGACGATAAGGAAGCTCGCGTCCTGCTCAAGGACCTCGGCTTCCCATTCAAGGAGCAGTGAAATGGCAAGGACATCGCTTAAGGTAAAGGCTTCTCGCAAGCCGAAGTATGCGGTTCGCGCCTACACGCGCTGCCAGCGTTGCGGTCGTCCGCACTCTGTGTATCGCAAGTTCGGCCTGTGCCGTCTGTGCTTCCGTGAGCTCGCCCACCAGGGTCAGCTCCCAGGCATCACGAAGTCTAGTTGGTGAAATATCGACGCTGAAGGTCTGCTGTCCGACAGGCAGTGGAAACCACAGCGAGAAAGGGCATAAGCCCACAAATGACAATGACAGATCCAATCGCAGATATGCTCACGCGTCTGCGTAATGCGAATGCGGCAAAGCACGAATCCGTTTCTATGCCGTATTCCAAGTTCAAGGCGAATATCGCCCAGATCCTCAAGCGCGAGGGCTTCATCAAGGACTTCGAGGTTCAGGATGCCAAGGTCGGTAAGGACCTGGTTCTCTCCCTCAAGTACGGCGATCATGGCGAGCGCTCGATCCAGGGTATCAAGCGCGTTTCTAAGCCAGGTCTTCGTCGCTACGCAAAGTCGGATAGCCTTCCTATGCCACTGGGTGGCTTGGGTGTGGCCATCATCTCGACCAGCGCTGGCTTGATGACCCAGAAGGAATGCGTCCAGCAGGGTGTGGGCGGCGAGATCGTCGCTTACGTGTGGTGAGAGAGGAGAGAAGCACATGGCATCGCATATTGGTTCTCGCCCGATCACCATTCCTTCCAACGTGGAGGTGACACTCACCGACACCACCGTTTCGGTGAAGGGCCCAAAGGGACAGGATTCCTTCGTTATTCCAGAGGGTATCTCCGTCAAGCATGAAGGTAACGAGCTCGTCGTTACCCCACTGAACAAGTCCGGTGAAACCTCTGCCAAGCACGGTCTGACCCGTTCCATCATCGCTTCTCAGATCGAGGGTGTTGAGCGCGGCTTCCGCAAGGAACTCGAGATCGTGGGTACTGGTTATCGTGTCGCCCTCAAGGGCAACACCCTGACCTTCTCCCTCGGTTACTCTCACACCATCGACGTGCCTGCTCCAGAAGGCATCAGCTTCGAGGTCAAGGATGCAACTCATCTTGCAGTCCTCGGCATTGACAAGCAGAAGGTCGGTGAGGTTGCGGCTGAAATCCGTCGTCTGCGCGCACCAGAACCATACAAGGGCAAGGGCGTGAAGTACGTGGGTGAGTACATCCGTCGCAAGGCCGGAAAGGCTGGTAAGTGATATGACCGTCAAGATTTTCGGTAAGGGAAGTGCAGTCGCTCGTCTGCGCCGCCACAACCGTGTTCGTAAGCACGTGTTCGGCACCGAAGAGCGTCCACGTCTCGTCGTTCGCCGCTCCAACCGTCACATGGAAGCTCAGGTCATCGATGACGTCAAGGGCGTTACCTTGGCTTCTGCTTCTACCAACACTGCTGATTTCGCTGATTTCCAGGGCACCAAGGTTGAGGCTGCTAAGAAGGTTGGCGAACTTGTGGCGCAGCGCGCTCAGAAGGCCGGCGTTTCCGCTGTTGTCTTCGACCGCGGTGGCTACCAGTACCACGGTCGCGTTGCCGCTGTCGCTGATGGCGCACGCGAGGGAGGTCTGAAGCTGTGAGCGATCAGGAAACTAAGGAAACGAAGATGGCAGAAGAAACGAACGCCACCTCCGCACAGAACAACGATCGTAACAACGATCGCCGCGGTGGTCGTGGTGAGCGTCGTGGTCGCCGTTCCCGCCGCGATCGTAATGAGAACCGCGAGGAGCTGCTTAACCGCGTCGTGACCATCAACCGTGTGTCCAAGACCCACAAGGGCGGACGTACCATGAGCTTTACCGCACTCGTTGTGGTGGGCGATGGTAAGGGCACCGTCGGCGTTGGCTACGGCAAGAGCCATGAGGTTCCAGCCGCAATCGCCAAGGGTGAGTTGGACGCCAAGAAGCACATGTTCACCGTCCCACGCATTCGTGGTACCGTGACCCACCCAGTGGTTGGCCACGATTCCGCAGGTACCGTCATGTTGCGCCCAGCAGCACCAGGTACCGGCGTTATCGCTGGTGGTCCAGTTCGCGCCGTCCTGGAGTGCGCTGGCGTCACCGACATTCTCTCCAAGTCCATGGGTTCTTCCAACGCTATCAACATTGTTCGCGCAACTGTCGCAGCATTGAAGCAGCTCGAGGAGCCAGAAGAGGTTGCCGCTCGCCGTGGTCTCGCTCTCGAGGATGTCGTTCCAGCAGCAATCCTCCGCGCTCGTGCAGAGGGTCTCGCTGAGGAGCGCAAGGCTCGCGAAGAGGCTCAGGCCAAGGCTCAGAAGGATGGTGAGTGATGGCTAAGCACATCAAGGTCACTCTGATTCACGGTCTCGTTACTGAGAACAAGCGTCAGAAGGCTTCCGTCCACTCCATGGGTCTGCACCGCATCGGTCAGTCCGTGGTTCTCGAGGATGTTCCGTCCAACCGCGGCCAGGCGAACGCAGTTCGTCATCTCGTCCGCGTTGAGGAGGTTGACTGATTATGGCAGAGAAGGAAGTCGACATCCTTCAGATGCACGACCTTCGTCCAGCCCCAGGCGCCAAGACCGCTAAGACTCGCGTTGGTCGTGGTGAAGGCTCCAAGGGTAAGACCTCCGGTCGTGGTACCAAGGGCACCAAGGCACGTTACCAGGTTCGTCCTGGCTTCGAAGGCGGCCAGCTGCCGCTGTACATGCGCCTGCCAAAGCTTCGTGGCTTCCGCAACCCGAACCGCGTTGAGCTCCAGGTGGTTAACCTTGACCAGCTGCAGAAGCTCTTCCCACAGGGTGGCGAAGTGAGCGTGGCTGATCTCGTCGCCAAGCACGCAGTGCGCGACGGTTACGGCGTAAAGGTGCTCGCTGAAGGCGATGTTACCGCTAAGTTCGAGCTCAAGGGCATGAAGGCTTCTAAGGCTGCTCTTGAAAAGATTGAAAAGGCCGGCGGCTCTGTCTCCGAGTGAGACAGCCTGACCGGTTAGTGAAAGAACCGTTCCGGTCGAGGACAGTGTCCCCGCCGGAGCGGTTTTTTTATCAGATTTGCACTAACGAGTAATTCAAAAGCATCAAAAATGCGAGAAACAACGCATGTTTGGCTTTTGCTTTGCTATGCTGGAACGAGTATGACGTATGGTTGCCTGTCTGTTCTGAGAGGCACCGGGCCCCAGAGCAGGAAGAAGTAAGGAGCAGTTGTGAGAACGCTCATCCAGGCTTTTAAAACCAAGGAGCTGAGGAATAAGATCCTCTTTACCTTGGCCATCATTTTGATCTACCGAATTGGTTCCTTTATCCCGACCCCAGGTGTGGACTATAAGGCAGTGCGCGCATGCGTCGCCTCCGCAACCAACGAGAACTTCGTCGGCTTGGTGAACCTCTTCTCCGGTGGCTCTCTCTTGCAGCTGTCTATCTTCGCACTGGGCATCATGCCGTACATCACGGCATCCATTGTCATTGAGCTTCTGCGCGTGGTCATCCCTCGCTTCGAGGCTTTGCACAAGGAAGGCCAGTCCGGCCAGGCAAAGATGACGGAGTACACCCGTTACCTCACCATCGGCTTGGCACTCTTGCAGTCCACCACCATTCTGGTGACCGCTCGCTCCGGCGCTCTCTTCAACTACGCCTGCACCAAGGACGTCATCCCAGATGGCTCTTGGGGCAACATCGTTATGATGGTCATCATCATGACTGGTGGTACTGGCTTGGTCATGTGGATGGCTGAGTTGATCACCGATAAGGGCTTGGGTCAGGGTATGTCCGTGCTCATCTTCACCTCCATTTGCTCTGGCTTCCTGCCTCGTCTGTGGAGTGTTGGCACCGACAACTCGTGGACCGCATTCGCCATCGTTCTCGTTGTCTTGCTCACCATCATGATCTTCGTGGTGTTTGTTGAGCAAAGCCAGAGGCGTATACCCGTTCAGTACACTCGCCGCATGATCGGCCGTCAGATGTACGGTGGCTCTTCCACCTACATCCCACTCAAGATCAATATGTCCGGTGTGATCCCACCAATCTTTGCGTCCTCCATCTTGGCAATCCCTACCTTGATCGCTCAGTTTGGTAAGAAGACCGATGGCTGGGTTGATTGGATCAACACGAACCTCGGTGCATCCACTACGACGTGGTACATCGTGCTGTACGCCATTATGATCGTGTTCTTCACCTTCTTCTACACCTCCATCACCTTCAACCCAGAAGAGGTTGCTGATGACATGAAGGAGTACGGTGGCTTCGTTCCTGGTATCCGCGCAGGCTCTCAGACTGCCGCATACCTGAGCTACATCATCAACCGTTTGAACACGGTGGGCGCTATCTACTTGCTCTTCGTTTCGCTGATCCCAACGGTTCTGGTTCGCGCACTCAACATCAACACGAACCTGCCGTTCGGCGGCACCACCATTCTGATTATCGCCGGCGTCGGTTTGGATACCTTGCGTCAGGCTTCCGCACAGGTGGAGCAGTTCGATTACAAGGGCTTCATTGAAGAGAACTGATAATCTCAAGAAATACTGATTGCGTGGCTGGGCGGGATATCCTGCTCAGCCACTTGTTATGAGGAATTACTATGCGACTTCTCATTATGGGCCCTCAGGGCGTTGGTAAAGGTACCCAGGCAGCTCGCCTTTCTGAGCACTACGGCATCCCGCACATCTCTACGGGCGACATTTTCCGTTACAACCTCAAGAACAATACCCCTCTGGGTCAAGAGGCTGGCCAGTACATCAACAGGGGTCAGCTCGTTCCTGATGAGGTGACGGATCGCATTGTTGAGGATCGTCTCAAGATGGATGACGCTCAGGGCGGCTGGATTCTCGATGGTTACCCTCGCAATGCCGAGCAGGTTGAGGCGCTGGACCGTATGCTGGAGCAGTTTGGCCAGAAGCTCGACGCGGCTATTGCTCTGGACGCTGACCATGAGGTGTTGATGGAGCGCATGAAGAAGCGCGCCGCTTTGGAAGGTCGCGAGGACGACACCCCTGAGACTATCGCTAAACGTTTGGATGTGTATGCCAAGCAGACGGAACCTTTGCTCGCTACGTATGAGCAGCGCGGCCTGCTGGTGCGCGTTAACGGCGTTGGTGAGATTGCCAGCATTACTGAGGCCATTGTTGCGGCTCTTGACTCTCGTGCCTGAGGTCGGCTGAGTTCGCTGACGTGCTCGTGCTGAGGCTGGGGGAGGAGCCAAGAAGATTATCAGTACCGCACTTCTCCCGTTGCGCGACACGCCGGAAGACTCTTGAAAACCTTTCTCGGCCTTGGTAATCTAAGCATTTGAGTTGTGAAATCCCTCACTACCCTTGCGGGTCGTGGGGGATTTTTAGTATTGTATAGAGTCGGCGTGTTTTCATAAGAAGCACGTGAAGTTCAAGGATAGGACAACAACATATGGCAAAAGCCGGTGTGATTGAAGTCGAAGGCAAGGTCGTGGAGGCATTGCCGAATGCAATGTTCCGTGTCGAGCTGGAGAACAACCACGTCGTGCTCGCCACGATCTCGGGCAAGATGCGTAAGAATTACATTCGCATCCTTCCTAATGATCGAGTTGCTCTTGAAATGAGCCCATACGATCTGACTCGTGGTCGGATCACGTACCGCTATAAGTGACCTAGTCACTCCAAGTAAAGGAAAACCATGAAGGTTAAGCCATCTGTGAAGCGAATCTGCGAGCACTGCCGCATTATTCGTCGTCACGGCCGTGTCATGGTGATCTGCACCAACCCGAGGCACAAGCAGCGTCAGGGCTGACTTCAGACCACAACGGTAATAAATAGATAGGTGCTGAATCGCAGCTTCCTCCGGACCTTTCCGTGAAGCCGTACCCCAAGTACGGAGGCTTGGGCCACGAAGGTGGGCCACAACTGTGGATGATTCGGCGCACGACCTCCGCTAAACAGAAGGAATCGCAATGGCACGTCTTGCCGGAGTTGATATTCCCAATGACAAGCGCATTGAGATCGCTCTGACCTACATCTATGGTGTAGGCCGCACTCGCGCGCAGCAGACATTGGCCGCGACCGGTATTAATCCGGATACTCGCACCAAGGATCTGACTGATGACCAGCTGATCGCTCTTCGTGATTACCTCGAGGGCAACTTCAAGATCGAGGGTGACCTCCGTCGTGAAGTCGAAGCTGACATCCGTCGTAAGATCCAGATCAATTGCTATCAGGGCATTCGCCACCGCAGGCATCTTCCTGTGCGCGGTCAGCGTACCAAGACGAACGCACGTACCCGCAAGGGTCCAAAGCGCACTGTCGCAGGTAAGAAGAAGGCTAAGTGACCTTCTTCGTGAGAAGATACTTGAACAACTAGGAATAGAGGGGCAATGCCAGCAGTAAAGCAGGCCACCGCTCGTAAGAATACGAAGCGCAAGGTCCACAAGTCTGTGCCGATGGGCCAGGCTCATATCAAGTCCACTTTTAACAACACCATCGTTTCTATCACCGACCAGTCCGGCAAGGTTCTTGCTTGGGCTTCCGGTGGCGACGTCGGTTTCAAGGGTTCCCGCAAGTCCACGCCATTCGCAGCTGGTATGGCTGCTGAGGCTGCGGCTCGCAAGGCTCAGGAGCACGGCGTCAAGAAGGTCGACGTGTTCGTGAAGGGTCCAGGTTCCGGTCGTGAGACCGCTATCCGTTCTCTGCAGTCCGCCGGTCTTGAAGTTGGTTCTATCACCGACGTCACTCCGCAGGCATTCAACGGAGTTCGTCCTCCTAAGCGTCGTCGCGTCTGACGCTGGGCTAGTCCAGAAATAAAGTCCACCCGCGAAAGCTGGTTTGGTGCACGACCAGCTGGAGCTGAAAGGATGAAAAAGTGCTGATTGCACAGCGTCCGACACTGACGGAAAAGAAGCTCAGCGACCGCCGCTCCCAGTTCACTCTGGAACCGTTGGAGCCAGGTTTCGGTTACACGCTCGGTAACTCCCTGCGTCGTACCCTTCTGAGCTCTATCCCTGGTGCTGCCGTAACCTCGGTTCGCATCACCGGTGCTTTGCACGAGTTCACCACTTTGCCAGGTGTGAAGGAAGACGTTACCGAACTCCTTCTCAACATCAAGGGCATCGTTCTCACCTCTGAGTACGACGAGCCTGTGGTGATGTACCTGCGCAAGTCTGGTGAGGGTGAGGTCACAGCCGGCGATATTAATCCTCCGGCGGGCGTCACGATCTGCAACCCAGATTTCCACTTGGCAACCTTGGCAGAGGACGGATCTCTCGAGATCGAGTTCACTGTTGAGCGTGGCCGTGGTTACGTTCCGGCACAGATGAACAGGCAGGAGAGCCATGAGATCGGCCGCATCCCGGTTGATTCCATTTATTCTCCTGTTCTCAAGGTGAGCTACAAGGTCGAGGCAACTCGAGTTGAGCAGCGCACTGATTTCGATCGTTTGATCATCGACGTGGAAACCAAGGAAGCAATCTCTCCTCGCGATGCAGTTGCTTCTGCAGGCTCCACCCTTGTCGAGCTCTTCGGCTTGTGCAAGGAATTGAACGATCAGGCCGAAGGCATTGAGGTTGGTCCAGCTCCAGCACAGCTGTCGGATGATCCGCAGCTGGCGAAGCCGATTGAGGAGCTGAATTTGACTCAGCGTTCTTACAACTGCCTCAAGCGTGAAGGTATCCACACTGTGGGCGAGCTGGTGTCTCGCTCCGAGCAGGACCTTCTCAACATTCGTAACTTCGGTTCGAAGTCCATCGATGAGGTCAAGGATAAGCTCTCTTCCATGGGTCTTTCCTTGAAGGAATCCGCATTGGGTAGCTTCGATACGACCAGCCTCGCAGGAGGCACCTATTACACTCCAGACGACGAGTGATGAACGGGTGGCAGTTCCACAAGGGTTAACTGGGATTGCCACCGCTCATTTTTGTTGACTGAAGTGACGATACACAGTTCAGGAAGGTCGCTGGGCGAATGCCCGCCCGCCTGAACCCATAAGGAGATACTATGCCTACACCAAAGAAGGGCCCACGCCTGGCTTCTAGCCCAGCACACGAGCGCCTCATGCTCGCCAATATGGCTACCAGCTTGTTCCGCAACGGCCATATCACCACCACTGTGAAGAAGGCAAAGCGCCTTCGTCCTCTGGCAGAGCGCCTCATCACCTTCGCAAAGAAGGGTGATCTTGCAGCTCGTCGTCGCGCTCTTCGCGTTCTTCGCGATAAGGACGTCGTCTACAAGCTCTTCACCGAGATTGCAGAGCAGATGAAGGAGCGCGAGGGCGGTTACACTCGCATCACCAAGGTCGGCAACCGTGGCGGCGATAACGCTCCACAGGCTGTGATCGAGCTCGTCACCGAGCCAGTTGCTAAGAAGGCTGTTGTCGCTGAGGCTGAGTCTGCTGCCAAGGCTGCAGATAAGCCAGCTGAAGAGCCAGAAGAGAAGGCAACTGAGGCTGAGAAGCCAGCTGAGAGCGAAGAGAAGGAAGAGTCCGCTGAGTGAACTCAGTGAATGACTCACCATCTCGACAGTTTTACAGCTGCTGAGCGCAGAGCACATCAGATGAGTGCATCTGAGGCTTACAGAAAGAGGGCCGTTCCTCGGAGCGGTCCTCTTTCTGTATCCTGAGAATGAACTCGAAGACGTGGGATATTCATTGAGTGGGACACTGCACCGGCTGAAAAGGAGGAGAGCTATGAGAATTCGCCTAGACCTTGCCTACGACGGCACAGATTTTCACGGCTGGGCCCGCCAACCTCATCTGCGCACCGTACAGGGCGAGGTGGAGAAGGCGCTGAGCATGATTCTGCGTATTAACAAAGCCCAGGGTGACGATCCGCTTCTCCTCGTCGTGGCAGGCCGCACCGACACTGGCGTCCACGCACGCGCGCAGGTGTGCCACATTGACATCCCTGAAGAAATTCTTTCCCGCGCGCTCGGCCACATGAAGAGCAGCCCTCTGGAGGCTTTAGAGCACCGTTTACGTCACGTCCTGCCTGCAGACATCACCCTTCTGGCCTGCAGTGAGGCTCCAGAAGGTTTCGACGCGCGCTTCTCGGCCCTAGAGCGCACCTACGTGTTCCGCATTGCTGACACGCTTTCCCGCCCTGACCCTCTGTTGCGCCACTGTGTTCTGCCCATCACCAAGCCTCTCGACCTCGACACTCTCAATCAGTGCGCACTGTTAATCCCGGGCCTTAAAGATTTTGGCTCCTTTGCCACCCCAAACCCTGGTGGTACGACGATCCGCGAGGTGAAGAAGGCTTTTTGGAAGCGCACGCCTGTGGAGCCGCGCGACAATGGCGACCTTGCCTTGGGTAGCGGCCTGCTGGAGTTTACTATCGTCGCTGATGCGTTTGCTCATAATATGGTGCGCTCGCTGGTTGGTGCGCAAGTCGTTGTCGCGCAGGGCAAGAAGAGCGTGGAATGGTTCGCTTCGAAGCTGGCCAGCCCATCTCGGGAGGGGCAAACCGGGCCTATCGACCCTCGAGGCCTTACTTTGGAGCATGTTGCATACCCTGCTGATAATCTTTTGGGGTCGCGTGCCCAGGCCATCCGAGCTAAGCGAACGCTGGAGTAAAATTGCGTCAAGTTCAGCGCTCAAGATTAACACAAACCGTGTCATCATGCGCTTTTGCCTTCGTTCAGCCGTGCCAAAAATGAGGATGAGCTGTCGGTAGAATGGAGGTAACACAAGTTCGGTAAAGGAGCATGATGGTTTATCTCGCTGTTGTGATTGCGCTGGTTGCGTTGTGGGCTGTGTGCGGCCTGTTCGTGGTGTCGCAGCAGTCTGCCGTCATTATTGAGCGCTTTGGCAAGTTCCACCGCGTGTGCTTTGCCGGCATCCACTGGAGGCCGCTATTTGTGGATCGCATTGCGCACCGCTCGAGTTTGCGCGTTTCTCAGCTCGATGTGAAGTTGGAAACGAAGACTTTGGATAATGTTTTCGTCAAGATCGTGGCGAATACACAGTTCCGCATTAACCCTCAGGATGTGATGAAGGCTTATTACGAGTTTTCTGACCCTTCGGCACAGCTTCAGGCTTACTTAGAGGATGCGCTGCGCTCGGCAATCCCGAACCTGAGCTTGGATGATACTTTTGCCAGGAAAGACGACGTCGCCTTCGACGTGCAAAAGACGGTGGGTGAGGAGATGGCCCGCTTCGGCTTTGAAGTGGTGAAAACGCTGATCACCTCTATCGACCCGTCGAAGCAGGTGAAGGATTCGATGGATTCCATCAACGCTGCTCAGCGTGAGAAGGAAGCCACCCGCCAGCGTGCTGAAGCTTTGCAGATTCAGATTGAAACGCAGGCAAAGGCTGAGGCGGAAAAGACGCGCTTGCAGGGTGAAGGTCAGGCTAACTACCGTCGTGAGATTGCCGACGGTATTGTTGACCAGATCAAGAGCCTGCAAGAAGTGGGTATGGATATTGACGCGGTGAACACGGTGGTGTTGTTTAACCAGTACCTCGATGTCACGCGCTCGCTGGCAGAGTCGAATAATGCGAAGACGGTCGTATTGCCAGCGGCAACCCCTGGTGGTTTCAACGATTTCTACCAGCAGATGGTCGCCGCTTTGCAAACTGACAAGGCTGCCAACTCTCATTGAGAGCGGCAAGAGGGACCGTAAGCGATCCAGGCTCTCGCTGAGAGAGCAGAGTGGCTTGAGACGATTCAGGCTTCGACAGCGATGCTGTGAAGCACGCGGATGAAAGAGTCTGAATCGTTCAGGCACGGCACTACATCATAGCGTCCGCCGCCGTTGCTCATGAACACATTGCGATTATCCAGCTCGAGTTCTTTGAAAATTCGTCATGAGCTGAAAAGAAGGAGGGCGGGAGGGCGGGAGAGGTTGGAGGAGTGGAAGTGTGTCCAAGGGAGAGGAAAAGAGGGAACGAGAAGTTTTCATTCTTTCTGGCATGTTGAGTTTAAACGTGGCATAATGTCATTTTGTCTGTGGCTGAAGGGCAAGCTTTGGATTGCTCATCAGCAATGCACAGACATGGAAGAGTGTCCGAGCGGCCGAAGGAACACGCCTCGAAAGCGTGCGTAGTGAAAGCTACCGCGGGTTCAAATCCCGCCTCTTCCGCAGCTGGGAACCTTTCGGGGTTCCCATTTTTTTTGTTTCTGGCCGTGGTGTTACTCGTTACAAGGTATCACTCATCGGTAGGTGTCACTCGTCATCAGAACACAAGGCAGCAGCGATCAAGTCAGTGCCGTTTGTAAAACGCCCAGCCTTTTGAGACGCAAAGAAAGCGTTACCTTCTTTCATTGCCTTCGCGCTTTCAGTGTTCGGCTCTCGAGAAGAGGCGTTGACTTCTTCACCGTGCGCACTTGAAGAGCTGTTGAAAGCGTCGTTGTTGGCGTTGATCTGAATTCTTTATCGGGCATTCAAGCGAATAACGCACTTGATGAATAAAGAAAAAGCCCTCGCGGAAGCGAGGGCTGAAGCGGGATGATAATCTCAAGCCATTGTGGTGCAATTCTAGCAAGGCAGGCTGCAGGAATTGCGAGCTTGCGGCAAAAGCGAGTTAGGCCTTCGGCATCATCAGGCCGCGCACCAAGAGAATAATGCCATCAATCAGAACTGTGATGGCCAGCAGCAGGATGAGCGTTGCTGTTGAGGTAATTGGCCAGAAGAGCAGCGCCAGGCCGCCCAAGATGGAGATGATGCCGGCGAAGATAGTCCAGCCGTTGCCCAGGAAGCCAGCAGACTCGATGATTTGGGCGATGCCGGTCATAATCCAGGAAATGCCGACGAAGATGCCGGTAAACCAGATCAAGAAACCGGTCGAACCGGCGAGATTACGCAACATGGTTGCTGCGGCGAGGATCGAGAAGAAACCTACCAGGCCGGTCATTACGCGCCACGAACTTGGGGTGCCCTTCGCGCTAAACGCTCCAGCAACCGCCGACACGCCTTGGATCAAGAAGGCGACGGCAAGCAGACTGGTGGCGACCATCAGGGACCTTCCTGGCCAGACAAGCAGCGCCACGCCGAGCAGGGTGAAGATGATGCCGAGAGCAATCAGGCCGCGGCGCAAGCCCTTGAGGAAGCGAGCAGCAAGATTAACAGGGCTCCAAGCGAAGAACGGGTCGTCAGCGACGTTGCGCATAAACGGGTTGCTCGGGCCGGTGTAGGCGCTTTGCGAAGAAGAGTTCTGGTCGTTTGGATCGAATTGAGGATTCGGCTGAGAGTAGGGGTTCCGGGAATCCTGTGGGTTCTGCGGGGTGAAGTTCGGCTGTGTCATGTCAACCTCCTTGTGGCGACTGAGTATTCAACAAAACGCTTGGCATGGGCATATCAGAATGCACGTGTTTCACAGAGTAAAGCGTATATATCTACATGTTCTAACAGATGTCAGAAGGCTTTCATTCCGCCAGAAACGCTGAGGTGAGCTTGACGATAGGCGAGGGGACGGCATGCGCTATACTGAGCTGCGCAAGGGTTTGACCTTTGGCGAGGCTCAGTAGTTAGCCATGCGCATCACGAGGGTGTGCAAGGCAAAATTGGGCTGGCGCGTGTTGCAAGCGTGTTGCGCAAGAAAGCGCAGAATGACGCGGATTTGTGTCACGCGAAACGCCGAAGAGGAAAAACTTGAAGCAAGGGGGTTGCGGATTTGCTCCTAAAGTGGTTAACTGTTCAAGTTGCCTGATGGAGCAAAGCTCTTGATGACAATGCGTGGGGCGGGTTTCCCAAGTGGTCAAAGGGAGCTGACTGTAAATCAGCCGCCGTCGTGCTTCGTAGGTTCAAATCCTACACCCGCCACGCCCCGATGGCTCAGTGGTAGAGCACTTCCTTGGTAAGGAAGAGGTCGTGAGTCCGATTCTCACTCGGGGCTCCATGGCGAGGTAGCTCAGCTGGCTAGAGCGTACGACTCATAATCGTAAGGTCGAGAGTTCGAGCCTCTCCCTCGCTACAAAGCTGAGGTTTTCCTCGCAAACATTTATTCGAGAGGTGTTGACATGGCTAAGAACGATGTTCGTCCGGGCATCACTCTTGCTTGCACTGAGTGCAAGGAGCGCAACTACATTACGACGAAGAACCGTCGTAACACTCCAAACCGCCTGGAGCTGAATAAGTTCTGCCCACGCTGCGGTAAGCACACTCTGCATCGCGAGGCCCGCTGAACGGTTTTTATAAGAGCCCGGTTAATCCGGGCTTTTTTCGTATATACACTGCTGTGTTTGCGGGTGGCACTTGCGCGGCAGCGCTTCTGAATAGCTCCTTCGTATAGGGCTTCCGCAGTGGCGTTTCCGCAGAGGCGCTGTTGGCGGCACGTTCCAGTGGCGCCTCTGAGCATCCCTTCCGAGCAGCGCCGCCCACCAGTGCATGCGCCCACACGAGTGTCGATAAGCTTGAGAATAGTTTGAGAAGAGTCTGAGAAGGTCAAGATGAGCGTTTCTCCTCGTTTCGCTGATATCACCACGATTGGTGTGGGTGGTGCGATTGCCCATTTCGTTGAGGCTCACTCTCGCGACGAGTTTATTAACGCCGTCTGCTTCGCCGATGACGAAAAGCTGCCTTTGCTCGTTATCGGTGGCGGCTCCAACCTTCTCATCAGTGACGAGAACTTCCCCGGGGTCGTTGTGCGCGACGCTCGACACGCCATTCATGTTCTGGGCAGTGACAGTGGCGATGCGAACTCCGATTCTCACGCCGCCCCGGCCCTCACTATCCGCGCCGATGCGGGAGTGCGCTGGGATGCTTTCGTCGCTTTCGCAGTTTCGCATGGCTTGAGTGGCATCGAAGCGCTCTCGGGAATTCCAGGAACTGTGGGCGCCTCTGTCGTGCAAAACATTGGTGCGTATGGCCAAGAAGTATCCACAAGCGTGAAAGAAGTGGAAGTGTGGGACCGCAAAACCACATCCACCAAGCATCTGACCGCCTCCGAAATGGGCTTCGGCTACCGCATGTCTGCGCTCAAAGAAAGCATGTACACCGCCCCGGCTCAGCCCGCAGATCGTTACTTCCCAACCCCGCGCTACATCGTGCTGTCGGTGACGTTTACCTTGTCCTGTCAATCTTATGGTGTCGTTAACTACTCCCAGCTGGCTCGCGCGTTGAACAGCGAGGTTGGCGTCCACATGCCGATCGAACAGATGAGGCGCATGGTGCTGCGCGTGCGCGCGGGTAAAGGCATGGTCGAGGACGCGACACGCTATAAGAATCAATGGATGCGGACGCTTCTGCAGCCGATCGACGTCGACGACGCTGACAACCTTCTGGCAAGTTTCAAGCTCAGCGCTCAAGATTATCAGTCCGCTAATTCGCCCGCTGCGCCTCAGAAAACGGGTGTGGTGAGTGAGAGCGCTGGCCGCGAGAGTGCGGTAGGTGAGGCACGCGAAGGTGCTGGCCGCGAAGGTGCGCTGGCTGATGTGAAGTTGGAGGATGTCGACGAGCAGCTTGTTGTGAGCGGTATTCCGTCATCAGTAGAGATTTCTGGCCAGCCCACCTATGACAGGCACTCGTGCGGATCGTTCTTCATGAACCCCATTCTGAGCGTAGAAGACGCTGAGAAGTTGCCTGAGGATGCACCTCATTTTGCCGCCAGCATGCCGGGAACGGAAGAAGAAGGCGTGAAGACGTCGGCCGCCTGGCTCATTGATCATGCCGGTTTCCACAAGGGCTTTACCGGTACAGCTCCTCAGGCGTCGCTATCGACGCTGCACACGCTCGCGCTGACCAACAGGGGTGAAGCGAGCAGCGAGGATGTGCGAAGTCTAGCGCGCATCATTCAAGAGGGAGTGCAGAAGCGCTTTGGAATCTGGCTCGTGCCGGAGCCGGTATGCGTGGGAGTTGACCTCGCGCAGGACTGAGCGAAGTCTGATAATCTCAGTATTTGCAACTACTTAAGCGGTTCGGTTAGGGCACCTGTCATACTGTGATACAGCAGCGTGCCCCTACCGACAGTGTCTCTGTCAGCGTCGCGTCTTGAAAGGTGTCACGTCACGGCGGTTTCGTGTCTATGTCGGCGTTATGCCATACCAGTGTCGTGGCACGCAAAGGACGAATGTTCAAGGAGGAACAGATGAGTGAGAAAGTGATCCCGATTCGCGAAGTCTCTGGCCTGCTCGTGCTCGGACGGGAATCGACGCGCGATGCTGGAGCGATGAAGGTAAGCGGAACTCAGGCCAAGCCAAGCGCGAGCTCGAAGGCAAGTGCAACTTCGGCGCAACGCGAAACTTCGCCGGCAAGCGCAACTTCACCGGTGGTTTTGTGGCGAAACGGCTCCGGAATCGAATTCACCACCAACGCGAGCGCAGTGTGGGTGCGTTTCGAAGCAGACTGGCAGCGCATGGAACCGTGGGTTGCCATCGACCTTGACGGAGTGCAAATCCAGAGGTTTGCCGTTGCTCCCGGGACCAGCGAGATGCAGATTTTCGGCAACATGAACCCCGGGCAGCTGCGCGACTGGCATGTGCGCATCGTGCGCGAAAACCAGAGCGAGCCTGGCGATGACCAGCAATATCTTGCCATCACCGCCCTGCGCGTCGAAGGCGTTGAGCAAGGCAGTGGCTTCACTCCAGTCGAGCCCTACGCTCGGCGCATCGAGTTCATCGGCGACTCGATCACCACCGGCGAAGGCGCGACAGGGGCTCGCGGCGACAACGACTGGTCATCCGTGTTCTTCAGCTACGAAAATTCCTACGCTAACCTCGTCGGCCGCGCGCTCAATGCCGACGTGCGCGTGTGCTCGCAATCTGGCTGGGGACTGAGGGCCGACTGGCGAAACGACCGCGCAAACCGTATCCCGCTGATTTACGAGAAGGTGTGCGGCGCGAGTACCGGCGAGTCTCAGCAGGCACGTGGCTCGCAAGACGCATATGATTTTTCCTCGTGGCAGCCGCAAGCCGTCGTCATCAATCTTGGCACGAACGACCGCAACGGTTTCCGCATGCCCGCCCTTGCTGACACCACCTCGAAGCTCGAGCCGCAGCCTTTGTTCAAGGAACACCAGGCGGGAGAGCGTGAGCTCGAGGAAAGCATGTGGGTCAACGCTCATATTGCCGGGCAGTTTGAGCTTGCTGGCACTGATAATCTGGAGAAATTGCGCGACGACGCGCTCAAGATTGCCACTACGCTGAACGCCGACGCCCTGGATATTGCCCTGTTGCAGCGTGACGCCCGCGAGTTTGTGGCCATGGTGAGGAAGAACAATCCGACCGCGCTCATCGTGTGGGCATTCGGCCTGTACGAGCCAGAATTTGGCGTGGTGTTTAACCGCGCGCTGGAGCAGTACAGTGAGCTCAGCGGCGATACCAATGTGAAGTTTGTGCTGCTGCCGCAGATGCGTGAGGAGACGACCGGCGCGCACGAGCATCCGGGAGCCAAGGCGCATCAGGAGTGTGCTCAGGTGCTGGTCAAGGAGTTGAAGGCCGCGCTGAAGTGGTGAGGATGAGCAACCGCGGGAGTTGCTGTGAGCGTGAGTTTCCGAGTGCGTGAGTTACCCGCCGCCAATCCAAAGGCGTGCCGCGAGCTGCTTTCGAGTAGACTAGAGGGGTTAAAGGAGGGTTTATGGCGTACGTAATTGCTGAACCGTGCATCGACGTGAAAGACAAGGCTTGCGTCGACGAGTGCCCTGTTGACTGCATCTACGAAGGCCCTCGAACGCTGTACATCAACCCCAACGAGTGTGTAGATTGCGGCGCGTGTGAGCCAGTCTGCCCTGTCGAAGCCATCTTCTACGAAGACGACTTGCCTCAAGATTGGACGTGGTACCAGCAGGTTGCTGAGGACATGTTTGAACGCGAAGGCAACCCTGGTGGCGCGCAGGATCACCCTCTGGCACAGGACGACCCGAAAATTGAGGCTATGCCGCCAATGAATGAAGAGCTGCGTAAGAATCTGGGACGCTCATGATTGCCAGAAACTCAGAATCGAACGCAGAAAACCGCGAGCAGCAGGACGAGAGCTACCCTCAGCAGGAGAGCTACCCTCAGCAGGAGAGCTTCCCTCGCCAAGAGCGCAAGAGCTTCTTTGTGCCAATGAAGCCGTCGATTAACCCTGCCAGCCCGCGCACAGATGTGGCAATCCTCGTTGTGTGCGTGGTGGTTGAAGTTCTCGCTGTGACGATAGGTGCGCTCACGCACGACTGGATGTTCTGCGGTTTCTTCATTCTTCTCGGTCTCGTTGGGATTGCGTGGGCGGTTGCCACGAGCGACACTCTTGCGCAGGCGCGGGAACGCAAGAAGCTTGCTCGCGCTCACGAGGAAGAAATGGCTGCAGATACCGAGCACTCTGGTAGCAGCGACGAGTGACTGTGATGATTGGCCGAGACGAGCTGAGCTACTGACGAGCTGAGCTGCCGACGAGTATCAGTGAGTACTGTGTCAGAGGCTGCGACGAGTGATTTGCGCGGTGTGTTGGCGTTTTGTTTGCGAAATGCTGATTGCGTGATAAACTTTGAGACGTTGCTTTGCCGCCCTTGCGGTGAGTAGCGTTCATAATTGGAGACGTGCCTGAGTGGTCGAAAGGGGCACCCTGCTAAGGTGTTAAGGAGCTTGCTCCTTCGAGGGTCCGAATCCCTCCGTCTCCGCTTCTGAGCTTCCGAGAAATCGGAAGCTTTTTTGTTACTAGGGCAGTGTTGCCAGTGGTGTCAGTGTTGCCGGCAGAGCTTCTGCGGTGGATTTAATGCACAGGATTACAACACCTTCAATCCAACTTCTGATATGCCGCAGGTGAAGGTTGGTGTGAAGGGCTATGAAGTGTCGTTGGATGGCGGCAAGACGTGGGCTGAGGATGCTACCGTTCCTGCCGTTAAGCTTTCTCCAACTGACGCATTCCGTTTCGACTACACTGCTCAAGGCATTGTGTATAAGAGCCATGACGGCAAGGATGTTCTCACCGACTTGGGCGTGAAGGATCTTCCTGCAGTTCAGGTTCTGTACCGTGTTGCTGCTTCGAAGTCGGATAACCCGTCGAACCCAGGAAATGAGCCAGCTCAACCAGCTCAGCCAGTTCAACCAGCACTGGCACAGCCAGCTCCACAGGCAGCCCTAGCCCAGCCAGCTGCAGGCCAGGTACCTACTACTGGTCAGGTTCCTCCTGCAGGTCAAGTTCCGCTTGCTGGCCAGGTTCCTCCTACCGCTCAGCCAGTTCAGCAGCCTGTTGTCATGCCAATGCGCCCCGCAAAGCATGGCGCAGCCGTTGCTTCGATGGTGCTGGGCATCATCTCGGCAGTATTCTGCTGGTTCGGAATGAGCGCATTGATCTCTGTGGTCTGTGGTATCATCGCCGTCTCGCTGGCTCCAGGAGCTCTGAAGCTGACGAAGAACCGTCCAGAGTTCCACGGTGAGCACACCATGGCTATGGCAGGTGTGATCTTGGGTGCTATCTCGCTCATCATTGCGGCTATCACGCTGATTACCACCATCATGTTCGTTGGCGCTGCTGTGAACGTGCTGTCGAATATGTGATGAGTACAGCGCTTGCGCATAAACGTCTCACTGCTCCCTGCCGCAAGGCGGGGAGCAGTTTTGTGTGCTGATAATCTTGAGAAATTCCAAGCCGAGAGAGGAGAGACGTTAAAAAGTGTGCAAGTGAGTTGGTGTTCAGCGTATTGGCGACTTATAATAATTTAGTTGTCGCCGTATATACCCTCAGGTAAGAGAACCTGACTCCGCAAAGAAAGGGTGTCGTGATGGACCATTACACCACCGATACCGATCATATGGTTGCAAAATACACCAAACAGCTGTTGCGTGAGCACGGAATTACCCAGGATCAAGTGCGTGAGATTCTCTCTTCGGAAGGAACAATCCGAAGCTCTTCCTACGTCAATGACCGCCTCAATGCACGCCGTAGTTTTGCCCTCTCCGAGCTGGACCGCATTGCTCAAGCGGTGGGGATGAAGGATGCTCTCGACCTTGTGGCGGCGGCAAAGTATGGCTCGCGTCCTACCGAAGACGTGCGAGAAAGTTTGTATATTTTGCTCGGAGCTTTGGCGCGTCGTGAAGCTCTGAGTGGAAATTCGAACAAATGATCGACTAGAATGGTGGTATGAGTACAGCACCACGTTCGCAAGCAGTAAGGAAAGACTGGGGTCATGACGAGTCCGGTTGCACCTTTTTGCATGTGGATATGGATGCCTTTTTCGCTTCGCTGGAAACTGCCCGCCATCCCGAATTGGTGGGCAGGCCAGTCATCGTCGGAGGAGTGGAAGGAGTTCGCGGCGTCGTGTCAACGGCGAATTACGAAGCGCGCCGGTATGGAGTTCACTCTGCTCAAGCAATGGCAACCGCTCGACGACTCTGCCCGCAAGGCGCCTTCCTGCCCGTCGATCACCACTATTACTCACACGTCTCTCATGAGATTTTCACCCAGATTGTTGCGAAAATAACCGACCAAATCGAACAAGTCAGCGTCGACGAAGCCTACATCAACGTGGCTCCCGCCCTCAGAGAATGGAAAAGCCCGCGAGCTATAGGCGAATGGATTCGCCAGCAGGTTTACCAGCGCTTTCACATCACCTGCTCCGTGGGCATCGGCTCCAACATGCTCATGGCCAAGCTTGCCTCGACGAATGCCAAACCCAACGGTCTGCTTCTCGTACCCCAAGCGAGAAACGCTGAATTTGTGCGGCTCCTCGACCTCCGTGCCATCAATGGCGTGGGCCCAGCATTAGAAAAAAGATTATCAAGCTGGGCGGTAACCACCGTGGCGCAAATACAAGAGTTGAGTGAAGCTCAAGTCGTGCGCATGGTAGGCTCACGCCAAATCGGACACTGGCTGTGGCTTGCCTGCCAAGGTGAGAGCGAACGAGTGCTCGTCACTCACGCGCTGGAAAAATCAATCGGCCAAGAAATGACCTTCCCTGAAGACACGAATGATCTCGCGAAAATTCGCGCTCTCCTGCGCAACTGCTGCGACCACATCGCTAGGAGACTGCGCGAAAAACAACTTGTCGCCAGAACTGTCAGCGTGAAAATCCGATTCGCTGACCTCACCTACGCAACGCGCTCGCAAACCAGCCGCGTACCCATCCAAAACTCTGTGCAAATGATGCAGATTGCTGACCAACTCCTGCCAGCAGCGCTCGCCGCCTGGAAAAGAGGGAGAGGTGTGGCTGACGCGGGTGCCAGCCGCGAGGAAGTAAGCGCTGACGCTGGCCGATCTGCCGTATCTCCCACTTTCGTGAGATTAGCAGGAGTGTCCGTTTCGGGGCTTACCGAGCAAAGCACCACTCTCTACCAGCCCGAGCTTGACTTCGACGACACGCAAGAAAATAACGAAACGGGGCTGAAAAAGAATAATGAGCTGGAGAAAGCCCTCGACGCCGTGCGAGCAAAATACGGCTCCTCAGCAGTACGCCGAGGAGCCACCTCCTGGAGAGATGAGTAGAGGAGTTGACGGTGGATGGGGAGGTGAATAGCCGAGTAGCCGAAGCTCGACTCAGCTGTTCTCCTCACCACTTGGCAACACGATCAGCTTGACGAGCTCACCAATCGCCGAGGACAGCTGATTGCGATCCGTGGCAGGAAGAGAACGCAAATACTGCGAAATCACAGGAATAACAGTGTTCCAATTCTCCCTCAACTGTGAGAACTGAACATAACCCGTCGAATCCAAAGCAGAGAACAAGGTTTCAATAAAGCGCTCGCGCTGAGCAACATCCAAGCTCTCCCGCCACCCATTAAGCGTGTTCGCCAAAGCCTGCGAATAACGGGAAAGATGCTCAGTTCTGTCCAAAACCCACAAATCAGAAGGCTGAGGAGCTGACGCTGTGACGGCAACAGGCTCGTTGGAAGGCTTGAGCGCAGGTTCGTGCGCAGGTTTGTGCGCCTGCTCCTGCGCTTGCTCGCTCGCCGTTTTCAGCGATGTTTCAGGTGCCTGCTCGTGCGATTCTTCGCTCGTCGATTTCAGCGCAGGTTTCTGCTCTTCGCCCGAAGCTTCTTGCTCGATTTGAGGATGAGTAAACAGCCACGTGGAGAGGAAATGCTGCTCCGAACCATGAGCGTTCGAGCGAACCACCGTCTCCTCAACGCCAGAATCAAAAAGCATGCCCACCATCGACGACTCAGGAACATACTTGTGAACACGAGAACGGATCGCCTGGAACTGCTTACTTTCGATGAAAGAGCGAATAAAACCAGGAGAATCCTGCGCATAAACCGCGCGAATACGAGACTGCACACTGTGTGGCGCGACAGCCGCAGCATAGATTGCAAGGTTTCCGCCCATCGAATGGCCCGTAATGATAATCTCAGGCCGTTCAGCCAAGTGAGCAGAAGCGTGAGATTTCAAGTAAGCGAGAGCCCGAGCCTGGGAGTCGAGGGGAGGGGTGACGAAAAGCAAGCGGTAATCCTCATGCCAGCCAGCAATCGTGCCATCCGTACCGCGAAAAGCGATAACGCGCGTCGAATCAGGCAGGATGAAAGTCGCCGCACAAAAACGGTTTGGATCGGCCGTCGAGTTCGGAGAAATGCGATCTGCCAATCTCACATCGCGAAAACGAGGGCTTTCACCGCACAAACGCAACAATTCCAAGGCTTCCTGGCCATGCGACATCTCGTCAATGAGAGCCGGGTAGGTTTCACGACGCAAAAGCTGTTGCAAAGTCAGGCTTTTCGTCGCCAGCGCGTCAGGGAAAGAAAGGTAAACCAACTGCGAAAAGATCAGCGCATCCTCGCCACAAAAAGGCTGCTCGGCAAAAGTGCGAACCTCATCGCGCGCATAATCCAGAAAAGTCGCCATAATGCAGTTCTAACACGGGTGGCTGAAAGGTGACTGAGGTGGCAGCTAGATGTCGGGTTGAGTTGAGCGGCAGCTGGGTTCTGGGTTGAGTTGAGGTGGCGGCTAGGTGTTGGCTAAGTGTTGGGTAGTGATGTCGGGGTCTGCTGGGTGTTGGGCGGGCTGCTGTTACTGGGCGGCGAATTCTCAGCTCAGAGCAAAATTTTGAAAAGTGACGGCAGGAAGAATGGCGTCATTTCGCAGGAAGATTATCACCTCGAGAAAAACGCGTCCTACCTGAATGTCGACTGCGCGAAATCCTGCGGAAAAAACAGTCCGAATTGCGCGTTCAGTTACTATGCATGCTTCCTACACTAGAAGTATGAGCACAAAGCCTGTAACGTTGAACCAAGCGAAGAAGCTGATCGAGCAGTTCGCCACCGCGAACACACCGCAACGCGCCGCCACGAAGGCTCGCGCGAAAAATGGCTGCGCGCCACAGCTCAAGGTGATGAGAATCTCTGGCTCGCCGCTCTCTGGCAAATCAACGCTCGCGTTTGAAGCATTCACAGGGCAGTGGAACCATGAGGCTATTCGCAACGGCAAAGCCTACCTGCTCGTCAGCTCCAAAGCAGCAGCTGACCAGCTCAACACCCCAGTGATCAACGTCGTCCAGCATGCTCAAGAAGGAAGGCCTGTCAGGACGATCGGCTCGCTTGCCTTCTCTCTTCTCACACAAGAGCGCGCAGAAAAAGGTAAGGCGCTGCCGCACTTCGTCGACGATGCTGAACGCGGCCAAGCAGTGCAACAAGTGCTCGAAAACCACCGCCAACACATGATTGCTGGCAATGACTGCGAAACCTGCGATCTTCTGCGCACCTACCTCTCTCTCCACGAGCAAGACAAGCGTGCCGGTGAGCGTACTCAAGCTTCGAATAGTGCGCAAGGCGAGGTAAATCGCGAGCAGAACGCACCCAGCGAGCAGCTTCTCGTCGACGTCATGACCCCAGCGTTCATCGACCAGCTCGTTCACCTCTTCGACATGTTCAACGGCTTGGGTGTAGCCAGTGACTCCGAACATTTCGACGCCATCTTGCACGACCCAGCAGTAGACCAGCGCATGGTGGAAGAATGGCAGCTCGGCCGAGTATTGCAGCACGAAGCGCAACACGTCCTCCAAGAAGAAGCGCCGGGCCTCTTCCTCGCCGACTTCTCCGCTGTTCTCGCCATCGTTACCCAGGCGTTGAGTGAGAATACGAGCACTGTGAACGTGCCTCGCGTCGTCATCATGGATGATTGCCAGGACCTCACCGTCGCCGGCTACTCCTTCCTCGAACAGCTGGCAGCCCACGGATGCGCGGTCATTCTCATTGGCAACGATGATGAAGCAACAAGAACCTACCGCGGAGCATTCCCAGAAGCCCTCAGCGCATTGGAAGAGAAGGGCTGGAAAGCTGAACAGTACGAGCTGGTCGAGCAGCTGGACCGCGCCACGGATGATGACACGTACGATGACTTTGCTGATGCCGCTGGCGATGTCACTGCCGATGAGGTCAGTGTCGATGAGAACAGCATCGAAGCTGAGCTGAGCTACCGCACTCAAGTAGCCACTCGAGTAAGCCTCGCACTCACTTCCTCAATGGTCAGCACAGATGTAGCGCTACCTCTACGCCCAGGAAAACTGCGCGCAGCACAAATGGCCTTCATGAAAGACCCTCGTCCAGTGATGGTCGATCACACATTGCAGGGCCGCCTTCTGCGCTCCAACGAAGAACTGTTAGATGACCTCGTGTGGCAAGTTACCACCAGCGTGATGCATAATGAGAAGCTCTCATGGAGCGACTGTGCGATTATCGCGCATACGAATTCTGTGCTCAGGCAAGTAGGAGAGCGCTTCGAAGAGGAAGGAATTCCTGTTCGCTACTCTTCAGCCTCGCAGCTTCTCAAGGATTCTGCGATAGTCCAAGGCTTGCTGGCAATCATTCGTTTAAATGCTGCGATTGCGAAGAAAGACCTTTCCAACATCACGCGCTACACTGACTTGTTCACGCAAGTGATCACCTCACCGCTCTTCCCAGTAGTCACGAAAGTCGACGGCAGTGCGACGTACCGCAGCGTGCGGGAAGATAAAATGCTCACCATATTCCAAACCATCGCTTACCTGTCGCAAGTTGACGAAGCTCAAACTACTTTTGACAGCTTGCACAAAGATTGGCAGGAACTGAGCAACAGCAGCGAACCGCTGAATAGGGATGCGATTATTCTCCTGCTGCTCATGGGCTCGGAACAGTCACAAGAGCAAATTTTGAGCATGTACGATCGCATCGCTCGTACTTCTCGCACGCAGGAGAGCTCGGAAGATGACGGTGATGATCAGTCTCAGTTCGTGAAGTACTGGGAAGCTGTTCGAGCCAAGAAAGGCCCGAGCCATTCGGATGAGGAAGTTCTCATCCGAGCTATCAGCATTATCCGCACGCTTGAAACCACAGCCGATGAGGATGAACTGCTCTCTCAACCATCCATCGCCTTGTGGAATGCGTGGACTGCCTGCAATATCAGTGACTTCTGGCGTCAAGAAGCATTGAGCGTAGGAAAACAAGCCGCACGCGCCAACGACTACCTGGATACGGTGGTACGACTCTTCCGCCGCGCAGAAACTCGAGAAAACGAGGAAAGCGCAGAAGAGTTTGCCGAATGGATTGAAAGCCTCGAAGTGGAAGCAGGCTCACTGGCTCAAGTAGCACCCAGGCCTGATTCCGTTGTCCTTGCCTCTCCAGATTCGGCTAACACCCAGCACTTCAAGAAAGTGTGGATTATCGGCGTTCAGGAAGGCCAATGGCCGAACCTTGATGCTCCTGATTCTCTTCTGTCTGGTCAAGCATTCTCCACAGTGGCAATCTCCCATATTTTGAAAGAACAAGGAGTAGAACTCAACCAAGAGGCAAACCAAAGCCCAGAGAAAGCGGAAATCGAGCTGATGCACACGCTCGACCAGCATGTTTCAGACTTCGAGCTACGCGCCTTCCTCGTTGCACTGACTCGAGCGAGCGAAGAAACAGTGATTTGCGCGGTGTGGAATGACGACGAAGTACCAAGCGAATACTTGACTTCCTTCCTGCCAGAAGTGTTCTGTGACACGGGAATTCGCACGGCTGATAACGATTCTGAGCGACACTACACGCCCACTGGTTTCAACCCAGATTTGCAGGAATCTGCCCTCTTTGCCGGTTTTGACACCAGTGTGGATGGTCTCGCCATAGCTGCGAAAACAGTGCTCGTGGGAAGCCTTGCTGAACAAGAGCGCACAGGTGACACCGACCCAGCACAATTGCAGGATGCACTTTCCGCACTGAAAATCTTGCAAGGAGTGACCAAACAAGCACAACAGCTGAGCACCGGCTTTGTCGGGCAGCAGGTGGGCAACAAGGATGACGACGGCTTCACCAAAACTCGCCCAGCACAGCACAAGCCAGTGACGCTCAGCCCTTCCGCAGTGGACGCTATTTGGGATTGCCCACTGCGCTGGTCGCTGCAAGATAGGTTCGCGGGTCCACGCCGCAGCTCGGAGGAAATGACCTTCGGAACCATTATCCACAACTGCGCGCAATGGGCAACAGACAATGGTTATGACCGCTCGCTGGGTAAAGATGAGCTGCTTCAAGCGCTGATCGAGCATTACCGTGAACTGCGTGAGCAATCACATTTCACCCCTGCAACGTCAAAAGAGCTCTTCAAGCATCAAAGCAATGACCACGAAGTGACTGATGTGTTGGACAAAATAGCCACCTATTTCGTTGATTCTCGCGATGCCAACTATGCTCCAGTGGGGGCCAAGACAGAACAAATTCCAGCAGGAAAGCTCACGGGTTCTGCAGCAGAAGTGAGCGTCAACATTCCGCTGTCACTGTCGGCGATCCTGCCGTTTGTGCGTAATCTCTCCGGATTAGAGCACACGACGAAAGCAGAACTGTACAGCGCTCTCTCCACGGTGGCAGGTGGTTTTGTCGACGACGAACCACAAGACCTTCGAGCATTCATGAGCGCTCGCGTGGACCGAGTGGAACGACGCGAAGATGGTGATGGCAACACCGTGTGGAACATCATCGACTGGAAGACGGGTAAAATGCCTCTGAACAGTTTTAATGATCTGCAGCTCATCTGTTACCAGCTGGGGTTAGCATTCTCTCCCGCTTTGCAGGAGATGAACGAAAAGCTCGAGCAGCAGGCGAGCGAACAATCACTTCCGGTATATGAGGTGAAGCAGAAGAGCCGTATGCCTGAAATTAAACGATCCATGCTCTTCTACCCGAGAAAGCAAGACGCTCCAGCACAAAGTTATAGTGCTGAAAATGGGTTCCAGCCTCAGCTTTTTGAAGGAAATGCGCTGTACGAGGCATACCCGGTTCGTTCGCATTTCCCCACATTTTCCAAGCTTTTTACACCGGAAAGTACTTTTCGTGATCTGCAGCGTGCTCAGGGAATGTCAGATATTGCACAATGGCTCGTTACAAAGGCACGCGCTGTTGTTGAGGGTAACGAAGCAGAAACCAGTAGTGCCGTGTGGGCTCTGACCATGCTCTCGCGCGTCTTCTACGCCATTTCCTACTCGCAAGCGGATTACTTCCCTGCGAAGAAAACATCGAAATGTAGTTATTGCGAGTTCAAACCTGTTTGCCCGCTCTACTCACACGAGTCGCAAACTGTATTTGGACCATTGGCTGGAATGAATATTGAAGAAGTACGTCAGCAGGTGAAGAGGAGAAGCGCATGAGCATCACACTGACATCAGAGCAAGAGGCCATTGTCACCGGCCCGCGCGAAGAGAACTCACTGATCATTGCTGGCGCAGGTTCGGGTAAAACCTTTACGATGACACAGCGTATTATCTGGCTACTCACCCACCCAGATAAGAATGGTCAGAAAGTAGACCCAGGAACAATACTGGGCCTGACATTCACCAACAAAGCTGCAGAAGAGCTTCGCACTCGCGTCCACACAGCAGTTGATGAGCTTGAAGAGAAGGGAAATGGAGAACCCCAGTTCACGCGTATTCCTTCCACTCAGCGGCCTCACATCTACACGTATGATTCCTTCTTCCAGCGTTTAGTGCGTCAATATGGTCTGCTCATTGGCGTAGACCCCAACTCCACGCCTCTCAGTTACGCGGGAGTACACCAGCTGATTGATGAAGTAATCGATGAAAATATCGATGGCATCATGGCGCTCAATTATTCGACCGATCGTTTCTGGGAAGGTTTCAAGCCAGAAAGTAGGAATACTTTTGTAAACAATATGAATAAGCTCAACGATGAGATCTTAGGGTACATGATCTCTCCTCAGTGCCTCACCTTCGAAGCAGCAGTAGAGAGTGTGCGTCAGTGGAACAATGCTCTTATTGAACAGTGCGAAAAGCTGTGTGACGAAGTCATTATCACTAATCCCCAGTTATGGACTGCTGTGGTGAAAGCATTTATCAATAACTCCAAGCCAAAGGTTGGAAGAGGAAGGTCGAAAAAAGAAGAGGAAATACGAGCTAATCTCAAAGAAACAGCTCAAAAGCTTGACCTCTACAATGTGCGGCAGATTTACAAAGCGGCGAAAATCCGTGATCTACTTCTCGACTTGTGCTTGCAATTGCAACGCAAGAAGCAGGAAGGCCACCTCGCCCAGTATTCTGATTTCCCCGTCTACTCGCTCCAACTCCTGCAGCGTTTCCCCAGTATTGCGCAGCAATATCGTCGTCGCTTCCGCTACGTATTCCTCGACGAATATCAGGATACTTCTTCCACACAAGCCTCACTAATCGCCCAACTATTCCATCGCGCTGAAAACACTGAAGGAAACGAAGAAAAGAACGGGCAAGACCGCAACAGTGTCGTCACCGCAGTGGGAGACCCTTACCAGTCGATTTACGCCTGGCGAGGAGCAAGCCCGAGCGCATTCATCCTGTTCAAAGAAGACTTTGACGTGGTGGAGAAGAGCATGCACACCTTGTCGCGAACACACCGCAACAAGCCACTCATCCTCGACTTCGCCAACGCAGTCACCTCTCGTCTGCGCGATATGAACACCATCCATCGCAAGGTCAGCTACCCTGATGATTCACTAGGGCCAAGCGTGAGCGTGAAAAAGCTCGAGCCAATGCTCATGGAAAACACAGAGGAAGCCCGACGAAAGGCACAAGTCGGCAATCCCGATGACGCAACATTCACCGTGCTCAACTGCCTCTACGCCAGCCAAGAAGCGAAAGCCGTTGCCAAATGGGCGCGCTACCAAGTACTCAAATACAAGAATGACCCTCGCCATCGTAATGAACAGGGCAAAGGCCCGATTGTTGCGCTGCTGGATCGTGGTGGTAAAAACCTCGGCCTGTACCAACAAGCGTTAGAAGAGCAAGGCTTGACCTGCCAATCTTTAGGCTGGAGTGCTGTGGCCAACAAGCCAGAGATTCGCGACATCATGGCCGTAGTGGCATCTCTCGCTGATACGAGTGATTCTTCCCACCTCATGCGCCTGCTCGCCACCCCGCGCTTTGCTCTGAATGCCGAGCAGCTCAACAGTTTGGCCACTCAGGCGAAGAAAGTGAACGAAAACCAGCAATATAACGCTCTGGTCGCTTCAGCAATCGCCAGTGGAGATGAGGATGAGAAAGCTCGCCGCGAACTGCTACGCCAGTATCGCGATACTCTGCCGATGGCGATGTCCCTCGTGGATATGCTGCTCAGTGATGACAGCGAGCAGCTGTTGACTGCAACTTTTGATGATCAGCACAAGGCAGCTGAAAAGAACGGCGAAAGTGCTGCTGAACAGGCCAACGCGCAAGATGGCGAACACGCATCTGAAAGCGCCACTGAACAGAATCCTCAACAGAAGTCTGAAGCCTACGGCAGTGGTGCCGGCGAGAGCGATGATAATCTTTCTCAACCCCTCGATGAGGCCACCAGAGCAGCCTGCCGTGAAGTATCGCGCATCTTGCAAGAAACCGCACGACACAAGAGTGAAGGAGTGATTGCTTGCTTGAAAGCAGCAGCCTCTGTGCTGGGCATGACATCGGACCTTTCCCTCGCTCGCGCCTTGCAAGCAGGGGATGCCTCGCTCCACTCCCGAGCTGAGATTGCCACGAACATTGACTCTCTTATCGAGCTTGCTCGCACCTACATGAAGGAAATCCCGGCAAACGTGCGACCCAGCTTGTCTGGCTTCGTCACATGGTTTGACTCATTGCCCGACCGTGAACAGGATGCTACGGAAGTAGAGCAAGACCCCAATGTGGACGTCATCTTGATGACTATGCACCGTTCGAAAGGCTTGGAGTGGCCTGCTGTCGCCATCGTTGATGTGACGGAAGGAAACCACACTGCAGCAAAGCTGAAAGTGGCGAAGCTTAGCCCACTCGCGGATGCTGCTCAGGATCCATTGTGCCCACATACTCTTTCATGGATGGAATATCCCGGAAGTGTGCCAGTGCCCATGCGTTCAGACGCATACACTCTGCCAGCGTTCCCCCATAACGTCTCCTTCGACTCAACTGGCTTGGGTGTTGACCCGATTGCTGACTTGCGTAAGTTCACCACAGTGGAGAGTCTGGCACACGAAGTGTTTAACCCCGACTCACACTTAGTTGACAATCCACTTTTGGAAAAAGGTGTTGATTACCCTGACTTCCTCACGCTAGAAGAGCGAGAAGGAGAACGTGAATTCGCTGATGAGAACCGACTGTTCTACGTTGCTCTCACACGCTCCCAGGGTGATGTTCTCTTCGCATCACATATCTATACGGATGAGGAAGACATTGAGCAAGCGTATCTGAAAGACGAAGATAGGAAAGCGGAATTTAACTCGTGTGGAATTAATAAAGCAGGAGTGTTCTACCAGCAAGTAGCACAACATGCTCTTGCTCTTGCTGGATATAATGACTTCTCCGGTGTGAAGGTTCCTCAACCCGAGGAAAGTTCGTCGAAGCGAAGAAAGTCTTCCAATGAGGATGTTCCTCCTCTCGCAGTCACGTATATTGCTGATCAGATTCAAGTCCAGCAAGCAGTACTGCCCAGCGCTCCTATCACCGTGCAGACGAGTTTGGAGGACTCGGAGCGTGTTGATGTGGACGGGTTGAGTGTGGGCGTCGACGCTCAGGCTCAAGCTGCTCTGTTCGGAGATGATCTGGAATATCAGTCAGTTTTGGCTGATCGTCTCGAAAAATCTCCGAGCGCAGCAGCACAGGCATTTGGCCATGGTGCGCCCGTCTTCTGGCCAACGCATGTGGATAAAACCACGATGTCAATCTTGAGGCGTGCTCAAAAACTGCTTGACGGACTGGCGAGCGCCACCCATGCGGAAACTCTCACCGAAGAGCTGAACGAGCAGCAAGAAGAGCAAGCTGGGCCATTGACCCGACGCGCGCAAGCTCTCGTACAGCTCACGCGAAGAAACCACGAGCTTGACGAACTTGCGCAACAAGACGAGGCGCAAACGCTCAAAAAGCTTGGGGAGATTAACACGACGCGCTCCCTGACGGCCACCAGGCTGCAGCACATCATCATGCCGCAAAAACAGCAGGATGTGCACGAGCTACTGGCCCAACAGCTACGCCCGATGCCCCATATTCCTACTGCCGCTTCGACGCTGGGAACGCTTTTCCACGCTTGGGTTGCCGACCAGCTCGACCCGCTTTCCGGCCAAGATTGGCAGAAAATCAAGAAGCTCGAGAGTATTGCACAATCTTCTAGCGAGCGAGCCGCCACAGTCCAGCGCTGGCAGAAGGCTTACCTCAACTCACCATGGGCTAGACGTCGTGTTTTCGCCGTGGAGAAGGAATACGACATTTCCCTTGCTGGCAGGAGAGTGCCCGCCCGCCTCGATGCTATCTTCGCGGGAGCTTTGCGCGACCAGGCTGGTGAGGAAACGGCGAACCGCTACACCATCATCGACTGGAAGACAGGCCGCTCGCCGTACAACGAGGAAGATAAGCGCAGGAAGCTGCTACAGCTGCAAATCTACCGCCTCGCCTTCGCCCAAGCGCAAAATGTTGCTCTCGACGATGTTGACGCCGCTCTCTTCTACGTTTCTGCAGGCTCAGCTGGCAAGCTCATACCGGTGGAGCACAAACTCAGTGAGCAAGAGATTATCAGCATGATCTATGGCTCACACCGTTTGCTCGCCTTCCTGCAAGAAGACGACTGGGAAGAGCAGGCTGATGAGAACGAGGCCGATGAGGGAGAGGTTGGTGAGAAAGAGCCTGATGAGAACGAGGCTGATGAGAAAGTGTGACGAAATCCGCCGAAAAATCTGAGAGCAAACACGCGCGGCTTTTGTCAACGGCTCTCTGTTAGAGTTGGTTCATTCACAGGGGAACGGGGAGGCACAACCTCCTCTTCCCCTCTCATTTTTTGCACACAAGGGGATAACGCCAGGCAAAAGCTAGAAACACTAGCTCGCACGAGCGCTGGGTAAACTTCGCAACAGAAAGGGAGCTCAATGCCAGGAATGAACAAGGTCACCATGCGACGCATCATGCCACAAGACATTCCTTGGATTATTTCTCTTGACCAACGAACCTGGTACCCCCACGAAGAAGGGGACGCCCCCGAAGCAGCACAACTCGAAGCAACCCTCGAAGTTGAAGCTCTCCTCACAGGCATCACATGGTCATGCGTCGTGGAAGTCAACGACAAGCCAGCGGGCATTGCCGTAGGCACAATCAACAGTGAAAAAGACGCAGTAGCCCCAGCAATCCAAGCAGAACTCACCCGTCTGGGAGACGAAGCGCGCGAGCAGCTCGCCCGCCTCAAGCCTCAGGCAATCCGCTTCCACGCAGCAGATATCGCCGAAGACGAAAAGCTGGAAAAGCATGCGAAAGCAATGACTGACGCTGAGCTGAGGCTTTTCATTATGGAGCCAGAAGCTCGCGGCTACCATCTGGGTTCTCGAACCTTCAACCAATGGTTGACCGCTTTGCGCCAAGCCCAAGCGAAAACATACTTCCTCTTCACCGACTCATCCTGCTCTGTCGGCTTCTATGACCATCGAGGCCTGACCCGCGTGGCCAGCATGAAGTCGGCCATTTACCCCGAACTGGAAAAGTACATTTACGTCGGCATGACAAACGAAGCCGACTGACCCACCATGAAGAAAACTGAGGACACTGTGGCAAGTCAGATGAACGCGGCTCAGAACATGCCGTCACAAAACAGCAGAAAACCCCGCAAAGAAAAAAGCCCCTACCTGCAGATTCTCAGCTATGCAGAAGGCCGCCGTTTCTCCTTCTCCGCAGCAACAGCACGCCTGACGATGTCCATGCTCTCGCTGGGAATCGTGCTGGCCATGCGCATGATCTACAACGATTGGACGAACGCAGGAACACTCTCTGCCGTCTACGTGTTCTTCGCCGCCGTGTGCACGCCAATCTACGCGCGCTGCTTTGACAAGTTCGGCCAATACATCACCGGCCGCATCGCACTGCCACTCTCCTCTGGGGCACTGCTCGTGTTCGTGCTCGCCCTCGTTTTCCGCGCGCCTCTGTGGTCACTCTATATTTTCGCGATCTTCCTCGGCCTGACTCAGTTCTCCTTTGGCGCTCTGGCTCGAACCCGCTGGACCAACCTGCTCAGAAAAGAAGCAGCAGACGGAAAAATGAGCGAAGAGAAGGCCTCCCAGCTGCTCTCCACCGCATTCGCCTGGGAAGCAGCAATTGATGAGCTCATCTTCATCATCGGCCCTATTTTTGCTACTTCGTTGGCAACCTCCGTCAACCCGACTTCGCAGCTCATTTTGCCTCTGATCGCCCAGACTATCGGTGGTGCCATCTTCTTCACCCTGCAGTCGGCGAAGGCCAAGTCAACCGCGCTGATCACCGAAACGACGAGTAAGCCGCAGTCCGCCGAGGCCAACGAACAGAACGATTCCGCTGCGCAGGCTGCTCCAGCCGACAGCACGATCTACCGCATGGACAGCGACGCCCCGATTTCCGACCAGCAGCGCTTGAGCCGCTTGAGCCCGCGCCGCTGGCTGAGGCTGAAGCGAAGCATGAAGAAGAACGCGCCTAAACTCGCCCTCGGCTTCCCGGGCATGGTCACACTCTTCCTCACCTTCATCATCTATTCCTCGAGCTTCTCTGCCTATGACGTTTCTGTGGTTGCCTTGGCTCAAGCTCACCACATTGAAGCAGCTTCTGGCGTCTACCTTGCCGTCTACTCGGCTGGCTCTTTGGTGGGTGCCATTATTTACGGTTCGCGCTCGTGGAGAATGCCACTGTGGTCACGCTTGCTGACCATGATGCTCCTGCTTGTGGTGGGCTTCGGGCTTATCGACATGTGCAAAGACGATCTCCTTCTCTTCGTGCCAGCTGCTTTCATCACTGGTATGGTGATTTCCCCAGTCTTTGCAACAGTCAACATGATCGTGGAAGACACCGTTCCTGGTACCTTCCTCACTGAAGGCTTGAGCTGGCTGAACACCGGTTCTGCGGTGGGTAACTCCATCGGCTCGGCAGCAGTTGGCGTGGTGCTCGACCACTTCGGCTACCAATGGTCCTTCATGATGCCCTGGGTTTCCGTGCTGTTCGCGGCCCTCTTCGTAATGGCAACACACCCGAGCGTGGTGCCCGAGCTCGCCTCTTACATCCGGTTGCGCATCCGAGAATTGCGACAGGTAGCATAACGAGCGAAAGTGAATAAGCAGGTTGGTAATCTTGAGAAATACAAGAATTTCTCCAGATTACCAACCTGTTTCCAGTTCAGGGCAGGCGCACGGGTAGGCTGGAAGAGTTGAAGAGACTATCACACATGCGAGCACTGTGAACACGCACAGTACCGCCGATAGCGTGACAGAGCTAGCAACCGACGTAAGCACAGGCAACTGGTGCTAGCGCTCTGTTGAATGAGGCCTACAAGCTAGTGCGACTGGCACTGGCCCGAGCGGAAGTTCTGTAGTTGCTGACGGACTTTCGCCAAAGAGAAAGAAAAATATAGAAATGGTTCGAAATCATTCAGTCCATTCCTCCAGGGTGCATCGTGCGAATTCCGCATCGCGCAGCACGCGCCTGACAAGCCACTCCACCCATCGAACCGGCGCTGCTCACGGCAATGCTGCAGTTCATTCGCGCAAATACGGCCGTCGCGCGCAGGGAAGAATACCAATGAAGCCGCTGCCAGTGCCGAATGAAAACCAGGTGCCGAAGGATGACTCCGAGCTCGTAGCGCCACCAAAGTACCGTCGCGGCAGCATGCGTATCGTCGCTCTCGGTGGTTTGGGCGAAATCGGCCGCAATATGAACACCATCGAATACAACGGCCACCTGCTGCTCATCGATTGCGGTGTTCTCTTCCCTGACTCCCAGCAGCCAGGCGTTGACCTGATTTTGCCGGACTTCTCCTACATTCGCCCACGCCTGAACAAGGTGGATGCGCTCGTGCTCACCCACGGCCATGAGGACCACATCGGCGCTGTTCCTTACCTGCTGCGCGAGAAGCCAGATATTCCGCTCTACGGCTCCTCCCTGACCTTGGCATTCGTACAGGCAAAGTGCGAAGAATTTGGAATTAAGCCAATCTGCCACGTGGTAGACGATAAGGACACCGCCAAGGTAGGCCCGTTCAACTTGGAGTTTATTTCGGTGACGCACTCCATCCCGGACGCTTTGGCTGTTGCTGTCTCCACTCCAGCAGGCCGCTTGATTGACACTGGCGATTTCAAGATCGACCCGCTTCCTATCGACCACCGCATCACCGACTTGCGCGAATTCGCCAAGCAAGGTGAAAAGGGAGTGGACCTGCTCATGGCAGATTCCACCAACGCCGAAATCAAGGGCTTCGTCAAGCCGGAGAGCTCCATCACGCCAGCTCTTGACCATGCCTTTGCTACTGCTCGTCGCAAGATCATTGTGGCCAGCTTCTCTTCGCATGTTCACCGCGTTCAGCAAGTGGTGGATGTGGCACACAAGTATGGCCGTAAGGTCGTGTTCGTCGGCCGCTCCATGGTTCGCAACATGGGTATCGCCGCTGACCTAGGCTTCCTGAAGCTTCCTGAGGACACTGTTGTTGACCTGCGCGATGCACAGAAGATTCCAGATACGCAACTGGTGTACATGTGCACGGGTTCGCAAGGTGAGCCACTTGCCGCGCTGGGCCGTATTGCCAACGGCAACCACCCAACCATTCAGGTCAACGAGTTTGATACTGTCATCCTCGCTTCCTCGCTCATTCCAGGCAATGAGAGCGAAGTGTACCGTGTGATCAACCAGCTGACTAGCTTGGGCGCTCAAGTGATCAACCGCGACAACGCAGCCATTCACGTTTCCGGCCACGCTGACGAAGGCGAGTTGCTCTACCTGTACAACATCGTCCAGCCAAAGAACGCCATGCCAATCCACGGTGAATCCCGCCACCAGGTGGCCAACGGCTTGATCGCTATCAAGACGGGCGTTGACCCACAGAATGTGGTTCTCGCCCGCGATGGCGATGTGGTCGACCTCTACCAGGGCAAGGCTGCCATCGTCGGCTCGGTTCCATGCCACTACGTGTATGTGGATGGTTCCTCGGTGGGTGAGCTGACCGATGAAGAACTCGAAAAGCGTAAGATTTTGGGCACCGAAGGCTTTGTGTCGAGCTTCGTCGTCGTCGATACGCGCATCAACAAGGTGGTGAAGGGCCCTCGCATCTTCCTCAACGCTGTTGCTGAAGATGAAGAGGAGTTTGCCGCTGTTCGTGACGATGTGACCAACACTTTGGAGCGAGCCATGCAGGACGGCACTACGGATACTGGCCGCTTGCAGCAGGTGATGCGCCGCACTTTGGGTTCGTGGATTGCCCGCGAATTGCATCGCCGCCCCATGATCGTTCCTGTGGTGACCGACTTGGCAGTGAAGTCAAAGAAGTAAGTCCAATAAGTAAGTTGCCAGGGCAGCGCATAACCGAAGAAAGTTTGTGGGGCACTTGACTGAGAGCAAAAACAGCAGTGAAAACTCGAGGTCGGGTGTCCCACTGTGTAGCATGTGTAAGAAATCACTGATGAAAGGGGCAGCATGCCAGGAGTGAACCTGACGCGCGTGGAAGCCGAAGAGCGCTTTGCCACCGTGTCCAACCCTCGTTACTGGGTTAACGTTGACCTCACCAAGGGTGATGAGACCTTTGTCTCCCACACTAAGGTGACGTTTGATGCCGTCGCAGGCCGTTCGACCTTCCTCGACCTCGTGGCAGCAGAAGTTCGTTCTGTGCGCCTGAACGGCAAGGACCTCGACCCGAAGGCTGTATTCGCAGATTCTCGCATCCAGCTTGATAATCTTGAGGAACACAACGAGGTCGAAGTCGACGCACTCGCCATTTACTCGCACACTGGCGAAGGCTTGCATCGCTCCGTCGACCCGACCGACGGCAATGTTTACCTCTACACTCAGTTCGAGGTTCCGGACGCTCGCCGCGTTTACTCTGTTTTCGACCAGCCAGACCTCAAGGCTGTGTTCTCCTTCACCGTCACCGCGCCAGAATCATGGACTGTTCTGTCCATCATGCCGGGCAAAGCTGAGAAGGTGGAAGGCGAGACCGAAGAGGGTACGCTCACTGGTGGCAAGAAGGAAGGTATTAAGCGCTGGAGCTTCGAAGACACTCCAAAGATGAGCTCTTACCTCACCGCCATCATCGCTGGCCCGTACGCTTCCTGGCACACCGAGTACAACAATGAGGATGGCCGCGTGGTGCCAATGGGCATCTACACTCGCCAAAGCTTGAAGGCCGGTATGGATCGTGACGCCCAGTACCTCTTCGACGTCACCAAGGCCGGCTTCGCCTTCTATGCCAAGACGTGGAACGTGCCTTACCCATACGCCAAGTATGATCAGATCTTCGTGCCAGAATACAACGCTGGCGCTATGGAAAACATCGGCACAGTGACCATTCGCGATCAGTATGTGTTCCAGTCCAAGGTGACTGACGCTCTGGTTGACCGCCGTGATGAAACCATTTTGCACGAGCTCGCACACATGTGGTTCGGCGATCTGGTCACCATGAAGTGGTGGAACGACCTGTGGCTCAACGAGAGCTTCGCTGAGTTCATGTCCACTCTGTGCACTGCTGAAGCAACGCAGTGGAAGAGTGAATGGGCAACCTTCACCTCTGGTGAAAAGAGCTGGGGTCAGGCGCAGGATCAGCTTCCTACCACTCACCCTGTTGTAGCTGAGATCAACGATCTGCATGACACCGAAGTGAACTTCGACGGAATTACCTACGCCAAGGGCGGTTCGCTTCTCAAGCAGCTCATGGCTTATGTTGGTCGTGACAAGTTCTTCGAGGGTATTCACAACTACCTGGTCAAGTACCAGTACTCCAACGCTACTTTGGCTGACCTTCTCGCTGAGCTGGAGAAGACTTCTGGCCGCGATATGAAGGCATGGAGTGAGAAGTGGCTGGAAACTTCGGGTGTGAACACCTTGCACTCTTTGGTGGAGACTGACGACGATGGTGTGATCACCGAGTTCGAAATTCGCCAGACTGCTGATGTTGACCACCCAACCTTGCGTCCACACCGTCTGCGCGTTGGCTTCTACAACATGCAGGATGGCTCTGTAGTGCGCACCTCCCAGGTGGAGTTGGACATTGACGGTGCTTGCACGAAAGTTCCACAGCTTGTGGGCCAGAAGCGTCCTGACTTCATCTTGCTCAATGATGATGATCTGACGTATGCAAAGCTGCGCTTCGATGAGGATTCGTTGAACTTCCTCGTCGAGCATCTCACTGATTTCGCTGATCCAGAGGCTCGTGCAACCTCCTGGCTGGCTCTGTGGGATATGACTCGCGATGCTGAGCTTCCTGCCAAGACTTTCGTTCAGACCTCTTTGAAGGCTTTGGCAACAGAAACTCAGTCCACTACCTTCCGTTACGCTCTGTCTGAGATTCAGAAGGCTGCAGCTTACTATGTTGCTCCTTCCGAGCGTGAGATGGTGCTCTCCGACGCTGCTCGCGAAATGTGGCGTTTGGCTTTGTTGAAGCCAGGCTCTGATGAGCAGTTCCAGTTGGTGGGCGCATGGCTTTCCTTGGCTGCTGACCCTGCCTTTGCTGATGAAAGCAAGGCCTTGTTGGCTGGCACTTCTGCGATGAAGGGCCTCGAGGTGGACAACAACATGCGTTGGTCCATCCTGCGCGCTCAGGCTCGTGTGGGCTTGATTGGCGACTTCGAGATTGAGGAAGAGCTCGCTAAGAACGACACCACTGAGAACCGTGAGTTCGCCATGGGTGCTCGTGCTGCGAAGCCAACTCCAGAAGCGAAGGCGTGGGCTTGGGATGAAGCTCTGCACGATAGCAAGCTCACCAACGCTCAGATTGGCGAAGTAGTCAATGGCTTCTCGTCCAACTCTGACCCGAAGCTGTACGCCGAGTATGTGGATAAGTTCTTCGATACCATCAATTGGATTTGGGAGAACAAGAGCTTCCACATGGCTGAGAACATCATCAACCCTCTGCGCGGTGGTGGCTTGTATCCTCACTTCGCTGATGCTGGCAAGCTCGTCGAGGCTGGTAACGCTTGGTTGGATAAGAACCCTGATGCCGCTCGCGCACTTCGCCGTATGGTTCTCGAAAACTTGGATGGCTCTCGTCGTGACCTTCGTGTTCGCGCTTATAACACTACTCTTGGCGAGTAAGTTGTCATCACCTGTCAGCTTCAGTTGATGGCTTGAGATTATCATTGCCATTCATCTCAAGCAGGGGAGATCAGGTGTGCGAAAAAGCCCGCTGTACTCAGTACAGCGGGCTTTTTCGCACACGTAATTGCTCAGCAGGAAGCTTGGCTGGGTGTGAACTAGTATTGCCTTATCGTTAGAGCACATAAGATTAAGTCCTAGAAAAGGAATGAACATTGATCCGCGAAAAAATTGTCAACACGGTAGGCCTGAATTACTTAACTACTAACGTTGAAGAAAGCGAATTTAGCTACCCGAAAGCATTCAAAGCAAAGGGAATTGAATTCATTCCAATAAAGAAGCGGGGGGGGGGGATCGTATTTGGCAAAAAATTGATAGAAGATTTGAGCTCGATGGTGTCTCCCTGCTAATCGAGACGAAGACAGATTTTGATAAGAAGACATCTGAAGTAGAGGAGCAATTAGCCGCTTACGTTGAGTATGAGAAGCAACTAACCGGAAATAAAATCGTTGCGATGGTAGCTAATACCAGTGATGACAGAATTCTTGTATGGAGATCTGAAGTTGAGAACGATACGAGGTTAGTAAACGAAACTGCAATACGTTCTATGCCAGAATATGTCGCGATGTTCGATGCGAAGCATACAAATAACAAAGAAGAAGTTATGCGCAACACCTATCAGCTCAATGAGTTGTTGCATCGCCACGGTATTGCAGAGAAGCTGCGCTCTCAGTTTGTTGGAACGTGCCTGTTGGCTATTAAGAACGGGCTGAATTACAACAGAAAAATGGAGACCTCCCAGGTTATCAGTGGAATTCGGACAATTCTGGGAAATCTGCTCGAAGGCTCTTTGCAGAAGGCTGAGAAGCTGACTTTGATTGATCAGCGAGTTCTTCAATCTCAAGATGTTCGTGAAATGGATAGCGAGAGCTTGTGTCTGATTCTTGATTTCATTAGGACGCGGATTTTCCCATTTATTAATGACAAGAGCACAGCAGGGCAGGATCTTCTTAATCTATTCTTCATTACATTCAACAAGTACGTTGGAAAATCAGATAAAAACCAGGCTTTTACACCAGATCACATTACAGACTTCATGACTAAAATATGCAATGTCAATCGAAACTCTGTGGTGTTGGATATGACGTGTGGAAGTGGTTCATTCCTAGTAAGGGCGATGACGAAAGCACTTGCAGATTGTCACACCCAGGTAGAAGAAGATGCAGTTAAAAAGCATCATATTTATGGTGTTGAATACGATGAGCTTGTATATGGCCTTGCCACAACAAATATGTTGATTCATAGTGATGGTAACTCCAACATAGTTCAGGGTAGTTGTTTCGAAGAAGTTCCTCGCTTTATAGACGACGGTGTTAAGTTCAATGTGGTGCTGATGAACCCGCCCTATAATGCCATGGCTAAGCAAGTTCCGAAAAACTATTCGAGCACATGGGGAAAGAGCAAAACTGATCCTTCGAAGGGACTTTATTTTCTCAAGTTCATTCTTGACCAAATGAACGAGCATAACATGTCAGGAAAGCTTGCAGTGTTGCTTCCCATGGCTGCTGCTATTGGTAATAACACATTGATGAAGAAGATGAAGAACGCAATTCTGAAGAATAATACTCTTGATGCAGTGTTCTCGCTACCAGATGACATCTTCTACCCTGGCGCAAGTGCCTGCGCGTGCTGCATGGTCTTTGACGTGGGTACGCCGCATAAGTCTGCTAATCGCGAGACGTTCTTCGCCTACTGTAAGGATGACGGCTTCAAGAAGCGAAAGAACCTTGGACGCGTCGAGCAGATGGACGAGAACGGTACTAGCCTATGGTCGTCCATCGAGAAGAAGTGGCTCAACACGTATAAGAATCGTGATGTCATTACTGGTTTCAGCGCCCGTCAGATGGTTACTGGTAACGATGAGTGGCTGTGCGAAGCGTACATGGAAACTGATTACACGACACTTACAGAGGACGATTTTCAACAGACGGTCAATGACTACCTCGCTTATCTGGTGAAAACGGGGGTGGTGTATGAAGCTTGATACGACTAAGTGGAAATGGTTCCAGCTTGGCGGTGATGATGGACTGTTTGATATTCGCAAAGGCAAGCGCCTAACTTCCGAAGATCAAACTGAGGGTAATACGCCGTATATCGGGGCAATAGATTCCAACAATGGTGTCTCGAATTATATTGGGCAGGAACCCATTCATGAGGGCAATACGATTTCATTGAGCTATAACGGCTCGGTGGGAGAAGCGTTTTACCAGCCGACACCCTATTGGGCTACTGACGATGTGAACGCTTTGTATCTTCGCCCTGAGCACGGAACGCTTTCCCCCGCAACGGGTCTGTTTGTGTGTGCTGTTCTCAAGCATGATAAATACAGGTATTCATACGGTCGTAAGTGGACTCTCGACAATATGACGGCCACCAAAGTCAAACTTCCTGCCACATCCGATGGCAAGCCTGATTGGCAGTGGATGGAGTTGTATATCAGTTCGCTACACAGTGAGCCGCTAAAGACAAGAAATGCTGGGAAAAATACTCTAAAACCTCTCGAGTTTGATATACATGAATGGCGTGAGTTCCGTGCCGAGGAATTATTCGACTCAATTTATAAAGTTGCGGCATATGATGACAGTGAGCTTGAGCAAGTTGGCGTGTGGAACGAAAAGGTAATTCCGTATGTTACCAGAACTGATTTAGATAATAGTGTTAAGTCGCTCGTAGTAAATGCGGGACTGGGCAACGTTGAGAATGGGAACGCAATTGTTATCGGTGATACGACATCCACAATATCGTATCAGCCAGGGCCGTTTGTGGCAGGCGAACACATTATCGCGGCACGTGCTGATTGGATGAACAAGTACACAGGTCTGTTCATCACGTGTCTGTTGCGGCGGGAGCGGTACAGATACTCCTACGGCAGGGCCTTTAAGCTCGATTCAATTCGTAATACAGAGCTTAGGCTTCCTGTGACAAGCGATGGAGTTCCTGATTGGCAGTGGATGGAGAACTATATTAAGTCATTACCATATGGCGACCGATTGTGATAGTTCATTACAGCTGTGACAGTATAAGAAAAGCCCAACGTTTCTTGTGAACGCTGGGCTTTTGCAGTGATTATCTGCAGTGACAATCTGAAGTTCTGCCTTGTTGACGGTGCAGCTTAATTGGCAGCAGGGAAGTCAGCGACTGAACCGTGAGTTTGATCGAGGCCTTCGTACAGCGGGAAGTTTTCAGCCAAGCGGGCGGTGCGAGCACGCAAAGCCTCAACATCAGCAGACTTGCCATCACGCAGAGCAGTGGCAATAATGTCGGCGACCTCTTCAAATTCCTGGGCACCAAAGCCGCGCGTTGCCAAAGCAGGAGTACCAATACGAAGGCCAGACGTGATTTTGGCTGGGCGAGGATCCCACGGCACAGCGTTGCGGTTGACGGTGATGCCAACCTGGTCGAGGAGGTCTTCTGCCTGTTGTCCATCCAAAGCGGAATTGCGCAAGTCAACGAGGACCAGATGAACGTCAGTGCCGCCAGTTACCAGGCTAATTCCCGCGTCTTTCACATCATCAGCGAGAAGGCGAGAAGCCAGAATCTTCGCACCCTCCAAGGTTCTGCGCTGACGGTCTTTGAACTCTTCGCTCATGGCAATCTTGAAGGCTACTGCCTTACCAGCGATGATGTGCATGAGCGGGCCACCCTGCTGACCAGGGAAGACTGCCGAATCGAGCTTCTTGCCAAATCGTGCAGCATCGCGAGAGAGCAACATTCCCGAGCGTGGGCCGCCGATAGTTTTGTGAATAGTGGTGGAAACGACATCGGAATACTCAACCGGGTTGGGATGCAAGCCAGCAGCAACGAGGCCAGCGAAGTGAGCCATATCCGTCCACAAGTAGGCGCCGACTTCATCAGCAATATCGCGGAAAGCTTGGAAATCGAGCTGACGAGGGTAAGCTGACCAGCCGGCAATGATCATCTTCGGGTGCGTTTTCAGCGCCTGCTCGCGAACCATGTCCATATTGATGCGGTAGGTTTGCGGGTCCAGCCCGTAGGAAACCATGTGGTAATTCTTACCAGAGAAGTTGATTTTCATGCCGTGAGTCAAGTGACCGCCATGAGCCAAAGCCAAGCCCATTACCGTGTCGCCAGGCTCGACGAGAGCGTGATAGACAGCCGCATTGGCCTGAGCACCAGAATGAGGCTGAACGTTGGCATAGTCAGCGTGGAAGAGTGCTTTGGCGCGCTCAATAGCAAGGTTTTCCACTTTGTCGACTTCTTGGCAACCACCGTAATAGCGACGGCCAGGGTAGCCTTCCGCATACTTATTGGTGAGCACCGAGCCCATGGCTTGCATGACGGCACGAGGCACGAAATTCTCCGAGGCGATCATCTCCAGGTAGGTTTGCTGGCGGTGTAGTTCGGAATCGAGAACAGCGGCGACATCAGGGTCGACCACAGAAATTGGTTCATTCAGAACGCTGGCGGGTGTGTGTTCCTGGGTCATGCTCTCTTCTTTCTCTTGCAATGTGCTACCTTTAGCTTCTCTCGCTGTGAGCTGGTTGCGCGCATGAGAGTGCGATAGTGAAAATTCTACCGGATAGTGGTGCTCTTTCGCTGAGGTGAGCTCAGATACTGCTGGGGCAAGCTCGGATACCGCTGGGGCAAGCCTGCGGCTACTCTATAAGCAGAAGAGTTTCATGAAGGAGGCACAAACATGCCACGTCTGTTCGGAACTGACGGCGTTCGAGGAGTCGCCAACCAAGAGCTCACACCAAAGATGGCGCTCGACTTGGGTGAAGCTGCTGCTCGCGTTTTAGGTAAGGATCACACGGGGGAGGGCCGTAAGCGCGCTCTCGTGGGGCGCGATACTCGCGTCTCTGGTGATTTCCTCTCCTCTGCTTTGGCTGCTGGCATGTCGGCTGGTGGTTTCGACGTCATTGATGTCGGCGTCATTCCCACCCCAGGTTTGGCTTATCTGTCTACTCAGCTCAACGTTGATTTTGCTGGTATCGTCTCGGCTTCTCATAACCCGATGATTTATAACGGCATTAAGTTCTTTGCTCGTGGTGGCTTCAAGCTTTCTGATGAGAAGGAAGACCAAATTGAAGCCATTCTGGGCCAAGATTGGCAGCGTCCAACAGGCAAGAACGTGGGCCGTATTCACCACGATTCTCAAACCCCAACCCAGATGTACCGCGAGCATATTGTGCGCTCGGCAACCTCTCAGGACCCGGCACCTTTGAAGGGTCTGCGCATTGTGGTGGATTGCGCCAACGGTGCAACGTCTGCTGTTGCTCCTGATGTTTTGCGCGAGGCCGGTGCTGAGGTCATCGTCATCAACGCCTCTCCTGATGGCTACAACATCAATGAGAACGCTGGTTCTATGCATCCGGAGCAGCTGCAGGCGATGGTCGTTGCTGCGAAGGCGGATATGGGTGTTGCTTGCGATGGTGACGCTGACCGCTGCTTGGCTGTGGACGGTAAGGGTAACCTCGTCAATGGCGATCAGATTATGGGCATTCTCGCTCGCGCGCTGAAGAATGAGGGCAAGCTCAACCATGACACTCTCGTGGTGACAATTATGAGCAATTTGGGCTTGAAGCTCGCCTTGCGTGATATGGGCATTAAGACTGTTCAGACTGCCGTTGGCGACCGTTATGTTCTGGAGGAAATGCTGGCTCATGATTACACGCTGGGTGGTGAGCAGTCAGGCCATGTGATCAACCGCCAGTTTGCCACGACTGGTGATGGCACGTTGACTGCTTTGACGCTGGCTCACGAGGTGTGCAAGTCGGGCAAGAGCTTGGAAGAACTTGCCGCTGACTTCCCTCAGCTTCCTCAGGAGCTGATCAACGTTCGCGTTCCTCGCAAGAATGAGGCCAATACGGACCCTGAGATTCGCAAGGCGGTTGAGGAGCAGGAGAAGGTTCTGGGCGAGACTGGCCGTGTGGTTTTGCGCGCGTCGGGCACGGAGCCTTTGGTTCGTGTGATGGTTGAGGCTGCCAGCGATGAACAGGCTACTGAGGTGGCTCAGAAGCTCGCTGCCGTCGTTGCTGACCGTTTGGCGTAGGCTCGCCGTTGTTGAGCCTCGCCGTCACCTTTTCGGCGCGGTTCAAGGCCGCTTGTAGCGGCTCGCTGTTGTAAGGAGTGTTATGGCTTTCTCAGGCCCTATTGATAAGCAGCTCAACCACGAGGTGGAGGGCATGCTCAAGCGTTTCCCAGACGGATTGTTGCCTATCGTGAGCCTGGGAGAGCCCGTTTTACGCGCCGAATGGCAGGAGTACACCGGCCAGCTGTCCAGCAAAACTCTGGCCAAGCTCACCAAGGCGATGCGCAAGACGATGTTGGAAGCTCCGGGCGTTGGCCTGGCAGCCCCTCAAATTGGCTTGCCGTTGGCTTTCGCTGTCGTTGAGGATCACGTCGTCGACCTTTCCGACCTTGACGCTCAAGATTATCAGTCCGCTTCTTCCCTCGACGCCAGCTCTTCCTCTGCGGCTGGTTCGGATGCCGACGAGGCTTTCGACGCTGAGGATTATGAGGATGAGGATTACGACGAGGATTACGACGGCGAAGAGCTCGACATGCTCACCCCGCAAAACGACCCTCGCGAAGTCGCGGAATTCCCCTTCCATCTGATTATCAATCCGGTGTATAAGCCGATTGGTGAGAAGACGGCAAGCTTCTACGAAGGCTGCCTTTCCATGCCTGGTTATCAGGCAGTGCGCAAGCGCTGGCTGGATATTGAAGCAACCTGGTATGACGAGAAGGGCATGAAGCACAGTGAAAATCTTCATGGCTGGCCGGCTCGTATTTTCCAGCACGAAACTGACCACCTTTCTGGCGAAGTCTACATTGACAAGGCAGAAACGCGCTCGCTGGCTACTGACGAGAATTTGGGCGAGCTGTGGTGGGATCCGCGCCTGATGGACGAGGCGAGGGCAACTCTCGGCTTCTGAAGCTACGCGACTGCTGAGCACAAGCTGAGTGATCCGAGATTATCACCGCGATGAGCGCTGAACCGTGTGGTTCAGCGCTTTTTTATGTTTTGCGCTGTACAACCTCCGGCTTTAGCCGGGGGATATAAGGTGCTTATCTTTTTACTATTCTAGCTCACATATGTAAAGTAGTGTGCTATATTGGAAACATGAACACCAAGACAGTAAAGCGGGCATACCGGTTCCGCTTCTACCCCACGACGGAACAGGAGAACATGCTCCGTCGTACTCTGGGGTGCTGCCGCAAGGTGTACAACATGGCCTTGGACGCCCGCTCGACCGCGTGGACTCTCCACCGGGAGAAGGTCGGCTACTCGGACACGAGCCGAATGCTCACCGCTTGGAAGAAGACAGAGGAACACTCCTATCTGACGGAAGTGTCGTCTGTCCCGTTGCAACAATCGCTACGGCATTTGCAGGCTGCGTTCAAGAGGTTCTTCGACAAGACCGGCTCCTATCCGAGATTCAAAGCGAAACACGAGGGCGGTTCCGCCACTTACACGGTCTCCGCGTTCACATGGGATGGGGAGCACAGAGCGTTGACGTTGGCGAAGATGCGCGAACCATTGCATATCCGGTGGTCGCGCACCCTGCCACGTCCAAGCCGACCGTCCAGCGTGACGGTCAGTTTGGACGCGGTTGGACGCTGGCACGTCAGCATACTGGTCGAAGATGTCATCTTTCAACCAGCCAAGAATGGAAACATGGTTGGCATCGACATGGGATTGGAACACTTCGCCATCCTCAGCAATGGTGAGAAAATCGACAATCCACGATACTTGAGAAAACACTTGAAGAAACTCGGGCTGTTGCAACGAAAACTCGCCCGGAAGAAGAAAGGAAGCAACAATTATCGTAAAGCCCGGTTGAAGGTGGCTAAGGCGTACGCGAAGGTCAAAGACAGTCGCACCGACTTTCTCCATAAGCTCTCGACGAGAATCATCCGTGAAAACCAAACGGTTGTCATCGAGGACTTGGCTGTCAAGAACATGAGCCGACGCTGCAAGCCAAAACCTGACTCGGACAATCCGGGACAGTACCTGCGCAACGGGCAGAAGGCGAAAAGCGGTCTGAACAAAAGCATCAGGGACGCAAGCTGGCGACAATTCCGCACCATGCTCGAATACAAGGCCGAATGGTACGGACGCCAACTCACGGTCATCGACCAATGGTATCCCAGCAGTCAAATCTGCCACACGTGCGGCAAAAACACTGGCAGGAAGACATTGGACGTCAGAACATGGGAATGCCCATACTGCCATACCATGCAAGACCGCGACCTGAACGCCGCCATAAACATACTATCCGCCGGACTGGCGGTTCGAGCCTGCGGGGATTCACGCCTCACCGAAGCAACACTCCGGTAAACACAAGAGCGTGAATCGTCTCAACCTACAGGAAACTCTTCCCCGTGAGGGGAGGAATCCCCCGACTTCAGTCGGGGGAGGAAGTCAAACCGTGAAAACTGTAGAGACAACTGCGGAATCTGGCCGTGAGACCGGAGCAAAGGGCGGGCCTAAACCGTGAAACCGTTCACAAACAGTGCGCGCACGCTAAACCACAGGTTCGAAGCGTTATCGTGTAAGGTCGAATTGCGCAGAGGGCTCAATATCATCATCAACAGCAATAAGAACGTTGCTAAAGTGATCAGGCCCACAAAGGAGTGAACCAGAGCAAGCCCGCGCGTCTTCGTCAAGCCGAAGCGGTGATGAGGTGTATCCGGCAAACTACGCGCCCACGCCTGGGCGAGGAGCGCGCCCAAAACCGCAAGAAGGGCAAAAGCCCAGGCAAAATCGGCGAGATAGCGCAGTGATAATCCTGCGTAGTACGAGTCGAAAGCGCACAACAAAAGGCCCAGCAACCACAAGCCAGAAACCAAACCCACCAAGTGCTTGGCGCGAAGCTGACGCCACGCCACCAGCGTGATCAGCGCGAGCAAAGTAAACGGGATTAGCCACGGTAGTCCGCCACTCCACTGCTCCTCATACTGCCACGAGCTCAACGGGGTAGCCGCAATACCCAAGAAGGGGAAGTGAGCCGAGAATTTCACTGGAATGAGCAAGTAATAGTACATAATCGGCGCGAGCAAGTTGAGCGGCTCTTTATACGTCGTCAAATCGATGACGGTGAGCTGATACTTGTTGCCAAAGTCAGTAAACGAGCCGAAACGCCAGTAATTGTAAGCCAAGAACGGCAGGAAAGTGAGTAGGCCGGTGAGGATGACACTCGCATCATTTGTCAGCGATTGCCAGCGTAACTGACGCGCCTTGCCACCGTCCTTCTTCCAGGCGTTCGCCTGAAGCCAGGTGAAGAAGACGCCACGGCGAATCTCCGGCCAAAAGATCACGAACGCCAACAACGCCGTTGCTACCAAGTGTGGGCGGGCGCCAATATTCGCGGCGAGCAGCAGCGTTCCCCACACCAAGTGCAGGCGGGAAACATAGGTGATGGTGAGCTCCGGATGCGTTGACCACAAGGCTTGAGCTTGGCGCTTGTTTGTGGCGAGGTGTGCGTAGGCGGCAAACTCACGAGCAGAGGTACGAGGAGAGCTCGCACTTGCCGATGAGCTCATGCGACAAGCAGCACGGAGATGCGAAGGCTTGTGCCAGCGCACCACCTTCGAGCTCGCCAGCGGAGGGTAGACTCCATCGCTCAAGGCCCACGGGCGGGTGATGAGCTTATCGCGCGGTGACAATCTTAAGAGCAGGGAAGCGGGCAAAACATGACGAGCGAGCCACGAGCGTTTGCCAGGACGAACTCCCACCACCACGCGACGAGCCGACAGCCAGCACCACAAGCCTTGGAAAGCCAGCAGCACGCCGAGGGCCACCGGAGTGGCGTAAAAATCAGGCTTAAACAACAGGAAGAACAGATTCGAGCCGGTCATCACGCCAAAGAAGAGCATCAACGCCATACCCAAACTCGTCTGTGGGAAATAGCGCTGAATCAGGCGGCTGACGAGCAGCACACACCACACGCTGAGCAGGAAAAGCGTGAGCAGAACAGCATCCGTCGCTGGTAATCCGTAGCCCTGCCCGCCGTTAAAGAGCATGGTGAGCAGCTCAAAGGGTACGAAGAAGAGCAGAGCGGGGAGCAAGCCGAAGTACACGTACCAGCGGCCACCCCAAAACACGTGATCCCAAAACACAGGAGCCACACCCTCGGAGAGCATTTGAGCGCGCAAAGCCATAGAATACGGGTTGCGAGCTTGGGCAAGCTGGTCAGGAACAGGAAGGTCCAGCCAAGGATGCCCGTGAATCAGCGCGTCGGCAAGGCGAGCGTACTGGTCCTGCTCGTAGGTGTAATTGCCAATCGTTGGCTTCACTGGCCCAATATTCGCCCCACCCAACAAGATTGGCACCACAATGGCAGCCAGAGCGAGAGGAGCAAGCCCCACGCAGATGAGTGCCAGCTGAGCCGGGCTGCGCGGGTTGTAGCGACGACGGTAGAAGGCTGAGCGTGGGTCGACAAAACAAATGATGAACAGCGCGACGAAAACCAGAAGAGAAACGCGAAGAGGGCTGATGCTAAAAGGCGGGCGGTCGTTGAGGCGCAACGAGCCAAAAGCAAAAGTCGAGCCCAGGGGAGCTTGGAACCACAAGCGCAAAGCTTGAACGCGCTGATGGGGGTTATTGAGCGCATCTACCTTCAAGTAACTCGAAGCTTCAACGCCAGGAGCGTAAGTCTGTTCTTCACCCGTCACCCACTGGTTCGAACCGACGGGAAGCACTTGCACGCGCACGCCAACCCACCACTGCCTCTCGCCGGCAACCTTTGCATCGCTATCCGTGCTACTACCCACGAGCTCGGCGGAGGAGTCGGGAGTGTATTGAGGGGTGGAAATGACATGAACCATGTCAATCGGGTCGGAAAACTCATAGCTATCAATCGGCTTGACCTCAACGTAGCTCTTCTGCCCGTCAATCACCGTGAAAAGCTCAGAACTCGAACGCTGTAAGCCAGAAGAGTAAGTGACGCGCACTGACTGCGGGTCAAGAGCGCGAGGGGAGGAGAAGCTTTGCCAGAAGCGAATGTTGAAAACGAAGATTTCCACCAGCAAAATCACCAAAACGGCGCACAAAAGCGAGATCGCCAGGCCGCGACGCCGACGCAACCATGCTTTCGCGCGGGCAATGCGCGCGGAATTATTGTCGGCCGTTTCTCTTGTCGTGGCAATCTTGAGGCCAGTGCCTTGAGGTGATTGTGCAGTACTCACGACTTCGATTCTACCGATTCAGCAAGAGCAGGGCTCGAGGAGAGTTTGAAACGGTTATAGTTGAAGCAGTGGCTTAACACGAAACAGCCACTTGCCAGGAGGGCGAGTGATGATGCAAAAGGATCATGGTGAAGATTCTCATCAGTATGTCAAGTTTGTGGAGGATCCTGCCCTACTGAGCACGCATCTGCACCAAGGTTTAGAGCGGATCATGCTTCTTGCGCCGCTCAGTACCCCGATTCCGCTGACCACGACCATGCGCGTGTACGATCCGGTTGACGGCCAGCCTCAGGGGGTGCGATTCGGTTGGCTTCAGCTGCCTTCCGACAAGGCGCAGTTTGAGCTGGGCTACTTCTTCGTCGGTGAACCTCACCGGCTGAGCGAGGTGCAGAAAGAAGACCTGCGCGAGCTGGAGAAAATGTACCTGCGCGTGATGGGCGAGCAGTCGGGTAAAAGGCTGATTTTTGACCTCACGCACTTGGGTAACTTGAAGGAAATGCCTGCCCTGACCGCGGATAACGTCTGGATGGCTTGGCGTAACACTGATTTTGACTTTTCGACTTGGACTGAGCGCTTCAACACTTTTGAACAGCCCGAGCAGCCGGTGAGCGCGGCCGACTTTGTGGACGAGCAGGGTAGGTCGTACTGGTTCCATCGCATTGCCCTTGGCGACTCGCTGGGCAACATTCATACGGCTAATGCTGAGCCGGAGGAGGACGCTCAGCAGGGGAAGTGTGCTCTCGCCTTTTCCCAGATTGACAGTACGCAAGATTTCGACTCTGTTCGTGCATGGCTGCCTGCGGAGAAGGCCAGTGCGAAGGCGAAAGCGCGTTTTGACGCTCAACTGCGCAATGACAAGCCTTTCGAGGTAGATCTGGATTCGCAAGTGCAGGTGAGTGAGGAGGGCTTCACTCGTTTTGGTTTGTGGGATCCGTTGAAGTTTGAGGATTCTAGTAGGGCTCGTTTGTTTGAGTATGCTCAAACCATTCCTGATGATGTGAACATTATGCAGGATGATTATCAGGCCCGTGCGGTCGGCAATGCTCACTCTCAGGCGCAGCTGATTCGCCAGATGAACCAGATGCTGGGCTGGGATGAAGAGAATGAGCAGACTGGTGAGGCTTACGAGTCTGACCAGGGCCCCGAGTTTGATGAAGCTGACCAAGCTGATAACTACGGTTCCAACCCGTGGGGAACTGCTCTGCGCTCATTCGATGAGAATGAGGCAAGTGACGAGAGCGGTGAGAGCGACCAGCCCAACGAGCGCGATACATATGGCGAAGCTGCTGCAAGTACAACACATACCACGAGTGCGGCCAGTGCCTCTGAACCGTTGGCTCGCCATCGCATTTTCACCTCGAGCCTGAGTGAAGAAGACGAGCCTTACCACCTGGTTTCCCCGAACTATGTGGGTGGCGAACCGACCCTGTTCAACTATGAGGATGAAGACGAGGACAATTCTTTCCCCGCACCTCAGGCTGACCAAGCTGATCAGAGTGGTTTTACTGGTAACACGAACGGTGATGCCAACAACGGCGCTTCTGAAAGCACTTCCACCAACAACGAGGATGCTGATAACAAGGCAAACTCGGCACATGCCAACGCTACTGGCAGTTCTGACGATGCTACTTCTGGCAATGCCACTTCTGACGGTTTAAATAACGCAGATGGCTCGAGCACTTCCAACAGTGCTGATAATGCTAACAGCTCGAGCAACACCGCCAGCTCCCATACTGCAGACAGTGCCAACGAAGAGGACCCATGGCAAGCAGAACTGAGAAGGCAATCTCAGTTCGCCACCATTGACTTCTTCAGCGAAGAAAAAGACAACGCAGTACGCAGCAACAACACAGACCTCCCTGAAGACTGGTGGGACCATAACGCCAAGCCTGAGGAGAAGAGCGAACAAGATTTCTCCACCTACTCTTCTGACGACTCCGCCTACGAAGACGCTGACTTCTCCGCGCGCAACTTCTACGTCATGGACGACAGCTCCACCCCATCAGATGACGACGAAGACGACTCCGACGATGATGACGACGATTCCTTCGTTCCTCGCTCCTGGGTTTCCAAGCTTCTCAGTTCAGAAGACGAAAAGGTAACCCTGTGGTCGCGCAAACTCCAGCCGTCAGTGCGAAAGACGAAGAGGCCACAGGAAGGCAAGCACTTCCTCACAGAGCGTGCAGGAATTCTCGCTCACGGCAGCATCGTTCTGGGTAGGGAGAATGTTGAACTGGGCCAATGGTTCCGCACTGCCGACGGCTTCTCCATTTCCGGTTTGCGCATGCACTTGCCTGTCGAAATGCAAACGAACTTGGACTATCGCGACGCCCTGGCAATCTCCTTATTCTATATGGCTATTTTGCCATTGCAGGCTTTACGCGCCTCAGGAGCAGACACCGGCGTGGGAACGATAGGGTTGAGGGGCTTGGGTGGCCGCTACATTTTCGCCGACCTGCGCAACCTCACCACCGTGCGCGCTATGAGCAAGGTGTATCACCAAATCACCGGCTTGCGCAAAACCGGCCTGATTATCACATCCAGCGAATGGTACTTTGTTAATCTGGTGCGCCACTGCGCTCGCGAGCTCGACACCCTGTTCAAAGATGGCGTTGAGGACGAAGTGGAGGCCACCTGGCCAGGAAACGGAATGTTCGGCGTCAAATTCACCGAGCAGACGTATGACCCCATCGCCCACCAAGCTATCGCCACTATCGATGCGGCAATTAACGAGTTCGCTTCCACCTGGGTAATGGCCTCGCGCGCGCTGCCGAGCCTGCTCAACATCCCTAGCGACTTGCGTTTCAGCCCAGCCGAGTTCTCCTCGCTGGTGGAAACGGTGCTCAATGACCCGTCATTGTGCGGTTATTCGCATGCTCTCAGCTCGATCCACGACGCCATGCAGCCGGTGAAGAAGGAGCTGGAAGACCAAGACGACAGCTGGGTGTACGGAGTATGGCCTGCCAAGGACGGTGACGGTAAGGAGGACACTCTGCCTCTGCCAGTCGACCACCCGGAGCTTCTCGACCCGAACTGGCTACATGTGGCGAACTACCCGTATATTGGCAGGCGTACCGCTCAGATTTGGGAGAAGTGCGTGCCGCTGATCACTACTCAGATGGCTGAAGCCGTGGAACGCGAACAGAGCGAATGGGCTTTCCGCATGTCCCTGTCCACGCTGATGGCCGAGATGGATGCGCCGATTGACCTCGCTCCTCTCTTCCACGTGCATGTGGCACAGGGACGTATGGTCATTGTGCTGCATATGGTCAACCCTGACCGGTGGCCGGATTTCCGCTTCCGCGTTGCCGACGAGGACGGGACGGTGGAGATGGAGAGCTTGAGTGGCAAAGAGCGTACGCTCGCAGCTCTCGACTACACGCTCAAAGTGGGAGGAATGATCGCGGCTGTGGCCTTTGGCATCACGTCCTCGCTCACAGAGGTGACGGTGAATGTGCAAGGCTTCTTCCAGATGTCGCGCACCTTCATTCATTCCCCGCTCTTCTCCTCCATGTTGCAGGGCAACGCCTCGCACCCAGGGCCGATGGGTTTGCAGATGATGGATATTCCTACCGAGGTTCCCGATTCCTTGGTCAAGCAGGTGGATGACCAGAAGAAGTGGACTACTGATGACATCATTTCCGCCGCGGAGAAGGCCTTGGAAAACAATGCTGAACCTCACGGTTCCAACCCGACCGGCGCGCAAGCTGACATCGCCACGCACGACACCACTGAGGACGGCAAGCACTTGCGCGTGCTCTCCGCCGAAGAGCAGACGGGCATCGACTTGTGGGACCTGACCATGGTCAGCGACAGGTTAAAGCGTGACGAAGCTCTCGAGATTATCAACACCGTGGGGTTGAAAGATCCTCGCAACAATCTGTTCGCTCATGCTCTGTACTCGATGTTGGACAATGGTAATCTTCAGGCAATTGAGCCTGTAGAACGCTCGACGAGCATGTCCTTCAGGCCTTCGGGTGCCGGTGAACTTCCAGAAACCTCACGGCGCGAGCTTTCCCCTCAAATGGCGAAGACTCTTGGCGCCCAGTCGCTCTCTGACCTCGCCATTGAACGCGACAAGATGTACGAGGATATCGCCCAGCAAATCGAAACCATCTGCGACCAGGCGGCCAGCCGCATGATGAGTGCGCGCGACGCTTCCAAAGAGGTGCAACGCTACCTGGAGGAGTTCCCTGACCCGGAGCTGCTCGAGCAGAAGAACGACATTTTCCAGGCGATTTTCGATGGCAAGAGCTACAAGGTATCCGACACGATCAGCCACGAGCTCGCCACCTTCTACCAGCAGCTGTCCCTATTTGCGGCGAATAATGTGATCAACTCGCATGATGAGGCAGTTGTGGAGTACCGTCGTAACTTCCTCGAAGCGGTGGATCGCGCCCGCTACCTGTGGGACCGCAACCCGCGTGTGAAGGCTCGTTACTTCGTTGACTACGCTCAGCGCTTGCGCTACAACCAGGTACATATGGTGCCGTTGCACGAGCAGCAGGAGAAGCTGAATGCCAAGCGTGTGGCTCATCATTTGAAGCCGCTGCCGCTCACGCAAGTGATTCCCATTCCGGAGAATCTGTTCGCTTGTGTCGACCTGATTTTCCGCTATGCTGATGCTTTCGGCGTGGACGGGCTGGGGCAGCTGGCCAGCGATTGGATGATTGAGCATTCTCCAGCTATCCCGACGAGCCACTACCTGCAGGGCGGGCTGATGCACTCGCATAGCGACGATGAGTCGGCTTTGCACGCGGTGTTTAACGGCATCAGCACTTCTCTTAATGCGCGCGATGCGGCGGCTGGTTACGACACGTTGAGCGTGATTTTGTGCAAGATGACGCCGGATATTGCGGTGGCTTGCTCTTTGCGTGCGCTCGAGCTGTCGGGAGATTTGCCGGGTAGCTTCCGTGAGCATTTGAACACGAACCTTCAAATGGCTCGCGACTTGTGCCAGCGTCGTGGTTTTGTCGAGCCGCAGGAGGATGAGATTACTGATATTCTGCGCAACTTTGGCATCCCGATGTGGCCGGTGGTGGAGGACCAGATGATGGTCTCGCTTTCGGCTTACGCGCTGGTGGAGGCTGGGCTTTTCGTTTTGGCACAGCCGCTTGTCGGCTCGGCTTTCGGCTCAGGTTGGGTTTTCCACAACGATGTTGACCAGAGCGCGGTTGACCAGCCAGGTACTGATTCGGAAATTCAGATGTTGGCGAAGCGTTACTTCCTGACATCTTTGGGACGCTAGGGGCTCATATGGCTTCTTTCCAAGATTATCAGCAAGGCCTTTTTGACTTTGACGATGAGGCTCAGCCTTCTTCTGCGGTTGATGAGGCTCCCGCTTCTGGTACTCGCGCGGAGGCTCAGCCTTCCCGCCCGGTCGATGAGGTGCTGGGCGAACTCAATGGTAGCGATTCTGATATCACTACCTTGGGCGCTCTCGATTATCAGCACATGTCACTCGAGCAAGCACGCCGAGCTCATGATCTGCTTGCTGGTTTCGTCTTGGAAGACCAAAAAGCGTATTACATCGATAACGCTCCGACGAGTTCGGACGCGGCTTTCGATGCGCGGTTGCGCGCTCTTCAACAAGTGGAGAAGCATTTCCCCGAGCTTGATACTGCTGATTCGCCGTCACACATCGTCGGTGGTGCAGGCTTAGAGCAGCTGCTGGAGCGCACGAGCGCCGACAACGTGAACGAAAGTGTCGCCAACACGAGTGCTGACGGCGTCGACCCGGAGCTCGCCGCCACTCCCGCGAAGAACGACGCACCCACCGAGCAAGAGCAAAGCTCCGAGTTCCCCGACATCGAGCACCCCACGCGCATGCTCTCCCTGGACGATGTGTTCAGCATCGAAGAACTGCGCTCCTGGTACGATTCCACTCGCCGCAGCCTCGAAGTGGGGGAGAATGAGCCGCTCGAAATGACCTGCGAGGTCAAAATTGACGGTCTCGCCCTCGACTTGATCTACGAAAACGGCATTCTCACCCGCGGTGAAACTCGTGGAGATGGGCGTATCGGCAAGGATATTACAACCAACATCAAGGCCATCCGTTCCATCCCACAACAGCTCGACGGCTCCCACGCGGACATCCCTGCCTTCCTCGAAGTGCGCGGCGAAGTCTTTCTCACCTTCGACTCCTTCAACGCCATCAATGCTAAGCGCGAGCAGGAAGGAGAGCCAGTGTTCGCCAATGCGCGCAACACGGCCGCAGGAACTTTGATGAATAAGAACGTGGATGTGCTGCGCGAGCGTAACCTTACCTTCTACGCTCACGGTATTGGCGCTATTCAATACAGCGCTGAGGAGAGTGAGCGTGGTGACGCCATGCTCGACCAGTCGCAAGCCTATGAACTGTACAAAGCGTGGGGAATCCCGATCTCGCCACATAACCGCGTGGTGACGAATTTCCAGCAAATCGAGGACATGATCGACTACTACCTCGAGCATCGTTACGACATTGAGCACCCTCTCGACGGCATTGTGGTCAAGGTCAATGATATTTCCCGCCAGCGTGAGCTGGGTGTGACGGCTCGCGCCCCTCGCTGGGGTATCGCCTACAAGTACCCGCCGGAAGAAGTGAACACGATGTTGGAAAACATCATCGTTCAAGTGGGTCGTACGGGACGAGTCACCCCAGTGGCAATCTTGAAGCCTGTGTCGGTAGCAGGCTCGACGGTGGCGCGCGCAACGCTGCATAACGAGCAGGAAATTGAGCGTAAAGGCGTGCTCATCGGCGACTTGATTACCGTTCGCAAGGCTGGTGACGTGATTCCGGAGATTGTTGGCCCGGTGCTGAGCTATCGCGCCAAGCATACCGATAAGGTTCACGCTTTCACCATGCCCACCGTGTGCCCGGAGTGCGGCACCCCGTTGGTCCAGGAGAAGGAGGGCGACGTCGACTTGCGCTGCCCCAACGCCGAAACCTGCCCGGCACAGCTGGAGGAGAGGCTCATACATTTGGCTTCCCGCAAGGCTTTTGACATCGATTCGATGGGCGAGCAGGTAGCTTTGTGGCTGACCAATCCGGAGGCCAACCGTCCTGACAGCGTCGACTCGTACGACCCGTCCACCAAGATTATCAGCGTGGCGAAGGGTTCCGCGCCAGCCGCATACGTGCCCGCGCCAGGCCTGACGCTACCAGCCCCTCAGCAGCCGGTGCTGCGCAATGAAGCGGGCCTTTTCGCCCTCACTCCGGAAATGTTGAAGGACGTGTACAAGTGGGTGGAAATCCCGATTCAGGACGTGTGGGAGGTTGAGGTTGCTCAGCCGGACGGCACGGTCAAGAAGGTCAAGAAGCGCGCCAAGCGTGAGGGCTCAGGCCGCTTCCGCCGCGAGCGTGCCTTCTTCAACGAGGGCAAGCGTCATAAGAATGAGCAGGGTGAGGTTGTTGTTGACCCGCCCACCCCGTCGGCAAACACGGTCAAGCTTTTCGAGCAGCTGCAGAAGGCTCGTCACGCCCAGTTGTGGCGAGTGCTGACGGCTTTGTCGATTCGCCATGTGGGCGATACGAAGGCGCGCGATCTGGAGCGTCATTTCGGCTCGCTGGAGGCTCTCGAAAATGCGAGTAAAGAAGAGATCGCTCAGATTGATGGCATGGGCGAGGAGATTGCGCAGTCGATTGTCGACTGGTTTGCAAAGGCTCATGAGCCAGGCGATTGGCGTTATGATCTGCTCACCAGTTGGAAGCTTGCTGGTGTGGGCTCGGTTTCGTATGAGAATTCGAGTGAGCAGACTTTGGCAGGCCTCACTATTTTGGTCACCGGCTCGATTGCGGGCATGACTCGTGAGCAAGTCAAGGAAAGCATTGAGGCTCATGGTGGTAAGGCTTCCTCGGGTAAGCCGTCGAAGAAGACTACCGTCGTGATTACTGGTGAGAACCCCGGAGAGTCGAAGGTGGTGAAGGCTCAGGAGCTGGGCGTTCCGCTGATGGGAGAGGAAGCGCTGTTTGCCATGCTCGAGCATGGTCCGGCAGGTATTCTGCCGGGGTACGGCGACGCCCCCGCCTCGGGGGATTCGGCCTCAAACCCGGCCAGCTCGGCTAGCGCAGCCAGTTCGGCTAGCCCAGCTGATGCGAGCGAAGGAGCCGGCGAGTGAGTGAGTTTCGCAAAACTGATTTCCACGCCACTTCCTACCGCGAGCCAACAGCTGACACCAGCCCGCGCCCTGACAAAGCGCCTCACAGTGACGACGCACTTAACAACGCCAGCGCCTCTCGCGGCGCGCGCACGAGCGACTTTGCCCGCGCTGCCAACGAAGCTGCACACATCCTCGAACCCACAGGCGACGCGAAAGCCTATGCCATCGAGCAGCAGGTGTACGCGCGCCTCACTGGTGTGATCGACCCGGAACTGGGCCGCTCGATTGTCGACATGCAAATGGTCACCGGTATTGACGCGCAACTGCGCCCCGCCGATAGCGACCTCGACCGCCCGGTTCAAGCAGGCCCCAACGATGACGTCTACGATGTGACAATCCGCCTCGAACTCACTGTTTCCGGCTGCCCGCTCACCGAGAAGATTCTTTCCGACATGCAGCAGGCAGTGCAAACCTACCCGGACGCCATTCTCGTTCCGCGCATCTCCGTGTCGGCAATGAGCAAGGAAAAGCTCAGCGGTTTGGTGGAGCGCCTGCGCCAAGCCAGGCGTGAAAACCCGTTCGCACCGAAGGATGGCAGCAGCCCGGACACTCTGATTATCGCCGTGGCTTCGGGTAAAGGTGGCGTCGGTAAATCAGCCGTTGCCGCTAATCTTGCGGCAACCTTTGCGGCTTTAGGCTACAAGACGGCCGCCATCGACGCGGATATTTACGGCTTCTCTCTGCCTGGCATTTTTGGCGTGCGCTCGCGGCCTACCGACCTCGACGGCATGCTGATGCCGGTGGATGCGTGGGGAGTCAAGCTCATGAGCATCGGAATGTTCGCTGGCTCGGATCAGCCGATTTTGTGGCGCGGTCCGCGTTTGCAGCGTTCGCTTCAGCAGTTCCTCTCCGACGTGTGGTGGGATAACCCGCAGGTGATGGTTCTTGACCTTCCGCCGGGCACCGGTGATATGTCGATCTCGGTGGCGCAGATGTTGCCGAGCGCTCGCATTCTGGTGGTCACGACTCCTCAGCCTTCCGCCTCGTCGATTGCTGTGCGCGCTGGCCTCTCTACCCTTCAGCTTCCTGGCAAGGTGGCTGGAGTGGTGGAAAATATGGCTTGGTATGAGCATAACGGTGAAAGGTTGCGCATTTTCGGCGAGGGTGGTGGTGCTCGCGTCGCGCAAAGCCTCACCCAGCAGGTGGGCTACCCGGTCGAGCTGCTCGCCCAACTTCCTCTGGACACTGAGATTCGCACTGTTGCTGAGGCGGGCCGCCCGGCGGTGCTCACTGCGGATGGTAGCCTGGCTGACACTGAGCTTGCTCGCAGTTTCGTGCGCATGGCGCGCTCGTTGTGGCAATCTCAATAAGGTTGAGGGTTGGGTAGTTGCGGCTGGTATTTCTCCAGATTGTCAGGCTGCGCTTAACCCAACAAGCTCAACTCAGCCTTTTCAAAATTAGGTGTGTTCTGCAACGCGACTTGCATCAGGCTTGAGCCTTCCAGCGCGTCAGTTGACGGGTGGACTGCCATAATGCGGCGGTTATCATACGTGGTGACGTAGTAGGCAAAATGGCTCATGTCGAGCGCCGCAGAGTAGAGCGTCACCTCAGCCAGGCCTTCACCGTTCACCGTCGCACCAGCAACCATGCTCACCGCATCCAAAATGTGGAAAACCTGCGTGATACTCGCCTCAACAGTGTCGGGACGAGTTGCGTGTTGAACGTGGAAAGCGGCACGGATGAAACGTGAAGCGGCAGTGGAATCCCCCGGAATGCCAATCTGGCCAAAGCCTTGAGCGTTCGGGGCCAGCGACAATGCCGAGCCAGAAGCGCTGAAATTATTCGCAGGTGCAGTAGGGCTCACATGCATGAAGTAGCGCAAATGCTCCAGCTGGAACTCCAAAGGCGGATTATTCGTCAACACCTGCGCAGGGTCATCCTTGAGCTCCAGCCGCTCACCCGTTTGCTCGGCGACGAGGGCCTGGCCAGTGAGGTCGGTGAGGAAGAAATGCAAGTCAGCAACAGGCAAACCCGGCGCAAAAGCCTCATCGGTGAGGTAAGCGTCAGCCAACAGCGTACGAGCCTGCTCAACGGTGTGCGCATGGGTGAGCACATAGGTGATGAACTCGAAAGACGCGATCCCTAGGCTTGCCGAGCTCTTGCCGCGAGGAACAAAGTGAGCTGAACTAGGGAAGTAGAGGCCAGCCATATACAACCCGGCCTCGTTGATCGCCTCAGCGTATAGGGGTGTATTTCCCGCGGCTGTAGCCATACCGAGCAGCGCTTCATGCTGGGCTAGCTGCTCACCATTGCGGAAGGTGAGGGGAAGGTTACGTGGGGTGAGCACAACACGCTCTGAAAAATGACGGTCGAGGTCGAGATTGCGCCCGGCGAAGGTGCCGGCAGGCGTAGGAAACACAAAGGTAGTGCACATAGAAGTAACTTTAGCGCTGTTGTACGCCACTCGTTCTCTGGCCAGTTCACCTCACTTGTAGGCTCGTTCTCTTTTCCTCGTTCTATCGGTGTGTTAATCTCAACTCGGACGCCGCTGCATGCTACACAGGTAGCCATGCTACACAGGTAGCCGGCTCGCGTTTGGTATTCCTTCGTCGAAAGGCTGACATGAGGCTCTGATGTAGTTCACGCCATCAAATACATGCAAGGAGCTTACTATGTCTATTTCTCCCGTTTTTCGTACTCTTTCCGGACTTCGCGTCTCGCATTTGAGCTTTTCCTACCCTGGCGCAGACCCGCTTTTTGAAGATATTTCCTTCAGCCTTCCTCGCGGCTGGACGGCACTCGTTGGCGACAACGGCCTGGGCAAAACTACGCTGATGAATCTGCTGGTCGGTGCGCTTAAGCCTCAGCAGGGCACGATCTCTCCCGCGCCCGAGCAGCTCGTGAGTGCAACTTGCGCGCAGAACAACACGGTAATCCCTGATAATCTTGAGGAATTTGGTGCCGACTGGTCGCGCTCAGCCTTGAATTTACGCGACTTGCTGGGCATTGGCGACGACTGGGCTTACCGGTGGGCCGAGCTTTCGGGAGGCCAGAGGAAACGACTTCAGATTGTCACGACTCTGGCGAAAAATGCCGACCTGGTGATTATCGACGAGCCGACGAACCACGTTGACGAGGAGACGAAGGCCCAGATTATCACTGCCTTGCAGCAGCAGCGCGATGTTGTGGGGCTGATCATCTCGCATGATCGTGATTTTGTGGATGCGCTGGCAGATAACACGCTGATCATGACCCGCGAGCATGTTTCAGCAGGTGCGGGTTCGCTGGGGCGTGGTTCTCAGGGGCGCGCGGTGCTGGGACGTGCGCTACCCGGGCATAATGTGACGGTGATTCGCCACTATGCGTGCAATTTCAGTGAGGCTCAATCTCAATTGCGCGGCCAGCAGCTGAGCAATGCCGGCAAACTCGACCAGGCGCAAGCTCAAGTAAAGCGCTTAGAAAACCTGAAGCGGGATCGGCAGGCGCAGGTCGCGAAAATTGAGAAGGTGAAGGCCTCGGGTTCGCGCATTGACCGGCATGACCATGATGCTATCCGACGCTTACAAACGGCGAAAATGATGGGTGCGGATGCGTGGGCGTCGGCGGGAGCTCATCAGGTGGATGCGAAGCTTCAGGCAGCGCAACTGGCTCTGAGCCAGGTCAGTGTTGCTGCGAAACGGTATGACGCTCAGTTGGAAGCGCTCATGCGCAGCATTGAGCCGAGCTCGCGCGCAGTAGTGGCGAGCGTGGAACGCGATTTTCTCGGTGACGTTGATCAGGGGAGTGCCGCTACTGGGCAGGCGAAACTTACTGTGGGAGCGCAGGAGCATATCGGCATCATTGGACGCAATGGTGCAGGCAAAACCACGCTGCTGGAACGCATGAATGCTGCGCTGAATGCTGATATTCCTGCGTACTATTTGCCGCAGGAGATCAGTGCGGAAGAAAGCCAGGAGAGCGTGAGCACAGTGCTCGATTTGCCTGCTGAGCTCAAAAGCCAGGTGCTTACTGCTGTGGCAAGTCTCAATGCTGACCCCGATAAGCTGCTCACGGGCAAAACCCCATCGCAGGGAGAAGTGCGCAAACTGTTGTTGTGCATGGCATTAGTGTGTGATCGTCCGCAGTTGATCTTGCTCGATGAGCCGACGAATCATCTCGATATTTCCAGCACGGAAGCGTTGGAGCAGGCGTTGGCGGCGTACCGTGGAGCGCTTGTCGTCGTCTCGCACGATCATCGTTTCCTGCGCGCATGCACCACCACTACCTGGACTGTTCGCGACGGCCAAGTGGACGTGCAGTAAAGCGGGCGGGGGAGCCTGCGCGGCCACAGAAGTTCTTTCGACGCAGTTGAGCACTGGCCTGAAAAGCAAGCTGCGGAGAGAGCAACAAAAAACGGGAACCGGCTTGGCCGGTTCCCGCAATCGCGCTGGTAATCTAGCGCGCTGTTAATCTCAAGAAATTGAGACCCTAGCAAGCTCAAGCTCCAGCAAGCTCACCTTTCAGCAAACTCAAGCTTGCCAGCAGGCACGACTCACAGAGTGAAGTAAGTCTCGTATTCTTTCGGGGTTGGCAGAAGCTGCTGCTCAGCAATCTCCGCACGCTTAATCTCCACCCAGGTTTCAATGAGGTCAGGAGTGAACACATTGCCCTGAGTCAGGAAGTCATGGTCGCGCTCCAACTCGTCCAAAGCCTCAGAGAGCGAGCTTGGAACGAGCTTGATGCCCTTAAGCTCCTCAGGAGGAAGCTCGTAGAGGTCCTTATCCACTGGCTCTGGTGGGTCGATGCGGTTCATAATGCCATCGAGACCAGCCATCAACTGAGCGGAGAAGCCCAAGTATGGGTTGCAGGTTGGGTCAGGAACGCGGAATTCCAGACGCTTGTTCTTTGGAGAGTTACCAGCCAGAGGAATGCGGATGGCGGCAGAACGGTTACGAGCCGAGTACACCAAGTCGACAGGAGCCTCATAGCCTGGCACCAAGCGACGGTAAGAGTTCGTCGTTGGGTTGGTGAAGGCGAGCACTGCACCAGCGTGGTGGATCAGGCCGCCAATATACCAGCGAGCGATGTCAGAAAGGCCAGCGTAACCTTCCTCGGAGTAGAACAGCGGCTTGCCGTCCTTCCACAGGGACTGATGGCAGTGCATGCCAGTGCCGTTCTCACCTGGGATTGGCTTTGGCATGAAGGTGACAACCTTGCCGTTCTCAGCAGCAGTGTTACGCACCACATACTTGTACTTCATCAAGTCATCAGCAGCGTGAGCCAGAGTGTTGTACTCGTAGTTGATCTCCTGCTGAGCGTCAGCAACCTCGTGGTGAGCGCGCTCGAGCTTCAAGCCCACCTTGGTGAGGTTGGAAACCATGTCATCGCGCACATCCTGGTTGTGATCGATCGGTGCGAAGGGGAAGTAGCCGCCGTCAGCCTTCTGCTTGTAGCCGCGGTTGGGCACAGAAGGGTCATCGGCAGAGTCGAAAGGCTTGCCGGAGTTCCAGGAAGCTTCAGCAGAGTCGACTTCGAAGAAGGAACGGTGTGCGGAAACATCGTAACGCACGGAGTCAAACAGGAAGAACTCTGCTTCTGGTGCGAAGTAAGCCGTGTCAGCAACACCGGTGGAGCGCAGGTAAGCCTCTGCCTTGGTTGCCACTTGGCGTGGGTCGCGAGAGTAAGGAGCGTCGGTGACTGGGTCGACCACGGAGAAGAAGATGTTCAGCGTCTTGTGCTTGCGGAACGGATCGACGTAAGCAGTGTCAAGGTCAGGAATCAGCTTCATATCAGAATCGTTGATCTTCTGGAAGCCGGTGATAGAAGAACCATCGAAGAACATGCCACGGGTGAAGCCCTCATCGAGCATCTGTTCGCTTGGCACGTTGAAGTGCTGCTGAACGCCCAACAGATCGGTGAAACCGACGGACACGTATTCGATATCGTTGTCTTTGATGAATTGGGCCAGATCAGCCTCAGTTGAGATACCGTTCACAACAGTTCCTTTCGTTGGTAACGTTTTCATTCTAATAAGTCAGGTTTCCTGCTCCGCGCGTTTTGGTTACGTCTCTATTTCCGTTTGCTAAATTCCTCGGTTCTCTTACGTTACGAACAAAATTTCTCAAGATTATCAGCGAGCGCACATCAGCTCCGCCCGTGCCGGTCGTTTCGCGTGCGGGCTATTCGCGCAGGCCAGCCGGCTGGGCCAGGGGACCGCGCTGTTCGCACTGGGAGAGCTTCCGCACTGGTAATCTGGGGCAATGGGGGGCAACAAAAAAGCCCCTCCTAACGGAGGGGCTCGTAAAATTACGTTTTCAGTTGCTGACTGCTACTGGCTGTTACTGGCAGTTCAGCGCATCATACGACGGCTGATCTTCAAACGCTTCGGGTCAACAGAGCGAGGCATTTGCTGTTGCTGAGTTTGAAGGGAAGTGATGCGGCCATTGAGCTGGTCAAGCTCCGTCTTGCTCATCACAATCTTCTTCTTAATCACCGTGCTGCGCAGCTTACGCAAAGGAGTCTGACCTTCGCCGTTGCCCACGAAAATACGGTAGACAGGGATTTGCGAACCCGGGGTCACGCGGTGAATGGCGGCCTCTAAACGGTTCATTTCACGAGTCAAACGCTGCTTATTGCCTTCGCCGATCAGGAAAACGCCCGAACGACCGGTGCCTTGCCACACGCCATCCTTGGTCTTGCGGTCGAACCACACCGGAGCCTCATCGAAGTTGTAACCGCTCTTGTTAATCGAACGCAGAACTGCGGAAGAAGCACCAGGCTGACCTTCCATGCGAGCGTAACCCACCGAGTCGGCTATCCTCGTCAGAACGATGGTGGCGATCATGACGCCCAGGGTGAGGGCCAGAACCATGGAGAAGACCCACCAGATCCATCCCGAGTGGGTGGCGATGTTGAAGGCGATCATCAACAGCACAGGCAGCAGAACGGAGAGGACCAGCCACACTGGCAGATCCTTACGATCCTTGGATGCGAATTGGTAAACCTGGATAACTTGCTTAGCGGTCTGGAACCGATCCTTCTTTGCACCCTTGGTCGACTTGGTGTCGCGTGCCATTGTGCCTCCTGGCGTGTCGAAACAATAATCAGGTGTTCATTCTACTCGCAAACTGAGAAAACAGGCTGATAATCTCAAGCAAGCCTTGCGAGTTCAAGCCCTTCTGCGAGCTCAAGCCCCGCGAGCTTACCGGCTATGAAGCGGCCTGCCATCTGCCTTGAGCAAAGCTTCGCCCAAAGTTTCCGAGAAAGTGGGGTGAGGGTGGATCAAAGCCGAAGCCTCGTGCACGCCAACGTGGTTACCCACCAGCTGCTCAGCCTCAGCGACCAGCTCAGTGACGTGCGGACCGACCATCTCAACGCCCAACACGACGCGTTTGCCAGGCTCTTGTTCGCGAATGCCGCTGACCACGGTGATCGTGCCGGCAGTCTGGCTCATGAAAACGCGAGCGTTACCCATCATCGGAAGGCTCGTCTCCTGAATTTCGGAGAACTGAGGATTGGCCTTCGCCTCTTCGCCCGAGTAGCCAACCTGCGCAATCTCAGGCTGAGAGAAGGTGACGGAAGGGACGTTGTGGTCGTCCACTGGCTCGCTATCCAGCCCGCAAATCGTTTCAGCAACGCAGATTCCCTGGGCAAAAGCGCGATGGGCGAGCTGCTTACCTGGCGTGATGTCGCCCACAGCCCAGACGTGCTCCACCGAGGTGCGCCCGTAAGGGTCGGTGACCACTAAACCTCGGGCATCGAGATTAACACCGAGCTTGCTCATCCAAGGCTGTGCAGTGTTCGGCACGCGCCCCTTTGCCACCAGCGCAAACTGAGCGGTAAGAGTGACCGTCTGCTCGCCGCCTTCCGGAGCTTTCGCCGTCGGAGGGATCGGAGTGTGCGTGGTCGAGTCAGGGGAGCTGTAGCGCACGGTGACCGACTGGTTGTCACCTTCCGTGAGGGAGTGCAGGTCGACGCTTGTGTGAATGTGGATTCCGCGGCGCTTCATTTCGCGAGCCATGAGGGCGGAAATGCGGCGCGAACCGCGAGGGAAGATGCGTGGCGAGGTCGCCAAAATGGTGACGTCTGCGCCTTGCGAGCTCCACAAGGTGGCAAATTCCAGGCCGATCGGGCCAGAGCCCAAAATGACGACGGAGTGAGGGATCTGCTGCAGGTTCATCGCGTCGGTCGAGTCGAGGATGGCCTTGTGTGAAATCGGAACGCCGTCGAGTTCGCGCGGGTGTGAGCCGGTGGCGATGATGATGTCGGTAGCGTGCAAGTGAAGGATGGGGTTAGCTTGACCGTCATCCTCAGCTTGGCCTTGGTCGGCAGTCTGGCCGCTAGCCTCGCCGTCAACCTGCCCCTCACTCTCGCTTTGGCTTTGCGGCAAATGCAAGGTGAGCTGATGCGGCTGCGTCACCTCCGCCCAGGCTTGCACAAACGTGACCTTGCGCGCATGCAACAGCTGTTCCAAGCCGGAAGTCATCTGTTCAATTGTGGCTTCCTTATAGCTGACCAGACGGCCAAAGTCGAAGGATTTCAGCTCGTAATCCATGCCCATCGCTGCAGCATTATCGGCTAAATGGCGCACTTCTGCGGCGCGCAGCAACGCCTTGCTCGGAATGCAACCCTCGTGCAGGCATACGCCACCAGGGCGAGCGTCCTCTTCGATGAGAACGACAGATTTTCCGAGCTCCGCCAGGCGCAGTGCCGCAGAGTAACCGCCGGTACCAGCACCAATGATGGCAACATCGAAATGCTGATTTTCGCTGACATGGTCTACGAGCATGAAGCCTCCTCCATACGCTGTGGCCGCAGGCTCAGCTTGGGCTTCGAGAAAATTGCTGGAGCATGCGGGCGCAGTTGTGTGCTTAATCACCGTTCATTATACAAAAAGTGCTGGGTTCCTCTCTGAGCTCAGCACTCTGCGAACTTTGTGTAGTTTACTTGTCATTGCTTGAGATTATCAGCCCGCTCATTTCACCTCGCAAGCTGACTTCCATCCCGAGCTGCGCTTATCAGCGCGGCCATTCGCCGCGCTTGGCAGAGCGTGGCTTAGGAATACGCCAACGGCGCACATTCATGGCTCGCGTCACCGCGTAGGAAGCGCAACGAGCGGCCTTGATCTTATCTGTGCCAAACTTGGCGACGAGCTGTGGCTTCAAACCGTGCAACCACATGACGAACATATCGACGATGGCGGCGAGCATGTACACGTACATGAGAACAACCACGACGAAGGAGAGAATGGCCAGCTGAGGAAGCATGCCGAAAATGAAGGCGAGGACGATGCACACCAAGCTCACCGGCAGGAACCATTCGGCCAAGTTGCGGCGAGCGTCAACGTAATCGCGCACGTACACGCGAATAGGAAGCTGCTCGGCGCGAGGCATATTGCGCAGGTCGCCTTGCTCCATGGCTTCATATTGACGATCCTGACGGGCGCGAAGCCTCTTCTTCTCTTCCTTATAGCGAGCTTTACGCTCTTCGTTGGTAGGAACGAGAGGGCGATATTCCTTGGCCTGAGCCTGCTTACGGCTCGGAGTTGGCCTGCCCTTGCCGCCTTGCTTGGCAGACGCCTGTGGCTGCTCGGCTTCGGCCTTTTTGCTCTTAAACGGATTCCATGTCATATGTCATGATGATACGGTCGGGTATTGACCCAGCGGCAGGTGTAACTGGTGTAATTCCGCGCCTTTGAGTCATAACAAGAACGCAGCAACGAAGGAGGAGAGCTTCGATGCAGTTAGAAAACGTCGAACAACTGAAAGCTCGTGTGGATGAGGAATGGCAAGCTGTTCTGGATATGTTGAGCGAAAAGATTGCCATTGGTTCTGTTTCCGCGAAGGGCATTACTGCAGAGCATATGCGTCGCTCTGCTGAGTTTGTTGCCTCCATGATGCGCGAGGTGGGTGTGGATGCTCATGTGGAGCAGTCCACCAACCCGGATGGCACTCCTGGTGCTTTCGAAGTGATCGGTGAAAAGCATGTTTCTGACGATGCTCCTACCGTTTTGCTGTACGCTCACCACGATGTTCAGCCTGTTCCTGACCCTTCCGTGTGGGATACAGACCCGTGGAAGGCAACGGTGAAGGGCGACCGCCTCTATGGTCGCGGCTCTTCGGATGATGGTGGTGGCTTAGCCATTCACCGCGGTGCAATCGGCGCTTTGGCTGATGAGCTGGGCGTCAACATCAAGGTGTTCTTCGAGGGTGAAGAGGAAATGGGTTCGGAATCCTTCATCCCATTCATCACCGCGCATAAGGATGATTTCGCCGCCGACGTCATCATCGTGGCCGATTCGGGTAACTATTCTGCTGAAATCCCATCGCTGACCACCTCTCTTCGTGGTGAAGCGGAATGCGATGTGACGGTTCGCGTTCTCAACCATCCAGTGCACTCTGGCCAGTACGGCGGCCCCATTCTCGATGCGAACACCACGGCAGCTCTGCTGATTTCGAGCATGTATGACGAGAAGGGCAATGTTGTCGTTCCTGGTGTCAAGAGTCAGGAGGTTGTGGGTGGCCTTCAGCGCGACCTCGACGAGAAGACTTTCCGTCATGACTCTTCTGTTGTTGACTCCTACACTTTCGCTGGCGAAGGCTCTTTGGCTTCTCGCTTGTGGGTTAAGCCGTCGATTTCTGTGATCGGTTTTGATGCTCACCCGGTGGAGGGCTCCTTCAACGTGATTGCTGAGACCGCTCGTTTCCGCCTGTCGATGCGCGTTGCTCCAAGCCAGAACCCTCAGAAGGCTCTCGATGCTTTGACTGATTTCCTGGTTTCTCACGCTCCATTTGGCGCGCAGGTGAGCGTCAAGCAGGTTGCTGCAGGTTCGGGTTGGGCTATGGATATGAGCACGGATGTTGTTCAGGATGCGGAAGAGGCTATGCGTGTGGCTTTCGGCACAGACCCGATTAACAAGGGTGAGGGTGGCTCCATCCCGTTCATTCCTGAGCTTCAGAAGCTGTACCCGCAGACCAAGGTTTTGGTGACTGGCCCGGAGGACCCGATGAGTAACGCTCATAGCCCGAACGAGTCCATCTCCCTGTCTGGTTTGAAGAAGAACATCTTAACGGAGGCTCTCTTCTTGCAGGCTTTGGCTCGCAACTAGGCTCAACTCCTCTCTTGCCATAATGGCTTGAGATTATCACTGCGCATTGGTGTACGCCCGCATGACATCACCGCTGTGTGATGAGCGAGCGAGTATATGCAGGTGCGCATGCTCAGGCGGTACGGCGGCTCGTCGTACCGCCTTTTGCGTTGTGGCAATCTTGCGTGATGGCAATCTTTTGTTCTGTCAATCTCATTGTGTAGGCTTCGAGGTGACACGGGAGGTTTCGTTCCTCATGCCATGTACAACCAGCTGTCGGCGTCGCATAAAGCGACGAGGCATGCGGTAGCAAGGCGTGGTGAGGTTCGGGAATCTGAGAAGGGCCTGGAGCCCAACCGATAGAACGTAACGGGTAATACCGAGACGGACCGTCAATCCCGTGCCCGGACTAACCACGGGGTTGAACGGGCATGAGAGCGCAGAAGCTCTTTCGCCTTTTGATTCCATGGATTTTATCGAAAGGCACAAAGTGAGTACAACACAAGAATCTGCAACTTCTGCATCCGCATCGTCCGCAGCAACCGCTGTCAGCACTCCACGTTCTCTTCGCTGGCGCGTTGTCGACATCGCCGTAGCATCGGTGGTCGGCGTCGTTTCCGCATTCATCTTCTGGGCAGCTGTTTTCGTTTATGACTTCTTGGGCGGCCCTCTGGAAGGCGCACTGCCCGGCTTGTCTGGCCTACTCAACGGTTTGTGGCTGTTCGCTGGCCCTCTCGCGCTGATCATCGTGCGCAAGCCCGGTGCAGCAATTTACGCCGAAATCGTCGCTTCTGTTCTCGAAGCTTTGATGGGCAACCAGTGGGGTATCGAAACTCTCTACATTGGCTTCATTCAAGGCCTCTTCGCTGAGCTCGCCTTCCTCTTCTTCGCTTATAAGGTGTGGAACCTCGCTGTTACCACGCTTTCTGGCACTCTGGCTGGCTTGGGCTGCTGGGGCTATAGCTTCTTCACCCACCTTCAGGCCATCAATTGGAACGGCTCGTACGGCTTGGCAAATCTCGTCACCACGCTGATCTCTGGCGCACTGCTCTCCGGCATCGCCATGTGGTACTTGGCTCGAGGCTTGGGTCGCACCGGTGCTCTCGACCAGTTCGCTTCTGGCCGTGAGGTCCACAAGGCCTGAGTTTCTTGAGATTATCAGGGCGCTTCATCGCCTGGCTTACTGTGCTCAGGCGCTGTTGCTCTGACTTTTCCGAGCTGTTATGCACAGAGAGGTGAAAGAGAGCATGGTTGATTCAACCCCACACGCTCAGTCGATTACATTTTCGCAGTGGAGCTATCGCTATGCTTCTCGTAGCACCTTCTCTGTGCATAATTTTTCTTTACATATTGAAGCTGGTCAGCGCGTGCTGTTGCTGGGAGCATCAGGAGCAGGAAAATCCACGCTGATGGCTGGTATGGCTGGCCTCGTCGGCTCCTCACAAGCAGGAGAGGATGAGGATGGTGGAATCTCCCAGGGTGAGATTCGCATTGGTCAGCTTCCTGCCCGTCAGGCGGTGGGCACAGTTGGCCTTATTTTGCAGGACCCGGATGCTCAAGCTGTTTTTGACCGCCTCGCCGATAACGTCGCCTTTGGCCCAGAAAACTTGGGTGTAGAGCGCGAAGAAATTTGGAAGCGCGTGGACCACAGCCTCGCCGAAGTGGGTATGAGCTCAGTGGAACACGACCGCTCGATTTTGCACCTTTCCGGTGGCCAGATGCAACGCGCTGCACTCGCCGGAGCGCTCGCCATGCAGCCCAGCGTTTTACTGCTTGACGAGCCGACTGCTAATTTGGACCCTTCCGGTGTGCAACAGGTGGTGAAAGCAGTTCACCACAGTGTTGAAGCGAGTGGTGCGACCATGGTTTTGGTGGAACACCGTGCAGACCCGTGGATGGATATGCTCGACCGCGTAGTGATCGTGGCGCGCAATGAGGAAGGCGACACCTGCATTCTCGCTGATGGAACGCCTTCTGCCGTGTTCTCCCGCACGGATATCGACTGGGATGCCTGTGGTATTTGGGTTCCCCAACAATTTGCGGCTTCTTCTGCAGCTTTACTGGCTTCGCCAACTGATGCCACTTCTGCCACTTTGCCGGTGCGCTCGGCAGACGTGCCACAGGCGCCTTCGCTCAGTTCGGCTACGAGCCACACTCTCGTTACCCGTGCAGCCGCACAACCTCACGCCATCCTGCAAACGCACGACCTGTCCATTGGCCGCGGCGAGGAAGTGTACGCTTCCCACATCAATCTGCGCATTTACCCGGGCGAAGTTACCGCGCTAGTAGGGGAGAACGGCGTGGGAAAATCCACGCTCGCACTCACTTTGGCAGGCCTGCTCAAACCACTGGCTGGCCAGGTGCAGGCCAGCGAAGAACTCAGAATTGCGCAGGTGAAGAGCAAGAAGAGTGGCAATCTTGTGCCGAACTCAAGCTGCCCGCAAGAGTGGAGCTCGACGCAACTGGCCGCCAGAATTTCCTACGTTTTCCAAAATCCTGAGCATCAGTTCGCCACCAACTCGGTGCTGCGCGAGGCGCAACTCGGCCCGCTGCGAATCGGAATGAGCGAGGAACAGGCTCGTGCCCGCGCCGAACAACTGTTGGAACGCTTCGGATTATCAGCGTATAAAAATGCGAATCCGTATACGCTTTCCGGCGGCGAAAAGCGCCGCCTTTCTGTGGTTTCGTCACTCGCTGCCGCTCCGCGCGTGCTGATTTTGGATGAGCCGACTTTCGGCCAGGATAAACGCACGTGGGCGCATATGGTGGCGATGATTCGTGACCTGGCGCACGATGGCATTGCCATTGTGGTGGTCACGCATGATGAGGACCTTGTCGAGCAGCTGAACGCCCGCGTGGTGCGTTTGGCGGTGGAGGGGACGCAGCCAGCCGAGCCTTCCCAGCCCGCGCAACAAGCCCAGCCCGCGCAGCCAGTCGAGCCAGCCCAGCGCGCGACTATCGCTAAGCCGGTCGCCGAAATCTCTGTGACTGCCGTCGAAGAGCGAGTCGAAAAGCGCAAGCCAACGAGCCCCAGCCCGGTGCTTGCCGCACGCAACCCGGCTTTCCGCTTCATTGCCGCCATGCTCGCGAGCATCCCGCTTGTGCTCTCCCTCGACCCGGTGTCCGCTGGTATCGCCACCCTCGCTGAGCTCATCGCATTCCTGGTGATCGGCTACCGCCCGTGGGAGATTATCAAGCGCATTTGGCCTCTCTTCCTCGCCTCGCCGAGCGCTTTGGTTTCCGTGATTCTCTACGGCAAAGTCGGTGGCCAGGTGCTGTGGCAGTGGGGGCCGGCCATCGTATCGCAGCAGTCGCTGTGGCTCGCGTTTGCCACTTTTTTGAGGATTTTCGCCATCGGTATGCCCGCTATTGTGCTGATCGCCGGCATCGATGCGACTGATTTAGCCGATAGTTTGAGTCAACAGCTGCACTTCTCCGACCGTTTCGTTTACTCCGGATTAGCAGGAATGCGCCTCTTCTCCGTGATCTCCGACGACTGGGCTGCGCTCAGCCTCTCTCGCCGCTCGCGAGGTTTGGCCGACCAGTCTGCCGTCAAACGCTTCTTGCCGCAATGCTTCGCCCTGCTCGTCCTCTCCATTCGTCGCTCGACCACCCTCGCTGTTGCCATGCAAGCGCGCGGTTTCGGTGGTACGACAAAGCGCACGCATGCGCGTATTTCTCGTGTCACAGGCCTTGATGGGGTGATGCTTGCCATAAGCCTCTTCATTCCTCTCGCCTCTTTGCTCGCCGCCGTGTTTGCTGGCACTTTCGCCTTCTTCGGAAACGCTTAGCGGGAAGCTTTCTGGCAAGGCCCTGGGAAGGCGCGCTGGCAATCCACTTCACCAGATACCCTTGAAGTTATGCCTTTTAGCCAGCAGTTTATGGACAATCCGAAAGCCGACCGCGTCAAGCGAGTGGCCAGTTTACGCCAAGCTTCTGTTCGCCGCCGCTTGGGTCTCTTCCTCGTCGAAGGCCCGCAAGCAGTGCGCGAGGCGGTGGCGTATATGCCTGAACGTGTGCACGACGTCTACATTGATACCTCGCACAACCCGCATGATGACATTATTTCCTCGGCTCTCGAAGCGGCCAACCCGATCTACCTGCACCACGTGTCGACCAAGGTGATGGAAGCGATCAGCCCGGACGCGCAGTCTATTGCAGCCGTAGTGAGCTCTGAAGGTTTGATCCGCACTCTGGACGATATTGACCTCAACCCGCTGAACACTGAATTTTCCGAGATTGGCAGTACGAGTAGTGACAATCCCGAGAAAAACTACCAGCCGCAGACGGACCTGATTGTCGCCTGCTGGCAGGCCAGAGACCCAGGAAATGAGGGCACGCTGATTCGTACCGCCGACGCGAGCGGATGCAGGGCCATCATTCTCGTCGACGACTCCGCCCACCCGCTCAACCCGAAAGTGGTGCGCAGTTCCGCTGGCTCGCTCTTCCACATTCCGGTTATTCAAGCCAGCACGGAAGAGTTCTTCGCTTGGGCTGAGAAACATAGCCTGCCAATATGGGCGGCGGATATTCATGGTACGCAAGAGCACGCGCCTTACGACTTGGTGACTGTGCTGGCCGATCGCAATTCTGGGCTCGTCAAGCCGGCTGCAACACCGATCATGCTGTTTGGCAACGAGGCTCGCGGCCTGCCAACCGAGATTGTGGAGCGTGCCGGAAGAGCGGTGATGATTCCGTTGTATGGTTCCGCTGAGTCGCTGAATTTGGCGATGAGCGGAGCGGTGATGATGTATTCCATCGCCATGGCTCAACACCAAGGCTGATCCCGCCTCGCCTGTCTGCGTCGGTGTCGGGCTACGTTGAAAGAATAAACAAGGAATAGCTCTCAGCCCGCATGTTCAGCGTGCGAGGAAGAGCAATGAAAATCTGAAACTTGAAACTGCGATGAGGAAAAGGGGCCTTCGTGACTAACGAAGCTGAATTCGACAAGGAGCGGGTTACCGCCCAGATCGCCGAAGCTGTCCAGGCAATTGAAGACGCCCAGTCGTCGAGCGCCTTACGCCAACTGCGTGACGAGTATGTGGGTAAGAATTCCGTTCTCGCTCGCGCTTCCCAGGCAATCGGCAAACTGCCTAATGACCAGAAGAAGGAAGCCGGACAGCTGCTTGGCCAGTTGCGTGCAGAATTTGGTCGCGCTTTCGGTGCTCGTGAGGCTGCCGTTAAGAAAGCAGAGGAAGAAGCCAAGCTCGCTGCAGAGAAGGTTGACGTTACCCTTCCTGTTGAGCGTCATCCTCTCGGTGCGCGTCATCCTTTGGCAGCGCTGACTGAAGATATTCAAGACTTCTTCGTTTCCATGGGGTGGCAGATTTCTGAAGGCCCAGAAATTGATTCGGAGTGGTACGATTTCGACGCTTTGAACTTTGGCCCTGACCATCCTGCTCGTCAAATGCAGGACACTTTCTACGTCAAGGGTGATAAGGCTCGCGACGCTGCTGGCTTTGTCGGTTCGAACATGGTTCTTCGCACCCAAACCTCTTCCGACCAGGTTCGTGGCCTCATCCAGCGTGGTGTGCCGTTGTACATGGCCTGCACGGGCCGCGTTTTCCGTACCGACGAGCTCGACGCTACCCACACTCCTGTGTTCCACCAGTGCGAGGCTCTCGCCGTGGATAAGGGCCTGACCATGTCCGACTTGAAGGGCACTTTGGACGCTTTGGCAGTTGCCATGTTCGGCCCGGAGGCCAAGACTCGCTTGCGTCCGTCCTACTTCCCGTTCACTGAGCCATCTGCTGAGATGGATTTGTGGTTCCCCGATAAGAAGGGCGGCCCAGGCTGGATCGAATGGGGTGGTTGCGGTATGGTCCACCCGAATGTTCTGCGTTCGGCCGGTTTGGACCCTGACGTGTACACCGGTTTCGCTTTCGGCGTGGGCATCGAGCGCGCTTTGCTGCTGCGCCACGACATTAACGATATGCACGACTTGGTTGAAGGCGATATTCGCTTCAGCAAGCAGTTCGCGATGGGAGAGTGAGTAATGCCAATCGTTGATATTGACTGGCTCAAAGAGCATGTTGACGTTCCTGCAGACCTCACCGTCGAGCAGCTGAGCCAAGACCTCGTTCGTATCGGTCTGGAAACCGAAACCATTCACCGCTCTTCCGTGACCGGGCCTGTGGTGGTTGGCCGCATCGTTGACTTCGTCAAGGAGCCGCAGAAGAACGGCAAGACGGTGTCCTGGTGCCAGGTCGATTGCGGTGAAGAGCACAACGTGAAGGAAGAGGACGGTACCACTCGTCTGCGCGGCATCATTTGCGGCGCTCCGAATGTGGAGAAGGACGCCCTGGTGGTGGTCGCTCTTCCTGGTGCCGTTCTTCCTGGTGACTTCGCCATTTCTGTGCGCAAAACCTACGGCCACAAGTCGGAGGGTATGTGCTGCTCCGCCCGCGAGCTGGGCATGGGCGATGACCATCACGGCATTATCTTGCTGCGCGAAGAGGGCTTCTCTCAGGAGGAGTTGAAGAATATCAAGCCTGGCGATGATGCGCTGAGCTTGCTTCACCTCAACATTCCAACGCTTGAGATTAACATCACGCCAGATCGCGGCTACGCCTTCAGCTACCGCGGTGTTGCGCGCGAATATCACCACTCCACCGGCGAGCCTTTCACCGACCCTATTCCTGAGCTTGCCGCTCAGGCTCCTCAGGTTGAGGCAGGACACCAGGGTGATGTTGAAGCTGCCATCGAGGATGACAACCCTATCCACGGTGTGGTGGGTTGCGACCGCTACTACCTGCGCGCAGTGCGCGGTTTCGACCCGAATGCAAAGACGCCAAACTGGATGCGTCGCCGCCTGATTCGCGCCGGTGTTCGCCCTCACACTTTGGCTGTGGACGTCACCAACTACGTCATGCTCGACTTGGGTCAGCCTTTGCACGCTTACGACTTGGATAAGCTCGTCCCACCGATCGTGGTTCGCCGTGCTCATGAGGGCGAGAAGCTCGTCACTTTGGATGGTGAGGAGCATGTGTTGAGCGTGGAAGACCTCGTCATCACTGATTCTCCGAATGGTGAGCGTTCCTCGCGTATTCTTGGCCTTGCCGGTGTGATGGGCGGCCAGTATGGCGAAATCACTGCTGACACCAAGAATATTTTGGTGGAGTCGGCTCATTTCGATACGGTTTCCATAGCTCGTACTGCTCGTCGCCACAAGCTTCCTACCGACGCTTCGCATCGTTTCGAGCGCGGTGTGGATTATGCGATGCAGCCAGCTGCAGCTCAGGATGCTATTCACCTTTTGACTCGCTATGGCCAGGGCGTTGCTTCTGATAATCCAACGGACCTCAACACTACGAAGGAACCGCAGCCGATCGCCTTCAAGGTGAGCGAGGTGAAGCGCCTTGCTAATCTCGATACCTCTACTGAGGATATTGCCGCCATTTTGGAGGATATCGGTTGCACGGTTGCCGGCGGTGGCAATGGCACCTTCATCGTCACTCCTCCTACATGGCGTCCAGACCTCACCATCGCTCCTGACCTGGTGGAGGAAGTAGCTCGCCTGGTTGGTTATGACAAGATTCCGACTCGTATTCCGTCGGTTCCTGTGGTGAACCCTGGTTTGACGCCATTCCAGGCTCGTCAGCGTAAGGTCGCTGCAACGCTTGCTGAAGCTGGTTTGGTGGAGACGCTCAGCTACCCGTTCGTCGGTGAGAAGGACTTTGAGGAGTTCGCTCTCAACGCCGAGCAGGTGAAGGGTGAGTCGGTTGAGGTGCGTAACCCTCTGGCTGGAGATCGTCCGTTCATGCGTACGAACCTTCTCTATACTTTGGCTCGCACTGCTCAGCGCAATCTTCGTCGTGGCATGCGTAACGTCCAGATTTATGAGATTGGTCACGTGTACCGTCAGGATCCTAACGCTCCTGCCATTCCTGCTCTGCCTGGTTCGGTCAAGCCAAGCGAGGACCAGCTCAAGGCTTTGGAAGCTGGCCTTCCTGCTCAGCCGTTGCAGGTTGCTGCTGTGCTGACTGGTGAGGCTGTTGCCCCCGGCTGGTGGAAGGATTCTCGCGCTATCGACTGGTCGGATGCTGTTGCTCTGGCTCGTCGTGTGGGCGAGCGTATCGGTGCTGAACTGAGCATGGCAAGCCTTGATGAGGCGACGAACTTGCCATCTGATTTCAATGCGGGCACCTGGCATCCAGGCCGTACTGCAGTGGTGAGCTTCAACGGTGTTTACCTGGGTGTTGCCGGTGAGCTCCACCCTGAAGTGAACAAGACTTTGGGCTTGCCGGAGCACTCCGCTGCCTTCAACCTCGACTTGACGGCGCTGTTCGACACCTTGTCGCTGCAGCCACTGCAGGCCAAGCCGATTTCCACCTTCCCGCCAGTTCGTGAGGATCTGGCCTTCATGGTGGAGGAGAAGGTGAGCGCTCAGCAGCTGATTGACGCCATTCGTCGTGGTGGTGGTGAGTCTCTGGAGTCTGTCGAGCTCTTCGACGTGTACCGTGGCTCTGACTTGGGTGAAGGCAAGAAGTCCTTAGCCTTCTCGGTGGTGTACCGTTCTGATTCTCAGACTCTCACCGCAGCCCAGGCGAAGGAGATTCGCGCTGCTATCGTCGCTGAATGCGAGAAGGACCTCAACGCCGTTCTGCGCGTCTGATGCGCGATTGAGCAGCTTCGCTGGTAGGTTTATACGCCCGTTTGCTCAGCACTGGTAATCTGGGGAGATTATCAGCATGCTCAGTAAACGGGCGGTTTTTTATCAGCAAGCATCCAGCGAAGTTTCATAGGATACTGGTATTTTGTAAGGGTTGGCTCTTAGTGTCAGAAGTGAATTCTGAGCGAAGCGGAAAGGGGAGCTATGTCGGATAATGAGAATCTCAACCCAGTGAAGGGTGATTCGGGAGAAACTCCTCGTAATACTGAGCTCAACAATGCTGAGCAGACGGGTGCTGAGCAGACGGGTGCTGAGCAGACGGGTGCTGAGCAGACGGGTGCTGAGCAGAGTGGCGTTCAACAGGCGGAAAATTCTGCGCCGGCTGCTACCCACGATGACGCCCCTCAGGCGGCCGTGCCTCAGAATTCTGCTGCCAGCGAGCCTCATCAGGCCGAGCACAATGCTGAGCACAATGCCGAGCAGCAGGACGAGCGCGTGGACTTGGGCCGCTTGGAAACGCAAGAGCCGTCCTATGGTCAGATGAGCGCGCAGTATGGCCCGAATTACAATCCGTATATTTTCGGCGCTCCTGAGCCTCAACCACAGCCTCAGAACAATAATCGCCCCCAGCAGCAGAATTTCTTCGGTTTTAATGGCAACCGTCCGGATATGAACCAGAACGGCAATGGTTACGGTCCTCAAGGTTTCGGCTCGAACAATTATGGCCCAAACGCTCAGTTTGGTTACGGCCCGAACAACTATGGTCCCAACCCTTATGGTCCACAATTTGGCCCGAACCCTTACGGCCCTCAAGCTGGCCCGCAGGGCCCTCAGGGTCTACAAGGTCCTCGTGGCCCGCAAGCGCAAGGTCCGCAAGGCCCTCAGGGTCCACAGGGCCAGCCGAACCAGCCAGGCAACCAGGATCAGCCACAGAACAGTGGTGCTCGTAACCAGCATGTTCCACAAAACGGCCCGTTCGGTTTCAACCCTTATGAGCCGCAGGATGGCTTTGGCCCACAGCCAGGCACTTTTGGCCCCGGCCAGTTCCCACCTCGCGCATACGGTCAGCCTGGCCCACAGGGTCAGCCGGGCCCACAGGGTCCTCAAGGTCCGCAAGCTGGTCCTCAAGGTCCTCAAGGTCAGCCTGGCCCCAACGGCAGGCCGCAGCCCGTCGCCTACGACCAGTTCCTGCGCCCGTTCAACCCTGATGACCCGAACCAGAACCCGGTGTATGGCCGCTGGGATATGTGGAGCATCATCGCTTTCATCCTGAGCTTCTACACCTACTTCGCATTCCTGAGCTTGCCGCTGGCCATCATGGCTGCTCGCCGTGACAAGGTTCTTCACATGAAGGGCCGCGGCTTGGCTATCGCTGCCATCGTCTTGTCGGTGATCGGCTTGATCGTCATGCTGCTCGTCACTTTCGGCGTTCCGATCCCCGGGCTGAGTTCGCTGCTCGGTGCTGTCGCTAATGGCGCACAAACAGCCAGTTTCCTAACCGTCTGACAAGTTGGAGGCCCCTCGTGGGCCTCTTTTTGTATGAGGAGCTCGCATGAACACAGCAGTTTCCTACGACCTTTCACTCTCTGATGCGTGGGCAGCGGGCCTCGCATCCCTTGAGATTATCAGCGCGAACGAAGCCCTCCGCCTTCACCATGCTCTCCAGCGCATTGGCCGAGACTGGCCAGCTGATTCCTCCCCGCGCTACGACGAGCTGGCTAATCTGTTTAATCACCTCGACGCCCAGCTGGTTTCTCTCATGCGTGAGGATGAGGACGAGCAGCTCGCGCTCGATTTTCTCGCCACTCGTTCGGCAACTGCGCGTTATCTGAGTGTGGGTCGAGCCCTGTTGCGCGCGCATGCTCAGCACATTGTTCGAGCGCTGAACGATGTGAAGCACAGTTTGTTAACGCAAGCAGGTAAGGCGTTGTCGCTCAGGATTATCATTCCTGTTAATCTCAGCCCAACTCTTGCAGCCCAAGCGCTCGTCGGCTGGGCGTACCAGTTTGCCGACATGGCCGAGCAGCTGGTAGCTTGGCGAGCTCACGCCGACCGTTGCCCGGTGACCGTGGGGGAGGGTGCGGGCATGCTTTTCGAGCAAGACCCGAGGCCCTTGGCTCGCGCGCTTGATTTTTCAGCGGTTTCCTCGTGTGCTGCCCGAGAGTTGAGCTCGACTGCGGCAAGCCCAGAGGAGGAGCGATTTTTCGTGTTGACCGGCCAGGTTAAAGCTTTGTGCCGCGAGTTTGAGCAGCAGGTGCAGCTGTGGGAAAACGTGGGGTTCGTCAAGCGTGCGGGCAATTCGGAACAAGTCAGATCAGCACAGACCAGCCCGGCACAAGGTGAGCCTGCACAAGGTGAACCGGCACAAGGTGAACCGGCACAAGGTGAACCTACTCTTCCTCATGATGACTCTCACGCTCTCATAGTCAAACTTACCGCACTGGCTCATATGGTTGAGCGGCTGGAGTGGGATGAGCCTGGCTGCGAGAAGGCCTGCTCGTGGAAGCTCGCTGCGCCGGATGTGGTGGCGTGGCTTGTGGTTCACCAGTATGTGCATCCCACGCTTGCCGAGCAGGTGGTGCTCAAGTTTTTGGAAGATCGCGATACCAGCTCAGCTCAAGCTGAAAGCGCTGAGGTCGCAGCCTCGCGCGCCTCAGAAGCTCCGCGCACCTCAGAGTCTCCCAGCACCTCAGACGCGCCAAGCTCAAAAGAATGCGAGCAGATGCTCCTTGCGGCTGGTGTTGCCCCAGCTGCGATGACAGGCAAGCTACCGGTGAGCGCGCTGAAAAACCTGTGGAGTGCTGCAGGAAGCGTTGAAGCACATAAGAGCTTGGGAGGAAGTGCTGCCAAGCGCGTGGACGAGCAGATCAAAGAGCTTGCGACACGCCCATGAGCTTCGTCTGTCATATCGCGGGCGTATCGTCTTGCAACGATGAGAAACGCAAGTGTGACGGTGAGCGCATGCGCCACCCAGGAGAGCAGCCGAGCAGCCTCGGTTGTTTTTGCATTTGCTTTTCGTGATTGCGTAGTGAAGCAGAGACCGTAAGGTTTCTGCTTTTTTTATGCCGAAAAAGCTCGCTACAGCAATCACTCAGTAGTTGCACCCAACTACTGCAAACCCATACGTCGGGCAGGCCGGTGGTCACCCGATAAGGAGATGAGGTTGATGAACGAAGAAAAGAAGAATACCCAGGCGAAGCTGAGCTTCGCAGATATGACCAAGCAGCAGCGTTGGGTTGTTGCTTCGACATCCTCCGGCTTCTTGCTGGAAAACATGGATATCATGTTCCTGAGCTTCTCGCTGACCATGATTATCGCGAGCTTGGGAATTTCTAAGGCAGAGGCTGGCCTGATTTCCACTATCACGAACCTCGGTATGCTTGCCGGTGGTTTGATCTTCGGCATTTTGGGTGACAAGCTCGGCCGCGTTCGCACTTTCTCCCACACCATTTGGATTTTCGCCATTGCGACCGCTCTGACCTTCTTCGCCCATAACATTTGGCTGCTCTACATTCTGCGCTTCCTCGCAGGTGTGGGTGCAGGCGGCGAGTACGGCGTCGGCATGGCAATGATCGCTGAGAACTTCACTCACCGTTACATGGGCCGTCTCACTTCTCTGGCAGCCATCGGCGGTCAGGTTGGTTCCATTCTCGCAGCTCTTCTCGCAGCATGGATTCTTCCTACTTTCGGCTGGAACGCGCTGTACCTGGTCGGTATCGTCCCCGTCATTTTGATCTGGTTCGTCCGCCGTCACGTCAAGGAATCTGATACCTTCCTTGAGGCTCAAAAGCAGGCTCAGGAAGCCACCGCCCACCACGACGCTTCTCACAAGATCTCCTTCTCTCGCCTCTTCGCCACTCCAGCTCTGGCCGCTCAGACCATCGGCCTGACCATCATGGCCATCATCCAGATCGCCGGCTACTTCGGCTTGATGAACTGGTTGCCAAGCATCGCACAGGCTCGTCTGAATCTCTCCGTCACCAAGTCCAGCTTGTGGATGATCGCCACAATCATCGGTATGTCTCTGGGCATGGTCGTCTTCGGTTGGGTTATGGACAAGTTCGGCCCTCGCTGGTCCTTCGGAATCTTCCTGCTGGGTTCTGCTTGCGTCATGTTCTCCCTGCTCTCCGTCAATAACATGGTTCAGCTGCTGCTCGCTGGCGCGCTGATCGGCTTCTTCTCCAACGGCATGTTCGGCGGCTACGGCACGGTGATCTCCCTGCTCTACCCAACAGAGATCCGCTCTACTGCTAACAACATGATCATGAATATTGGTCGCGCTGTGGGTGGTTTCTCCTCTCTGGCAATCGGCGCGATGATGGACGCTTTCAACAACCTCTGGATTGTGATGGGCTCTTTGGCTGGCATGTACGTCCTCTCCTTCCTGGTGATGGTCAGCCTTCCTGGCATCAAGCGCCTGACTGCTCTCAAGGCTCAGGCTCGCAAGGGCCAAGAGGATGCCCAGGTTGGTCTCGCAGTAGAAACTGCTTGAGAGGAGGGAACGATGGCTGAAACAACAGAAAATATGCTCGCGATCTCTGCTCACGCTCAGCTTTTGGCAGGGGAGGAAACGCCCCAGATTACCAGGCCAAGCTCAACCCGTCCTGACAATCTCAAGAAAGGCGGTGTTGTTTCTGACCCGCGCCTTGGCGTCGAGCTGCCGGGCTTAAAGCTCAAAAACCCTGTTATGCCAGCTTCGGGAACGTGCTGGTATGGCCAGGAAATTGCCCGCGACTACGACCTCAACAGGCTGGGAGCCATCGTTCTCAAAACCACAACCTTGCGCCCGCGCGAGGGAAACGGCCAGCCTCGCCTGCTCAAAAGCGGCGAGGAATGGATGAACTGCAACGGTTTACACAATGTTGGCGTCGAGCAACTCCTCGCCGACAAGCTGGTGTGGCTTGAGGAAAACTATCCCGACCTGCCGGTAATTGCGAGCGTTGCCGGCAATAGCGTCGAAGAATACGAGCAGGTGGCAACAAAACTCAACAAGTCGAGCCATCTTGCAGCCCTCGAACTCAATATTTCTTGCCCGAACGTCAAAGCTGGCGGCCAGGCCATGGGCGTTGACCCTGAGGTCGTCGAAGAGCTGACTCGCCGTTGCGTGCAGGCAAGTTCCAAGCCGGTGTACGTCAAACTCACGCCAAACGTTACCGATATCACGACGATCGCACTGGCCGCCGAGCGTGGTGGGGCAGCGGGCTTGACCATGATTAACACGCTGACGGGTTTGCGCTTCGACCTTGCCAGCCGCAAGCCGATTTTGTCGAATGTGACCGGCGGTGTGTCTGGCCCTGCGCTGAAGCCGATTTGCTTGAGGCTTATTCACCAGGTTCGACAGGTTTCCGATATCCCGATCATTGGCGTCGGGGGTATTACGAGCGCCGAGGATGTTCTGGAATACCTCATCGCTGGTGCTCAAGCTGTTCAGGTGGGTTCAGCATCCTTCACTGACCCGCTGGCATTGCCCAAGATTATCAGTGCGCTTCCGCTTGTCATGGATCAGTATGGCATTGATAATCTCAGCACACTAAGGGGAGAATGATGAGAAGATACGAGCCGATTGTTGCCATCGACGTTGCCAGCGAAAAAGAAGCTCTCGCTCTCATGGACACGCTCAAGGATTCGGGCGAGGCCAACCATGACATGCCCATCCTCAAGATCGGCATGGAGCTGTATTACGGCGTCGGCCAAGAGATGGTGAAGCAGGCTAAAGCTCGCGGCTTCCGCATTTTCCTGGATTTGAAGCTGTACGACATTCCGAACACCGTGCGCCGAGCCATGGCTGCTATCGGACGCTTGGGTGTTGATTTCACCACGATTCATGCGGCTGGCGGCTCTGAAATGCTCAAGGCTGGTTTGGAAGGTTTGCGGCAGGGTGCGCAGGAGGCTCATGTTGAGCCTGCCCAGCTCCTCGCCATCACTCAGCTGACCAGCATTGACGAGCAGATTTTGCACGAGCAGCAGCATGTGGATTTGTCGCTGATTGAGTCGGTGCAGAACTATGCGCGCTTGGCTGACGAGTGTGGTCTGGCTGGTGTAGTCTGCTCTGCTCAGGAGATTGCGGCCATTCGCGAGGTCACTCGTGATGACTTCTTGTGCGTGACTCCCGGTATTCGCCCTGCTCACTACCAGAAGGATGACCAGAAGCGCATTGTTACGCCGTTCCAGGCGCATCAGCTGGGTTCGAACGCCATCGTGGTGGGCCGTCCGATCACGCAGTCTGCCGACCCGGTTGCCGCTTACCAGACCATTCGCCGCGAGTTCATCGGCTGAACGCTGGCTCGCCGATCCCAGGTCGCCCGCTGGCCACTGGCCCGCCCATCCGCGTGGTGGCCTGCCGGCCCGCCCGCACATATTCGTACTCAAGAAGGAAAAATGACGAACACAAACTCCGTTAACGCTGAGAACTCTGCAAGTGCTCAGAACGCCGCAAGCGTTGAAAACACTGCTAACGCACAAGCTGCCGAGGCTAACGCACAGGCCGCCGAGGCAAACGCTCAGGCCCACCAGATCGCCGCTGATCTGCTGTCCATCCAGGCTGTGACCTTGCGCCCGAACGATCCCTTCGTCTGGGCTTCGGGCCTGCATGCGCCTATTTACACTGATAATCGTTTGACTATCTCTTACCCGCAGGTGCGCACTCACATTGCTCAGGCTTTAGCGGCTCTCATCACTCGCCAGTTTGGTGAGGTGGATGTCATTGCTGGCACGGCAACGGCAGGCATTCCTCACGCTGCTTGGCTGGCAGCAGAGCTCAACAAGCCGATGATCTACGTGCGTTCTAAGCCGAAGGATCACGGCCAGGGCCGCCAGATTGAGGGCACGATCACTCCTGGCGCTCGTACGGTGGTTATTGATGACCTGATCTCAACGGGCGGCTCAGTTCTCAAGGCTGTCAAGGCTGCCGAAGGCGAGGGTGCGAAGGTGCTTGGTGTCGCCTCGATTTTCAACTATGAGCTGCCGGAAGCTCGCGAAAACTTTGCTGCTGCTGGCATGCCCTACTTCTCTGCAACAAGCTATTCGACGCTGATTTCTGAGGCCATTGCTCAAGGTTTCGTTGACGAAGCTGATCGTGAGGTTCTCACTGCCTGGTCCAACGACCCTGAGGGCTGGTCTTTGGCTCATGGTGGCGAGCCTTTGGCCTGAATTTCTCCAGATTATCAGTCCGCTTCATCAGCCGCAGCCGAGCATCCGCTTCGCTGCGGCTTTTTCATCTGCCCTGGCAATTTGGCAGAAGCAGTATTCAGAGCTAGCGTTGCTCTCAGGAGGTAGCGATGGAGTATGTGATTCTGCTCGTCATATTGGGCTTGTTGGTGTGGTTTATTGTGCTCCTCGTTCAAGAAATCAAGCGTGAGCAAGCAAAGATGCCAGAAGAAAAAGCCTATGATGCCGCCGTGCGAGAGTATGAACGCCGCGTACACGAAGCAGAGAAGCTGTATAACAAAGCGCTCAAAGCTCACGATAGGCGAGTGGCAGCAGCCCGATGGCAGCATGAAAAAGCGCAGAAAATGGGCGATGGCTACGTGGACTCCATCATCGGCAAAGAAGGAAAAATCGAAGTCCACAAACTCTACATCACCACTCCACAAGGCCGATACCCGCTTGACCCTTCCGTGCGCGCAGAAGTAGACACGGCAGGTGCCATCGCTGTGAAATCACGCACAACACTGACCCGTGTCGCCACCGGAGCTGTACTCTTCGGTCCCATAGGCGCACTCATCGGTGCCAGCGCCAAGAAAAACACGGTGATCGATACCCGCCAGCTCTTCCTCGTGATTGAAAGCGACGCCTTCGCTGCAGCACTCACTTTGAACCCCGACCAAGCCAGCCAAGCACACGCCTTCGCAACCAAACTTCTGCAAACAGCCAAACAAGTGCCCGTTCTCAAGGCCGATCAGAAGAGAATGCTCGAGGAAACTCAAAAGAACATAGAAGAGGAACAAGCAGACCGACGCGAGATTAACACCGCCAGCCACAACCTCACTCTCATTCAAAACGACACGCAAACTGTGGATGCTGCCAAACGAGCAGCGGACGCTGCCATAGCTCGCAAAACTGGTGTGGTTCCACAGAAGCACAACCGTTAGCGAACGCGCGTCTTATCCAAACGGCGAGTGAGCACATCGCCCACCAACTGAACGATAAGAACCAACAGAAGAGTGAGCACGGTAGCCATCACCGTCACATCCGTGTTGAAACGGTCATAGCCATACGAAATAGCCATCGTACCCAAACCGCCAGCGCCAACAGCACCAGCCATAGCTGTTAATCCTATGAGGTTAATGACGGTGACTGTCGACACACGAAGCAACTCGGCTCGCGCTTCCTTCAAGTACACCGTGGTGACAATATCCATCGTGGACGCGCCCACCGACTGCGCCGCCTCCACAATGCCCGGATTCACCGTCTCCAAAGCAACCTGAACCTGGCGGGCGAAGAAGGGGAAAACACCCAAAGAAAGCGGTACCAAAGCAGCCTTCGCACCAATCTGAGTGCCAATCAAAGCCTTCGTAAACGGCGCCACAAAAGCGAGCAAAATAATGAACGGCACCGCGCGGAACACATCCACCGTCTTGCTAATCACAATGTTCCACTTGCGCGACTCATGAATGCCGCCCTTACCGGTCAACACCATGCCAATACCAGCCAACAGACCAGCAATACCGCCAAAGAAAGCCGACCAGAAGGTCATGAACAACGTCTGAACAATAGCGGTACCCCAACCGGTTTCGCCATACCAGCCCAAAGCGAGAACATTAGGAATCCACTGTTCCAGGAAATCTTTCATGCCACACGCTCCTCAGAAGAATCGTCAGCTCCCTCATCATCAGAACTGACCAGCGACGAGTCCAACTGCTGCGCATCAATATCCATCGACGCCAAATAATCCGTCGCCTGCTTGAGCTGCTGCGCATCACCCGTCACCAAAATGATCAGAGTGCCAATCAACTCACCATTCAACACATCAACAGAGCCGTACAGAATACTCGACTCAACGCCAAAACGACGGTACAACTCGAGGGTTGCCGACTGGTCGACATTATCCACACCATACGTCAGCTGGAAAAGCCTCTGGTTCGGCTTCAAACCACCCAAATGGTAAGCGGCCAGAGAGCGCTCCGTCTCACTCGAACCACCCACGAACTCGCGTGTCATCGCCTGGCGAGGGTGCAACACCACATCGCGCAAAGCGCCACGCTCCACCAGCTCACCGTGCTCCATAACAATAATGCGATCGCAAATGCGCTTCACCGCATCCATCTCGTGAGTGATGAGAACAACCGTCACGCCCAAACGACGGTTCAAATCCTTGAGCAAATCAAGAATCTGAATAGTCGTTTGCGGGTCCAGCGCCGAAGTGGACTCATCCGAGAGCAACACCTCAGGGTTATTTGCCAAAGCGCGCGCAATAGCAACCCTCTGCTTTTGGCCACCAGACAGCTGAGCAGGGTAGGCATTCGCATACTCTTCCAAGTGAACGAGCTCCAAAAGGTGGCGAACGCGCTGCTCGATGTCACTTTCACTAAGCTCACTGTGGCGCAAAGCAAAAGCGATATTGTCGGCAATGCTCGACTGGTTGAGCAGGTTAAACCCCTGGAAAATCATGCCCACGCGGCGGCGCAAAGCACGCAGTTCGCGAGGCTTAATCACCGTGCCATCGTCAAAAATCGTCTTTTCCAAAACGCGCACACGCCCAGCACTCGGGGTCTGCAGCAAATTGAGCGTACGAACCAGCGTTGACTTTCCGGCTCCGGAAAAGCCAATCACGCCCAGAATTTCACCCTTATGCAGCTTCAAACTGGCGTCATGGACGGCGGTCGTATCACCAAAGCTGACGCGCACGTGGTCGAGTTCAATGACCACATCACTTTCGTTGTTCATTCGCTCCCGCTTTCCTAGCTCAACTATTCGGCGTGCTGATCTTCCAAACGCTTCAAATACTCGCCGAATGCTGGCAATGTTCTCCCGCCGTATGCGCGGCGAATCACAGTGGCAATCTCGTCGCTTTGGTAGCATTCCACCACTTTGGCGAACAGATCGTTGTGGGCGTCCTTCTTACGCGCGGCAATAATGTTGAGCCACTGGTGAGAGCTCGCATCCACAGGCTCCGTCGCGATGGCCAAGCTTAACGGAGTGTTCGACGAAGCGGCAAAGTCGTCGTTAATAACCGAGCCTGCCACTGACTCGAGTACGCGGGGAGTTTGGTCTGGCGGCACCTCTTTAATAGTCAATTTCTTAGGATTATCAGTAATCGACGCCACCGTAGCCAAACCATTTTTTGGCAGCTTCACGGAAATCAGGCCAGCGTGCTGCAAGGTGAGCAAAGCTCGAGATTCATTCGTTGCGTCGTTGGGAACGGCGATAGTCGAACCGCGAGGAATATCCTGCACCGAAGAATACTGGCGAGAGTAGAGGCGGATCGGGGCAATAACCGTCGTGCCAATCCCCACGAGGTCAGCATGGTTCGCCTTATTCCAAGCGTTCAAGAAGGCGTAATGCTGGTAGGCGTTGAGGTCAATATCGCCATTTTGCAAGGCTTGGTTGGGTTGGTTGTAGTCGGTGAAGTTCTTAATGCTCACCGTAATGCCATAACGGTTTCTGGCAATCTTGGAAACGGCGGCCCACACCTGCTGAGTAGCCGAGCTCAAGCCTGCCACGCCAACAGTGACGTGCTTGCCAGAAGCGGAGGAAGAAGCAGAAGAGTCCTGGTTGGGATCCATCAAAACGATGTCACCGGAGTGCGGGCTAAAACTCAGCCAGGCGAGTGCTGCGATCAGAAGGGCAGCAATACCAGAAATAATGAGCTTTTTCTGGCGACGAAAGTGTCTCATCATACTTCCCCAACTAGTGAAACGACTATGGTGTTCAATTCTGCTCGAATACAAACGAAGAACTAGTGTACGGGGTTCTGACCCTTTTGCCTAAAACGAAATACACGAGTTATCAGAAAAGCTGATAACGGGCGCGGGGAGAGGTTGGGCTGGGTGAAGGCGCGGGCTTCGAGGTCGCGTTCGGTGAGGTTGGGCTCTCTTGGCAGGGGCGCGCGCAAGATTATCACGCAGTGATAATCTCAAAAAAATGGGGAGCGCTGTGGCAAAGAATTGGCTATTTTCTGCGGATTTGCTGAGCTGAAAAAGTGGCGTGTGCTGTCGGGCTGTACTGAGAGAATGAGAACTCGTAAACTCATACGCCGAGAGGCCGAAGGGCAAAAGGAAAATGGCAAAGGTTACCAATTACAAGGAAGCAGGGTTCTCTTCCGTACTAGAAGAACTGGAATGGCGCGGTTTGATCGCGCAGTCTACTGATCGCGAGCGTTTGAGCAAGGCTCTGTCCGAAGGCCCGATCACCTTCTATTGCGGTTTCGACCCTACCGCTCCTTCCATTCACATTGGTAATCTTGTGTCCCTGCTCGTGATGCGTCACTTGCAGGAAGCTGGTCACCATCCTATTGTTCTGGTCGGCGGCGCAACAGGTTTGATCGGAGACCCACGCCAATCCGGCGAGCGCACCTTGAACCCTGCTGAGACGGTTGCTCAGTGGACGGAAAAGTTGCGCAATCAGATCTCCCGTTTCTTGCGTTCTGATGGCGAGAATGCTGCCCAGTACGTGTCCAATTACGACTGGACGAGCAAGTACTCCGCCATTGACTTCCTGCGCGATGTGGGTAAGAACTTCCGCGTGGGAACCATGCTCAACAAGGATATTATTGCCAGGCGTTTGAACTCGGAGGACGGCATTTCCTTCGCCGAGTTCAGCTACCAGGTTCTTCAGGGAAACGACTTCCTCCACCTCTACGAGACGAAGAATGCCACCCTGCAAACTGGCGGTAACGACCAGTGGGGTAACCTCGTTTCTGGCCTGGACCTCATCCACCACGTTCACGGCGTCGACGTCAACGTCATGACCAGCCCGATTATCACTGATTCTCAGGGTAAGAAGTTTGGCAAGTCAGAAGGCAACGCCATGTGGCTGGACGGCTCCATGTTGAGCCCATACAAGTTCTACCAGTTCTGGTACAACCAGCCAGATTCTGAGGCAATCAAGCTTCTCAAGGTGTTCACCTTCCTGCCTAAGGAGCGTATCGAGCAGCTCGCTCAAGCTCAGCAGCAGGACCCTGGTGCACGTGAAGCACAGAAAGTTCTCGCCTATGAAGTCACGAGCTTCATTCACGGTGAAGAGGCAGCACAGCAGGCTATTGAAGCCAGCCAGGCGCTTTTTGGCCGCGGTGAGCTTGCCAAGCTGGATGAGCAGACTCTCGAAGCTGCTCTCGAAGGCTTGAAGAATGTTGACAATGCTGATGGTACGAAGGCATGGGCCTCGGCTGAAGAGGGCGAAGAAGTGGTGCGTGCTGCAGTTGATGGAGGTTTGTTCCCATCGATCTCGCAGGCGATGAAGGCCATTCGTCAGGGTGGCTTGTATGTAAATAACAACCGTGTTGAGGACCCGAACCAGGTTCTCACTCAGTCTGATTTTTTGGCCGGACGTTTTGTTTTGCTGCGTCGCGGTAAGAAGTCCCTTGCAGCTCTGGAGGCTAACAAGTGAGCGATAACTATTCGCATAATTCTGATTCTCGTTCCTCTCGCTCGAACGAGCATCGCAGTGGCGGCCGCGGCTTTGGCGGTCGCTCGGATCGCGGCGGTGAGCGTTCCGGCCGCGGTTTTGGTGGCCGTAAGTTTGGTGAGCGTAACGAGCATCGCGGTGGCGGCCGCGGCTTTGGCGGCCGTTCTGACCGTTTCGAGCATTCTGACCGTTCGGAGCGCTCTGGTCGTTCCTTCGACCGTCGTGATGATCGCTCGGATCGTGGCGGCTTCCGTCGTGATGATCGTGGTGATCGTGGTGGTCGTCGTTTTGGCGATCGCGATGATCGTCGTTTCAACCATTCCGGCGAGCGCAACGGCCGTTCTGGCCGCGGTTTTGGCGGTGGCTTCTCTGGTCACGGCCGTGCAGAAAAGTCTGATAACCCCTTCGCATACGGTGGCGAGCGCAACACCTCTCGTCATTTCGCCCGTGAGAACGATGAGCGTCGCTCTCGTTTCGCTGGTGAAGGCCGCGTAAACCGTGATGACCGCGGCTTCCGTCGTGATGACCGCGACGAGCGTGGCGGTCGTCGTTTTGGCGATCGCGATGATCGTCGATTTAACCGTGATGGCGAGCGCTCTGGTCGCAATTTCGGTGGTCGTCGTGATGACCGTGGTGGCTTCCGTCGTGATGATCGCGGCTTCCGTCGTGATGAGCGTGGTGAGCGTGGTGGTCGTCGCTTTGGTGACCGTGATGATCGTCGTTTCAACCGTGATGGTGAGCGCTCTGGTCGCAACTTCGACCGTCGTGACGACCGTGGTGATCGCAATTCGCAGCACCGCTCCGGCTTCAGCACCGACCAGCTCAACGAGCGCTTCCACGGTGACCGCAACCGTCAAGGAACCGGCCGTCCTCTCGTTCGCCGCGATGACGATAACCGTTCCTTCTCCAACGGTCCTCGCCGCAACGCCGATGGTACTATTTCCTACCCATCGCAGAACCCATACACTGCTCGCCGCCCAGGTGAGCCAAAGATGCCACGCGGTATGGAATGGTCCATGCTCTCCCCAGACGACAAGCAGCGCTTGCGCGGTTTGAGCAAGGAGCATGCAGAGAACATTGGCCTGCACATTCTCGCCGCTTACACTTTGGAGCAAACCGACCCTGCAGCAGCACTCGAGCATGCTCGCTGGGTTGCCAAGCAGGCATCTCGCGTTGATATCGCTCGTGAAACCCTCGGTTTCATCGCCTACCGTCAGGGTGAGTACGCTCTGGCAGAGCGCGAACTGCGCACCGCAATGCGCATGAACGGTGAGCTCGACTACCTGCCATTCATTGCCGACTCTGAGCGTGGTTTGGGTAACCCTGACAAGGCTATTGAAGTGGCACTCTCCGAAGAGGCTTCTCATTTGAAGGGCGAGCCGAAGTTTGAGCTCATGCTCGTCTTCGCTGGTGCTTACGCCGACAAGGACAACTTCGACCAGGCTTTGAAGATCGTTCGCACTTTGAAGCGTGTGAAGAACCTTCCAGGCGAGTACCGCATGCGCGCACTGCAAGCAGAGCAGAACTTCCTCGACCTCGCCGGCCAAGTAGAAGAATCGGAAGCTCTCGACGACCAGGTCGCAGCTTTGGAGGATCAGTTCGCCGAGCCAGACCAGGAAGACCTCGAAGCACAGGAAAACCTCATCGACACTGATATTCAAAACCTCAGTGAAGATGACGACACCAACCTCGTGAACTTGGGCTTCACCTTCGACCAGCTTGCCGCAGAAGAAGATGAGGCCGCTCGCCAGGAGCGCGAAGAAGCATGGCAGCATCGCTTCGACGATGATGATGCCGACGATGATGATGTCGATGACGATGACACCGAAGAAGCTGATGACGACTCCGACGCTGTTGCAGACGACGAGTCTGCCAACTCTGATGAAGCCGACAACTCTGATGAGGACGACGCTGAGTCTGACGAGGACGGATCTGAAGATGAGGCTTCTGACTCTGATGATTCCGACGATACTGAATCCACTGAGTAATACGTCAGTGTAACCCTGTGGTGAGCCAGAGAGCGGAAACTCTCTGGCTCATCGCATATACAGCACCCGTGAAGAATCAGGCCTGATGAAGCGGACTGATAATCTTGAGCGACGAGGAGAGGCAAGGAAATGACGAGCATACAACTCAAGTCGAGCAGCACAACCCTGCAAAAACAGTACAAACTAGGCCTTTTCGACCTGGATGGCGTTGTGTACCGCGGGCCTGAGCCAGTGGAAAATGCCGCCCAGGCGCTCACCGCCGCCGCTCAGGAGGGCATGCTCGTCACCTACACGACCAACAACCCCTCGCGCTTCCCACAAACTGTCGCCGACCAAGTCGCCAGTTTCGGCGTGGAATGCAAACCCGAGCAGATTATCACCTCGGCGATCGTCGCCTCCCGCATGCTCGCCCACCGCGTGAGCCCCGGCGCAAAAGTACTGGTGGTCGGAGGCGAACACCTCAAAACAGAAATCGCCAGCCAGGGCTTCCAGGTCGTCGACAATGCTGACGAGAAGCCAGAAGCGGCAATCATGGGCTGGTTCCCACATATTTCCTGGCAAGAACTCGCGCAAATGTGCTTCGCCGTCGAACAAGGCGCGCAATTCTACGCAACCAACCTCGACCTGACCTTGCCACGCGAAAAGGGCGTGACCCCAGGAATCGGCTCCTTCGTCCAAGCAGTCGGCAACGCGACCGGGCAGAAGCCCCTCGCCATCGCCGGTAAGCCAGAATCAGCCATGTACGACGTCGAACGCGAAATCTACGCCGGCAACGCGCCACTCGTTCCTATCGAGCAGTGCCTGCCAGTGGGAGACCGCCTCGACACTGACATTGAAGCAGCAAACCGCGGCGGCTACGACTCCCTGTGCGTGCTGACCGGGGTGACGCACGCCGAGCAGCTCATTTTCGCCGAGCCTCTTCTTCGCCCCACCTTCATTTCCCAGGACTTGCGCGGTTTGGGTGAGATTCATCAAGCGCCTGTTGTTGTACACGGGGAAGGGGAGCAGGAGCATCTGCTTTACTCGCGAACTTCGCAGTCGTGCGCCGTGTATGACGCCGAGCAGCAGGAGATCAGGGTTGAGAACTTTGATGCCCGCTCGGTTGATCAGCTGCGATGCGTGTGCCAGTTGGCTTGGTATTTGGCTGATGAGCAGGAAGACCTCTCGCAGCTGAGTCTGCCTGAGTTTGAGCTGTGATGCTATGACGCTGTGATGCGCGGGGTAATGACTATGGAAAATGTGAATGGTGCGAACGGTGCGAATGGTTCGGCTGGCTCGGCGAGTTCAGACGGTTCGAAAACTGAGCCCATGCTTCCTCACGAGCACACGCAGTTGCCCGCGCCTCTGAGTGAGCAGATGAGTGATGCTGAGGCAATTCATGCGCTCACTGGCTTGCTTTCTGAGCTTCGCCAGGATGTTGACCGCGCGATGAGCGCCGAGCCGCCAGCTCAAGCCCAATTGTGAAAACATCTCACGTCCTCACAGCACAGTGCTGAAAGAAGGGATTCCTATGCTTCGCCTTGATGTTGAGCTCGTCAACCGCGAGCTCGCCGCCTCTCGCACCCGCGCGCAAAGGCTTATCGAGCAAGGTTTTGTGCGCGTCGATGGCGAGATCATCACCAAGGCGAGCACCAAAGTCAACGGCAGTGAGGACATCACGGTTTCGGGTGACGCTCCTCATTACGTTTCTCGCGGCGCGTACAAGCTTCTCGGCGCTCTCGAGGCCTTCCAGCCTCAGGGTTTGGCAAGCCCTCAGGGTCGCGAATGCCTCGATATCGGCGCTTCCACAGGCGGATTCACCCAAGTTTTGTTGGAAAATGGCGCTTCTCGAGTGGCGGCTTTGGATGTTGGTCACGGTCAGCTCGCTCCTTCAATCGCCTCTGACCCGCGCGTGGTGAATATTGAAGGCCTGAACATTCGTGAAGCTGAGCTTTCCGACCTTCCTGCTCGGCCTACTTACATCGTTTCTGACGTTGCGTTTATTTCGCTGACCTACGTTATCCCGGTGATCGCAAAACTTTTAGGATTATCACTGCGCAAGGCCCACGCCGAAGCTTCACAGCCCTCCCGCCTGACACCTCGTGAGGATGTGCCCGTGGAGATTGTTTTGCTCGTCAAGCCGCAGTTCGAAGTGGGCAAGAATCATCTGGGGAAGAACGGCATTGTGAGTGATCCTGCTTTGAGCGAAAAAGCTCGCGATGAGGTGTGCGACTGCGCTCGCGCTAACGGTTTCACGGTCTGTGGCTGCATAACTTCGCCGATTAAGGGAGAGCATGGCAACACCGAGTACTTGTTGTGGTTGCGCGCACCTCAGTTGAGCTGAAAAACGCGCAAGCTTGCTCAGCATTTCTTGAGATTATCAGCGCTGATAATCTCATTAAACCCTTGTTTTTTCAGTCGTGTCGAAAGAGGGGAGGAGTTTTCCACAGTCTGAAACATTGGTTGTTAACTCGGCAGACCTTTCTCTAAGATGGAAACTACATTCGAACGAATTTTCGAATAGAGTGCAAGGAGGGTGCGATGAGCAAGCGCAAAGTGCTTCTGGTGACGCGACCAGATATTGGGAAGAGCGCGGTCGTTTCCGTGGTCATGCGCATGCTGGAATCCGCAGGCATTACCGTCGAACTGATCGACACTCTCCAATCCAAGCGTTTCGGTCAATGGAAGAAGCCCTTGCTGGACTCTACCGTCGAACTCGTCCTCGTGCTGGGCGGCGACGGAACTATTTTGGGCACCGCAGAGCTTGCCAAAGGAACTCCCGTGCCAATCCTTGGCGTGAATATGGGCCATGTCGGCTTCCTCGCCGAGTTCGAAGAGTTCCAAATTCGCGAAGCAATCCAGCGCGTCATCGATCGCAACTACCAGGTAGAAAAGCGAATTCTCGCGGACGTCAAAGCCTACCTTCCTGGTGTTGACGAGCCTTTGCATGATTGGGCGCTCAACGAAGTCACCATCGAAAAATCTGATAGGGGAAAGATGGTGGAATTAGGCATTGAAGTTGATGAAACCGAAGTGTCCTCCTTCGCATCGGACGGTGTGGTGATTTCCACACCAACCGGCTCTACTGCCTATGCTTTCTCCGCAGGTGGCCCTCTCATTTGGCCAACCTTGCGTTGTTTGGAAATGGCACCTTTAGCAGCGCATGCGCTGTTCAACAGGCCATTCGTTATTGGCGACACTTCCTCCTTCCGCGTTGGAGTTCTTCCCAACTCCATTTCCGAAGGCTGGATTACCTGCGATGGTAGGCGTTCCGCGCTTCTGCCTCGCGGCTCATATGTTGATGTGAGCGTGTGCAAGGATGTTCTCAACCTCGCTCACCTCTCCGAAGTTCCTTTCGCACAAAGGTTGGTCACGAAGTTCGACCTTCCTGTTTCGGGATGGCGACAGAAAAACCATCCGTCCGAGTTCTCTCGCCCCTGGGCATTAGCGGCCGACGCTGGCCAGAATGCCACATCACATTCTGAGGTGAACGATGCTCACTGAACTTGAAGTTAGAGACCTTGGCCCTATCCACCACGCTCTCATCAACCCTGCGGTGGGAATGACCGCTATCACCGGTGAAACCGGTGCAGGAAAATCCATGCTTCTCTCCGCTCTGGGTTTGATCCGCGGAATGAAAGCCGATGCTGAGCGCGTCAGTGCCGGTGCAACCCATGCGTGGGCACAAGGTATTTTCACCGTTGACGATTCTCACCCTGCCCTTGAGGATGCTGCCCAAGCAGGTGCGGAAAGTGAAGATAACCAGATTTTCCTCACCCGCCAAGTAGCAGGTAAAGAGCAAGGTGGACGTTCTCGTGCTATCGTCAACGGCCACAGCGTGCCCCGCTCGCTGATGACCAGCCTTGCTAACTCGCTGATCACCATTCACGGCCAGGCAGACCAACAGCGTTTGGTCAGCAGCGCTCATCAACGCGAATTCCTTGACCAATATGCCCAAGCAGGTGAGGAGCTCGCCGCTTACCGTGAAGTGTGGAAGAGCTATCAGGACGCTCAAGCAACACTGAAGCAGTTGACCAGTGACCAAGCTCAGCTTCGCCAACGAGAAGACTACCTTCGCGATTCTCTCGAACAGATCAACAAGATTGATCCGCAACCGCATGAAGATGAAGAGCTGAAAGCTCAGCGCACGCGCATTGAAAATTCAGCGCGTATTCGCTCAGCTTTCGTCACCGCACTATCCTGCATTGATCCTTCCTGCGTGGATGCGAATGATGAGGGTTCCTGCTCAGCAGTCGACCAAGTGGCACGAGCACAGTCTGCAATTGAGCAAATCAGCGAGATCCCTGGAATGAACGAGGTGGTGGACCAGCTCAGCGCTGTGTCTGACCAGCTTAGTGACATCGTCTCCACTTTGGCTAACGGTTTGGAAACCAGCGAGGGGAGTGACGCTGACCTTGATTTTATCAACTCGCGTATTCACGAGCTGGCAGGTCTCACCCGCAGGTGGGGACCAAAAATCGATGACGTGCTTACCTGGAAGAAGAACGCTCAGGAAGAGCTCGACAGCATTGATTCTTCTCCGGAACGTATCGCACAGGTGAGCGCCGAATGCGAGAAGTTGGCACAACAAGCCTCAAAGCTCGCTCACGGTTTGCATGAAACACGAAGCGGCGCAGCCAAGCGCTTGAGTGACCAAGTCAACCAGGAGCTGGAAAGCCTCGCGATGAGCGGAGCACACTTGAATATTCAGGTGAGCGAAACTGCTGAACGCGGCAAGCTCAATTCCACCGGTTGGGATGACATCACCTTCCTCTTCTCTGCATTCCCCTCGGCTCCTCAGCGACCACTGGCGAAATCCGCCTCGGGCGGTGAGCTGTCCCGTTTGATGCTCGCCCTTGAGCTTTCCTTCGCCACTTCCCAGCGCACTGACCTCGGCCAATACGCAGGAGAAGATGACGAACTGCTACCAGCTGACCCGAACCGTCAACCGCAGCTCACCTTCGTCTTCGATGAGGTGGACGCAGGTGTCGGCGGTAGCGCAGCTGTGGAACTGGGCAAGAGGCTTGCCAGCTTGGCGAAAACCGCTCAGGTCATCGTCGTCACTCACTTGGCACAAGTAGCCAGCTGGGCAGACGCTCAATTCGTGGTGAGCAAGAACATGCAATGGGCTGATCAGCAGGCTCAAGGCACTCGCGACACTGCAAGCAAACCGGGTCAGTCGGATCAGCAGAACCAGACGGATAAGGCAGCCGAAGCTCTCACTCAAACCACAGTCACCCGCGTGGAAGGCCAGCAACGATTGGAAGAAATCGCGCGCATGCTTTCCGGAAGCGCCGATGAGATTTCCCTGCAGCATGCCGATCAGCTTCTCAGAGCGAGCAAACTGGAAAGAAGAGCGTAGCTCGCACGCCTGAGCACGCTGTAGAATGACGGCAGAAGGAGGCAGATATGAACGAGAAGAACCGCCCAAACAAAGCTAATGAAAAGGTGTCGCTCGAGCCAGCACCAGAAGCGACAGTGGACGCCAACGATGCGATGATGATCGCCTCACAGCGCTTGTCTCAAGTTCGTTATGTCTTCATCGTTCAAATCGAAGACGGCATTCCTACCGCCCACTCCCGCGCAGCCTTGGAATACTCCGACGCGGTGCTCATGGGATGGCCTGACCACCACGGAGCAACCAAGTTCGCTACACCACAGCCATTCCAGCTGGAAGAAGTCGAATCCAACATGAACTCCGTGGAACGCCACCTGCGCGACTTCAGGGACGCGGAAGTAGCCAGCGACACCGACCAAATGGCCGACCAGTTGATCGCCATCACCGGTCACGTCGCCCGCGTGCGCAAGGTATACCAGCCCGACTTTGAACTGCCTACCTTCGCAGAGATTAACCGAGTGATCAAGGAAGAATGGAACGAGGATATGAGCAAGATCGGTGCTGTAACCTCCCGTTCTTCCGAGCAGCTTCGCGAAGACATTAAGAAGAAACAAGCAGAAGAGAAAGCTCAAGATAACAACTGAGCTTCATTCACCAGGAGAGACAAACAAGAGTATGAGCACACCACTGGCAGGGACTCGAGACCATCCCAATGCACTCTGGCTTCAAAGCTCAGCGCAAGGAAATCATCACGAGCATTTGAGAATCGGCATCATGGGTGGCACCTTCGACCCGATTCACAACGGCCACTTGGTTGCCGCATCCGAAGTGGCATGGGTATACGACCTCGACGAAGTGATCTTCGTGCCCACCGGCCGTCCAGTGTTCAAACTGGATAAGAACGTCACCGACCCGGAAGATCGCTACCTGATGACAGTGATTGCCACCTCTTCCAACCCGCGATTCACCGTCTCTCGAGTCGATATCGACCGCCCAGGCATCACCTACACCATTGACACTTTGCGCGATATTCGCCGCGAATACCCAGACGCAGAGCTCTTCTTCATTACCGGTGCTGACGCTATTGCAGAAATCATGCGCTGGAAAGATGCTGACAAAATGTGGAATCTCGCTCACTTCGTCGCTGTGACGAGGCCAGGCTATTCCACTGACTTCACACAACTGTCCGTTCCGCAAGGAACAGTAGATGCACTCGAAATTCCTGCACTGGCAATCTCCTCGACTGATGTGAGAAGAAGAGCAGGGGAGGGAGAGCCGGTACGCTACCTCGTTCCCGATGGTGTGGTGGAGTACATCTACAAGCATGGCTTGTACCGCAGGCCTACGGACGCAGAGCAAACAGGAGAGGCGCCGATCAGCGAAGCCAGCATTTTAAGCTAGAAACACGGTTACGCTATGCAGTATCGAGCTGTCTGCTTCAACGGATAAACTCGATACGAAACGGTTGATCTCGCGAAAAAGTTGGGAGAACTCAGAGTGAGTGTACTTCTTGAAGGCACGCCTGATAAGAACCTGGTGCTGGTAACTGGACGCGCATACCCGAAGCTCGCCGAGGATGTTGCCAAGCAGCTTGGCATTGACGTCCTTGAGACTACGGCTTACGACTTTGCAGACGGTGAGATCTATTGCCGTTACACGCAGTCGGTACGTGGTGCAGACGCTTTCGTCCTGCAGTCTCATACTCAGCCCATCAACAAGTGGATCATGGAACAGCTCATCATGATCGACGCCATGAAGCGTGCATCCGCACGTTCCGTCACCGCTGTTGTTCCATTCCTCGGCTACTCTCGCCAGGACAAGAAGCACTTGGGCCGCGAGCCAATTACTTCTCGTCTGATCTTCGATCTTTTCACTGCAGCAGGTGCCGACCGCATCATGTCCGTGGACCTGCACGCAGCACAGTCCCAGGGCTTCTTCAACGGCCCAGTCGACCACTTGCAAGCAATGCCACTGCTCGTCAGCTACATTCGCTCGAAGATGGCCACCGACAACCTCACTGTTGTCTCCCCAGACGCCGGTCGAATCCGCGTTGCAGAACAGTGGGCAGCACAGTTGGGTGGCAACCCGCTCGCCTTCGTCCACAAGACGCGCGACATTCACCACGCCAACCAGGCTGTTTCCCACCGCGTGATCGGTGATGTGGCAGGCCGCGACTGCGTCCTCGTCGACGATATGATCGACACCGCAGGCACCATCGTCGGTGCGACCCGCTGCCTGAACGAAGCTGGCGCAAAGTCCGTCACCATCGTGGCAACCCACGCCATCTTCTCCGATCCAGCCATCGAGCGCTTGCGCGAATGCGGTGCTAAGGAAATCGTCGTCACCGACACCGTTCCTGTTCCACAAGAGAAGCGCCTGCCAAACATGACCGTTCTCTCCATTGCTCCACTGCTCGCAGCAGCAATGAAGTCCGTGTTCATGGACGGCTCGATGGCCAAGCTCTTCGAAGATTATCCACAGGAGCATCCAGACTTCCTCTACGCCTGAGCTAGGGCAGTAGAGAGCCGACAAGTGAACAGAGCACGCTGATAATCTCAAGAAATACGAGACTACCGGCGTGTGTTATTTGAAAAAATGGCTAATTCTGGGTAATCTTGTTTCGGCTATTCCTCCATGGTGTAATGGCAGCACACGGGTCTTTGGAACCCTTAGTCTTGGTTCGAGTCCAGGTGGAGGAACCACTTACCGCGGTCAATCGATCGCGGTTTTTTGTTTTGTACGCGCAACACGTGGACGGCTGTCGGCTAGTTCGTTAGTTAGCCAGTTAGTTTCCAGTTAGTCAGTAGTTAGCCAGCCTGTCAGTGTCAATCAGTGAGTTAGCGAGCGAATGGAGATGAATGCTGAGGTTGAGATGATGGAGACTCGGAGCCTGTAGGCAGTGAGCGTGGAGACGGCGAACGAGGAGATCGCAGCTTCAGTAGGGCCGCCGAGACAGCTTCGGCAGAACCGCTTAGACAGAAGAAGCCCACCAGGCGGTAGGCTTCTGTGTATTCGATGAACGCAACTGTCACTTCACGCCAGAGCCTGCCAGCGGCAGGAGAGTGAGAGCAAAGTTGAACTCAGTAGCGCTGAAGCGATAGCGAGATTGCAACGCTGGTCCGCAAGAATTCGAACCGATGCCATTGAGTTGATAATCCAGCTGGACCACGGTTGCCGAACTCTGAGGCAGCTCATCGAGGTGGCGAGCAGCAGTCAGCTCCTGCGCAGAATAAGGCAGTGCTTGGAAGTCGAAGCCCGTGTTATGGCGAACTCCCGCGCTGCTAATCTCGGACGAGTCGTCAAAACTGACCAGCAAAGCCGAGCGCGCGTCACCAACCTGAGCCCATGAGCAGTCGTGATGGCTGCCGTTTTCCTGCGGCATGAGGTACGGCTCAAACAATCTCATCGCATTCGAACGGAACACACCGTGCCATGAGCTGCGCCGCTTATCGCGATAGCTCTCATTAGGGCCCAAACCGCAATAGCTCACCTCGGCAAGCTCGGGCTTGAGGAAGAGTTGGAAGCCGAAGCGCGGAAAATCAGGGAAAACAGGGTCTTTGACGACGTGCATCTCCACACGAAGCACCCCCGAAGCCGACACCGTCCAGGTGAGATTCACCGTCGCAATTGGCTGAACAATCGAGGCGACCAGCTTGCAGGTAAAACGCAGCTCAACGGCACCCGAGCTCAGCTGCTGTACCTCACTCGTGTACGCGCGCAGGTAAGCGCGATCATATTGCGCGCGACGCCAGGCTTGAGCCACCTGAGAATCGTTGTCCGTCGGGGCGCGCCACACATTGAGCGCCATCGGACGGGCAAACAGCTCACGGCCATTGACACTCATCTGCTCGACCAGGCCGGTGCGCTTGTCGAAAGTGAAGGTAGCCGTTGGGGCGGCAACCTGCAGGTGAGCACCAATCTCGTTCATCGTGCTCGTGGCTTGGCCAGCAAGATTATCACTGCGATCACCATCGCCAGCGCTGCTGTTGGCGGGTTCTGCATCGTCGTTCGCGCTGGTGGCGGTCGTGGCATGGGTTGTCTGGTTCCTCACCCACTGCTGAACGGCAGTGGTGCCTGAAAGCTCAGGCAGAGCAATTTCGTCGAAACCAAGCTCATCGCCCGCATGGTGGAAGGCGAGAATACCGGTTTGCGCAGCGTGGAGTGCGCGGTAGCGCACAACCAAGCGGTACTGGCCCAAGCGAGCAGCATTCTCGCCCCTCACAGCGTCTTCGCCCGTCACAGCATTCTCGCTCTTCACAGCATTCCAAGCAGGCGGCAGCGCGTCACCGGGTACGCTACCCACAGCAGTGTGCAAGAACTCGGCGGGAACCACCACGCTGCCATCACTATGCGGTGCCACAGCAGGGGCGGCAAGCTCGATGCTCCTCACCGCCGTTCCATCCACCATCAGTTGAATTTGCAGACTGATAATCTCAGGCAAGGCTGTGGAATCGCAATAATTATGCAGGCTAAGCGTGCCAGAAGCCATGTCAAACTCAGTGACGCGGGCCGGGCGGTACACGTTCTTGAACTCCTCCAAGCCAGTGTGCGCACGACGGTTCGGGTATACCAGGCCATCCATGCAGAAGTTACCAGCGTTGGGGTATTCGCCCATATCGCCACCGTAAGAATACTGGTAGGTGCCGTGAGCATCAGTGCCGCGGTCGATCACGTGATCGCACCACTCCCACACGAAACCGCCCATGAAGCCCTGGTAGCGCTGGATTTTGTCGAAATACTCTTCTAAATCGCCCGGACCGTTACCCATCGCATGGCTGTACTCGCACATAATGTACGGTTTGACGCCATTATCGCCGTCGTCACCGTTGGAATGGTCACCGCGCGGGCCGTCGGCAGAGAAGTACTCGTCGATCTCCTCGAGCGGCGGATACATGCGCGAATGTACATCCAGATTCGAATAATCGCACACCTCATCCTTGCCCACATAGCGAGCCGACTCGTAATGGGTGAGGCGTGAGGGGTCGAAAGCCTTCGTCCAAGCCAAAGCCTTCTCAAAAGTGCAGCCGTAAGCGCATTCGTTGCCCATCGACCATAGCAGCACGCACGCATGGTTCTTATCGCGCTCCACCAGGCGGCGGGTGCGGTCGACGGTCGCTTCGATCCACTCCGGATTATCGGCAATGCGCGTATTCCACACTTCTTGACTGTTCTCATCGGCCTTCGTGAGCGCTGATGATGTTCCGTGGCTCTCGTTATCCGCTTCGTCGCAGAGGAAGAAGCCGAGGCGGTCGTACAAATCGTAGAAGCGTGGGGCATTGGGGTAGTGGGAGGTACGGATTGCGTTGACGTTATGCTGCTTCATCATGCGCAGATCTGTGAGAATCTGGCTGGTGGAGATGACCGGTCCGCTAACCGGGTCAGAATCGTGGCGGTTGACTCCGTGAATCACGATCGGCTTGTCGTTGAGCAACACCTCCTGATTATCAACGCGGATGCTTCTTATTCCTACGTGCTCCTCGATAGCTTCGTCGCTGGTGGTCAGAATCAGCGTGTACAAGGAGGGGTTTTCGGCATTCCACAGCTGGGGATTGGAAATCTCAAGGTGGGCATGAGAGCGAGGAGTAAAGCCCTGAGGGTTTTCGCTGACCTGAGCTGCCGGCACGCTCGAAGCTGAGGCAATAACTAAACCCTGGTTATCTACCAGCTTGGCTTCGACAGGAAGAACAGAAGCGTCAAAGAAGTCAAAATCGACGTCGACGCAAGCCGCAGAGTGATCAGATGCCAAACTTGTGTGAACAAAGAAGTCGCGAATAGCGCGGGCAGGGCGCTTGAGCAGGTAGACGTCGCGGAAGATTCCGGAATAGCGGAACTTATCCTGATCCTCCATATACGAGCCATCGCACCACTTGAGCACGAGCACGGTCAGGCGGTTGTTGCCCTCGCGCACCTGCTCAGTGACGTCAAACTCGGAAGTGGAGTGAGAAACCTGCGAATATCCGACGAAAGTACCGTTGACCCAGACGTAGAATGCGCTGTCGACGCCTTCAAAGTTGAGGAATGCACGCGGCGCCTGAGGGTCAGGCGTGTACGTGAAGTCGCGAATATACACGCCACACGGGTTATCCTGCGGCACAAAAGGCGGGTCGCAGGGGTAGGGGTAGTCGACGTTGGTGTACATATGCGGCTCGCAGCCCAGGTTTTGCCACACGGACGGCACAGCAACCGCGTGGTACTCCGCTCCCGGGGTGAAGTCGGCGGCAGCGAAGAATGGCGTCGGGAAGGTTGCATTTTCGCCGTTCGGGGATGGCTGGGCGCTGGTAATCTCGTCTTGTTCTTCTTGCAGCTGCCACAGGCTGGAGTAGTAACGGAATTGCCACTTGTTGCCAGGCTTCTCAGCCCCCAAGATTGTCACCGCGGCATCCTCGTCGCTCAACAACTGGAAACGGTCCGAATGCAGGCGGTTATCAACAAAAGTGTCAGTAGGCGTGCTTGCAGGAATGTAATACGCACGGTTTGGCTGGGTTTCGCGGTGTAAGATGTGCGGATCTTCGTACCAATGAGGGATAAACATAATGCTCCTTTGCAAATGTGTTCTCACTCATTATTGCAGGAACACCTGCCGAGTTTTAAGTACACGACAGTGAGCAGAGAGTAAAAATGCAATGAATGGCAACAAACGAGAGCGAGGTAGCCTGCGTGTGGGAAAGTACAAAAGGACGGTTTCTCACAAAGAAATTGAAGAAACGACCGCTCACACTGTTGTAACAGCTACTGAGTGGGCGGGAAATCGTCTGGTCAAAGAAGGAAGTTGGGATCTGGGCAGCTTTACACCAGGGGATTATTGTTTCTTCTGACATCTGGTTAAGCAGCTGTATGGAAGTAAAAACTAATGAGGAAGCAGAGGAGCAGAAAAGCTAAAGGTATAGCAATCGTTAAGGTCACAGTGATCCAACGTGGGGCACTTTTATACTTGAGAACTCCCAGGGTGATGAAGAAGATATCAAGAGCCATCTGAAATCCAGTTCCCCAGAACCTATCACTTGAGAATCCCCTCGTAATGATGAAGAGGGGTTCAAAGAATAAATTCTCAACAAAGAGCGCTGTTCCTACCCAGATTGCACCTTTCCAGTTTTCCTTTGTCGGCTTTGGCATATCTCTACTCCTAAAAGATTCCTTCCGCGGTGAAGCAATCTTATTTATACAGTATATACCGTCTCGCCGGGGAAAAGTTCCTATAGTAAACAGTTCTTAAGGTAAACAGTTTCCTCAGTGAACAGTTCTCACAGTGAAAGCACCACATCAAGCTAGTGCCTCGGCTACAATCAAGCTAACGAGAGTGCTGAAGAAAGGATAATCATGACGAAGCGTCCTGTGAAAACATAGCTTACCGATATGGATGGTGTTCTCGTTCATGAAGACACTGCCTTGCCTGGTGCTGCCGAGTTTATTGAAGCTCTGAAGCGTAACAATCGCGAATTCTTGGTGCTCACCAATAACCCGATCTACACTCCTCGCGATCTTTCTGCCCGCCTGAAGCGCTCAGGTATCGATGTTCCTGAGAAGAATATTTGGACTTCAGCTCTGGCCACTGCAGAATTTGTATCGCGTCAAATCCCTCAAGGCTCAGCCTTTGTTATTGGCGAGCCTGGCTTAACGACCGCATTGCACGAGGCTGGTTACGTTCTTTCTGACGCTGACCCCGATTACGTCATTTTGGGTGAAACTCGCAATTTCTCATTCCAAGCGATTACCACAGCTATCCGTTTGATTAACAAAGGTGCTCGTTTCATTTGCACTAATCCAGATGCAACAGGGCCTTCCGATGAGGGTGTTCTTCCTGCAGCAGGTTCGGTGGCTGCTATGGTCGCGACTGCTACTGGTAAGGAACCATATTTCATTGGAAAGCCTAACCCTGTGATGTTTCGCACGGCTCTCGACCGCGTTCATGGTCACTCGGAGTCGACGGCGATGATTGGCGACAGAATGGATACTGACATCATCGCTGGTGTTGAAGCTGGCCTTGCTACTTTCCTCGTTCTCTCTGGCATCACTGATCGCAAGGAAGTAGAGAAGTACCCGTACCGGCCCAACAAGATTGTCAATGGCATTGAAGACCTCATCGGCTTTGTCAACGATGGCTTCTTTGAAAACAAGCCTGCACAAGCCAATAACTAAACTTTTTCGCTGGTCAGTCACGGCGCTGGTAATCTGGAATTCCTCCAGATTGTCAGCGCTGTTTTTTTGTTTCACAAAACCTTCGTCGGGTCAGTGGATAATAGGACGGTAGTCATGCGCCGAAGGGTGCGTTGAGGAGGAATTATGGCAATCAGTGCAGCAATTGTTCTGGCAGCAGGTGAAGGCGTACGAATGAAGTCGTCCACGCCGAAAGTGTTGCATACCCTGGCAGGAAAGAGCTTCATTGCTCGCGTTCTCGCAGCTGTTCAAGGCTTGGACGCGCAGCGAATTGTCGTCGTTGTGCGTCATGGCAAAGAGCAGGTGAGCCAGGCAGTAAAGGCTGTCGCTCCTCAAGCTCTTCTCGTTGAGCAGGATGACATTCCTGGTACAGGTCGTGCTGTGCAATGTGCCATGAAAGCCCTCGAGCAGCAAGAAGGTGCTGATTGGGCCCGCAAGCAAACAGATCCTCTGATTATCACTGCTGGTGATCTACCGCTCTTGGATACTCCTACGCTCAGCGCTATGGTTCAGGCTCAGAAGGATCAGTCTGCTGTTGCCATGGTGTTGGCAACAAAGCTGGATAATCCCTTCGGTTATGGTCGCATTGTGCGCGATGATAACGGCCATTTCGATCGCATTGTTGAGCAGAAAGACGCTGATGAGGAAACTCAGCGCATTAAGGAAGTCAACACGTCTGTGTACTCCTTCACTCCTTCTGTGCTCGCTTCTGCTGTTGCACACCTGGATGCGAATAACAACCAGCAGGAGTTCTACTTGACTGATGCTTTGGAAAATGCCAAACAATGTGGCCATGTGGGTGTTGCTGTTGCTGCTGATCCACTGGCAGTTGAGGGTGTGAATGACCGTGTTCAGCTCTCTCGCTTGGCTCGCTTGCACAATCAGCGCGTCTGCGAACAGTGGATGCGAGAAGGCGTGAACATTTGGGATCCAGCAACCACGTGGATTGACGATGATGTTGAGCTTGCTCAAGATGTCACTGTTTTGCCAGGCTGCTTCCTGCAAGGCCATACGGTAGTAGGCCAGGGTAGCGAGGTTGGGCCGTACACCACATTGATTGATGCCACTGTGGGTCAGAACGCTCACGTGGAGCGCGCTCGTATTCAAGAAACGCAGATTGGTGACCGCGCCAACATCGGCCCATGGACCTACTTGCGCCCTGGTAACGTGCTTGCTGAGGATACGAAGGCGGGTGCGTTTGTCGAGATGAAGAAGGCTCACATCGACCACGGCACCAAGGTTCCTCACCTGATCTATGTTGGCGATTCGCATATCGGCCATAATTCCAACCTTGGCGGTGGCACTATTACTGCTAATTACGACGGTAAGTTTAAGCACCACACTGAGATTGGCAGTAACGTTCACATCGGAGCAGGAAACATGATTGTCGCTCCAGTCACCATCGGTGACGATGTCACCACAGGTGCAGGTGCTGTTGTTCGCCACAATGTTGACAATGGTTCCATGGTGTATTCGGAGAACACCCAGCACGAGGTAAAAGGCTGGAAACCGCGCTATGAACGCGAAGGCGGGCAAGATTCTCAGAACTGATAATCTCAAGGCATTGTGAGCTTTGAGCGCAAGAGATAGGCTCTCTGCGACAATAGGGCAGAAAGCTTTTGAAGAAAGGAAAACATGAGCGTACGCGAGGATACTGTCGTCGCATTGCAAAAGGCTGCTGAAGCTGCGAATGAAGCGAAGGCTGCAGACATTGTGGCCATTGATGTTTCTGAACCAGTGGCTATTACCGATGCCTTTTTGCTCGCAACGGCGTCGAGCCCCCGTCAAGTGCTGGCTGTTGCAGAAGAAGTCGAGAAGAAACTGAGGCAGGAGTGCGATTTGCACCCTCGTTCGCGCGAAGGTCTGCTCGAAGCGCAGTGGACCCTGCTCGACTATGACGATTTCGTGGTGCACATCTTCAATGAGGAGGCACGCGAATTCTATGGTCTGGAGAAGCTGTGGGGTGATTGCCCACATATCGAGCTGCATTTAGAGCATCCAGAGACCACCAAGAAGGCTGATGCTGATGAATGATCCAGACATCATTCACGACTACGTCGAGCCTGCTGCAGGTCAGTATCTCATTGCCCCTCTTCAGGGCTACAGCGTGCAGGACGACCGTAACCTCACTCCGCGTACAGATGCTGACCTCGTCTGGCACACCAACTCTCGCGAGCAGCTCGCCCGCCGTGTGATTTTTGTCCGTCATGGGCGTACGCATTACAATGCCGTTCACCGCATTCAAGGCATGGTTGACATTCCTTTGGATGCCAAGGGCATGTGGCAGGTGACCGAGACTGGTAAGGAACTGCGCAGACTCTACGTTGACACTGACGAAGCACGGGAGCACGGAATCAAGCAGTTTGTTCTTGCTTCTGACCTCACCCGCGCTGCTCAAACGGCTCACGCTTTTGCTGACCCGCTGGGTCTCGACGTTCACTTCGATACTCGTGTTCGTGAACGCTACTTTGGTGAGTGGGAAGCCAAAAGCCAGAAAGAGTTGATGGAAAACCATCCTCAGGATTTCCGCGGCTGGCTGGAAGGCAAGGGTTCTGAGCTCAAGCATGGCGCAGAATCTAAGCAGCATACCGGTGCTCGGGGAGCGGAGGCTGTCAACGACTGGGCTCACAAGCTTGATTCTTCCACCGACCTGTATGTGTTCTCCCACGGCTCTCTCATTGCTCAAACCATCCAGTATTTGCTGGGCAAGGGAACTGACGGCGTGTATGAGGCATTAGGTTCCATGCGTAACGCCTACTGGGCAATCCTCGAGCCAGTGGTTCGCTCGGACGGTTCCTATCGTTGGCGTTTGCTGGAGTTCAACCATGCTCCTCGCATTGCTGAGCAGGGTAACTGGAATGGGGAAATGACGCCATCTGGTTTGAGTTAAACGCTGTGATGGTGTGAGTGATAGCTGCACAGCTGACTTGCTCAGCATGACCGCAGGCGATGGGCTCAGTTTGTGCAGCTATTTTTCACTGAAAAAGCACAGAAAACCCGCGATTTTTCAGCCATTCTTCATCGCCATGCACTACAACTAGAGGCAGAAAGGTGAGGTGAATAAGAGTGGTCGAACCAGGTGGAAGCAGGCAAGGCTGGAACGGTGAGCAGGGTGCGCCTGCATCCTGCAAACCTCCTGTACCTTCTTTGCCAGCGCAAACGCCTTCTCATAATGACGCTGAAAAGGGCGGTAAGAAGAGCGTTTTCCGTCATTTCTTTGCTGGTATTTCCTGGATTCAAATTCTCGCTGGTGGCCTTGCTGCAGTGACAGTCTTTCTTCTGTCGAGCAAATTAGGCCTTGCAGGAACGATTATCGGCGCCGCACTGGCTTCGATGATCTCAACTTTCGCCTCCCAGCTGTACCAGAACATCCTCAAAGTGGCGAATTCGAAGCTTCTCAGCACTTCTGCCGACGACTCGCAGCAATCTCGCTCTCCTCACGAGTCGTCCACTGCTGTTCAGCCTTCTTCAACGCAGCCTTCGTCAGCTTGTGCGTCCGATGTGCCGGAAAGTTCGCAGGCACATCGGCGGATTGTGGGAACCTCTGACCAGTCTCAGTTGAGCTCTACAACTGTCATGCCCTTGTCACAGGCTTTGCAAGGTACTTCTTCGCCAGATTATCAGCCTGATATAGCCGTTCAGAGCGCTGATAATCTCAAGAAAAACAAGCAGAAAAAACTCGCCATCATCATATCCGTTGTGGTGGCGCTTCTCTCTGTCGCGCTTGTGACGGGCGGAATTATGTTGATCACTGGCGGTAAACCAACTGATACCGTTCTGCCATCGACGCGTGTTGAGCATTCGCAAACTCCAACCCACAACTCTCCTGACTCTTCCCAGCAAGGTGAGGAGACCAGTAAGCAGAAAGAACGGAGCCAGTCGGGTAGCGACGAGGAGAAGAAGGCTGAAAATCAGTCTTCTTCTGGTTCTTCTCAGGACGATGGTTCGACAAACTCAACTACCAATGGCTCAGACTCTTCTCAGTCGAGTAATACCAACGAATCTCAGAGTTCAACGAATTCAGGAAGTTCGTCTGATTCCTCCAGCTCGAGTAACTCAGGCAGTTCGAATTCTGACTCGAATAGTTCGAATAGCTCTACTAATTCAGGCAATTCCAGTAATTCTGATTCGTCAACGGGCTCTTCTTCTGACGCCAATTCACAGGGATCAAACGATTCTTCTTCGCAGTCAGGTTCGGCGGGAGATTCTTCCTCACGCACGCAGAAATAGGAAGGGATTTTCTTCCTCCTGTACACGTTCAGGTGGCTTAGTGAAGACGCTCACGCATGCTTGTGAGAGGGCAGTGGAGGAGAGGGAGAACTGACGAGCTTGCCCAACACGCCGAAAGGCTATGTGCTTGCGCTTTGCCTGGTGTCCGCGTATAGTTTCTTTCTGTTGTCATAGACAACTCACTGGGGCTATAGCGCAGTTGGTAGCGCACTTCCATGGCATGGAAGGGGTCGTGGGTTCGAATCCCACTAGCTCCACTATGAGGACTACCTTTGTGATACAAATGCACGAAGGTAGTCCTTTTTTATTTCCAGCGTCTCATCCCACAACGAAGCTCGGAAAGTGCTGGTCAGAAAGATTTATGGAGGAGCGAGTGATAATCGCACGTGTATCTGCCCTGTAGGTGAGGTGACCTCACCTACAGCATCACTTGAGGCTCAGGTAGAGCACTTCAAAGCATTGGGTGATATCACCCGACTGCAGCTAGCCTTAATAGTCAAACAGTCCGCCCCGTCCCCGGTGTGCGCATGCAACTTCCCTGAGGCCTTCGGCATGAGCCAGTTGACGATTTCCCACCATCTAGGCAAGCTGGTCAAAGCCGGAGTTCTCGAAAGGCAAAAGCGAGGGAAATGTGCGTACTTCACGCTCAACCCAGATTTTGATCAAAATCTTCTCGCAAACGTGACCCTAGGAGTCGCCATGAACGTTAATGACACAGCCACAGGAACCACGATCTTGTTCGCCTGCCGGCAAAACGCCGGACGTTCCCAGATTGCTGCAGCGTTAGCCAAGCAACTTGCACCAAAAGGCGTAACGATCCTGTCGGCAGGATCCGAGCCTGCTGATGCGGTTCATCCCGTCGTCGTTGAGGCCCTCGCCGAGCTCGGCCTCCAACCCGATTCTCAACCCAAGCCACTCGACCCTGCACAGGTGAAAACGTCTGACTGGGTCGTCACCATGGGATGCGGCGAAGCCTGCCCCTTCTTCCCGGGCGTCCACTATCAAGACTGGAAGATCGACGACCCCAGCGACCGTTCACTGGAAGAAGTCCGGAGCATCATCGACCAAATCAGAATACGTGTCCAAGAACTGCTTGACACAGTCTCCCAAGGGTAATCCCCATGATCCTCTCTGGTTGCAAAGAGTCTTGGTACAACCGGGAGGTATTCGGAGTGACATTTTTATTGTTCTCGCGCAGATTCCGTAGCTCTCATAAGAGTCGTGTGGAGCCGGTGAAAAGCTCTTGGTGAAGTCCGGATGTCACTTCGGATCACTCTCTCAGGCAGCTCCTCGCTCTGTGTTTGTCGGTCCAATCTAAGGGTGTGAGCTTGGACATTAGTCAGTGTCTACTGTATAATTCAGTGTATGCTGACTATTGCTTCTCGCCTCGACGTCATGAACCGGCTCGGCCGGGCCATGGCCGACCCGACGCGCTCCAAGATACTCATGACACTGCTCGACGGCCCGAGCTATACGGACGTGCTCTCGCGCGAGCTGGACCTGACCCGCTCGAATGTCTCGAACCACCTGACCTGCCTGCGCAACTGCGGGATCGTCATCGGCAAGTCCGAGGGGCGGCGGACCCGCTATGAGATCGCCGACCCGCGCCTCGCGGCGGCGCTCGTCGCGCTGGTGGACGTGACGCTGACTGTCGATGAGAATGCGCCGTGCGTGGACTCCGCGTGCACGGTGCCGTGCTGCTGCAGGACGGGGGTGGAGGCGTGAGCGAGACCCTGACCACCGCGCGCCGCGCGACTCTGCACCGCCGCGTTCGTTTCATCGTCGGCTTCACGATCACCTATAACGTGATCGAGGCCATCGTCTCCGTCTGGGCGGGCGTCCTCGCCTCTTCGGCCGCACTCATCGGCTTCGGGCTCGACTCAGTCGTCGAGGTGCTCTCGGCGGCCGCCATCGCCTGGCAGTTCACGCGCAAGGACCCCGAGCGGTGGGAGAAGGTCACCGTCAAGGCCATCGGCATCGCCTTCTTTGCGCTGGCCGCCTACGTCTCGATCGATGCGGTGCTCGCGCTTATCGGTCAGAAGGACCTCGACCACAGCCCGCTGGGCCTCGGCATCACCGCGCTGAGCCTGGTCGTCATGCCGCTGCTGGCATGGATCGAGGTCCACACCGGGCGAGAGCTGGGCTCCAAGAGCGTGATGGCCGACGCTAAGCAGCTCATCCTGTGCATCTGCCTCTCCGGTACAGTGTTCATCGGCCTCGTCCTCAACAGCCTGTTCGGCTGGTGGTGGGCCGACTCGGTCGCGGCGTTGGTCGTGGCGGTGCTCGCGGTGCACGAGGGCCTGGAGGCCTGGCGCGGCGACGTCGAGTCGCCGTTCGAAGGTCTGGAGGCTTGTCGCGACGACGACTGATTCCCACCCACGAGAGGATGACGGAGACCCCCGGAGCGCTGTTTCTGGGGGTCTCCGTGTTTCCATCACACTTCACGAGTGTCATGACTCGGACATGTGCTAACGCATATCAATCACACCGGTGCCCACCTCGATATTTTTGGTGCGCGTACCCGCTGCTGCGAGCACGGGCACTGGAGAGGCGACCTGGCGAGCCCAGTGGTGCATACGCCGCGCGGTCCGACTCTCACCTGGAGATTGCCTGACGCGGCACCCCGAGCAGGACAGCCAAACGCTCCTGGGTGAGGCCACGACTGGACCTCTTATGAATCTCGGTGAACTCTCGGCGTTCTGCTGCAGGTTAATCGCTCAGTCGATACTGATATTGATGCGATGACTTTCTGAAATGATTACCTCCTGCCATCCTTGATCGTGCAACGCTTCATCGTCGAGGGTGTTACTTCGGGCGCTGTGAAAGGCTGATCCTTCATCCGGGACGGCTAGCCTTACCCTTTCGGCTAGTCCCGGCCCGGTTGCAGTGGCTGAGTGCAATAGGGCCTTTTTGTTAAAATCCTCTGCTACAGTGAGCTGACAAGCTCATAAGGTGAGATTGCCACTGTCTCACGTTACTTGTTGTCACGACATTGCTGCCGTCGTGAGATTGCCACTGTCAATCGCCAGGTGAGTAAGGAGAGTTGATGGCACGTGCATCGCTTCAGCCGTGGGTGCGTACCGTTTCTACTGTATGGGGCGGCGAACTCTTCTCTGTTCTCACCAGTTCTGTGCTGCAGATGGGCTTTATCTGGCATATTACGATGACGACTCAGTCACCTCTTGCCGTCACCTTAGCTTCGCTGGTAGGTTTCCTTCCTGCTGCTTTGTTGGGCCCGATTGCAGGAGTTTTGGTTGACCGCTTTGCCATCCCTGTAGTGATGATCAGCGCGGATATGAGCATTGCTCTGGTCAGTTTATGTGTCACATTATGGGCATGGGGTGTGGGGAGCATTCCGCTGTGGCTCGTCCTCGTGGTTTTGTTCCTCCGCTCCTGCGGTCAAAGCGTGCACACTCCCGCTTTCAATGCACTCACGCCTCTTATTGCGCCGAAGAAGATGCTCGATCGGCTGGCTGGCATCAGCCAGATTGTTCAGCAAAGTGGCTACCTCATTGGAATGGCTGTGGCTGCTTGGATGTACCCGCACTGGGGTTTGAACAGCATGATTGTTCTGGACGTTCTCGGCGCTGTGGTAGCTTCTGGCTGCGTTTTGCTTTCCCAGGTGCGCGATACGCGCAAGAGGACTATCGCTCGTCAAGAAACAGCCTCTGCTGAGGTGAAAGAGGCTGCTCGTCAGGCCTGGGAAGGCTTTGAGATTATCAGAGCTGATAAAAGCTTGCTTACCTTGCTCATTGGAGCTTTTCTGTTTAATCTTGCCTTCTCTCCGCTTGCTGCACTCTTCCCTCTGATTAGCATTGACTACTTCAAAGCGGGAACTGGGGGAGCGGCTCTTATTGAAGCTGTCTGGTCAGCTGGTGTGATTGTGGGTGGCGCTATTGTCGGTGCAACGGGTGGTTTGAAGAAGAAGTCGCATTCTATCCTGTTATCCTGTTTGATTTTTGGTGTGACAACAGTGTGGTCTGGGTTGCTTCCTCGCTCTGGCTTTGTTCTGTTTGTCATTTTGAATGCCATCATGGGTTTGAGTCAGCCGCTCTATGATGCTCCAGTGACTGCTCTGATCCAGCAGCGTATTGCTCCGAAGTATTTGGGTAGAGCTTTTGCGCTGTTCCAATCTTTGCAAGCCTGGGCTATGCCAGTGGGTTTGGCTGCATCTGCCTTCTTCGTTGATGGTGTGAGTGTTCCTTCCTTCTTTGTTTTTTGTGGTAGTGCCTTTCTGGTGTTGACAGTGGTGTTGTGGCTGTTGCCTCAAGTGCGCCTGCTGGATGAGTGAGGGCTTGGCGGGTGTTTACTGAGGGGAGCAGGACCTTGGTTTATGCCCGAAATTGCTCAAGGCGAACAACACGCCAGACGCGCCGAAATGACAAAATTCACAAATAAACTTTTCCACAGTCCAAGGCTTGATTTTTCAAGACGACACTAGATGTAGTGTTTAAAACTTTGTAACGACACTACCTGTTGTGGTCATTTCGCTCTTCATTTTCATATACGATACTGTGAGCAACCAATTGATGAGAAGAGAGGTCCTTATGAACGTCACCGTCTATGCCAAGCCTCATTGCCCTCAGTGCGCTGCAACTCAGCGTCAGTTGAAGCGCTTGGGTGTTGACTACCGAGAGATTGACATCACCCAAGATGAAGAAGCTTTGAAGAAAGTTTTGGCTGCTGGTTTTAAGCAGGCTCCCGTCGTCATGACAGACCATGATGCATGGAGCGGCTATCGCCCAGACAAGATCAAGGCTCTCGTGCCAAGCACCCCGGAGGCACTGCGAGCAGTCGCTTATTCAAGCGTGCGCTGAACGCAGCCTGACAATCTCAAGAAATTGGCAATGTAAACAGTCGCCAGCTACAATTACATACTTCTCTTTGCGCTAAAACCCAACATGCTCCTTACACAGGCAGTGCATTTCGGGTTTTTCTTGTGTTCGAGCTTCAACAGGAAAGAATTCCTCGGCGAGTACAGCAGCGAGTACAGCAAAGAGGCAACAAGGAGGCAACAACGTGAGCAACGCAGAAAGCGAGCTTGGCCAGGAAAGCAGCGAGCCAGAATACAAGGCTCAAGGAAACGCCATTGGTTCTGTCGTCTATTTCTCTTCCGTATCACAGAACACTGCGCGTTTCATCGCCAACTGTGAGCTCGACAAGCTGGGTATGAATGTGTATCGTCTGCCGTTGCGCAGAAGCGATCCTGAACTTCATATTCACGAGCCCTACGTTCTCGTTGTGCCTACTTATGGCGGAGGAAATCCGAAAAAAGCCGTTCCTATGCAGGTCAAGCAGTTCCTCAATAACCCAGCAAACCGCATGTGGATTCGCGCAGTGATCGCCTCCGGCAACACCAATTTTGGTGAAGCATACTGCGCGGCAGGGGATATGATCTCCGCAAAATGCCACATTCCCTACCTCTACCGCTTTGAGTTGATGGGAACCCCAGAAGACGTTCAAGCTGTTCAGCGCGGCCTGGTAAAGTTCTTCGCTGACCTCTCCGCAGGCAAGGTAGATGTTCCAGGTATGCAAGAGGCAATGAAAGAAAATGAGCAGCGCGCACTTGTGCACTGATCCCCATAGCATCCTCGTTCCCGTCGATAGCAAGCTTTACGGAGGCAATAATGAGTGAGCCAACTGCTTACGATCCAGCGCATGATTACCATGCACTCAACGCCATGCTCAACTTGTATGACAAGAATGGCAAAATCCAGTTCGACAAGGATAAGCAGGCAGAGCGTGAATATGTGACTGGCGAGATTGCCAAGCGCACCATCACATTCCCCTCCACCAAGGAGAGGCTCAACTACCTCATCGAAAACAAGTACTACGAGCCAGAAGTGTTTGCACAGTACTCTGATGAGTTCCTCGACCGCTTCTACCAACACCTGGAGGACAAGCACTTCGAGTTTGACACCTTCCTGGGCGCATTCAAGTTCTACACCTCCTATGCTCTGAAAACTTTTGACGGCAAGAACTATTTGGAAGATTTCCCTCAGCGTGCTGGTGCAGTTGCTCTCGAACTTGCTTCTGGTGATGAAAAGATGGCTCTCACCGTTGCTGACGCCATCATCAATGGAAGCTTCCAGCCAGCAACTCCAACCTTCCTTAACCTTGCTCGTGCTCAGCGCGGTGAGCCAGTTTCCTGCTTCCTCGTTCGCATTGAGGACAACATGGAATCCATCGCACGCGCAATTAACGCAGCACTGCAGCTATCCAAGCGTGGCGGCGGCGTCGCTCTTCTGCTGAGCAACCTCAGGGAATTGGGTGCTCCTATCAAGCACATTGAAAATCAATCCAGCGGTGTCGTACCTGTTATGAAGCTGCTGGAGGATTCCTTCTCCTACGCTAACCAACTGGGAGCTCGCCAGGGTGCAGGCGCTGTATACCTCTCCGCTCATCACCCAGACATTATGCGATTCTTGGATACGAAGCGTGAGAACGCCGATGAGAAGATCCGCATCAAGTCGCTCTCCTTGGGTGTTGTCATTCCTGATATCACCTTCGAACTGGCCAAGAACCATGAAAAGATGGCTCTGTTCAGCCCTTATGATGTTGAGCGCGTCTACGGCAAGCCATTCGCTGATATTTCCGTCAACGATCACTACCGCGAGATGGTCGCCGATGATCGCATTCGCAAAACGTATATTGACGCGCGCGAATTCTTTATGACTCTGGCTGAAATTCAGTTCGAATCTGGCTACCCGTACATCGTGTTTGAAGACACCGTCAACCGCGCCAACCCGATCGAAGGGCGCATTGCCATGTCGAACCTGTGCTCGGAGATCTTGCAGGTGCAAGAGCCGAGCAGCTTCAACACTGACTTGACGTATAGCCATGTTGGCCGTGATATTTCTTGCAATCTGGGTTCCCTCAACATCGCTAAAGCAATGGATGCAGGCTTGGCTGATACCGTGCGTACTGCTATTCGCTCGCTCACCGCGGTTTCTGAGCATACGAGCATCGATTCAGTCCCCTCCATTCGTCGTGCCAATGAAGAAGGCCATGCCATTGGCCTGGGTCAGATGAATTTGCACGGCTTCCTGGCTCGTGAAGGAATGATGTACGGTTCTCCAGAAGCACTCGACTTCACCAACTTGTACTTCATGACTGTGGCGTACAACGCTTACAAGGCTTCCCATGAGCTGGCAGTTGAACGCGGCAAGGCTTTCGCTTTGTTTAAGACTTCCGCCTATGCGAAGCCTGCTGGCCAAGGAAACTACTTCGACAAGTACACCGATGGTACGTTGACCCTTGAGCCACAAACGCAGAAAGTGCGCGAAGTATTCGAGAAGTTCCATGTCAGCTTGCCAACAAAGCAAGACTGGGCCGAACTGCGTGATGAGATCCTCAAGGATGGCATTTACAACCAGAATTTGCAAGCAGTGCCACCAACGGGTTCCATCTCCTACATCAACCACTCCACTTCCTCGATTCACCCGATCGTTTCCAAGATCGAGATTCGCAAGGAAGGTAAGGTTGGTCGCGTTTACTATCCGGCAGCATATATGACCAATGACAATCTCGAGTACTATGCCGACGCATACGAGATTGGATGGAAGGCCATCATTGATACCTATGCTGCCGCCACACCTCATGTTGACCAGGGCTTGAGTTTGACACTGTTCTTCCCGTCCACTGCCACCACTCGGGACCTGAACAAGGCTCAGATTTATGCATGGCGTAAGGGAATTAAGACCCTCTACTACATTCGTCTGCGCCAGCAGGCTCTCTCCGGAACGGAAGTTCAGGGGTGCGTCAGCTGCACACTGTGATTGAATCTGGCCAGTAAGGCGTTTTCCTGTATTGTCTTTTACCTGTGTTGTCTGATCCGTTAGTCACAACGACACAGCAATGACGACAAGGCGATGACGACACAAGCACAAGTTTCATAACTTCAGATAGGGGCGCATCTGCGCAAGGTGCGCCCAGCTGCACTGGGCTTGTTGGGCTTTTGAGCTGTACAGGCTCACAGGCCCAGTGCAGGAGACGTAGTGATAATCTCAAGAAATTCGAAAGCAAGTTGTGAAAGCGACTTGCAGAGAGGCAGAGACAATGGTCCCACCGATTTCCGTTCCCCGCAAGCCACTGAAGCTGATCGACAGAGTGAGCGCCATCAACTGGAACCGTCTGGAAGATGAAAAAGATCTCGAAGTATGGGATCGCTTGACAGGCAATTTCTGGCTGCCAGAAAAGGTGCCAGTTTCCAACGACATTCCTAGCTGGCAGCGCCTGAGCGAGGCAGAACACACGCTCACCATGCGCGTGTTCACCGGCCTGACCCTGCTCGACACCATTCAGGGTACTGTCGGCGCAGTCTCTCTCATTCCTGACGCACTGACTCCACACGAGGAAGCTGTGTACACCAACATCGCCTTCATGGAGTCGGTGCACGCCAAGAGCTATTCCTCCATCTTCTCCACCCTGTGCTCCACCAAGGAAATTGATGCAGCATTCTCCTGGAGTGAGGAAAACGAGTTCTTGCAGAAGAAAGCGCAGATCGTTCTCGATTACTATGAGGGTGATAATCCTTATAAGCGCAAGGTTGCTTCGACCCTGCTGGAGAGCTTCCTGTTCTACTCTGGCTTCTACCTGCCGATGTACTTCTCTGCACACGCAAAGCTCACCAATACGGCTGATGTGATTCGCCTGATCATTCGTGACGAGGCTGTTCACGGCTACTACATTGGTTATAAGTACCAGAAGGGCTTGGAGCAGCTTACTCAGCCAGAGCGCGACAGCATGCAAGATTACACGTATGACCTTCTCAACGAGCTGTATGACAACGAAGAGCAGTACACCACGTCTCTGTACTCTGAAGTTGGCTTGGTTGAGGACGTTGAGAAGTTCCTGCGCTACAACGCGAACAAGGCTCTTATGAACCTCGGCTATCCAGCACTCTTCCCAGCAGAAGCCACTGACGTCAATCCAGCAATTCTGGCCGCTCTCAGCCCGAATGCCGATGAGAACCATGACTTCTTCTCCGGCTCTGGCTCTTCTTACGTGATGGGCAAGGCTGTTGAGACCGACGACGACGATTGGGACTTCTGATCGAAGCTGCTGAGCTTGCCGATAGGAGATTATCACATTGCTGACAGTACGAACGAGTACGGCACGGTGATGTGAGGCAATCTGGAAGAGGGAAGCGGCAGTATATTGAGCTCACCTTGGCTTGCGCTGAGGTGAGCTTTTTTGTGGCTGAAAGAGCCTCCTGTTCCCTCGCTATAGTAGAGCTTGAGATTATCACTGCGCCAAATCACTTCCGAGGTACTCATGGCAGTTCTGCGTTTAGAACGGATTTACGATAAACCAGCGAATACGAACGGCTATCGCATTCTCGTTGACCACGGCTGGGTGCGTGGGCTCTCCCAAGCTGACGCTCAGCTCGACTTATGGGCGAAGTATGCAGCACCTTCGACCGAGCTGCGCAAGTGGTTTAACCATATCCCTGAGCGCTTCCCTGAATTCGTGGAACGTTATACGCACGAGCTCACGGGCGGGGGAGAAGGTGTGAAGGGCAGGCAGCAGGCTGATAATCTCAAGCCACAGAAAGCTAAAAAGCCCAGCCAAGCTGAAGCTTACCAAGAGTTGAAGCGCGTCACCGCCGAGCAGCTGAAGGCTGGCAATGACGTGATTGTGCTGTATTCTGCGCGCGACCGCGAGCATAACCAAGCCGTAGTTCTTTTCCACTTGCTCGAGCGCGATTTGTGTGTCCAGGGCGTGGTGAGGCAAGCAAACCTTGCACAGTGAATGGCGGCTTTCTTTGGGTAGGCTGAGGCCTAAAATACCGCTTTGGCGCAGGAGAGCGGGGAGCTTCAAGCCGGCCTCACGCTGATCGCGGATCAGATGTCGGCCAGTTGCCGACAGGCCGCAAGCCTACCGCTGCGTTTCACTATAGGCTAGCTTTCGAGCTCATATGAAGGGCAGGTGATGCCATGCTGAAGACCTTTATTTCGCAAGAAGACGATATTCGTCAGATCAAACAGTTTGAGAAGGGAAGCTGGATCGCCTTGTCTAATCCAGCTGATTCTGAACTTGCAGAAGTTGCTGAACGCTACGACATTGATCTCGCTGATATGCGCGCTCCTCTGGATGAGGAGGAGAGGTCTCGTGTAGACGTGGAAAAAGGCTACACGATGATCATTGTTGACATTCCAACAGTAGAAAACCGTGGCGGACGAGATTGGTATGACACCATCCCTCTCTCGATCATTGTGACCAACGACGTGATTATCACCGTCTGCTCGGAGGATACGCCTCTGCTGCATCCTTTCATGGAAGGCCGCATTCGCAACTTCTACACTTACATGCGTTCGCGCTTCATCCTGCAGATTCTCTACCGCAACTCGCAGATGTATTTGCGCTACCTGAGAATCGTGGATGCTGAGTCTGATAAACTGGAATTGCATTTGCAAAATTCCTTGCAAAACCGTGAGATTCTCATTCTCATGGAACTGAGCAAGACTTTGGTCTACTTCGCTACTTCTTTGCGTTCAAATGAAGTGGTGTTGGAAAAGCTGACCAAGTTGCCGCGTATCAAGCAATATCCGGACGATGAAGATTTGCTCTCGGACGTGATTATCGAGAACAAGCAGGCAATCGAGATGGCAAGCATCTACTCTGGAGTTCTTCAGGGCATGATGGATGCCTTCGGTTCGATCGTGTCGAATAACTTGAACAATGTGATGAAGATCTTCTCCATTCTCTCCATTGTTCTCAACATTCCCACGATTATTTTCTCGGCGTACGGCATGAATTTGAACCTCAAGGGCATGCCGCTGTCGCATACAGTATGGGGCTTTGCCATCGTCTGGCTCATCGCTTTGGTTCTCTCGGTGGTGGCCTGGATTTACTTCAGGAAGGCTCGCCTGTTTAGGTAAGCCTCAATCGCTTCAGATTGTCACCACGTTGTGCGGCAGAACCTTGTTCTGCCGCATTTTGCGTTTGCCTGCATTCGCGCGCGGTTTGGGCGCGCGGCCTGTCGCGCAGCCGCCGTAATGTCGCCGTCACAGTGCGGAAACGCAAATGAGCCGGCGCACTGGTAATCTTGTGATATTTACTGCAAATGCGCGGAAACCGACTACCAAACTCACACCGTACAGAAAGGGGAGAGATGAGCTCAACGATTACTGGAACCCAGGTGGATCATAACGGTAAGCAACTCGGGCGTGTGCTCGTCGAACTGAACCACGTCAACAAATGGTACGGCGACCTCCACGTCCTCAAAGATGTGTCACTGAAAGTGCGCCAAGGTGAGGTAGTCGTCATGCTCGGGCCTTCCGGCTCTGGAAAATCCACCACCTGCCGCACCATCAACCGCCTCGAACGCATCGACGAAGGAACGATTCTCATCGACGGCCAACCGCTGCCACAAGAAGGACGCGAACTGCAAAAGCTGCGCCAACAAGTGGGTATGGTGTTCCAAAGTTACAATCTTTTCGCGCATTTGAGCATCCTCGACAATGTGACTCTCGCCCCACGCAAAGTGCTGAAAATGAGCAAGGCCGACGCTGAGAAGGAAGCCCTCGAGCTGCTCGACCGCGTCGGTGTTGCCGCACAAGCACACAAGTACCCAGCTCAGCTGTCCGGCGGCCAGCAGCAACGCGTCGCCATCGCTCGAGCGCTTGCCATGCACCCGAAGGTCATGCTTTTCGATGAGCCAACCTCCGCACTCGACCCGGAGATGGTGGGGGAGGTGCTCACCACCATGACGCAGCTTGCCCAAGAGGGTATGACGATGATCGTGGTGACGCATGAGATGGGCTTCGCTCGTCACGTTGCCGACCGCATCGTGTTCATGGCTGACGGGCGCGTGCTCGAATCCGAGTCCCCAGAAGAGTTCTTCACCCATCCGCGCACTGAGCGTGCCCGTGAGTTCCAGTCCAAAATTTTGGGTCATTAGTCAGTAGCAAACAGCAAGCGAAGGAGGAAAGCGATGAAAAGCACATTTCTGAAGCGCGTCACAAAGCGCAGCGCGATGCGTACTGCCAAGGGCGCTGGTAGCCTTATCGGCAATCGCGTCGTCAATCGCGTCGCAAAGCGCGTTGGCGCAGCTGGCCTTGCTCTGATGACGACCTTGAGCCTGGTAGCCTGCGGTTCGGCAAGCCAAGCAGACGTTGTCGGCCCGAAAATTCGCATCGGCATCAAGTTCGACCAGCCCGGCATCTCCGTCGAGCAAAGCGGTACCTACTCTGGCTTCGCCGTGGACACTGCCCGTTACGTTGCAGAAAAGCTTGGTTACGCGCCGAAGCAGATCGTGTTCAAGCAGGTGACCTCCGCACAGCGTGAGTCGCTGCTGCAAAACGGCACGGTCGATATGATCGTCGATACTTACACCATCACGAAGGACCGCCAGAAGGTTGTCGATTTTGCTGGTCCGTACTTCGTCGCCGGGCAGGACCTCCTCATTAGAAAGACCGAAAAGTCCCAGATTACCAGCCCGCGCGACCTCGCCAACAAGAAGGTCTGCTCCGCCACGGGCTCCACATCAGCCAAAATCGTGCAAGATTACTTCCCGAAAACCACTCAGCTCATGCTGCTCAACGGTTATTCGGAATGCCTGACCGCACTGCTCTCCGGCACTGTTGACGCCGTCACCACTGACGACCTGATCCTCGCAACCTTGGCTGCTGCGAAGGCAGACAGCTCGCTCATGGTGGTCGGCCACCCCTTCACCGAAGAAAGTTACGGCATTGGCGTGAAGAAGGGCAGTGCCGTTCTGGTGGAAAAGATCAACGAAGCGCTGAAAAGCTATGTGAGTTCGGGTGCCTGGCAGCGTGCCATCGACAAGGCGACGAAGGGTACAGGTTACAAGCCCAACCCCGAATTCAACCCACCGACGAAGTTTGATGCTCGTCCATCTGAGCAGATTGCGAGGTTCTGATATGCCCGGTATGTTCCACGGCTTCTTGGCCTCGCTTTCCAGCTATTTCTCCACGTTTGCCGACCTGTTGACCCGCTACAACGTTCTCGGCGCATTTTGGATGAACATCCAGCTCACCTTGTGGGCAGCGCTCGGTTCGCTCGTGCTGGGAATTGTTCTCACGTTGATGCGTATTTCTCCGGTCAGCTCGCTTGTTCGCGTGGGCGATGGCATCGTGATGTTCTTTAAGAACATGCCACTGGCCATTGTGATGGTTTTCCTGCTGCTCGGCTGCTTCATCCAGCTGCAAGTCCAGCTTCCGGCGAGTTTTAACACGAATTTCTACTGGCTGGCCATCACCGGCCTGTCGCTCTACACTGCGCCTTTCGTGTCGGAGTCGCTGATGAGTGGCATCAACACGGTGCCGATGGGCCAGGCTGAGGCCGCCCGTTCACTAGGTTTTGGCTTCTTCCAGTCGGCTTTCCTCATCATCCTTCCTCAGGCTATTCGCGGCGCCATCGCTCCTTTGGGTAACACTCTGATCGCTTTGCTCAAGAATTCGACGGTGGCTGCAGCTGCTGGTGTGGCTGCGGAAACCTCGAGTTTGATGAACACGATGATCCAGTACAATGCGTCGGCTATTACGCAGATTTTCTTGCTTTTCGCTGTGGGTTACGTCATTCTCATTATTCCTATTGGTTTGGCAACAACTTACTTGTCCAACAAGCTTGCGGTGAGGAGGTGAGCGCATGAAGATTACCAGTTCGCGTGATTCTTTTGATTACTCTGCCATCGACCCTGACACTCTCGAGCCCGCCGACACTTCGCTTTTCGTTCAGGCTGTGCCGGGTGGTTTTGAACGCAGGGTTGCTAATGGCCCGGTGAAGCTTCCTCGTGCTTTGCGTGAAGGGGATACCAGCGACAAGCCGGTGACTCGTCAGCAAAGGCGTGAGCGTTCGCAGAAGCATTCGGTTCTCTTCGACGCTCCGGGCCCGAAGGCGATGGCGCGCATTCGTGTGGCTAACGCTATAACCGTGGTGCTTGCTGTGGCTGTTCTGGCGCTGATTGTGTGGCGTTTTGCTCACCCGCCGATGGGGGAGAACCAGCTGAGTTGGAAGCTGTGGGAGCCTGCTCTCAACGCTCGCGCTTGGTTGAGCTTCTACATTCCGGGAGCTTTGTCTACGCTTGCTGCTGCTGCAGTCTCCATTGTGGGAGCAGTGGTTTTCGGCTTCGTCTTCGCTCTCGGCCGCTTGTCGCAGGTGGCGATCATTCGCTGGGTGAGCTCGGTGATTATTGAGTTTTGTCGTGCTGTGCCTGTGCTGCTATTCATGATCTTCTTCTGGAGAGTGTATGCAGCGCTCGGTTTAAGCGATATGGCAGCCTTTTGGGCAGTAGTCACCGGCTTGGTACTGTACAACGGCTCGGTGGTGACCGAGCTCATCCGCTCAGGTGTGGGTAACCTTCCTCTGGGCCAAGCTGAGGCTGCCACTGCTTTGGGTATGTCGCATATGCGCTCTCTGATGTCCATTGAAATTCCGCAAGCTGTGATCGCTTCCATGCCTGCTTTGGTGGCTCAGCTTGTGGTGGTGTTGAAGGATACTGCTTTGGGTTCGATTATTTCCTATGCGGACCTTTTGCAGCGTTCTCGCCAGTTGGGCGCCTTGTATTTCAACTCATTGCAGACCTTGTTCGTGGCGGCAGTCTTCTACTTTGTGCTGTGCTACTGGCTGACTCGTTGGGCTCAGCGAATCCCAGAAAAGATGCAGAGCAAGACTTCCGGTGTGGCTCGTTCTCGCGCCATCCAGCCTGAAGCTATTTTGGACCCGGATAACATCACCGCTCAGGAGACAGCCTCTCGTGAACGTCCATTTGGTGGCGTCCCCTCCGATATTCCTGACCATTACCACGGTTCTAACGCTGTTCGTACGCGTAAGTGGGAGGGCAAGCATCGCCACGAGCAGCTCAAGGAGCAGGAGCATGAGATCGCGCGCGAGAGGCACGAGGACCGTCGTGCCGAGCGCGACTACAATGCGCAGCACAATGCGCATCGCTCCTGATTATCACGCGCTGATAATCTTGAGCGCCAAGTGTGCCGCCTGTCGGTGTGAATGAGGATAATCAAAGCAGAAGTAGAAGCTGAAATTCAGCATGTTTCAGCATGTTAAAGGAGGTCACGTGGCAGACGCAGAGCCAAAGTATCGTTATGACGCCTCTCTTGCCCAGGATATCGAACTGAAATGGCAGAAGTTCTGGGATGACAACGGTACTTTTGATGCCGCTAACGCCGAGGGTGAGCTGACAGACAACCAGGGCAAGCACGCCGATGGTCGTACCCCATACTCGGTCATCTCCATGTTCCCCTTCCCCTCGGGTAAGGGCTTGCATGTGGGCCACCCTCTGGGTTACATCGCCACGGATATGATGGCTCGCTACCATCGCATGAAGGGCGAAAACGTGATGCACGCCATTGGTTACGATGCCTTTGGCCTGCCAGCTGAGCAGTACGCCGTGCAAACTGGCCAGCATCCTCGCGTCACCACGCAGCAGAACATCGCCAACATGTCCCGCCAGCTGCATCGCATGGGCTTGAGCTTTGACCAGCGTCGAACCTTCGCCACCACCGACTACGACTATGTGCGTTGGACGCAGTTCATCTTCTCCAAAATCTTCGACTCGTGGTACGACCCAGATTATCAGCGCGCTGACGGGGGCCTGGGCTCCGCCCGCCCGATCGCAGAACTGGAAAACAAGTTCCGCTCGGGCGAGAAAGCCATCCCTGGTTTCGAGGACAAGCGCTGGGATGAGCTGACCAAGAAGCAGAAGTCTGACGTGCTCAACGACTTCCGCTTGGCCTATGTGTCCAAGTCGCCAGTCAACTGGGCACCAGGCCTGGGAACCGTGCTGTCCAACGAAGAGGTGACCGCAGACGGCCGTTCCGAGCGCGGAAACTTCCCGGTGTTCCACAAGCAGCTTCGCCAGTGGTCTATGCGCATCACCGCTTACGGTGACCGCCTCGCCAAGGACCTCGACATGCTCGATTGGCCGGATAAGGTCAAGCAGCTGCAGCGCAACTGGATTGGTGAGTCACACGGAGCTTCGGTGAACTTCGCCATTTATGACGGCGAGGGCGACCAGGTGCTTCTCAACTCCCAGTCGGGTTCCGAGCAGCAGGCTGGCTCTCACGGCAAGCTCACCGTGTACACGACTCGCCCGGACACTATTTTTGCTGTCACTTTCGTCGTCGTCTCCCCAGAACACGACCTGATCGACAAAGCTCCTGATGCATGGCCAGAGAACACTCCGGAAGAGTGGAAATCTGGGTTTGCTTCCCCTCGTGAGGCTGTGCAGGAGTATCGCAAGAATGCCGAGCGCGTGACGGCTGCTGACCGCCAGAATGCTACCGACAAGAAGACGGGTGTTTTCACCGGCCTGTATGCGCAAAACCCCGTCACCGGCGTGAAGGTGCCTGTTTTCACTGCCGACTACGTGCTTATGGATTACGGAACGGGCGCAATTATGGCTGTCCCCGGCGGTGACCAGCGCGATTATGACTTCGCTCAGGCTCACGGCCTGCCAGTGGTTTCTCCTGTCAAGCCAGCCAAGCCTGTGGTCAACGAGCAGGGTGAGGAGCAGGAGGTTCCTCAGCCATATGTTTCCCATGATGGCGTGATGATCAACTCCCGTGTGGAGGAAACCCCTGAGAGCGATAGTCTCGACATCAACGGCTTGAGCGTCGAAGAGGGCTCGAAGCGTGTGATCTCGTGGCTGGAGAGCCACGGTGTCGGCAAGGGTACTGTTTCTTACCGCCTGCGCGACTGGCTCTTCTCTCGCCAGCGCTATTGGGGTGAACCATTCCCGGTGGTGTATGACGATGAGGAGATTCCTTACCTGCTGCCTGATTCTGCCCTGCCGGTCAAGCTTCCAGAAGTGCCCGATTACAAGCCACGCACTTTCGACCCCGATGATGCTGATTCTTCGCCAGAGGCACCTCTTTCTCGTAACCCTCAGTGGGTGAACGTCAAGCTGGACTTGGGCGATGGTGAGAAAGTGTACCATCGCGACACCAACACCATGCCAAACTGGGCTGGCTCCTGCTGGTACTACCTGCGCTACCTTGACCCGAAGGATACGAAGGCTCTGATCGACCCTGCCGAGGATGCGTACTGGGTTGGTCCTGACCATAACAAGACTGCTGGCAAGTCGGGTGGTATCGACCTGTACGTGGGAGGTGTGGAGCATGCTGTTCTGCACTTGCTCTACGCGCGCTTCTGGCATAAGGTGCTCTTCGATTTGGGCATTGTTTCCAGCCCCGAGCCGTTCCACAAGCTGTTCAACCAGGGTTATATTCAGGCTTATGCTTACACCGATGAGCGCGGACAATACGTTCCTGCTGCTGAGGTAGAGCAAGTTCCTGGTTCTGGTCAGCATGGTGAAGAACCAGAATTCACCTGGAATGGTGAGAAGGTCAACCGTGAGTTTGGCAAGATGGGCAAGTCGCTCAAGAACATTGTCACGCCAGACTATATGTATGAAACCTATGGCGCTGATACCTTCCGTGTTTACGAGATGAGCATGGGCCCGTTGGCTGATTCTCGCCCGTGGAATACGAAGGATGTGACGGGTTCTCAGCGCTTCCTTCAGCGTCTGTGGCGTAACGTCGTCGACGAGCAGACTGGTGAGGTCACTGTTTCGGACGCCAAGCCAGATGCAAAGCTCGCTCGCCTGCTCAACTCCACCATTGCTTCAGTGACCGAAGAGATGGAAGGCATGCGCCCGAACACTGCTATTGCCAAGCTCATCGTGCTCAACAATGCGGTGACGGGTATGGATTCTGTTCCGCGCGCCGTCATCGAACCTCTCGTTTTGATGCTCAGCCCTATCGCTCCTCATATTGCCGAAGAGCTGTGGCATAAGCTCGGCCATGATGGCTCGATTGCATACGTTCCCTGGCCAGTCGCTGATGAAAAGCTTGTGGGTGAGGAAACAGTCACGGCCATCGTTCAGGTTGCTGGCAAGGTTCGCGGCAAGATGGAAGTGCCGAAGACTATCAGCGCTGAAGAGCTGGAAAAGCGGGCTTTGGCTTTGGAGAACGTGCAGAAGTTCATGGGCGATGTGCCTCCTCGTAAGGTGATCGTTCGTGCTCCGAAGGTCGTTTCCATCGTCCCTGGAAATCTGGGAAAGTAAGCTGCGCCGGAGAAGTGTGACAAACTCGGGTGTGACAGACAGTTGCGCCACCACGTTGTGTCGCAACTGTCAGACCCATCACACTTGTTCGGGGAAAGTAAGGTTGTGTAATGGTTGCTATTCAGTTGGCTCGCGGCGTTGCGGCTGAGCTCTTCCCGGGGTATGGCTTCCCGGTGAGCGAAGAGGAGAAGGCGGCTGTTCACCATTTGGTGATGGTTGACCCTGATTCTTACCAGTCTCGCGTTTTTGACCGCGCTGTGATGCGTGGTGATGGCTTCTTTGAGGCTATTTCCGTGATTGACGGTAAGATTCCGGTTTCCCTCGACTTGCATTTGGCTCGTTTGGAGCATAACGCCAAGGCGCTGGATATGCCGATTCCTGATGAGAAGGCTTTCCACGAGGCGTGCGAAGAGCTGATTGCTCACTACTCGGGTGGCCATGATGACCCGATGTTGCGCATCCTCATTTCGCGTGGCGCTGACCCGGGTACGGGTGTGGGTCGCCGGCATCATCCGGGTATGCCGTCGATTTGGATGTACCTGGATGGCGAGGGGGAGAAGCATGAGACCACGCCTTTGCGCATGGTTTCGCTTTCTGCTGGTCGTGACTCTCGCGTGGCTGAGAATTCGCCGTGGCTCATGTTGGGTTTGAAGACCTTGAGTTATGTGGTGAATATGGCTACTGCTCGTGCGGCAGAGCGCATGGGCTATGATGACGCGCTTTTCGTCACGACGGACGGTTACTGCCTCGAGTCTCCTCACGCCAATATTGTGGCGAGGTTTGGCGATATATGGGTCACTCCTGACCCGGTGATTGGTGTTCTTCATGGCACTTCTCAGCGTGAGCTTTTCGCTTACGTCAGAAGGCTGGGCAAGATTACCAGGTATCAGGATCTTCCTGTGGAAGAGTTGAAGAAAGCGGATGAGGTGTACCAGACGCGCGGCGGTTGGGTGATCCCCGTCAAGAGTTTGGATGACACTGAGTTTGCGGTGAATACGGAGTTTGTGAAGCAAGCAAACCATGCTATTCACTATGAGCAGGAAGCTCAGCAGGCTGAGTGGGCTCACGATAACTATCAGCCCACTCGCTGAGCGAAGTTTTCCACATCGGAGAAAAATTCCTGTTCTTTGAACTGAAGCCGTGCATGCTGAGGTCATGACTACTGACATGACTTTTCCGCGTGTGCGGCTTTCTCAGTTAGTGGGGGTGTGCAGCGAGGATTCCCGCGCTGAAGTTGGCGCCTGGCAGGACGCGCATCCCCACACTGACCTTTCTGCAGCTCTCGATGCTGTTGTTGCAGATTCACACGTTGCTTCGGCTTCGCATGTTGCTTCGGCTTCGCAGGCTGTTCCGGTCTCGCAGGCTGCTTCTTCTGCGCGCGATGCTGAGCCGCAGGCTTCTGCGCATCGCAGTTCTCCGCCTTCGCGCAGTCTCTACCTCTCGCCACACAGTTCACACTCGCTACGCCGATCGTCTTCTTTGCGCGGTTCGCATAGTTCATGGGGCTCTCATTCTTCGAGTGAACGTACGCATCTTCTTCCGCGCTTAAGTTGGCGAGCGCCCAGTGCACTCGCGCTCATCTGCTTATTGACGCTCGCTCTCACCTGCTCACTCACGTTGCTGCTCATTCAAGCGCGCAACAACACGGATTTTCTCATCTCAACGGCTGAAGTTTCAGCTGGAGAAACGAAAACTCGGCGAGGCACGATCGGCTACGGTCAAGATAATTCTCCCGGCGCCGTCACTGATTCTTCTGCGAACTCAGGCTCTGGAAATAGCTCCTCAGCCGCTTCTTCCGCGCAATCCGATTCGCGGCAGTCTTCTTCGCTCTCATCCAGCTCGCCGTCATCCAGCTCGCCGTCATCCTCTTCGCAGGCGCCTTCGTCGGCACCTTCTTCACAAGCGCCCTCTTCGCAACCCGCAGACTCATGCGCAACAGGCATCTGCGTGGACGGCAAAGTCAACCTCAACACCGCGAACGAGCAGCAATTGCAAACGGTCAAAGGCATCGGCCCGCAGCTGGCCAGCAAGATCATCACATTGCGCAACCAAACCGGCAAACTCACCAGCCTCGACCAGCTCGACAGCATCCCCGGTATTGGCCCGAAAATGCTGGAGAAATGGAGGGATTCCCTTGTCGTGCGTTAACGAAAACGGCTCCCGCGATTACCGCCTCCTGCCACCCGCACTCGCCCTGTGGCTGGTCGCCGCCCTGCGCCTCAGCCACATCCTCTCGCTCAAATTCGGCCTTCTCATTGCGCTCAGCTTCCTGCTCATTCCCGTAGCCCTCGAGATTATCAGGACGCGTTATTCTCACAGCACACCTTTCACCGCCTGGTTTACTCACATGCTGAGCTCCCAGCTGGCTGTCACGGCGCTCGCACTGGTGATCATGCTCATCAGCTGTGAAGTATTGCTGATGAACCAACGTTCCGACCCGCTCATTCAGCTCGTCGCCAGTTCTTCACAACAAGCCTCTCACCACACGGTGCAACAAACTGCGCACAATTCGTGGCGATATTCAGCCCAATTCGCCACACAGCGCAAGAAAGCATCAACTGCGCGCGAGCCGGTGCGGATCACCTTTGAACTCACTACTCCAGCTCTGGCAACGGCGAAGAAAGGCTTCGACTGCTATGCCGATGCCCGAGCTCTCAGCCTTCAACGCGCCCAGATTGTCACTGCGTCCTCAGCTCGAATCCGCATCTTTGCAACAGGCGCGCTGTGCCAGGCAGGAGTTGCGCAAGTGTGGAGTATGCCAGTGAAGCTCAGCCTTCCCCAATATGGAAATCAAGACGCCTGGGCCATGAAAAAAGAAGCGAAAACATCTGCTTCAACAGCACAGGGGAGTAGCTCAGAGAATAGTTCAGCGAGCAGTTCAACGGGCAGTTTTGCTGGTAGTGCAACTCAACCGCTTTCCTACCGAGTGCGAGCAGCACCAGCCTTTCGTACTCGCATCGCCTCACTGCGCACTGCCTTCCTTCGCCAAACGCGGAAGCTCCCACCCACACAAGCGATTCTCGTACCTGGTGTCACGATGGGAATCAGTGGGGCAGATGTGCTGAGCTCTCACCATGCTGACCTGCACGAACGAGAAGAAGAGCTCTCGCAATGGTTTCGCGAAGCAGGAATCATCCACCTTCTCGCCGTCTCAGGCGGGCACTTGGCATTGATCAGAGAGTGGGCAAAAAGACGCTTAGCGTGTTCCCGCCTGTGGGCGAGCATGAAAGTGATGATCAGCCTCGCGCTGGTACTAGCATGCGCAAGCCTGCTCTTTCCCTCTGATTCTTTGCTCAGAGCTGTGGTCATGGCCTGCTTCACCAGCGTGGCACTCCTCAGAGGTCGCCCCGCGCAAAGCCTTTCTGCTCTGTGCTGGAGCGTCATGGGGGTGTTAATCTGTGCGCCATATTTGGCTCTCAGTGTGGGCTTCGCCTTCTCTTGCGCTGCAGTCGGTGGAATCATCCTGCTCGCTCATCACTGGGCACAGCTGATGAGTAAAACGTGGCTCTTGCGTGCCCTGGGTTTCAGTGCGAAAAGCCGAGAGAAACTCGGTGAAAGCTTGGCTCTCACCATGAGCGCGCAGGTGGCGATACTTCCTGTGCAGATGCTCATGCTCGGCCAGATGGGAAGTTCGATGCTCGTTGCTGTGCTCGCGAACTTTCTCGTCACACCGGTGGTGAGCGTGGCCACTATTGCGGGATTGCTTTCCTTGCTCACCAGTTGGCTTCTTCCGTGGTTGGGTTTCGCGTTTGCGGCAGTTAGTGGTGTCTGTTGTGAGGTGATGGCGTGGGTGGCGCACTTCGCTGTGTCGCTGCCACACTGAACGCATATTGAAGGCACATCGAACGCGCACTGAGAGAGGGAATCACGCCGTCAGCTGCTTGTAACCCCGGTCGAATTACCATAGAGGAAGAAGGGAGAATGATGGCTCAAACAGTGCAAACACCAGCCTTGAGCGTGATCAACGGTGGGGATGAGTTCCTCAATTCACGTCAAGCACGGCAATTACGTGACCACTTACGCGGCGACATGCCCGAAGCAGAGATCATCTCCCTCGACGCACAAGATGCCAGCGCTGCAGACCTGTGGGAAGCAGCATCACCATCCCTGCTCTCCACGCAGTCGATTGTCATCATTGATAATCTGGACAAAGCCAGCGACGAACTGGTTGACGCGCTCGTGAGTTTCGCCCAGGAAGCGAAGAAAACGCACAACCTCGATAACCGCGTGATTGCGCGCAAACCCCAAGGCCAAAAAGGACAGGGTATTCTCAACCAGCTTTCTCGCGCAGGCGCTCAGGTTATCGCCGTGGCCGACTTTGACGTCAACGCCGAGTTCACCGCACATCAGCGCACAGTGACAGCTCAGGCAGCGCAGCGCATTCGCGATGTTCTGGGCTCCGATTCGGGCGCAATGGCCGCTCTCGTTGATCAATTGTGTGACGATACGGATGCCAACCCCGTCGATATCGCCCAGGTTGACCAAGTGTTGGAAGGCTCTCCTGAGGTCACCGGCTTCCAGATCAGCGACGCCGCATTCTCGGGTAATGCTGCTCAAGCGATCGTGGCTTTACGCGATGGGCTTTCTCACGGCATTGCTCCTGCTGCCATCATTGGAGCGCTTGCTGCACATTTGCGTCAGCTCACGTTGAGCGCCGTCGACCCGCGCAAGCTGCCGAACGGGGTGTTTCGCTCCGATTGGGTGAGAAACCACTATCGCAAGGAGTCGCAAGGCTGGACGAGCCAGGGGATTATCGCCTGTTTCCGAGCTCTCGCGCAAGCGGATAGTGATGCGAAATCTTCGGGTGCAGACCCTCTTTATCGTTTAGAGAGTGCTGTGGAACTGATTGCTCGTAAGGGAAGGTAGAAAATGGCACAGTTTGATGCCAATGGTTTTGTGGTCAGTGAGGAATTGCCGGCAGGCACTCCCGTTCTTACGCTTTCCGCCCCTACCGCCGAAGCAATGCGCCAGATTGGCATTGCGCTTGCTCGCCAGCTCACAAGCCAAGATGTTGTGCTGCTCTCCGGGCCACTGGGCGCGGGGAAAACCACTTTCGCCCAAGGAATTGGCAAAGGCTTGGGAATTGACGAGCCAATCGTGTCGCCTACCTTCACCATTGCTCGCGAACTGGATGGGCATTTCGCCTCCGGTGCTCCTGCACACTTGGTGCATGTGGATGCGTATCGCATCGGCGGTGTCATGCATGCGCCGGGTAACGACACGATGGGTGCGCTGATGGATGAGCTCGAATCCTTAGGTTTGGATGAAGAGCTCGAAGACCCTTCCGAAGGCACGGTGGTGCTGATGGAATGGGGCGAGCATATGGCTGGAATTTTGGCTGATACACGCCTCGAAGTTCATATTCACCGCAGCGAAGGAAACGACGAAGAAGACAGCACGGAGCTCAGTGCTGATGGAGAGCGCGTGGTCTCCATTGTTGGCGTGGGCTGGGGTGAGCGCTTTGATAATCTCAAGCGAGCTTTACAAGAAGTGAGTGACTGATATGAAGAATGTTCTCGTCATCGATACTTCCTACGGATTGAGCGTGGGAGTGGCCGGACATGAGCCTCTCACCCTCACCGACTCGCGCAAACACGTCGAGCAAATCGAGCCCAGCATTGCCAGCTCCTTGCAGCAAGCTGGCCTTGAGCCAACCCAGTTGAGCGATATCGTTGTGTGCACTGGCCCCGGGCCTTTCACCGGCTTGCGCGCGGGCATTGTGGCGGCTCGTGCTCTCGCATTTGCCACGGGTGCGCGTTTGATTGGTCAGTCGATTATTCCTGCTCAAGCAAGCTGGTATGCCTACCAAAACCGCGAGAACACGCCTTACTATGTGCTTTCGCTCAACGATGCTCGCCGAAAGCAGCTGTACTGGCAGCTCTTCCAAGTCGTGGATGGCGAAGCCCTCGCCTCTTCGGTGATGGATATTGCTTACCCGGCAGATATTGCGCAGCGGGTGAGCTCGATCATTGCCAAAGCGCAAGAGGATGCTGACCAGCAGATTGGCTTTGTTCTGCCGTCTTCGCCTGCGCGCTTGGTAGTCGTGGGCCATGGCAGTGCAAAGTATGCTGCCGAATTTGAAAAACTAAGCAGTGATAATCTCGCAGTGGTTATTGATACTGACCAGTCGCTGACGCAAGAAAGTGCCGATTCGCTGGAGTTTATGGCCCAGCTGGCTGTTGCTGAGGCGGATAACCGTGAGGCGAGGGGTGAGCAGCCGCCAAGCAGCGAGCCGTTGTATCTGCGTCGTCCTGATGCTGAGCTTCCGGGAGTTCCCAAGCCTGTGTTGGAGGGTAAGAATCGTGAGGCTGGCCAGGCGACTGCTGACGAGCTGTTGCCTCTGAATTTGAGGGCTCAGGCGCCGCAGACGCAGAAGCAGGCGGCTCAAGAGGCGCGTGATTTGGCGTGGAGCGAGTGGGATAAGGATGATCTCAAGCGTTTCGCCACGAAGACCGACCCTGGTGTGGATGATCCGGATGATCCAGACGAGTTGGAAACCTTCTCGAAGAAGAGTTCGCAAGCCGGCGCGGATCAGTTCAGTGATGAGATGAGCAACAGCATTCAGCACGGCGGCAAGCGTGACGGTGCGCAGCGCGTGATCCGTCGCGCTACGTACGCTGATATTCCACACATCCAGCAGTTGGAGGCTGAGGCTTTCGGCCCAGTCGGCTGGGATTCTCAGTTCCTGGATAAGGAGCTCGCCAAGCCTGATCAGGACCGCATCGTGGTGACTATCAACAAGGAGATTGCAGGGTTCGCTGCTTCGTGGACACGGCAGAAAGGGGAGAGCATGATTCTCGACGTGTGCGTGTTCACTGCTTTCCGTCGTCAGCATGTTGCGAATGATCTCATGCTCTGGCTGCTGGATGATGCTGTGGCAAAAGGTCAACAGTACATGCTGTTGCAAGTCAAAGTGGTCAACCATGCGGCTCAACAGCTGTATCGTCAATTCGGTTTCGAAATCACACGCCGCATTGAGCATTACTACCTTCCTTATGAGGATGTGGATGCGTTTGAAATGAGGAAGGACCTGTCAACGTGGGCAAGTGAGCGCAGTCAATTTACATGCGCTTCCCAGCTTGCCAACGACTGCACGCCGGGGCAAGGCAATCCGATTCGCGAAGCTCAAGCTGACACGCGCCACGCTGAGGTAAGCGGTGCAGATGCGGGAAACGATACCGCTGGAAACGCCGCTCAAAACGCTGATGAGAAGGGGGAGGAGAACTGATGGCTGAGCCAATCATCCTGGGCATCGAATCAACCTGCGACGAAACAGCAGCGGGAATCGTACAAGGAAACACCCTTCTTGCCAACGTAGTTGCCAGCTCTATGGATATGCACGCTCGCTACGGCGGTGTGATTCCGGAAATCGCCTCGCGCGCGCATGCAGAAGCCTTCGTTCCTGTGGTGCAGAAGGCACTCGAGTCAGCAAATCTCGATTTGAGTGATATCGACGGCATTGCTGTGTCCGCAGGCCCGGGCTTGGCCGGCTGCTTGGCTGTGGGAGTTTCTGGTGCGAAAGCCCTCGCCTTGGCTGCGAATAAGCCGATTTACGGTATCAACCATGTGATCGGCCATATTTCCGTCACCCAGTTGCAGTTTGGAGCAATCCCAGAAAATGCGCTGGCACTCATTGTTTCGGGCGGGCATACTTCGCTGTTGCAGGTGAAAGATATTGCTCGCGATGTGCGTATTGTGGGCACGACGTTGGATGATGCAGCAGGCGAGTGCTTCGATAAAATTGCTCGCTTGCTGGGTTTCCCCTACCCTGGAGGCCCTCATATTGACCGTCACGCGAAGCTCGGTGATAAGAATGCTTTGCGCGTTCCTCAAGGTTTAACGAAAGGAAACGCGGGCAAGCAGCACCCGTATGATTTCTCCTTCTCCGGTGTGAAAACCGCCGTGGCTCGCTGGATCGAACAGCGCCAGGAGCAAGGTGAGCCAATTCCCGTCGATGACGTGTGCGCTTCCTTGGCTGATTCGGTGGCAGACGTGCTCTCCGGTAAGGCCATGAAAGCATGCAAGGCCCTCGGCTCGGATACCCTCATCGTGGGTGGCGGCTTCTCGGCGAACTCTCAGTTGCGCGAAGCCTTGCTGGCCAAGGGCAAACAGCAGCATGTCGAAGTGAGATTACCACGTCGAGAATTGTGCACGGACAACGGTTCCATGGTTGCCATGCTCGGTTCGAACCTCATGAACGCCGGTGTTGAACCATCCCCGCTGGATTTCTCGATCGACTCAGCCATGGCTCTTGACCAGATTGTGATGCACTGAATTCGGCATTCGGCATCATTCGGCATTCGGTGTTGGCGGTGGTGGGGGTGGTGTAAGTGTTCGCGTAGCCCTTACAGCTTCGCCAACCTTTGCTTGCTCGTCGGGGCAGGGAAGGCAGAATCCAGAGCAGCGAAATCGTGTTCATCGAGCTCGAGTGAGCCGGAGTGAAAATCTTGGACCAAATGCTCCGGGTTAGCGCTCTGAGGAATGGCGAGAGTGTTGCCATCGCGCACACACCAGGCCAACATCACCTGCTGGGCAGAAGCGTGATGACGAGCAGCAACCTTCTTCACTTCAGTGTTGTTCACCATCACGCGCGTACCCGCAGGGCCGCCATCGCCCAACGGAGAGTAAGCCATCAAAGGGATGTGATGGTCGCGAAGCCAAGGCATGAGGTCATGATCCATACCGCGATTCGCCAAGTTATACAGGTTCTGGTCACACGCGCACTCCTCGCCATAGGGCACGGCCAGCAACTCTTGCATATCCGCGACATCAAAGTTGGACACACCCCAATGACGGATCAAACCCTCCTGCACAAACTCGTGCATCTGCTGGGCAACAAGAGCGAGATCTGCCGTGGAGCGCCAATGCAGCAGGTACATATCCAGATAATCTAAGCCCAAATTGTGCAACGAGCGGGTCAGAGCCGTGCGCATCAGCTGCGGGCGGGCATTCGAGGGCAAAACCTTCGAAACGACGAAAACATCCTTGCCTTGCGCGCGAGCAGAACGAGCAGCAGCACCCGCCACACGCTCCGAAGCTCCATTGCCGTACATTTCTGCCGTATCGAGCAGCACGAGGCCCGCGTCGAAAGCGGCGTCGAGAGCGCGGCGTTGTGCGTGAGCATCGATACCCTCGCCGATACCCCACAGGCCTGCGCCGATGACAGGCATTTCTCTGCCAGCAAAGCTCAGAGTTTTCATGCTGATAATCCTCCCCTTTGGCTTCTTTCCTATGCTAGTTCGCCAGCCAGAAGGCTTTCGCCATGCGGCCCCGGCGTGCATGAAAGTTCAGTGAAGGCTCGACAAGCTAGCGTGGTGAAGTGTGCTCTCGTAACATGCCTCATTACAATTAAGCAGAGTAAACAGTGCAGAGAGGGAAGTGAACATGAGCGCTCGAGATTGGAATGACGAGTACACCAACTCGAATTCAACCGTGCCCACGCGCGGAATGGTTCCGGGTTCTGATGAAGAGCGTGAGATGCTCAGTGCTCAAGCCAGCGGCGACCTGTATGCAACAGTCGAAACGCGGCGCAGAAGCGTCCCTGAACTCGTCAAGCTCATCATCGCCGTGCTGGTAATCGCCCTGGCTATGGGCGGCGGCTGGTATTGGTTCACCTATAAGCGCCATATTTCTGTTGTTGTTGACGATAAGGATGTTTCTGTTCCTGCGTCCACAACGGTTTCTGAGCTGCTGACCAAGAATAACTACTTTGGTGTTGCTCATGGCGATCTGCTCTCTATTACGGGCCAGGTGTTGAAGAAAGGTGCTGGCTCGGCTCCTGAGGTTGTTTTAAACGGCCAGATTATCAGTGACGCCACAGCCAAAACCACGAAATTGCAGCGTGGAGACGAGTTGAGCTTGTCTGCCGGCGGCAATTACACCGAAGACCATGATGTGACGCGCACGCCAATCGAACCGGGCTTGCAATTTAACCCCGGTGGCACGGTGCAATACGTGAAGGTGCAAGGAAAGCCGGGCTACCACGAAGTGTGGGTGGGCAAGCTTTCCCATGAAAAGGTGGATAAGGGCGAGGTGAAGAAGCCTGTCGATACGATTATTGACTCGCTCAACCCCAATCCTGAAGGCGACAAGATGTACATCGCTCTCACCTTCACTGACGGCCCCGATCCCTCGAACACTCCTGCCATTTTGGATGTTTTGAAGCAAAACGGCGCTCATGCCACCTTCTTTGACAACGGCGTGCTGTCCAAGGACAACCCGGATATCGAAAAGCGTGCTGCTAGTGAAGGCAACCAGGTTGCTTCGCACACCTGGAGCAACCAGGACCTCGTCGTCATGCAGGATAACCCGAAGGGTGTTGCCGAAGAGGTGAGTAAGGGCGAGGAGCAGACGAGTAAGGCTGCCGGCTATAAGAAGACGAATCGCATGATCCGCGTTCCTTATGGCTCGTATTCCAAGGAAGTATGGCAGGCGATCCACAAGACGACGTCCTCAATCGTCATGTGGGATGTTGATACCGGTGATTTGTCGGCTATTGGTGCGCAGACGATTGCCAATACGGTGATCAGCCGCGCTCACAATGGTTCTATTTTCGTTTTGCACGATAACGGCGGTGGCGCTCAGGTTCCGCAGGCCTTGTCCATTCTGATTCCTCGGCTTAAGCAGCAAGGCTATGAGTTCGTCACGATGAAGGAGATGCTCGCTAAGGATTCTCGCTTCCCGAAGAATGTTGCTGAAGCCCTGCCGATGGAGTGATGTGCGCAAAAATGATGCGCACGAAAAGCCTGTGTGACAGCACCTGTGTGAAAGTGACTGTGTGAAAGTGACTGTGTGAAAGTGACTCGCAGCCGCATAAAACAAGTGCCCTGGTACCACGCGGTATCAGGGCACTTTCCTTTTCCGTTGAACCGTTCGCTGCCGTGATTCAGCCGTTGAACTGAATTCACCACCGCAGCGGCGGCGAGGCAGCACTGATAATCTTTAGAAACTGATAAGCAGAGCTGACTGGCCAGAAATGCGAACCGAAGAGCTTTCCTCATCGCAAATTCCCGAACCGACGAGCGCGGTGACGTGCGACATATCGCCCAACTCAACGCCCTGAAGCTCAAACTGCTCGGTGTCGCGACCAGGGTTGACCACCAGAAGCATCCTCTGCGTACCATCCTCACGCAACACGGCCAAAGAGCGGTAACCTTCCTGAGCAAAGACGATCTGCGTGTCGCTCGCTGCCTTCAGAGCTGAATGCGAGTGGCGCAAGAAAATGATCTGCTTGACATAGCTCAGCAGAGAATCCTCATCGTCAATCTGCTCAGCGACCGTCGGCGCATCCTCGCTCGGGTCCACCGGCAAGTACAGCTTGTCGGCAGAAGCAGAGGAGAACCCCAGATTATCAGTGCGATCCCACTGCATCGGCGTGCGAGAACCAGTACGGGCGAAACCACCTTCCTTGCTCACAAGCTTTCTAAAGTTCATGCCAATCTCATCGCCGTAATAGACGAAAGGAACACCAGGCATGAGCAACAAGAAGGCCAAAGCAACACGCCTCTCCCTCTCACTCAAACGAGGAGCGAGACGAGGAGAGTCATGGTTGCAGGTGATGAAGCTGAAGAAGCCCAAATCCTTCGTGTTCTCATATTGGGGCTGATAATCTGCCAAAAACTCGAGAGGGGAATGGCCAGAGTCAGCATTGAAGTAACTCAAGTCGTTATTGTGGTCCAGCTGGTCAGCGGCGCGACGCACCAGAATGTTGTAACCATTAGGAACCCAACCCCAATCGAGGTAGAAGTCCATGTCGAAACCAGCCTTGAGCGACTGCCACGGGCGCGACCATTCCGAAACAAAAGCAGCCTCAGGGAATTCCGACTTAATCGGGGCGAGCATACGACGCCAGCTCTCCACCGTCTGCGACTTCTCATTATCGTCATTCTTGACCAGAGAATCAGCCATATCGACGCGGAAGCCGTCAGCACCCTTGCTCAGCCAGAAGCGCATCACGTCACGCATTGCCTCACGAGTGGCGGTAGGGGCGGCATCATTGATGTCCTTTTGCCACGGCTTGCTCGGGTTGCGGTAGCCATAGTTAAGAGCGGGCTGGAAGGCGAAGAAGTTGACAATATAAGCGCCGTCACGCTGGGTGGTGCCGGAGATGAAAGGCATGCCATCGCCATTTTCGAACGCGCTACCAGTCCAAATATAACGCTCGGAGAACTCGCCGCGAGCAGCAGGGTCTGGGTTTTGGGAGGCCTTGAACCAGGGGTGGTTGAGAGAAGTGTGGCCAGGAACGAGGTCGAGCAAAACCTTGATGTTACGACGGTGGGCTTCGTCGAACAGGCGCACGAGGTCGTCATTGGTGCCGTAGCGTGGGGCAACCTTCATAAAATCGTCGACGTCGTAGCCAGCGTCTTGGAAGGGGGAGGAGAAGCACGGGTTAATCCACAAAGCGGTGAAGCCCAGGTTGGAAATGTAATCGAGGTGGTCAATGATGCCGGGGATGTCGCCGATGCCATCGCCGTTCGAGTCAGCAAAGCTCTGCGGGTAGAGTTCGTAGAAAACAGCGTCGTTGAGCCAGCTGGCGTGGTGGCTGAGAGCTGCACGCTGATCGGGGCGCACGAAATCGCTCGCTGGGGTAGTTGGAGAAGTCATGAAAGCCCTTTCATCATTGGAGGGATGTAGTGATTACCAGTTTACGAAGACTATATGAACCGTGGAAGCGGGTCGGACTGGTGAGGTAAGTGAAAGGGCGAGGTGATACCCCTTTGAGCTCGACACGCCAAGGAGTGAACAGGGCAATTGTGAAGATTATTTCTTGTTGAAAGTTCTATTAATAGTACGACTGCAAACAATTGCAATGCAAAAGACGACGCTTGAACGGCATTTGTGAAATTCCAAGAAAAATTGACAACGCAAACGGTATATTTTTACGCAAAAATCCATTACAATGACAAATGTTTTCCCGGAGGTTATCCGGCAAAGTTGCAAACGATTGCCTCAGGGAACGGAAAGGTTATTTATTCTCGGTGAACGAGAGGTTGGAGATCAGAGATGATCAATTCTAAGAAGATCGTTGCCTTGCTCGCTTCTTCTGCAATGCTCGTTGGTCTTGCTGCTTGCGGTAACTCCGATGCCAAGGGTGGCAATGGCGGTGAATCCAAGGACGTCAAGCTTTTGGTGTGGACTCCTCAGGAGGACCAGAAGGCTGGCTGGATCCAGAAGGAAGAGAAGGCCTTCGAGAAGGCTCACCCTGAGTACAAGATCACGTGGAGCAACAAGGTTGTCTCCGAGGGCGACACTGGTAACACGGTGAAGAAGGATCCAGCTGCTGCAGCAGATGTGTACCTCTTCGCAAACGATCAGCTCGGTGCTTTGGTTGACAGCAACGCAATTGGCGAGCTCGCTGATTCTGTTGCTCAGCAGGTCAAGAGCGATAACGACCAGTCCATGGTTGACTCTGTGACCGACAATGGCAAGCTCTATGGTGTTCCATTCACTGGTAACACCTGGTTCATGTACTACAACAAGTCCAAGGTGAGCGAGGCTGACGCAAAGAACCTCAACACCATGATGGATAAGGCAAAGGTTTCCTTCCCAATCGATAACTCGTGGTACATGCCAGCATTCTACTATGCAAACGGCGGCTCCCTGTATGGTCCAAAGGGCAACGACGGTAAGGCCGGTGCAGACTTCGGCGGCGACAAGGGTGCAGCAGTCACCAAGTTCCTGGCTGAGAATATTGCTAACGGCAAGCTCGTCGACGACGCCAACGGCTCTGGTCTCGCAGGCTTGGCCAACGGCTCTGTTGACGTGATCTTCTCCGGCACCTGGGATGCAGAGAACGTCAAGAAGGCTCTCGGCGACAACTATGCAGCAGCTCAGCTTCCAACAGTCACCATCGATGGCAAGGAAGTGCAGATGAAGAGCTTCGCAGGCTCCAAGGCTGTTGCTTACAACCCATCCTCCAAGTTCCAGAAGGCTGCTGCTCAGTTCGCAGCATTCCTCGGCTCCAAGGGTGCTCAGCTTGATCACTACGAGATGCGTGGTGTTGTTCCAACCATCAAGTCCCTGCTGGACAACGACAAGGTGAAGGGCGATATCGCTGCTAAGGCACAGGCTGACACTATTGCTAACACTTCCGTGTTGCAGCCAACCATCACTGAGATGTCCAACTTCTGGGATCCAACCCAGAACTTCGGCAAGGCTCTTGTTGAGAAGTCTGTCACCCCAGACAACGCAGCTCAGAAGACTGAGGACTGGGTCAACCAGCTCAACAAGAAGTGAGCACTTCACAGCTCAAGCTGTGATTCTCACACCTCTGCAGGCTTCGCTTTATGAGTGAAGCAGTGAGGAAAGGCACGTCACAGCAGTGGCGTGCCTCTTTTGTTTTGTAATAGTATTGTGATTATTCTGAAGAGTGGGAGAAACCAAGAAGTTTATCCGCGCTCCCACTCCTGCGTGAAAGGTCTGATATGGCTGAAACTGCAGTTGCGCCAAAGACTGGGCACGCACGTGTTCGTAAATCAAAGAAGATGGGGAAGGGATACATTCCCCCTGACCCATGGACGGTACGTGCAGCTCTTTCACATGGTGACATTTTCACTCGTCTTTCCGTTGTGATCTGGGGATTGGGTAACCTCGTACGCAAGCAGTTCTTCAAGGGAATCTGCTTCTTGGCTGCTGAGGTTGCTTCCATCGTGTGGATCATTCTCGGTGCTGCACCAGCACTCAAAGAGTTGCCAGGTTTGGGTACCGGCAAGGTCATTAAGGTCAAGGATGCCGATGGCTTCTGGCAGACCAAGGTACCAACCCCATCCGTAGTCATTCTTCTCTACGGGGTCTCATCTGTCGTCCTGATTCTCTTGATCATTTGGTTCTGGTCGGTCGCCATCCGCTCCGCCTACAAGGCTCAGATGCTTGCGCAGAGCGAAGGCCATGCTCCAACTTTCAAGGAAGATTGCCGCGACCTGCTCTCCGGCCGTGCATGGCTGACTTTGATGACCCTGCCGACGCTGGGCATCTTCATCTTCACTGTGTTGCCATTGGTCTTCATGATCTCGATGGCGTTCACCAGCTATGACGCGGAACACCCGTCCAAGTTCGACTGGGTTGGTTTGAAGAACTTCGGCACACTCTTCTCTACCAAGGGAACCACCGTTAATCTGCCGATGTTCATGGATGTGTTGGTGTGGACGCTCGTGTGGGCATTCTTCGCCACCTTCCTTAACTTCTTTCTGGGCATGTTCTTGGCTATGGTCATCGAGCGCCCAACCACCAAGCTCAAGGGCTTCTGGCGTGGTCTGTTCTCCATGTCCATCGCTGTTCCACAGTTCGTCTCCCTCTTGGTGATGAACCAGATGCTGCAGCAGGACGGCGCTATCAACCGCCTTCTGATGAACTGGGGCTGGATCTCTCAGCCGCTGCCATTCTTCACGGATGTGACCTGGGCTCGCACGACGGTGATCATCATCAACCTGTGGGTAGGTATTCCATTCACCATCATGCAGATCACCGGTATTTTGGAGAACATTCCTGCCGAGCTGTACGAAGCAGCAAAGCTCGATGGTGCTAACTGGTGGCAGCGTTTCATGAACGTGACCATGCCATACATCATCTTCGTGCTCACGCCATACCTGATCACCACCTTCACGGGTAACGTCAACAACTTCAACGTGATCTACCTGCTCTCTGGTGGCGCTCCAACACCTGTTGGCGCTTCTGCTGGTAAGACCGATTTGCTGATTACCTGGCTGTACAAGCTGACGGTGGATAAGAACAACTACAACATGGGCGCTGTGATCGGTATCTTCACCTTCATCGTCCTGGCCGTTGTCTCTTTGATTACTTATCGCTCCAGCGGCTCCTACAAGAATGAGGAGGCATTTAGGTGAGTAGTGCAACTGTTTCTTCCAAGGCTTCCACAAAGACTAGCGCTGCCCAGTCGAGCCAAGTTCCCGAGAAGAACGTCTATGGCCGTCGTCTCGCCGGTGATATCGCCAGCTATGTGCTGCTGACCATCCTCGGCATCATTTGGATCGTGCCAATCGTGTGGGTGTTCATGGAGTCTTTCAACAAGAATCCACAGCCATACCAGACGAGCTTCTTCCCTAAGCAGTTCTCGCTGGATAACTACGTGAAGCTGTTCACGGATACCTCCAGCTTGGACTTCCCACGCATGTACATGAACACACTCATCATCGCAATCTTCACCTGCGTGATCTCCGTGTTCTTCGTCCTCGCGGTTGCTTACTGCATGTCGCGTCTGCGTTTCCGCATGCGTCGCACCTTCATGAACGTCGTCCTGATTTTGGGCATGTTCCCGGCCATCATGGCCGTCGTTGCTATCTACTTCATCTTGAAGGCAGTTGGTCTGACCTCTTCGAACACGACGATTATCGCCTTGATTCTCGTCTACTCTGCAGGTTCTGGTGCAGGCTTCTACGTCATGAAGGGCTATATGGATACCATTCCCTTCTCCCTTGATGAGGCTGCTCGTCTTGATGGCTGCAATAACTGGCAGGTTTTCACCAAGATTATCATTCCGATTGCTCGCCCAATGATCGTTTACCAGGCAATCGTTTCCTTCTTGGGACCATGGCTGGACTTCGTTCTGGCAAAGGCAATCGCTACCACGGCTGACGGTTACACCGTTTCTCTCGGCTTGTGGAGCATGCTGCAGAAGGAATACATTCACACTTACTACGCTCGCTTCGCAGCAGGCGCAGTGCTCGTGTCGATTCCTATCGCCATCTTGTTCATGGTGATGCAGCGCTTCTACCAGGAGTCCATGTCTGGTGCAACCAAGGGCTGATGACTTGGGCGCGTTCTCTGTGTTTGACTGGTTTGATGTGTGAGCTGCATGTCACTGTGTGAGCTGCAGTCAGCCGGTTCTGGTGAATGATGAAAGGCCGTTTCCTCGCGAAGCGGCCTTTTTTCTGCCCAATTTCGCTAAGCTGGTATGCAGTAAGGAGGAGAAGATGGATAAACACTACAAGGCAATCTTCTTCGATTTGTATGGAACGCTGATTGACGTATGGACCGAAGAAGAGGCGGATCTTACCTTTGAAACCTTCTTTGCTTGGCTCAATTCTCAAGGAGCACAATTTTCTACTCCTGAAGAAGTGCATAACGTCTACTCGCAGGCTCTTGCCCAAGTTCAGGCTGCCCTTCCTGGCGGAAAGGAAGACCTCGACCACGAATTCGATGTAGCCCCTGTGTTTGCACGAATTTTACGTGCCGGGGGCTTCGGTGATTCTCAGATTTCTGAGAAGTTTGTTGCTCGCGCAGCCTGGAACTTCCGCATGGCATCGAACCTCAGAATGAGGGCATTCCCCAGTGCGGCGAAATTGCTGGCATTACTCAAGGCATGGGAGATTCCCACCGTGCTCGTGTCGAATGCACAGGCGCTGTATACCCGCCCCGAGTTGGAAGAATGCGGGTTGGCGCATAGCTTCACGCATATCTTGATCTCCTCCGAGCAGGGCGTGAGAAAACCGGGGAAGCAATTCTTCCAGCGTGCTCTGCAGTTGGTGCAGTGTCAATCGGAAAGTGTGCTCATGGTGGGAAATGAGGAGCTCAACGACATCGTAGGAGCCAGAAAGGTGGGGATGGATGCCGCTTACCTGCAAACGCTGAAGCCTGAGTGGGGACAGCCGTATATTTCTCCGACGGCAGTGATGAGCTTTGCAGGCGCTGACTACCGTAATCTGGCATTTTTCATCGCGCGCTGCAACGAGTTGAGTGACGAGCAGGTAGCGATGATCGATGAGTATCTGCCGCACAACTGAGCCGAAGCAAGCGGGAAGTGAGCGGTAAGTACCCAAACAAGGAGTGAGAGTGGCTTCTCAGAAGAATTTCCAGCAACCGCAGAGTGATAAGGCACGCAGGAACAACGCCATGCGCCAGGCTCGTGTGAATAAGCAGGATCGTGCGGCCAGTGAGACGCGCAGTGAGGCTTACCGGCGGCGCGAGGACGGGGTCGTGCGCAAACCGCGCGGCTTAAGCATGTACCAGTTCAAGGTGACTGGCCTTGTGTTCGTCATTCTTGGCACGCTCAACACAGCGCTGATCATGCCGCACCTCGACACGAAAAATATGAGCGATCTGACGATCAGCGTGATTCTCGACTTCGTCAGTTGGTTCGCCATCCCGCTCTACGCGTGGGCTGTGCTGATGGGTGTGCACCACTCGGCGCATCTGGGTCGCTATTTGGCTCGTGTGGTCCTGCTCGCGGCGCTGAGCGAAGTGCCGTACGATATGGCGACGACGCAGAAGTTCCTCGACTGGAACAATAACAACCCGGTGTGGGCGGTGGCAATCTGCATCGTCGTGCTCACGGTGATGCGCGCGGTGGAGGTCAACCCGGTGCGAGATTCGTATTCTGGCCCGCTCTACCACTTGGCTCCTGCCGAGGCGAATGTGGTGCGCGCGGTGGTGATTCTCGCGGCTGCTTTGTGGATGTTCTTCGGTCACTTTGGTATGCGCCTAGGCATGATGAACGAGGGCTTGGTTCTGCTCATGTTTGTGGTGGTGTTTGAGCTGCTGCATCGCCATGAGAACACGATGACGTATACGGCTGCCATGCTCGGCGCTTTCATGGGGCTCACGCCTGGCTTGGGTATGGCCGTCGTGCATTACCACAACGATCAGCTCGGTTATCGCTCGCCGGTGACGAAGTACCTGTTCTACGTTCTCTATTGGGCGCAGCTGGCCATTTTGGGTGCTGGGGCAATGTTGGCGTGAAGTGGGCGGGATGTTGCACAGGCTTTCTGTCGTGACGGTGGTGTGATGCTGACCTGGTGTGACGCGATCGAGGTAATGCGTGATGGACAACCGTTCCAGCGCACGAGGGGAGTGGAGCCTGCGGTTCTGCTCCCTTTCTTGTATGACACGCCGGTGGCCAAGAAATTTCCCCAGATTATCAGTCCTTTGACCCCCGCCTTTCGGCTCTACGACGCTGTTTTGGGATGTGAGACACGCCTCAAATAAAAGGAAAACGACGAAAGGGCTTGCGCGAAATGTGAGATGGTGTAAAGTAATCATTTGTTGCTTGAGGTTCGGTTCTTCCGGGCTGACGGTGATGTTGCGCGAGTAGCCCAACGGATTAGAGCATCTGACTACGGATCAGAAGGTTGCAGGTTCGAATCCTGTCTCGCGCACCAAAGGCCTTGGAACTGCATAGTCCCAAGGCCTTTTCCAATATCAGGAGAAGTCCGCTGAAGGAGAAATGATGGCCACTGCTCCCGATTCACAGCACGGTGATAATCTCAAGAAATTCGACTTGAGCCCACTCGCGTCTTATTTTGACTCCATTTCCAATTTTGACTCCATTTCCAACGACGATCACCGTCAGCAATTTATTGAGCTTTGCGACTGGCTGCTCGAGAAGTTCCCGCAGCTCGAGCCCGTCATCAAATGGAACCAGCCGATGTTTTTGCATCATGGCACCTTCATCATCGGTTTCACCGTTGCGACGCATCACATCAATGTAGGCCCGGAGCCGAGGGCTTTTATGAGGGTGTTAGGTGAGATTAACACCAAGAAAATTAAGCACGGCACCAAAACGTACCATCAGCCTTTTGATAAGCCGTTTGACTATGCCTTGCTCGAGCGCATCGTGAGCGAAACTCTGGAGGACAAGCGCGAGATTACCAGTTTCTGGGATCATCGTGAGTTTCGTGATCTCGGCGAGATGCCACAAGAGCTGCGTGACAAGGTGGTAGGCAACCGCCGATCTGCTGATGAGCGGAAAGCGGCGAAAGCGGCGAAGGCTGCAAGCAAGGCTCAATAGATGCAGGCAGGCGTGTTGCCTCTCAGTTGTGAGGGCGGAAGAAAGAAGGACGACGTGGCGAAAAAGGTGAGCGAGGAGAGCGCGAAGGTTGAGCGCAGACGTGAAAAGGGTCAAGCGCGTTTTCGCACTCGTCGTGCCCATCGCGTCGGCAGCGTTGACATGATCGACGTGACCGACCAGGTGAGCCATGCCGCCCATCAGCGGCGCCTGAAGGATGAAGCCGCTCAAGCCGCTGAAGCACCAACTTCTTCAACGCGCAAGCCGTCATCTGCATCTGCTCAGGCTCGTGCACCTCGCAAGCGTCGTCAGGCGAAGAAAACTCGCCAGTCGCAGTTTGGCAAAACGCTCACGCACTGGGCCAACTCTGACCGCATCGCAGGCATCATCATGCTCTGCTTCGCGGCTGCAGGATTGCTCATTGCTAATCTTCCGGTCATCGGCCCAGCCTTCGAGCACCTACGCGAGTTCGTTATCAACGTGCCGTTCACTAACATTCGCCTCGACATCGCCGACTGGGTGCAAGATGGCGTGCTGACCCTGTTCTTCCTCGTCGTCGGCCTCGAGCTCAAGCAAGAGCTCACCCACGGCTCGCTGTCCAACCCCAAGCGCGCTGCCGTGCCGATGATTGCCGCGGTGGGCGGAATGGTTGCGCCACCCATCGTCTACCTGACCGTGGTCTCGCTGATGAAAGCTGCCGGCGACGCTACCGCGCTCAACCCACAGGCGTTGAGTGGCTGGGCTGTTCCTACGGCTACCGATATCGCGTTTTCCCTCGCCGTTCTGGCAATCTTTTCGAAGGGCCTGCCCTCCGAGATTCGCGGCTTCCTGCTCACCCTGGCCACAGTGGACGACCTGCTCGGCATTTTGCTCATTGCCTTCCTGTTCACTTCGGTGAACCAGTGGTATTGGTTCGTGCTCATGGGCGCGTGCGCACTGCTGTGGGCGTGGATGTCGCGCCTCAAGAAGGTGCCGTGGCCGCTGGTCGCGCTGCTGGGCATAGTGATGTGGTCGATGACTTTCGAAGCGGGAATTCACCCCACCCTTTCTGGCGTGATCTTCGGCCTTCTTGTGCCAAGCAAGCGCATGCATGGGGAGAGGACGACGCGCGCTCACCGCTGGGCCACTCGTTTGAACCCGATCTCCGCGCTCTTCGCTGTCCCGCTGTTCGCCCTGTTCGCCACGGCCATCCCGTTTGGAGGCATGAGCTGGTCGGTGCTCATTTCCCCGATCGTGCTCGGCATTGTTTTGGCACTCGTCATTGGCAAGCCTCTGGGCGTGATGGTCGCCTCGTGGATTTCCGTGCACCTGTTCAATTTGGAGCTTGCTGGTGGCCTGAAAATTCGCGACATGATTGGCATGGCGTGTGCGTGTGGAATTGGCTTTACGGTGTCTTTCCTCATCGCCTCACTTGCCTTCTCTCACCCTATTTTGGTGGAGGAATCAAGATTAGCAGTGCTGTTGGGCTCCGTGCTCTCCGCTGTTGTCGCTGCTGTGGTGTTGACGATTCAATCGCGCCACCCCAAGCAGCGCTGGCAGCAGTAGCCGATCGTGCTCGCTTGCTGAGCACGGGCGCGTGAGCTTACGTGCTGATCGTGTGCACGCAATTAGTGCGCGGGGCTGGTGCGCCGCTCGTGCGACTCGCGTGCGAGCTCTTCGTTTCGCTAGAATGAAAGAAGTATGTCGCTTTCTGCTCAACGAAATGAGTCAAGGAAATGAGGGGGTTATGGACGCAGTAAACAACTCTTCTCCCCAGCGTGATGACGCGCAGAACAGCATGGGGGAAACCTATTACGCAGGCCCTGTGCTCATGCGCGGACGCATGATTCCTCACGAAACCGCAACCAGTAGGCTTCTGGGAGAAGAATCATCAACAAACTGGCTTCATGAAGACCCGTGGCGAGTGCTCAAAATTCAGTCGGAGTTCGTCGACGGCTTTTCCACTCTCGCCGAACTTGGGCCTGCCGTTGCCGTTTTTGGCTCCGCTCGAACCAAGCCGGGTGATGAGGTGTATGAACTGTGCGAACAGATCGGACGCACATTGGCTGAACGCGGTATGGGAGTGATCACTGGAGGTGGCCCCGGCTGCATGGAAGCTGCCAATAAGGGAGCAGCGCTGGCCGGAGGCGTATCAGTGGGCCTGGGTATTGAGCTGCCGCACGAAAAGGAATTAAACCAGTATGTTAATCTCGGTTTGAAATTCCAATACTTCTTTGTGCGCAAGGTGATGTTTGCCAAGTATGCCCGCGGCTTGATCGTCACGCCCGGCGGCTTCGGTACCCTCGATGAAATGTTTGAGATGCTCACGCTGATTCAAACGCATAAGACACGCCGTTCGCCTGTCGTGCTGGTCGGCTCGCGCTACTGGCAGGGCTTGCTCGATTGGGTAAGGACGACGGCGTTGGAAGCGCACATGATTTCTGCTTCCGACCTCGACTTGATTCGCGTGACTGACGACCCTCAGCAGGCCGTGGATTGGGCGTGCGAACAGTAGGTCGCCTGAACGGTGAGTGTGCGCTGAGAGCTCACGAGTATTGGCAATGGTGTGTCGAGCAGCAGATGCTGGAATGCACTTTAATCTCTCGACGAAATGTTACGCTCAACCTCAAAGCTGGCACTAGGGAACAGAAACGTACTGAACGAGCTGAAGTATTCAAGTGACAGATGCTGTACAGGTACTGAAGCTATTGAAGTTACTGAAACTCGAGAAGTTATTGAACGTGAGAGGAGATGGCGTTTGCCACTCGCACTGGTTACTGGCACTGCCAACGGTCTGGGCTACGAGCTGACCGCCGGGCTGATCGAGCGCGGTTGGAGAGTTGCTGGCGTCGATTTCAACGCTGCCAAGCAGCAGGAACTCGCCGAAAAGTGGGGTGAGAAGTACCTGCCACTCGTTGGCGATATCAGCGATGAAGAGTTCGTCAATTCTGCTGTCGCGAAGGCTCACGAGCTGGGCCATATTGACTTGCTGATTAACAACGCTGGTCAGCCTTCCTTCAAGGCTCCGACCGCTTACGTGGGCGCCGATATGGACAAGACCCTCAAAGGTTTGAAGGGCATGATGCTCTTCAGCGTGGCCACTTTGAAGGCTGATGAGGAGAAGAACCTCAAGATTGCCAACGTGATGAGCACGGCCGCAACCCGTGGTAATGCGAACGAGTCGGTATACTGCGCTGCCAAGTGGGGCGAGAAGGGCTACACCGAGAGCTTGAAGACCGCCTACAAGGGCACTTCTGTGCTCGTGGTGGGTATTTACCCAGGTGGTATTGACACCCCGTTCTACAAGGAAAGCCACGACTATGTGTCCGTGGAGAAGCAGCACACTTTCATGAATGCGCATGATCTCGCTGAAGTTCTGCTCTTCAACCTGGTTAACGAAGCAAATTTGACGGTGTCGGATATCCGCATCGACCGCAACTATGTGTGATCATTGCCTGTGCATGGTAGACACCGTGCGATCGGCTGAGGCCAGATTTTGCTGAGGCTGAGTTGTTAGGAGAGTGCGGCATCGGACGGGTGCTGTGCTCTCCTTTTTTGTTTGAGCAGTTCCTGTGTGGTGACAAAGGTCAGCGAGTCAATCGAGCGCGTCTGCTCATCTGGTTCTTGCGCTTCAGAAGTGTACTCAGTCGAACTGTGTTCAGCAGAGGTGTGTTCAGCGCCATCTTCGCTCGAGCGGCTTGCTTCCTCAAATTCGCCAGACGTGTCAGCATCTGCAGGCACTGCTTCATAGCGTGCGGTAGCGGCCTCTTGAGCACTTGCCGTATGAGAATGACGCGATGCTAAACGTGAATCCTCAGAAGCAGGGGAGAGAATCTGCGTTTCTTCACTGGGCTGGGCCACGATAGCAGAACCTTCCTGCTGAGCGAACAGTATTTCGTCGAGGTGGTGCAGAGCGCGAGCCTTCTCAATCACTGCTTGACTCGCCTGATGCTGGGCTTGAGCTTGAACCGGCGTGACAACAGCATGCTCGTGGTCGAGAGTTTCTTTGAGCTCGGCTGGCTTAGGAACCGAACGATTCGAGCAGATGAGCAGCCCCGTACCAATAGAGAGCAAGGAGGAATCAAGATTAGCATCGCTGTCAGCACTGGACAGCACTTTTCGCAGTTCTACCGTTTTTGCACTGCGGTCAGCAGGGTTAGTCACTCCAAAACGCGGCTGATGAGCAGTTCCCAGCACGTTGGTATAAACCAACACGCCATGAGCGCTTAACAATTCGCGAGCATGAAGGCGTGCAGCACGATAATTCATCGCACTACCCGACACAACAATCATGTCGTAGCTGGCCGTGTTCAAGTGAGACAAGTACGTGCTTACTGTTGCGCTAAAAGCTTTCGCCTTCACTTGGCTGGACTGGTGGGCAAAATAATCACGAATGAAGCTAATGCCGTGAAGGTCTTGATCCACGACAACCAAACTGCCCTGAGCAGGAAGAACCGGCAGAAGAGAAACGGCCTCCATTGCTAATCCGTCGCCAATAAGAACAACATGACGAGCGTAGAGAAGCTGGGCGAGGAAAGTGATGAAACGAGTTTGGCTGGTCGAGCTTAAAGACACTCCAGCGCGCTTTGCCAGACGGCGCATGCGGGAAAGCTCGCGCGACTGGTGTGATTCCACTTGTCGCTCGATAAACTCCCAACTGCGGGAGATGCTCTCGTACTCATCACTATTCACGCCTTTTACTCTACCGTGCACACTCCAACACACGCTCAGCGAAAACCAGTATTTTTCATCTCTCGTGGCTTATGGGTGCTGGGCATGTACAAATTTTCCGGTAGGAAGGCGAATGAGATGGCCTTGTGCTTCGAGCAAACCCATACTTTGGCTCACTTCGCGAGCAGGATAGCGCGGTTGCAGCTTGCTGACTAACTCATCTACCGTTTTTCCTTGCCGGGCGGTGAGGTGGAGAATCTCTTCTTCGAGGCTGAGAGGCTCAGGGGCGTGCTTGTCGGTGCGAGAGGCAGCGTGTTCAGAAGTGGGAGCATCAGGGTTGGGTTCGCTCAGGTTCAAACTCAGTGTAGGGCTCAAGAAATCACTCAGATCGCTGATATCCGTGACAATGGTTGCCTTTTGAGAGCGCAGTAATTGATTGCAGCCTGCATTACTCGGCTCATCAATATTCCCTGGAATTGCCAGAACTGGACGATACATTTCTTCAGCCCATCGAGCTGTATTTAATGCACCTGATCGGTAGCGCGCTTGTGCAACGATGAGAACATCACTCAAGGCTGCAATAATCCGGTTTCTCTCCAAGAAGCGAGAAGAGAAGGGAACACTGTAGGGTGGCACCTCACTCACCAGTGCTCCACCCGTACTGACAATCTCGGAGAATAAAGGCTTATTAGCGCTGGGAGTAGGGTTTGCCAAGCCACCAGCCATCATGGCAATGCTGGGCTGGTTCATGCTCAAAGCGGTGGCATTCGCCTGCGCGTCGACACCGAAAGCTCCACCGGTGATGACCACAGAACCGGCGTTATAGCAGGCTCGAGTCACCTCTTGTGTGCAGCGCTTGCCATAGTCGCTCATTTGGCGAGAACCCACGATGCCACTGATGTGCGGTTCAATGAGAAGGCTTGCATCGCCTTCGATCCACAAGCAGATCGGCATGACGGATGAGCAGGAGGGTAGTAGCAAGCGTTCGAGTTTCTCGGCTGGCCAACAGGGATGAGCGGGGTAGAGGATGTGTAAGCGCTTATTGGCACTAAGCCGCATCGCGAGTACGTCAGCGGGGAAGCTGAGCAGTTCGAGAAGCCTGCGATACCAGGTGTGTGCGGTTGCAACAACGTTGGCGCGCAATTGTGCCGAGGAGCGAGAGACAGTGGACGGGCGAGAGGCAGAGGACGGGCGAGAAGTATCTTCGGACACGCTTTTGTGCAGGGCAGAAATCACCAGGGAAGCTAAGTGCTCACATGAATCTTGCTCCGATTCCTGCTGGGAGAGATGAATAAGCCGATCCCAAGTTTCTCGTGCTCCGTGAGTGCTGATCAGTGCTGACATCCCTGAGCTCGGACCATTGGCGATATAGCCTAATTGAGCCCATAGTATCTCCTCTGAAGGCGTACGAACCGCAAAAATTGTGCCACTTGGAGGAGTGGTAGGTGACGCGGGCGTAGAAGTCGAAGACAAGGAGGAGAAGGCCTGCCAAGAGGAGGAAGGCGAGGAAAGAGAAGACACAGAGGGTGTGAGCACATGACGTGTGTTTGCTGATTGCGAGTTCATATGATTCCTTTCTCAACAGGGAATGGGAAGTACTGCAGTGCTAGACGACGTTGTGGCGAGGGCGCAAGCTCATCGCTTCTGCGACATTTTCGGGGTTGGGTGACATGCGCCCGTCGAGCAGAGCAATCGTCCAGGCAACGCGCAAACTGCGGTCGGCGCCGCGCAAGCTGAGCGTTCCTCTGTCAACGGCAGAGGACAGGAGCGCGAGGCAGGCGCGGGAAGTTCTCGCGCGCAGCCATTTCACACGCTGGTGAGGGCGAGTGGCGGTATCGGACGTGCCGAATAATTCACGGTAGGCGCCACGAGCCTGAATCACCCGCGCACGAATGCTCGCTGAACTTTCCTCCCTGCTATTCATGCTCAGGTGAACTGGAGGAACCTCAATCTGCATATCAATGCGGTCGAGCAGCGGGCCAGAAAGGCGACCGAAATAGCGTTTTCTCTGCTGTGAGGTACACGTACAATCACGCGCGTTACCCCATCCTTTCCCACACGGGCAAGGGTTTGCAGCCATGAGTAGTAAGAAGTGAGCAGGGTAGACGGCAGTAGCTTGGGAGCGAGAAAGAATAATCTCACTGGTTTCTAAGGGCTCACGTAACACCTGCAGAGCACGGGCAGAAAACTCGGGCGCTTCGTCCAAAAACAGCACGCCATCATGAGCTTTCGTGACCGCACCCGGATGGGCAATTCCTGTTCCTCCTCCTGCCATAGCGGCGACACTGACCGTGTGATGCGGAGCTTCGAAAGGCGGAACAGAGGTGACACCGTAGCGTGCAAGTGTGCCGCAGACAGAGCGGATGGAAGCAACCTCCAATTTTTCACGCTCATCTAAGGGCGGCATGATGCTGGTCAAACGGTGGGCGAGCATGCTTTTTCCGGTTCCGGGTGGACCGTAGAGAAGGGCGTGATGGTGGCCTGCGGCGCAGATTTCCAGTGCTCGTTTCGCACTGTGTTGACCGATAACATCAGCCATATCGACGTACTCGTCTGCGTTGGTGCCGAGAAGTGAATCAGACAGTGAATCAGCATCCAGCGAAGCTGCGCGTTCGCAAGAGTGCGCAAGGTGAGCGCAGGACGCAGCCGCAGAAGATTGCGCTGGGTGAGAGGATGATGGAGGTGCTGAAGAGGCAGAGGAATGAGAGAAGGAAACGGGCAGAGGGGCGGATGTTGATTGAGGGCTAGACGCTTGCCGAGGAAGAGTACCGCCCAACAGTTGAACCACCTTGGCTAAACTTCGAGCGGTATGAACGCTGATGCCATCGATCAAGCGCGCTTCATCCGCGTTAGCCTCGGGAACAATCGCGGTATGCAAGCCTTTGCGCTTGGCATAGAGCAAGATGGGAAGCAAACCAGAAATAGGTAGTAAAGTGCCATCAAGGTTCAGCTCTCCCACAACTAAAACATCCTTGTTTTTCATCGGGTCAACTACACCAATAGCCCCCAAAAGGGAGATAGCGATTGCACAATCATGCGCGGAACCATGCTTAGGCAAACTTGCCGGCGAAAGGTTCACCACGATGCGAGTTTGAGGCCAGCGAACACCCAACGCGGTAATCGCAGATTTGACTCGTTCCTTCGACTCTGCAAGGGAAGCGTCTGGTAATCCTATGAGGGAAATACTGGGCAAACCAGGGCTTAAGAAGGTTTGAATTGTCACCAGAAAAGGGGAGAGGCCAATCAGGCCAATCGACTGGCTGGTACCGATACGCATAACTCCTCCTTGACCTCAAAAAGCCCCACGAAAGTGGTGCAACGCAATGCGATCAGGGAAAACAGTGATAGAAACCACATCATTGCGCACCTCAGGAGAGAAGAAAGTACGCGGATGAGTACTCAGCCACACGCTCTCAGCGCGGCGAAGGTGAATCTGCTTAGTTCGAGTAACAGCCTCCTCGGGATAGCCAAACTCAGCAGAGCGATTTGCACGGCGAGTCTTTACCTCAATGAAAACCAGCTGATTATGCGGTTCTAAAGCGATGAGGTCGAGCTCTCCGTAGCGTGTGCGGAAGTTGCGCGCAATAATCTTCCACCCGTCATGCATCAGGTGGCGAGCAGCGAGCGATTCGCCGAGCGCTCCCAAACATTGCTGGGTCACGTTCATATCGACGTGCAAGCTGCTTGCTGGCAGTGCCGGAAGGCAATCGTTCGTACAACTGTGCGGTTGAATAAATGTTTCTGGGAATGTGATCATGGCCTCAGCATGACAGAAATTGCGAGGGCAGGAAGAAAAAAGTTCAAACTGTGGAAAACTTGCTTCAGCTGACGTAATCATACCGAAGTATGAGAGGTGAATCGGGCTGAGCAGGCATAAATAAAGGCGTACAGCTGTGGATAAGTCGTACGCCTCAGAATTCGCTAGCGGCTCGGTGTAATCAACGGGGAATGAGCGCGGTCATGCGGTCCAGAACCAGCTCAAAGTTCACGCCACGACGCGCGAAATCAGGCTGATCCAGAGTGCTAATCATGGCGTCACGCACAAACTCACCAGCCAAAGAAGCAGCCTCAGTCAAGCTCTTACCAGCCATGATGGCAGCGCACACCGCAGAAGCAAACGCATCACCCGTTCCATGGATCATATGAGCCAGCTTGGCATGCTTGAGCTCATGAATTTCAGGGTGGGCGGGGTGCGATGGAGCGCCAGAAGCGCCAGCAACGCGTGTGCCGTCGCCAGCAGTCGCCACAAAATTGCGCAGGAAACCGTCATTATGGTCGATTCCCTTCACAATCACTGCCTTCGCGCCCATCTCCAACAGACGGTCGATAATCTCGGCAACATAATCGTCTGAAACGTCCTGGCCTTCATACGCCATACCCGTCAAAAGGCTTGCTTCCGTGAGGTTCGGCATCAACACATCCGCACCGTCAACAAGCTTCTTCGTCGCCTCACACATTTCCTGCGTGTACGTCGGGTACATCGAGCCACCATCGCCCATCACCGGGTCAACAAAGCGCAAGGCCTGAGGGTATTCGCGGTCAATGCGCTGAATGAGGTCCACCTGCTCGGCAGAACCCAAGAAGCCGGAATACACGGCATCCAATTCCACGCCAATCTGCTTCCACGAATCGAGGTAACGATCCAAAAAGTCAGTGGTGTCCAGCATTTCAAAATGCGGGAAAAGGGTATGCGAGCTGAAAAGCGAGGTAGGAACAGGGCACACATCGCAACCAGCCGCAGAAAGAATCGGGATTGCAGCGGTCAGAGAGCATTTGCCGTAACCGCACATATCGTGGACAGCAGCAACACGCGGAATGTATTTGGCGGGACGATTGTACAAGGTTTGAGTCGTCATTGATAATCCTTTCGTGGCCAGCGGCCTTACGTGAACCGGCAGGCCTGCATACATGCCGGAGCTTCCCCTTGATACTAACTCAAAGCCTCGCACCTAGTGTTACGAAGTTCTCCAGATTATCAGCGCAGCAAAATCATTCTCGCGAAGGATGGAAACTAGGCGAGATTTTTCTACAGTGAAACCATTGAAAAGTAACGATAGAGGAGAATGTGAAATGGAAAGCATGGACTCTCTCGCCACACCTGCTGGTGGCGTCAACAACAACGCACTGAATTCCGATGGCGCAGCCAATACCAATGGCACAACGAATAGCGCGGCTGGAAGCTTCAGCGCAGTTAATAGCACCGCTGCCGGCGCAAGCTCGCCCATGGGCGAGCGCCCCATCGCACTGCGTGCCGTAGACCTCGTCAAGGATTACGGCAAGGGTGAAAATCTTGTTCACGCCCTGCGTGACGTGTCGGTGAGCTTCGAGCGAGGAGCTTTCACCGCCATCATGGGCCCTTCCGGCTCGGGTAAGTCAACTCTCATGCACACTCTCGCCGGCTTGGATTCCATCACCTCCGGCCAGATTATTTTCGATGGCCAAGATATCACCGATTTCAACGATAAGCAGCTGACCTTGCTGCGTCGCGAAAAGGTGGGATTCATCTTCCAAAGCTTCAACCTGCTGCCGATGTTCGACGCTCGCCAGAACATTTTCATGCCACTGACCTTGGCCAACAAGCGCGTAGATAAGGAATGGTTCGACCTTCTCGTCAACACCTTGGGCTTGCAAGATCGCCTTACACACCGCCCAGCAGAAATGTCTGGTGGCCAGCAGCAGCGCGTCGCGATCGCCCGCGCGCTCATCTCCAAGCCATCGGTGATTTTCGCCGATGAGCCAACCGGAAACCTCGACTCCGTCTCCTCGGCAGAAGTGCTCACGCTGATGCGCGACCTCGTCAATGAACTGGGCCAGACGATTGTGATGGTCACTCACGATGCCACCGCAGCAAGCTACACCGACCGCGCCATCATTTTGGCAGACGGCCAGATTGTTGCCGACCGCGAGCATCCGCAAGCTCAGGAAATGAGCGACCTGCTCACCTCCATCATGCAAGAGATTGTGGGAAAGCAGGCGAGCGCTCATCACCTTGCCGCTCACTCTGTTCACTCGCTGAACGCTTCTCAGGCCTGAGGTGATAGTGATGATTCGTATTGCACTGAAAATGATGCGCAAGAATGTGCGTCAACTCATTCCTGCAGGAATTGCCATCATCGTCGGCACTGCCTTCTTGGCGGCAACCTTCCTGTTTGGCAACTCTCTGGACCGCTCGATGCGCGACCAGATTTCGGCAGCTTACGGCACTGCTAACTTCATCGTTGAGGATAACCGTTACGCCAACGTGCAAACCTATGCGACAGAAGGTGAAGCCAAAGCAGCAGCGCAAGAGCAGGAAAACATTGATAATCCTGTGCTGAGCGATGTTATTCAGCAAGCTCGCAACGAGAAGGTCGCCTCCTACCGTTTGGACACGAGCTCGGTAGCCGTCGTCACGACGCAGCGCACGAATAAAACGGCAACCTCGACCATGATCCCGATGGGTAGCGATGCTTCGATCATGCCGCTCAAACTGGTGAAAGGCCGTTACCCAACCAAGCCAGGTGAAATTGCCCTCGACCAGCGTCGTGTGGCCAAGCAAGGCTGGAAACTGGGCGATGAAGTCACCTATGCTCTGCAAACGTGGGCAGGCCCTGACAGCACGTCAGCCCAAGAATCCTACGTGAAGGCCAAGGTAGTGGGCTTTGTGAGCGACCCTAACCACGCTTTCCCTCTCGCCGCATCTGTTTCCGTGGCTTCTCAGGATGACTTCGTCGCAGCCAGCGTCGAGTCGATCATTAAGCTCAATATTGCCGGTGTTGTGTCCACCTACCAGAGCTTGGCTGAGCAAAAGCAGCAGCTCGAGGAGCAGAAGGCTAACCCTGAGAAGTTCAAGAACGCCGACGAGACGAGCCTTGTCACGCAAAACGACGTGAAGGAGACGGAGGGTTACTACAACGACACTGTCAAGGAAACGGGCATGGACTTTATGCAAGCCCAAGCCTGGCTTGCCCAGTACAAGGCTCATGAAATCACGCCGGACGCGAACACGTACAACACGCGCGACTTCTCCGTCAACGGCCTGTACCTGCGTGCCAAGGATGGAGTGACCACCCAGCAGCTTGCGCAGATCTTCCCCAAGAAGCTGTGGAAGGTGACCACGCGCAGCGCCTCGGAGAAGAAGGCGATGGACAACCTGGGCAACGGCACTGACTTTGTGCGCATCTTCCTGCTCACCTTCGGCCTGCTCGCCCTCTTCGTTGCCGCACTGGTAATCTCGAATACTTTCCAAGTTCTCGTCGCTCAAAGGCGCAGGACCCTGGCATTGTTGCGAGCCATTGGCGCGAAGAAGAAGCAGCTGTACCACATGGTGGAGTGGGAGGCTATTGCTCTCGGTTTGGTGAGCTCTGCTCTGGGTGTGGGCGTCGCTTGCCTCATCATCTTCATCTTGGATGCCACGAACGTCACCTTTGGTGCCAATGAGGTGCAAAGCGGCGTTCAGTTCTTCTTCATCCCGAGCAACCTCGTGTTCAGCGTGCCGATGATCGCTGGTACGGTGATCACCCTGATCGCTAGCTTGACGGCTGCCCGCCTGGCCACGAAGGTTACGCCTTTGGAGGCTTTGCGCCCGATGGATCAGATCCCGACCAAGAAGGCTGGGTTCTTGAGGGCCGCTCTCTCTGTTCTGCTCATGCTCATCGGCGGCGCGCTGGTGGCATGGGTGGTCTACGCCACGAATAGCGACATGGTGATGAAGGCCAAGAACATCAACCAGATGGCGATGACGGTGGTCGGCCTGGCAGTTTTGGGTTGCGCACTCTTGCTGGTCGGCTTGATTATTTCCGCCATTTGGTGGATGCCCGTCCTCATGAAGATTGGCAATGCGGTCGCCTCGCATGTGGGACCCGCTTCGCGTGTGGCTGCGGCAAACGTGTCGCGTAACCCTCGCCGTGTGGCTTCCACTGGTGTCGCGCTGCTCATTGGCGTCACGCTGGTGTCGACGATCGCTACGGGCGCTGCCACGGTGAAGACGACGATGAACTCGATTCTGGACAACAAGTTCTCGGTGGATATGAATGTCGTCTCCTCGAAGCTCACGGCAAGCAAGGTGAAGTCGGTTCGCTCGGTGGACGGCGTGGAAGGCGCTGGCTTGGTGTACAAGACTTTCGCTGAGGTGGATAAGCCGGCTTTGCAAGACGATTCGGCAACCGTCGTCTCCATTTCGGCTCAGGACCGTCGCGATGTGATCCGTGGTGCTGCAGCAACGGCGTCGCTTCCTCGCGGTAGCGCTCTGATGTCCTCCGATAAGGTCAAGAAGTGGGGCAAGAGGCAGCTCAAGAGTGGCGATAAGATCACCCTTACCGTCGACGGCGATGTTCAGGCCGATGGCACGGTGAAGAAGGATCAGCTCACCTTCACAGTCAAAATTGTCGACTTCCGCCTGCCTGATGGTGCGAGCGAGTCTCCGGTGCTGCTGGTCAACCCTCAGGATCTTCCTCAGTCGGTCAAGGTGGCCAGTAACGCTCGAATGTGGGCCAAGATTAGCGAAAACATCAACATTGTTCAGCTCATGTCGGATATCCCTGACGAGATTGGCGATGGTGAGGCTTACGTGATGGGCCCGGCCGTCGAACGCCAGTTGATGAACCTGATTATCGACCGCATGATGATCTCGCTGATCGCCCTGCTCGCTGTGGCTGTTCTGATCGCTTTGGTCGGCGTGGCGAACACCTTGTCGCTGTCGGTGATCGAACGTACTCGCGAGTCGGCAACGCTGAGGGCTGTGGGTATGACTCGCGGCCAGCTCAAGCGCAGTTTGGCTGTTGAGGCGCTCATCATTTCGATCGTCGCCTCTCTGGCCGGCATTATTTTGGGCACGACTTTCGGTGGCTTCGGCGCCTGGGTGGTGTTGCAAAGCGCCTTTGGCAAGACGACTTTGATGATCAACTGGACGATTTCCGCCATCATTGTGGTGGTCGCTCTGGTTGCGGCGTTGATCTCCTCGGTGGCTCCTGCTCGCCGGGCTATTAAGACGCCTCCAGTCGAAGCGCTTGCTGAGGCATAAATAATGGCTTGAGATTATCAAGCTGCGAAATGCAAAATCCCGTGTGAGGAAAACCTCACACGGGATTTTTATGTAAACAGTCAACCACGCCAGGAAAGACTCAACCAACGTGATTGATGCCAGTATAAGCACACCGGGTAGATTTTTTAAGAAACCAAACCCGATTCGTAGGCGAAAACGACAGCTTGAACGCGGTCGCGACTGCCTGTTTTTGCCAGAATATGGCCGATATGAGTCTTTACGGTGGGCACGGAAATAAATAACTTATCGGCGATTTCCTGATTACTTAACCCGCGTGCCACTTCTGTCAAAATCAAGATTTCGCGCTGTGTCAGGCTTTCCAGAATCTCCTCACGCTCTTTTTGCTCACGGCTCAACGTGGGGGTTTGTGCGGTACTGATAATCTGGGTGCCTTGAGTTTGGGGGCCTTGAGCCTGAGGTCCTTTAACCTGAGGACCCAGTGCCAAGCGCGAAATGAGACGGCGAGTTGCCGATGGCGCAATAATGGCGTTTCCCGCGTATACCTGGCGAAGAGAGTCGAGCATCTGCTCCGGAGAGGTGTCCTTGAGCAAAAAGCCCGACGCACCTTCACGAATCGCCGAGAGAACGTACTCATCGAGGTCGAAAGTCGTCAAAATAATCACGCGCGTGCGCTGAGCAGAATCGGGGTGAGAGGTGTGGTAAGCGTCGTCGAGAGCAGCGATCTTCCCGGTTGCTGCAATGCCATCCATGTGGGGCATGCGCACGTCCATGAGCACGATATCGGGGTGGAGCTGTTCGACGAGAGCTACGGCTTTGCTGCCATCGCTGGCCTCACCAACAACTGTCATATCCGGCTGAGAGTTGATGACCATGGAAAAACCGGTGCGGACGAGCGCCTGATCGTCAGCGATCACAACAGAAATGGCCATAGTTCCTCCTTGCTCTCAGAATAGCGCATGGCGAAGGAGGAAGCCTGCTGGCGACTAGTGCGTGCCGTCCAGCGGGCGCAGTGGGGCAGACGTGCGCCGCTCTGCCGCCTCGTTCCTGCGCAAAATGTCGAGCAGAGCGCGCATGTCGGCCAAAGCCTTTCTGCCAATCTGAGCAAGCTGAGCAAAGAGTGAGGAAATGAGAGCTTGATCCTGCTCAGCGACGGTACACGGGCCATCAGGGTAGCGAGCAGCCAGCGCCTCTAACTGCGGGGCAGAGCTCGCACAAGCGTCGAGAACGGCGTGGAGAGTTTCGCGAATCTCCTCGTGCATCTGCTCCGAAATGCGTTCGCGCTCGTGGCGGGCGGCCAGCTCAGCCTCTTTCGCGCGAGCTGCCAGCAAAGCCTGCTCTTTTTGGTGTAGTAAAGCCAGGTCGTTACCTCGAGCCCTCTTGAGTAGCGCGAGATTGCCCACAATGGCTGCAACGACGGAATCTCCCACGATATAGAAGATGAGGGTGAGCCAGATGGTGGTATCCCACTGGTGATAGGTGCGATAGTTGAGCGACCACATCACCTCTTGGAAAGCGTCGGTCAGAACAACAGGTACGCACAGGCTGATGAGCAGCGGTCGATACTTCTTCTCACCATAGAGCAATGCTGCCGAGAAAGCGACCAGATCAGGGAAAGCGACGAAGAAGAAGGCAAAACCGCGTGCTGCGCTCCACACGCTGAAAGTGATGCTCATGCACGCTACCCAGGTGCCCACGAGGATGGGGAAGCGTTGACGCCACAGCAAAGGAAGGATCATCAGCGGCACGCACAGTAAGCCGAGCACGTGCAGCTCATGAGTGTGCAATGTGGGAGCGTCGTAAGCGTACAGAACGAGCACTGCGAGCAGCAGCACCATGGGAAGCGAATCGATGAGGGGATGGCGCGTTTTCCACGAAATAAAGCGCTCGAGGCGCTGGGAGAGTGTGCTCAGGCCTGCGATCATGTTGTTCCACAGTCTGCTGAAGAATTGCGCCAGATTATCAGCGCGGTTCTTTGCAAGATGCCGGGCTGGGTTGTGTGCTGGGTCGTTTGCCTGGCTACCAGCCGTTTGAGAAGTGCTGCTTTCAGCCTGCGTTTGCTCTTGTGCTCCGTGAGCTCCATCAGCACTGTGAGTTCCATCAGCCTTGTGAGTGTGCTGCTGGGCCAGTGCGAGCAGGTCGATGCCTGGCTGGGTGGGGATCTGCGCGTGGAGAGAAAAGCCATGGCCTTGCGAGTTGGGCCCATAGGCCAGTGTTCCGCCCAGCGCGCGGATTCTCTCGCGCATGCCGATCAGGCCGTAGCCGGTGCGGTGTCCATCTTCGCTGGCTTTCGACCCGCGCCCGTCGTCGCTGATGAGAAGGTCAACGACGCTGATTCCCGATTCCATACCCCAGGTTTCCACAATGCTCACGTGCACTGGCACGAGGGGCTCTGATGGCGTGGCGAGTGGCTGGGCTGGCGATGTGGCGGCGCCACGGGTCAGTGCGGTGGCGTTGCCTGCTGGTGACGGCGCGCTGACAGCGTATTTCCTCACATTGCTCAAGCTTTCCTGAACCGTGCGGTACAGCACCGTTTGCAGCCTCTCGCTCATGCCAGGCTCCGGCTCGCCGTGGACGGTGTACGAAACGGTATAAAGCCCCTGGCTCACATTTCTCGCTTCTTGCACCAGATTTTCAATGCCCACATAGCTGGGAACCGTGGAAACAGGAGACTTTCCGGCATATTCGCCTCCAAGACCAGGCCCTCGTCGAGAACCTGCTCCTGCTTTCACACCTGCTGTTTGTGGCATCACCTTGGTGATCACCAGAGTTTCGCCCGTCTGCGCCGACTGCAGAGGAAGAGGAAGGGTAGGTGCATCGTGTTTCGCTAACACCTGTGTTGGCATCTGCCGAGTAGTCGCAGCCCAGACGGCGTCGGAAGCAGGCGAGGAGCTTGTAGTGAAAATCTCACCCATTTGAGCTAAAGCCTCATGCGTTTCCGACTCAATAGTGTGCAAGGTTTGCACAGCCACCTGCGGATTGGTGACGCCCGCATATCGACCAGCATCGGATTGAATAATGATGATGGACAGCGTATGCGCCACCACATCATGCATATCGCGTGCCAAACGGGCCCTCTCTGCCACACACGCGGCAGTACGGCTTTCCTCCTGAGAACGGGCAAGCATGTTATTGTGCTCGCGCATCAGTGCCATCTGCTCGATGCTCGTGCGACGGTACAAGCCGGCAACAATGGTGGTGACGACGAGCAACGCGCCCATCAGTGACATAGAGAGGGACGCAGAGAGGCTCCAATCATTGAAATTGGTGAGAAGCCGGACGGTACGCGGTAGCAGCGGGCCGGTAACCATGAGCGCGCCCCACAATGCGATAATTGCTAATCCGGCAGAAATAAAACGCGACTTGTTCTCTCGACGCCCCAGCACCAGCCCGTCGTAAAGCAAAACGAGGGCCAGAGGGTCGCTCATCGTGAGCATTGGGCCGAAAAGGCACTGTAAGATTACCAGTCCGGCGAAAGCCCATGCGCTCTCATCGGGCTTCCACTTGCGAGTAGCCACAGGAACGCACAGCAGTGCGGTCCACACCAGTACATAATTGGGGTTCGCGGTGAAAGGCAGGAAGCCGATAAGGTCCGTACTCGGTTGCAAAGCCAAGGTAAAGAAGAGGGCGAAAAGCGCTTCGATTGTGCAGGAAGGAAGCTTGTGAGCGTGTAAGAAAGCCCAGATGCTGCGCCACAGCGGCGGCTTTACAGTAATCGGGTGAGCGTTATCCAGGCGCAGGTTCGGATGCGTTTGCGCATAGTTGTGTAGCAGCTCGGCGCGAACAGCATCACTGTGTTCAGCATCAGTGTGTTCAACGTTGAGGTGCTGAGTGACGCTGTGCTCGTGGCTGTCGTGCTGATGGTTGCTGCGCTCCGCGTTTTGTGAACTGGCCCGGTTGTGAGTGCTCATAAGCCCATGCTAGAAGTTCAGCCGAGCACTTTCATCATTCGTAAGAATGAAAGTAGCTGCACAATGAACAGAGAAGCCAGCGAGAAAGCCGAGCATGCCATTTCTCGGAAACTCCAGCGTTTTCGTTACCGGCAGGCCCTAAAATCGACAACAGCGTAGCTCACGTCACTTGGAGAAAGTGGTCATCATGCTCAGTGCATTGGAAATGTTCAGCGTCGGAATTGGCCCGTCGTCCTCACACACCGTCGGACCTATGCGAGCAGCCAAAGCCTTCGTTGATAATCTGGAGCACAACAACCTGCTGGCCGCAGTAGAGCGCGTTCGCGTCGACCTCTACGGCTCGCTGTCACTGACCGGCGAAGGCCACGGAACAGACAGAGCAGCATTTGCAGGCCTCGAAGGCCTTGACCCCACCACCGGCTCGACCGACGCCGTGCGCTTTGATCTGCATCGAGCGTGGGAAACTGGCGAGCTCAACCTTGCCGGCACCAAGAAGATCGCTTTCCACCAGTCGGACATCGTGTTCAACATGCACGAAAGCCTGCCCTTGCACCCCAATGGGATGAAATTCTCTGCCTTTGACAGCGCTGATAATCTGGTGAAGCAACAAGTGATGTACTCGATCGGCGGCGGTTTTATTGCCACCCAAGAGGAACTCGAGGCTCAGCTGCCCGGCGCGAACAATGTGGTTGCAGCGCCAAGCGTGACCGACGACGGGTTTAGGAAAACCGGGGAGCAGGAAAGCAAGTACGAGGCGAACCGTGCGGCCCAGCGCAACGCCGAAAAGAGCGTGGAAGCGGGCCATGCCTTCCAGCAATCCGGAGCAACTCCAGCGGACCAGACTGCAGCCGCAGCCCAGCCAGCCATCCCTTACAACTTCGAATCGGCCCAAGAGCTCATGCAAATCTGCGATTCGACAGGCCTGAGCATCGACGAAGTAGTCTGGGCCAACGAAATGGCCATGCATAGCGAAGCCGAGGTAAACGAGGGGCTCAAAACCGCATGGGAAGCCATGCGCGAGTGCGTCTACAACGGCACGCACACCAGCCGCGACACCCTGCCAGGAATCCTCAAGGTCAAGCGGCGCGCACCGAACGTCTACCACGAGCTGGTGGGCAGTGTCGACGTGATCAACGCTGAGCCAGAAAACCTCAAGAAGGCCGCGAAAGTCACGCAGAGCACTTGCCTTTCCATGACTCCAGGAACATGCGAGGCCAACTGGATTTCCCTCTTCGCCCTCGCCGTCAACGAAGAAAACGCGGACGGTGGGCGCATCGTCACGGCTCCGACGAATGGATCTGCGGGCATTATTCCCGCGGTTTTGCACTACTATTACGCCTTCATGGACGGCAACTGGGAGGGGGTGAAGCGCTTCCTGCTCACCGCTCACGCTATCGGCTACCTGTTCAAGCACAACGCTTCGATTTCTGGCGCTGAGGTCGGCTGCCAAGGCGAGGTGGGTAGCGCCTGCTCGATGGCTGCGGCGGGCTTGTGCGCGGTGATGGGTGGCACTCCTCACCAAATTGAAAACGCTGCTGAGATTGGCATTGAGCATAATCTGGGCCTGACCTGCGACCCGATCGCTGGTCTCGTCCAAATTCCGTGCATTGAACGCAACGCCATCGCGTCGAACACCGCCGTCAATGCCGCTCGAGTCTCGCTGCTGGGTGACGGCTCGCATTTGGTCAGCCTGGATGATGCGATTGCAACGATGAAACGCACGGGCGCTGACATGATGAGCTCGTACAAGGAAACCAGTACTGGCGGCCTCGCTGTCACGGTGCGCATCCCGGAATGCTGAGGCTGGCGGCTCACGAGGGATGAAGTGAGATTATCAGTACTGATAATCTGGAGGCGTTGAGGAGGAAAAAATGAGTGCAGTGACGACTTTTAATGCGGCTCCCACCCAAGCGGGCGGGCGTATGGTTGCCAGCTATATGGTGCCTGGCCTGTATGTGGAGGACCACGAGATTGCAGTGCCGTTGGATTGGCGAGGTGTGGATATTAACGATCCGGCGCAAGTGCTGGCCGCGCGCGATTCCCGTTCTCTCACTTTGTTCTACCGCGTGGTGACCGCTGCGCAAAATCGCCATCGTGATGTGCCAACTCTCGTGTTTTTGCAAGGCGGTCCAGGTGGAAAGTCGCCGCGACCAGAGTCTGTTGATTCGGTGGCGTGGATCAGTGAGGCTGCGAAGAATTTCCGTATTGTGCTTCCTGACCAGCGCGGTACTGGCCGTTCGTCCTCTGTTTCCGGCAGCGTGATCGAGCGTGTGGGAGCTGTCGGTTTCCACGGCTTGAGTGGTGCCCAAGCCCAGGCGGACTATTTGCAACGCTTCTTCGCCGACTCTATTGTTCGCGACTTCGAGTGGGTGCGTCGTGCGGATTTCGGCGCGCGTAAATGGGTGACTTTGGGCCAGTCCTACGGCGGCTTCCTCACCTTGACCTACCTCTCGCTCTTCCCGGAGGCTCTGGTGGCGAGCTTTACGACGGGCGGAATTCCAGCCGTCCCCGCTCAAGCTGAAGAGTTGTACCGCCACACCTATGAAAAATTGCAGCTCAAGATTAACACTTTCTATGAGCGCTACCCGCAGGATAAAGAGATTCTGGCGCGGATTGCGGCTCGCGTTGCTCGTGGGGATGTGAAGCTGCCCAACGGCGATATTCTCTCCGTCAAGCGTTTGCAATCGCTGGGTTCGAGCTTTGGTATGAAGCCATCTTTCGAACAGTTGCACTGGCTGCTCGATGATGCTTTCGACGCGGATGGAAACCTTTCCACCCAGTTCTTGCAAGGCGTGTTTGCGCGTACGACGAGCTATGGCGACGAGCTGTACTGGACTTTGCAGGAAGGCATTTACCAGGACGGTTCCGATTCGGGAAGGTGCGAGCCGACGAATTGGGCTGCCCAGCGTGTGCTTAACGAGCATGCTGATTTGTATGCGCCTCAGCATGATCCGCTGATGTTCACGGGGGAGATGGCTTTGCCGTGGATGTTCGAGGAAGATAGCGCTTTGAAGCCGTTTGCTCAGGCGGAGCAGCTTTTGCAGGCTTCGACCAACTGGGGAAAGATTTACGACGAGAACCAGTTGGCGCACAATGAGGTTCCACTCACCAGCGCCGTGTACTTCGAGGATATGTATGTGCCGCAGGAGTTGAGTTTGCGCACGCTTTCGCATATTCCGAATAGTCAGGCGTGGGTGACGAACTCGTACCAGCATGATGGTGTGCGCGAGACGTCGAGCGTGTTCGCACACTTGTTGGAGCTGGCGAGTGCGCGCGGAGCTCTGGAAGAGCTCGGTATGTGATGCAGCCGCGGTGTGTGGCTTGCCCGCGCCGCCGACGTGACTGAGATATAAGCGGGGCGCGTGGTAAGTGCGTGATGGGCGCGTTTTTGGCGCGCGGTGTGGCTTGCCTGCGCCTCTCGCCGTCACGATTGACCAGTAGAGTGGGGAGTTATGGCTCTTACGATTGGAATTGTTGGACTGCCAAACGTCGGTAAGTCCACGCTTTTTAACGCGTTGACCAAGAACAACGCGCTGGCAGCAAATTACCCGTTCGCAACGATTGATCCGAACACGGGTGTTGTTGCTCTTCCTGATGAGCGATTGAAGAAGCTCGCTCCACTGGTCAAGACGGAAAAGATTGTCCCTGCAACCGTTAGTTTCGTTGATATCGCAGGCATCGTGAAGGGCGCTTCGCAGGGTGAAGGCCTCGGCAACCAGTTCCTCGCCAATATTCGCGAAGCCAACGCCATTTGCGAAGTCACGCGCGTGTTCTCCAACCCGGACATCGTGCGCGATGATCAGACGATGGCTGCAACAGGCGGCAAGATCGACCCTGCTCAGGATATTGACACGATTAACACTGAGCTGATTCTCGCCGATCTGCAAACCATTGAGAAGGCTTTGCCTAAGCTGCAAAAGGACCTTCGCGGCAAGAAGATCAAGCAAGAGTATTACGACGCTGTCGAAGCTGCTCAGAAGATTTTGGAAGATGGAGAAACCATTTTCCACGCCGATAAGGCCGGCAAGATTAACAAGGACGATTTGTACGACCTGCACTTGTTGACGGCAAAGCCGTTCATCTACGTGTTCAACGTCGACGACGATCAGTTGCACGATGAGGCCTTGCACGTCAAGCTTTCTGAGCTCGTTGCTCCTGCCCCTGCACTGTTCATTAACGCTGATTTCGAGTCGCAGCTCAACGACCCAGATTTGAGCGAAGAAGACGTCAAAGAAATGCTTGAGGCGGATGGCTTGAGCGAATCTGGCTTGGATGCTTTGGCTCGTGTGGGCTTTGAAACCTTGGGCTTGCAGACCTTCCTCACTGCTGGTGAGAAGGAAGTGCGCGCTTGGACGATTCACGAGGGTTGGACCGCTCCACAGGCTGCAGGCGTTATTCACACGGACTTCGAGAAGGGCTTCATTAAGGCAGAAATCGTCAAGTATGACGATCTGATTGAGCTCGGCTCTTATGAGAAGGTGAAGGAAGCGGGCAAGCTGCATCTCGAAGGCAAGGACTACGTGATGCAGGATGGCGATATCGCTGAGTTCCGCTTCAACGTCAGCAAGTAAGCATGGCGCGGAAACAATCAGTGCAGTGAAAATCTGAAGAAACCTGCGGGTTTAAGGAGGAGTTGATGAGCGCACCGGCAGCTTCACCTCAGCGCCCAGCAAGCGAGACTGTCGCCAGGGATGCTGAAGATAGCCGTCAAGAAGCCTTTTCGGCACGTCACCTGTTTGCGCTCATCCTCTCTACCCTCGTTCTCGGAGTTCTTGTCGGCGCTGTTGCCGGTTGCCTGGGCAAGCTCTTGGGCGTTTTCGAAGGGCTGATGCTGGGTTACCACGAAACAGGTGGCTCATCCATCGCCTGGAATTCTGGAGCTTTGCGCCGCTTTCTGTCGGTGAGTGTCGGCGGCCTTGTGGTGGCTATTGCCTGGTATTTCTTGCGCAATAAGACGACGAGAGTCCCTAGCGTTGCCAAGGCTGTGAAAGGCGCAAGGCTTCCTTGGTGGCAGACTTTAGTGCACGACGTTCTCCAGATTTTCTACGTCGGTTCCGGCGGCTCTATTGGCCGTGAAGTTGCCCCGCGTGAGGCTGGCTCTATGCTCAGTCAGTATTGGTGGGAGAAAGTCGGCCTGAAGATTGGTTTGCGCCGCTCCGACCTTCCTCTTTTCACCGCTGCCGGTGCTGGCGCGGGTTTTGCCGGAGTGTATATTTCCCCACTCGCTGGCGCCTTTTTCGGTATCGAAATGCTGCTGGGCCAGACGAGCTTTGAAGTGGTGGGCGTGTGCCTGGGTATGAGCTCGATTTCCACTCTCGTGGGTGGCATGATTATGGGCACGCACCCTTATTACTCGGTGGGTCATGAGAATTTCCCTGTGGCGGGAGTCATTATTGCGCTTATTCTCGCCCCTCTAGCTGGTTTTGTGGGTGGCTGGTTCCGCTGGCTCACTTCGAGGGTGAATAAGAAGATGATTACTGACAAGCGTATCCTCTTCGCTCTTCCTCTCACCGCCGTTCTCACGGGTGCGATCGCCGCGTTTTTCCCGCAAATTATGGGTAATGGTCGCGCTTTGGCGCAGTCGGCGATGAACGTTCCGTTTGAATTCCTCGATAAACTTTCCCTCTCTGGCTGGCTGGCCGTTCTGGGCCTCTTAGGATTAGCAGCACTCAAAATGGCAGTGACGTTGCTCACCATTCGTGCCGGTGCTTCCGGTGGTACGCTCACTCCGGCTATTTCCATTGGCGCATGCATGGGCGCAGCCCTGGGTGTGATTGCACAGATGGTTGCTCCTGGTTTTATTCCTGTGTGGCAGTGCGCGATGATTGGCGCGGTAGCAGTACTTGCTTCGGCGCAGAAGGCTCCTTTGATGGCTACGGCGATGATTATCGAGATTTCTCACTTGCCTGTTTCACTGATCGCACCGTTTGGTATTGCCGTGGGTGGTGCTCTCGCAATTTCGCGCATTGTTGTGGAAGGGCGCAAAGCAAAAACCTTGAAATAACACCGTTTTTGATGCCTTCTGAGCCGTACCGGCTCATCGATAAGACCAGTTAAGATGGTTTTATGTCGAAAAACAATGATGATCAGAGCAACGATTTCTTGAGCCAATGGGAGGCTTTTAAGAAGGAGTTCCTCAACGATGCGGATGATGCTGACTTCACATCACCTTATTCCAGCATGCATCCTCATCCTGCAGACGGTTCGGATGACGATGGTCACACGAGTGACTACACGTATGAATCGTCCGCTTCTTCGCGCGCTCATGACGACGCTGACAACGCCAGCGATAAGGGCGGCGATAAGAACGACGATGGTAAGCACTCTGATAAGCACTCCGATAAACACGATGACAAGCACGCTGACAAGGGCAAGAAAAAAGCGCGTGAGTCTTCTCATCACGGCGAATCGGAGTTTGCTCAACAAATCGGCCTGGTCAAGGGCATCACTCACGAGCTCAAAGAACTTGGCTGGGGTTCCGGTTTCTGGGGCAAATGGTTCTGGATTATCATTGCCGTTCTCGCCGTTATCGCACTGATAATCTGGGCGGGCGTGAGCTTTGGCACTGACCTGCTGTGGTACAACCAACTCGGCTTCTCCTCAGTGCTGTGGGTGACGTGGTTCATGAAAATCGGCCTGTGGGTCGTCTACGCCTTGCTCGTTGGAATTGTCGGCTTCCTCGCCGCAAACTGGGCAATCGTCAAACGCCCTGCTGACGAAAATGGCGACTCTTACAAATATGACAAGGATGGAGTGACCATCATCGCCACTCATTCCATGACCTCACGCCGTCTGCGTCATATCAGCCTGTGGGTGAGCTTGATTATCGGCATTATCTTCGGCTCACAACTGATGGATAACTGGAACGATATTCTGCTCATGTTCCACGCCCAGCCCTTCCACCAACGCGACCCACAATTCGGCTTTGACGTGGGCTTCTACGTTTTCGTCTTGCCAGGTTTGCGCGCTCTGATCGCTGGTATGCAGCGTTTGCTCTTCCTTGCGCTCATCGCCAGCGTTGTTGCACACCTGGTTTCGGGTGGAATTCGCTTCAGCGTGCCGGATAAACACCGCTCGCTGTTTGCGATGACGAAGTCAGCGCGCCGTCAGCTCGCATTCTGGGCATTCTTCTTGCTCGGCTTTACCGCAGTGCAAATCTTGCTGGGTGCCTTCGACTCGCTGACCCAAACAGACGATAAGTTCACCGGCGCCGGCTATACCGGAACGCACGTCACCATTCCTGCCATCATCTTTGCCGCTGTTCTGGTGTTCGCCTTCGCGCTCTTCTTCGCCATCTGGCTTAACACGACCAAGGCGATTGCTGAGCCGATGGGCGAGAAGGTAGGCTTCAAGAAGGCTATGACGGCATGGAAGACACCGGTTATCGTGCTGGCAATCTTTGTTGTTCTGGGCTTGATCGCTCAAGTAGCAGCACCACAGCTGCTGCAAAGCCTCGTGGTGAATCCTAACCAGCAAGAGCTGGAAAGCACGTATATTCAGCGTAATATCAAAGCGACGCAGAAGGCTTTCGGCCTCGATAAAGTCGAGAAAGTCAACTACAACGCCACAACTACCGGTAAGGCTGGAGCTTTGGCCTCGGATGCGGAGACGACCGCGCAAATCCGCCTTCTCGACCCGCAAGTGGTGGCACCAACCTTCCGCCAGCTGCAGCAGAGCAAGCAGTATTACTCCTTCCAAGACACTCAAATGGTCGATAAATACATGATCGACGGCAAGAGCTACGACACGGTGATCGGCGCTCGCGAGCTCAACTTGGATGGCAATGATTCGCGCAACTGGGTGAATGATCACACCGTGTACACTCACGGTTATGGTGTGGTGGCAGCCTATGGTAACCGCATCAGCAAGGACGGCCAGCCGGTCTTCTTCGAGAAGGGCATTCCAACTCAGGGTAAGCTCACCGATTCTCAGCATTACGAGCCGCGAATTTACTTCAGCCCGAATGCTCCCGAGTATTCGATTGTGGGCCACGAGAAGGGTCAGAAAGATTGGGAGTTTGACTACCCATCCGGTTCAGAGGGTAAGCTTACCGAGTTCACGGGTAATGGTGGTCCAAAGATTTCCAACCCGTTCTTGAAGCTCATCTATTCGATTAAGTTCGGCTCGTTGCAGATGTTCTTCTCCGATCGCGTCAACTCGAACTCGCAGATTCTCTACCGTCGCTCGCCAGTCGAGCGCGTTCACCGTGTGGCACCGTACTTGGAGATTGACTCTCGCGTGTACCCAGCGGTGGTGGATGGACGAGTCAAATGGGTGTTGGACGCCTACACGGTTTCCGACCAGTACCCGTACTCGCAGAAGGTGGATTTGCATAACTCCACTCAGGATGCTCTCACGCAGAGTTCGAAGACAATGAAGACCTTGGTTTCTGGTGAAGCCAACTACATGCGCAATTCGGTGAAGGCAACCGTGGACGCCTATGACGGCCATGTGGATTTGTATGCGTGGGATCCCAGCGACCCGGTTCTTAAGGCATGGCAGTCGATCTTCCCTCATGCTTACAAGCCGTTGTCGAAGATTTCTGGCGATTTGATGAGCCATATGCGCTACCCAGAATCCCTCTTCAAGGTGCAGAGGAAACTTCTGAGCACGTATCACGTGACGGATGCTGCTCAGTTCTTCTCGGGTGAGGATTTCTGGCAGGTGCCTACCGACCCGACTCTCAAGGCAAACGCTGCAGAATCAGGTAAGCAGGTGAGTGTAGCATTGCAATCTCCGTACTACCTGACCATGCAAACGCCAAACCGCAAGAGCCCGACTTTCTCGCTGTACACCTCTTTCATTCCGGCAGGTCGTGATACGCGTGAGATTCTCACTGGCTACCTTTCCGCCGATTCGGATGCAGGAAATAAGGCGGGTGTGATCGGTAAGAACTACGGAACCTTGCGTTTGCTGGAGCTGCCGAAGTCCACGAATGTTCCAGGCCCTGGCCAGGCACAGAATAATTTCAACGCTTCAGCAACCGTGTCTCGAGAGTTGAACCTGTTGGAGTCGGGTTCCACCAATGTTGTTCGTGGTAATCTGCTCACCCTGCCAATCGGCGGTGGTTTGATTTACATTCAGCCGGTGTATGTGGAAAGCTCGGGTACCACGCGCTTCCCACTGCTCAAGAAGGTTCTCGTTGCCTTTGGTGAGCATATTGGCTTTGCGGACACCTTGGATGAGGCGCTGGACCAAGTGTTTGGCGGTGATTCGGGTGCTTTGGCAGGCGATGCTGATAACAAGGCCATCACCAAGAAGACTGGTCAAAACGGTCACAATGGCCAGAATGGTGACGCGAATAGTGGCCAAGACGGCCAGAACGGCCAGAATGGCGAGCAAAGCAACGCTCAAATGCAGCAGAAGAATAAGCAACTCACCGATGCTTTGAATGATGCAAATAAGGCATTGAATGATGCTGATGCAGCACTCAAAGCAGGCGACTGGAGTGCTTATGGCAAGGCTCAGGAAGCGTTGAAGGAAGCCATCAAGCGCGCCGCACAAGAACAGTGAACACTGATAAAAGCTGATACTCACGGCGTCAGGAGAGCGGGCAGGAGCTATAAGCATAGTTTCTGCCCGTTTTTCCTAGCCCCGACTAATCTCATAAAGGTGCCACCGCCAGGGTGGCCGTTGTGTTGGGAAGGTAAATATGGCATCAGATTTCTGGCTCATCGCCGGTCTTGGCAACCCAGGAAAGAAGTATGAAGGCACACGCCACAACATGGGCTTCATGGTTCTCGACGAACTCGCGCAACGCTGGAACGTCAGCCTCTCCGACCACAAAGGCCTCGCACTCGCCGGCCGAGGAATGATCAGCCTCAACGGCCAGATGCTCAAAACCTTCTTCGCCAAGCCACTCACCTACATGAATGACTCCGGAGCAGCAGTAAGCTCCCTATGCGAGTATTACGACATCGCCCCAGAACACGTCATCATCATTCACGACGACATGGATCTCGACTTTGGCCGCATCAAAGTAAAGAACGGCGGCTCAGCAGGCGGGCACAACGGCATCAAATCCATCGACAAGTCGCTAGGAACCAACAAATACAATCGCGTACGCATGGGAACCGGTCACGCCCAGCGCGGAGCTCACGCACACGAAAACACCATCGACTGGGTACTGGGAGGCTTCCCACCAGCCCAGCGCAAACAGCTGCCCACCGTTCTCGCCGACGGTGCTGACGCGGTCGAAATGCTCGCCACCAAGGGCTTAGCTGCAGCACAAGAGCATTTCAACGCGCGCTGACAACGCTGATAATCACCAGCAGCTTGAGCGCTGAAACGCACTGATAATCTTCAGGCATACGGCAACCCCAGTTGCGCACACAACGGAACACAAAGTTTTGCGAGGAAGAGAAAATGGCTGAAACGACAAGCGAGCGCCAACAACACCGAGATTCCTGGGTGGGCACGCTAGCCACCTACCTCACCCACATTTCTCACAACGAGCAAGTAAAAAACCTGCTCGACAACCTGCGCGCCATCCCACACGACAAGCAGGCCGCCGTCATCGGTTCCGACAGGAAAATCCGCATCATCTCCGCCGCACGAGCAGCCCTCATGGCAGCAGCCGGCCAAGTCAACCAGACCGTCATCATCACCGCCTCCGACCGCGACGCACAAGAATTCGCGGACGACGTGCGCTCCTGGTGGCCAGGAAAGCCGCAAGAAATTGCCATTCTTCCCGGCTGGGAAACCTTGCCGCACGAACGCCTTTCGCCGCGCGCCGACACGGTGGCCACGAGATTATCAGTATTCCGCCGTCTCGCTCACCCACAAACGGCAGAAGAAGAGGCAGAAGAAACAGGCGAGAGCGACGACCAGTTTGGCCCCATCCGCGTGCTCATCATGCCCATCCGCGCGCTGTTGCAGCCAGTAGCCCAAGGCCTTGGTGAAATCGAACCGCTCTTATTCGTCCAAGGCCGAGAAATGGACATGACTCAGGCCGTCAAGCAGCTTGCCGTCAACTCCTACCAGCGAGTCGACCTCGTCATGGAACGCGGCCAATTTGCCGTGCGCGGTGACCTGCTCGACGTCTTCGCACCCACCGCGCCACACCCGGTGCGTATCGAATTCTTCGGCGATGAAATTGACTCCATCAAAGAATTCAACGCTTCCGACCAGCGTACCTTTGGCGGAACACTGCCGAGCTTGTGGGCAACCCCATGCCGAGAAATCCAGCTGACTGAACAAGTGAAAAGCAGGGCGAAAGCTCTCATCGGCCGCATTGAAAACGCCGATGAAATGCTGGAAAACATCAGCAACGGTATCGCAGTCGAAGGAATGGAATCCCTGCTTCCCGTCCTCGTCGACAACTTGGAAACCGTGCCTAGCCTGCTCCCACACGGCTCTCTTGTCGTGATGAACGAACCAGACAGGCTGCGCAGAGCCAGTGATGACCTGACGAAAACTGCTGACGAATTCCTTGCGGCATCCTGGCATGTTGCCGCATCCGGCCGCGGTGCTGGAGCTCCTCTCGACTTCGGCCGAGCAAGCTTCCTTAACCTCATAGACACGATGAACAAGCTGAGAAGCTCGCAACATCCCGTCTGGGAGCTCACCGAATTCTCCGTCGACACCGAAGACGAATCGAATGTCGAGCTAGACGTCGAACCAGCACAGCAGGAGAGGGGAGACGAAAAGGCAATCCTCTCGCTCCTTAAGGATTTGCTGAGCACACAGACGACAACCGTGATTACTGCCGCGGGACATGGCACATTGACGCGATTGAAGCAAAGCGTCAACGACACTGATAATCTTGGGGCAAACTATTCCGACATCACCTACGTGCGCTCCAAAGCACAGCACGGATTCCTCTGGCCAGCTGCCAACCTCGCCATCATCACCGAAGCCGACATTCTGGGACGAACCTCAGCCACCTCCGCTTACTCAGGCAACAAGACGGCGCGCAGACGTCGCCACCACATCGACCTCGTCGACCTGAAACCAGGCGATTACGTCGTCCACGAGCAGCACGGTATCGCCAAATTCGTCAAGCTCGAGAAGAGAACCGTCGGCTCCGGGGCAATGAAAGCCGACCGCGAATACATCGTCCTCGAATACGCGCCGAGCAGAAGAGGGGCTCCAGCTGACCACCTGTACGTACCGACCGACCAGCTGGACCTCATCACCAAGTATCTTGGCACCGAGCAGCCCAAACTCAACAAACTTGGCGGTTCCGACTGGGCAGAAACGAAAGCTAAAGCCAAGAAGCATGTGCGCGAAATCGCCACCGACTTGGTCAAGCTCTACTCGGCACGCTCGCGCGTCAAAGGCCACGCCTTCTCGCCCGACACCCCATGGCAGCGGGAAATGGAAGATGCCTTCCCCTACCAGGAGACGCCTGACCAGCTGCGCACGATCGACGAAATCAAGCAGGATATGGAGTCGCCGCGACCCATGGACCGCCTGCTCTCCGGAGACGTGGGCTTTGGAAAAACAGAAATCGCATTGCGAGCAGCTTTCAAGGCAGTGATGGACGGTTACCAGGTGGCTGTTCTCGTGCCGACCACCCTGCTCGTTCAGCAGCACTTTGAAACCTTCAGCGAACGTTTCGCCGGTTTCCCTGTCACCATCAAGCCTCTGTCGCGCTTCCAGTCGGCGGCAACGACCAAGAAAACCTTGGAAGCGTTGAGCGAAGGCACAGTTGACGTGGTGATCGGCACGCATAAGCTGCTCAACTCCAAGATCAAGTTCAAAAAGCTTGGCTTGGTGATTATCGACGAGGAGCAGCGCTTTGGCGTGGAACATAAGGAGACGCTCAAGGCTCTGCAGCCCAACGTTGACGTGCTTTCCATGTCCGCAACCCCGATTCCTCGCACGCTGGAGATGGCGCTGACGGGCATTCGCCAAATGTCGACTCTTGCCACCCCTCCAGAGGACCGCTTGCCAGTGCTCACCTATGTGGGAGCCTATGAGGATGCGCAAGTGGTGGCTGCCATTCGCCGCGAGCTGTTGCGCGGAGGCCAGGTGTTCTACGTGCACAACCGCGTGCGTGATATCGACCAGGTGGCTGCCAAGTTGCATGAGCTCATCCCTGAAGCGCGCATTGGCATTGGCCACGGCAAGATGGGTGAGAAACAGCTGGATACGGTGATTCGCGATTTTTGGAACCGCGAGATTGACGTGCTGCTGTGCACAACGATTATTGAGACGGGCTTGGATATTTCCAACGCGAACACGCTCATCGTCGACGACGCGCAGCGCTATGGCTTGTCGCAGCTGCACCAGCTTCGTGGACGTGTGGGCCGCTCCCGTGAGCGCGCTTACGCCTACTTCCTCTACGACCCTGAGCATTCGATGACTCAGGAGGCGCATGATCGCTTGGCAACCATCGCTCAGAACACGGCTTTGGGCTCGGGTTATGACGTTGCTTTGCGCGATCTGGAGTTGCGTGGTACGGGTAACTTGCTGGGCGCTGAACAGTCTGGCCATATTGAGGGCGTGGGTTTCGACCTCTACGTTCGCATGGTCAGCCAGGCTGTCGAGCAGTTCAAGCATCCGCAGGAGAAGGAAGAGGAGCCGGTGACGGTCGATCTTCCAATTCCGGCCTCTGTTCCCGATTCTTATATTTCTTCGGAGAAGTTGCGCTTGGAGGCGTACCGTAAGCTGTCGGCGGCGAAGACCCAGGCTGACCTCGAGGATGTGCGCGAAGAGTTGGAGGATCGTTACGGCGCTATTCCTCAGCAGGTTCGCTTGCTCTTTGAGGTCGCTCGTTTGCGCCAGGAGGCTGGCAAGATTGGCATTACGGAAATTTCGGCTTTGGGTAGCCGCGTTCGCTTTGCCAAGATTGACCCTGCAGAGTCGGTGCGCATGAGGATGTCGCGTATTTACCATGGCTTTATGTATCGCCCGGTAACGCATACGGTGCTCATTCCTGCGCCATTCCAACGCTCTGAGCAGGCGGCGGAGAGTTTCGACCCTCAAGGTGTTATCGAGTGGGTTGAGCAAGTTTTGCAAGATTTTCAGTGGAAGCATGAGCCCTCTGCTCGCTAAATTCTCGACACAAAATTGACGAGGGATGGCTGAACTTTCCGTGTGTCGAGTGGCGTTTGCGCGTCTTGCATTTCGGATACTCTAGAAGAGTCAAAGCTACCACCTATCTAAAAGGAGTTGTTGTGGCAGTCATTGAAAGCGTGTACGCACGTCAAATTCTCGATTCCCGCGGTAACCCAACCGTCAAGGTCGTTCTTGACACCGACGATGGTGCTCAGGGCGAGGGCCTCGTTCCATCTGGTGCTTCCACCGGTGAGGCAGAAGCTTGGGAACGTCGCGATGGTGATAAGTCTGTTTACGGTGGCAAGGGTGTTCTTGACGCCGTCAAGGCAGTCAACGATGTGATTGCTCCAGCCATTATTGGTATGGATGCTTCCGATCAGCGTGCTCTCGATCAGACCATGATCGACCTCGATGGCACTCCAAACAAGGGCAAGCTCGGTGCAAACGCCATCCTCGGTGTTTCTCTCGCAGCTCTGTATGCTTCCGCTGAGTCTGCTGACGAACCACTCTACCGTTACATTGGCGGTACCAATGGTCACGTCCTTCCAGTGCCGAACATGAACATCATGAACGGTGGTGCTCACGCTGACTTCGCAACCGATATTCAGGAGTACATGATTTCTCCTTACGGTTTCGAGTCTTACTCTCGCGCACTTCAGGCTGGCGTGGAAATCTACCACACCTTGAAGTCCACCCTGAAGAAGGCTGGCCTCGAGACTGGTTTGGGTGATGAGGGCGGCTTCGCTCCAAAGCTCAACAACAACGAGGATTCCCTCAAGTACATCATGCAGGCCATTTCTGACGCTGGTTATGAGCCAGGCAAGCAGGTTGGCATTGCTATCGATGCTGCTTCTTCTGAGTTCTACAACAAGGAAACCAAGAAGTATCACTTCGACGGTGAGGATCGCGACGCAGCTTACATGCTCGACGTTTACTCCAAGCTCGTTGAAGAGTACCCAATCGTCTCCCTCGAGGATCCATTCGCTGAGGAAGATTGGGAGAACTGGCAGAACATCGTCGCTCGCATGGGTGATCAGCTTCAGTTCGTTGGCGACGATCTGCTCGTGACCAACCCGAAGCGCTTGCAGAAGGCCATTGACCTCAAGGCTGCAAACTCCCTGCTCGTCAAGCTCAACCAGATTGGTTCTGTGTCTGAGACTCTCGACGCCATCGAGCTCGCAACCCGCGCAGGCTTCACTTCTATGGTTTCTCACCGTTCTGGTGAGACCTCTGATACCACCATTGCTGATCTGGCTGTTGCTAAGAACACCCGTCAGATCAAGACTGGTGCTCCAGCTCGTGGCGAGCGTATTGCTAAGTACAACCGCCTTCTCGACATCGAGGAGGAGCTTGGCTCTACCGCAGTGTACGCAGGCCCATCTGCCTTCAAGCGCGCTCTCGCACTGCAGAAGTGAGCTGCTGAGCGGTCAGGCTTACTGTAGCTGGCTTGCTCATAGTTTGAGATTGTCACTGCTGCTGACAGCATAGTGGTAATCTTGTGCCGGCTGAGTTTTACTCAGCCGGCTTTTTATTTCCCGTCACACCTCCAGTCGGAAAGAGTAGACTGGGAATTTAGCTACGCCAGCCCGTGCGGGTTGATGACCGGACGGCGAAGGCTGGACGGTAAAGGGCAGATGGTGGTGGCCGGACGGTGATGACCAGATGAATGAGCGTTACGCGAGAGAGGAGTGAACGTGCCTAGTTTTCGTTCTCATGACTCGAAACGAGAGCCTTCCTCGCGCACTTCCGGTGCTCAGCGTGACCCACGCAACCACACGAGTTCGCGCGACAAGAACAGCTCGCGTAACCACTTGAACTGGCGTAATCAGCGGCAGTCGAATGCGGCACGCAATGTGTCGCCATCGCGCTCCTCATCTGCACTGCGCGACTTCGGCACAAAGCGTGCTTCAGCACAGCGGCCTGTTACTTTTTCTTCAACGTCTCCGAACTCTTCTTCGGCCTTACGCACGTCGAGCTCGACAAATACGAGCCGAAACACCAAAAGAGAGCAGGGAGTAGGCGTCAGAATTCTCCTTCAAACCCTCGCCGTGGTAATCTTGCTGGTCGCCCTCGTTCCTTTTATGGGGACTTTGCGCGACTACAATGCCTCTTCCAGCCAGCTGGTGAGCTTGCAAGATAAAGCGGAAGAGCTGAGTAAGCAGAAGCGAGAACTGGACCTGCAAATCGGGAGATGGGACGATAACAATTACGTCGTCGACCAGGCGAGGACCAGGCTGGGCTTTATTTACCCCGGCGAAGTGAGTGTGCGCGTTATCGGCAAGGAAAAGTACCAGAGCACCGCGACCACCACGGTGAAAACTCAGAATACGGGTAAAGCCAAGAGCGAATGGTATAAGCTGTGGCAGCGCTCGCTTAAGCGTTCCGATAAGGCTGCCTACCGCGATCAGAAGGTTTCTCAGGCAGTTCCGCCTGCGCAACAAGAGCAACAAGAAAAGGACCAGAATGCCAACCGAGGACGAGCTCGCCATGAATGAAGGCTCTGCCGTGAGAAGTGAAATGACTGAGGCTAAGGCTGATCCGGCAACACTTGATCCGGCAACGCTGATGAATGATGTGCCGCACTTGAGCGAAGATGATCTGCGCATCTGCCGTAGCAGAGCTCAGCAGTTACTGGCCGAGAGGGCGAGCCAAGCGGATATTGCCGTCGTCACCGAGCAGTTGGGACGTTACCCGCGTGGATTTATCTCCGTCGCCGCGCGCTGCCAGCAGTGCGGAACACCATTGGTTGTGGCAACTCGACCGCTGATTACCGAGCGCGTCAAGCATCCTACTCCTTTCCCGACCACTTTCTATTTGACGAGCCCGGAGGCCGTGAAGGCAGCGTCGCATTTGGAATCTGCCGGTGTGATGGTTGAGCTGCAGGAGCTGTACGGTGAGGAAGCGACTGCTGGCGAGGCTGCTGCTGCACAAGCTTCGGGTGCAGCTGCTTCAGACGCTGTTGAAACTGCGGATTCTGGCGAGGCGCAGGGTGATAATCTGGAGCGCCACCGCCAGTATGTTTGCGCCCATGAGATGTACCTTGCCGTGAGAAACGAGCTGGCCCGCGAGCTGGGCGACTCGCAGGAGCATATTCTTAACATTTCTGCAGGCGGCATGCCTACCCGCGTCAAGTGCTTGCACGCTCTCGTCGGCCATGCGCTGGCGATGGGTCCGGGCGTGAACCCGGTGGGCGATGAAGCGTTGCACCGTATGAAGCACGAGTTCGACCCTGCGGTGTGCCGTTGCACGCTGAAAGTTGCCGATTTTGAGCGCTAACAAGGTACTCAGTACAGCGAGCCTGTGCAGTGGAGAACGCGCAGTGAAGACGCGCAGTGAGGACGCGCTGTGAGCAACGCAGTTAACAAGTGCGATAACAAGTGAGGAGCAGACGATGACGGAATTGACTGAGCAGGAGCGCGAGTTCGCTCGTGAGGCTGCCGCAACCCCGAGGCCTGAGGGCAGCGTGCGCGTGGCCGGTATCGACTGCGGCACCAACAGCATTCGCCTCATGATCGCCGACGTTGACGAAGCCGGTCTCCACGTTCGCGTGCCGCGCATTATGGACGTGATCCGCCTAGGCCAGGACGTCGACCGCAATCACGCTTTTGCACCGGTTGCTCTCGAGCGTGCTTATGCGTCTGTTGCCCGATTTGCCGAGATTATCAGACTGGCTGGTGGTGTCGATCGCATCCACTTCGTTGCCACTTCGGCTACTCGTGATGCCTCGAACCGTGAAGAGTTTGAAGACGAGGTGGAACGCCTTCTCGGCGCTCGCCCGGAAGTGATCCCGGGCACTCAGGAAGCGCGCTTGAGCTTCCTGGGAGCGACCTCCCATTTGAGTGCTCAGCAGTTGCGCGACAAAGCTCCGTTGCTGGTGGTGGACCTCGGCGGTGGTTCGACTGAAATGGTGCTGGGTGGAACAGGGGAGCAGGCCAGTGAAGTTGCTCAGTCGATCAGCATGAATATAGGTTCGGTGAGGATGAGCGAAAGGCATTTGCTCTCCGACCCGGCCACTGCCGAGCAGATTGCGCAGGCGCAGGACGATATTGATGGCGTTCTGCATGATGCCTTGCGCACTGTTAATCTTGAGAAAACCCGGACGCTCATCGGCGTGTCGGGAACTATTACGACGCTCAGCCTCGCCGCTCAGGGAGAAAAGGTGTATTCGCGCGAGCTGGTCGACGGCGTGCAGGTGAGCATCGAGAACGCGAAGAAGGCTGCTGACATGATTCTGTCGCTTTCCACAAAGGATATGGAGAGCTGGCCGGTCATTCACCCCGGTAGGCGCGACGTTATCGGCGGCGGCGTGCTCGTCTACTCGAGGCTTTTGACGCTGGTCAACGCGCTGACTCGTAAGGCAGGCCATGAGATTACCAGTTACACTGCTTCGGAGCGCGGCTTGCTGGAGGGAATTATTCTTGACGCGGGTCGCAGTATGCTTGCTTCGAGGTGAGCACGAGAAGTAAGTGTTCGAAGTAGTGAGTGCGAGGGTGGTGCGCCCTCTGAGGAGAGGCACGCTACTCTCGCGCAAAGTTGAGGCGACACAGTGTTTTACTCTGCACGGCTTTGGCATACAATAAGTGAGGCTTGTCGTAAGTAGCGCTTGTCGCTTTGCTCCGGTGGCGGAATGGTAGACGCAGCGGGCTTAAACCCCGCGGTCCGTTGAGGACATGTGGGTTCGATACCCATCCGGAGTACTACATATCCGTCGGGTGTTCTGTGACACTGATCGAGTGTCGCGAGGACTTCTCGCGCTCTTTTCTTCCCGTTCTCTCGCCTTGAACTCTTTCAGTGCAAGAGCATGAAAAGCATCAGCGAAATGATAATCACAATCACCAGGGCGATCGGTACAACCCACGACGAAGCTTTCATCCTCTGATTGTGCTTGTCGAAAGCTTTCTGCACTTCCTGCGGAACTTCAGATCGAACCTGCTCATACTGCAAGCTCGCACGCTGAATCGCACCCTTCTGAGCGCGGGCATACTCCAAGTTTTTCTTTGCCTGCTCGATATCCTGCGTGGAGTTAATCACTGCTGTCACGTTCTGATTAAGCTCGGTCAGCGCCTTCTCATGCTCAGTAATATTTGACTGCGTATGCTGGCCCATCTCTCGCACTTGACGCGAAAACTCCTGTGCCGCACCCTCCTCTTGGGAACCGGCATTCACCTTCACCTCGGTGGAACCGTTAGTCAACATCAACACCAGAGTCTCACCGGAAGTCTGGATAGTGGATGTTACGGCTGAGCTCAGCGGCATCTGCACATCTTCTGCTGCCACATGGTCGCGATAGAGGCGAGCGGTTTCGAACTGGGCAACGGGGGAGTTCCACCGCTTCTTCTCATCTTCGAGAGCAGCCTTCGCCTTGTCGACAGCTTTAGCGTGCTGCTTGGAAACGCGATTAAAAGAATCTTCTGCAGCTTTCACGTTGCGATCGTACTCGTTGCGAGCCTGTTCTACTGAATTCCATGCTTGTTCCAAACGCAACATCTGAGGAGATTTCTCAGCCATGCTTCCCACCTTCTGCCTGTAAGCCTTTTGCTTACAGTTTACGCTTGTTGCGCTCAATTGGGCGGCCGCACCGGTAACATAGAGCCGGTAACCCGCGAGCTATGTGCTCAGCGGCAAAAGCATAAGGAGTAAACATGAGTGAAGCACAGATGCCAGTGGTCACTGGTGGCTTCGGCGAAATGCCAACCATTTCCTTCCCACAGGCTGAGGCTCCAGCAGGTTTGAAGGCTGTCGAGCTGGTGGAAGGCGACGGCCCAGTCGTGCGCCCTGGTGACATGGTCACTGTGAACTATCACGGTGTCGTGTGGGGTTCTGACGTCCCCTTCGATTCTTCTTTCAACCGTCATCAGCCAGCAACCTTCGGCATTGGCATTGGCCAGGTCATTAAGGGTTGGGATAACACCGTTCCTGGCCACAACGTTGGTTCTCGTCTCGTGGTTTCCATCCCAGCCGAGTATGGCTACGGTTCGCGTGGCATCCCGTCTGCTGGCATTCCTGGCGGCGCCACTTTGGTGTTCGTCGTTGACATTGTGTCGACTACTTCTCGCTGATAATCTCAAAATTTCTTGAGATTACCACTGCCGAGAGTTCGGCGTATTTCCTATAAAGGAGTGATATGGCAGAGGATAAGATCTATCTGCTGACTCAGGACGCTTACGATGAGATGCGTAAGGAGCTCGAGCATCGTCAGGGCCCATTGCGCGAAGAGATCGTTCAGAAGATCTCCGCTGCGCGCGCTGAGGGCGATTTGTCCGAGAACGGCGGTTACCACGCTGCTCGTGAGGCACAGGCGAAGAATGAGGGTCGAATCAACGAGTTGATCGTCAAGTTGCGCGACTCGAAGATTATCACCCCTCCTGAGGCAGGCACCGTGGGCAATGGCACTCTGGTCACTTTGAAGATTGGCTCGATGGAAGGCAAGTACTTGGTGGGTTCTCATGACCTGTCTATTGCTACTTCCGAGCAGATTATCAGCCCACAGTCTCCGATTGGCCAGGCTGTAATGGATCATCACACGGGTGATACTGTCACTTACACTGCACCAACAGGCCGTGAGATTCAGGCTACGATTGTGGATGCTCAGCCTTACAAGGCTCAGCAGTCTCAGTGACTAGCGCACAGCGCTTGAACATTCATAGAAGGGTCGGATTGCATTGCAGTCCGACCCTTTTTTATAGCCGTAGGAGGGTGTTACAAGCGCAGGAGAGCGTTACAGTCGCGCGATAGCGTACAGTCCGCTACAGTCAGCAACAGGGTGTTACAGGCACAGGAGACTCCTACAGGCGCAGCAGGACGAAGAAGATTGCCACCATATGGCATGCATATGCCAGCGTCGTGCACGTGTGAAAAATCTCGTGGAAGCCGTAGACGCGCGGCCAGGGGTCAGGCCAGCGTTTGCCATAGACCACAGCGCCGAGAATATACGTCAAGCCACCGGAGACAATCAACCACACCACAACCGGGCCTGCTGCAGGAGCAACCCACAGCGCGGGGATAAATAGGCCACCGGAGACGCCGAAAATGACGTAGACCAGCGTATAGAGCCAGCGTGGTGCGTTGATAAAGATCACGTGCAGGATGATGGCAGCCGCCGTCGCCACCCACAAAGCGGTGAGGGCAATGTGGCGCACGGAAGCAGGCAAAGCGAAGCTGATCGGTGTGAAAGTTCCCACAATGAGCAGGAAAATATTAACATGGTCGATGCGGCGTAGAATGTCTGTCACCTTCTCATTCCAGTCGCCAATATGGTAGACGGCAGAGTTGGCGAACAGGATGAGCGAGCAGATCATATACACTGCACACGCCCATTTCATCGCTGGCCCATGCGCTAGGCTGATCGCTACAATGCCGCCGGCGAGAGCCAGGGGAGCAGTGCCCGCGTGAATCCAACCACGCATCGCTGGTTTCGGCCTTCCGTGAACATCCAGCCGAACTTTCTTCCACGGGTAAGGCCCTTCCTTGATAGCGCCGACTCGCATGCCATGCTTGTACATTTTCTTCTCTCGGCGGGCCACGCGCTTGAGGTATTTCCACTGCGCTTTGGCCTCATCGGCACGCCTCTGAGCTGCCAGAGGGTCGAGCGTGTGCTCTAGCTCAGGGTTTGGCATATTCGGTGTGTTTTTCTCGCTCATTCTCATCCTTTTTCCGCTTGTCCACCACAATAGCGCTAGGCCAGCGAATACCATGGAGATTATGGCCGAATTTGCTCGAATTATTAAGGACGCACCAAACCTCGACGACTCTGACCGTGATTGCTTGCACAGGCTCGTTGCTGACTGGCAAGTGATCGCTGACCTGGGATACATGGACCTTCAGCTGGTCATTCCCGTCGCCGACGGCCACTTCATTTACGCCGGTCAGTGCCGCCCGTCCACTGGTGTGTCCATTCGACCAGACGACTTGGTGGGCCACCTTGTCGATTCTGATATGCGCGCCTTGCTCATGCGCGCTATGGGTTCGCATGATATTTTCCGCTCTCGCCAAGAAGAAAAGGATGATCACGACGATTACTACGATGACGAGGATGAAGAGCGCGATACCACTCCTCGCATCTGCGACACTTTCGCCGGAATTTGGCACAACGGGCGTGCGATCGGCGTTCTGATTCGAGAAACCAACCTCAACACGCGCGGTATTGCTGGCCGCTACGAGCGCGAGGGAATCACTGCAGCCAAAGCCCTCTTCAGCATGGTTTCGCGCGGCGAGTTCCCCTACTCTGTCGCTGTGAACAAGCAAAGGCATAACCCTCGAGTTTCTGATGGTTTCACTGTGCTGGATTCGCATGGCGTCATCAACTGCTCTTCGCCTAATGCCATCTCCTGCTTGCGCCGCTTGGGTTTTGTCAACGAGCTGGAAGGCCGCGGTTTTGACGATGTGATCCGCGAACTGCTGGGCGATAACAAGGAAGCCATTCAGCAGATGCAGCCGATTTACTCGGGTATGGAACCTGCGGATACCACCTTGGAAGTCAACGGTTCTGCTATTGCTTTCCGCACTTTGCCGTTGAACGGACCGCGTGGTCACTTTGGTGCCGTCATTCTCTACCGTGATATTACTGAGCTTCGCCGTCGTGACGAGCAGCTGAAGACCAAGGATGCCACGATTTCTGAGATTCACCATCGTGTGAAAAATAACTTGCAGTCGGTTTCTGCTCTGCTGCGCCTTCAAGCCAGGCGCACGAAGAATGACGTGGTGAAGCGCGCGCTTTTTGAAGCTCAGAGGCGTGTGCAAGCTATCGCTATGGTTCACGAGTCTTTGTCGCAATCGGCCGATGAGATGGTTGATTTTGACGCTGTGTTGCATGAACTGTTGCGCATGACTATCGACGTGGAAGCGCGTTCGGATCAGCATATTTCCCTCGTTTTTGAGGGCAAGTTCGGTAAGATGCCTTCGCAAGATGCAACCCCGCTTTCTCTGGTGCTGAACGAGCTGGTGACAAACTGTGTGGAGCACGGTTTTGAAGGACGCACCTCGGGTACGATCACGGTTTCCGTGGCGCGCTGGAAGAACGACCTGAACATTAGCGTGGAAGACGACGGCATTGGCCTGGAGGCAAGCCAGCAGATGGAGCACGATGACGGTGAATCAGGCTTAGGCACCCAGATTGTCAATACGTTTATTTCTTCCGACTTCGGAGGAACGGTGACGAGGAGTTCCAAGCCTGAAGGTGGCACGCGCGTGGACCTTACGGTGACATTGCGTGCAGCTCAGAACGCGGAGCGCATCTAGGCTGTTTTGACCGTTGCGCCGAGTCGGCATTGCTCTCGAACGACGGTGACGGTGATGAGCTCAGTACTTTGCTGCGCGCGGTTTCGTCCATGCGGTAGCACTGAACGGTAAGCTGCTGCGCGCCTGTCATTAGCACAGCGCGGCCGGGACATGTGTAATCTGCAGCTTCCCATTCCTGCACTGCTGGGCGTGATAATCCGGCGAGAGCATCACTAGTGGGCTCGCCCGTGGGAAAGTAAATCACCGTAGCAAATTGCTCAGCTCGGCGCACATATTTCGCACTGGTCAAGCACATTACGGTCCTCAGTTTCGGATTGTGCAGTTCTTCCCGGATTATCAGCGCGTCTGAATTAGTGGGATCCAACAGTTGGTCAGCGTCATCACGCCAGCGCACAGTAAAAGCTGATGAGTCATCAGCAGTGGTAATCTCAGGGTTTTCTTGCGATGAGCGGGCTTCCTCGTATTGGGTGCGCAAGAGGGTGAGCAGGTTGGTTTTACCTCTGCCATGCCCGCCCACTATAGCGATGTTGCCGTGAGTGAGGTCGACACAAGCAGGTAGCAGCGCAGTCCCACTATCCTGAAGGCCAAGAGCAAGCTGGTGCACAGTTGTAGAGAGATCGAGAGAACTGGAAGGGACGCTCAGTGGGGTTGGGGGAAGGCTGAGCGAGGTTGAAGGGACACCCCAGGGGATATTGCGGGGCAAAGGTGCAGAAAAGAGCTCCTGAACAGGAGTATTTTCCATAAACTGCGCAGCGAGAGAACAGTGGTGAACCACAGCAGCACACGAATCGAGATGCGGCGCATGGAAAAGCTGAGGGCCTTGACCATACTCCACAATGCCTAAGCCAGGAACGCTCGGCAGGTGGGCCGTATCCGGCACACCCACGAGGTCAGTCGATTGCATGCTATCGCGCAAACGCAAACACACGAGCAGGGAGAGGTTCGCTCGCATATCCGTGCTCAACTGGCCTAGGGGTGACTGAGTGGCCAAAATCAGGTGCATGCCTAAAGATCGGCCCTGGGAGGCAATCCTGGTGAGGCGCTGCACGTAGTCGGGCAACTGGTTTTTCAGCGCTGTGAACTCATCCACCACAATAATCAGGTGTGCTGGAGGCGAGCTGAGCTGAGTGATCTGCGAAACGTGATGATGGGCAACGAGCTGCTCTCGGCGATGCAGCTCTTCTTCGATTGCGCGCAGAGCTCGCTTCGCATGGGCAATCGAGAGGTCGGATACGCAACCGCGAGCATGAGGCAGATGCTTTAAATCATTGAAAGTAGCTCCGCCTTTGAAGTCGAGGAAGATGAACTGCACACGCTCAGGGCTATTGCGTAACGCTAAGCTTGCACACCAGCTTTGTAAGAGAACAGATTTGCCCGAGCCGGTCGTTCCTGCGATGAGCACATGCGGGCCATGCTGGCCAAGGTCTACGGTGAGCTCATCGAGCTGGGCAGTAGGGTAGAGCAGCGTTGAGCCGAGAGGAACACGAAGATCTACCGCAGGAGTGAGCTGAACACTGCCATCAGGCAGGAAGGAAGAATCACGTAGCCAGTAGCGCAGAATTGATCGCCAGTCGGGTGATGTGAGCTGCGCTGGCATGAAGGAAGTGAAAGGCTGCGATGCTGCGAACATACTGGTGTGCGCGTTCGCGTTACTAGGAGCGGTAGCGAGCAACTCCACCTGATGGTGGATCCACGTTTTCTCATCTTCCACTTGCGGCTCATGGGTGTGAGAGGGCTGCTCTTCGCTGAAAGTTGCTGCATCTTTCTTTCTGATAATCTCGGTGAGAACGGAAGTCAGGCTTAAGGCTGCGTTAGCGATACTCATGACCAAGAATGGGATATTCCCTGCCCACCAGGCGATGCCTACCATGGCAAACTGTGCGAGCAGAGGCAAGAAGCGCAGAAAAGCGAGCAATCGAGTGAGTGCAAGTTGCCGCGCAGAAGTGCCAGAGCGGCGTGTTTCAGCAGGAGAAGGTCCTGCAGCGACAGGCGAGCGTCGCGCAAGGGTCGGAGAGCGTCGCGCAGAAGTACAAGAGCCTGTGGCAGCAGCACAAGGGCCTCGGTCAGCTGCACGAGTGCAGTGTGAGAGGTGGTGGAGTGACATGCCTCCATCACAACGCACCAGTCACGCGCGAACAGGATTTTTCAGAAAATGTGGAAAACTTTCGCTCAGATGATGCCGCCCACAACGCCCGGCTCTTCTTCGCCATTGATAATCTTGGCAAACAAAGTGAGGGAAGCCTCCGAGTTGAGCAACACCGTCGAACCGATGCCGTCGACGTAATAACCCATCGACTTGACCACCGGCAAGCCAGTGATACCGTTCGGGCCGGTCGCTTCACGGAAAGCCAAAGCCATCTGCGCCAAGTTGAACGGATTCATTGAATTATCAACGGTGAGCGAATCGAGGCCAGCGCCCGCCACCGAGAAGAGCTTATGCGGGTTGAAAATCGTCGACGGGGACATGGTCTGCTTGGCAATAGCAGCAACAACCTGACGTTGACGCTTCGTACGGCCAAAATCACCCATCGGGTCGGAGTAGCGCATACGCGAGAAGGAGAGAGCCTGTTCGCCATTCACCGTGTGGCAGCCAGCAGTCCACTTCATACCCGAGTTTGCGTCATCAACATTTTGGTCGTAGCACAAATTCACGCCGCCCAAAGCATCGACAACATTTTGTACGCCGGAGAAGCCGATCTTGACCACATGGTCGACCTTGATGTGAGAAATACTCTCCACCTGGGCAGACAATGCCGGCCAACCGTACTTTTCTGCTATAGCGTTGATCTTCATATCCACATCGTCTTGAGTGACCAAAGTGTCGCGAGGAATGGAAATGAGAGCTGCGCGGCCAGAAGCCGGCTTGATTAACAGCATGATCGTGTCGGTACGCTCGCCAGGAACAGAATCTTCAGCGCCAGTGCCGCGAGCACCGTCGCGCACATCGGAACCGAGGATCAGCCAAGTATGAGCAGAATCGTCGGCGCGCGAGCTCAAAGCGTCAAAGCGCTTCGGCTTGGAATTTGCCCAGAAGTACACTCCCGCGCAGAAAATCAGAATGAGCACGAGCAGAACTGCCAGAACGCGCAAAAATATATGCCGCTTGGGGCGAGCTTTCGTGAGAGCCTCACCCGCTGGGTTGCCCGAGTGAGGGTCGAGGGGTGCGTGCGGGCCGCGAGGAGAGCGTGGTTCGAAGGAAGGATGCTGGCTGTCAGCAAAGCGAGAGCCTTGAGCGGCACGAGAACCTTGAGCGGCACGAGAATTACGCGGCGCAAAAGAAGGTGCGGGCTGATAATCTCGGCGCGAAGAGGGAGCAAAAGAAGGGTAATCGCCGCCGCGAGCCTGTGGTGCGCGGGAGTAAGGGTCAGAGGAGAAGCGAGCCTGCGAGTTACGAGCCTGTGCCTGCTGGTACTGACGAGGCTGAGGCTGAGCAGAATTGACCTGACGCGGAGCTTGCGGGTTGCGCTGAGGCTGAGAATAGCGGCTAGCTTGAGGATTGCGGCCAGCCTGAGACGTGCGCTGGGCCTGCGGGTTTCCTGCGCGCTGAGAGTTCTGAATGTGGTGGAAATTCTGAACATTCGAACCCTGCTGACCTGAGTTGTGCGCGTAAGAGCCATCAGCGCGCTGAGCAGCAGAAGAGGGGCGAGGCCGAGAATTATGGGGAGTAAAGCTTGGCGGTACGAAATCATCATCAAAAGCGGCCACAATATCTCCCTTCTCGTCCTCTCCCTTTGTAGAACATTGCGCGAGGGCAGGAGGCGCACTAGCGCGAGAATTTGCTGTTTCTTCGCAATCGGAAAGGCTCGGTCTGTGAATCTGGGCAGCACAAACCACCCAGATTATCAGCGCGCTATCACAGCTTGTCTGCAGGAATTCCGCAGATCGTGTGGTTCAGGTAGCGGTCAGCGATGCCCATGAAGCTTCCTGTCTGCGCATCACGAATCACGCCCGTCTCCGGGTCAACCACACCGCCTGTGCGAGGGTCAACCAAAGAGCCATCCGACTGGGAAATCAAGCCAGTGATCGGGTCAGGCTTCGCAGCGTTCTGCTCGGACTGCTGGTCGGAAGAATCCGTCGACTCCGAGGAGTTCGAAGAGTTCGAAGACGTGTCAGAAGAATTGTCCGAAGAAGTAGACTTGTCAGCCTCACTCTTGCTCTGAGCGCTTTCCTGAGCGAGCTGATCGGCCTGCGTTTGCGCATCAGCGGAGAGGTCAACGTTAATTGGCTTACCAGCGCGCATCAGCTCCCACAGAGTTTTTGCCGCATCCGAGAACACCACACGGTTCGGGTCACTCGGGGCCGTCATAATTGGGGCAGTGCGCGAGTAGAGGTTCGAAACAGAGAAGTGACGCATCGAGTAAGCCAAGCCAGTCAGTGTTCCCAGCTGGCCCAAACCAGAGCTCATCGTCAGTGACTCCAGTGCAGACTTAGCGAAACCATAGAGCTCGTTGACGTTGAGAAGAATATTCTTCTGCTTGATCTGGCGCAGCAGCTGCTTGATCAAATACTGCTGACGAGCAGTACGGCCAATATCGGAACCATCGCCAATGCCGTGGCGAATACGAGCGAACATGGTGCCCGACGTTCCATCCAGATGGTCCAAGCCCTTGTTCAAACGCAAACCGGTGTACTCATCATTCACGTTTTCAGCGATGCACACGTCCACACCACCGATGGCATCGATCATCTTCCTCATACCAGCGAAGTCGACAACGATGAACTGGTCAAGGTGAATTCCCGTGAGCGACTCCACAGCAGCCATCGCGCAGGTTGCTGCGCCCGAGAGGCCATCCCTGTTGTAGCCGTAGGCGAAGATGGAGTTGAACATCACGTTGTAGCGCGCAGGAATCGTGCCCTTGCTGGTAGTGCAGGCAGGAACATCGACCAAAGTATCGCGCGGAATAGAAACCAAATTCACATAAGAGCGGTCTGCAGAAATCTGGGCGATCATCGTCGTATCGGCGTTATGCTCGCCGCCTTCCGTCTTGTTACCCAGAGTGGAATTCTCAGCGCCATCGCGCGAATCCTGACCCATCACCAACAGATTGATCGGCTTGCCAGAGTTCGGGTCCAGAATCTCGGTTTCAGCCTTCTTCGTCTTTTGGGAAGTAATGATGACGGAGCGGGATGTGATCGTGCTGTTAATCTCGGAATACACTGCAGCACCAGCAGTGGCGACGAAAGCGAAAAGGGCAATGAACAGGCACAAAATTGCACGCAACACCACGCGGCGATTGGTGAAAACTGTTGCATGCAGGGGTTGGTTAGAGGGGGTGTGGGCCAAGTTGGGAATTGCTCGCCCCGACCTCGGAGCACCGTGTTTACTATTTGCCATATGCCCCGTCTTTCGTCTCAAAGCGTACAAAACAATATTTACAGTCTAGTCCACTCTCAAACTTTTGCACATTCGTGCTGCTTTCTCGCTACAGTGGGACGTGTGGGAAAGAATACGGTGAGCAATACGACAGAAGAAGCCCATTTGGCGCTGCGAGGAGATGATGTATCAATGAAGAGTTCAGTCACGCAGCACGGTGCCTCCTCAACTGACAATTTGCAACATCTGCACACCCCAGCCACGGCTGCCGCGCGCAATTCGGCCTCTTCGCAGGTCTCCTCGCAGGCTGCCACCGCGGGCTCCACCACAAAGGAAGCTAAGCCGGCCACTCTTGCCAGCATCACCCGAGACGTGAGGGAGATAGCCCAGCTCGCCCGTCGCATTATGAGCGGACCGGTGAGAAGCCTGAGCGAAACCATGACCTCGGTGACGGCTGTCAATGCCAAAGGCGCTGGCCCCATCGTCGTTTCGGATGTGTGCGCGATTATCACCGTCGAGCGTGACGCCCGCTTCTTCAAACAGACGCTGGAATCCGTCCTTTCTCAGTCCGTCTTGCCTTCCCAGATTGTCATTGCGTGCCAAACAGGGGAGAGCCTCACATCGCTCGCCGCTTACCGACCAGCACGAGCCCAAGTCGGCCCTCAAGCTCAAGCTGGCGCTCAAGTCGACAACCAAGCCGACGCTCAAACCTCCGCTCAAGCTCAAGCCAGCGCCGCCGCTCAAGCCGACTCCTCCATCGCTACTGCAACTGCGGACTACATCTCCGTCGGTCCCGTTCAAATCACTGTTCTTCCTGTCGAAGGTGCAAAGAGCTTCGGCGACGCCATTTCCCAAGTGTTGCGCGCCCAAGTTGTCGACCCTTCCATCGCCCGCCTCTGGCTGTTGCACGACGACTCTCGAGCAGCGGACAGCACCACTCTGTTTCGCATGGTCACCGCCGACGCCAAGCAGCCCGGCGTTCAACTGTGGGGTGCTAAACAGCTGGACTGGAAGGGTGAAACCCTCCACGACGTGGGCTCTTTCACTGACCGCTGGAATCGGCGTGCCAGCCTCGTCGTCGACGGGGAAGAAGACCAAGGCCAGTACGATCGCCGCTTGAACGTGTACAGCGTTTCCCTCGCCGGCGCGCTGGTCCACCTCACTGCGTGGAATAAGGTTCGCGGCACGCGCCCGTGGTACGGTTTCGACGAATCAGTAGACCTTTCTCGCCGCATGTGGCGTGCCGGCTTCCAAGTCGGCGTTGTTCCTCAGGCGCGCATCGCTCACCGTCGTGCCCGTTTTGAAGGCATTCGTAGCCTTCGTGGCCAGGCTCTGACGCACCCTCGCTCGAGCGCGTGGCAGCAGGTGGTTGCTCGCGACAAGATCCGCATTTCCGCCACTCCGCTCCTTCTCGCTCCTTTCGCATGGTTGGGCTCGATTCTCGTTTCGCTCTTCTTGTTCCTCGGCTTGCTGTTTTCCAAGAAGCCGTGGCAGGCGGTGTGCGAGCTCCTGGCTCCGTGGGCCGCACTCGTGCGCACACCTGTTGGCCTCTACCAGCGCACTCAGCTCAGGCTTGCTGGCCAGGGTGGTTCGCATTTCACTGCTTTGCGCGCCACCACCTCTCAGCTTCATGATTGGCATACTCGCCAACGCATTTTCCGCGATGCCCAGTCCCGCCCGGCGCGTAATCCGCTTGAGGCGATGCATCTGAAGACTTTGACTCATCGTCGCCTGCGCTGGGAGTTTGCTCTCGCCCTCGTAGGTATTGTTGCCACCGCCTTGGTGAACCGCTCGTCGCTGGCAGCTCTCTTCTCCGGCAATTCCTTGTCTTCCGTATGGTGGCCGGCAACTTCTGCCTCCACCGCGCACATCTTGCATGTGGCTTCTACTCCGTGGACCTATAGCTTGGGTATGGGTGCTGCTGCCGCTCCTCTTCCTTTCGCTTGGGACCTTCTGGTGATCTCTCTGCTGGGTGGTGGGCATCTCGCCATTGGTTTGACGGTGTTCTGGCTGCTCGCTCCTGCTGGTGCGATGCTCATGATGTTTGCCCTTGCTGGCACGGTTTCGCGTTCGAATTCCGTGCGTTTCAGTGCCGGTCTGCTCTGGGGTGCGCTCCTGCTGGCTACTGGCATTGTGTTTACTGGTGATGTGGCGATGCTGATGGTGTGGCTGATGCTTCCGGCCACTCTGTACTCGCTGTTGCGCGCGATTGGCTTCTATGCGGTTGACCAGCCGAAGAAGGCTCACTCTTCTGTTCAGTTCGCTGCTATTGCTGGGCTTTGTGGTGCGGCAGCCGTTCTTGCTCAGCCGCAGCTTTTGCTGGTCTTCCTTTTGTTGGTGCTGGTGTTCTTGGTTTTGGCTCGCTCGCATCGCTTGATGGTGTTGCTTCTGCCGCTGCCTGCTGTGGTGATGAGTGCGCCGACGTGGTTGAGCGCGTTTGACCTGGCTGAGCTGACTGGCTTGTCCTCGCAGCAGCTTCCCCTCTCGAGTAGTTTTGCTCAGTTGTTTGGCTCGGCACTTTTGCCGTACACGCACACTCAGCTTTTTGCTCACCCTCCTGTTGCGCTGTTCACCGTTATGGATGGCTTTGCTGCCGGTTTGGGTTCGGCTTCCTCGTGGTCGGCATTTCTCAAGATTGTCATTGCGCTTGTTGCCATTCTTTCCTGCATTGTGCTTGCCATGGCGGTGATCTCGCTGTTTGTTACGCGCTCTTTGCGCCTGTCTCGCTTGTCGTGGATGCTCATGCTGTTGGGCTCGGCTCTTGCCGCTTTTTCTGCAACGCAGACGATTGGTGTGACGACGGATGTTTTGGCTCTTCAGCGCGCAGGCTCTGGTTCCGTTTCGCCGTTTGTTCAAGGCTCGGTTCTCCCAGGATTATCAGTGCTGCTTTTAGGCCTGGTGTTGGCTGCAATCTGTGTGGCGGGTGTTCGCGATCACACGTTTGTGGGTTTGCTGGAAGTGGATACTGCTACGGGTGACGAGGTGGATGTTTCCTCTCATGCGGGTGTTTCTTCGGTGGCTTCTCGCGCTTCTGTTTTGCCGCGGCATGTTCTTGCTCCTGACCTTTTGAAGCAGATGAGTTTGACGCAGTCGGAACTTTCCGCTCGTTACGCGTCTACTGTTGAGGATGCTCGCCGCAAGCAGCGTCCTGTTCGCATTCTCCACTCCCTGATTTCCACTGTGTTGGTGGTGACGGCGCTGAGTTTGACGCTGGTTTCGGCTGTTCAGGCTGGCATGCTGAACAAGGTGAGCACGACGGGTTCTCTGCTTCCTTTGGTGGGTGTGGCTGATTTGCAGGAGCATCCTCGCCAGCGTGTGTTGGTTTTGCGTGTGGCTGATGAGTCGAGTGTGCAATACACGGTGATGTCTTCTGCTGCAGGCGATGTGCTTGACCGTAATGTGAATGCGGATGTTATTGCTGCGCATCGCAGCAATGCTGAGCAGGAGAAGCTGAATTCTTTGGCTGCTAATCTCTTGTCAGAAAATGCTCCTCAGGCTTTGGCGCAGTTGGAGAAGCTGGGCTTTATCGGCATTTTCGTGGTGCCGTCGCATTCTACGGATGCGGGCGTGGTGCAGGCGCATGCCATGTTGGCTTCTCATGTTGCTGGTTCGGATCAGAGCAATACGGTGGTCAATAATCAGGCTGGCTTGTATGTGCGTTTGCTTTCTTCGACGACGCAGAGTGTGGATGGTGCGCAAAGCTTCAATACTGTTGAGGTTCCTGTCGGGGGTGAGGTGCGTGCCTCGCGTTCGCCTTTGCGCATTGTGTGGCTGATTGCGATTGCTGTTCTTGTTGTGGTGTGGCTGTTGTTGGCGCTTCCGAAGCGTCGTTCGGTGAAGGAGTGATATGAGGGCTGTAACTCGTCGTATTATCACCGTCAGTTCTGCTGTCGTGCTGTTGGCTGCAGGCATTGGTGCGTGTGTTTTGCCTACGTCTCCTCTTCACGTGGGGGATGCTTCTGCGGTGACGAAGTCGCATTTTCAGAATGTTGCTCCGAGCCAGTCGTCGTGTTGGTTGCCTTCCGGGGTGGGGCTTGCTGATTCGGTGAGCTATGGTGATCAGGAGTTTTCTGCTTCGAATGGCAACTTGGCGGTCAGTTCTGCTGCTGCTGCTTTTGGTGCGGTGGCTTCTACTCAGTCGTCTGCTTTGGATTCAACGGATTTGAAGGATTGGGCTTCTGCTGAGTTTGGTGCTTCTACGGGTGAGCTTGCTGAGCGTGTGATGCATTCGGATTTGAGTTCGGCGACGACTGGTACTGGTTTGAGTACGTCGACTGTTTCGCAGGCTTCTACAGGTGATGTTCAAGGATTATCAGCGACGAGTTGCGTGTCTGCTCGCCGTGATTTCACTTTCTTGGTTCCTTCGACTCAGCGGGGGCATAACGAGATTGTTGAAGTGGTGAACCCGAGTGGTAAGCCGACGGCGATTAGTGTGGATTTGTGGACGGAGAAGGGTGAGTCTGCTTCTCAGACGTCTTCTCGTATTTCTGTTGCTCCGCGTTCTCTGGCTCGTATTGATTTGTCTGCTGCTGCGGGCCGTCATGATGCTCTTCGTGTGCGTTTGTCGAGTTCGGTGGCATCGGTGTATGCGTATGTGAAGTCGCAGGCTTCTCAAAAGCTCGCTTCGCAGGGTGTGGATTATATTTCGCAACCGAGTGTGGCTTCTTCTCGCCTTGCTATTGCTGGTGTGCGCGAGGGGCTTGCTACTTCGCTGGTGCTGTATTCACCTCTTCAGCAGCGTATTCATATTTCTTGGCTTGCTCAGGGTAAGCCTGCTGCTCAGGCTGATTCGGTAACGCTGGGTGCTGAGCATGTAACTGTGATCGACTTGAAGAATGCTCCTGCCGGGGTTTCTGGACTTCTTGTTTCCACTGATGCACAGAGTTCCAAGGCCACTCAAGCTGTGGTGGAAGCGATGGCTGTGCAGAGCGTGTCCAGCTCGGGTAATCAGCAAGATTACGTTCCTCTTCCTGCTCAGCTTCCTGTGACTTCTGCGGCGAGTGTGCGTGTTGATAATCTGAACTCTCGTTTTAGCTTGGCTAATTCTTCTGATTCTGCTGTAACTGTCACGCTGGCTCAGTTTGATGACAAGCATCAGCAGGTGAAGAGTGATACGGTGAGCATTCCTGCTCTGTCTTCACGGCTGATGGATGATAAGTGGCTTCAAAGCTCTACTCGTTCCGTGGTGCTCACTCAGCAGCTGGATAAGAAGCAGCCTCAGGCGGGTGTGACTTTCACTCAACAGGTGACGTCTCCTGCGCTGGATTCTGCACATGTGGCTGGTATTGCTGCTTTGTTGTCGACGAGTTTGGTTCCTGTTTCTCAGAAGGTGACTGTGGTGAGGAGCCCTGCTGCAGCCTCACTCACGCGCTAACCTTTTCTCCCTCAAATGTGCGGCTTGACTCGTTGCTGCTTGTGCTCGCTCTTGTGTGAGCGTGCCTATTAGCTCTTGTGTGAGCGGTTGTGTTTAGCGCCAGTCTCCGGTGTAACCAGGGTCGATTTCTTCGGGGCTCATGCCGCTGAGCTCGGAAATTCTTTTGACCAGTTCGTCGCGAATCATCATCTGCAAATCATGCTTGTCAATAGCGCGGTTGAGCAGTGGCCTGCGAAACAGCATGATGCGTGCAGGTTTTCCATGTTCTGCCGGGTAGGCGAGTGACCGCAGTGCCTGCTGATCTTCCCACGGCAGGGGATCGGTGGGAGCAATGTCAGTGACAGCGAACTGGATGGAGTTGATCATATCCGGCCATGCGGTGCGCAGGCGCTTGAGTTGACCGACGGCGAGCGCATCAAAGATGGCGGAGCGCTTGCGATATTGTGGTCGCCAGATTCCGGTGAGAACTCCGCGTTCTCCGCGTCCGTGCCGGTCACGGTAAATGGGTCGTTCCCATGCTTCACTCATCGTTACGCTCCTGCTTTCGTTTTCCACATTCACTCTAGAAGGATGCCTCAACGTCATTTTCGTGGTGTGCTCGACCTATGACGTATTCACTTCTTCGCGAGATTGACTACTTGCTCGCACCTCGAGGCTGTGCAGGCTGTTTACAACCTGACTGCGTGCTGTGCCATACCTGCCAGCAGCAGTTGGATAGGTGGGTTGAGCGTGATTTTCCCTCTTCACTTATTTGCTTAGGAGCGCTCTTCTCCTGTGCTCGCTATCAGGGACCTGTTCGCCACGCCATCCTCACGTGGAAGGATCATGGCGATAGGGAAGTGACGCAGTATTTTGCTTCTGCGTTAGCGCGGCTTATTCTTCGTACTCTTCGCGTCACTGGAGTTTCGCCTGATAACCCTCTTGTGTTGATTCCTGCTCCGAGTTCTCGCTCTTCTCTTCGCGAGCGCGGATGGTACCCGATGCGTGAGCTCTGTACTCAGCTTGCTGCTCTCCTTTCCTCTTATGGTTTTCATGTTCACGTGTGTTGCGCTCTTCACCAGAAGAGGGGCTCGCATAAGTCAGTGACGGGTAGTGTGAGGCAGCGGCAATCAAAGTCGCGAACCTATCAGATTAATCGGCGTCAGCTGCAGTTCCTGTTTGACGCGCAGGCATTGTGCTCGCCGTCTTTGTCGTTGTCGTCATCGTCGTCACCATCTTCTGGATCTTCTTCACAGTCTTTATCGCGGTCTCCTTTCGTCATGGTGATTGATGATATTTGCACTACAGGGTCTACGGTGGTGGGCTGTATTCGCAGCCTTCGCCAAGCTGGCGTCCCTGTGCATGCGGCTTTCACGCTGGCCTCAGTGTCGGGCTAGTTCGCTTTAACGACCATCATCTCATCCCAGCGAGTAGTACTGCGAGAAGAGAGCATGGCGCGCTTCATATTCCAGCTCGCACCTACTTCCTCTTTAGCTCGGCCAGTTCCTCGCACACCGCCATAACCGATGCCAATGCTGTGGTCACCATAACGACGGTTGATGGAGTCGAGCAGCTGGCCAATGTGGGAATCATCACGTTGAGCTTTGAACTGTTCGAAGGGGTGATATTCGCTCGAGGGGATGAGCCCGGAGAGGAGCACTCCTGCGCGAATGAAACGAGTGGACGGGTCAATTGCAGGCAGAAGCTCATGGGTGATGAACTTCACAATATAGAGAGGATCATCAGAAGGAGTAGGCAAGGTGCGAATGGTGAGGGGAAGAGGAACTCCTCCTTCATCAGGGTTGTAGGGCGAAATGCCGGCGAAAATTCCCACGCTGGTAGCGAGGCCATTCTGTCGGCGTAAACGACGGCAAGCATCTTGTGTGTAGACGCTGAAAGCCTGACAGAGAGTATCACGACCAGTGATGGGATGACCGAACATGCGCGAGCATAGAATTTGATCTTTTCGAGCACCGGTTGTGGCACTGACTTCATCTTCAATGCAAGCGATACCGCGCAATTCCAACACTGTTCGCTGTAAGAGCACAGAGAAGCGATGGCGAATAGCATTCGGGTCTTGCTGGGAGAGGTCCCACGCGCTGATAATGCCCATACTGCTCAGCTTGCGAGTGAGACGATGGCCAACTCCCCACACTTCGTCAATGGGAACGCTTTGTAAAAGCCTGCGTTGAGAATCAGCATCAAACTGATCCCAGGTACCGATATGCGCCGTGCCATTGCCATGCTTCACCCAGTGGTTCACTATTTTGGCGAGAGTTTTTGTCGGTGCAATGCCAATGGAGAGGGGAATCCCCACACCTTGCCACACGGCTTGGCGCATGCGGTGAGTTTGAAGAAGAGCATCGTGCAAGGGCAGGCGCGTTTCGAGGAAGCATTCGTCGATGGAATACACCTCTTGGTGTTCGAAGAACTCGTGCATGACGTTCATCATGCGAGCAGAAATACTGCCGTACAGCTCGTAATTGGAACTGCGAGCAACAGCACCATGTTCGAAGGCTGTCTCTCTGATTTGAAACCAGGGGACGCCTTGAGGAATATACGGTTTAGCCTCTGCTGTGCGCGTGACAACACAGCCGTCGTTATTGGAGAGCACGAGAACAGGCTTGTGCGCGAGCTCAGGGTGGAAAACGCGCTCGCAGGAGGCGTAGAAGCTATCAGCGTCGGCAAGAATATAACGGCGAGTGCTTGTAGAGAACACAGCACCATTGATGTTCACTGTGTTGTTCTGCTCAACCAGAGCAGGAATGCTGCTACTCTCCGGGGCTGCACCTGTTGCAGAAGCTGGGCGTCGCTCGGTGATGCGCTGCTCGCCGGGTCGTTGCTGGGTGGCGCACTGCTCGTGAGTACGGGAAGAGGAAAGCAGGGGAGAGCTTTCCCACGTGTGTACCGTGCCAAAAGTCATGCTGGTCGCCATGAGGAATCCTTTCGAGACAAGAAGTGATAGTTGCCAATAACCACTCCCCAGATCAGAAAATCTTGAAGATCACTGATGGCAATATTGGGGTATCGCGGGTTCTCCGGGTGTAAGTAGGGCGGAACTCCAGGTTGGGCGATGAGGCGTTTGACGGTGAGTTCACCATCCAAAGCGGCGATAACAATGTCAGAATCTTCCGCATCTAAGGCGCGGTCAACGAGGAGAAGGTCGCCGTCGAAAATACCTGCTCCTTGCATGGAATCTCCTGCGACGCGCACAGCATAGGTTGTGGCAGGGTGGGTGATGATGTTCTCGTCAAAGGAGAAGTCAGAGAAAAAATAATCCTGAGCAACGGAGGGGAAACCTGCATGAACGGCTTCCAGTGCTTCGGGTATCGGCCGTGGCGCGCGATGCAGCGAAGTAATAGAGAGGACATGCGTTTCTTCAGGTGAACTACTGTGCTTGTTCATATCGGCTCCTTTCTCACTCGAACTTCGAACATTTGTTCTATATCTGATTTTTCTCACGTCGTGCGACAAGTGAAAACGAGTGGTGAGCAGGTAGCCTGAGGAGGACTAACTATGAAAAAGCGCGGAATGACAGCCTTTTGAGGAGGCCATCACCCGCGCTGATAATCTTTGGAAATTAAAATTCCTACGCAACTTTTTCGGAGGTATCGTTTTCCTGGTGAATGCGAGGCAAACGAATTTCAAAATTCGCTCCACGAGGATCATCAACGACACGTACACTACCACCATGAAGGCGAGCAGCCCAGCGAGCAATAGACAAACCTAAGCCCGTACCGCCCGATGAGGTTCCTGGCCGGTGTTCTCCCTGAGCGAAACGCCTAAAGATGGTCTCGCGCTGAGCAGGGTCAATATATGAGCCAAAGTTCACCACATTAGTGACAATCTCATCGCCACGCGCCTCATAATGCGTGTCAATCAAAATATGCGTGTCATCAGGAGAGTGCTTCAACGCATTGTTAATGATATTGGTGAAAAGCTGGCTCAAACGTTGACGATCGCCCTCAATATCGAGATCCGGCGGCACATGCATCTCAATTTCGTGGTTATGCGAGGCGTCGGCAATCTCCAAAGGCTCGACCACCTCGTCCAAAAAATCGGCCATCGAGAAGGTCTGCACGTCCAAGCTGGCAGCACCCGCCTCCATGCGCGACAAATCCAAAAGGAAGGCAATGAGGTCAGAAAGGCGGTGAGTTTGCGTGACGATGACCTCAAGATTAGCAGGGCTCGCCTCAACAACACCGTCAGCCATATTCTCCGCCTGCGCTTGCATCACTGCCACCGGAGTGCGCAACTCATGAGAAACGTTGGCAATCATGTCCTTACGCATCTGGTCCGCATGCTCCAGCTCTTCGCTCATACGGTTGAAACTGATGGCAAGCTCACCCACTTCATCGGTGCTCGTCGGCTCAACACGAGTGTGATAGTTGCCTTGAGCCATATTCTCTGCAGCATCGCGAATTTGAGTGAGAGAGTACGTGAGGTAACGGGCAAAATAATGGCCGATGACAGCGAAAACGATCATCACGATCGGCAGGGAAATCCAGCCTGATAATCCTATGCGGCTCATCACCCAAGCAATGCAGAAGCTGATAGTTGCCGTAGAAACGAGCAAAAGCAAGATTTTGGCAGCCAAAGTAGTGTGCATAGGAAGCCACTCGTTGCGATGAGCACGGTTGAGCTCGGCCTGGTAGATGCGCGTAGAATGCTGGCTTTTTGCGAGTCTGCGGTAACGCACCTTCATGCCTCGACGAGGACGAGAGGAGGGCTTGCGAGCGCTGCGAGGGCTGGTGCCAGCAGAAGCAGGGGAGGGAGCGGAAGAATGATGGTGGTGCGCGCGCGGCAAGTTTTCTTGGGTAATGGGCTCGTCAAAAGGTTCTTTCATAGCTGCCTCGATGCGAAACGGATAAGCGGAAAGGGAAAAGTAAAGAAAAAAGAATGCCCCGCCAAACAGCGGGGCAATCACACATCAGGCTTGAGGTTCAGAAGTTGGCGGCTCGAAAGCGTACCCCACACCATGAACGGTACGAATCAGAGAAGCGCCGAGCTTATGACGCAAAGCCTTCACATGAGAATCAACAGTGCGCGTGCCAGAAGCATCCACCCAATCCCACACATCCTCAAGCAGCCTCTCACGGCTCAACACCGTACGAGGACGGCGAGCCAGAGTAGCCAAGAGATCAAACTCGGTAGGGGTGAGATGGATGAACTCACCATCTTGCTTGACTTGGCGCTGAGCTGGATCAATCACCAAAGAGCCGAAGTCCAGAATCTTCTCATTCTGAGAGTTCTGAGCAATGACCTTGGCTCGTTCCACACGACGAAGCAGTGCCTTGCAGCGGGCAATCAGTTCGCGCATAGAGAAAGGCTTGGTCATGTAATCATCGGCACCAGCTGCCAAACCAGTCACCTTATCTTGCTCATCATCACGAGCCGTCAGCATCAGAACAGGAACCATGCGCTGAGAAACGATCTTGCGCGTGGCTGTCAAACCGTCCATGACGGGGAGCATGACGTCCATGATAATCAGATCGGGCTTGAGCTGAGCCGCTGCAATAACAGCATTCTGGCCATCGCCTACCACGCGCGCATTCCAGCCTTCGCTCGAAAGGCGCTGGGCAATAGCAGTAGCCAAGGTCGGCTCATCCTCCACTACCAAGATAGTTGGCGGCTCCTGATTAACAGCAGTCAGTGAGGAATCCAACATGATTCTCCCTTCGCTTAGTCTTCAGGCTCAAAGATTACAGCAGAAAGTGGAGGAACGGTAATATAAGCCGAAGCAGGGCGAGAGTGGAACGGGCCACCGGTTGCCTCAAATGGCTCATTATGTGCGCCATTACCGTCATACTTCACATCATCTGTATTAATCACTTCGTGCCAGCGTCCGCCCTGTGGAAGGGCGAGCTGGTAATTATTCCACTGAGAACCAGAGAAGTTCACGACCACGACAACGGGATGCCCAGCCTTGTCATAACGCACATACGAAAGGGTGTTATGGTCGGAATCATCCGAAGTGAGCCACTGGAAGCCTGACTGGTCAAAGTCCAACTCCCACAGGGCAGGAGTGTTGCGATAGTACTCGTTGAGGTCAGCAACCAGAGTCTGAACACCCTTGTGGTCAGGCGAGCTCAAGCACGTCCAATCCAGCGACTCATTGCTATTCCACTCGTTGAACTGGGCGATTTCATTGCCCATGAAGCTCAACTTGCGGCCAGGGTGCGTCCACTGATAGGCGAAGAGCTCACGCACTTGGGCGAAACGTTCCGGGTCACTTCCTGGCATCTTGCCAATCAAGGAGTGCTTGCCGTACACAACTTCGTCGTGAGAAATAGGCAAAACGTAATGCTCCGAGTAGGCGTACACCAAGGAGAAGGTGATCTCATTGTGGTGCCACTTGCGGTTAATAGGCTGTTCGGCCATGTACTGCAAGGTGTCGTGCATCCAACCCATATTCCACTTGAAGCCAAAGCCCAAGCCGCCTGCCGAAGTAGGAGCAGTAACTCCTGGCCATGCGGTCGACTCTTCGGCGATGATCACCGTGCCCGGGTTGTTCTTATATGCCGTAGCTGTTGCTTCCTTCAGGAAGTCGATAGCCTCGAGGTTCTCGCGGCCACCGTAACGGTTTGGACGCCACTGCCCAGGCTTACGCGAGTAGTCGAGGTAGAGCATGGAGGCCACGGCGTCCACGCGCAAACCATCAACGTGGAATTCCTTCATCCAATAGATGGCGTTTGCCACGAGGAAGTTGCGCACCTCATTGCGGCCAAAGTTGAAGATGTAGGTGCCCCAATCAGGTTGCTCACCGCGCATCGGGTCAGGGTTCTCGTACAACGGAGTGCCATCGAAGCGGGCGAGGGCGAAATCATCCTTCGGGAAGTGGGCTGGAACCCAATCCATGATGACGCCGATGCCTTCCTCATGGGCGCGATCCACCAAGTAGCGGAAGTCATCCGGAGAGCCAAAGCGAGAATCAGGAGCGTAATAGCCCGTCACCTGGTAGCCCCACGAGCCGGCGAATGGGTGCTGAGCCAGCGGCAGGAACTCCAAGTGGGTGAAGTGCTCTTGCTTAACGTAGGCGATGAGCTTGTCGGCCATATCGCGATAGCTTAAACCGCGAATCCACGAGCCAGCGTGCACCTCGTAGATGCTCATCGGAGCGTTGTGAGCGTTCTTCTCGCGCCTTTGCTCCATCCAAGCGTTATCTTGCCACTCGTAGGTAGAATCCACGACGATACTTGCCGTACGCGGCGGTACTTCGTGGCTAAACTCCATCGGGTCGCACTTTTCCGTCCACTCATTATTGGCATTGAGAATCTGGTACTTGTACTTCATACCAGCGCGCAAGCCTGGAATGAAGATTTCCCAAATGCCGGAGTGTCCCATCGAACGCATGGCGTACTTGCGGCCATCCCAGCCGTCAAAGTCACCGATAACGCGAACCACATGGGCGTTTGGTGCCCACACGGCGAAGGAAACACCGCTCAATGAGTGGGATTCTGGGTCGTCAGGCGAACCCATCGGGTCGTCGAAGGTGCGCACATGAGCGCCGAGAACCGTCCACAGTCGCTCGTGACGGCCTTCGCCAATGAGGTATTCGTCCATCTGGCCAACAGTGGGCAGGAATCGGTAAGCGTCATCTTCGAGGAGGCGAGTGCCATCTTCGTACTGGGTACGAACGCGATAGTCAGGAATGGTATAAGAGCCATCTTCACCACGCTGTGAAGGTACAACTGCAACGAAAACGCCGTTCCACTCATGCTGTGCAGCAAACTCACCATCGGCAGTGATAATGGTCACCTGCTTTGCCAGAGGTTTGAGGACGCGCACCGTTGTGCGTCCCGCATTCTGCGGATGCTGGTGAGCGCCCAGAATCGCATGCGGATTGTAGAAGACGCCGTTGGACACAGCGTCCAGATCATTATGGTCAACCGCCAGCGGTACGGCCGGCGTCATTGTCAAATCATCAGCCATACCTTCACAGTACATGATTTTCACAAAGTTGCGATGTTTTCGTGAAGAACAAACGCCGAAAACTGAGATTTTCTTTCGAAAACGCGGTGTACAGGGCATTTTCACTCACTCTTCACGCCAAGTCCACACATGAGGCCATAATGGTTGAGTTTACGCGGAAAAATTACTACTGTTGGGAATTTCTACCTCCCAGCAGGGTGGGGGTCTTACATGGCATATCAAGTTGGTGATACTGTCGTCTATCCACGTCATGGTGCTGCCCGCGTGGTGGATATTTTTGAGCGCGAGCTTCGAGGGGTGAAGCGTCAGTACATCAAGCTACAAGTTCTTTCTACCATTGCCGACAATGACCTTGCTATTGAGCTTCCCATTGACAACTTGAAGAAGGTTGGCGTTCGCGACATCGTTGATGCTTCGGCTATTGACGCAGTTTTCGAGGTGTTGCGCACTCCTATTGAGGAAGAGAAGACGAACTGGTCGCGTCGTTACAAGCTCAATGTGGAGAAGATCGACTCAGGCGATGTGGACAAGATCGCTGAGGTTATTCGTGATCTTGCCCAGCGTGACGATGAGGAGCATGGTCTCTCTGCTGGTGAGAAGCGCATGTTGGTGAAGGCTCGTGCTGAGCTTTCCTCGGAAATCGCTCTGGCTGAGAAGATTAGCACTGAGGAAGCAGAGCATTTGCTCGACGTGAACTTGGGTTACGCTCGCCCTACGAAGGAAGACCTTTCCCATCACGCTCAGTTCCCTGATGAGCCGGCAAGTGAGACGCTGAACCGTATTGCCAACGAAAAGAAGGCAAGCAAGAAGCGCAAGTCTGCTTGATAGTTTCACTACGCGCTTCGTGTAGTGCACAGAACAGTGGAGGGCGATGACGGTTTCCGTCATCGCCCTCTTGCATTGATAGCTGGCGGTTATACCACTTGTGCGAGTGGCTTATCAGTCAACTCGTGAGGCTGCTCCTGTTAGATGAGGATGTCGCTCTCCTGGATGAGAAGCGAAATCCTCGGCTCAGCATTCTTGGCCGATACAGTCAGCGAATCCACTCCTAGGAACTTCTTTACTGGAATTGCGGAAACAGAGAGATTTCCATCGCAGGGTATCCCGCCAATGCTCTTCATATCAACCGCACGTCGTTCATCACCCTTATTAAGAGTGATCGTGAAGTCAGCCTGATATATCTCCGGATCATCAGATTTGCACGCGAAGAACACGTAATAATAGTTCTGTGAAGAACTCGCCTTTGCAATTTTTGTAGTGGAGGTGAGGGACAGGGCGTGTTTCTGAGTAACTAACGAGCCTAATGTGCGAACATGAGCTTGCTGTGACGAATCCTTTTCAGCCTGTTTCCACGCGGTTTCTTGTACGAACTTTTCGTATGCTTCCTTTGAAACAAGTTTGTCTGTGGGAAAGAGAGCTGTTTTGTTGATGCCGTATCCACCAATGTGGTTAACAGACTTCAACACCACGGGCTTTGCATCCTTGTGTTGAGAGGAGTTTGCGCAACCAGCAGTGATCAGCCCTGTTGTCAGAGAAAGCACAACTGCACTTGCCAGCGCTGTGCAGCGGCGAAGAATGGGGTGAAATATAGTTTAACCTTTACTGTGCCTTTATGGTGTTGAGTAGCTCAAGAGAATGAACTCTCGAGGAGAATCAGATGACAGGAGAAATGAGCAGCAGGAATACTCGATATCTTCAGTATTCATATTGGTTCTCAGCCCTGCGAACCGCGGTTGAAGAGATCGTATCACTGCTGAACGTACTGGTCTAGTACATCACATGCAGTTACGGCAGATAGTGGGGTCAATTCTGAGCTCTGTGGGTGAGCTCAGTCCTTCTCTTTCCAGAGAAAAGAATTAATCAAAGGCTCAGAAAATTATTGAGGAAAGAAAGATTAACACAAATAACGTGTTATCAGAGCTGATAGGAAAATGCCGGGAAGAGAGCTCCTCCAAAAGGAGGAACTCTCTTCCCGGCAGCGATGGAATGAGCAGATCTGCACTCAGACCTCAGCGGACTGATAATCTTTAGAGCTCCTTACGCAAAGAGCGAACTAAGGACTGTGACACTGCCCAGATGACAGTAGAAATAGTAACGATAGCAAAGCTGGGAGGTACAGGGACAGCTGCAGCAATAAAGAGACCGCCCCACAGGGAAACCAAACAAATCAAGCTAGCCCAGAGCATTGAGGTAAGGGGAGAGCGAGCAAAAACCTGAGCTGCAGCAGCCGGAGTGACTACTAAAGCAAAAATGAGCAGCGTACCAACTGCTTGAACGGAAATGGTAATTACGGCAGCCATCATCGCCATGAAAATCATATTCATCGCCTGAATCGGAATGCCCTTGGCCTGAGCAACATTCTCATCCACCGTGCTAAAGAGCAAAGGGCGGTAAATAATCGGCAAAACGACCAGCAAAACGACGTCAACAGCGGCAATGACGAGCAGCTGAGAAGGCGAAACCGTGAGAATCGAGCCGAAGAGAATCGACTGCATCTGAGCGTTCGCAGCGCTTGACATACGAGCAAAGAACAAGCCTAAGCCCATGGCAAACGCAAGAATCGAGCCAGTCGCCACCTCGCGCTTACTCGCCTTCTTACCCATCGCACCAATCGTGAGAGCGCCGGCGAGGGCGAAAACACCCAAGCCCAAACTCACGGGCAAACCGAGCAGAGCAGCACCAGTAGCGCCAGGCAGACCAATATGAGCCAGAGCATGCGCGGCAAAAGCCGTCTTTCGAGCAATCACAAAGTAACCAATAATGCCTGCGGTAATAGAAATGAGGAAGCCAGCAATAAAAGCATTCACCATAAAGGGTGTCTGCAAAGTAGAGAGAAGAGAAGCATTCATCAGCGCACCTCCATTTGACGAGCGTTATCATCGGCCGGCTTGTTATCCGAGTGGAACCGAGCAGCCTCAGCAGGGGTATGAGTGTGAATCGGGCGGTTTTCAGGCTCGACATGCGGGTCAGGGCGGACGAACATATCGCCCTGAACAGTCTTCAGGACCTCCACCTTCGTGCCATACAAGTGAGTGAGAAGTTCAGAATCCATCATCTGGCCGATCGGAGCGTAGTGAGGGTGACCATCCAGCAGGTAAATAGCGCCCGTCAAAATAGGCAGCAACACATTGAGATCATGCGCCACGATCTGAATGGTCATGCCGAGGTCCTCAGCCAGGTGAGCAAGCACATCCACCAAGTCGCGCTGACCAGCAATATCAAGATTTGCCAACGGCTCGTCCAGCAACAGAAGCTCAGGGTCGGAAACAAGAGCTTGAGCAATAGCAACGCGCTGACGCATACCGCCTGACATTTCCGAGAGGCGCAGCTTGCGGTGGTTTTCGATGCCGGCGAGCTGGAGAGCTTGGGTGATTTTGTCGCGCTGCTGGTCGCTCATGCGGTGAATGCCGAAGCGCGTACCATCCAAGCCCAAACGCACCGACTGCTCTGCAGTGATATTCGAATCGATATCAGAAGCATAGTTTTGCGGAACATAGCCGATTTTCTCGTTGGCCTTTCCTGCTGGAAGGCCCAGAACTTCGACGCTTCCGTTGCTCAGGTGCAGCAAATCAAGCTCGACATCGAGCAGGGTGGTTTTGCCAGCTCCGTTGGTTCCCACGATGGCGGTGACAGTGCCGCGGGGGATGGAGAAGTTGCCGTCAGTCCAAATGACACGATGCCCGCGCGTTACCGTGGCGTTGGTAAAGCGCACGGAGGGGGAGGATTGCGCGCCGTGTTGTTGCGTGCTGTGTTGTCGCGTGTGGTGTGCGCTGAGGTTTTCCTGTGCACCTTGTTGTACGCTCTGTTGTACGTTGTGCTGCTCTGTTTCGCTCATGCTTCTATTCTTCCTCGCTTTTGTTTCTGCCGTTTGCCTAGCTCTCAATTTCGAAATAACCAGTCAGTATACGCATTTGAACTCGACGTATGCAAGCCGGTAGTATGAAATTCATGGCACAAGGTAAGGCACAAGTTTTAGATGGTCGCGTGTGCGCGGCTGAGGTGAAGAAAGACCTCGCTTCTCGCGTTGAGGCACTGGTCGCTGCTGGGCACCGCCCTGGTTTGGGAACGCTTCTGGTGGGGGACGATGTCGCTTCGCATAAGTACGTCGCTGGCAAGCAGCGCGATTGCGCCCAAGTTGGCATTGCCTCCCTCTCCGCCGAGCTTCCTCAGTCTGCGTCGACAGATGATGTGCTTCAGCAAGTGGAGAAGTTCAACTCTGACCCCGCTTGCGATGGTTTTATCGTTCAGCTTCCCCTACCTGCTCAGGTGGACCGCGATACTGTGCTCAACGCGATTGACCCTGATAAGGATGCCGACGGATTAACAGCGCAAAGTTTGGGCCGTTTGATGCTTTCCGTCTCTGGTGAGCTCAATTCTTCTGTAGCCTGCACCCCTCGTGGCATCGTGAAAATTTTAGATTTTTATGGTATTCCCCTGGCTGGCGCCGTTGTTGCAGTAGTTGGCAGAGGATTAACAGTGGGTAGGCCTCTGACAGCTCTTCTGACCAGAAAAAATATTAATGCCACAGTCATTGCCTGTCATACGGGCACTCGCGATCTGGGAGCGCTCACTCGCCAAGCCGATGTCGTGGTTTCTGCTGCCGGCAAGGCTCACTTGATCACTGCTGACATGCTGCACCCGGGTGCTGTGCTGGTGGACGTGGGCATTTCCCGAGGAAGTGTGGACCCAGTGAGCGGAAAGATGCATATTGAAGGCGACTTTGACCCTTCCTGCTATGAGGTTGCTTCCGCTTACACGCCTAACCCAGGTGGAGTTGGGCCGATGACTCGTGCCATGCTGCTGGAAAACGTGGTGGAAGCTGCAGAGCGCAAGTACTTGCACAGCTGACAAGCATCTGCATCGCTGAAGGGCGGCGCACTGCGTGGCTGTGTTGTGCAACCGTGTGGTGGAGCCATGGTGAGCGCACGGCACGTGCGCGGATCAGTGCAAACGAATGGTGTGTCGTGGGTGAAGAGGCGCAGTGATAATCTTGAGCGACACGCCGTAACGACACGCCCGAAGTATGCAGAGAGAATGATTGTAACGGCAAAGTTACAGTCTGAGCGAAAAGATACGCGCTATGCGTTAGTATCGAAAAGGTGCTTGGGCGGGAGTGTACCTACCGCAATGTCGGCAAGTATTCACCGTGCGGGCCCAGCGTCCAAGAAGGCGCTCATAAGTGAAGAACGATCTTATCCAAACTATCAAGAAACGTATCAATCTATGTCTGATACCAACGCAGAGGTTCAGAAGGTCGCCATTAACGATATTGGCACCAAGGAAGACTTCATTAAGGCGGTCGACTCTACCATCAAGAACTTTGATGATGGAGACATCGTCACTGGAACCGTCGTGTCCGTTGACCACGACGAGGTTCTGCTTGACATCGGTTACAAGACCGAGGGTGTCATTCCGTCCCGCGAGCTGTCCATCCGCAAGGATGTTGACCCAGATGAGGTCGTGAAGCTGGGCGATCAAATTGAGGCTCTTGTCGTCACCAAGGAAGACAAGGAAGGTCGTCTGATCCTCTCGAAGAAGCGTGCTCAGTATGAGCGTGCTTGGGGTCAGGTCGAGCAGATCAAGGAGAATGACGGCGTCGTCGAGGGTACCGTCATCGAAGCTGTTAAGGGCGGCTTGATCGTCGATATCGGTCTGCGCGGCTTCCTGCCAGCATCCCTGGTTGAAATGCGTCGCGTTCGTGACCTGTCTCCATACATCGGCACCACCATCAAGGCCAAGGTGCTCGAGCTCGACAAGAACCGCAACAACGTTGTGCTCTCTCGTCGTCAATACCTCGAGGAGACCCAGTCTGAGGTTCGTGCTGAGTTCATGAACAAGCTCAAGAAGGGCCAGATTCGCGAGGGTACCGTTTCCTCCATCGTCAACTTCGGCGCATTCGTCGACTTGGGCGGTGTGGACGGACTCATCCACGTCTCCGAGCTGTCTTGGAAGCACATCGACCACCCATCCGAGGTTGTCAAGGTTGGTCAGAAGGTCACCGTCGAGGTTCTCGACGTCGATCTCGACCGCGAGCGCATCTCCCTGTCTCTCAAGGCAACCCAGGAAGATCCATGGCAGAAGTTCGCACGTACCCACGTGCCAGGCCAGATCGTCAAGGGCAAGGTCACCAAGATCGTTCAGTTCGGCGCATTCGTTGCCGTTGAGGACGGTATTGAAGGCCTCGTTCACATCTCCGAGCTTGCTGATCGTCACGTGAACAACCCAGCAACCGTGGTTGAGCAGAACGAGCCAATCTTCGTCAAGGTGATCGACGTCGACCTCGATCGTCGTCGCATCTCTCTGTCCCTCAAGCAGGCCACCGACTCCGTCGACCCAGCTTCCGAGGACTTCGATCCAGCTCTGTATGGCATGCCAGCAGAGTACGACGAAGAGGGCAACTACAAGTACCCAGAAGGCTTCGACCAGAACACCAACGAATGGTTGCCTGGCTACGAACAGCAGCGTGAAGAGTGGGAGCAGCAGTACGCTGCCGCCCGCGAGCTGTGGCAGGAGCACAAGGCATTTGTTGCCAAGCTGCGCGCCGCTGCAGAGAAGTCTGCTGAAGAGGACCACGAGGCTGGTAACGAGGCTGAGGCTCAGGCTGAGGCTCCAGCAGCAGCTGAGGAAGCACCAACCACTTACCACTCTGAGGTTTCCAACGAGGGTACCCTGGCTTCTGATTCCAAGCTCGCTGAGCTGCGCAACAAGCTGCTCAACAACCAGGAGTGAGTCACTCTGTGACTCAGCAACAGCTGAGCTAATTGCTGAACAAGCTCTTATAGCGTGATCAGCAGCGCGAGAAAGGGAAGGGGACGTCTACGGACGTCCCCTTTTGCGTATCAGCGTAATTATTTTCATTATTGTAAAATTCACTGAAGGAAAAGTATCCAGTGAAAGAAATTCCGCACTTTGTACAACCTAGCGTGACATAATCAAGAAACGGATAGGAGAGACAATCCTTTGAGGCCTAGTGGGGGTTCAATGTTTTCTCGCGTCGCGGTAACTGGCGGTATTGGCGCCGGTAAATCAACCATTACAAAGCACTTGCAGGAGCGAGGAGCCTTCGTTATCGACTACGACGAGGTGAGTAGAGAAATCGTTGCCCCGGGAACCGACGGCCTGCGCCGCGTTGTCGACCTGTTTGGCTCGGAGGCTCTCAACGCAGACGGAACAATGAACCGCAAATGGGTCAGTCATGAAGTTTTCGGTCGTCCTGACCTACGCAAACGTTTTGAATCTATCATCCACCCGCTTATTTTTGCTGACGCAGAAAAACAAGAATCGGACTGGATTGCCTCGCTGACAGGCCGATGCGAACTGTCCCAAGGAAGCGGGCGCTCTGGCCATTACTGCAAGCCGGGCAGCCCCCACCGCATCGTCATTCATGAAATTCCTCTGCTCGCAGAAACGGGAATCGCACGCTGGTTTGACACTGTTATTGATATTGAAGCACCCGAAGAGGTGCGCATTCAGCGTCTCATTGAATCGCGCAATCTCAACCGTGCAGAAGCGCGAGCTCGCATTGCCTCGCAAGCCAGTGAAGAGCAGAGGCGCCAGATTGCCACTTATGTGATCAACTCGGACAAGCCACTGCAAGAGGTGTATGACGAAGCCGATCGCATTTACGATAAGCTGTGCCACCTCGAAGGCTGAGCCGCGGTAAGCCGAGCTGTGCACTAAACTCAGCGCAAGCCCGCGGTAAAACACTTAAAGCCCCATAGGACTGTGAAGGAAAGCTGTGTCAGGTTTAAGCCAAGAATTCGTTGAAGAGTATGGCATCAAACGCACCAACAAGCCTTTCGTGGTGAAAGCGCCCTACAAGCCCAGCGGCGACCAGCCTCAAGCAATCCAACAAATCGTCGATCGCATCAATGCCGGCGAAACCGACGTCGTTTTGCAAGGCGCCACCGGAACAGGTAAAACAGCAACCGCCGCCTGGGTTATCGAAAAGCTGCAACGTCCAACGCTTATCATCGAGCCCAACAAAACCCTGGCTGCACAGCTGTGCTCCGAGCTACGCCAGCTCATGCCTGATAACGCCGTCAACTACTTCGTTTCCTACTACGACTACTACCAGCCAGAAGCCTACATTCCTCAGACGGACACGTTCATCGAAAAGGATTCCGACATTGATGACAACGTAGAACGCCTGCGCCATGCAGCAACCGCAGCACTTCTCACTCGTCGCGATTGCGTCGTCGTAGCGACGGTCTCCTGCATTTATGGCTTGGGTACGCCAGAAGAGTACGCCAAGCAAATGCTGTTCTTGCAACAAGGCCAAGAGATTGACAGGCAAAAGTTACTGCGTCGTTTCGTCGACATGCAGTACAAGCGCAATGATCTGGCCTTCACGCGCGGTACTTTCCGCGTGAAAGGCGACACCGTCGAAATCATCCCTGTGTACGAGGAGAACGCCGTTCGCCTCGAATTCTTCGGCGACGAAATCGACCGCATCTCCACGCTTAACCCGATCACCGGCGATGAAATTGGGGAAGAGGAGCAAATCCAGATTTTCCCCGCCACTCAGTACGCCAATGGCCCGGAGCGCACGAAGCACGCCATTCAGACCATTCAAGAGGAACTGGACGAGCAGCTCGCCAAATTCAAGAAGGAAGGCAAGCTCCTCGAAGCTCAACGTTTGCAACAGCGTACTTCGTACGACTTGGAAATGCTCTCTCAAGTGGGAACCTGCTCGGGTGTGGAGAACTATTCTCGCCACTTTGACCAGCGAGCAGCAGGAACGCCGCCGCATACGCTGCTGGACTTCTTCCCCGATGATTTCCTGCTCATCATCGATGAGTCGCATGTTACCGTTCCCCAGATTGGTGGCATGTACCACGGTGATATGTCCCGTAAGCGCACGCTCGTGCAATACGGTTTCCGCCTGCCTTCGGCTATGGATAACCGCCCGCTGAAGTGGGATGAGTTCGAAAGTCATATCGGTCAAACGATCTACTTGTCCGCAACTCCGGGCGACTATGAGCGTGACCGCAGCGATGGGGTAGTGGACCAGGTGATCCGCCCAACAGGCCTTCTCGACCCTCTTATCGACGTTCGCCCGACGAAAGGCCAGATTGACGACCTTCTTGACGAGATCAACCAAACCGTTGCTCGTGGTGAGCGCGCATTGGTGACGACCTTGACGAAGAAGATGGCAGAAGACCTCTCTGACTACCTGCTTGACCATGGCGTCAAAGTGAAATACTTGCACTCGGATATTGACACGTTGAAGCGCGTGGAATTGCTGCGCGAACTGCGAGAAGGCAAGATCGACGTCATCGTAGGCATTAACCTCTTGCGAGAGGGTTTGGATTTGCCTGAAGTATCCTTAGTGGCAATCTTGGACGCTGATAAGGAAGGCTTCCTGCGCTCGTATCGCTCTCTTATTCAGACGATCGGTCGCGCGGCGCGTAATGTGCACGGCCATGTGGTGATGTATGCCGATACAGTCACCGACTCCATGCGCCAGGCGATTGACGAGACGAAGCGTCGCCGTAGCGTTCAGGAAGCGTACAACAAGAAGCATCATCGCACGCCTCAGCCTCTGGTCAAGAAGATCACTGACGTCAACGACATGATCGCCAAGGAAGACGTCGATACGCAAAGCTTGCTGGCCGGAGGTTACCGTAAATCCACCTCGGCGGCAAGCTCTCATTACGGAATCCCAGCCCAGGACGAGCAAGAGATTACCAGGAGGCACGAGGAGCTCGAGAAGGCTGGAATGCCAGCCGAAGAGCTCAACTCTCTCATCCGCGAACTGGATGCAAAGATGAGGCAAGCCTCCGAGCAGCTGCAGTTTGAGCTGGCCGCTCGACTGCGCGATGAGATCATGGATTTGAAGAAGGAATTGAGGGCGATGATTCGCGCTCAAAAATGAGCAGAGTAAGCGAAACTTTCCCCGTGATTTCGCCGCTTATTTGGGTGTGTTGTGCGTTAGGGGCTGGCGCTAAGATAGAGGCGTCAAGGACTGGCGCGGCCTTCTACATCGTGATGGCTTGGCTATCAGGGTTGGAATAGTCCGCTGGCTCGCGATCAGTCAACACTCAAGTGAGGTATGAATTCATGCGCAAAGGCAAGATCGTAAACACTCAGGGTCCAGCAGTTGAGGGTTATGAGAACGCTCTCAAGCTTGTGCAGGCCGGCATGGATGTGGCACGTCTGAACCGCTCTCATGGCACCGTCGAGGAGCATCTCGCTAACTACAACAATCTGCGTAATGCTGCTAAGGAAGCTGGCCGTAACCTCGCCATCCTCGTGGATATCCAGGGTCCAAAGATCCGTTGCGGTTGGTTCAAGAAGAACGCTGAGGGTGAAGACAAGGTCGTCCTGAAGGAAGGCCAGGAGTTCACCATTTCCAACGATCCAGAGATTATTGGTGACGAAACCCACACTGGCTGCACCTTCGAGGGTCTGCCTCAGGATTGCCACCCAGGTGATCCAATCCTCATCGACGATGGTAAGGTTCGCCTCGAGGTCACCTCTGTTGAGGGCAACGAAGTTCACACCAAGGTTGTCGTGGCTGGTCCAGTGAGCTCCCACAAGGGCATCAACCTTCCAGGCGTCGCCGTCTCCCTCCCAGCTCTGACCGAGAAGGATGAGGCTGATCTGCGTTGGGGCGTCAAGGTTGGCGCTGACATCATCGCTATGTCCTTCGTGCGTTCCGCAAAGGACATCGAGCGTGCACACGAGATCATGGACGAAGAGGGTCGTCGCGTCCCGATCGTCGCAAAGATCGAGAAGCCACAGGCAGTGGAGAACCTCGAAGAGATCGTTAAGACCTTCGACGGCATCATGGTTGCTCGTGGCGATATGGCAGTTGAGATGCCATTCGAAGAGGTCCCGCTGGTCACCTACCAGTGCATCGAGCTGTGCCGCAAGTACGCCAAGCCATGCATCGTGGCAACCGAGGTTCTTGGCTCCATGGTCAACTCCCCAGTTCCATCCCGTGCAGAGGCTTCCGATTGCGCTAACGCCATGCTCGGCGGCGCCGATGCAACCATGACCTCCAACGAGACTGCAATGGGTAAGTACCCATTCGACACCGTCAAGGCAATGGCTCGCATCTCCAACTACGCAACCGAGAAGGGCTACAACCGCATTCCAAAGCTCGACCCAGCAAAGATCGACCTTTCCAACGGCGGCGCAACTGCACTCTCTGCTGTTGAGTTGGCTGAGAAGTCCGGCGCACAGGCAATCGTTACCTTCACCGATAACGGCCGTGCTGTGAACCAGATCTCTCGCTTCCGTCCACAGGCTCCAATCTTCGGCTTCACCACCGATGCTCACAACTTCGGCTGGATCACCCTGTCTTGGGGCACCACTGCTGTGATGAGCGAGAAGAAGGCTTCCGAGCTCTCCAAGGCTGAGCTTCTCTCCTTCGTGGATGAGACCCTCAAGGCTAAGGGTGCTGTGAAGGCTGGCGATCAGGTTGTCGTCTCCCTCTCTGAAGCTGGCGAGCTGCTCGATGGCGAAGAGTCCGTCGTTCTGCACACTGTTGCCTGAGCTTACTGAAGTAATTTCAGAATAATCAGCTGAAGGGTGTTGCTACAGAGTTCTGTAACAACACCCTTTTTCATGTGTGCTGGAGTTGTATGCCGCGTTGACAATCTTCAGCATGAAAAATGCCCGTCAGGGAACAAAGAAGGTTCCTAGGCGGGCATGAGTTTATGAGGATCAGTAATTCACTGATCCAAGCCGCGGTTGACAGCGTGAAGCACGGCAATCACCGTCTTGGCGTCGAGAATTTCACCGCTCAAAACCATCGAATAGGCCTCATTGAGGGTGAGCCAACGAATGGAGGAGCGGCGCATATCAATGCCCTTCACCTCACGAGAAACGTCGGTCAGGCCATTAGCCAAGAAGAGGGAAGTGTAGTGAGTCGAGTAGCTTGGCGTGTTGATGAAGCGCAAAATCTGCGTGTAATTCTCAGCAACCAAACCAGCTTCCTCGCGCAGCTTCTTTGCTGCGGTCTTCACTGGGTCTTCGCCTTCTACCTCCGCGTGGCCTGCAGGAATTTCCAAGGTCCAACGGTGCGTAGGAATGCGGTACTGCTCGATGAATGGAATTTTCCCGTCGCCGCCGACAGCAAACACGGCAACAGTGTCCCCGCGATGAGTGTGAATGATTTTGCGAGAGAAGTGTCCAAAATTCGCTGCGTGAAGGTTAACTTTCTCCACCTGGAAGTAGAAGGCGTCATCGATAGTTTCGCGAGAGTCTTCCACAACCGGAGGAACGCGCCATGGATCAAAACGTCGATAAGTCTCGTCCGCCATAAAAATCTCCTTTGTGGATCGGGGCGGATCAGCATGATGACACTGGTCCCTACTTTCTATTTTAGATTCAGCGGTCTAGATTGGTAGCTCACCACGCCGTACACGCCGATGTGTTTGCCGGTGAGGTGTTTGTGATACACTAATGCAGTCATTGAGAAAGCCTCAGTATCCCAACCGGTAGAGGAGACAGACTCAAAATCTGTACAGTGTGGGTTCGAATCCCTCCTGAGGCACTTTTATGAACAGATCTCCAGAGCGGCAGATCTGTCCTCCTGAGAAAGGCAGTGACATGGCAAGTCAGAAGAAAGAGACTGCAAACGAGGAAACTCCTCGTCGTGTGGTAGTCGCTGAAGACGAGGCCCTTATCCGCCTCGATATCATTGAATCTTTGAAATCCGCTGGTTATGACGTGGTCGGTGAAGCTGCCAATGGCGCGGAAGCTATCGACTTGGCTCGTGCCAACCACCCTGATGTGGTGATCATGGATGTGAAGATGCCAGGAACTGACGGCATTACCGCTGCCAAGACGATTACCGATGAAGGCATCGCCCCGGTCGTTATGCTCACGGCATTCTCGCAGCGAACTCTCGTCCAGCAGGCTGGCGAGGCAGGTGCTATGGCTTACGTGGTCAAGCCTTTCGTTCCGGAAAAGCTGTTCCCAGCCATTGAGATTGCCATGACGCGATTCCAGCAAATGCAAATTTTGCGCGACCAGGTTTCTGACCTGAAGGAACGCTTCGAAGCTCGCAAGAAGATTGACCACGCCAAGGGTCTGCTCCAAGAGAACATGGGCTTGAGTGAATCGGAAGCCTTCCGCTGGATTCAAAAGACCTCTATGGATCGTCGCCTGACCATGGCAGAAGTTGCTGAAGCAGTGATTGCACAGGTCAAGGGCTGAGCTAATTCAATAAGAGCTTGGCTAAGAAGAATCTCGGTCAGCAAGAGCTTGGTTAACAAGAACGGTAAAGCTGGTATCTTCGGATACCAGCTTTTTTATTCTCATCAGCGTGAGGGCGTCTCTTTGTTCCTCACGGCTGAAGTCGGTACTCTTAAAGTATGAGCGAAACGAGCACGGGTATGAATGAAGCACAGGAAAGCCAGAGCGAAAGCGTCGCACAGGCACAGGCGGTTATGATGACCGCAGCGGGCAAAGAGCTTGCCCCTGATAATCCTGAGCTACTCACGACAACAGCAGGGCAGGGCGAGCCAGAGGAAATGACCGACGACAAGATTGCCGAAGGTGTTGCCAAGGCCGTCGCTAAGGAAAAAGACAGGAGTTTGGAGGAGCTGGAGGCCAGTATTCCTCAAGTTCCCAAGATTACCAACCCGAAAGGCCGCCTTCTTGTGGTTGACGGCCATTCTCTCGCCTTCCGCGCTTGGTACGCCTACAACGCCGATAATTTCACCAACGGTAAAGGCCAAGCAACCAACGCGGTGTACGGCTTTATGAGCATGCTCTCTGATGTGTGCCGCAAAGAAAAGCCAACTCACCTCGCTGTCGCTTTTGATGTGAAAGGCGGCACCTTCCGTAATGTGATGCTCGGTGGTTATAAAGCTACCCGTACTGCCGCACCTGAGGAATTGTTGAGCCAGCTGCCGCTGATTCAACGCATGCTCCATGCTCTGACCATTCCCTACATCGAAGTGCCCGGCTATGAGGGCGATGATGTGATCGCAACTCTGGCCGCCCAAGGTGAGCTTCACGGCTACCAAACCCTCGTGCTTTCTGGCGACCGTGACTCTTTCCAGCTTATTGACGACAACGTGACGGTTCTCTACCCGGGTTATCACTTCTCTGACCTCAAACATATGACGGCACAAGCCGTGTTGGAGAAATATAAGGTCACTCCTCGCCAATACCCTGATCTCGCGGCAATTCGTGGCGAGACTTCCGACAACATTCCTGGCGTTCCTGGGGTCGGTGACGGCTTTGCGGCGAAGTGGATCAACCAGTATGGCTCGCTCGCTCAGCTGGTTGCGCATGCCAATGAGCTCACTGGCAAGAAGGGTGCGGCTTTTGCTGAGATGACCGACCAGGTGATGCTCAATCGCCGTATTAACGTGGTGCGTCGCGATGTTGATTTCACCGTCGATTTTGACGCGCTCAAGATTACCACTGTGGATGTTCCTGCCCTCGACGCTATTCTTTCTGAGCTCAATTTCGGCCAGCATACGCGCCAACGCCTGCTCGATACTTTCGCGCAGGGCAAGAGTGCTGGCGCTGCCCAGAGTGCTGGCGCTGGTCAGAGGACCACGGGTCATACGAGCGCCGCTCAGGCTGTGAGGAGCGCGGGCGCTGGTCAGGGTGCTGGTAGCGCTCAGATCGCTGGTAATGTGCAGGCTGCTGGCGGTGTTGGCAGTTCCGCCGCGACTTCGGCTGCTGCTGACGCTGATATGAACACTCCGCCGACCCTCTTCCAAGGCTCTGAACCGGGCGATAACAGTACTTCCGCTGCTCGGGACGAGGACTATTTCGACGACTCCTCAGTTCCAGTTACCCCAGTTCCACTGCTCACTTTTGACCATATTGGCGGTTCGACGAACGCTGAGCCTGCTGACGTTGAGCAAGCAGCCCTCGCGTCCTACTCGACGCTGACTGCAGCACAGACCAAACGCGCAGGTGAGGTGCCCCATTTCTCCACGTATGAACGAGGGGAAAAGGAGCAAGCACGATTCAGCTTTGATAATCTCAAGCCAACCGTGTTGACCGCCGGCTTACCAGACGCCGAAAAGCTAGAAAAGTGGCTTTCTGAGCACCCCGCCAGGAAAGCCCAGCGAGTGGCAGGAGCCCAGGCTGCGCAATTTTCCAACGCGCCGATCAACCCCGACACGCCTGACGAGCAGCAGGGCAGCGTCGCCAATGCGTTGGGAACCGTGAAGAACGCGCGTCAATCTGCGATGGACACGCTTCTCGTGCTGTTGGAAGGCAACTCTCAGCCAGGCAGGGCGAGGGCTGACACCTTGTGGCTCGTTGCGCCAGACCATCATGCGCTGAGAATTGACCTGCGCAGCATGAATCTTGCGGCCGGCCCGTCGTGGGACATGAGTGATAATGCCACCGGTCAGTATGCTGCTGGTGAGGATGCTGCTGGTCACGATGCCGCTGGTGAGGATGCTGCTGGTCACGATGCCGCTGGTGAGGATGCTGCTGGTCAGGATGCCGCTGATAAGGCTGACTCACAGCTTGAGGAGAGCGACGAGGAAGAAACCAAGGGCTTGAGCGAAGAAGAAGCCCTCGAAGCTCGCGTTGCCCTCCTTTCCGGCTCTATTCCAGTAGGCCAAGCTCTCAGTGACGGCGAGATTCTCGTCACCGACGACTCACAGGCGGCCTTCGACCTCTTCGCTGATGAAGGCGCAGCCGCGAAGAGTGATGCTGGAGAGCAGATTCGCCGCGTGCTCAACAAAGCCTTCCAGCAAAGGGCCATCAGCGTGTGGGGTTACAAGGAATCTCTGCTGCTCGCCCAAGCGGTCGGCCTGAAACTCGCCACACCTGCTTTCGACATTAAACTCGCCGCATTCCTCACCTCGCCGGATAAGCCGTGCGAAACCGTCGAAGAGGCGGCACGCACCTTCCTCGGCATTGAGCCGGTGCTCAAAGAGGTTAAGCAGCGTAAGGCGAAGCTCGACTGGTTGGCTGGTAAGCTCGTGCGTTCGCGCGCTCACGCCTTTGCGCGCCCGGCCTACCTGATGGCTTTGCAACGCTACCTGGCACAGCTCGTCGACGGCCACTGCCAGTTTGGCTTGCTGACCAATGTTGAGCTGCCGGTCTCGCAGGTGTTGGCGCGTATGGAGGAAGCCGGAACGAGTGTCGATTCGGCGAAGTTGGAGGAAGTTTACCAAGATTTCCACTCCCAAGCTCAGCAGGCCGAACAGATTGCTCTCGACGTGGTGCGAAACCATGAGAATGCGCTGAATCCTCATGCTGATAATCTTGAGGCGCAGGGGGAAGTGAACCTCAGCTCGCCGCAACAGTTGCAAACAGTGCTGTTCACCACGCTGGGGTTGAAGGGTACCAAGAAGACGGCGCGTGGCTACTCCACCGACGCGACGGAAATCGACAAGCTCATCGTCAACTATGCGAATAATGAGGAAGCGATCACCTTCCTGACCGCTCTCAAGCGTTTCCGCGAGCAGACGAAGCTGGCCGCGATGGTGGAAAACCTGCAGTCGACCGTCAACCCTTCGGATAACCGAATCCACACCACGTATACGCAGACGGTTGCCGCAACAGGACGACTGAGCTCGCTTGAGCCGAACTTGCAAAATATTCCGAACCGCACGCCTGAAGGTAGGGAAATTCGTTCGACTTTCGTCGCCCGCCCGCGCTTCACGAGCCTTTTGAGCTCGGATTATTCGCAGGTGGAGCTGCGTATTATGGCTCATATGTCCGGCGACCAAAGCCTGATCGACGCCTTCCGCTCTGGCGCGGACTTCCACAAGTACGTGGCGTCGCTGGTGTATTCGGAGCCGGTCGAGCAGGTGACTGATTCGCAGCGTACACATGTGAAGGCGATGAGCTACGGCCTGGCTTATGGCTTGTCCACCTTCGGATTAGCACAGCGTTTGGAGGTGAGTAACCATGAGGCTGAGGAGCTGAAGAATAAGTACTTCTCCACGTTTGGCAAAGTGCATGACTTTTTGGAGTCATTGGTTTCTCAAGCTCGCCGCCGCGGGTACACGGAAACCTTATTTGGCCGCAGACGCTACTTCCCGGAGCTGCTCGGAACGGATCGTCGTGCTCGCCAGGCGGCTGAGCGAGCAGCGTTGAATGCGCCCATTCAGGGTACTGCTGCCGACATTATGAAGCTGGCGATGATCCGCGCGCAGAAAGCTTTGGATGAGCACCATGTGAAGAGCCAGATTTTGCTGCAAATTCACGATGAATTGGTGGTCGGCTTGGCACAAGGTGAGGAGGAGCTCGTTACTAGGCTGGTTAAGGATGCGATGGAAAACGCTGTGCATCTGACCGTGCCGCTGAGTGTGTCTACGGGTGTGGGGCCAGATTGGATGGCTGCTGCTCACTAATGGGCCGCGGGCTCGCAAGCCACAGAAACGGAGGAATGATGCTGCTACTCGCTCACGTCGTACAAGAACTGGAAAAGCTTTACCCACTGCGATATGCGGAAAGCTGGGATCATCCCGGCCTGATTGTGGGAGACCTCGCACACCCTGTGCGCAAAATTTATATGGCTGTCGACCCGACCAAGGCCATCGTGGAAGAAGCGAAGGCTTGTGGTGCTGACCTGATCGTCACCCATCATCCGCTCTTCTTCCGTTCGGCGCATGAAATGTCAGGTTTAAGCCATAGGGGAGCGATCGTCTCCGAGCTTTACCGTAGCGGTATCGGCCTGTGGGTGGGGCATACGAATGCGGACGCTGCTCATCGCGGGGTGAGTGAAGCGTTGGCTGATGTTCTCGGAGTGCGCAACTATAAGCCGTTGGTTGCTCTGTCTGACCCGAGCTCTCCTTATGATGGCGAGCTTGGCCTGGGGCGTGTGGGCGAGCTGGAGCAAGCGATGAGCTTGCGAGATTTCGCTGAGCGTGTCAACGCAGTTTTGCCGCCGACCCACAGGGGAATTGACGTCGCTGGTAATCTTGAGATGCCCGTAAAGAAGGTTGCCGTTCTAGGAGGTTCTGGCGACTCGGAGTTTGATGCAGTGCGTGCGGCGGGGGCGGATGTGTATGTGACCTCCGACTTGCGTCACCACCCAGTTTTGGATGCCGTTGCGCAGGCTGACAATGAGGCGGCGCTTGCCCAGCTCGGGATTATCATTGCCAGCGAGCGGGTGCAAGAAGTGAGCTTACCAGCGGATTATTCTGGCTTCCCACATCCGGCGTTTATAAACACCCCGCACTACGCTTCAGAAAAGCCATTCTTAACCTACGCTCAGCATGATGTGGCTCAGGTGGTGCGTGAAAAGTATGGCCTGGAGCTGGAGATCGCGATTTCGCCGACGGACACGGACCCGATCGTGCTGCATTTAAGCTCACCTATCGAGCCGGTGATGCCGAGCGCGAAGTGAGCAGCGGAGAAGTTTTCTGATTTCCGCGTGTCGAAACTAGCCAAATGGGAAAGTGCACACTATAGTAAAAGAGTTGCCCACCGCGGTGGATGACATCGGACCGTAGCGCAGCTTGGTAGCGCGTCTGCTTTGGGTGCAGAATGTCGCAGGTTCAAATCCTGTCGGTCCGACAATCAGGGGATGAACTCAGGTTCATCCCTTTTGCGTATCTGGCAATCTCAGCTCATCTGAGGCTTGGCTTCTCTCCAGATTATCAGTGTCCGAAAGTGGCAAGTGTGAAAATCATTCTCTAGAACGATGGAACAACCATGCCAGCTGTGCCACACTAAGTATCTTGGTAATAGAGGCGAGGAAACGAGGTGAGCATGAGCAACAACGAGCCTCATCATCGTTACATCCATCATCTTTCCCAAGAAGAAATCAACGAAGCAGCAGCCGCGCGTGACCCCCATATTCGAGAAATCCTTGAGAGGGAATCACGCACGCCTTTCTCCCGTTTTGCCTACGATTGGGCAACTCTGCGCACTCTTCACGGCCAAGAAAAGCGTGACTTCTTCAGCCGTCACCTGCTCTCGCCAGTACTCATTTGCATCATCCTCGCCGTGTGCATGCTCATCAGTGTGGGCGTGGTGTTGCAACGCCCAGACGTTCCTGTCGTCCGCGTTGAGACGATTAACATGGGCGAGTACAAGGGGCAGCTCAACCAACTCGCCGCGAATTTCAGCGACTCCGACCCTGTTCTTGGCCATGATGATGTGCTGATTGACGCACAGATGAGTATGACTCGTTCTCGCCTGACACGGCAAAACTTGTGGAGCAACCTCAAAGACCCTCGTCAGCAGCGCTATTATTCCGGCAATGAGAACAAACTGGGCGCTAAAAAGGAAGGTGTGCGCAATGGTGCTCATAGGAGTAGCCAGGATGGCGGCAGTGGCAAAGAGGGGCTGCACACTCCTTCTGATGAGCGCAACCAGCAGGATGGCACGCGCGAATCTGGCACACGCGAATCTGGCACCTGGGGCCGCTTCTTCCAGGGTTTTGCCTCCGCTCTTCCTCGCATGCGCACCCGCCGCGTCTGCCCGGCAGGCCAATGGGTTGCCGATCGCCACATCTTCGCGCGCATGGTGCACTTGCACTGCATCGAACCTCTGCCTCGCGTCGTCGATACCAGCGTTCTTGATAATCTCAAGCATTCCGGGGCTCGCTTTGTCGACAAGAACGGCAAGATTACCAGCAATATTGAGGCTTCCTACGGCTTAGATTTAGGCTCGGCGCCACAATGGGAAAAGCTGAAACTGCCCGACGACGCTTGTTTTGGCGCCTCGATCACCCAGTATGACGTGAAATACTTGCGTCAGTTCGTCACCTTCCTCTACGAAAAGTAAACTCGCACAGGGCAGGCGGCTTCATATCTGAGTCATAGCTGAGTCATGTCTGTGGCGTGCGCTGGGCTATAGTGGGAGCGAGGAGGAGTGATGGGACGCAATCAAAAAGCTGAAACCGGCGGAATTATTGCAGCTGTACTGTCGCTTTTTGCCACTTACGCCATTCTCATGGGAATCGACCAATTCACTAATGTGCAACATGCGGATGTGAATATTCGATTCCTCGTCTGGTCGGCAGTCATCGCCTGCTGTGCGGTGGTGAGCTTCATCATCGGCTACGCACGGCTCTCCAATTCTTGGACGTCGCGCTTCGGGCTGTGGATTCCGATCCGCAAATTCTTTGAAGTCGTCTCGCTCTCGGCCATGTACGCGCCAACTGTGCTCCTCGTCGCTTTCTTCACTATGCGAGTCACCTACACAACCGTGGGCTACCAAACAAACTCGCTCTTCTTCCATGGCATGGTCTCCGTCATCGCAGCAGTAAGCAGTTATTTCGGCTTCGTCCAAGGAGAAATGTTGACCGCCAAGATGGTGGTGAGCATCCTGCCGGTCTTCGTGATTTCAGGCGTCATGACCGCAGCACTGACGACCACCGACCTCAACTGGTGGCGTGCGAACTTCTCGGAGCTGGGTGATTCGACGTCGTTCGCGGCGAATATGTTCAACTTCACACTCATCATGTGCGGAATCTGCGTGGTCATCGTCTCTTACTTCGCTGTATATGAGCTGATCGGCTCGCATGATCAGTACCTCGCGTGGAGAGCGAAAGTCGGCCTTCCCACAACCATTGAGCCGGGCTATTACACCCGAAAGCGCAAGCATATGTGGGCTGTAGTGAAGTCGGCGATGCAGACGAATTACGCGCCGGAAGAGAGCTTACAGGGCAGCAAGCAGGCTGATAATCTTGACCCTGAGTTGCGAGCTTTACGCGCCCAGATTATCACTGACAAATCAGCCCTCTACCCTTACTTCAGGCTTCGCTGCTATGTTTTGCTCGCGCTGCTCGTCATCACCGGCCTCATGCTTTCCGGAGTGGGCGTGTTTCGCTACACGCCACACCCCGATATGCATAATTTCTTCGCCCGCGGAATGATGGTGCCAATCTACACGCTGCTCGTGGCCTTGCCGATTCTTGCTCCTCAGTTGAACAGAATCGTGTATGCAGTGAGTTGGGCTGAGGTGCTTTTCGTCATGCTCTCCGGCCTCAGCTGGCTCAATGGGGAGACGACGCTGACCAATGTGGAGGCGATCACCTGGCTGCTGTTCATGGCGTGGTTCATCATTTTCTCGCGTCAGATTGCGTCGATCGCCGCAGACAGAGAGTATGCGCAGTCGCGTTACTCTCTGCTGAGCGATCAGGTGAACAGTTTGCCTTCGGAAACGGCGTCGCGCGTCTCCCCAGAAGCGTGAGCTTCAGTTCTCCGAGCCCTCCTGGCCATCGCCAGAAACGTTCATCAACCCCGCCTTCGCGCGCTCATTCAACCTGGCTTCGCGCAAACGAGCAGCAGCCTTCTGGGCAATCTTGCGCTCATCATGAGGAGTGAGCGAATGCAGCAGCAAGAAAGAGTAGGGCTGTGCGGTCAGCGTGAAGCCAGCATCATAGGTGTACGCTGGAGCATCCGGCTGATACGTGTCAACCTCGACTCGCCACTTCGTCCCATACTGCTTATCGGGCAGAGTGAAAGCAATTGGCTCATAGTAAGCGTTGAAGATGAGCAAGAAATCATCGTCACGCTTGGGGTTTCCCAGCTGGTCTTTCTCGCCTAGATCATGGCCGTTCAAGAACACCATAATGGACAGAGCATAGAACTTATTCCAGTCGGACTTATCCATGATGCGGCCCGAATGGTCGAACCATTCAATCTGAGCAGGGCTGCTGGAAGCGTCGTGCGCAGGACGCGATTCAAAGTAACGAGAACGGTGGAATACCGGGTGGTCACGACGCAGCTTGATAATCTTGCGCGTAAATTCCAGCAAAGCACGGTCGTCATCGTCCAGATCCCAGTTGTACCAGCTAATCGCGTTGTCCTGACAGTAAGCGTTGTTATTGCCTTGCTGTGTGCGGCCCATCTCATCGCCGCCCAACAGCATCGGAACGCCTTGGGAGAACATGAGAGTGGAGAGGAAGTTGCGACGCTGACGGTGACGCAAATCCAGCACGTCGGTGATTGTGGTCGGGCCTTCCGTACCACAATTCCACGAGCGATTATTCGAATCACCATCGCGGTTGCCCTCACCATTAGCCATATTGTGCTTCTCGTTATAGGAAACGAGATCGGTGAGAGTGAAGCCGTCGTGAGCAGTAATGAAGTTGATGGAGGCCTGAGGCTTGCGCCCATTGTGCTGGTACAAGTCCGACGAGCCGGTGATGCGAGAGGCGAAAACCGGCAGGGTAGAGGTTTGGGAACGCCAGAAATCGCGAGCCGTATCGCGGTACGCGCCATTCCACTCCGACCAGTTCGACGGGAAACCACCCACCTGGTAGCCATTCTCACCTGTATCCCACGGTTCGGCGATGAGCTTGGTGTGGGAGAGAACAGGGTCGGTGTCCACCATGTCGAAGAAGCTCGAGAACTTGTCAAAATTACCGTTCTCGCGACCCAGTGTTGCGGCAAGGTCGAAGCGGAAACCGTCCACATGCATGTCGTGAGCCCAATAGCGCAGCGAATCGACGATCATCTGCAACTGGTTAGGGTAGCGCATGTTGAGCGAATTGCCTGTACCGGTCGTGTCGAAATAGTGCGCCTCATCGCCCTGTACCAACCGATAGCTCGCCGCATTGTCAATACCACGGAAGGAGAGGGTAGGTCCGTTGTGGTTGCCCTCAGCAGTGTGGTTGTACACCACGTCGAGAATGATCTCGATGCCGGCGCGATGGTAAGCCTTGACCATCGACTTGAACTCAGCAACCTGCTCGCCTCTCTCACCCCAACTGGCGTAGTTAGCGTTCGGAGCGAAAAAGCCGATAGTGTTGTAACCCCAATAGTTCGCCAGACCCCTCTTTTGCAAGGTGGAATCCTGCACGAACTGGTGAACAGGCATCAACTCCACCGCCGTCACACCGAGCTTCTTGATGTAGCTGATGACGCTGGGGTGTGCCATACCCGCGTAAGTGCCGCGCAAGTCGCCAGGAACATTAGGGTTTAAATTTGTAATACCGCGAACATGGGTTTCGTAAATAATCGAGTCGGAGAGGGGAGTTTCTGGCTTGCGGTCATTCTCCCAATCGAAGTACGGGTTGATGACGACAGCTTTGGGCATGGACTTCGCCGAATCCATAATGTTGAGTTTGCCATGACTGGGATCGTCAAAGTAATACGAGTACAAAGTTTCATCATCGTGGACTCGGCCTGCGATAGCCTTCGCATAGGGGTCGAGGAGAAGTTTATGCGGGTTGCAACGCTGGCCATGTGCAGGGTCCCATGGTCCATAAACGCGGTAGCCATAACGCTGGCCAGGGTAGACTCCAGGCACATACACGTGCCACACTTTGGCGTCACATTCCTCAACGGGGATTCGAGTTTCTTTGTCATCATCGTCGAAGAAGCAGAGCTCAACAGCCGTTGCTACCGAGCTAAAGAGTGCGAAATTGGTGCCTTCGCCATCGAAATTGGCACCCAGTGGATAGTTCTTACCTGGTCTGGTCTGCATAATTCCTCCTGGGTTTAGTTTATCAGTTTTCTCCGGCAGTTTTGACGACTATGCTCAGCTAAGAAGAGGCGGAAATGAAACCTGCAGAGATCAATGGTGATGACAGCGCATCATTTTTAACGTATATGCTCTGACGAGTCGTGGGCAGATCAGGCCTTCACTAACACCACAAGCCAAAAGATCAACCTCACCAAGCCTGACGATCATGTTTTCCGAGCAGCGACCTATTGGCATATCACTGGAGTGCGTCAGGAGAAAGAGCAAGAAAAACTCAACGCAAAATGGTCAGTAAACAAGCTGAGCAGTCAACAACGATAACTGAAACGAAAAACAGATATAAAAAGGAGGTGGAAAAATTTCCACCTCCTTTTTATATCGCGCGGATTAAGTGGATTAATCAGTGAGCGTGATCAGTCCTCATCGAGACCGGTGTTATAGTCGTCATGACCATCGGCAACGATCTTCTCAGCCTTACGAGCAATAGCAAGCTCTTCGTTGGTTGGAACCACGCACACAGCGACAGAAGAATCTGGAGTGGAGATGACGCGGTTTTCCTTGGAGCGAGTCTCGTTCTTCTCGTTGTCGAGCTTGACGCCGAAGGCAGCGAGCTTCTCAGCAACCATCTTGCGCACGAGGGAGTCGTTCTCACCAACGCCAGCGGTGAAGGTGATGGCGTCGAGGCCACCGAGCTGAGCCCAGTAAGCGCCGATGTAGCTGACGATGCGGTGGACGTAGACATCCAGAGCGAGCTTGGCGTCAGCGTTGCCCTCTTCGTAGAGGCGGTCCACTTCGCGCAAGTCGCCGTAACCGGTCATGCCGGTCATACCTGACTTGTGGTTGAACAGGTCGTCGAGCTCTTCAACATCCATGTGAGCGTTGCGGATCAGGTGGAACACGACAGCGGGGTCGATGTCGCCAGTGCGGCCGCCCATAACCAAGCCCTCGAGTGGGGTGAGGCCCATGGAGGTCTCGACTGGGCTGCCAGAAACCTGAGCGGAAGCAGAAGCTCCGTTACCAATGTGCAGAACGATCTGCTTGAAGCCTTCAGCTGGCTTTCCCAACAGGGATGGGACAACGGAGCCGACATACTCGTGAGAGGTGCCGTGAGCGCCGTAACGCTGAATGTGATAACGCTCTGCAACGTCCTTGTTCAGGGCATAGGTCTTTGCCTCTGGTGGGAGTGCGAAGAAGAAGGAGCTGTCGAACACGGCGATCTGTGGGACGGAAGGCAGCAGTTCCTTCATCACTTCGATTCCGGTGGCCTCTGGGCCGTTGTGCAGTGGAGCCAGAACAGCGAGATCCTTGATCTGCTGGATGACCTTCTTCGTGGTCAGAGCTGGCTTCGGGAAGATCCAACCACCCTGCACCACGCGGTGGCCGACAGCGATAATGCCGGCTTCTTGCAGGTTTGGACCATATTCATCAAAGAAGTCAAGAACCTTCTTCAGACCAGTGCGATGGTCTGGAACGGTTTCGTTCAGGTCGTGCTTCTCGCCCTTGTACTCGTGGCGGTAGTGGCCTCCAACAGGCTCGCCGATAGCTTCCACAAGACCGGAAGCAATAGAATCAGCGGTTTCCAAGTCGATCAACTGGTACTTAATCGAGCTGGAGCCAGCGTTGATGACAAGAACGGTTTTTGCCATGCGATATCCTCCAAATTTCTGGGTGTCTCGAATACGCGGACGGTATTCGTTTCACTTGGCCTCTTCGAGATTACCCGCCGGGGTTTACTTTCTTTCACAATTGCCAGGAAGATTATCACTGCGCCTCATCGAGCGCGCGCTTGAGGCTACACGTTCTGCGGGGCTTGCGCTTGCACGCATGTCAGCGCGATCGTGTTGATAATATCCCTCGTCGTTGCGCCTCGGGAAAGATCGTTGACTGGCTTATTCAACCCTTGCAAAATAGGGCCAATTGCCACGCCTTCTCCTACGCGCTGAATGGCTTTAATACCAATATTTGAGGCAGAAAGGCTGGGCATCACAAAGGTGTTCACATGGCCGGCGACACTATCACCCGGAGCTTTCAGCGCTGCGACGGTGGCATCCCATGCGGCGTCGAATTGGATCGGTCCGGTTATCTTTTCCTTGGGGAAAGCCTCTTTGGCAATCTGGGTGGCTTCCTTGACCAAGTCGACATCGGGGCCTTTACCAGAGTCGACGGTTGAGTAGGAAAGCATGCCAATGTAAGGGTCGAGGCCAAACTGGCGGGCAGTGCGTGCTGACTCACCTGCAATTTCAGCTAACTGTGAAGCAGTCGGGTTCGGCAGCAGCGCGACGTCAGCGTAGATGTCAACTCGACGGCCCAAGCACATTACCATCACGCCGGAAGCGAGCTTGATGCCGGGGCGCGTCTTGATAATCTGGAGCGCCGGGCGAACAGTGTTGGCCGTCGAGTGGCGCGCACCAGAAACCATGCCATCAGCAAGGCCCAGCTGAACGTACATCGTGCCAAAAGTGCTCGGGTCTTTGAGGGCCTCACGCGCTTGGTCCTCGGTCATCCCATGCTTGGCGCGAATGCGTACCAGCTGCGGGACCATGCGAGAGATCAGCTCCTCGTCATTCATCGATTGAATCGTCGCCTGAGAGGCCACATGAGTCAGACCCAGAGCTTCGGCATGGCGAGTGATCTGCGAAGCGTCGCCCACGATGACAGCATGGAAAGCGTTGAACTCGAGCAGGTAGTCGGCTGCGCGCAAAATACGGTCATCATCGCCTTCTGGCAAAATGATGGTCTTCTTCTGCTGCGCTGCCTGGTGCATGAGTCGATACTGGAAGTTTGCCGGAGTGAGTACGCGCGGGCGGTCACGCACGATCAGCGGCAGAAGTTGCAGTGGTTCGACGGCCTTTTGGAAGGCGGCGAGATGCTGGTCGATAATCGCGTCGAGGTGAGCGATGTGGGCTGAATCAGCGTCGTGGAAATCAGCCGATTCTTCAGTATCTACATTCTCCACAAACCACACGGGCAGCTCGTAATCGACGAGGTTGATCAGCACGTCTTGCCTGAGCTCCGGGTTACCGGGGCACACGAACGCGCCAATCACCTTATTGCCCGCCTCTTCCACAAAGCTAATGGAGGAGCGCAAGCTCTGAGCAATCGCGCACGCAGAAAGGTTTTCACCGTTGATCACGACCACAACGCTGGCTTGCAAGTCGGCGGCCAAGGCAGCGTTGTCGTGCAGCAGGTAGGGGTCGGCAATCACCGGATTATCAGAACTCATACACACCACCGCGTCCGCACTGGCAATCTGAGGGTTGGTGTGGAAACGAGTGACGATGTCCAGCTCAGTGCGCGAAAACGATGGGGTAGAGGACGTGTCCAAACCGATATGCTGGTCGCGGTCGCTATTGATGTCAACAGGAGCATGGCCAGCGGGCGCCAAAGGGTGCGAGAAGCGCTGGGCTGCTCGCAAGGCGATCGTCATGTTGGCGGCAGAAGAATTCGTGCTGATGGGCTGGAAAACAGTCGTTTGCGCGTAGGCTTGCGAAAGCGTGTGCAACAGGCCAATAGTAACTGTTAAGCGGCCTGCAGAGTAGTCGGGTGAGAACACGGATACGACGGGTCGACGAGGTGTTGTGCCGTTTTCCTGTGGGGGAAGGGGAGCGGTGGCTTGCGGATTGCCTTCCGCTTGTGGTGCTGCGAGTTGTGCATGGTCAGGAGAGCTCATCATTGTTTCTCCAGTGTTAGTCGTTGGCATAGGCGCCTCCTCGCTTCCTATTATGCCTGAAGGCTGGTGTCAACTCGTGAAGGGCGTGTGAGATTATCACTTGTATTTGCAGGTACGCAAAAAGCCCGCACCACAAGGGCACGGGCTTTTGCTCAGATCAGTTCACACAATGCGTGTGAGAAGATCACTTCTCGTTATCGCCGGCAGTGTTGATGGCAGCTGCAACGTTGCCACCCTCGAGGTCGGTACGAACGCCTGGCCACACCCAGTCGGTGTAATCAGGATGATCGTAGCCGTTGTCGACAGCGAACTGGAAGGCTTCCTCACGGAACTTCTCGAGCTTGTTGATCTCGTCGGCGAACTTGTCGGCGTCGACCATACGCAGAGCCTCTGCGGTCAGCTCGTAACGATCCATCTCGTTGACGCGAACCATGTCGTAAGGAGTGGTGGTAGAACCTTCCTCCTCGTAACCATGGACGTTGAAGTTGTCGTGGTTTGGACGATCCCAGATGAGGGAGCGAATCTCACGAGCATATGCGTGGTAAGCAAACAGAACTGGCTTGTCAGCGGTGAAGAGCTGAGTGAACTCTTCGTCGGAGAGGGCCTGATCGTTCTCAGAAGCGTTCTGGATGCTGAGCAGATCCATCACGTTGACAACCTTGAACTTCACGCCAAGCTTGTTGAGCTTGTCGGCAGTTGCCATGATCTCCTGAGTTGGAACGTCACCAGCGGAAGCCAAGACAACCTGAACTTCGTCGTTGCTCTTGGCATTGGAAGCCCACTCCCACTCAGCAGCACCCTTCTTGAGCTCTTCGCGAGCTTCGTCGAGGGAGAGCCACGTTGGAGCTGGCTGCTTACCAGAAACAATGGCGTTGATCATGTTGGTGGACTTGAAGGCCTTCTCAGACACGGCGAGCAAGGAGTTGCCGTCGGCTGGCAGGTAGATGCCAACAACGTGATCGTTGTGGAAGTTCTTGTTGAGCAGGATGTCGATGACACCTGGATCCTGGTGCGAGAAGCCGTTGTGATCCTGACGCCACACGTGAGAGGAGACGAGCAGGTTCACAGAAGCGATTGGCTTACGCCACGGGATGTGACGAACGGTTGCCTCGAGCCACTTTGCATGCTGGTTGAGCATGGAGTCGATGACGTGCACGAAGGACTCATAAGAGCTCCACAGTGCGTGACGGCCGGTGAGGACGTAACCTTCGACGAAGCCTTCCATCTGGTGCTCGGAGAGCTGCTCGGTGACCTGACCGGTGACAGCCATGTGAGCGTCGGTCATCTCGGAGAGGTAGCCGGCATCCCACTGCTTGTTGGTGACCTCATAGGCAGCCTGCAAGCGGTTAGAAGCGGTCTCATCTGGTCCGAAGATACGGAAGGAATCTGGGTTGAGCTTGATGATGTCGCGAGCATAGTCGCCGAGACGGCGAGTAGCTTCGGTCTGGCCCCAACCGTGGCCATACTTCTCAACGCCTTCGACCTTGTAGTCGTCGAGCTTTGGAAGGTTCAGTGGCTTCAAGATGCGGCCGCCGTTTGCGTTCGGGTTCTGGCCGATACGCAGTTCGCCCTTAGGCATGAAGGCGGTCACTTCTGGACGCACAGCGCCGTTCTCGTCGAACAGCTCTTCTGGCTTGTAGGACTCGAGCCAGTGCTTGAGAACCTGGAAGTGCTCTTCGGTATCGCGAGCGGAAGCCAGCGGTACCTGGTGAGCGCGCCAAGAGCCCTCAGTCTTGTTGCCATCGATGAACTTCGGGCACGTCCAACCCTTTGGAGTGCGGAAGATGATCATCGGGTAGAATGGGCGCTCCATATCGTTGGTGTTGGCAGCAGCCTTGATGTCGCAAATCTCATCGAAGATGGACTCGAACAGGTCTGCGAAACGACGGTGGATGGACATGTGGTCCTCATCGTCGAAGCCAGCAACGAACTCATATGGTTCGTAACCCATGCCGTGGAAGAAGTCGTGGAGCTCTTCGTCAGAAATACGAGCAAGGATGGTTGGGTTTGCGATCTTGTAACCGTTGAGGTGCAAGATTGGCAGAACGATACCATCGGTGCGTGGGTTGACGAGCTTGTTGGACTGCCAGCCGGTAGCCAATGGGCCAGTTTCGGCCTCGCCATCACCGACGATGGCTGGGACGAACAGGCTTGGGTTGTTCATAACGGCACCGTAAGCGTGGGAGAGGGCATAACCCAACTCGCCACCCTCGTGGATGGAGCCTGGGGTCTCTGGTGCGAAGTGGGATGGAATACCACCTGGATAAGAGAACTGGCGGAAGAACTTCTGCAAGCCAGCCTCGTCATGGGTGATTTCTGGGTAGTACTCAGTGTAGGTACCGTCCAAGTAGGACTGAGCGGTACCTGCTGGGCCACCGTGGCCTGGGCCCATGATGATCACGGTGTTCTGCTGGTGGTCAGCAATCAAACGGTTGATGTGGCCGATCAGGAAGTTCAGGCCTGGGGTGGTGCCCCAGTGGCCAACCAGACGGTACTTGACGTCGTCACGGGTGAATGGCGCCTTCATCAGCGGGTTGCTGCGCAGATAGATCTGGCCGATGGACAGGTAGTTGGCAGCGCGCCAGTACTTGTCCACACCCTCGAGCGCTTCCTCGGAAACCGGACGACCGAGCTTCTTCCAAGGGGTGCCAATAACAGGATTCGTCATTTGTTCTCCTGCACTCTTGTGCGATCTGTTTTACTCTTAGGACTTCTGTAGCCAAGCGCGGCGTACAAGGCCGCCTTCGGCATATGTCCCAATCTCTTTGATCATATTTGGAGTGCCAGACTTTGCCACGCCCACAAGGCTCTTTAGCCCGCGGCCAAAGACGGTGTGAAAGTCTGGCGCTTCTGTCAAGCCAGTTTGCCAAGATGAGAGGAAAACTTGAGTTATACGAAGGAGAGGACTCATGGAGAGACGTCCGGTTCTGGTCGTCGATTATGGCGCCCAGTACGCGGAGCTCATTGCACGTCGAGTGCGTGAGGCTCATGTCTATTCTGAGCTGGTTGCTCATACCATGCCCGTGGATGAGATGCTGGCTAAGAAGCCACTGGCAATTATCTTTTCTGGTGGTCCCGCGTCAGTGTATGAACCTGATGCACCGCATATTGATCCCAAGATCTTCGATGCAGGCGTTCCTATTTTAGGTATCTGCTACGGCTGCCAGTTGATGGCAGAAGAGCTGGGCGGTGACGTCGACAAGGCTGCCATGGGTGAATATGGCAAGACCTCCGTCGAGGTGGACAATTCCTCCTACATTCTGAACGGTTCTCCTGCCGAACAGACGGTGTGGATGAGCCATGGCGTTCAGATTAACAAGGCTCCAGAAGGCTTTGTGACCTTGGCAACCTCTCCATCCGCTCCTGTGGCCGCAATGGCTGACCCTCAGCGCAAGCTTTACGGCATTCAGTGGCATTGCGAAGTCAAGCACACTCCTCTGGGTCAGAACATCATCGAGAACTTCCTGCACAACGAAGCAGGCATCGAGGATAACTGGAGCCCGAAGGGCTTGATGGAAGAGCAGATCGAAAAGATTCGCGAAGAAGTCGGCGATGACCAGGTGATCTGCGGCCTGTCAGGTGGTGTTGACTCTGCTGTTGCCGCCACTTTGGTGCACAAGGCTGTGGGCGACCAGCTCACCTGCGTGTTCGTCAACCATGGCTTGCTTCGTGAAGGCGAAGTTGAGCAGGTTCAGCACGACTTCGTGCAAGCTACCGGCATCAAGCTCAAGACTGTTGATGCTTCCGAAGAGTTCGTTTCTGCCCTCAAGGGTGTGACCGAGCCAGAGGCCAAGCGCAAGATCATCGGTGACCTCTTTATTAAGACCTTCGAAAAGGCTGCATCACAGATCGTTGCTGAGGTCGGTGAGAAGGGCGCGAAGGTCAAGTGGCTGGTTCAGGGCACTCTCTACCCAGACGTCGTCGAGTCGGGTGGTGGCTCCGGCACTGCCGTGATCAAGTCCCACCACAACGTCGGCGGCCTGCCAGAAAACTTGGAGTTCAAGCTCATCGAGCCACTGCGCTCCCTGTTTAAGGATGAAGTTCGCCAGATTGGCACTCATCTGGGGCTGCCGGACTACATGGTGTGGCGTCAGCCATTCCCAGGTCCAGGCTTGGCAATTCGTATTGTGGGCGAAGTTACTCAGGATCGTTTGAACCTGTTGCGCCGCGCTGATGCTATCGCTCGTGAAGAGATGACGAAGGCTGGTTTGGATCGCAAGATCTGGCAGTGCCCAGTTGTTCTCTTGGCTAACGTCCACTCTGTGGGTGTTCAGGGCGATGAGCGTACCTATGGAAACCCGATTGTGATCCGTCCAATCGAATCTTCGGATGCTATGACGGCCGATTGGTTCCACATGCCTTATGATGTGCTGACTGCCATCTCCAACCGCATTACCAACGAATGCCGTGGAATTAACCGCGTGGTTTACGATGTCACTTCGAAGCCACCGGCAACCATCGAATGGGAGTGAGTTTTCACTGTGAAGAAGGCGATCATCTGCGTGGTGGTCGCCTTCTTTGCGTTTGCAATGTTTTCTTTGTTGCTATGCAGTGTGTTCACCGAACCGCACAGCTCTCTTCGCTCTGTGGCTGCTGGGATTTATCGTCATCTGCAGGTGTGGGCGAAGCAGAGGGATCAGCAGCAGTGACAATCTGGGAGTGCCGAGCCGAAAGCTTTTCCAAAACGATAGCCACCCAGGTTGCGATGAGCAGAGGCTGGATCACTGCGTTGATGTTGCTCGGGGAGAGGAGCACCTCAATGAGGCTTGCCAATTGGTGATCTGAGGCAAAAGAGCGCCGAGAGATTTCAGCGAGTCGAAAAGTATTGGGTAAACAACGACGTAAATGGTGAGCCACTGAATGAGGTATTCGCTGATCTCAAACTCCTCTTGAGAGAGCGTGAGGCGAGGGAAACGGCGAGTTACCCAGCGTTGCGCGCCAACCTGGAGAAGCGCCACCAAGAATGGGATTGGGGCGACCTGGCGCTGACAGGAGTCGGAAGTTTAGTTGTTGTCTGGTTTGGCGTGACTTACCGTTTGTGGGGTTGGAGCTACTCGCGGTTAGCAGGGTTTGCTTTGGGAAGTAGCGGGGTAAGCCAGACGGCCATCGTCAACGCCATGCGCTCGGGAATAGGGTTTTCGCTCAATGCCCAGCGGCACAGCGCATCCGTCAAGCCGGAAGCCAAATAGATAATCGAGTAGCGAGAATCCGTACCAGCAGGCAAGTGGGGGCCGAAGGTTGCGCGTACCAACCCGGTCATCTCTTTTCTCAGGACAGAGACTAAACCATTAGCAGTCAGAGCGGCGATGAATTCTCGGTGAGCCAGGAAAACATTCGCATAAGTGAGCATGAGGGTAGGTACATGCACATTTTGCTCGAGGGCGAGGCCTTCTAAAGGCCGGATCATCCACTCGTCAATGCAATCGTGCAGCAACTCCGACTTGGAGGAGTAGTTGTTGTAGAAGGCTTGGCGCGAAAGAGTGGCGCGACGGCAGATGTCGGTAATAGAAATTGATTTATAGGTTTGATCGTGCAGCAAGGAAAGGAGGGCGTCGCGCAGCATGTCGCGGCTTCTCGCCGAGAGCGGGTTGACGTGTTCGATTTCGCTCATGTTCGTCCTTTCCTCGTGCTGCGAAAAGTGCATCACGTAGTCTTGCTCGATTCTAAAGGAAGCTCCTTCCATGCGGCTTACTATGTATTTTTGATAAAGAGTTTAGGTTTACAGGTTTGTGGGAAATTTTGAACTACTATAGAAGGTAGGAAAACCGAGAGTCTGGGCAGTGCACGGGATGAGCGCCATGCGTCCATCACTGTACTGCATGAGCCGAGCACCAGAAGGGATACGACATGGAAGCTGAGACTTCTCCACAACGTATTTCCGTCTTTGACGAATATATACTCGCATCCGACTTGCCGCAGAGGCAGAAGCGAGTACTGAAGGCCTGCTTGGTTCTGTTCTCTACCAAGGGCTATTCTGACACCACCACCTCAGATATCGCACGCCTTGCTGGCGTTTCTGAAGGAACTGTGTACAAGCACTTCCGCACGAAGAAGGACCTCCTCACGGCACTAGCAGTACCCTTCACTGACCGTTTCCTGCCGTCTAACGCTTTTGAAAGCGTTTTGGACCGCGCAAAGAACATGGAGAGCGTGCCTGATTTCAACGAGTTCTTGTACCAGATCACGTATGATCGTTTCCTCTTCGTTTCTGATAATCGTGAGATATTGCGCGTTTTCTTGCGAGATGGAATTCGCCGTACCGATGCCTTTGATCTTGCCCGCGAGCGTTTTGTTACTTCTTTAGCTGCGGCACTGGCAAAGGTGATTCACCTTTATCAAGCCCGGGGTGAACTGATCGATTGGCCAGAAGCTGTTATCTGTAGATTTGTATTTGGAGCATGGATGGGATATGTCCTTCCTAACGTCATTCTCTCCGATCAGAGTTTCGACATTGAGAAAGCTTCCCATCGCGTTGCACTGACATTATCCAGAGGATTAGCACCACAAACTTCAGTTCAGTAGTTCTCTGATTACAGTAGTGGTGCAAGAGAGGTAGAGCTATGACTGACGCACAAGTTAGTGAAAAGCCCGCAACTTCAACACTTGCTTCAGCACCTGTTGCTCTTGTCTCCGGCGCAAGCTCAGGCATCGGATTCCAGGTTGCCAAGCAGCTGAGCGAGAAAGGCTTCATCGTTTACGGTGCTGCCCGCCATTTTGCTGAACTTTCTGAGGACTCGGCGACTACTGTTGGCAAGGGTGGCTTCCACGAGGTTCACCTTGACGTCACTGACGAAGACGAGTGCAAGAAGGTCGTCGACTACATCGTCGAGCACACTGGCCGCATCGATGTTCTCGTCAACAACGCTGGCTTCGCCGTCTTCGGCGCTATTGAAACGGTAAGCAGTAAGGAAGCTAAGCGCCAGTTTGACACTAACGTCTTCGGCCTGGCCAATATGACTCGTACCGTTCTTCCTCATATGCGCGAGAATCGTCACGGCCATATCGTCATGATCTCTTCGGTGGCTGGTCGCTTGCCTGGCTATTTCGGCGGCTGGTACCACGCCTCGAAGTGGGCTGTGGAAGCTTTAAGCGCTACTTTGCGTTCCGAGGTCAAGCCTTACGGTATTGCCGTTACCGTGGTCGAGCCTGGCGCAGTGGCAACTCCGTGGGCCAGTATCGCCACTGATAGCTTGATGGAGGTGAGCAAAGGCACTGCTTATGAGCAGACTGCTCGCCGCGTTGCAGCAACAATGCTTGACTTCTACGAGAATGCTCCGATTTCCACTCCTGAGCAGGTGGGTGGCCGCATCGTTTCGATGATGACGCGCAAGAACCCGCCTCGTCGTTTCGTCGTGGCTCGTGGGGCTCGCATGATGTTGGCAGCTCACGCTCTCTTGCCAGCAGCAGCTTTTGAAGCAATTGAACGCATGAATCTCACGCGTCGAGAAGGCTGAATTGATGGCTTGAGATTATCACCGTGCTTCATCGCATGTTTTACGTAAGCGGGCACAGTGTGTGAGGAAGGGGTGGCATGCACAAATGTGCATGCCACCCCTTTTGTATCGGTCGCAATTGCTGCAGCAACGAGGACGCAATATTTCGGATTGAGTGCAGTGGTAATCACAGATAGCTTCTGATTCGTTGCAGTGGCAATCTGAGGTAATTCCTGATTGGGTGCGGTGACAATCTTGAGAAATGCTAGGCGCGAGAAGAGGGGAGAACCACATTTTCCACCGGCTCGCCTAGGGCCAGATGCGTCAGATTCGTCATCGTCAAGTTGCGCAAGTTCACCACCGACTGCGGCAAGTGCCAGCCGCCTGCAACATGAGGGCTGATGATCAAGCGAGGAGTGTCCCAGAGCGTTGAATCTGCGGGCAAAGGCTCAGGGTTCGTCACATCGAGCGCGGCACCAGCGAGGTGACCTGCACGCAAAGAAGCTTGCAAAGCTGCAGAATCTACCGCATCTCCGCGTCCAGCGTTCACAAAATAACTGCCCTGCTTCATCGCGCTAAAGAAGCTTTCATCGAAGAAGCCGACTGTTTGAGGGTTAGACGGCAAGAAACTCATCACAACATCAGCAGAAGGCAGGTACTCGGCCAGAGAGTCCATGGCTACAACCTGAGCGACAGCAGCAGAGTTCGCCGAGTGAGCAGGGTTGCGACGGAAACCGAAAACTTTCGCTCCCATTGCCGTGCACAAGCGGGCAAAAGCCTCACCAATATGGCCATAACCCAATACCACGACGGTTGCGCCGACCAACGAACGCACTTCACCGGCAGACTGCCAGCGATGCTTACGCTGCAAATCAGCATACTGATCGAGGTTTTTCATCAGGGCGAGAAGCTGAGCGAAAGCATGCTCAGAAACGGCTTGGTCGTAGGCGCCAGAAGCGTTGGTAATCACCACGCCCTGAGGCAGGGCGAGATTCATGTACTTGTAGTAGCCTGCGGAGAGAAGCTGAATGAGCTGCAAACGAGGGGCGGAAGCGTGGGATTGCGCAGTGAAGAGCTCTTGTACGGCAGCAACAGGGAAGTTTCCCACCACAGCCGTTGCATCAGCAGGCAAATGCTCACTCTTGGGCGCAAGCCAGGTAAAACGAGCAGCTGGGATGCTTGCTTCCATCATCTGACGGTCAGCAGGGTAGAAACGGTCAACCGCAACGATATGCATGCCCTCGCCGGCCGTTTGTGCGGTTTGCTGAGCGTGAGGAGTAGAGGTGGGCACGTGCGCAGATACTGGCGCAGGTGCAGTGGAAGTGGTCATATTTTCGCGAGTCTCAGAAGTCGTCATGTCCTTTATTTTAGGGGGAAACAGGGGTGGAAAGTTTCTCGATACGCGCAAAGCGACACTGCCAATCTCAGAAAGTGGAGTGACGACCCTAGACTAGAGAACAGTGAATAAACCAAGCCGTGCCGACTGCGAGAGTCGCCATTAGCTTGGAACTTGGCAATGCCGTTGTGCAGGAGACGATATGAACGAAAATATGGCCACTATGGGCGAATTGTCATGTCAGCCAGTTCAGGAAATGTGCGAGTGGACAGGCCCCCACGCCAAGGAAGTTGTCGAATCAGGCGCCGAGCAGCAGGCAACTCAGGCAATCCGAGGCGAGTACTTCTCCGGCGAACGCCCGCTCTACGGCTTGCATGACGCTCAAGTGAGTGACTGTGTATTCGGCGAAGGCGAATCGCCTCTCAAAGAAGCCCGTCACGTTTCCGTCGACAACTGCGTTTTCAAGTGGAAGTACCCCTTCTGGTACGCCGACACGGTTGCAGTGGAGAACACTGTGCTCGAAACTGTGGCGCACGCTGGCATGTGGTATGTGAAGAACTTCAGCATGAAGGATTGCGCGCTGCAGGCAGGAAAGCTCTTCCGCCGCAGCTCGGGAATCTTCCTCACCAACGTCCACTTCGCCAATGCGACGGAAACCTTCTGGAATTGCGAGGATGTACACCTCGAGCGTGTTGAAGCGCAAGGCACCTACTTTGGTATGAATTCGAGGAAGATCATCGCCGACCACCTCGACCTCATCGGTGATTACGCTTTCGACGGTGCCAGCGACATTCTCATCACGAACTCTCGCATCGTGGCCAAGGATGCCTTCTGGAATTCGACGAACGTTACTGTGCGCGATTCCTTCATTTCTGGCGAGTACTTGGGTTGGAATTCGACGAATCTCACGTTGGAAAATTGCGTCGTCGTTTCCGATCAGGGCTTGTGCTACATCAAGGGTTTGATGATCCGCAATACGAAGCTTCTGCGTACCGATTTGGCTTTCGAGTTGTGCTCGGATATTGACGCTGAGATTACCAGTTCGATTGATTCGGTGAAGAACCCTGTTTCTGGCCGCATTGTGGCCCCGCGCATTGACGGCGTGATTCTCGACCCTGCAGTCGTCGATCCTGCGAAGACGGAGATCATCTCCGGTGGCGAGCGCATCAGCGAATCGACCATGAATGAGGAGCATGCTCAACATATTGCCGGTTATAACGAGTAGTTGGTGCTCGCAGTAGGTGAGGGAGACCTGATCGTGCAGTGCTTGCCGCATGTCAGAGTTGGCTATCAGGGTCTTTTGTGGCGCAACAGGCTCTGGCAGCCAGGTAGCGCTCAATTTCGGGGGAGAAACATATGGCTGATGTTTTCGGTTTTGATAATCCAGTGAAGCGCCGTCATCACAACTGGGCTAAATGGGATGTTGCCGACGACGAGCTGCCCATGACCATCGCCGATATGGACCTTCCGACTTCACCGCAAATTGTCCAAGCTTTGCATGACAAGGTGGCTAGCGCAACCTACGGCTACGAGGATATTCCGCAAGAGTATTACGAAGCAGTGCAAGGCTGGCTCACTCGCCATCACCGCTTCACTCCGCCACTCGAATGGATGAGCTTCGCCACTGGCGTGATTCCTGCGCTCAGCTCCCTTATTCGCACGCTCACGACGGTGGGTGACAACGTACTCATGCTCACCCCGGTCTACAACATTTTCTTCAACTCTGCCGCAAACAATGGTCGGCATCCTCTGGCCTCACCGCTCGACTACGAGAACGCTTCCCACACCTATTCCATCAATTGGGCAGATGTGGAGAAGAAGATGGCGCTTGCTCGCACCACAATGATGGTCGTGTGCAACCCGCATAACCCCTCGGGTTTGGTCCCGGAGCCGGAAGACCTCGCCCACATCGTGCGTTTGGCCCGTCAGTACGGCGTTATCGTCGTCTCTGATGAAGTTCATGGTGACATGCTGTGGGACGACACTCTTGATTACACGCCGATTTTGAGCTTGCCTGAGCCGTTGCGCGGCAATGTGATTGAGCTGATTTCTCCGTCGAAAACCTTCAATTGCGCTGCAACTCACGCCTGCATGGTGCTGATTGCTGACCCTAATTTGCGTGCGCATGCTGTGCGCGGTTTCAATAACGATGAGATTGCTGAGCCCAACCTCACCGCTGTTCCTGCTTCGATCGCCGCTTACCGCGATTCCGATGAGTGGTATGCGGCCATGCTTTCCTACGTTCGCGCCAATATTGAGTTGGTTAACGATACTCTTGCGCGCGAAATGCCGCTGATCACGCCGGTGAAGATGGCAGCGACCTATTTGCCGTGGCTTGACTGCACTGACCTGTTCGCCGCACACCCTAGCTCGCCAGTTTCCTCAGTTTCTCCAGATTATCAGTCCACTGAAGTTGAGGCCTTAGACAGACCTCACACCGTTTCTGATGAGTTCACTGCGTTTATTCGCCAGACTTCTGGCTTACTGGTGAACCCGGGTGGGGAGTACTTCGGTAATGGAGCTACCTTCATTCGTATGGCAGTTGCCTGCCCGCGCCACCAAGTTGAGGATGCTCTCGCTCGTTTGAAGCGGTCCTACGACTTGTGGTGCGAGCAGCACTAGTGTGCGGAGCTTCGACTTCTGAGAGTCGCGCTTTTGAGAGCCTTGTGTCCTAGAAGCTTGCGCTCAGGCCATTAGAATCGTCGCGGTCAGCGTTCTTCTTCTGCTCAGCGTCGATTTCCGCTTGGAGTTTCTCATCCTCTTCGGCTTCCTTCTTCGCCTTCTCAGCCTTTGCCTGAGCTTTTTCCTCTTCATAGAGGTCTTGTTCGCTCAGCACATTGACAGGAATCCGCGCGCGCATGTGCTCCCACGAACCAGAGAGCACCAACTGCTTCTCCTGCTCATCAATGTGGGCAGCCTTCACCTGTTCCAGCGCATGCTGAGCAACATCGAGGCTTTCCACTCCCGTTTCGGTGGCGAAAGGAGAATCCGAAGAGAAGAGCACTCGACCAGCGCCAAGAGTTTTCACTGCAGTGGTAATCTCAAGCGAATTTGCCCAAGCAGTGTCCACCACAAAGTTCTGCTGCGCCGCCAAACGAGTCGCCTCAGCACTCACCTCTCCCTGAGCGAATAGAGCGGCGACACCACCATGAAGAATGACGCGCACGCGAGGGTAGGAGGCAGCCCACCGCAAATCCATCAGGTCACGAACCGTGGCGAGCAACTGCTGCCTCGCACTCTCGAGAAAATGCGGCGAAGAATGCTCAGCCACAGGATGCAGCCACACCGGACGGCGAACCTCATTGAGCATGGAGAAGAGCGCGGAATTCTGCTCATCAGCAAAATTACGACCATCCTCATGCGTCAGCATCTGAATTCCCACGAGAGTGTCAGAACGTGCGATAGTGTCAGCTAAGTAGTGGCAAGAAAACTCGAGGTCGTTGAGTGGAAGATGAGCGATAGCGCCCTCGAAAAGCTCTGGATGGTCCAACACTAGCTGGGACAACTCTTGATTAGCAGTCTGCGCAACCTCAGCGCGATACTTCTCGCGAATCTGTTCATCAAAAATGACAGATCCCACGATTTGCAAGCTGCGAGGAGGGTTAGCAACCAAACGCATATCCATATCCGTCAAGAGATTTTCACGAACAGAAGGATGACGTGCGCCCAGGTTAGCTTGGGAACGCTCTAATGCGCGCTCATAGGCGCGAGGCAGAACATGAGTGAAAACATCAATCGTTGGCATAAGTTCTTTCACAGTGTTAATGAAAAGGGGCAACCAAGTACGACTGTACTCGATTGCCCCGTCGATTCTCGCTAGCGGCGAAGAAGCTGCTGAGTGATGAGAAGAAGTCTAGTTATCACTTTTCTTCGTCAGCGTGATCCTTCTTATCAACGCTGAGGTTGATCTTGTAGAACTTCTCATCGCGAGGAAGAACCAGGTTCATGATGAAAGCGATCACGAACACGCCTGCGATAGCGTTGGATGCGAACACCTGCTGGAACAGAGCTGGAGTGTGAGCGAGCAAGGTAGGAACCTGGGTGAAGCCAACGCCCACCGTCAGAGAGACGGAAGCGATGAGGATGTTGCGCTCAGAGAAGCCAGCCTCGGAGATCATCTGGAAGCCTGCCAGGATGATGGAACCGAACATCATGATGGTGCAGCCACCCATAACTGCCTGTGGAATGGAGTTGAAAGCAGTTGCCACGGCAGGAACGAAGGCAGCGAGGATGAGGATCAAACCGCCAGAAGCGATGACCTTACGGTTGACAACCTTGGTCATGCGGATCAAGCCAATGTTCTGAGCGAAGGAGGTCAGTGGTAGAGCGCCGAACAGACCAGAGATAGCGGAGATCAGACCGTCGCCAGCGATGGAGCCAGCAGTTTCGAGGTCAGTGACCTCACGGTTCATACCCACGCGAGCCAGAGCAGCGGTATCACCGGTTACCTCAACTGCGGAAACCAGGTAGAGCAGAGCGATGGAGATGATGGCACCCCAGTCAAATTCAGGCTTGAATGGCAGGAACTTTGGTGCGGAGACGATGCCGATGTGCGAGAAGCCGCTCAAATCCACCATGCCCATGCACAGAGCGAGAACATAGCCGACGACCAGGCCGAAGAGAATGGACAGCTGCTTAGCAAAGCCCCTGAAGAACACCTGAGAGATCAAGCAAGCGAGCAAGGTCACGGTTGCGACGAGCAGGTGCTTCCAGCTGCCGAAGTCCTTTGCACCGTTGCCACCACCGAAGCTCGATGCAGAAACGGAAAGCAGGGAGAAGCCGATGGAGGTAACCACGAGTGCGGAAATAATCGGTGGAACAAGGCGCTTCCAGAAGCGAGCGGTCAGGCCGAGAAGTGCTTCGAACAAGCCGCCGACGATGATGGCGCCGACTGCGGATTCATAGCCGCGGGTGGAAATAATGCCCACGATTGCGGCCACGTAGGTAAACGAAATGCCGGTAACAATAGGCAGGCGTGCGCCGAAACGCCACAGTGGGAAGAGCTGCAAGAGCGTTCCCAAACCTGCCATGAGCAGTGCTGCCTGAACGATGGAATCAGAAACAGCAGCTGGCATCTTGCCGGCGGAAGTGACGATGAAGATTGGTGCAAGATTAGCTACGAACATGGCGAGCACGTGCTGAAGGCCGTAAGGCAGGCCCCTCAGGAAGCTCATCTTGCCGGTGAAATCCATCAAAGGATTACCATCGCTGGTTTCGCTGACCGCGGCGGCTGGAGTCTTCACGGTCGAATCTTTCTCAGTTGTCATGGGCTTTTTCCTCTCCTTGAACCCTCGACGAAAGATAATTGGTGAAATAAAAAGAGTGGTTCGCGCGGAACCACTCTCAGAAATTAGTCTTCAACGAACTTCACTTCGCCAGTCTGGTCATCCATTGCTGCGATGCGAGCCAGAGACTGCACGTTGTAGCCTCGCGATCTCAGCAGTTCGCCACCTTCCTGGAAGCTCTTCTCAATGGCAATGCCGATGCCTTCGACGACTGCTCCTGCTTGCTTGCACAAGTCCAGAAGGCCCAAAATGGCCTTGCCGGATGCCAGGAAGTCGTCAATGAGCAGAACGTGCTCGCCTTCGTTGATGAAGCGCTTAGCAACGATCACGTCGTAAGTCTTCTTCTTGGTGAAGGAGAACACCTGGGTGCGGTACTGTTCACCATCGAGATTGATGGACTCGGTCTTCTTAGCGAAGACGAAAGGAACGCCAAGCTTTTCAGCGACGATTGCAGCAATTCCAATACCAGAAGCTTCGATGGTGAGCACCTTGTCGATCTGCTTGCCAGCGAAACGCTTCTTCCACTCTTCAGCCATGCTGGCGAAGAGCTGGGGATCACACTGATGGTTCAAGAAAGAATCCACTTTGAGCACGTTTCCGGCACGGACAATGCCTTGCTCGCGGATCCTATCTTCGAGTTCCTTCATTGATTTGGCCTTTCGTTTTTGGTCCATCAGCTCAGAGCGAAGAATTGAGCTTGCCTAATAAGAATCTGCCGGCGACCGGACAAGAAGGGCTGAAAAACTCGGATTGGAAATATTAATTCAACCTTGTTGAAACATACAGGAAACACCGCAACACGCGATAACGCGACTGTAATTCCTCACTAACAAGGTAAGAAAAGGCGATTTCCCAACGTTTTACCTTTCTTGCTCCCTGCAGGCTTGTTGGTAGCATAGTCCCAGGTAAATGGCTGGAGATTATCACTGTGCTGAATTCTGGGAATGTCGAATTCAGCTGCGATGTAAACAGTGGACGATGTGAGAGGCAGGAGAGAGATGGATCAGATGGCTGATGAGTTTGACCAGCAGGCTTCCTATGAGGCAATGGCAGACGAGGACCCTTCCTTTGTTCCTCCTGTTGATCCAGAATCTGCTGAAGCCCAAGAGTATGGCTTGGATGCTCAAAGTCAGGCAGAATATGAGCAGTATCAGCAGCAGCGTTTCTTGGCCCAACAGCAGCAGCTTGCCGCTGCTTCGCAGAAGAATACAGCATCTTCACAGAGTAATACGGCATCTTCACGAGGTACAGGTAATTACCGTTTAGAACAGTTGAGCCCCGAGGAGAAGCAAGCTCAAGCTCAGCGCCTTCTCGCCGGCCTGAACCCCCAGCAAGCACAAGCGGTGCAATACCAAGGTCCTGCTCTGCTTATTGCTGCAGGTGCAGGCTCAGGTAAGACCCGTGTTCTTACTCGACGTATTGCCTGGGTAATGAGCCAGTGGAATGCATGGCCGAGCCAGATTCTTGCGATTACTTTCACCAATAAAGCTGCAGCAGAGATGCGCGAACGACTGACGAAACTCGTCGGCTCGCAGCGTGCAGAGCGCTTGTGGGTTTCCACATTCCATTCGGCTTGTGTTCGCATCCTCAGGCGCTTCACTCATGAAGCGGGTTTGAAATCGAATTTCACGATTTATGATCAGCAAGATCAGTTGCGTTTGTTGAAGCTGATTGAAACTGATTTCAACATTGATGTCAAGAAGTATAAGCCTCGCCAATTCTCCAGCAAGATTTCTGACTGGAAGAACTCGTTGCAAGGCGCGCAAGAAGTGCTCCAAACTTTGGCGCCATCCTTCACACCAGGTGTTGCCGGCACCCATATCACCGGTCATGAGAAGCAGCCAGAACTGGAAGCTATGGTCTACGGTGAGTACCAGTGCCGTTTGGCTGCGGCAAACGCAGTGGACTTCGACGATCTCATCATGAAAACGGTCGATCTTCTCAACACCTCTCAAGAAGCGGCTGATTTCTACCACAAGCGCTTGCACTATGTTCTGGTCGACGAGTATCAGGATACGAACCGCGCACAATATGAGTTCCTGCGCCTGATTGCCGGGTATGAGGGCTTTGCTGTCAAGCGGCCTGCATGGATTTCTGTGGTGGGCGATTCTGATCAGTCCATCTACGCTTTCCGCGGTGCTGATATTTCGAACATCCTCGACTTTGAGAATGATTTTCCTCACGCGAAAACTATTCTTCTCGAGCAGAACTACCGTTCGACACAGAATATTTTGGACGCAGCAAACGCTGTGATTGCCAAGAATGAGGGACGTAAGCCCAAGAAACTGTGGACATCAGAAGGTTCTGGTGACAAAATCATCGGCTATGCAGCTGATGACGCTCGCGGGGAGGCTCGCTTCGTCACCGAAGAGATTGCTCGCATTCGCACCGAGGAGAATATTCCGTATTCCGATGTTGCCATCATGTACCGCACGAATGCACAGTCTCGCCTGATGGAAGAGCAACTCGTAGCAGCTGGAATTCCTTACCTCATTGTGGGAGGAACTCGATTCTATGAGCGTGCAGAAATCAAGAATGCTCTCGCATACTTGCATGCTCTGCTCAACCCTGCTGACGATATTTCCTTGCGTCGTATTCTCAACGAGCCGCGTCGTGGAATTGGTGCCAAAACCGAGCTTGATGTTGCCAATTTCGCGCAAGCGCATTCCATGAGCTTCTGGGAAGCATTGTCACACCTTGATGAAATCGGCTTGTCTGCAGCACCAGTCAAGCATTTGCGTCAGTTCGTCGACCTGATGCAATCCATGATGGATTCAGTGACCGGTGATGGTGTTCTCCCAAGCACCGCTATTCATGTGATGCTGGAGAACTCCGGCCTCGTTGCTCAATATCGCGCGTCACAAGATGTTGAAGATCAAAGCAGGCTGGAAAACCTCGGCCAGTTGGAGACTGTTGCCAAAGAGTATGAAGCTAACGAAGTGAACCCTACTTTGGATGGCTTCCTGGAGCAGACTGCACTGGTTGCCGATTCTGACCAGCTTCCTGACGGTGACTCTGGCCGTGTCACGCTCATGACCTTGCACACGGCGAAGGGTTTGGAATACCCCGTCGTCTTCCTCACCGGTATGGAAGAAGGTACTTTCCCTTCCGCTCGCGCTTTGGCAGGGGATAATGATGCTCCTGATGCTTCCACCAACCAGTTGGAGGAAGAACGTCGCTTGGCTTATGTGGGAATTACTCGTGCGCGCAAAAGGCTTTACATTACTCGTGCGGGCATACGAAGCCAATGGGGCCAGGCTCAAGAGATGCCTCCGTCCCGCTTCCTTGACGAAATTCCGGCGCAATTGATCGATTGGCGTCGTGAGTTCACCGCAACAGAAAACGTGAGAAGCAATGGAGGCTGGGGTTCCGACAACTTTGGCGACGACTTCGACTCCGACTTCTCCGCTACCTCTGCCTTTGGAACAGATGAAGAAGGCTTCTCCTATGGAGGGAGGAGCTCCTTCGGTTCCCGCTACTCTCGCTCCTACGGTTCTGGCTCGTTTGGTGCGCGAAGCTCCTTTGGCTCGCGTGACTCCTACGGTGCGAATGATTTTGACGATTCCGATGATTATTCGTCGTCAGGCAGTTCGTACGGTTCTGGATCGCGTCGGTCGGGTAGTCGATCGAGCAGTTCCTACGGGTCTTCCTCTCGCTCTTCGAGCTATGGTTCAGGTTCGAGCAGCTATCGTTCGCGCTCTTCCATCTATGGTTCGAGTTCTCGCGGTTCCTATGGCTCGAATTCTTACAGTTCTCGCTTTGAGGAGAAATCGAAGATTCATTATTCGCACAAGCCAGTGGAGAAGAAGACGGCAACTGCTGCCAGTGGTTCGACGTATAGCATTTCAGACTTTGCAGTCGGGGATAAGGTGAGCCATGATAAGTACGGTTTGGGTACTGTCACGGAAATCTTCGACAAGGGTGCAAACTCCATCCTCGTGGTGGACTTCAAGAGTGAGGGTGTCAAGCGCTTGCTTCTGCGCATGGCTCCAGTGGAGAAACTCTGACGGCCAGCGAACGGGGCTGGTACAACTCGGCGCTAAGAAGTGCTTCATACGAGCTTTTGTAGCGTCGGGGGAGTGCTGTAGTGTAGGCCTGTTACGAAAGTAACTATCTGGAGCCTTAGCCCATCAATGGATCGGCGTACACCGTCACTGAAAAGAGCCGGTATGCGTTGCGCCCACAGCGCTTCGAGCATTGGAGAGGCCTGGCTCAGCACCCACACAGGTGTGTAGGTGCGGCGTTCAGATAACGACAGAGTAGAAAGTTAGGTTATTATGACCAACGTCCAGCGTGCACGCCGTCAGGTTCGCCTGTCTCGTGCTCTTGGCATTGCCCTGACCCCAAAGGCTCAGGGTCTCTTTGATAAGCGTCCATACGGCCCAGGTGAGCACGGCAATTCCCGCCGTCGTTCTGAGTCCGATTACTCCGTGCGTCTGAAGGAAAAGCAGCGTCTGCGCGCTCAGTACGGCGTTTCGGAGAAGCAGCTGCGTAAGGCTTATGAGGTTGCATCTCGCACCCAGGGCCAGACCGGTAACGCAATGCTGATCAACCTCGAGACTCGTCTCGACGCTCTGGTCCTGCGTGCTGGCTTCGCTCGCACTGTTGCTCAGGCTCGTCAGTTCGTGGTGCACCGTCACATTCTCGTCGACGGCAACATCGTGGATCGCCCAAGCTACCGCGTCCGTCCAGGCCAGGTCATTCAGGTCAAGCCAAAGTCCCAGACCATGGAGCCATTCCAGGCTGCAGCAGAAGGCGTTCATCGTGACGTTCTGCCAGCAACCCCAGGCTACCTCGATGTTGACTTGGCTTCTTTGAAGGCCACCTTCACCCGTCTTCCTGAGGTCGAAGAGATCCCAGTTCAGGTGAACACTCAGTTCGTGGTCGAGTACTACAACCACTACTGATCCTCGCTTCGTATTGGTTACCCAATACAACAGCAATCCCGTTTGGAAATCCAAACGGGATTTTTTTATTTCCGGTCACGCAATAGGCTGCCGGCGTTTCTCGCTTTCTGCACATCCAGCTGCATAATGGAAATATGAAACTTCATCTGCATCTCGTTCGTCATGGGCAAACCTATTTCAATCGCTATAACAAGTTGCAAGGGTGGTCAAACTCTCCGTTGACCGAGAAAGGCCGCGAAGACGCACGAAAAGCAGGAAGACTGCTCTCTCTTACTCACATTGCAGCAGCCTATTGCTCCGATACAACACGAGCACAGGATACTGCGCAACTGATTTTGGAAATGAACCATAAGAAGTCCGTTAAGACGGCGACATCTTCTCGTTTCTTCCGCGAACAGTTCTATGGCTCCTTCGAAGGAACTGATATGGCTGCAGCCTGGTATATGGCAGGTGGCCCTCATGGAGCATCAACCTACGCAGAAATCGTAGAAAAATTCGGAATCGGAGCCACAAAAGACTTTCTCAAAGAGGCAGATCCCTTCCACGATGCAGAATCTGAAGGGGAATTTTGGGTTCGTATTCGCGAAGGCTACCGTTTAATCGCCAATCATGCTCGTCACAGTGAAGAAGACCCGGATACTGTCATTCACCCGGTGCATGACGGTGATGACATTCTCATCATTGCCCATGGAAACCTTCTGTTGTCTCTGATGCAACGCTTCGCACCGGAAGGTTATGACCTTTCTGAGCGTCCGATGAATGGTTCGATCACCACTTTTGACTTCGATACTGACAAAATCGATGATTTCGACCATGCATTGACTTTGGTGGAATATAACAGAACCAAGTAAGTGCGCTACAGTTAGAACAGTATTGCTCGATTATCAGGAAAGTAGGTTGGTATGAGCATTGGTGATATCGCTGGCCTCATCGCAGCCATTGCCTTCGCTATCCTCGCAGGCGTCGCCATTTACCCTCTCATCCGTTTGGGCCGCATGCTTGACCAGATTGCCACAACGGTGAAGGAAGCGGGCGACCATACTCTGCCAATCTTGGATGAATCCACCACCTCCGTGCGTGAACTCAATAAGACGCTGTCTGACGTCAACCAGATCACGGATTCTGCTCGCTACACCGCACGCAACGTGGGTGCTTTGACTGACCTGTATTCCTCCATGCTTTCTAAGCCAGTCATCAAAGTGGCATCCAGCTTCTACGCTGTGAAAGAAACACTGAATGGCTTCATGAAGCATTCGAACACAACTACGCAAAATTCGCAGTTGAATGAGGATGGAGAAAAGAGCACCACACCAAAGGCTGCATCAAAGAGCGCGAAGCGTGATAATCCTGAGCAGTCGCCTCTTTCTCGAGCCAAGCATGCGAAGACGAGTGAGAGTGAAAAGCCAGAAACCAAGCCAACACCTACCGAGGAGAAGTGATGATGAAGCGACTTTTCTGGTTCGGCCTTGGCATGGCGGCAGGCATTGTTCTGGTAAACAAAACGCGCGCATATGCACGTTCTCAAATGCCTGATGTGATGAGCAATTTCCTCATGGGCCCGGATATGGATAACGCCCAGGCCAGCATTCAAACAGCGCGCGGCCTGATCAATGATTTCCAGCGTTTGCAAGCAAGCCGCGAGCAAGAGCTCGAGCAGCGTTTCACCCACCGTCAGGCTGAGTAATACTTTTTCGCATATTCGCTAAGTGTGCCAGAAAACTCCTCTCGTAATGTGCCGAGGTATCAATACAATCGGGAGAGTTACTGTTTAAAGAGGAAGGTTTCTGGCATGCAAACGTCTGAGATCGCCCGGAGATATCTTGACTACTTCCGCGACCATGACCATCTGATTGCACCATCTGCATCGCTCATTTCGCCGAATCCCACAACGCTGTTCACCATCGCCGGTATGGTGCCGTTCATTCCCTACCTTCTGGGTCAACAAACTCCACCGAAGACTCGCATGGCCAGCATGCAAAAGTGCGTGCGCACCCTCGATATCGATGAAGTGGGCAAGACTACTCGTCACGGTACTTTCTTCCAGATGCTGGGAAACTTCTCCTTCGGTGATTATTTCAAGGAAGAAGCAATCCACTATGCATGGGAGATTCTGACCCTTCCTCAGGATCAGGGTGGTTACGGCTTCAACCCTGAACTGCTGTGGTTCACCGTTTTCGAAGACGATGACGAAGCTCTGCACATGTGGATTAACGAAGGTGCAGATCCTACCCACATTCAAAAGCTCGGTATGGCAGATAACTTCTGGACGACCGGCGGCCCTGGTCCTGGTGGTCCTTGCACCGAAATCTTCTATGACCGCGGCCCAGCCTATGGCAAGGACGGCGGTCCAGCGGTTGATGATAACCGTTACATCGAAATTTGGGATCTCGTTTTCGAAACCTATGAAGTCGACAACGTCAAGTCCAAAACTGACTTGCACATTGTTAACGACCTTCAGCGCAAGAACATTGATACGGGCATGGGCTTGGAGCGTGTTGCTTACCTGCTTCAGGGCAAGAACAACATTTACGAGACCGACGAAGTCTTCCCAGTGATCGAAGCTGCACAGAAGCTCTCCGGCCGTACCTATGGCGAAAACGAGGAAGATGACGTTCGCTTCCGCGTTGTGGCTGACCACGTGCGTTCCGCATTGATGATCATGTCGGATGGCGTTCGCCCGTCGAATATTGGTCGTGGCTATGTTTTGCGCCGTCTTCTGCGTCGCACTATTCGCTCGATGAAGATGTTGGGCGTGGATGACGAAGTCATGCCAACCTTGCTTACCGCTTCTGAGAACGTGATGAAGAACTCTTACCCAGAGATTGAGGAGACCTTCCACGACGTTTCCGAAGCTGCGTATGGTGAGGAAGACGCCTTCCGCAGGACTCTTTCCAAGGGCACTGAGATCTTCGACATGGCAGTGTCTCAAGCAAAGAAGTCCCAGTCTGCAGACAGTCAGCCGACTGTTTCCGGCGAAGACGCTTTCAAGCTGCATGATACTTATGGCTTCCCGATCGAGCTCACCCTCGAAATGGCATCAGAAAAGGGTGTTCACGTCGATGAGAAGGCCTTCCGTGAGCTGATGGCTGAGCAGCGTAACCGCGCTCGTCAGGATGCTTTGAAGAAGCGCCACAATGTGGACTTGTCCATCTACGACGATTTCCGTAAGACGATGAGCGAGCCGCAGAAGTTCTTGGGCTACCAGCAGTTCGACTCTCGCGCTAAGGTGCTGGGAATTCTTACGGAACAAGGCCCTGTCACTTCTGTTAGTGCACCAGCAACCGTGGAAGTCGTGCTGGACCAGACTCCGTTCTATGCTGAGCGCGGTGGTCAGCAGGCTGATCATGGCCAGATTCTTTCCGATAACGGTGCAGAACTGGAAGTTGATGACGTGCACGAAGTGGTGAAGGGATTGACTGTTCACCAGTGCCGTCTGACTGAAGGTACTTTGGCTGTGGACGACGCGGTAGATGCTCAAATTGACGTTGCTCGTCGTGCTGGCTTGGCTCGCTCTCATACTGCAACTCACGTTTTGCATAAGGCATTGCGTGAGGTTCTCGGCCCGCAGGCTACCCAGCGTGGCTCTGTTGTTGCCCCTGACTTCTTGCACTTTGATTACCAGTGGCCAAAGGCTCCATCGCGCTCTCAGATCGATGACGTGGAAGCACGCGTCAATGAGATTGCCATGGAAGACCTTCAGGTCGTGCCAGAATATATGCCACTGAAGAAGGCTGAAGAGCTGGGTGCTGATCACCTCTTCTCCGACAAGTATGGTGACATCGTGCGTGTGGTGACCATCGGTGACGGTTGGTCGCGTGAGCTGTGCGGTGGTACTCACTTGGATTGGACAGGAAAGATTGGCAATTTTGTCATCACTTCTGAGTTCTCCAATGGTTCTGGCGTGCGCCGCGTGGATGCTTACATGGGTTATGAAGGTTACCGTCGTAGCCATGCTGAGCGTCAGCTGGTGAGCACTCTGGCTGGTTCGCTCAACGTTCCAACTGATGGTGTTCTCGAGCGTGTGGAACAAGCTTTGGCTGACCTCAAGCAGGCTCAGCGTGAACTTGCCGATATGCGTTTGGCATCCCTGAAGGCTTCTGAAGCTCACATTGTTGAGAACGCCTTGGCAAACGAAAAGAACGGTGTCGTCGTTGCAGCCAGCAACGTTGGACAGTTCGGTGATGCAAACCAGGTGCGCCCAGTCGTTATGGAGATTCGTGAGAAGCTCGGCAATGACAAGCCAGTTGTGGTTGCCATCGCAGGAACCAGCGCGGAAGGCAGGCCAGTGGTCTTCGTTGCTACCAACGAAGAAGCACGCAATAAGGGCCTGAAGGCTGGCGATATGGTTCGCACGCTTTCTCAGATGCTCGGCGGTGGCGGTGGCGGCCGTCCTGACTTCGCTCAGGGTGGCGGTAAGGACGCTTCTGCAATCGACGCTGCACTAGCTCAGCTGGTTTCTACCGTCCAACAGTGAAACACTGTTACACCGGTAAAACAGAATAATGTCACAGCATGAGACTGCACCCAACCTGCATAAGAGCGTAGGTAGGTGAGGGGCATGCTGAAGTGGGGAAGGAAAGAATGATCTTTCCTTCCCCTCGTTTATATGAGGCTGGTTGTGCTCAACACAAGAAGTGCATTCCAGTTCGTTCTTGTTCTTGCTAAGGTTGAGCAGGGTCAATAATGAGGAGGGGCCATGGGTGTTTGGTTGGGTGTCGATTTAGGTAACGCACGAGTAGGGCTCGCACTCTCTGATCCATCGGCTCAGTTGGCTTTTCCTTTGCAAAATATTAAAGTGTTTGGCGACTCCTTTGTTGCTTTGAATCCGGTGATTGACCTTATCGAGGAACAGCATGTGGAGGCTGTTGTTATTGGCGATCCGTTGACGCTTGCCGGGAAGGTAGGCGCGGCTGCCAGAAAAGCAAAGCGCTGGGCCAAGCAACTCACTCTTCGCCTCGAAAGGCTTGAGCTACCGGTTCCTCGAATTATTTTTCAGGATGAACGATTAACCACTGTGACTGCCCACCAACAGTTGAGAAGTGCCGGATATTCGCAAAGAACTGACCGGCAAATGGTTGATCAACAAGCTGCAGTGATAATCTTGCAAGCTGCTTTGGATGCTTACAATTATCCTGAGAAAAACCCGATACCTCCTCAAGATTTTCTCGATCCAATGCCGACGTTTGAAGAAATTGCTCTTTCTGACGACGATATTCCTGACGTTTTGAAAAAGTATTTCCAGTAAGGGGAGAGGGCAACCATGAATGACAAAAACAAGCCAGCCTCTTCCTCTCCTCATGAGATGGAAGACTTCTTGCAACGCTTACAAGCATCGCAAGAAGAACAACAGCTCAATCAGCAAATGCACGATTCCTCACTGGATGGTTTTGCTGACTTTACTGGTATGGACGAGGATGATGCACAGTCACTCTTCTCATTCGCTGATACTTCCGAAACTGCAGGTGAGAATGATGGATCAGACACACCTGCATTAACTTCAGCAAGCAGCACCACCCAGAATGCTTCACCAGCATCTGGCCCCTCAAATGCTGCTCCAGCGCCCGTTTTGACGCGCGTTGCCCTGCGTAATGAGAGACGACGCAAGAACATCCGTCGTGTGATAGGAATTATTGTCGCCATTGCACTCGTCATTGTGTTGGGCTGGGCAGGCGTGAAAGTCTACCGTAAGGTGAGAAGCATTCAGGCTGCTAATCAGCAAGCACAACTGGAAGCGCAGACGGCGAAGCGGGCCACGGATTACCCAGGCCCGGGTGAAGGCTCGGTTGAATTCACTGTGGAGAAGGGTCAAGGTTCTGGTGAGATCGGCGAAAACCTTGTCAAACAAGGTATCGTCGCATCAGTCGCTGCCTTTGACGCTGCAGTGGTGAATGCCGATGCTGCTCAAAAGCTTCAGCCAGGCACCTTCCAATTGAAGTACAAGATGGCTTCGAAGGATGTTGTCGCGATCCTGGTGGACCCGACAAAGGCTGAAGGCATGATCAACGTGACAGCAAGTACTCGGGTTTCTGCTGTCATTTCTGCAGCTTCACAGCTAATGAACCTTCCTCAGAGCGATTTCCAAGCCCTGTTGGATTCTCATGGTGATGGCATTCTTCCTCCTGAAGCTAAGGGGTCATTCGAGGGCTGGTTGCAACCAGATACGTATAACCCGAAGGATTATTCTTCTGCGCACGATCTCTTTGCGGACATGGTCAAGAAGCGCATCGCCTTCCTGGATGAAAACAAAGTTCCTACCGGAGATGAACGCGAGAACATTCTTATTCGTGCCTCCATCATTGGTGGAGAGGTGAATAGGGAAGAGTACTACGGTCAAGTATCGCGAGTGATTGAGAACCGCTTGAAGAAGAATATGCCTCTGGGAATGGATTCCACCGTGGCATATGGTTTCGGTGTGGACCCTCACGGTTTGACTCAAGCGATGCTTCAGGATGAATCGAACCCGTATAACTCGCGAATTCAGAAGGGCTTGCCGCCAACGCCGATCAATCAGCCGAATTTGGCAATGATTGATGCCGCAATGAACCCGACGCCTGGCGACTGGCTTTACTTTGTCACCGTCAATCTCAGCACTGGTGAGACGAAGTTCACTGCCGATTATTCCGAGTTTGAAAAGTATTCGCAGGAATACCAGCAGTGGGAAGCGAACAACTAAACGGGACTATCTCATTCATGGCGGATGAATGAGAAGGAGAGTGGGGATGAGCACGCTCCACGTCCACAACAGGTGAGGAAGAAGGCGGAGTTGTCGAGCTCCGCCTTCTTTGCGTTGCGGCTCCTTTTCCTCACGCTGATGGCTAATAAGTGCGTGCACTGATGTAGCGAACCATAGCAAACACCACAGCAACAGGGCGTCAGTTACTGGCCAGAGCAGTGTCAGAGTTTGTGCGCTCAGCGCTGCTGCCCAGACGTCAGCAAGGCCAAAACCGCTCTGAGGTGGCAGGTGGGGTGGCAGCTGACGAGATAACTCAGTTGGTGACGCAGCTTGAGTTTGAGCTGAATCGCTCGCCGTGACTCGAGCTGAAATCTTCGACTGTACTCCTGTACGCGCGTTGTGAATTGCAGCCGAGTCTTGACGTTTTCCTGCGATTTTCGTGAGCCGATGGCACAGGAAGCCCAGAGCGCATATACTTACTCCCACACTCAGCGCAGTGACAATCTGGGTGAAAAGCTGGGTGACCATCGGGGTGGAAGCCTGGAGAGGTGAAGGCGCCGATGACGTGAGGCTTGAGGAGTCGAGGCCTGGCCGCGCAGAAGCCGAAGACTCGAGGCTCAGCCACTTGAGTCCAGAACCGTTAAGTTCCAACCAGTCGAAACCTCTCCAACCAACAAACCAAGCCCCAGTAACAACCGCCACGCTAGCCGCAAATTGGCAGGTAGCCGTGCGCAGGAAAGTTCGGCGGCGCACCAAGCCGCAGTGATAATCTTGGCGAGCAGCAGAGAGTAACGCCATGCTCGCGCTGACCACGAAAATGATGCGAAGAATAAGAGTGAGAGTTGTCATGAGGCCATCGTGACAGAGCAGACAAGAGCGAACAGGAATTTTTCTGCAGTGTGGATAACTTGAGCAAAATCGGCGTGTTGGGCTCGTATGAAGCCAATCTCTCTGAGAGGTGAAATATGAGCGGCTCGAGTCGTGTCTGAATGTTAGGCTGGGGAAACATGGTAGAACAGCACAGCATCGAAAACCACCATGTAACTAAGCAGATTTTCATCACTGGCGGCGTTGTGTCCTCCCTTGGCAAGGGCCTCACCGCATCCTCCCTCGGACGTCTCCTCCGCTCTCGCGGAATTCGCGTTCTCCAGCAGAAGCTTGACCCTTACGTCAACGTCGATCCAGGCACCATGAACCCATTCCAGCATGGTGAGGTCTACGTGACGGAGGACGGCGCAGAAACCGATCTCGACCTCGGCCATTACGAGCGTTTCCTGGGAGTTCCACTTTCTCAACGCGCTAACGTGACCACCGGCCAGATCTACGAATCTGTGCTGCGCAAGGAGCGCGAGGGCAAGTACCTCGGCGAATGCGTTCAGGTCATTCCTCACATCACCAACGAGATCAAGGACCGTATGCGCGCCCAGGCTGGTGATGATGTGGACGTCATCATCACCGAAATCGGCGGTACGGTTGGCGATATCGAATCTCAGCCATTCATGGAAGCAGCTCGCCAAGTGCGCCGCGAACTGGGCCCAGACAACTGCATGTTCATCCACGTCTCCCTGGTTCCTTACATCCAGGCCGCTCACGAGATGAAGACGAAGCCAACTCAGCACTCCGTCATGATGCTGCGTCAGCTGGGAATCACTCCTGATGCCCTCGTCCTGCGTTCCGTCACCCCAGTATCCGAGTCCATCAAGGACAAGGTTGCTCTGATGTGCGACGTCGACCGTGAAGGCATCATCAACACTCCAGATGCTGAATCCATTTACGAAGTTCCATCCATCCTCTTCCGCGAGGGCTTGGATACTTACGTGGTTCGCAAGCTTAACCTCCCATTCCACGACGTGACGTGGGGCGAGTGGGGCGAGCTGCTCAACCGCGTTCACAACCCGAAGCACACCGTTCGTATTGCTCTGATCGGCAAGTACGTCGACCTCCCCGACTCTTACCTCTCCGTCGTCGAAGCTTTGAAGGCAGGCGGCTTTGGTAACTGGTCCAAGGTGGAGATTAAGTGGGTCGCTTCCGACAACCTCGAAACCATGGAAGGCGCCCAGAAGAACCTCGCTGATTGCGATGGCATCATCATTCCTGGCGGCTTCGGCGTTCGTGGTGTCGACGGCATGGTGACCGCTTTGCGTTGGGCTCGTGAAAACAAGGTCCCGGCCCTGGGCTTGTGCTTGGGCTTGCAGACCATGGTGATCGAGTATGCTCGCGACGTCATGGGCTTGGAGGACGCCAACTCCACTGAGTTTGAGCCAAATACGACGAACCCGGTGATCGCCACGATGGAAGAGCAGAAGTCGATTCTGCAAAATTCCGATATGGGCCATACCATGCGTTTGGGCTCTTACCCCGCAAAGCTCGTCGATGGTTCTTTGGCTGCTCAGCTCTACGGCACGACTGATATTACTGAGCGTCATCGCCACCGTTACGAAGTGAATGTCGATTACATGGAGCGCATTCAGAAGGCCGGTTTGAAGATCTCGGGTACGAGCCCAGATGGTCATCTGACTGAGTTTGTTGAGCTTCCTCAGGACGTTCACCCGTTCTACATCGCAACCCAGGCTCATCCTGAGTTCAAGTCTCGCCCGTACGCTCCACACCCGCTGTTCCAGGGCTTGATTGCTGCCGCTCTTGATTATCAGGCTGCTCGCGATGCTGGCAAGGGTATTCCAAGCGCCAACCCGAAGGCTGAGAAGGCTGAGAAGGAAGACGCTGAGTGACACTCAGGCTGGCTTTTAGCTCCTAGCTGAGAGTCGCTGGAGATTATCACTGTGATGAAAGCTGGAAGGCCGTTGTTCCGAAAGGGATAACGGCCTTTGCTGTATGTGCCCCGCGCAAAATTGCGCGGAAACTGATAGAGGAGCGGTACACCACAATGGCGTAATTCTGCGCTTTTCGAGCTATCTCTTTGCTCGACACTTCGGCGGGGCAAAGGTTAAGGGGCTGGGTAAGCTAAAAAACCCAGAGATAATTATTCCTATATCGGGGGTGAAACTGTGGCGGAGAACAAACAGGCTCTCACGGCTGATAAGCCTGCGAATGAACGCGAGTCTGCCGACGTTGAGATGGGTCAATATGTTTTTGACCGCACCCGAGCTAATGACGACAAAATTGAAGCCGACGAGAAAATTCTCGCCGAGTTTGGCAATGGTTACAACTACGGTTGGCATGATTCTGATGCTGCTGGCCAGGCTGCAAAGAAGGGTATTGACGAGAATGTCGTGCGCGAAATTTCAGCCGACAAGCATGAGCCAGAATGGATGCTGGACCTGCGTTTGAAAGGTTTCCAAGCATTCTTGGAAAAGCCAATGCCACAGTGGGGTGTTGACCTCTCTGGTTTCGATGCTCAGGATTTTAAATACTACGTTAAACCGATGGACCATCAGGCAAAGTCATGGTCTGACCTTCCACCGGACATCAAGAACACTTATGACCGTTTGGGCATTCCCGAAGCAGAGAAGCAAAGGCTCGTCGCTGGTGTTGCAGCTCAGTATGAGTCGGAAGTGATTTACAATTCGATTCGCGAAGAGCTCGCGAGCCAAGGTGTTATCTTCTGTGACACAGATACTGCAGTGCAAAAGTACCCTGACTTGGTGAAGAAGTACTTCAACACTGTGGTCAGGTACAACGACAATAAGTTCGCCGCGTTGAACACTGCTGCATGGTCCGGTGGCTCCTTTGTGTATGTACCGAAGGGTGTTCACGTCACCATTCCACTGCAGGCTTATTTCCGTATTAACACGGAGAATATGGGTCAGTTCGAGCGCACGCTGATTATTGCCGACGAAGGCTCCTACGTGCACTATGTGGAAGGCTGCACAGCTCCTCTGTATTCCACGGATTCTTTGCATGCTGCTGTGGTGGAGATTATTGTGGAGCCTCACGCTCGCGTGCGCTACACAACCGTTCAGAACTGGTCGAATAACGTGTACAACTTGGTCACTCAACGTGCTTACGTCAAGGAAGGCGGAACTATGGAATGGGTCGATGGCAACATCGGCTCGAAGGCTTCCATGAAGTATCCAGCATGCATTCTGGCTGGTGAGTATGCGAAGGCATCCACCCTTTCGCTTTCCTTCGCTGGCTCTGGCCAGTATCAGGATACGGGTGCCAAGATGATCCATCTGGCTCCTCACACTTCTTCGACGATTGTGTCGAAGTCCATTTCCAAGGGTGGTGGCCGCTCCTCGTACCGCGGTTTGGTGAAGATTCCGAAGGGTGCTTTTGACGCGCATTCTTCCGTTTCCTGCGATGCTTTGCTGGTGGATGAGTTCTCTCGCTCGGATACCTACCCACATGTGGATGTGCGTGAGGATGAGGTCACCATGTCGCACGAGGCTACTGTTTCCAAGGTTTCTCAGGATCAGCTCTTCTACCTGCAGCAGCGTGGTATCGAAGAGCGTGAGGCTATGGGAATGATCGTTCGCGGCTTCGTGGAGCCAATTTCGCGTGAGCTTCCTATGGAATACGCACTGGAATTGAACCGTTTGGTCGAACTGCAGATGGAGGCTTCCGTCGGATGAGTGAGAAAGAGATGAACACCACGTCAACGCCAGATTCTGACGGTTTCCGCCGCTCTGGTACCACAAAGCCAGTGGAAACTGCAGAGCAGAAGGCTCGTCGCGCTCAAGTTCAGGCTAATGCTTCGGAAGCGCAGCGTATTGAAAACGCGCGTCAGAAGGATCGCGAGCTCAAGAACGAGCAGAGTGCGTCAACTGCGTCAGAGGGTCAATCGGCTCCTGCTGAAGTTCGTATGCCGCGGTACGACCCGAAGGACCCGTATAAGTTCCCGGCTCAAATGCCGTCCAGTGCGGATTCCATGATTCGCTCCTTTGACCCTGCTGATTTCCCTCAGCCCAAGGCTAAGGACAATGAGTGGCGCTATTTGGACATGGACGAGATCAGCGAGTTCATGCAGCCTTTCACTCCCACGAACCTCGCCCAGGTGAGTGTCAGTTTTGAGGATGGTTCTGCGGTTCCTCAGCTTTCTGACAAGCAGACTAGCCGTGAGCTGGGCGTGAGCTTTGGTCAGATTAGCAAGAATGAGTATCCTGCGGGCTCGGTGAGCAAGCCCGTCGATCTTACGGCAGCAATCCAGTGGCAGGTAACGCAGCGCGTGTACTGGCTCAACATCACCTCTAATGTAGAAAAGCCAGTGATCATTCGTGTGCACTCGAATAATGCCGAGCGCGATGCCCTCCACTTCGTCATCACCGCTGCGGCGAATAGCCATGCAAGTGTGGTGGTCATGCATGATGGTTTGGCTCACTTGGCCGAAGGCATGGAGATTAGCACTGGTGCTGATTCCACTCTGAACTTCACCAGCGTTCAACAGTGGGATGAAGCCAGTAAGCATGTGGGCACCGAGCGCATCCGCGTGGGAGCAAACGCAGAATTGCGTCACCGCGTGGTCACTCTCTCCGGCAACTTCGTGCGTCTGCGCATGGACCCTGATTACGCCGGTAAGAAGGGCTTCCTTGATATGTTGGGCATCTACTACGTGCTGCCAGGCGATTACGCTGAGCATCGCACGATGGTGTGCCACAACCAAGCAGACTGCAAATCTCGTGTCATCTATAAAGGTGCTCTTGACGGTAAGGGTGCGCGTTCCGCGTGGGTGGGTAACGCTCTCATCCTTCCAACAGCACCGAATACCGATTCCTACGAGCTCAACCGCAACCTCGTGCTCAAGCCCGGCGCCATTGCCGACTCGGAGCCACAGTTGGAGATTGAGAACGGTGACATCATCGGCGCAGGCCATGCTTCCAGCGTCGGCCGCTTTGAAGACGAGCAGCTCTTCTACTTGGAGTCGCGCGGCGTGAGCGAGGAGAATGCTCGCAAGCTCGTCGTTCGTGGCTTCTTCGAGGAGCTGATCAACCAGATCGGCGTTGAATCGGTTCAAACAGCCTTGATGCAACGTATTGAAGAAAGACTGGCCAAGGGTGAATCTGCGGCTATGACTCAAGTTTTGGAGGATAAGTGATGGCTGAAGTAGCAACCAATGTGAGCGAGCAGCACACCCTGGAAATTAGGGGATTGCGCGCAGGAGTGCAAACCAAGGAAGGTCGTAAGGAGATCCTCAAAGGCGTCGACCTGACCATCCACACCGGCGAAGTTCATGCCATCATGGGTCCGAATGGTTCGGGTAAGTCCACTTTGGCATACACTCTTGCTGGCCACCCTAAGTATGAGGTGGATGGCGGCGAAGTGCTGCTTGACGGTCAGGATTTGTTGAAGATGAAGCCGTACGAGCGTGCTCGTGCAGGCCTTTTCCTGGCAATGCAGTACCCCGTAGAAGTTCCTGGCGTTTCCATGACCAACTTCTTGCGTACTGCTGTCACCGAGGTTCAGGGTTCTGCTCCAAGCCTTCGCCAGTGGGTGGAGGAGCTGTCCACGGAGATGAAGCGTTTGCGCATGGACCCGAAGTTCGCTCAGCGTTCGGTCAACGAAGGCTTCTCTGGTGGTGAAAAGAAGCGTGCTGAGGTGCTGCAGATGGAGCTTCTCAAGCCAAAGTTCACCATCATGGATGAGACGGATTCTGGCCTGGACGTGGATGCTCTGCGCATTGTGTCGGAAGGTGTGAACCATGCAAAGGATGTCAACCACTTTGGTGTGATGCTCATCACCCATTACACGCGCATTCTTCGCTACATTCACCCTGATTTCGTGCACGTTTTCGCCGATGGCCACTTCGTCCGTGCTGGCGGTCCTGAGCTTGCTGATGAGCTGGAAGAGTCCGGTTACGATCAGTACCTGCCAGAAGGCGTGAGCGAATCGGCACAGGCCTGAGCTCAGCAGGACGGCATCGGTAGATTATCAGCATGAATGAATCGGCATGACTATGAGTTCCTCTGAATTTTCTGGCGAGCAAGGATGGCAGGAACGGGTCGTCTCACAGTTCCCGCTCTTGCAATCGCCTCGCGCGCAGAAGGGGTTTGGCTCAGCTGAACATCCTTCGCGTTTGGCTTACTTGGATACTGCGGCAACCTCGCAAAAACCGCAGGTGGTGATCCAAGCAGAGCAGGCATTCTATTCCTCGATTAACGCAGGAGTTCACCGAGGAACTCATCGTCTTGCCGTTGAAGCAACGCAAGCTTACGAAACCGCACGTGCACGCATTGCCACTTTTGTGAACGCGAGTTCTGAGGAAGGTCAAGAGGAGATTGTTTTCACCTCGGGTGCCACCGCAGGCCTCAACGAGTTGGCGATGAGCATTGGCTGGGCGAGCTTGCCGGCAGCTCTCTCTGACGTTGATGTGCAGGCTCGTGCTCGTTTCGGGCTTCATGAGGGTGATGAGATTCTCACCAGCATTGCAGAACACCATTCTGTGCTCCTGCCATTCCAACAGTTGGCTCGCCGCACGGGTGCCACGCTCACTATTGCTGATGTTGAGGATGATGGTCGCCTCGACGCTCAAAAAGTGTGCGACAAGATTACCCCTCGCACGAAGATTGTCGCTTTGACGGCGGCGAGTAACGTTACTGGCGCTCTGACCCCGCTTAAAGCGATCGTGCAGAAGGCTCACCAGGTAGGCGCGCTGGTCATCGCTGATTTTTGCCAAGCTGCACCGCATCTGAGCCTCGATGTTGCGGACCTCGACGTGGACTTTGCCTGCTGGTCAGCGCATAAAATGTACGGTCCTACCGGCGTGGGCTTCCTCTACGGCAAGCGCGAGCTGCTGGAACTGCTGCCTCCAGCAAACTTTGGTGGTGAGATGGTGGACCTCGCTTGGCTGGATAAGCAGGCACAGTGGTCAGCCGCGCCTTTCAAGTTTGAGGCGGGAACGCAACCGGTAGCTCAAGTAGTTGCTGCTGGTGTGGCAGCTCAATGGCTTACTTCTGTCGGCTTTGACGCTCTTCAAGCTCATGAGCGTGAGATTGGCACTGCACTGTTGAAGGTTGCCGATATTCCTGGCATCCGTGTGCTCGGGCCCTTGGATATGAACGAGCGTCTCGCAACCGTGAGCTTTGAAGTTGAGGGCGTTCACCCTCATGATGTGGGTCAATTCCTCGATTCTTACGGTGTGGCAATCAGGACAGGTCACCACTGTGCTCAGCCTATTCACCGTCGTTTTGGTGTGTATTCTTCTAACCGTGCGTCGGCGGGGGTGTATACCACGGCGCAGGATGTTGAGCAGTTTATGGATGCGGTTGCTCAGATTCGCCCGTATTTCTTAGGTAAGTAGGAGTAGAAAGGAGAGCATGATGTTTGACGATCCTTTCGCACTGAACTCACTCTTTGGAATTTCTGAGCAGGACAGTAGTGAAGACTCTGTTGTAGATCCCGCTTTGGAGCAGATGTACCAAGAGTTCATTTTGGAAGCGTCGCGCGATCCTCACGGTAAAACGCATTTCGCTCCTGATGTTGCTCAAGAGAATTCGGATCGGCGAGAAAACTCGGGTGATCAAGAGAACCAAGGTGCGCAAGAGACTCAAGGTACACGAGAGAATCAGCGCAGTGACAATCTCGTGTCGGCCTCGAGCAGCCAAGAGCAGAGCCATGAGTACTGCCAGGCGGACTCTCACCAATTCAACCCGACGTGCGGCGACGAGGTGACTGTGCGCGTTGCCATCAAGCAAGAAGAGGGCAAGCCGGCAGTTATCGAGCAGCTGATGTGGGATGGGCACGGTTGCTCAATTTACCAGGCGAGCCTGTCGGTTCTGCACGACATGGCGCAAGGCAAAAGCGTTGACGAATTCATGAAGCTGCATCGCGCTTTCCGCGAGCTGATGGATTCGCGAGGCAAGGGCGTCGACGATGCTGCGACCGCGGATGCTTTAGGCGATGCGATGGCTTTCCAAGGAGTCTCGCGATTCCCGATGCGCATTAAGTGCGCACTGCTGGGCTGGGAAGGTACGAGAGACGCTGTGGCGAAAGCTTTAGCAACAATTTCTCCAGATTATCAGTGAGTTCACTGCATCGTCATGAGCTCACCGATTAGCAGCTGCAAGGTTGAAGCGGTAGGATTGCAGGATAGTCTGCTGAAACAACATCGAAAAATGAAATTCAGTGACAACAGCACAAAACGAAAGTAAAGCTATGGCAGATAATAATTTTGAGCCGGAAGCCGTGCGCAAGGCTCGTGAATATGCGAGCTCGGGTGACTTCAACCCGTTCTCGGAACAATCTTTCGCCCCCACTTTGGAAGCAAGCCAAAAGGCGGGTGCTGCTCAACCACGCAAGGTTGAGTTGAAAGCTCACGATGAGGTGGGCGAGCAAACCGCACAGGCTGTCCTCGACGCAATGAAGGACGTCATCGACCCTGAGCTCGGCATCGATGTAGTGAATCTAGGCTTGGTTTATGGTGTGGAAATCGATGAGAAGGGTCGTGCCATTTTGACGATGACTCTCACCACTCCCGCCTGTCCGCTAACAGATCTTATTGAAGATGAAGCAGCCAGCATGCTCGCACCTGTAGTGGAGTACTTCCGTGTTGACTGGGTGTGGACTCCTGCATGGGATGTGTCGATGATCACCGAAGATGGGCGCACCATGCTCAACGCGATTGGCTACGATTTCTGAGTTCCTGTGCTCATAGGCGCGATCGCGCGATGAGATACGCGCGAATGAAGCGAAATCTCATGAGTGCATCTTATCGATCGCGCAAGCTGAAGCGCGCACAACGCAAGAGGCGAAGTTTGAAAGAGGTGTGAGAGGGGAGTAGCGAGAGCTACTCCCTTCTTGCGTTGTGCACGATCACAACATTGCGGGCGACGACGCAGTTGCGCGGCGCTTCAAAAATTCGCAGCACCTCCAAAGTTGTGTGCAGTGCCTACACAATTCACAGCGGCGGACTGCTTGCGCGCAAGCGTGAGAAATGCTAAGCTGATTACTTCTTCTCTGTGGCCGAGAAAGCGCAGTGATAATCTCGGGCGTGTCGTCAGGTAAAGAGAAGCGTTCTCCTATCTTATTCCTAGTGCTTTGTAACACTTTGTTAACATAACTGTAACCTTAAAGCCATTTAAGTAGCACAATCTATCAAAGAACACAGTGCAAAAAGCACAGTGCCAGACCCACAACTATGTGCGAGCCCGGTGGGCAGCACGAAAGGGATAAAAATGGCAGAAATGAAGAATATTTTCAGCTGGCAGCTGCACGGAGATGGCAAGCATCTCGGCCCAGGCGAGGTTGTTGCTCCATGGGAGCGTTTGAGCTGGGCACGTACAGCCTCCGTTGGCGCACAGCATGTTATTGCAATGTTCGGCGCCACCTTCTTGGTTCCAATTCTGACGGGCTTCGATCCATCCGTCACCCTGTTCTTCACCGCATTTTCAACGGTCCTGTTCTTGCTCATCAACAAGAACGTTCTTCCTAGCTACTTGGGCTCTTCCTTCGGCTTCATCGCTCCAGTTACCGCAGTGGTGAGCGCACACAAGGGTCTGGCAGTCGCATCCTTCGGTATTCTTTCCACTGGTCTGGTCCTGGCTCTGGTCGGCCTGATCGTCCACTTCGCAGGCTCTCGCTGGATTGACATTGTCATGCCACCAGTCGTGACCGGCGCCATCGTGGCCATCATCGGCTTCAACCTGGCCCCAGCTGCTTGGAACAACTTCAAGCAGGCTCCAGACACCGCAGTCGTCACCCTCGTTGCAGTTCTCATCATCCCCGTCCTGCTGCGCGGTATGCTCGGCCGCTTGAACATTTTGCTCGGCGTTCTCGTCGGTTACTTCTACGCAGTCGCACGCGGCCAGGTCAACTTCAAGGCTGTGGAGCAGGCAGCATGGATCGGCCTGCCAGCATTCCACACTCCAAAGGTTGACTTCTCCGTACTCGCAATGTTCATCCCGGTCGTCCTCGTCCTCATCGCTGAGAACATCGGCCACGTCAAGTCTGTGGCTCTCATGACTGGCAAGAATTACGACGACCAGATTGGCACCGCACTCTTCGCAGACGGCCTCGGCACCATGTTCGCCGGCTTCGGCGGCGGTTCCGGCACCACCACCTACGCTGAGAACATCGGCGTGATGGCTGCAACCAAGGTCTACTCCACCGCGGCTTACTGGTGCGCAGCAGGCTTCGCCTTCATCCTCTCCCTCTGCCCGAAGTTTGGCGCACTGATCAACACCATTCCAGTCGGCGTACTCGGCGGCGTCACCACCTTGCTCTACGGCATGATCGGTATGCTCGGCGTTCGAATCTGGGTGGAGAACCACGTTGACTTCTCCAGCAACGTCAACCTCTCCGTGGCCGCAGTCACCATGGTCATCGGTATCGCCGACTTCTCCTTCGCCATCAACGGCATCGGCTTCAACGGCATCGCCATCGGCTCCGTGCTCTGCCTGGTGATTTACCACTTCATGGCAGGCCTCGGCCGCTTGACTGGCACCGTCCTTCCTGAAGAAGCAAAGCCTCTGGAGGCCAACTCTCAGGGCGCCGGCGTCGGTGACGCTGCAGCTTCCGTCGAAACTCAGGAAAAGGTTGCCGCTGCAAAGGCAACCAAGGCCTGATGACAGCATAGTCTGAGATTATCAGCGCTAAACGCAAGTGGGAGAGCAGATTTCTGCTCTCCCACTTTTTGTATGCGCAGCCTTGAGTTGTGCGGGCTGATAATCTGAAGAAATTCTAACTATTGACCAGCAAGCCTTGTGCCGCGCGGATCGCGTAGAAAGCCACCGCAGAACTTGCCGCAACATTGAGCGAATCAACATGGTGAGCCATCGGAATTTTCACCGTGTAATCAGCAGCGCGCAAAGTACGAGGCATGAGGCCCTCGCCTTCTGTACCAAAGATCAGCGCAACCTTACCGATATGCTCAGGAGCGTCTTTGGGCAGAGCACAACGGCGGGCGAGCTCAGGAAGGGACAGAGAGTCGTCGCGCAAAGCCATCGCAACAGTAGTAAAACCAAGGTCTTTGAGCTCTTGAATCGATGGGTTTGGCCACTGGTGGTAATCATCACCGCCAATGCGAGTCCACGGAACCTGAAAAACAGTGCCCATCGAAACGCGCACCGAACGGCGATAGAGGGGATCAGCGCAAGAAGGCGTGACCAGAACGGCATCCACGTTGAGAGCCGCGGCCGAGCGGACAATAGCGCCAATATTTTCGTGGTTGACCACATTCTCCAGCACTGCCACCAAGCTTGCCCCCTTGCACACCTCAGAAACGGAGGGGAGAGACCAGCGCTTCATAGCGGCCAGAGCGCCACGATGCAAGCGAAAACCAGTCAACTGAGTGAGAAGCTCCTCAGAAGCGACGAAAACGGGAACATCAGGGCCCCACGTGCGATCGACGAAATCAAACTCCTCCTGCATCTGGGCCAACCAGCGCTCTTCCAACAAGAAGCTCAACGGCTCAACATGGGCGGCGAGAGCGCGGTCAATCACCTTGGGCTGTTCGGCGATGAACAGGCCTTTGGCGGGCTCCAGGCGATTTCTTAATTGCAGTTCAGTAAGATTAGTGTATGCCTGAACTTGAGGGTTATTCAGATCGGTAATAGGGATGATTTTCACCCTTGCAGTCTAGCAAGCAGTCAAGAGCCAGAGGGGGAGGCGGGTATGGGCTTGCGAACGCCGAAGCAAGGCTCGAAGCGATACCGATACCTCCATGCTGCGCGCCTTCGTAAGCCGCGCGAACTCGTCAAATACCAGCATTGCCCAGCAACCGGGAAAGTCTGCTATGCGACTCAAGATGAAGCAATTCTCGTTCTGGGCAAGACGCAGTGGTCGAAGGATAGGGAGAAGCGCCACGAGAAGCGAGTCTATCAATGCCCCAACTGTCATCAGTGGCATCTCACTTCCGTTTCCCAGCTGAGCTACAAGCGGTATCTGCATCCGCGGGAGAAGGCGAAAGTTCTGCTGAGCCGGTGGAAGAACCTTGAGCGCTTCGGTGGCCACCGTCCGAAAGCTCTCGACGTGTACGTCGAAAGAATAGATGGGTATTGGACGTACTCGATTGCTGAACTCGATGTGCGAGGCAAGGCTGAGACTGCTGCGAAGGCACGAGAATATACGCGTAAAGTGTTCCCTCATGACCTTCTTGAGGTTGGCCTCGAGTTTCATTACCTGCATGAAAAGTACTCTGACATCGAGTACGTTTATCAGCGCATGTGCGAGCAGAGATATGGAGTGATTTCTCAGCGTGCTTGGCGTGAGTGGATGAACAAGTTTGGCCTTGAGCCGGAGGAGGTTTTTGTGGTGCCGGAAGCCGCGGTGAAAGCTGGAGCTGCGGTGAAAGCGGAACCGGAAGCTGCGCCGGAAACAGAAGCTGCGCCGGAAACAGTCGAAAAGGTACTGCCGGATGAGGTGGAAGCAGCACAGGAAGTCGCGCCGGAAGCAACACAGGAAGCCGAGGAAAGAGAACCATCTGCCCCGCGCACTGCCCCGCGCTCTTCCTTCAAATTTCTGACGAAGAAAGTGGACTACCGCAAGCTCAGCCTTGCTCAAACCCAGTTCATGTACTTAGAGCCGCTGCTGGCTCAGATTCGCTCGGTGTTTTTCCGCCGTGGTTTCCGCTTCCGCAAGTATGACCCGCGCTACAAATTCCTGCCTTCGATAGTCTTTCCCAAGTATCGCACTATGATTGTGGTGAAGCCTTGCTTGTGGCATGAGGATGAGAAGTGCGAGCGCCTTCCGCAGCTTTTCCCGCGTGCCCTCGAGCGATTCCGCGATGCTCATCTCGATGAGTGGATGGATATGATTGATGCGTATGAAGAGTTGCGCGCTCAGGGCTGGGATGTGCTCGAATGCTTCGAGTGTGAGCTCGACGGTCGCGTCGATGAGTTTGTGGATCAGACTGCTGCTCGCATGGTGCTGGTGAAGATGAAGCATGCTGGTGAGAAGCAGCTTTCTGACCAGTTCCTCGAGCGCTGGCAGGCGTATGCGAAGGAGCACGATTCTGCTGATCTTGTCCCCACTCTTGCTCGCCAATACAAAGAGATTTTCACTGAGTCTTTCTTCGCCGACGGCCCTGTGCACCTTCCTCGTCGTGAGCTTGCTCAGTGGCTCTACTGGTGTGTCACCTCCCAGCGACCGCGAGGGGAGTACCCGCTTCTTTCTCGTTGGAGAAGCTAGGGGAGTTTGCCAAGATTATCACTGCTGAGGAGACACACAGCTTTCGCGAATGGCGCTGAAAGAGAAGAGCGCTCGTAGCTCAAGGCTGCAAGTCATGTAATGAGGAAACCGATGAAAACGAATGAGAACAACTGAAGCGTACAGCTGAAAGTTGAGGGGGACTTGTTCTGAGGCTACTTGGCTGCTACCGGTGTTGAGGTGTTGCAGTAGCAAGGAAGGTCATGCAGGTTCCCCTTTCTCATGCTCTTATGCTCGAGAGAGGCAGAGGGGGTATGGAGTTGGTGGTGAGGGAAGGGTAACCTGAGATTAGCACCCCAAAGTCCGTACTATAGAGCACTGGAAAAACAAAAACCGGTTCTGGAATCAGAACCGGTTATGAGTGTCCGGAGCGGGAGTTGAACCCGCACGGCCGTATAAAGTGGCCACTAGCACCTCAAGCTAGCGCGTCTACCATTCCGCCACCCGGACAGTGCCCGTAAGCAACAAAATAAAACTCTAACACAGATGAGCAAGTGTGCAAGGGGTTCGCGAAAAAATGAGTAGTTTCGGCGTGTCGATATGAAGAGAAACCGCGTCATTTCAACAAAACACAGATTTTCAGCTCGGTTAGTACCTGGTGGCAAGATGGAGTAAAGAAGAACTCCACAGAAAAGAGCTGATATGAGCACGAACGATCCTGATTGCCTCTTCTGCAAGATTATCGCTGGTGATATTCCGAGCAGCAAGGTCTACGAAGACGAGCAGGTGTATGCCTTCAAGGATATTAATCCGAAGGCTAAGGTCCACGTTCTCGTGGTTCCTAAGGTGCATTATGCCAACGTTGCCGAGCTTGCCGAGAAGGACCCTGCACTGTTGGCACATGTTGTTCAAATCGCTCAGAAAATCGCTGACGAGCAGGCTGATGGCACCTTCCGCCTGATTTTCAACACGGGACGCAATGCAGGCCAGTCTGTATTCCACGTTCACGCTCATGTTTTGACCGGAGAGGTGTTGCCTGAGTGAGTGCCCGTTACGGCCATACGGTTCGCGTTTTCACCATTCCTGAAAACGTGGATGCGACAGAAGTGCTCGGCCCTGTCGACGCGGTTTTGCATGAGGTGGAGAAATCATTCCCACGCCTCACTTTTGTGGTGCGAGGCCATAACATCTCCATCATTTCGCAAGACGTTTTGACAGAGCCAGAGGCGATTGCTGCAGAAAACCTGTTTGAACAGTTAAGCCAAGCAGCACAAGCGAAAGCAGCTTTAGATGCTGATTCTGTTCGCCGCCTGCTCTCAGCACGTCGTCGTCACTTCGATGCTCATGGCCGCGATGTGGAATACCTCAGTGAAATCACACACAAGCATGCCGCTGGTGAAAATGCTGCAATCAAGGGTTCTGCAAGTAAGCATACTGGAACTCACCATACGGCAGATACTCGTGCTCCTCACAAGAGCGAGTATGACACTGCTCGCAAACGCTTGAGCAGAGCACAATTCTCACAGTTGACTGCGCACGAAACTCACACTGCTCGCACCCGTCAGTCGAGCCAAGTGGAAGGTGAACTGCCGGATGTGAGCATCCCTGCAGTCATCGCCTACGCCGGTGGAGTACCAGTGCGAGCGAAAACAGCAGGGCAGAGGCACTACGTTGCTCAAATTGCCAAGAACACCATCACATTTGGTATTGGCCCTGCAGGAACAGGTAAAACCTACCTCGCAGTAGCCATGGCAGTCCAAGCATTCCAAGAACACCGAGTCCGTCGCATCATCTTGACACGCCCTGCCGTCGAGGCCGGTGAAAATCTGGGTTACTTGCCAGGAACCCTCGCCGAAAAGATCGACCCTTACCTCAGGCCCCTCTACGACGCATTGTCCGACATGCTCGGAAGCATTCAGCTCAAGCAAGCCATGGACTCTGGAGCCATCGAAGTAGCGCCACTGGCTTACATGCGAGGAAGAACTCTCAATGACGCTTTCGTCATCCTCGACGAAGCGCAGAACACCACCGAGGAACAGATGAAAATGTTCCTTACTCGCTTAGGTTACAACTCGCGCATGGTCGTCACCGGCGACATCACCCAGGTTGACCTCGCCATTAGACGGTCCGGATTGCGATCCATTGAACACATTTTGCGAGGAATACCAGCAATCAGCTTCGTACATTTCACCGATAGCGACGTCGTGCGCCATTCCCTCGTCGCCGCAATCGTCAACGCCTACAACAAGCACGATGAGGAACGCGAAGCACGCGCTGCACGTGCACATACTGACCCACAGCGCAACAGCCGCAACGAAAAGGAGAACTGATGAGCGTTGAAGTAGCAAACGAAACAGAGTGGAGCATCGACCCTAAACAGTTCTCCGACCTCGGAGCTTTCGTCCTCGACCAAATGAGAGTGAGCCCCGGCGCGGACCTCACCATTACCTTCGTTGATCCACAAACCATCGCCGACCTGCACGAGCGATGGATGGGCTTAATCGGGCCAACCGACGTGATGAGCTTCCCCATGGACGAACTGCGCCCCGGAAAAGACGGCGCACTCACACCAGCTGGCATCCTCGGTGACATCGTGCTCTGCCCTGATGTGGCAATCCAACAAGCGCACGCATCCGGGCATTCCGGCATCGAAGAAATGCTGCTGCTCACCGCACACGGAATCCTGCACTTGCTCGGCTTCGACCACATGGAGCCCGAGCAGGAGCGAGCCATGTTCGACCTGCAGCGCCAACTCATGCTCCTCTTCATCGCCGCACGCGGAACAGCGGTCCACGAAATCGTGCTGCCCGAAGGTGCGGAGGACATGCTGGCCAGCTACTATCGCGACCATCCAGAACTGCCTCGCGCAGGTTCAGAAAAGTTCATCCACTCAGGCGCTTCCGATGGACCAACACAAGGCTTGTCCGGCCAGCCGGAAGAGGATGACGCTGAAGTCCAGAGCGACGAGCAAATCAACTTCGAGCAGCTGAAAGCCAACGACGAACGTTTTGGCTTGCCACAAAACGACTGGGTCGGCAGGCCAGAAAGCGAGCCGGAACACAATAACGGCTCCGATGACGCGTCAAACACGTCACCATATAGTGAGAAGTGAGGCGAAGAGCAGTGGAAAAAATGACTCTGGAAATAGTTCTAGCCATAGTCTTCGGCCTGATCGCCATCCTCGACATGTGGTTCTCCATCGTGCTGGCCAGCCTCGAATCGGCAGTCATGCGCGTCACCCGAACCTCGCTCAACAACCGATCCCTGGCAATCCAATCCGATGAAGACCTTACCGACTTCGAACGCGCCCGCAAACTCAAGAAGATTACCAGGGTGCAAAATCTCGTGGCGAGTAGGAATGCCACCCAAGCCTCCGCATCCTTCCTTCGCGTAGTGCTGACCGCATTCTTCGGTGTACTCGTCGCCCTTATCGCCGTGCTCTTCGTCCCTGAATGGTGGGAAGCCGTGCTCATCGGCTTCGTTGCAGCCATCATCTTCGGCGTTATTGCGCTTATGGCACGCCCGCGCTTCAAAGCTACCGTTGACTTGCCTATTGACGTGATGGTCCGCCACTCGCGCCTGATGAGTATCGTCACGCGCATCTTCCCCTTCGCAGCCATCCGTTCGCTGCGCAAATCCTTTAGAGAAGAAGGAGATGGAAGCCTCGCTGACGACGAGCAGATCGAGAAAATCCAACAAGAAGAATCCAAGGCGATGGTTGACCGCATGGTGGAAACCACCGATGTGGACCCTCAAGTCGCAGAAATGCTGAGAAATGTTGTCTCGCTTTCTGACACTCTCACGCGTGAGATCATGGTTCCTCGCACCGACATGGTCTGCCTCCCAGCTGACACGCCACTTGCTGACGCCCTCAAACTCTTCTCTCGTTCCGGTTTCTCTCGCATTCCTGTCATCGGCGACTCCATCGATGACTTGAGAGGCATGGCGTACCTCAAAGACGTCGTCCAACTCTTGGCCTTCGGTACCGCTAATGACGATAAAACCATTGGCAGCATTGCCCGAGAGCCGTTGCTCGTACCAGAATCCAAGCCTGTGGACGATCTGTTCCATCAAATGCAGCAGCAGCGTCAGCATATCGCCGTCGTCTTCGACGAATACGGCGGAATTGCCGGAATCGTCACCATTGAGGACGCCATCGAACAGATCGTGGGTGAGCTGGAAGACGAACATGATCGCACTCAGCATCAAGAACCGCGTCAAGTAGACGAACACGTGTGGGAAATGCCAGCACGCACACCGATCAACGATTTGGAAGAGATCTTCGAAATCGATATTGACGAAGACGATGTTGACACCGTTTACGGCCTGCTGACCAAGATTCTTGGCCACGTGCCGATCGTTGGGGAGTCGGGCCGCACACACGGCTTGCTGCTCACCGCCATCGACCAAGCAGGAAGGCGCAAGAAAGTTTCCATGCTGCGCGTTCAACCACTTTCCTTGCTCACCCATGACGAGCAGGAGAGGCAAGAAAAGCAGGAGAGTGCAGACTCAGCCGACAAGGCTGACAAGGCTGACAAGGCTGAACAGAACTCAGCACGCTCATCCCATTCAGCTAACCTATCGCATACTGCCCCGTCGCACACGGCCACCACAGAGGAGAAAGACTCATGAGTGATTTCGACCCACTGACTTTCGACCCGGAAAATATTGACCCCGAAGAGCTTGCCGAGCTCGCAGGCGAAGAAAAGGACAGTGATAATCTCGAGTCGGCTAGAGCAAGCCTCGACGACATCGCCCCAGAACATCGCGTACCAGAAGGCTTCCGCTCCGGCTTTGTTGCCATTGTGGGCAGGCCAAATGTGGGAAAGTCGACGCTCGTCAACGCGCTGGTTGGCCGCAAAGTGGTGATTACCTCCGATAGGCCGGAGACGACACGCCGTGATATTCGCGCCATCATGACCCGCCCCGACTCTCAGCTCGTCCTCGTTGACACACCAGGAATTCACCGCCCGCGCACCCTTCTGGGCAGGCGCCTGGACGATATGGTTGACGAATCCCTCTCCGAAGTGGATGCCGTATGCTTCCTGCTGCCAGCCGACCAAAAGATCGGCCCTGGCGACGAGAGAATTCTGCGCAAACTGCAAGACCAGTTCGCCCGTACCAAAGAAGAGCCGACCTCGCCACGTTACTGGCGCAAACCAGTGATCTGCGTGGTCACCAAAATCGACCAGCTGAGCAAGAAGAAGCTCGTCGACAAGCTCATCGAAGTCGACCAGTTCGGCCATTTCTCCGAAATCGTCGCCGTTTCCGCACTCGAAGGCGATAACACCGATGAAGTGGCGAAGGTGCTCATCAACGCGGTGCCAGAAGGCCCGAAAATGTACCCCGATGACGTTCTCACCGAGGAAAGCGCCGAGCAGACTATCGCCGAGCTGATCCGTGAAGCTTTCTTGGAAGAGCTTAACGATGAGCTACCGCATTCTCTGGCCGTCGTCGTCGATGATATTGTGAAGCCAGAACCTGGCGAAACCGATGAGAATGGCAACCCGGCGAAAGCTCATGTTTATGTGAGCCTCTATGTGGAGAGAGATTCGCAGAAACCGATTATCATTGGACGCAAGGCAAAGAATCTCGTGTATGTGAAGAAGAGAGTGAGGACGGCGGTCAACAGAGCTGTTGGCATGCGCTCCAGCCTCGACCTTCACGTCAAACTGGCACGAGATTGGCAGTCTGATCCGCGCGCTTTGAACCGCTTCGGCTTCTAAAGCTGATGTTTGCGGTGGCTCTGCACATTTCGCGCGTAACTACGCAACTGCAAAGTACTGCAAACAAGCGAGTACTGGCAACACGGAGTACTGACCACAGGAGAGTACTAATGACTCAACATTCAGAAACAATGCTGCAAGAAACAGCGTCGCAAGCAACAACATCACCGGAAAAGACACAGCCAGTGAATGTTGCGATTTTAGGCGCAGGCGATATTGCCCACGCCATGGCAACCACCCTCAACGGAATGCTCGCCGATGAGCGTTATGCAGGCTTGGTTCGCCCATATGCTGTTGCCACGCGCAACTCGAAGGAGCGTGCCCAAGAGTTTGCCAACAAATACGGCATCCCAGTAGCTTATGGCTCCTACGAGCAGCTGTACGAGGACCCCCAGGTTGACCTCGTCTACATTGCAACCCCTCACGCTTTGCACGCCGACCAGGCCATCGCATGCATGAAGCATGGTAAGGCCGTTCTGGTGGAGAAGTCCTTCACTGCGAACGCTCAGCAGGCTCGTCGCGTGCTCGAAGTGTCGCGCGACACCGGCCAAGCTTGCGTCGAGGCAATTTGGACGCGCTTCATGCCAAGCCGCAAGAAGCTGGTCGAACTCATCGACTCGGGCGTTATCGGCGAGGTGACTGATGTTTCAGCGAACCTCTCGTACCCGCTCGAACACAAGGCGCGCATCATGGACCCGCAGATGGCTGGTGGCGCTCTTCTCGACGTCGGCGTTTACACCATCAACTTCATCGACATGATGACTCCGGATTATCACCTCGATCGACTCAACAGTGTGGCAAGCTTCACCTCTACGGGTGTTGACCAGCAATCCACCACAGCAATGTGGCGCAGCAAGCCAGGTAAGCCGACCGTCATGGCAACCGCAACTTCGTCGACTCTTTCTGTGGGAACTCGCCGTGGCATGGTGATGGGCACGAAGGGCTACATGATTGTCACGAATATCAACAATCCGGAAAAGGTTGATATTTACAACAATCAGCACCAGCTCACCGATTCCATCACTCTCAATGAGGGGCAGATCACTGGTTATGAGTACCAAGTGGTGGAGGCTGCGAAAGCTCGGATGAATGGTGAGATCGAAGCTCCAAGTATGCCTCATGCTGATACGCTGCGCGTGATGGAAATCATGGATAGCATTCGTGAGCAGTGGGGAGAGGTTTACCCCTTCGAACGCTGAGCTCGAAAGACAAAAGAAGGCGCCGGGTATCACCGATACTCAGCGCCTTCCTTTATGCCTTGTGGTGGCAGCCCCAGTTGCGAGGCAGCCGCCTGAAACTATCTTCCGGCCACCCGAGTCGCAGTCGCGCCCCGCGCCACTTCTCAGTGCTTGTTCAGCGGCACATACATCTGTGTGTTGAGCAGATCCTCATACCTCTTGAGCACCTTCGGGCGAATCACCTTCATCGAAGCGGTCAGCAAACCATTCTGCTGAGTGAAATCATCCGGAAGAATGATGAACTTACGCACCGACTCAGCGCGGCTCTCGCCTTCATTCGCCTTGTCAACATACTGCTGAATCTCGGAGCGCACAGCAGCATTATTCGCTGCTTCCTCCAAGCTCATGTTCTCATCCATGCCATGCGACTTCAGCCAACGCTTCACACCATCCGGGTCCAAAGTGACCAGAGCAGAAACGAAGGGGCGCTTATCGCCCAACACCAAAGCGTGCGAAACCAGAGGACTGCGAGCAATCTTTTCCTCCATCGGCCCTGGCGTCACATTCTTACCACCAGCAGTGATAATCAAGTCCTTAATGCGGCCGGTAATATACACATAGCCGTCGTTATCAATACGACCCAAGTCGCCGGTCTTCAACCAGCCATCCTTGGTGAAGCTTTCCTTGGTCGCCTTCGAATTCTTGTGGTACGTCGTGAAAGCAGCAGCACCCTTCACCTGCAACTCGCCCGTTTCAGCAACACGCAAGGTGAAACCAGGGAAGGCGATACCTACCGAACCCTCGCGGTACTCAGCAGTCAAAGGAGTGAAAGCGCAGGGAGCAGTCGTTTCCGTCATGCCATAGCCTTCAAACAGCGGGATTCCAGCACCACGGAAGAAGTTCATCAAACGCGGGTCCAAAGGAGCACCGCCGCATACCAGCCACTTAGCGCGGCCACCCAGTGCATCGCGCAACGTCTTGTATACCACAGGGTTAAACACGCCACGCATCAAGCGCACCGAACGATTTGCCTTACCCTGCTCGCTCATTTCATGCGAATAGGTTGTTGCCACGTTGACAGCGCCCTGGAACACGTAGCCTTGCAAGCCGGAGCCAGCCTTTTGGGAAGCCGCGTTGTAAATCTTCTCAAACACGCGAGGAACACCGATCATGATGGTCGGGCGTGCGTACTGCAAATCAGAGAGCAGCGTGGCAAACGACTCGGAAATGTACTCAGTAATATCCGAGTTCACCACGATGTAGTTGATGGCGCGAGCAAAAGAGTGCGCCTGAGGCAAGAACTGTAACTCCGAATTGCGCGGGTCGGCAAGCAGGTCAGGCATGAAAGCGCGCAAATTCTTCGCCGTAGCGCAGAAGTACTCATGCGTCATCTCCACACCCTTTGGCAGGGCAGTAGAGCCAGACGTGTAGACGATGGAGCACAAATCCGTCTTCTTAATGCTGGCAATACGCTCGTCCAACTCGCGGTCAGAAACCGTCTCGCCGTAAGCCTGAATTGCCTCCAAGTCGCCCTGCTCGAGGCAGTACACCTTCACATTCTTGTAGTGCTCCAGTGCGTCCTCAATACGCTCGCGCATGGCATTGGTCTGCACGATGAGAATCTGGGCGTCGGAGTTGTCGAGAATATGCTCGACCTGAGGGGCAGAATCTGTGTCGTAAATCGTGGCTAGAACACCGCCGATGCTCACTACAGCGGCGTCGACAACATCCCATTCATAGGATGTCGAGCACATGAAAGCCACGCCCGTGCCCTTCTTAATGCCGATATGCATCATGCCTTTCGCTGTGCGGCGAATATCGGCGAGCACCTGATGAGCCGTCTTGGAAATCCAGGAGCCGTGACGCTTAAACACGAAGAGAGGGGAGTCGCCCATACGCTCGGCACGCTCACGGTAAATGTCATAAATCGTGTATTCTTCAGGAATCGTGTCAGCGCCCTTGCTTTGCGTGAGCTTGAGGTTCGTGATGGGGTCGATGTAGGTACGCGTAGGATGGCCGAAGCCCAAGTCAATTTCGTATGGCAACTCTGGCTGGGGACGTTCCGGCTGGTTGGGATCGAGAGGAGCTGGCAGACCTAGCTTGCTGGATACCTTACCAGCCAAACGGTAGGTTGCGTTAGAAAGTTTGTCGGCAAAAGGCAGATTCGCGCCCATGGGAACTCCTCTCGGTTAACTCCCGATCCTTTTTGTTCAACTTTAGCGGGAACCCTGCCTGACATTGTTCTGCCGTGGTGTTAATCTCAGAACTTGATGCTTTGGCGAGGGGAGAAATTCCCGTTATCGACTCGGCGTTTATACCTTCTCACAAGGAAGGCGAGCTGACAGGGCAGGCGGCTGGCAAAGTTGACGATGCTGGCTTACTTGCCAAGGGGCGCTCAAGATTATCACTGCGCTTACTCGCGTGCGAGTGCTCAGTGCACATTCCTTGTGTTCGGGTGTGCTGCGACAGGCGATGCTTGTTGCACAGGCTCTGAAGGTCCGTCTTGTCCTCGCAAAGAAGCTCGTACAAGAAAGGATTTCATTATGGCAGAGCCAATTAAGCTCGAAGGTCACGTTCGTACCGAGTTCGGTAAGGGTTTCGCCCGCCGCATGCGCATGGCTGGCAACGTCCCAGCTTCCATTTATGCCAATGGCCAGGAGCCACTCTTCTTGCAGCTTCCTGAGCTGGATTTGAAGAACGCTCTTCGTCACTCCAATGCTGTGTACAACATCGTCTTCGGCGATGAGGATCGTCTCGCTGTCGTCAAGGATGTTCAGCGCAACCCAGTGAAGCGCTCCATCGAGCACGTTGACTTCTATGAGGTCAAGCGTGGCGAGAAGATCGACGTCACCGTGCCAGTCTTCATCGAAGGTGAAACCAAGGGCTCTGGCGTCGCATTCGTTGACGTTCAGGAGTTGCACGTTCGCGCTGACGTGTCCAACCTGCCAGAGCGCTTCACCCTCTCCGTCGAGGGCATGCAGGACGGCGAGAAGATTCTCGCTAAGGACATCACCCTTCCAGAAGGCACCGAGCTCGTCGATGTCGACCCAGAAGAGTCCGTCGTTTCCGTGCAGGTCCCAGCTGATGAGGCTGAGTCTCCTGCTGCTGCTCCAGCAGCAACCGCTCCAGCAGAGGCTCCAGCAGCTGACGCTGATGCTGAGTGATAATCTTTTGAGATTTTCATGCTGCGTTTTGCACCGGCCTGACATAAAGCTAGCAATGTAAAGGCGGGCGTAAGCGTAAAGAGGGCTGTTCCTTGCCTGGCTGGCCTCGTGTGTCTTAGCGAGACTGACCGGTGTGTGAGGAGCGGCCCTTTTGCTATTCTTAGCTGACAGTCACCCAGCTGTTGACAGTCACAGCGCTAACCAAAGCATGAGCCCAAAGGAGCGGCATATGTCCCAACAGATTGCTTTAGAAAGTAATGCTGTTTTCATGGGCATCGAATACTTCACCATTCTGGTCTCCGGCTTTGTGGGAGGCCTGGTCGGCGTGCGCAAAAAGTACGACGGTTTCGCCATCATCGTGCTCGCCTGGGCGACGGCTCTGGGTGGCGGGCTCGTGCGTGACATTCTGCTCGGTGACATTCCGCCTGTTGGTGTGCGCGACCGCGCGATGGTGCTGATCGCCATCGCAGCAGGCGTGATCATCATGTTTATTCACCCTGAAATCGAGCGCATGCGCTGGACGCTGATCCTGCTCGATGCGGTGGCCATGGCGCTCTTCTCAGTGATCGGCACGGAAAAGGCTCTGGCCTGGGGAACAGGTGGCATGACGGCAGTCTTCCTTGGCATGGCAACGGCTTTTGCTGGTGGCGTGCTGCGCGACGTTTTGGTAGGTGAGGTGCCGGTGGTGATTCGTGACAAGCACCTTTACGCGGTCCCCTCGGCGGTGGCCTGCATCCTTACCATCATTTCGCATCGCATTATTTTGGCGCGTGGCGGCACGATTAACACCGAGATTTTCTGGGACGTCGTCATCGTTGTTTTCATCGTTTTCATCCGTTTCGCCTCGGTGAAATGGAACCTCACTGTTCCTGGCGCGTCAAAGCGTTCCGAAGCCTACATGTTCCGCGCGCCTCGCCGGCACAAAGTTTCTCCAGATTATCAGGCCGATGTTATGGACTCCGGAGAGATCATCGAGCGTGATGAAGCCCCGCAGGACGAGCCTGCGGTCACGAAAAGCGGGAATGCTCGCCAGCGCTGATAATCTGCCCTTCTGATAATCTGTCAGCCTGCTCATTTGTCATAGCGCCTGTTGCGGCAACAAAAAGCCCTTCCCGAAGGAAGGGCTAGAGAGGGCAGTGCGTCAGAGACTGATGTGACGCGTAAGCTCGACCTGCTTTTGAGATACGGAAAGATCAGAGCTTGTTGATGGCAAGAGCCAAAGCAGACTTGCGGTTTGCAGCCTGGTTCTTGTGGATGATGCCACGGCCTGCAGCGCGATCGAGCTGACGAGCGGCAACGGCGAATGCCTCTTCAGCAGCCTTCTTGTCGCCAGCCTCAACGGCTTCGCGGACCTTGCGGATCTCCGTCTTGAGCATGCTCTTGAAGGCGACGTTACGCTGATGTGCCTTCTCGTTAGTGATAACACGCTTCTTCTGAGACTTGATGTTTGCCATGAATGTACTCCAAATGACGTTCACTGCCTACAAATACAAGCCCCTATGATACACCACAGGCAGACTAAATCTGCCAACTACGAAAATATGCCCTACACTAGAAAGCAGTGTGACAAAAGCCCAGCCAGGCCATAAAGCCAACCAAGCCATGAGGAGCAGTTGTGAAGCAGCAGGTCAATCAGCCAGGTTCGACCCCACAGTCGTTGATCAGGAATTTCTGCATTATTGCGCATATTGATCACGGCAAGTCCACCGTTGCTGACCGTATTTTGCAATTGTCCGGTGTGGTAGATGCTCACGACATGCGCAACCAGTTCCTCGACAAAATGGACATCGAACGCGAGCGTGGAATCACTATTAAATCCCAGGCTGTGCGCGTTCCGTGGGCGGTAGACGGCACTGAATACACACTGGGCATGATCGACACGCCAGGCCACGTCGACTTTACGTACGAGGTTTCCCGCTCGCTCGCCGCATGCGAAGGAGCCGTCCTGCTCGTCGACGCTACCCAGGGCATCGAAGCGCAGACCTTGTCCAACTTGTACATGGCGTTGGATGACGACCTGGAAATCATCCCGGTGCTCAACAAAATTGACCTGCCTTCTGCCGAGCCAGAAAAGTATGGTGAGGAGATTGCCAATCTGATTGGCTGCGACCCCGACGATATTCTGCGCGTTTCGGGTAAGACGGGTGAAGGCATCCCTGAGCTTTTGGACACGATCGTCAAGAAGATTCCTGCCCCGCACGGCGACCCTGATGCTCCTGCTCGCGCACTGATCTTCGACTCCGTGTACGACTCCTATCGCGGCATCGTCACCTACATTCGTATGGAGGACGGCGAAATTCACTCTCGCGAGCGTGTGCGCCAAATGGGTTTGGGCTCGGCTCACGACCCGATCGAGCTGGGTGTGATCAGCCCGGATATGCAGCCGACGCAGTCGCTGGGTGCCGGTGAGGTTGGCTACATTATTACGGGCGTGAAGGATGTGTCGCAAAGTAAGGTGGGCGATACCATTACCACGGAAAAGAACCCGGCCACGGAGGTTCTGCCTGGTTACCGTGAGCCAGAGCCGATGGTGTATGCCGGCATTTTCCCGATGGATAACGTCGATTACCCTGACCTTCGCGACGCGCTAGATAAGCTCGTTCTTAACGACGCTTCTTTGGTTTATCAGCCAGAAACCTCCGTCGCTTTGGGCTTTGGCTTCCGCTGCGGCTTCTTGGGCTTGCTGCACATGCAGATTATCGTCGAGCGTTTGCGCCGCGAGTTCGGCCTCGAACTGATTACCACTGCGCCGAACGTCCACTACCGTGTGATTGCTGAAGACAGTTCTGAAATTACCGTGACGAACCCGAGCGAATACCCCGAAGGTAAGATTCGCGCAGTGTACGAGCCTGTTGCTGATGCGGACATCATCACTCCGAAGGAGTTTGTGGGTGACGTGATGGACCTGTGCCAAGAGCATCGCGGCAATATGAAGAATATGGAGTACCTCTCCACCGAGCGCGTTGACTTGCACTATGAGCTTCCTCTCGGCGAGATCGTTTTCGACTTCTTCGACCAGCTCAAGTCGCGCACGAAGGGTTACGCAACCTTGAACTATGAGCTTTCTGGCGAGCAGGAAGCTGACTTGGTGAAGGTTGACATTCTCATTCAAGGCGAGCGCGTCGATGCGTTCTCGGCCATCGTCCACCGCGATAAGGCGTATGCGTATGGCGTGATGATGACGAAGAAGCTGCAAAAGCTCATCCCTCGCCAGCTCTTCGAAATTCCGTTGCAGGCGGCGATTGGCGCTCGCATTATTGCGCGTGAGACGATTTCTGCACTGCGTAAGGATGTGTTGGCCAAGTGCTACGGCGGCGATATCACTCGTAAGAGGAAGCTGCTCGAAAAGCAGAAGGCTGGCAAGAAGAAGATGAAGATGCTCGGGCGTGTGGAAGTGCCGCAGGAAGCCTTCATCGCTGCTTTGTCGACGGATGACACGACGGATCGTGATACTCGCGAGAAGATTCGTGCGGCGAAGAAGAAGGCCAGCCTGTGAGCGAGCTCGATACCACTGGCACTCCTGACTCTCGCGGCTGGGAAATCCCCACCATCGGCGGCGTCGACTGGCAAGATAACCCCGACCCGGTGGAGGAGAGTGACCCTCTGGGCCTGGGCAAAGGCGTGTACCGCTCGGAGGGCAAAGTTCCCCGCGGCTTCCGTCCGACAGCTTCCCCTCAGGCTCTCGAAAAACTGCGCCAAGATTATCAGCACGCTGGCGAGCAGGCTGCAGCTTTCGAGCAGGGTAAGGACATTCCTTTCGAAGTTTACGTGCACGTTCCCTTCTGCTACCGCCGTTGTGGCTACTGTGATTTCAACACGTACACCACCATGGATTTCGGCGAAGGCGCGAGCCGAGAGAACTTCGCTAACGAGCTCATCAAAGAGATGGAGCTCTACGCTCTCTGGCAACAAAGTGCGGGGATGAAGCTCAAGCCGGCATCCACCGTCTACTTTGGTGGCGGAACTCCGACGATCCTTCCTGCGGCAGACTTGGTGAGGATGCTCACCCGCGTGCGTCAGATCTGGGGCTTGCTCCCTGCCAATCTTCAGCCTGATAATCTGGGCTACGAGGCGAGTACTGAGGCCAACCCGGACACGGTCAGCGAAAAGAGTATCAACGAGCTTGCCGAGGGTGGTTTTACGCGTATTTCTCTGGGCATGCAGTCGGCCGTTCCTCATGTTTTGCAGGTTCTGGACCGCACGCATAACCAAGCGAATGTCGTTTCGGCGGTCGGCTGGGCTAAAAAAGCGGGCCTTTCCACTTCGCTCGACCTCATTTACGGGGCTCCAGGGGAGAGCGTGGACGATTGGAAGCGCTCTCTCGACGCGGTTCTGAGCTTGGAGCCTGACCATATTTCCTGCTACGCGCTCACTGTGGCGCCAGGCACGAAGATGGGCCAGCGCATTGCCCACGGCGAGCTGGAAACTCCTCGCGATGATGACGAAGCGCACAAGTATGAGATTGCGTGCGAGCAGCTAGCTCAGGCGGGCTACCAGTGGTATGAGGTGAGTAATTGGGCGAAGCCGGGGCATGAGGATCGTCACAATCTGGGCTACTGGCGAGGTGCCGATTGGGCTGGTTTAGGCCCGGGGGCTCATGCGCACGCTGGTAACTTGCGCTCCTGGGATACAAGGCACCCGAAGGTGTGGACGCGACAGGTGGAAGCGGGTATTTTGCCGTGGGCAGGCCATGAGATTATCACTGGCCAGGAAGCCCGCGAGGAAAAGCTCATGCTTTCCCTGCGCTTGTACGAAGGAATTGCTTTCGACGAGCTGGTTTCTACCATCGCCGATGGCGATGTCACCCAGCGAGCTCAGGCCCGCGAACAGGTGAACAGTTTCTGCGAGCAGGGTTTGCTGGAGCGTTTCACCGACAAGAGTGGGCAGTTGCGTGTGCGGCCAACCGTGAAGGGCAAGTTGCTTAACGATGGCATGATCGAAGCGTTCTTGGGTTAATTTCCCCAAATTCCGCGTATTGCGTAGTATAGGAGCAGTGAGTTTGCGCAGAAGCGCAAAACAATGTCGTGAGGAGATGTGCAGTGGCGAATAGAGCACAGCGCCGCGCAGCCGCGCGTATGAAGGATGAAGAAACCAAGGGCGTTTCTTCTCAGCGCAAGTTTGATAACCAGGCAGACCGTGTTGCTCGCACCAAGAACGGCGAGTGGCGTCCAAGCCGCGTGGATAAGCCAGTCGAGGAGCCAGCAAGCTCTCAGGATGATGTCAACCTGACCATCGCTCGCAAGCGCACTCCTCGTGAATGGGCCAAGTTCTTCAGCTGGCTGTTCATCGTCGTGTCTGCCGTGGCATTCCTCATCGTCATGTGGATTCCACGCCTTCCACTCGCCGCAATCGTGGCGGTGACCGTCGTCTTCGTCATCGGCGTGGTCAGCCTCTTCTTCGTGCGCTCCGATCACGACCGCAACCCGTATGTTGACGAAAACGGAACCGCAGTCTGATCGCATTATCAGCGTGTGCCGGGAGCTTGCTCCCGGCTTTTTTGTTTCTGATAATCTCAAGAAAGACGACTAGAGGAGGCTAGAGTGGCGCGTGCATTTCAAGCCGGCGAAAAGGTACAACTGAGCGATAAAAAAGCCAAAAAAGTGACGATTCAACTGGCCAGCGGGCAAGTGTCGGAAACCGGCCACGGCCTGATTCGCCACGACGATATTATCGGCCAGATGCCAGGTACCATCGTCACTTCGGTAAGCAAAGTCAGGCGTGCGGGCGAGGAATCGCGTAAGAATGCGAAGGCTATCGGCGGCTGGGAGTACCTGTGCCTGCGCCCCAGGATGATGGATTATCAGCTCTCCATGCCTCGCGGCGCACAGATTATGTACCCCAAGGATATTGCGCTCACGCTCATGTACGGCGATATTCGCTCGGGTATGCGCGTGATGGAGTCGGGTGGCGGCTCAGGGGCAATGAGCTTGGCGCTGATCGATGCTGTCGGTGAAACAGGGCATGTGACGACCATTGAGAAACGCCCGGAGTTTGCAGAAATTTCGGCGGCCAACGTCGAGCTGTATTTCGGCATGCCACCTAGCCAGTGGAATATCGAGGTCGGCGGTTTCGACGAGGTGGCAGCGAGCCTCGACGAGCATTCGTACGATCGCTTGGTTTTCGACTTGTTGGACCCGTGGAACCACACCAGCCAAGCATGGCGAATTTTGCAGCCGGGTGCTGTGATGACCTGCTATGTGACAACAACAACGCAGATGAGCCGGTTGTGCGAGCAGCTCAGGGCGGAGGATCGCTGGACAGAGCCCGAGATATACGAGCTGATGGAGCGCACCTGGAAGGCAGAGGGCCTTGCTGTCAGGCCAAACCACGACATGATTGGGCACACTGGTTTCTTGGTGATTGCGCGCACGATGGCTGCTGGTGTGGAGCCGTTGAAGAAGAACCGTCATGGTTCGAAGGATGTGTATTCGGATGTGGACCGCACGGGTCAGCGCGCGGGGGAAGCGCTGGCTGACGCCGCCGGTGGTGCCGAGGAAGTTGGTGCTGCTGGTGCTTCTGCACCAGCCTCTGGCGCTTCCCATTCGCAGGCTGCGCTCGATGCACAAGATGCCCTCGATCTGCTGGAATCGTTGGATGCGCGCACGATTTCTGACCACAAGATTCGCCGCGTGTTGCGCGACCTTCACGCTCAGGTCACGCTGTTGCGCTCGCTCACCTCGGATGGCGAACAAAGTGCCGAGCCTAACAACAAGCTTTCTCACCCTGCGGCTGGCAGCGAGCCGGCTGACGAGCTTTCCAATCACGCCGCGGAAAGTGAACCTACTAACGAGCCTTCCCACGAGGAAGAAGAGTAGCGATGGAAGAATCTGCACTGCACCTGGCTGAACGAGCCCGCCTGACACCCGCTCACCGCTTTGCTCGCCTGGGCTTGGCGAGCCTCACAAGCTTAGGATTATCAGCACGCCCGCAGCAGGAGCAAGAAGGCTTCCTTCAGGCGCTGTTTTCCGCCGTCACGCTCAGTGCAGATCCGGACACTGCCATGGTGGCCTACTCGCGCCTTGCAGATTTGTGGGGTGATAAGACCGTTGCCCCTGCTGTTTCAGATGAGCCGTTGGAGCAAGCTGATCAGTCCCAACAATCTGATCAGTCCAACCAGCCTGCTCAACCTCAGCGCGTTCTTCCGCTTCCCAGTTCCGACACGGCCTTCGTATCGCTGATTCGCGTGCTCGGAGCTTCACGGCAAATGGGAATGCTCATGAACTCGCGAGCAGACCTCATCCAAGCGGCAATGCGCAGGCAATGCTGCTCGTGGAATCAAGAACAGCGGCATGATGCAATGGGTGCTGCCATGAATGCTGCAGTTAAAGCAGCGAGTACAGTCTCAGCGGTCCCAAGTTCATCTGCTGCCACATCTCAGCCCGAGCAGCTGCTCGCCATCAAACTCAGCGCGATGCGTCGCGAATACTACCGTCAACTGGCAAGCGTGATGGCATGGGATTTGGAGAACGATCCGCTCAGCATTCAACCCCAGGTGTCTGCCGCGCTGTCGTCTTTGGCAAGCGCAGCGATTGAAAGTGCTTATGAGCTGGCAATCTCCACTACTCCTCAGGCTGAGCACGTGAAGTTTGTGGTGGTGGCCATGGGAAAGTTGGGTGCTCAGGAGCTCAACTATGTGTCGGACTGTGACCTCGTGTTTGTCTGCGATCCGGCCTGCGACCAAGCCCCCACCTCAGCCACGCTCGGTGCCGAGCAGGTGCGGGCCATCGGCACCACAATCGCGCAGAAAATCCAGAAATTCTGCTCGCAAACCTTGCCTAACGTCAACGAGCCAGCCTTATGGGATATCGACACCGCCTTGCGCCCCGAAGGCAAAGACGGACCACTCGTACGCACTCTCGAAGCTTTTGACACTTACTACAGCAAATGGGCTCAAAATTGGGAGTTCCAAGCTCTCCTCAAAGCTCGTCCTATCGGAGGCGACAACACTCTCGCCGAGCAGTTTACGCAGATGGCCACGCACTACGTGTGGTCAGCAGCAGCGCGGCCGAACTTTGTGTACGAATGCCGTGCCATGCGCGAGCGCGTCGAAAGCCTCATCCCTCTCCACCTCAAAGATCGTGAGATTAAACTCGGCAAAGGCGGCCTGCGCGATGTGGAATTCACCGTGCAAATGCTGCAACTCGTCCACGGGCGCAGTGACGAAAGCCTGCGTTGCACCGCAACTCTCGATGCCCTCAAAGCTCTCGTCGCTGGAGGCTATGTGGGCAAGAAGCCGGGTGCAAAACTCGACGAATGCTACCGTTTCGAGCGGGTTCTCGAGCATCGCCAGCAAATGTGGGAGCTCAAGCGTACGCATCTTTTCCCCGACCTCGGCGAGCAGGGCAATGGTGGTCTCGATTCTGCCCGGCAAATTTCCGTGGCCAAGATGGGTGCGAATGCTCAGCTGCGCCGTCTGGCTCGCGAGCTCTCCTTGCTGCCCGACGAGTTAGTTCGACGCTTTGACCAAACCCGCCGCCAGGTTCGCCGCCTGCATGAGGAAATCTACTTCCGCCCGCTGCTGCCACTGCTCGCCGAATGGAGCGAGGATGACCTGAGCCTGACCACTCAAGCTGCCCGCCAGCGCTACGCTTCCATTGGTTTTGCCGACCCTGACGTAGCGATGAAGCGTGTGGCGCGTTTAACCCAAGGTTTTAGTAGGGCTGCTCGCATTAACCGCATCATTTTCCCCTCTCTGCTCGCGCACTTGGGTGAGGGGCAGGACCCGGACATGGGTTTGCTCGCTCTCGAGCGCATTGAAGAGCGTTTCCCGGAGGGCTCGCGCTACTTGGGTTTGTTGCGCGATAGCTCTCAGGCGGCTCAGAGGCTGTGTTGGATTGTCTCCAATTCGCGTTTCTTGGGTGATTTGTTGGCGAAGTCGGTGGAGTCAGTCAGTTGGCTTGCTCTCGACGCTGATCTGCAAGCGCGCACTCGCGAAAGCTTGGACGTTCAATGTTTGGCCCAGGAGCTGCGTTTTGGTGATGATATGCCTGGCTTTGCCCAGTCGTTGCGCGCCTTGTACCGTCAAGAGGTGGAACGCTTGGCTTTGGGCTGGGTTGTTCAGGTGGTCAGCGCCTCCCAGCTGCGCAAAGGCTTGACGGCCTTGTTGGAGGCGGTGATTGCTTCGGCCTGGCGGTGGACGGCGAAAGCCCACCCTGCCCCGGGTGTGAGCGCTATTTTGCTGGGTTTGGGCCGCTTTGGTGGCCAGGAAACAGCCTTCAGCTCCGATGCTGATTTGATGTGCGTTTACGAGGCGCAAGAAGGCGTTGACCCTGAACTTGCCCGCTCGGTGACGCTCGCCCGCATCAACGACCTCACCCAGATTATCAGCGCGCCGATGGGCTCCGAGCGCGGCATCGACCTCGACTTCGACTTGCGCCCGGAAGGCAAAAACGGGCCTTTGGTCCGCTCCTTCGACTCGGTGGCCGCCTATTACTCCCAGTGGGCGCAAACCTGGGAATTCCAGGCTCTTTTGCGCGCCCGTTTCGTCGCCGGTGAGCCCGACTTAGGCACCAAGATTATCAGCACGATCATCAATCCCGTGCGCTACCCACAATCAGGGCTGACGAGCAGCCAGGTGAGCGAAATCCAGCGGATGAAAGCTCGCGTCGAAGCAGAACGCCTGCCCAGAGCTATGAGTAGGCAGCGGGCGTTGAAACTGGGCTGGGGAGGCTTGTCCGACGTCGAATGGCTCGTTCAAACCGTGCAATTGCAACACGCTGGTGAGTTTGAAAATCTGCGCACCACCTCAACACTGGACGCGCTCGATGCAGCCCAAACTGATAATCTCATTTCGGCTGAGGATGCCCAGATACTGCGAGCTGCGTGGAGTATGGTTGCCGACGCAAGAAATGCCGCATATTTGTGGCAAGGGCGAGCCGAGCGTGCCGACCAGCTACCAGACGACGAGTACTCACTGGGTGCGATGGCCGCCTGCATGGGTTTGGGTGCGCATAGGGGAGAGTGGTTCGAAAACGAGATTCTGGCCCTCATGCGACGCGCCCGCCACGTGTTTGACAGCAACTTCTATTCTGAGCAGCACTAATACTAAGCTAGGAGTTATGCAGGCTACAGCGAGAATTCAACAACTTCTGTTCGATCTTCAGGTTACCGACACGAAGATCCGCCACATCCGCAACGAAGCAGAAGAGCTTGAGGAAACGCGCAAGCTCAAAATGCTCATCGAACAGCGCAAAGTGCTTGCCATGCAGCAAGCCCAACTTTCCTCGCGCGCACAGAAGGCTCAGCTCGCCCTCGACGACATCGCCCAGCAGGAAAGCAAGCTTGCCGAGCATCTTGACCAGTTGACCACCAGTCAGCAGGCGACCAGCGATTCAGCGAAACTCGCGACTATCGCTCAAAAGAGAGTCGCCGCTCAAGCTCGCCTCAAGGAACTGGACGGTGAAAAGGCGAGTGCGCAGGATGTGAAAGCCCAGTGCGAGCATTCCATCACTATTTTGGGCAAGAATGACGAGCGTTTGCGCGATTCTGGCATGGCGCTCAAGCGTCGTCGTGAAGCCGTTCTTCACCATTTGGGCGAGAAGATTACCATTCAGAAGGAACGCCGCGGCATTGCGGTGCATGCACTTCCGCCTGAGCTGGTAGAAACGTATATGCGTTTTAACAAGGCGAAAGCGGAAAGTGAGGAAGGCGGGCCGGTGGTGGTTCGCTTTACGCACGGCGAGCTGGAATCGCAAAAGGTGAGTCTGAGTGCGCAGGAGTTGAGTGAAGTTCAGGCAGCGCACCCTTATGATGTGGTGGCTTTGGAAGGTGCGCACGTGCTCGTGTGCGTGATGTGACACTGCCGCCGCGCGCTGTTAGCGTGAAGCACAGCGCAATCAGCGCAATCAGTTCCGCGCCGTGAGCGCAGCGCAATCAACCCAGAGAGTGAGGACGTATGGCTCAACAACTCGAGCAGCTGAAAGGTTCGCATCTCGTCTCCTTGGACGAGTGGAGTGCCGAGCAGATTTTGCATCTGCTACGCCTCGCCGAATGGATGCGCACTCACCGCGATGACGCTTCCCAATTGGCAGCAGGCTCGGTAATGGCAACCCTGTTCTACCAGCCGTCTACCCGCACTCGTTTGAGCTTTGAAACCGCCATGCTGCGCCTAGGTGGGCATGTTGCCGAATATGAGGGCCGCTCGCTCGACACCGATGATCTGGTTTTCCGCGAGACCATTCACGACCTCATCCGCTCGCTCTCTCAAATTGACGATATCATCGTCATCCGTCACCCTCGCGAAGGCTCAGCTTTGGTGGCTGCTCGCGCTTCTGACGTGCCGGTGATTAACGCTGGGGACGGTGGGCATTTGCACCCGACGCAAACCCTGGCTGACCTTGCCACCTTGTTGCGTTTGAAGGGTGGAAAGTTAAGAAACTTGACTATTGGCCTGTGTGGTAATCTCGCGGCTTCCCGTACCGCTCACTCGCTGGTGACGACTTTGTGCCGCTTGGGCCATAACCTGCATTTCGTGCTGGTCAGCACTCGGCAAAATCGCATGCCGGATTGGGTTTTGGCGCGTTTGGATCGCACGCCGGGCTTTAGCTACGAGGAGGTGGACTCGCTCAGGCCTGTCATCTCCAGCTTGGACGTGCTGTATATGACGAGTTTTTACCCCACTCAAGTCGAGCCTACCGGTCAAGCTCGTCAGGCCAGTAACTCGACGGCAAATGGCAAAAGATTATCACGCGACTATAGGGTGACCCCCGAGTTGCTGCGGGCTGCGAAGCCTGATCTGGCGATCTTGCACCCTCTTCCGCGAGGTTTGGAAATTGATAGGGCAGTGGATGATGACCCGCGCGCCGCTTATTTCACGCAGATCAGTTTGGGTGTGGATGTGCGTATGGCGTTGATTGCCACGCTGTTGGGAAAGTTGCCTCAGCAGTTTGATGAGTCTGTTGTGTTTGCCGAGCAGGGAAGTGATGTCGATGAGTGAGCTCAACACAAGTGCTGCAATAACCCCTGCTGCTGCAAGCCCAGTAGTCGCCGCAACCCCAGTAACCACCGGCGCTGACGAGGTGAATGACCTCATCCTCACCCGCCTAGCCGCCGTGCTGGGCCGCGGTTACGTCATCGAGCATGTGCCTGCCGGCGGTTCCTTGAGTCTGCTCAATTACTTGAAGATCGACCCTAGCGAAGAAACCGTTGTTATCGCGACGAATGTTGCCTCGCGCGCAGCAGGCCACGAGGATTTATTGGGTGTGCGCGTTGACGAGATCGACACGGATATGCTCGCTCTCTTCGCTCCTCACGCCATCATCGCCCGCGTTGAAGAAGGCAAACCGGTGCGTACTGTTGACCCAGTGTTACCCGCTCGCGTAGTCAACACGATTCGGTGTGTGAACCCGCGCTGTGTGACACAGACAGAACCGTATTTGGATCAGGTTTTTGTGCTCGCAGATAAAAACCTCGGGGAGTACCGCTGCGAATATTGCTCAGCTGCCGCACAATTCTGAGGCTGAGCTACGTCGTAGTGATAATCTCGGTTTGTCCCGCCGAGGCCTGTCGCTAGACTAGTAAGGCTTAAAGGAGGAAGCATGTCATCTGTTTTTATGGGTTCCGTCCGCCTTGCCAACATCAAGGTGTGGGATACCGGCGAGATTATTGATATCATCGCGCAAACTCGCCACTCGCACCTCATTGGCGAAACCATCGACTGCACCGGAGTCACCGTCACCCCTGGCTTGGTTGACATGCACGTGCACTTCTTCGACCCAGGCAACACTCAGCGTGAGGATATTCGTTCCGGTTCTGCTGCTGCTTCTGCCGGCGGTTTCACGGATGTGGCAATGATGCCCGATACGCTTCCTGCTGCGGACGGCGAGCCGTTTATGGAGGGCCAGGCCAGCCGCGAGGAGCTGATTGGCCAAGGTTTCAGCTCGGTTTTGGATTACTGGCAGCGTTATGCTGACTCTTTTGACCCTAACCAGCCGATCGACTATTGCATGGTTGCGGCCGCTACCGTTGACCGGCAGGGTCGCCGCGTCTCGCGTGAGCGCATGTGGGAGCGTTTCCTGCGCGGTTCTGATTCGGTGAAGCGTTATGGCCACCCGGTGGTTGCTTTGAGTGATGACCCTCGCGCGATCTCCGAGCGCATGCTGGATCGCGTGATGGAGTTGGCTCATGTCAATGATCTCGTGGTGATGGACCATTGCGAAAACCACACGAGCGGCATGATCAATGAAGGCGAGCTTTCCCGTCGTCTCGGTGTGCCGGGTATTCCGGATTCTGCTGAGATTGATGTGATTCGTCGCGATATTGAATCCTGCCGTCGCACGGGTGCGCGCCTGCATTTGCAGCATGTCACCACTGCCGGTGGTTTTGACCTCATTCGTGAGGCCAAGCAGGAGGGCTTGCCAGTGACGTGTGAGACTGCTCCGCACTATTTCGCTTTGACGGATAAGGATGTGGAGCGTTATGGCGCGTATGCGAAGGTGAATCCGCCTCTGCGTTCGGCTGCTGACCGTCTGGCCACTTTGGAGGCTATTGCTGACGGCACGGTGGACGCGATTGCTACCGACCACACGCCTCTGACTTTGGCTGACCGTCAGGCTCACGCGCTCTCTGCTTTGGATGGTATTTCTGGTTTGGAAACCTCGTACGCTCTGGCACACACTCTGCTGGTGACGACCGGTGTGATTGGTGACCGCCGTTTGGTGGAGTTGATGAGTTTGGGTCCTGCTCAGATTTTGGGTTTGAACCGCAACCGCATTTCGATGATGCTTACTCAGGACCCTGCTCTTGCTGCTCAGGAGAGCTTGAAGGCGTTGGCTACTCGCGTCACGGTGAACCCGGAGGCGTCGGAGACTTCCGATTTCGACCAGATTGCCGCTTCTTCACAGTCTGCTGGTCAGAAGGCTCACCGCGTGCTTGACCTCACTGATGGCCGTCACCAGCATGTGCGTTTGAGCTTGGTCGCGCCGAAGCAAAAGTGGAATATCGATACTCGCCGCTTCTTCTCCAACGGTCACAATTCGCCGTTTAATGGTTGGAAGGTTCACGGCATGCCGATTGCCACGATTATGGGCTCGCGTTTACACGATGTTGCTCAGCACATTCGCAACAAGGAAGCTCATGGTCGCTGGAATATCTAGTATTTCGAGTTGAGAAAGTCTCTGGGGTGCAGGCAAGCATGATTTTTCCATGAGCCTGTATCCCAAAGTTATATTATACAGATTCGATTTTCCGTTTCACTGCGGCAGGTGTTTCATCCGACCAATCTTCCTCAACTTGGGCAACGGTAATGATACTGTCTAGCGGAATGCTCGATATCTTTGGTATAAGCATCTCGCTGAAGATTCCAGTTGTACTTATGTATAGGTTTTCTTTTTCAGTCGAGAAAATTAAACCGTGAGATTGCTTAATGCGGAATGGAGTTGAGGAAAATGAAATATCATCATCAACAATCTCAACTCCTTTTATTGCACCATAGAGTGCATATTTATTAAGAGGCTGTGCCCCCTGGATTGGTACTTTTTCTTCTCTCCTGAAGACAGAGACTCGCAAACGTGGAATCTGCTCGATTTCATCAAAGTATGGTGTATCTTCTTCATAGTTTGTTACTACGATAAGATGGTTTTCCGTTTCCACGTCGATGCGCCCATAGGTGTATCTCTTCTGATCAAGCGAGTCACAAGAGATTGAGCAGAGTCGCTCTCTCCTTAGTGCATGCAAGTTATTCCTCGCGATCAGTGGAATTGTTGTATCAATCATGATTCAACTGACGAGGAATTAGTGTTGAGAATTCTGATGGCGCTGGTCGCGGCGCTTCCTGCTCTGCTCATCCACCGGGTCGATTTCATCGTCTTCTGGACGGAAGAACACGGAACCAGCTTCCGTAGAAGCAAGGTCCATCAGGTTCTCAGCGGAATCTTCAGAAACGCGAGCGCGCTCGTCAGCGCCAATCTTTGCGCTCACCCCGCCCAGAGCACTCGAACCAGCAGCGGTACCCACCACAGAGCCCAAAGTTGCGTTATCACCGGGCTCTTGCGGTACACGCGCCGGCTGCATTTGTGTGCCCGAACTTGCTTGAGAAGGCGAACCTGAACGCGGTGCCAGTAAGTGGTCGACGACTTCGGCTTCCGTTAATCTTCCTGTAGCCGAATTATGAACCATCGCCGCACTCTTCTCTTTGAGCTCGGCGACCAAAGTCTTCGGGTCAATCAGCTTGTAACCCTTACGAACGATGATGTGCTGCAAATGCTTGAGGTAGTTCACGGCACCTTCAGAAAGCTGAGTGCGCTGAGGCTTAATCCAGCCGATAATCATCGTGCGGTCCGTATCCAAACGCACAGTCGCCACTTTATCGGGGTTCAAATCCTCATTATCAATGCCAGTCGAAATAGTGTAAGCGTTCACAGTCTGGATAAGGTTGAGCATGGAAGCGCGGTCAGAAATCGTAATGACCTTGCTCGGCTTATTCGGCCAGATTGCCTCTTCAGCGAAGAAGAGAGATGAATCATCGCCCTGTTCGTACTTGATGAACGGGTAGTCGCGCAACTCGTCCAAGCTCACGCGGTCTCGGTCGGCCAGCGGATTGTTCGAGGAAAGGAACACGTGCAAATTCGCGCGGAAGAGAGGGTAGAAGGTCAAGTGCTTGGTGCGCAGCATGCGAGTGATGATGTCGCGGTTGTATTCGCTCAGGTACAGGATGCCGATGTCCGAGCGCATCTGTGCCACTTGCTCGATGATGTCGCGAGTAGTGGTTTCGCGCAGTGCCACCTCATACGATTCTGTGCGCTCGGTTCTCAACTGCTCAGCCAAAGCCTCCAAAGCGAACATGAAGTGCTGAGTGGAGATCGTGCACAGTTGGTTGCGTCCGCTCTTTTTGAGGAAGCGGTCTTCGATCATGCTGGCCTGCTCGACGAGCTGGCGAGCGTAGACCAAGAAGTGTGCGCCTTCCGAGGTCAGGGAGATTCCCTGGTGGGAGCGTTGGAAAATGGAGAACCCTAATTCTTCTTCGAGGTCGCGAACTTGTGCAGAAAGGGTTGGCTGGGAAATATAGAGATCCCTGGCCGCCTCGTTCATGCTTCCGGCTTCGACGATCTTGATGATGTACTGCAATTGCAGAAGGGTCATTCCTGCTCCCTCTCGAGACACTTTTCTCCATAGATTACAGCATTCTTGTGAACACGTTATTACTCGGTGAAATGCCTGTCGGTATGAGGGCGCACACCGTACAAGCCCCTGAGGTGCGTAGGTTGCTGGGGGGGGGTAAACTCCATCGCGCAAATACTCGCCGTATAAGCCCTGACGTGAGGGGGCTTGCGGGGGGGGGGCTACTCCATCGTCACCAGCTCAAGGTAGGAATCATCCCACAAATCCTCATCACCATCGGGCAGCAACAGCACACGCTCCGGGCGCAAAGCCTCCACAGCACCCTGATCGTGGGTCACCAAAACAATCGCACCCTCATACTTGGAAATAGCAGAGAGAATCTGATCGCGCGACTGCGGATCCAAGTTGTTGGTCGGCTCATCGAGCAGCAGAACATTAGCCTTCGACGTCACCAAAGTGGCCAGTGCTAATCTTGTTTTCTCACCACCAGAAAGCACCGAGGTAGGCTTATCAGCGTCTTCACCCGAGAAGAGGAAAGAGCCCAAAATAGTGCGCGTCTGCGTGTTATCCAACTCAGGAGCCACATGCTGCAGATTCTCCAACACCGTGGCGTCATTATCCAAAGTGTCGTGTTCCTGAGCGAAATAGCCAATTTTGCAGCCATGCCCGTAAATCACTTCACCGGAATCCGTCTGCTCCTGGCCAGCCAAAATACGTAAAGTCGTCGTCTTACCGGCGCCGTTATAGCCCAAGATTACCACCCTGGAACCGCGGTCAATCGCCAAATCAATTCCAGTAAACACTTCGTTGGAGCCGAAGCTCTTGGAAATATTCTTGGCCATGATCGGCGTACGGCCAACCGGAGCTGGGGTAGGGAAGCGCAAATCAGCTACTTTCTCTGCCTTCTCCACCGGCTGAGTCTCGGCCAACAGCTTTTCAGCGCGACGAATCATCTGCTGAGCAGCCACAGCCTTCGTTGCCTTCGCGTGCAAGCGGATGCCTTCCTTCATCAAACGCTCCGCCTTCTTCTGAGCAACCTCACGCTCACGGCGAATGCGCTCCTCATCGGCGGCACGCTGCTTCAAATACGCCGACCAACCCAAGTTATACACGGTGATCGTTGCCGTGCGAGCATCCAAATGCCACACACGATTCACCGTTTCATCCAGCAGCTCAGTGGAGTGGGAAATGACGAGGAAACCACCCGGGTAGTTTTGCAAGAAGCGCTTCAACCATTCAATAGAATCCGCATCCAGATGGTTCGTCGGCTCATCCAAAATCAAGGTATCCGCATCCGAGAAAAGAATGCGCGCCAACTCAATACGCCTACGCTGACCGCCGGAAAGAGTACCCAAAGGCTGGCGAAGAGTGCTCTCCTCAAGCCCCAAAGCCATACCCATCTTGATAGCCTCTGACTGAGCGGCATAGCCACCCGCATTGTCAAATTCAGCCAGAGTGCGGTCGTAGCGGTTCATCGCCTTTTCCATCACGGCAGGGTCAGAGGAGGTCATCTCCTTCTCCGTCTTACGAAGGCGCTTCAAAAGATTACCAATATCGCGTGCATCCATAATGCGATCCAAAGCCATCTGCTGCGCATCGCCTACGTGCGTCGACTGCGGAAGGTAACCCAACTTGCCCGAAACATGAACAAAACCGGAAGCAGGCAGCATATCACCAGTGATGACGCGGGTCAGCGTCGTTTTGCCAGCACCGTTGCGGCCAACCAAACCCACGTGATCTCCCTTGGCAATATGGAAATTCATAGGAGCAAGCAGCTGACGTGCTCCGATACGGATTTCCAAATTCTGCGCTTCGATTCCCACTTTTCCTCATTTCCGTGCACTTGTTTCGCCCCAACAGCCTAGCCGATAGAAAGGACGGGAGTGGGAGGAGAGGTGTGCGCGAGAAACGCAAGAAAAACAGGAAAATCTCTGTGGGTTACGCGCCAAGCGATTTTCTACTGGAGGTGATTGTCCACGCGATAACATGAGTCGAAGGCACTGAAAAGTGCAGGCTTTCGCTTGCGCTCACAGTATCAACTGAGAGAGCCCCGTCAATGCTGACAGGAGAAATTATGACTGAAGAAAAGAAGACAGTTCCAGCCTCTGTCGCCATGCTCAAGGTTCTTGAGGCATGGGGTGTCAAGAACGTTTATGGTTACCCAGGTGGTTCCTTCAACTCCACCATGAACGCTCTGGACTTGGAGAAGGACAATATTAACTACGTTCAAATTCGTCACGAGCAGGTGGGTGCTTTGGCAGCAGCCGCTCATGCCAAGCTGACTGGTGAAATCGGCGTGTGCTTCGGCTCTGCTGGCCCAGGTGCTGTGAACCTTCTCAACGGCTTGTATGACGCTCGCGAGGATCATGCTCCTGTTCTTGCACTTGTTGGTCAGGTTCCTCACACCAACATGAACTACAACTACTTCCAGGAGTTCTCTGAGCTGCCAATGTTCTCCGATGTGGCTTGCTATAACCGCACCGTGATGACTGCTGAGAGCCTTCCTTACGTCGTTGACAAGGCAATCCGCGAGGCTTACCGCAACCGTGGTGTCGCCGTCGTCATCATTCCAAACGATTTCGGCTATGTTCAGATTCCTGACGAGCCATACGCTTCCGTCACCGTCGATGACAAGCCAGCTCCACTGCCAGTGGCAACCGATGATGAGGTGAGCCGCTTCCTCGAGCTCGTCAAGAAGGCAAAGCGTCCAGTCTTCCACGTTGGTTCTGGTATCAAGGGCAACGCCGATCTGCTCATGAAGCTTTCCGAGAAGCTGCAGATTCCAGTCACCATCACTGGTTTGGCCAAAGGCCTCGTCCCAGACGACTTCCCAGCAAACCTCGGCACTTTGAACCGTGCTGCAAGCAAGGCTGCTGATGAGGTGTTCGCTTCTGCTGATCTCGTGATCGCACTGGGCGCTGACTTCCCATTCGCCAACCTCGTCTACCGCACTCATCCATTTACCTTCGTCCAGATCGACGCCGAGCGTGCACAGTTCGGCCGTCACCACTTCCTGGATATGGGTATTTGGTCTGATTCGGGTGCCTTCTTGCAGAAGGCTCTCGACATGAGCACCCCAGCTGAGCCAAGCGGCTTCTACCAGGCAGCTGTTGAGGATATGAAGGGTTGGAAGGAATACCTGACTGGCCTGATGAACAAGGCTGACGGTCCACTCGAGTACGAGCAGATTTATCGCGAGATCAACCGCGTCTCTGATCCAAACGCAGTGTACGGCATCGACGTTGGTGATAACATCATCAACTCCTTCCGCTTCCTCAACCTCACCAAGGATAAGAAGTGGACGATTTCCGCACTCTTCGCCACCATGGGTTACGGCGTTCCGGCTGCTATCGCAGGTAAGCTCGCCTTCCCAGACCGCCAGGTGTTCAACATCTCTGGTGATGGCGCCTTCTCCATGGTGATGCAGGATCTGCTCACCGAGGTGAAGTACAACTTGCCAATCATCAACATCGTCACCTCCAACGCCGCTCTGGGCTTCATTCGCTCCGAGCAGGAGGATGTCAAGATGAACTTCTCCGGCATCGATCTGCTTGACGCTGACTACGCCAAGGTTGCTGAGGCAATGGGTGTTGTTGGCATCACCGTTCGTACTTTGGACGAACTGGTTCCAGCATTCGATAAGGCTGTGGAAGTCACGAAGTCTGGCCGTCCAGTCCTGCTCGATTGCAAGATCACCAAGAAGCGTGGTCTGCCAGTTGAGGAGCTGGAGATTTCGTGGAAGGATGGCAAGGCTGTGGAGACCGTGTCTCAGGCATATCAGGACACCCATAAGCCGATGAGCGTGGAAGAGTTCTTCGAGTCCTATGATGGCTCTGCACTCAAGCCACTGCCATACTACTTCGAGAAGTTTGGCGTCACTGAGTGAGTCAAAGTTCAAGTTTCGAGTTCTGGCCGGCGTCTCATTGTAGCCGGCCAGTAGCTCACAAGCTTCCTCGGGAGGCTCTCAGTACAGTCGGTTGATGCGCGAGTTTCATGAGCTTTGTGGTGTAAGCGCAGTGTAGTTTCATCATTGCGCAGTGTCTCACTGCAGGATGCGAATGTTCTTGAGCATTAACTGACGAATGGCGTGTGATGGTTTTCATCACGCGCCATTTTTTGTTGCTGGGCGTTCGCTGTGTTCCTGTCGCCCGTCTGGTTTGCATCCGCTTTGTGTAGCGCCGATCTGAGGATGTGCTCGCTGTGTACATTACTCGTTTCGGGCATAGAAAAGGGCCTATCTCGCAGGAGATAGGCCCAAAATTTTTTGGCTCACAGTCGGTGAACTGAGTTCACGCTCTGCGCTCGCTCACGCTCAGCCACTCGGCAGATTAGCCGCGCAGCTGTTCAGCTACTCAGCGCAGTGCTTGCAAAGCTGCTTCGTTGATGTAGCTGTGAGGCTGGTTGAAGTGAGGCATGAAGAAGATGTCGCTCAGAGCAATCTTCTCAATGGTCACGCGCTCCTGAATGGCAAGGGAGAACATGTGAATGGTCGCCGACATATCGTACTCACTCATCAGTTGAGCGCCGATCACCTCATGATTATCGCGACGATAGACGATGCGAATCTTCACCTCAGGGTTCTCACCTACCTCGTTCATGAAGGCTGGCTTCTGCGTATCAGTGAGGTCCACCTGTTCAGCCTGAATACCACTCTGAGCAGCAGTTTCCACAGTCTGGCCGGTGCACACCATCTTCAAATCGAACAAGCACAAGCCGGACGAGCCTTCAACACCGCAGGATTCAATATCGCGACCGGCAATATTCATGCCAGCGATCATGCCTGAACGAACAGCATTCGTTGCCAGAGCAATGTAGGACGTGGCCTGAATGGAGTTGTCGAAAGTGGTAGCGCAATCGCCCACAGCATACACATCTGGGTCGCTCGTGCGCTGATGCTTGTCAACGAGAATGGCGCCGTTACGGAACAGCTGCAAGTGGCCGCGGGCCAAAGAGGTGTTCGGACGGAAGCCGATGCACATAATCACCAGGTCGGTGTCATACGTGCCCTTGTTGGTCACGACAGAGCGGACGCGATCCTCGCCCTCGAAACGCTGAACGAGCTCACCCAGGTGAATTTCAATGCCCTTGGAACGCATGCGATCAGCCATGACTTCGGAGAAGTCACGATCAAAGTGAGTTCCCAGAATGCGGTCGAGAGCATCGATAAGAATAACCTTCTTACCTGCACGCTGGTAAGCCTCAGCAAGTTCGGCTCCAATGTAACCAGCACCAACAACGGTGACTGTCTTGACACTGTCATCATGCTTCAGCTGTTCAACAGCCTTCTGAGCATCCTCATACTGCTTTGCACGCTGAACATAAGGCAGGTCAATTCCTGGAAGACGAGGGATGATAGGCGAGGAGCCGGTGGCCAGCACCAGCTTGTCGTAGCTTTCGCTTCCTTCCTCACCATCCTTGGTCTTGTATGTGACAGTCTTCTTCTCATAGTCGATGCCAGTGATCTCAGTTTCCGTGCTCACCTTGGCACCTGCAGCTTCCAACTGTTCGCGGCTGGAATAGAACAGACCGTCACCAGTGCTGATCTGGTTTCCAATCCACAGAGCCATACCGCATGCGAGGAAGCTCATATATTTATCGGCATCAAAAACGTGAACCTGTGCGTCCTTATCGAGGTCCAACACATGCGTTGTAGCGGAGATACCGGCATGGTTTGCACCGATGACGATGACCTTCTGACCCATGATTCTCCTTTGAAGTCGGACAGTAAGTGATCCACCCTTCATCTTAACGAAGAAAGATGGTTAAGAAGGCATCAGTTACAAAATTACGCTGTAGAAAAAGGCCAGGCGACAGGCTTTAGTTTTGTCGCGAGGCCTTTACTGTACTGACAATCTGGAGAAATGCTTTAGGAGCGAGGCTTGAGATTACCAAAGACGCTGACTCGGCTGTCCGAAGTGACAGGGCTGTACTGGTCTCGGGAGGTGAAGCTCGTCTTGTAAATCAGCAGCAAGATCAGTGACGCCGAGGTGAGGGTCAAGGAAGCCAGCGCGTACAGGATGACCAGCTGGTAAGCGGCGGCTCCACGGGGGTCAAGGCCTGCGATAACCTGACCTGCCATCATGCCAGGGATCAACACCAAACCAGAGCTTGCCAAAGTGGCCACCGTCGGCAACATTCCCAGGCGAATTGCGGAGAGAACCGAGGTTCGCGAGGACTCCCATGGGGTGGCGCCCAAGGCGAGCATCATGTCAATCTCGTCGGCTCGGGAGCGCATGGATTCATAGAAGCGCGACATAGCAACAGCGGTAGCTGACACCGTATTGCCCAAAATCATGCCGGTAATCGGAATGACGACCTGCGGCGAGTACCAGGGGCGTGGGCGAATGACGGCCTCCACCAAAATGCCCATAATGAGCAGGGTTGTGATGAGAAGGGTGAGGAAAACAGGTAAAGCCATGCCGTGAGGGATGCCTTTAGCGCGAGAAATCGTGATTTGCACGCCGCCGACGATCATGAGAGCGACCAAGCTGAAAACAATGATCACGTTGTTTTGTTGAATGACCCACTGGATGATGAGAGCCATGGCGAGCAGCTGGAGGGCGGCGCGGGCTGCGGAGAAGAGCAGGGATTTGCTTACTTCGAGCCTGAGAGCCCAGGAGATTGCTGCGGCAACGAGAATCATGGCAAGCGCGACCAGCAAGCCCCACTGGTCAACGATGTAGGTTCCTGCCGGTTGCAGTCCGTTGGACCGGGTGGCAAGAGTTGCATGGGCTGCGAGAGTCGGCTGGGCAGTAAGTGTTGCCTGTGCGGCAAGGGGTGTGAGAAGCGAAAGTGTGGCCATAATTATCCTCTTTACTCCTCAGAAGTCGAATCGTGTACAGGCATTACATGTAAGCCGGTGGAGTCGAGCAGCAGCGTTCGTGAGGCGAAGCCATCAGGAGCACGGTGGCGAACACGCAGTGCTGATAATCCAAAGTCGGCGGCCAAACGAGCAACATACTCGCCTTCAGTGTGCGCCGACTCATCGTCCAAAGCGGCGTCGATCTCATCAGCCAGCAGCACGCGCGGGCGGGTGAGAAGGGTACGCAGCAGGCTCACACGGGCCAGCTGACCGCCGGAGAGGGAAGCGGTTTCGCGCTCCAGCTCAACATCGGGCAAGAGCAAGGCATCCAAGCCTTCGCGAAGCTGTTGGTCGGTAGGGCGAGTGGCGCCGTTATGATGCGCGATTTGCAGCGACCAGGGCATGAGCAGTGCCTCACGAACGGTGTTGCCCGTCAGAATGGCTTTTTGATGCACATAAGCCACCTGCCTACGCCACATCTGCGGGGACATGGTGCTAGCGGCAACACCGTCGAGCTCCAAAGTTGCTGTGCCGTGCGGGCGAAGCTGAGCGATAGTCTCCAAAAAGCTCGATTTACCCGAGCCAGAAGGGCCGGTGATGTCGATAATCTCGCCGGGGAAGACGTCGAGGGACAGATCATTGAACACCTCAACATGTACCGTCGAGCCCTCGCGAGGGTGGTCGACGGCGTAATGAGCATTGCGCACTCGCAGCAGCGGAGTAGACGATGAGGATGTGTGATTCATGGCCTCCAGAGTACCAGCACTCGGGGCCGGCAAAGCTAGCGTAGACAAGCCGATCAACCGCTGAGATGGAGAGGAAAAGGTAAAGTGGAAGCCATGAATTTGCCCCTCAGAAAAACTGCTGAACAGCCTCGCCGCCCGCTGGTCATCGGCCTGATGGCTCACGTCGACGCAGGAAAAACCACGCTTTCCGAAGGCCTGCTCTACACGGCCGGGTCGCTGCGATCTTTGGGCCGCGTCGATGAGCGCACCTCCTTTCTCGACCCCGAAAAGCTGGAAAAGCAGCGCGGCATCACGATTTTCACCCACCAAGCCCAGCTGGATTACCGCGGCCAGCCCATCACGCTGCTGGACATGCCTGGCCACATCGATTTTGCGGACCAAGTGGAGCAATCCTTGGCTGTTCTCGACGTGGCAATCTTGGTGGTTTCGGCTTCTGATGGGGTAGAGGCGACGACCTTGTTGTGGTGGCAGATTCTGGCTCGCTTGGGCATTCCGACAATCCTCGTCGTCAACAAGATTGACACTGCAGGCTTTGATCGCGCGGCGCTGCTCGCGCATATTCAGGCGCGTCTGGGCGAAAAGTGCATTGATTACGGCGGTCCGGACGATGTTGTGCCACGGGGTGGAGCTTCGACGGAGGTTGATGGCGAGCATGATTCTTCTGTCGTTGGGCTTGCCGATTACCTCACTTCTGAGGCGGCCGAGCAGTTGGCGGGTCTCGACGATCGCCTCCTCATGCGTTACCTCGACGATGGCAGCCTTGACGAGCAAGTGGTGCGCGAGCTTTTCGCCACCCGCGCGCTCGTCCCCGTTCTCTTTGCCTCCGCTTTGCATCTGCAAGGTGTGACGCGCTTGCTTTCCTTGCTCACACACTTGGCCGAACCAAGATTTCCACAGCAGGGAATCAGTGGCGAAGGAGAGCTTTCCAGCAGTGATAATCTAGGGCCACACCAGGGCGAGTTTGGGGCGAGAGTTTTCCGAATTTCGCATGATTCCAAGGGTTTGCGCCTTACCTGGGTGCGCGTGACCAGCGGGCAGTTGGCAGCCAAGCAGGAAGTGAAGCACCAAGCCGCGAGGGTGAGTGGCGGGCAGGCTGGAGGCGAATGCTTCGAATCGGCAACCAACTGGCTGAAACAAGGCGACGAGCAGGGCGAAAAAGTCGACGAAATTCGCGTATACGACGGCGCCAAGTTCACCACAGTCTCGAGCGTGCAAGCAGGAGACGTGTGCACCCTGGTCGGCCCACAAAAAACGTGGCCAGGGCAGGGTTTGGGGTGTGAATCTGATTGCGCACCAGCAAGCGTGAGGCCAGTGCTGCTTTATTCTGCCCACCCAGCCCCGGGCGAGCAAGCCGACGACCATGCCGTTCTTGTTGCGCTGCGACAACTGGCCGAGGAAGACCCTCTGCTCAACGTGATTTGGAATGAGACTGCCCAGCGCGTCGAACTGAGCATTATGGGAGAAATCCAGCTCGAAACTATCACCCAACGGCTTCGCGACGAATACCACCTCGCCGTGGAATGTGAAGATGCGGGCGTCGTGTACCAAGAGACGATCAGTAAGCCCATCGAGGGAGTGGGTCATTTTGAGCCGTTGCGCCACTATGCCGAGGTTCACGTGCTGCTCGAGCCAGGCCCACGGGGCAGTGGAATCAGTTTGAGGAACGCGACGCCAGCCAACAGCTTGGCACCCCACTGGCAGCGCGACATCATGCACCATCTTGCCGAGAAAATGCATAAGGGAGTGCTGCTTGGCGCGCCACTGACCGATGTGAAAATCACCCTGCTGGGAGGTGCGGCCAATATTAAGCACACGTCGGGTGGAGATTTTCGTGAGGCCACCTATCGTGCAGTTCGCGAAGGCCTGATGTTTTTGAAGCAGCAGCAGGCGTGCGTGTTGCTGGAGCCGTGGTATCGCTTCCGTTTGGAGGTGCCCGTCGAGCAGCTGGGCCGTGCGATGAGCGATGTGGAGCGCATGCATGGAAGGATGGATCCGCCGCAGATGCCAGGTGGTGCGACAGCTGGTGGTGCTGGCGTAAGCGGTGGTGCTGGTGCCTCGGGTGGTGCTGGAGCTGCTGGCTTTGGGGCTGGCTTTGCTGTAGTCGAGGGCGAGGCTCCGGTGTCGCAAATGCGCGGGTATGCGAGGGAAGTTCGCGCCTATACGCAGGGCAAAGGCAGTTTCTCTTGTGTTTTCGCCTCTTCAGCTCCTGTCGACGACCAAGAATCTGTTGTTGAAGCCGCCCAGTACGACCCGATGGAGGGCGGGGAGGATACTCCGGATTCGGTGTTTTGCGCGCATGGTGCTGGTTTTACCGTTGACTGGAAGGATGTTCCTCGTTTCCAGCATCTGCCGAATTTCTGGCAGCTTGGTGGTGGGCACTGAGCTCAGGGCGAACGGCCTTGAGGTGACGAGTGTTGGTTGCGCGCATCAGGTAAAATATCGAACAAATGTTCTAGAGATTATCACTGTGGGCTCATTCCTCCGTGATAATCTCAGGACGACAGAAACGAGAAGGCTGAGGGGAGAGAAGTACGGTGACAGTGCAGGATCAGGCTGAGCACACGGTCAATTCTGAAAACGCCCAGAAGGCTGAGCATTCCGAGCAGGATGTGCAGATCACATCCTCCGCTATGCTCCAACGGCTCAACCCCAGCGGCGAGTGGAAAAGCGTGAAATCGGCGCCAGGAACAGTGGTGACCGACCTTTCCCACGTGCCCAATGACGCCAAAATCACCATTCAAGGTGCGCGCGAACACAACCTGAAGAACGTGGACCTCGAATTCCCGCGTAACGCCATCACCGTGTTCACCGGTCTGTCTGGCTCGGGTAAGTCCTCCCTAGCATTCGACACCCTCTTCGCCGAAGGTCAGCGCCGCTACGTGCAATCCCTGTCGGCCTACGCCCGCCAGTTCCTCGGTCAAATGGACAAGCCGGCCGTGGACAAAATCGAAGGCCTCTCGCCAGCTGTTTCCATCGACCAGAAAACCACGAACCGCAACCCGCGCTCTACCGTCGGAACGATCACCGAAATCTACGATTATCTGCGTCTTCTCTTCGCCCGTACCGGCGTTCCTCACTGCCCCGTGTGCGGCTCTCTCATCTCGGCTCAAACCCCACAGCAGATGGTCGATACGCTGCTCGACTACCCTCAGCGCACTCGCTTCCAGCTTCTTGCCCCCGTTGTGCGCGGTAAAAAGGGTGAGTTTGTCGAAGAACTGCGTGACCTGCGCGCCCAGGGCTTCGCCCGCGCTCTCATTGACGGGCAGATGCAACAGCTTAACAGCGATATCAAGCTCACCAAGCAAAAGAAGCACACCATCGAAGTCGTCGTCGACCGCCTGGTCGTCAAAGATTCCGTCCAGCAGCGTTTGACTGACTCCATTGAAACTGCTCTGCGCCTGTCCAACGGCGTCGTCATCGCTGACTTTGTCGATGAGCCGGAAGATTCTGCGAACCGTCGTCAACCCTTCAGCGAGCATCGCGCATGCCCGAACGGTCACGCTCTCTCCTTGGAAGAGATTGAGCCGCGAACCTTCTCCTTCAACGCTCCCTACGGTGCATGCCCTGAGTGCACGGGCATCGGTTTTAAGCTGGAAATTGACCCGGAGCTCATCATCCCTGACCCTTCGAAGAGTTTGAGGGAAGGTGCCATCGAACCATGGTCGGGCGGTAAAACCACCACCGAGTACTACCAGCATTTGTTGGAAGGTCTCGCCAAAGAGACTGGCCTCGACCTCGACACCCCATGGGAAGAGCTGTCTGAAGAGCAGCGCCATAACGTGCTCTACGGTCACGATTTCAAAGTGGAAGTGCGCTACCGCAACCGTTGGGGCCGTATGCGCGAATACTCCACCGGCTTCGAGGGCGTCATTCGCTCGCTCATGCGTCGCCACGACGAAACCGACTCGCAGCAGATGCGCGAATACTACGAGTCCTACATGCGTGAAATTCCATGCCCCGTGTGCAACGGCAAGAGGCTCAAGCCGGAAGTTCTCGCCGTCACCGTCGCTGACGAATCCATCGCCGACGTATGCGATATGCCCGTGAGTGAAGAGCTTGCTTGGGTGAACTCGCTGAAGCTCAGCGGTTCCGCCTTGCGAATTGCGAGCGAAGTTCTCAAGGAAATCCGTTCTCGCCTGCAATTCCTCAACGATGTGGGCCTGAACTACCTCACCCTCTCCAGGGCGGCGAAAACACTTTCTGGCGGTGAAGCACAGCGCATTCGCCTGGCCACCCAGATCGGCTCTGGCCTCGTAGGAGTGATGTATGTTCTCGACGAGCCATCCATCGGCCTGCACCAGCGCGACAACTCGCGAATGATCGCCACCCTCGATAAACTGCGCGACCTGGGCAACACGTTGGTCGTCGTTGAACACGACCAAGAGACGATGGAAAAGGCAGACTGGCTGGTCGACGTCGGCCCAGGAGCCGGCGAAAACGGCGGAGAAATCATCTACTCCGGCCCTGCCCGCGGCATCGCCCGAGCCTCCAAGTCCGTCACTGGCGACTATCTGACTGGTAGGCGCAGCATCCCCGTACCACAAACACGGCGCAAGATTGACAGGACGCATGAACTCACCATTGTGGGAGCTCGTCAAAACAACCTGAAAAACCTCACCGTCCACCTGCCATTGGGAGTGATGACTTGCATCACTGGTGTGTCCGGCTCGGGTAAATCCACTCTGATTGACGATATTTTGTACCCAGTGCTCGCCGACAAGCTCAATGGAGCTCGCATCGTGCCAGGCAAGTACACGCGCGTCGAAGGAGTCGACCAGCTCGACAAGGTCATTCATGTTGACCAAACGCCAATCGGCAGAACACCACGTTCAAACCCAGCAACCTACACAGGTGTGTGGGATAAAATCCGCGACCTGTTCGCTAAAACTCCGGAAGCTCAAGTGCGCGGTTATGGTCCAGGCCGCTTCTCCTTCAACGTCAAGGGCGGCAGGTGCGAAAACTGCCACGGTGATGGAACCATCAAGATCGAGATGAACTTCCTGCCAGACGTCTACGTGCAATGCGAAGTCTGCCACGGAACGCGCTACAACCGCGAAACCTTGGATATTAAGTGGAATGGCAAGAATGTTGCTGACGTGCTCAATATGCCAATCTCTGAAGCAGCTCAGTTCTTCCACCGCTACCCGTCCATCGCCCGCTACCTTGACACCTTGGTGAGCGTGGGCTTGGGTTACATTCGCCTCGGCCAGTCCGCCACCACACTCTCCGGCGGTGAATCCCAGCGCGTCAAACTCGCTACCGAACTTCAGCGTCGCTCCACCGGTGGAACCATCTACATTCTCGACGAGCCAACCACCGGTTTGCACTTTGAAGATGTGCGCAAGCTTCTCGTCGTGCTCCAAGGCTTGGTGGACAAGGGTAATACCGTTGTCGTCATCGAACACAACCTCGACGTCGTCAAATCCGCTGACTGGATTATCGACCTCGGCCCGGAAGGTGGCTCCGGTGGTGGAACTGTCGTGGCTCAAGGAACCCCAGAACAGGTGAGTAAGGATGAACACTCTTGGACGGGCAAGTACTTGAAACCCATGCTTGACCCTGCTGAAGTAGAAAAGTCGCATTCTTTCTTCTTAGAGAAGGTCCATCACGATGAGTGACGAAGAAGGCTTTCGCCCCACCCGACGCAACACACCAGCACCAGCAGTAGGTGATATTGCTCATGCTGGTGAAATCGTCACGCCCAGAAACCCCACCGGCGACCCCAACCTCAACCGCAACGGGGAACCGCTCCTAGGTGATACGCGAGACCTGTTCCGCCCCAACACCTCGGATATTCCTACCAACCCGGGAGTGTACAAGTGGCGTGATGCGAACGGGCGCGTCATCTACGTGGGCAAGGCGAAAAACCTTCGCAACCGTCTCACCTTCTACTTCCAGCCTCTCAACCAGCTGCACCCCAGAACGCAGAACATGGTTCTGACCGCTCGATCTTTGGAATGGACCGTGGTGGGAACAGAGATGGAAGCCCTCACCTTGGAATACACGTGGATCAAAGAGTTTGATCCACGCTTTAACGTCGTCTTCCGCGACGATAAAACCTACCCGTACCTCGCCGTCTCTTTTGGTGAGGAAATCCCGCGTATTTGGGTGACGAGGTCAAAAAATACGAAGAAAACCCGCTACTTTGGCCCGTACACCAAAGTGTGGGATATGAGAAACTCGCTGGATAGTCTTCTCAAAACCTTCCCCGTGCGCACCTGCACTCCAGCAACCCTGCATCGCGCACAAATGAGCGGAAGGCCGTGCCTGCTCGCCTCCATCGGCAAATGCTCCGCACCCTGTGTCGGCAGAATCTCGCTGGAAGAGCATCGCGAAATGATGCGCGAACTCACCTCCATTCTCACCGGCAGGCGAGGGGAGAAGTACATTAAAACCCTCACCGCGCAGATGAAAGAAGCCGCCAGCAACCTCGACTTTGAAAAAGCAGCCAAACTGCGCGACCAAGCAGCAGCCATGAAAAACGTCGTACAAGAAAACGCCGTCGTATTCTCCGATGACGTCGACTGCGACATTTTCGGCCTCACAGGTGACGAACTCGAAGCGAGCGTTCACGCTTTCTTCGTGCGCTCCGGCACCATCCGCGGCGAGCGCAATTGGAGCGTGGAAAAGGTAGAAGACATCACCGATTCCCAGCTCATGTCCGACATGATCGCCCAAGTCTACTCACAGATGGAAGACGACGAACAAAAGGAAATCAACGCCGTTGCACCGAAACTGTCAGGCAATGTCGACATCACCACTCGCAGAGACGCTGTTTCCTCCGCAGAAAACCTCAGCTCCCAAACCTCCGTCGAACGAGCAGCGGCGACGAGGAAGCGAAGGGAGAGGGAGAACCAGACTGGCCGTGACGACCTATTCAGTGAGGAAAGTGCCATCCCACCCGAGATCATCGTTCCTGTTCAGCCCGATGACACCGAGCGCCTCGAACAGTGGTTGAGCTCCCTGCGCGGCTCGAAGGTGGTTATTCATGTGGCCCAACGCGGTGACAAGAAAACCCTTCTCGAACGCGCCACCTCGAACGCAGCCATTGGCTTGAAGCAGAGCAAGCAGCATCGCACGGCAGATATCGCTGCACGTGAAGAAGCCATGAATGACGTCAAACGCGAACTCGGCCTTCCTCAAGCGCCGCTGCGCATCGAAGGCTACGATATTTCCAACGCTGCAGGTGGCGGCTACCAAGTGGCTTCCATGGTGGTGTTTGAAGATGGCATGGCCCGCCGCTCGGAATACCGCCGTTTCGCCATCAAGGGCAAGGATGGCAAAGGTGCTCTCGACGATCTGAGCGCAGTCTACGAAACCATCACTCGCCGCTTCAAACATGGCAACATTGCTGGCGACTCCGGTGACTCGTTGGAAGCCCAAGCCAAGATTGCCAAAGCTGCTGAATCTGGCGACCCCACAAATCTGGGTGAAGACGTTGTTCAGCAGGACACCAACCCGCGGCATTTCGCTTACAAGCCAAACCTGATCCTCGTCGACGGTGGTGCTAATCAGGTGAAAGCCGTCCAACAAGCCCTTGCCGACTGTGGCGTGGACGATGTAGCAGTCTGCGGTCTGGCGAAAAGGCTGGAAGAAGTGTGGCTTCCAGACGAAGAGTACCCGCTCATTTTGAACCGGCAATCGCAAGGAATGTACTTGTTGCAGCGCGTGCGCGATGAGTCACACCGCTTCGCTATCACCTACCATCGCACCAAGCGGCGCAAGGGAGAAATCCACTCTGAGCTCGACTCGATTGACGGCATCGGCCCCGTGTATGCCAAGAGGCTGTTGCGCGCATTCGGTTCGTTCAAAAAGCTCAAGCAAGCCAGCATGGACGAGATTATCAATGTGAAAGGTATCGGAGAAAGCAGAGCGCAGAGCATCTACGCGAGCTTGCACAAAGACGACGAACAAGAGCAGAGTATACAAGAACAACTGCGACGCGAGGCGGGACTCGACGAATAGTGTGCCGCTGTGTCGCGCTCGTGTCGACTGCGTTGCGCTCTTGTCAACTGAATCACCCTTGTGACGGCTGTGTCACCTTTGTGTCGACTTGTTGCCCTCGTGTTGGCTACAGAGTGCGACTAGGCTAGCTAGAAGATAACCGCAGGTGCGGAAGGACAAGCAATGACAGACGAGACTGTGAACCACAAGCCCAGCCAAGGCATGCTATTCGACCCCAGCGAAGAAGATGGCTCACCCGAAGCCACCTTCGAAGTTCTCCTCGTCACCGGCATGTCCGGCGCAGGACGAACCCGCGCGGCAGATGCTTTGGAAGACATGGGATGGTACGTCATTGATAATCTTCCGCCAAAAATGCTCGTGCCACTCGTCGATATGATGACTTCTGCAGGCTCAACCATCCACAAGCTGGCCGCCGTCATCGACGTGCGCTCCCGCGACTACTTCTACGACTTGCTGAAAGTGATGAACCACCTCGAAGAGCTCAACGTACGCTCGCGCATCCTCTTCCTCGACTGCGACGACGACGTTTTGGTCAAACGCTACGAGTTTGCCCGCCGCCCGCACCCACTGCAGCACGGCCGCCGCCTCATCGACGGCATTCATGAAGAACGCGAACTGCTGACCGCGCTCAAGAAGGAAGCCGATATCGTCATCGACACGTCTCTTCTCAACATTCATCAGCTCTCCACTCGCCTGTATGAAGTGTTGCTCGGCCAAGGCCCGGAGACTGTTCGCGTGCATGTGTTCAGCTTTGGCTTCAAATACGGCCTGCCCACGGACGCTGATTTCATTGCCGACGTGCGCTTCCTACCGAACCCGTTCTGGGTGCCGGAGCTGAAAGGCCAGACAGGTTTGGATAAGCCGGTGCAGGAGTATGTGATGGATTCGCCTGGCGCTCAGCGTTTCCTGGCGGACTATTCTCGTGCTTTGATGACGGCGATCACCGGGTTTGCAAAGGAAGATAAGCATTACGTCACGATTGGTGTGGGCTGCACAGGTGGTCAACATCGCTCAGTGGTGATGGCTCAGGAGTTGGCGCAAACCCTGCGTCGTCACGGATTATCAGTGACGGTTTCAGCGCGCGAGATCGATGCGGGCCGCTACCAGAGCGCGCAGAAGAGTGAGCGGAAGTCCGCCCCCGATTCGAAGGACGATACTGATTCGAAAGGCGCCGCCACCTCAGACAGCGCCACACAGAAGGAAGGTGGCGCTCATGAGTGATCCGCAATGCACCACCACCATCCCTGTGGTCAACCCCGCACTTCCTCCCGCACCGCTCAGCCTATTGACGGGCGATCCGCAACAAGTGCACGCCGCATGGCCAGCACACCACCGCGACCATATTAAAGTTGCCGCGCTGGGCGGCGGCCACGGCCTTCATGCCACCTTGGAAGCATTGCGCTTGCTCACCAACGATGTGACTGCAATCGTCTGCGTCGGCGACAACGGTGGCTCGTCTGGTCGCCTGCGCCAAGAGTTTCCCGGAATCCTTCCACCAGGCGATATTCGCATGGCACTGTCCGCTCTGGCATCGCAAGAGGCCAGAGAAAGTGGCGTTGTTAATCTTTTGCAGCACCGCTTCGTGTCAGCAGGCCCGCTCAACGGCCATTCGCTGGGAAACCTCATCATGACGGCGGAATACCAGCGAACCGGCGGCGATACCATGCGCTCCATCCGCACTGTCCAGGAAATGCTGGGAATCGGCGGGCGAGTGGTGCCAGGAGCGAGTGTTGCTCTCGACCTGACTGCGCAAGTCAAGTTTGCCGACGGCAGTGTGCACACGCTCACCGGCCAGCGCAACATCGCGAAAACCAGCGGTCAAGTGCTCGACATGCATATCAGCCCGAGTGATCCTCCCGTCTTTGAGGAAGCGGTGAAAGCCATCGAAGAGGCGGACCTCGTCACCCTCGGCCCAGGCTCTTGGTACACCTCGCTGCTGGTGCACGTGATGGTTCCACGCATCCGCGAAGCTTTGCACAAGAGTGCGGCGAAAAAGATTCTGATAATGGATCTGGTCTCCGATGCTGAAACTCGCGGGCTGACTTTGCAAGGCCAGTTGGACGCTTTTGCTCGCTACTCTCAAGATTTGCCGGTGGACGCTATTGTCGCTGGCCCGCAACAGCCTGGTGAGTCGTCACTTCGCGTTCCTGCGTCGACGGCAGTAATTCGTCGCCGGCTCAATATGACCGGAAAGCCAGCAGTCCACGATCGCGTGAGATTAGCAGTCGGCATTAAGGATGCGTGCGACTTCTTCATGGAAAACGCATCGGCCGGGAAGTAGCCTCGCACCGCATTTTTTGCATACTGTCAAAAATTACCCTCAGAGGAAAATAAATGAATCTGAGCTGGGGAAGAAGTGCGCAGTGATAATCTCAAGCGATGTGAGAGATTGCAAGGCTCGCGTGCGAAACGCCGGGAAATTTCAGCAATTTCACAGTTTTGACCAGCAGAAAAAATGAGCGGGAAAGCTGGCTGAGGCTGGGCGCAAAAGTCCAGACACTCAAGTAAGACTACTGAGAAGTTCGTGGCGAGTCGCAGACAGACTTGCCGACAACGATTCTTGATTTCGTGACAAATGACCGTGAAATCGGTCACGTATGTGGGGAGTGGTCGTGGCGCTTATTGACGACGTGAAGGATGAGCTTGTTTCTTACACTTCGGATTCTGAAGCTGTAGTTCGTGCTCAAGCTTCGGCCATGATACGTTTCGCAGGTGGTCTGCACATTGTGAAGCGTCATATTGTGATCGAAGCACAATTCGCCGAACAGTCTGTCGCCGAATGGCTCTCGAACACCATTGAAAACGTGTATCACCATGATACCGAGCTGCTGCAAGTGCATCACCAGTCTCCTTTGGGCGACTTGACGCGTTTTTCTGTTCGCGTGATGCAGCAGGGTGGCCCGCTGGCTTTGGAAACTGGCCTTCTGACCAACAAGAAGCAGCCAGTGCTCGGCCTTCCTCATGGCTTGCTCACTGGAGAAGTGGAGATTGCCAAGGCGGCATGGCGTGGTGCGTTCCTCGCTCATGGTGAACTGTCTGACCCAGGTCGCGCATCCATGCTCGAGATCATCTGCCCGGGCTACCAGTCGGCCATCGACATGGTCAAGCTCGCCAAGCTTCTCGACGTCAACGCACAGATTCGCAATTATCGCAACTCTCAGCGCGTCAATATTCGCGACGCTGCTGACATTGAGCGCATGCTGCTACTCATGGGTGCTCGTCGCACTTCGCGCGACTGGTCGGGCAAGCGTCAAGATGGCTTGCACCGTGGTAAGGCAAACCGTTTGGCTAACTTCGATGACGCCAACATGCGTCGTTCGGCCAAGGCTGCTGTTGAGGCTATTGCTAAGGTGAAGCACGCTTTCGAGGTTCTGGGCGATGACATTCCAGAGAATCTGCGTTCTGCAGGCCAGGTGCGTCTCGACCATCCGGATGCAACTCTGGAGGAGTTGGGCCGTCTGTCCAACCCGCCGATCTCCAAGGATGCTGTTGCTGGCCGCATTCGTCGTCTTTTCCAGTTGAGTGACAGGGTGGAAGCTCAGCGCGCTGAACAGCAGAGCGAGTAAGTCGCAACACTGACTGCATCGCTAGGCGCAACACACATGACAAGCCGCAGCCTCAGGGTTGCGGCTTTCTACTTTCATTGCCGCGCTTTCCTCGCGAGACTTTCTTCGCCGTACTTTTCGCTGTGCTGGCGGGCGTAAATGCTAAGATTAGCAACGGTTGCACGTGAGCTACCCTCCGATTTTTCGGATGAAAGGATGAAATATGAAGACTCTGAAGGATCTCGGTGATCTTTCCGGCAAGCGCGTTTTGGTGCGCGCCGATTTTAATGTCCCGCTCGATGGCACGAAGATTACTGATGATGGTCGTATTCGTGCTGCACTCCCAACTTTGACCGAACTGCACAATGAGGGTGCCAAGGTCATCGTGATGGCTCATCTCGGCCGTCCAAAGGGCCAGGTTGTTCCTGAGCTCTCTCTCGCTCCTGTTGCTGCCCGCCTCGGTGAGCTCATGGGTGTGAACGTCGTTCTCGCACATGACACCTATGGTGAGGATGCTCAGGCCAAGGTTGCAGCCATGAAGGATGGCGACGTCGTTCTGCTCGAGAACGTGCGCTTCAACCCAGAAGAGACCTCCAAGGATGAGGCTGTTCGCCACGAGTATGCTGAGAAGCTCGCCAAGCTCGCTGACGTCTTCGTTTCCGACGGCTTCGGCGTGGTTCACCGCGCACAGGGCTCCGACTACGATGTCGCAACCATTCTGCCAAGTGCAGCTGGCCTGCTCATCCAGAAGGAAGTCAAGGCACTCTCTCGCGCTACCGAAAGCCCAGAGCGCCCATTCACCGTCGTTCTCGGTGGCTCCAAGGTCTCCGACAAGCTCGGCGTCATCAAGAACTTGCTCGACAAAGCTGATCGCCTCGTCATCGGCGGCGGCATGCTCTTCACCTTCCTCAAGGCTCAGGGCTACGAAATCGGCAAGTCCCTCGTTGAAGAGGACATGATTGACACCGTCAAGGGCTACATGGAGACCGCAAAGAAGAACGGCGTCGAGCTCGTTCTCCCAGTCGACGTTGTGGCTGCTGATAAGTTCGCTGCTGACTCCCCAGCAGTGTCCGTCCCAGCTGACCAGATTCCAGCTGACAAGATGGGCTTGGATATTGCTGAAAAGTCCCAGAAGCTTTTCCACGACAAGATCGTCGACTCCAAGACCGTCGTGTGGAACGGCCCAATGGGTGTGTTTGAGTTCCCACGCTTCGCAGCCGGCACCAAGGCTGTGGCTCAGGGCCTCGTTGACGCCACCAAGGCTGGCGCATTCACCATCGTCGGCGGTGGCGACTCTGCTTCTGCAGTGCGTAACCTCGGCTTCAAGGATGATGAGTTCTCTCACATCTCCACTGGTGGTGGCGCTTCCCTCGAGTTCTTGGAGGGCAAGGAGCTTCCTGGCCTCAAGGTTCTCGACTGAGCTCACACTCATATCACATCAGTGAGAACACATTGAGATTGACAGTGAACTTGGTGAAATTCACTGCAGGTTCTCGGCGGCTCAACCCACTGAGCCGCCTTCTTTTGCCTGCTGCAGAAGACAACTGATAATCTCACGGCATTCTGTAGCAAGCTAGCCAAGCTGCTAACAAACGAGAGTTTGGCATTCATGCGAAAGACGAAAGAAGGATGCATGGCTCGCACTGCGCTCGTCGCTGGTAATTGGAAGATGAACTTCGATCATTTTCAAGCTACCTACTTCATGCAGAAGCTCGCATGGCTGCTCAGAGACGCGCATTACGACTTTGACGACGCAGAAATCGCCATCATGCCTCCTTTCACCTCCATTCGCTCGGTCCAAGTTCTCGTCGAATCCGAGAACATGAAAATCAAAATTGGTGCACAAAACGTCTCTGAGATGAGTGGCGGCGCCTTCACCGGAGATGTTTCCGCAGAAATGTTGGAAAAGCTGGGCTGCTCGTACACTATCATCGGCCATTCGGAGAGGCGCAAGTACCATCCCGAAGATGACGTCAACCTGGTCGATAAGGTTCGCGCCACTTTAGCCGCTGGTATGCAGCCGATTTTGTGCGTGGGAGAGAGCTTTGAGGAGCGTCGCCAGGGCATTGAGCTCACCTACGCGACCAACCAGGTTGCTGACGTGACGCGCGACCTCTCTGCAGGCCAGGCTCGCCGTATGCTTGTTGCGTATGAGCCTGTTTGGGCTATTGGCAGGGGAGCTTCTGCTACTCCTCAGGATGCTCAAGATGCTGCTGCGGCAATCAGGCGTCACTTCGCTCAAGCTTTTGATGAGGATGTTGCCAATGATGTGCGTATTCTCTATGGTGGCTCGGTGAAAGCGGCGAATGCGATGGACCTCATGGCTGGCCCTGACGTCGACGGCTTCCTGATCGGTGGCGCGAGCCTCGATCCCGAAGAGTTCAGCAAGATTGCCAGAATTGTTGCGCTGGCGGCCCGCAGGCGTCGTAAGCAGTGAGATTATCACTGCGCGTTAATCAGACGTATACAGCACAACAGCAGAGCAGCACTTGGGCAATGGCTCAGTGATAATCTTAAGAAATTTTGATTTCACGCTTTTCTTTCTGTGGTTTCGTGTACAGTAGAGTGCAGTAAAGAGCAAGACTTTCGGAGGTAACTGTGCAAGCAGTGAAGATTATTCTCGACATTATTGTCGTGTTGGCGAGCATCTTGTTGACCATGCTCATCCTCATGCATAAGGGCAAGGGTGGCGGTATCTCCGATATGTTCGGCGGTGGTATCGGCGCTTCTGCCTCCACCTCTGGCGTGGCAGAGAAGAACCTGAACCGTTTGACGGTGATCGTGGGCCTCGTGTGGGTGGCTGTGATCATCGCTTTGGGCTTGCTCACTAAGTTTGGTCTGATCTGATTTCATTCTGACTGCACATGAGTGCGAGGCCGCCTGTAGGCGGCCTTTTTCTTTACCCCATTTCACGAGTTCTCCGAGTCTGACTGAGGCGTCCGCGAGTTTTCCTCGAGTTCCTCGTGCTCCTCGTATTCCTGACACAGCGCCACTCGACACACTGTCCCGCCTCACAGTTGAGCGCAGTGCGCATGGCCCAGAAAGGTAACTATGCCCTCCACCTCCCATCGCAAGGCAAGCAACCTCAGCATTGAGGCTGCTCAAGCCGCAGCAAGCTCTGCGGCACGAGCGGAAGGTCAGAGCAAAGGCTCTGGCCTGCACCATTCTCTCGGTCTCTTCGACTATTTCTCGCTGGGCTTCTCTGCCATCGTCGGTACCGGCTGGCTCATGCTCTTGGGTGACTGGATTATCACTGGCGGCGGACCTATCCCTGCAATCATTGCCTTCTTGCTCGGCGCTTTCCTGCTCGTCCCTTTCGCTTGGATTTACGCTGAACTGTCCGCAGCAATCCCTGTTTCCGGCGGAATTGTGGACTATGTGGACATGGCTTTCGGCCATATCCCGAGCTTCCTCGTCGGCTGGTTCATGATGCTGGGCAACCTCATCATCGTGCCATGGGAAGCACTGGCTATCGCCACTTATATTTCCATCATTTGGGGGTCGATGCCACAGATGAGTTGGCTCAACGCCCTGCATTACACAGTGCTGGGCACGCGCATCAACGTAATCCCGTCCTTGATCGCCTCGCTCATCGCACTCGGCCTCGCGGCTCTTCACTTGGGCGGTACCAAACTGTCGGCAAAGTTGAGCCGAACCATCGTCTGGATTCTCATCGCCACCGTCATTGCGATTGCCGGTATCGCGCTGTTTCATGGCAGCACTGATAATCTCATGCCAGCCTTCCACCAGGTCAGCGCCAGGGAGTCGGGCTCGGCAGCAGGGGAGAGCACCGGCGTGACGAGCTTCTGGGCCGGCGTGCTCGCGGTTTTGGCCATCACACCGAGCTTCTACACGGGCTTTGAAACCATTCCACAGTCGGTGGAGGAGGCGAAGGACGACCTCAACTGGGAGCGCTACTCCTGGCCGATGGTCGGCTCTATTCTCGGCGCTGCAACCTTCTACATCATCGCCCTTTTCGCCTTCTCTTCGCTGGGCCCGTGGTCGGGCTTCATCGCCACTAAACTTCCTGTCGTCGCGACCTTTAAGACGCTGGTGAGCTGGCTGTCGATCCCGCTGCTCATCGTGGCTACACTCTCGCCCGTTGGCCCGCTCAACAGCTTCTTCTCCGCAGTGGCACACCTGATTTTTGAGATGGGTAGGCGCTCCCAGATTCCTCATGTCTTCGCTCGCGTAAGCAAGCGCACTGGCACGCCCTGGGTGGCGATTCTCGCTGTTGGCGTGCTCTCAGTAGTCGGCCCGTGGCTGCCGAGCTCGTTCCTGATTGTCATCATGTCAGTGACGGCTTTCGCCTTCATCATCGGCATCGAGATGGTCGCGCTGTCCTGCTGGCGATTGCGCGTGACGCACCCGAGCATGCCTCGCCCGTACAAGGTGCCTGGTGGCATGGTCGCGATTGGTGCAGCGGCGCTCATTTCGGTGGCGTTGCTCGCTTTGCTGGTGGTTCCGGCTTCTCCGGGCTATTTGAACGCTCAGGCGTGGAGCATTGTCGGCACGTGGGCTGCCCTTGGCTTGGTCGTTTTTGTGACGCGCTCGTCGGCCATTCGCCGCTCTGGTTTCGCTGACGCATCGCTTGAGATTACCACTGTGCTTCATCGCCAGGAGAACACTTCTGACTCCAGTGCTCCCAGCAAAGAGTGACAGTGAAAAGTGACTGTGAAGAATGAGAGGCGTGCACTGATACAGCGCAGTTGCAGCGCGCAGTGATCAGCGAAGACTAACAGCGCTCAGTGATCAGTTCGCGCGATGAGATACAAAAATCCCGGCTACCGTGAGGTAACCGGGATTTTTTGAACTCGTCAGTTTCGATTCAGCGAAGTGATAATCTAAAGCTTCTCTGAGAAAACTCACAAGAAGAAGCTTAAGTATTTACTCCAACCTTCGCGTCGCAGAAACTCAGGCGTTCACGCGGTCAATGCCCTTCTGAACATCCTCGATGACGGAATCCCAAGAAGCAATGAACTTGGCAACGCCGTCTGCCTCGAGCTTGTCGGTGACATCCTTGATGTTGACGCCGAGAGCCTTGAGGGAGTCCATAACCTTGTGAGACTCAGCGATGGACTCTTCGGTGATGGAAACAGTGCCCTTGCCCTGCTCGGAGATGGCCTTGAGGGTCTTCTCTGGCATGGTGTTGACGATGTCCTTGTTGATGAGGGAGTCAACATAGAGGGTTGGGTTGTAGTTCGGGTTCTTCACAGAGGTGGAAGCCCAGAGTGGACGCTGAACGTGAGCACCCTTAGCTGCCAGAGCATCCCAACGTGGGTTGTTGGTGAAGTTCTTGAGGAAGAGCTCGTAAGCGATCTGTGCGTTAGCAACAGCAGCCTTGCCTTCGAGAGCCTTAGCTTCGTCAGTGCCGATCTCTTCGAGGATCTTGTCCACAGCGGTGTCGACGCGGGAGACGAAGAAGGATGCCACGGACTGCATCTTGGACAGGTCGTGACCGTTCTCAGCAGCGAGCTCCATGCCCTTCATGTAAGCGTCGATAACCTGCTGGTAGCGCTCGATGGAGAAGATGAGGGTGACGTTGACGGAAATGCCCTTGGCAAGGGTAGAGGTGATTGCCGGCAGACCTTCGAGGGTTGCTGGAATCTTGATCATTGCGTTTGGACGATCAACCTTGTTCCACAGGACGACTGCCTGCTCCTCGGTCTTCTCGGTCTCGTGTGCGAGGCGAGGATCCACCTCGATGGACACGCGGCCGTTGACCCAGCCGGAAGCCTCAGCAACGCCACGGAAGATGTCGGTAGCGTTACGAACATCGGTGGTGGTCAGCTCGCGAATGGCGTCGTCGACAGGAATACGGCCGAGCTCCTTGAGCTGCTCGTCGTATGGGCCAACCTGAGCCAGAGCCTTCTGGAAGATGGATGGGTTGGTGGTCACGCCGACAACGTTGAAGTTGTCGATGAGCTCCTGGAGATTACCAGAAGTGATGCGGGTGCGATCGAGATCGTCGAGCCAGATGGACACACCGTTGTCGCTGGTGCGCTGGGTGTTGACATTCTCTGCCATTTAGTTCCTCCTTGAAATTGGCCGCAACTACACGGCCAACAAGCTAAATTTCTCATACCCTCACGACGGGGTAGCCCCCAAGTTGTGCGATGGGAAGCTACCCCTGTGAGAGAAAGTTTTGTTCTTCAATTTTTCGTGGAGGGGCGTTTCTTCACTCAACTGGTCACAAGCCTTGTGACCAGCGCCTCTTCAGAAAGCGTGTGAAGAACGTGGCTCACTTGTTGAGCTCAGCGAGGGAAGCCTCAGCAGCTTCGACCACGTGCTCAGCAGTCATGCCCAGGACGCGCATGTTCTCAGCGCCGTTGCCCTGCAGGCCGAACTGCTCGATGGAGCAAGCCTTGCCGTAAGCGCCCAGGTACTTGTACCAAGGCATTGCGATGCCAGCCTCGATGGAGACGCGAGCCTTCACAGAGGATGGGAGCACGGACTCACGGTACTCAGCAGACTGCTCTTCGAACCACTCCATGGAGACCATGGACACAACGCGAGCGTTGATACCCTTCTCCTTGAGAGTTGCGGCAGCCTCAACTGCGTGCTGAACCTCAGAACCAGAGGCCATGAGGATGACGTCTGGGGTGCCCTCAGTGTCGACGAGGACGTAAGCACCCTTACGAACACCTTCGTGAGCCTTCTCAGCAGTCTCCTTCAGGGTTGGAACGCCCTGGCGGGTAAGGATCATTGCGGTTGGGTGAGTGTTGTTCTTCTCGAAGAAGTAACGGTAAGCTTCGAGGGTTTCGAACTCGTCAGCTGGGCGAACAACCTCGAGGTTCGGGATTGCACGCATAGAAGCGAGGTGCTCGATTGGCTGGTGGGTTGGACCATCCTCACCGAGGGCCACGGAATCGTGAGTCCACACGTAGAGGTTTGGAATATCCATCAAAGCAGCCAAGCGAACTGCTGGACGCTCGTAATCAGCGAACTGGAAGAAGGTGCCGCCGAATGGACGAGTGTCAGAGCCGAGCAGGATGCCGTTGGTCACAGCGCCCATGGCGAACTCGCGAACACCGAAGTGGATGACGCGGCCTGCATAGGAAGCTTCTGGCCACTGGGTGGTCACTTCGTCGGATGGATCGAAGGATGCAGAACCCTTGATGGTGGTGTTGTTGGAACCACCGAGGTCAGCAGAACCACCCCACAGCTCTGGCATCACAGCTGCGATTGCGTTGAGAACCTGACCAGAGGTCTTACGGGTAGCAGCCTTGTCGCCAGCCTGGTAAGTGGCAGCGAGGTCGTCGAGAGCCTTATCGAAGCCCTCTGGAAGCTCGCCAGCATGCATGCGGTCGAAGAGAGCAGCCTTATCTGGGTTGGCTTCACGCCACTGCTCGAACTTCTTATCCCACTCAGCATGTGCTTCGAGACCGCGCTTGGCAACCTCACGAGCATGCTCGAGAGCCTCTTCATCAACGATGAAGCTCTCTTCTGGGTTCAAACCGAGAACCTTCTTGAGGGCTGCAGTGGCCTCTTCGCCCAGCTTGGAGCCGTGTGCAGAAGGATCGTTGGTCTTGCCTGGGGTTGGCCAAGCCATGAGGGTGTCCACCTTGATCAGGTGTGGACGGTCGGTAACCTTCTCAGCCTTCTCAACTGCTGCTGCGAAGGCCTCGACGTCCTCCTTGTAGGAGCCGTCTGGCTGAACGAAGGAGACCTCGTCGGTGTACCAGCCGTAAGCCTCATAGCGCTTGAGAACATCCTCGCCGAGAGCAATACGGGTGTCGCCCTCGATCTGGATGTGGTTTGCATCGAAGATCACGAAGACGTTGCCGAGCTTCTCGATGCCAGCCATTGCGGAAGCCTCAGAGGAAACACCTTCCTCGAGATCGCCTTCGCCAGCGATGACCCACACCTTGTGGTCGAATGGGGAAGTGCCCTGAGCAGCCTTTGGATCGAGAAGTGCACGCTGATAGTGCTGGCCATAAGAGAAGCCAACAGCAGATGCGAGACCCTGGCCCAGTGGGCCGGTGGTCATTTCAATGCCTGGGATCTGGCCGTACTCTGGGTGGCCGGTCAGCTTACCGTTGAGAGAACGGAACTGCTTGAAATCATCCAGGGTGATGCCGTAGCCGGACAGGTACAGCTGCACGTACTGAACGAGGGAGACGTGGCCGCCGGAGAGAATGAAGCGGTCGCGGCCGAGCCACTGTGGGTCAGCTGGATCGTGCTTCATGAAGCGCTGATAGATCGTGTAAACGATCGGTGCGAGCGAGATGGCAGAACCTGGGTGGCCGGAACCGGTCTTCTCGACGGCATCGGCAGCCAGTGCCTTGGACATGTTGACAGCGCGCTGGTCAAGCTCTGTCCACTTGAAATCGCTCATGTTTCTCCTTTCGGTTGATTGAGGTCGCAACGGTGGGACCGAAACAGACCTGAAATACCGTGTAAAAGTTTATCTGTCACATCTGACGAAATCAGCGGGAAACAGTTGCTGTGCCTTGAGCTCAATGTTTCCTCGCGGCGATTATTTAGCAATCGAGGCGCTAGAGTGCTAAAAAGGAAGGGAACGGAAAGGAGGAGTTATGGCGAATGAACGTTCTGATAGCCAGCAAGAGAGGCGAATGCTCGTGCTGCGAACCGTGGTCGACCAATATATGAGTACCCATGAGCCAGTCGGTTCATCGACAGTCGCTCGACTTCTCCCCGTCAAAGCCTCTTCTGCAACCGTTCGCAATGACATGGCCGCCCTCGAAGACGACGGCTACTTGGTCCAGCCCCACACTTCTGCAGGTCGAGTTCCTACTCAGCGCGGCTACCGCCTCTACGTTGATCGCCTGGTTCATGTTGCCCCGCTCACTGCCGCGCAGATGCACGCTATTACTGACGTCCTCTCGCATTCCGTCTCCTTGGAGGACACTTTGCGATTGTCGGTGAGGCTTTTGGCGAAGATCACCGGCCAGGTCGCCATCGTTGCCAGCCCGTATGCTCAGTCCTCGTCTTTGCGCCGTTTCGAACTTGTTCGCCTTGCGTGGAATGCCTATTTGATGGTGATTATCACCGATTCTGGGCGTGTTGAGCAGTCGACTTTGGTCTCTGAAAAGCAAACTTCTGCCGAGCTCGTCGATGAGGTGATGCAGCGCATTAATGAAATGTGTGTGGGCAAGCCTCTCACCGCTATTCCTCGCGCCTGCGTGAGCTTGGCCACTTCGACGAAATATCGCGATGTTGCCGTTTTGCTCGCCCAGGTTGCTCACGCCATTCACGGTATAAGCGCCGATTCTGATTCTCTGTATATGGCCGGTACTTCCGCTTTGGCTCGCCGTTCCGATTCCTCTGCTCGCGACCTCGCTAGCCTGTTTGACGCCTTGGAGGAGCAGGTGGTGGTGTTGCGCTTGCTCTCGACGGTTTCGCAGGCTGATAACGGCACTGGTGTGGGCGTGGCGATCGGCTCGGAAACCCATACGGACGGTTTGCAAGATGTTGCTGTGGTGTCTTCTGGCTATGGCGACGAGATTATCAGCGCGCATGATGACACTTCCGAGGCTTCTTCCACCAATTCTGATAATCCTGAGGAAGAGGGGAAGCATTCCGGCCTTGCCTTTGTTGGTTCTATTGGGCCAACGCATATGAACTATCCGAACACCATGGCTGCTGTGAAGGCAGTGGCACAATATCTGTCCTCGATTATCGGCCAACAGGAGGTCTGAGAGTGGCTACTGATTATTACGCAGTTCTCGGCGTTTCTCGCGATGCTTCCGACGATGAAATCAAGCAGGCGTATCGCAAGATGGCGCGCAAGTACCATCCTGATATCGCTGGTCCGGAGTACCAGGAGAAATTCCAGGAGATTAACAAAGCCTACGAAATCCTCTCCGACCCTGAGAAGAAGCGCATGGTGGATCAGGGAATCGACCCAGAGGATCCTCAGGCTTCTGCTGGCTTTGGCGGCTTCTCGCAGGGTGGTTACGGCTCCTTTGCCGATATTTTCGACGACTTGGGTGGTATGTTTGGCGGCTTTGGTGGGCGCTCGCGCGGTCCACAGCCTCGCGTCCAGCCGGGCTCTGACGTGTTGGCCGATTTGCGCATTCCACTCAAGGTCGCAGTGTTCGGCGGTGTGCAGGAGGTTCAGTCTCGCACGTACATTACGTGCCCAACCTGCCATGGCAATGGTTCTGCCGATGGCTCTCAGCCGGTGACCTGTTCGGTGTGTAAGGGTACGGGCTTCCAGCAGAAGGTCACCCGCGTGTTGATGACGCAGATGATGACGCAGGTGGAGTGCTCGAACTGCCATGGCTTCGGCACGGTGATTCCTAACCCATGCACTCAGTGCGGTGGTAGTGGCCGTGTGGCTGATGAACATGTCGAGAAGGTCAATGTTCCTGCAGGCGTTCAGGATGGCACGCGCATGCGTGTTGCCGGCCGCGGAAACGTGGGCTTGGGCGGCGGCCAGCCAGGTGACCTCTACATTGACATTCATGTGGCTGCTGATAAGCAGTTTGTTCGCGTCGGTAATGATTTGCACTGCTGGGTTTCTGTGCCGATGGTGTGGGCTGCTTTGGGCCACGAAGTCACCTTGTCCACTTTTGATGGCCCGCAGAACGTCGAGTTGAAGCCGGGTACACAGCCGGAGGAAGAGATCCGCGTGAAGGGCTTGGGTGCTGGCATTTTGAATAGCCCAGGTGAGCGTGGCGATGTGGTGGCCCATGTTCAGGTGAAGGTGCCCAAGAAGCTCAACTCTGCTCAGCGGGAGGCTTTGGAAGCGTTTGATAAGGCCAGTAAATCGGATAAGCCAGAGCAGTTTGCTCGTCCAAGCAAGGGTCGTGACCGCGGTCTCTTCGATCATTTGAAGAATATGTTTACTGGCGAGTAATCGCAGGTGAGCTTGTGTACGCAGAAACCCTGCAGTTTCCACACGGAAGCTACAGGGTTTTACTGTATTAGCTGCACTGGCTCACACACAGCTCACTGAGCATACTGCTGGAAGGCAGCCGCATCTTTCACATCGTCGATCTGGCGAATCACACGCACAGGCATGCCCACAGCGATAGAGTGCGCAGGAATATCTTTCGTCACTACCGCCATCACAAACTCGCCAGCACACGTGCGCACAGCGAACGGTATTGCGACACATAACCTCCACCAAAGAAGACGCAATGTCCAGCGATAGGGTAGAGCTGCCACAGAGGCAAACGAGACTCAAAACCAGCAGCTAGAGGGTGCTCACGATCGTAAGCCTCAATAATGTCGTCGAGGTAAGGGCAGCCGAAGAGGTCAAGCATTGCAAGGTCCTCCTCACGATGGCCACCGTGAGCAGCAGGGTCGATGAGCACTGCTTCAACACCACCGGGGGTAGTAGTGCCACGAGCAGGAGTCCACATCAAGTTGCCACTCCACAAGTCACCATGAACACGAGCCGGAGTGTCGTGGGCAGCATCGCCCAACAAAGCAGGCAGATTATCACACACCTTCTTCGTCACCTTAAGGTCCTGCTCATCCAGCTCGCCGCGGGCAATACCCATCTCCACCATCGGGATCAAACGAGCATTGCGAATATAGCTCTCCACACTCGGCCACGAACCAGTCGGCATGGGCACAGGGTCATCCAGCGGCCCGAAATAGCTCTTCCCGCTATAACCGTCCGGTGCGCTACCCCAGGAAGGTGCTCCCGCATCGTGCATCCGCGCGAGCTGGCGGCCAAAAGCGCGAGCAGCTTGAATGGTAGGACCAGCTGAGGCGATCTGCTCAATGTCAAGGTATTTTTCGTTGACGTCGATGACTTGGCAGACGCGAGGGCCGCCCTGAGCTTCGGCTTGCTTCATCCAGCGCAGGCCTGCCGCTTCAGCGGGGAAGAAGTTCTGAGGTGGGTTGAAACGAGTTTTACGATGAACAGAAAGCTGAGCCATGCTGCCTCCTTTGTGGCTGGTGGCTTTTCGGCAGACTGCGTGAAGCATGTAACGCTTCTGTGTCCGCTCGTGTATTTCTCCTCGTTCAATGGTAGACGTTAGTCATATGAATTATCTGCAGGCGATTATTCTCGGCATCGTGCAGGGCTTGACAGAATTCCTTCCCGTCAGTTCTTCCGCCCACCTCCTCATTGTGGGCAAGCTTATTGGCGCGGGTGACTGGGGTTCGCAGTTTACCGCTATCATTCAGCTCGGCACTGAGCTTGCCCTTCTGATCTACTGGCGCAAGGCCATTGGCCGCATTATAAGCCGCTGGTTCCTAGCTTTGGTGGGTAAGAACGGCTCGGATGTTGCTCACCGTTTCGGCAAGGGCGACCCCGACGCGCTGATGGGCTGGCTGGTGATTTTGGGCACGCTGCCCATCGTCTTGGCCGGCGTGTTGATGCAGAAGTACACGGACTCACTCTTGCGCAACTTGTGGATCACCGTTGCCATGCTCATCGTTTTCGGCGTCATCTTGTGGCTGGTTGATGAGCGTTTCCCGCGCGAGATCGATGAAGAGCAGATGACCTGGAAGGATGGCCTGCTCATTGGCTTGGGCCAGATGCTCGCTCTCGTCCCTGGCGTATCGCGTTCTGGTTCGACGCTCACTGTCGCTCGTTTGAGGGGCTTGACGAAGTCTGCCGCTGCTCGTTTCAGCTTCTACTTGGCTTTGCCAGCCGTCTTTGGCTCCGGTTTGCTGGAGTTGGTGAAGACGATCAAGCTTTCCCGCACGCAAACGCTCGTCCCTGGCTGGGGTCCGACCATTGTGGCTACCGTGGTCGCCTTTGTGGTGGGTTACCTCGTCTTCTACTTCTGCTGGCGTTTGATTACCGAGCATTCCTTTAAGGGCTTCGCTTTCTGGCGTATCGGCGTCGCCGTCGTTTTGGCTCTCCTTTTGCTCACGCATGTGATGCCTGCCGTTGCCGCGGGGGCTACAGCGTAGGGCTTGAGATTATCACTGTGCATCTTCGCAAGTGTACTGATAGCGCGGCTTCGGCCGCGCTTTTCTTTTATTGCCATGCGGTGAAGCCGGGCTGATAATCTGGGAGAGGAAGAGGGGAGTGTTATGAGCAGTGAGACTTCGCCAAGGAAGGCCAGTCGCCGCCGCCACTCAGCAGTTGTTGTCGCGGTATTTCTCGCCATTGTGGCCCTGGTGGCTGTCGGAGCGCAGGGTGCAGGACGCCAAAGGCTCGAGTCGGCGAGGAATAATTGCCGCAACGCCTACGGAGAAGTGGCGAGCGCAAAGGACGAATACCTCAAAGTTCTCGAGTCGGACGACGTGCATTCGGCGCGCGCAGTGAGTGAGAAGGAAGTTGCCGATACGAGCACCGTCACCCGCTTGCACAGGGATGTTCAGCCCATCGAGGCCGTGGTGGACACTTGCCCGTTGATGTCGACGGAAACCTCAGTTCTGGTGGAGCGAGCCAATGAGCTTAAGAAGCTCTCCGACCGCTACACTTCGCGCGCTCAACAGCTGAAAGCCGATGTGAAAGCAGTCAACGCTTCTGTTCATGATTATCAGCTCAATCAGGCTATTCTCGTGCTCTCGCATGAGGTGAACAACGCCGAGCAGTTGCTGAAGGATTCTGACGGTACGGTTGCTCAGGAGAGTACTCGGGATGACCTCAAAGCGTCTTTGGCAACGGCGAAGAAGCTGTTGAAGAGGAAGAAGAAGGTGGAAGCGCGTATTGAGGATGCGACCGCTGACCTCGCTTCGAAGCAGGATGCGGTGAAGCAATCGCAAGCTCAGAAGCATGATCAGGATAAAAATAAGGCCGACGCTGATGACAGCGCCGACGAAAATGACGAGGCTCAGAGCGACGGAAGCTCAAACGACTGAAGTTCAAACTGCGCTGAGTAGGGAAGTACTTCCCAGAAAAAACGGCATGGAAAAGGCGTCACCCCGGGCAGTGACGCCTTTCATAACGGCGATAGTCTCAGAGTGTGAACCGGCCGTCCTCACTCGTTCGTGTCGTCGCCGCCGAATTTCTTCAAATGCTTCTTAATCTGAGAGCTCGGCAAGCTTTCCGGGTCGAGCGGATGCGTGTGCTCAGTGCGGCCCTCCGCATCCCAATCGCAGCGGTCGTAGGAGCGAAGGAAGCGCTCTGCTTCGTCGACGAGTTCAGAAGCGGCAACCTTCTGTTGCTGGTGGGATTGCTGAACATCCCAGTTGTGCTCGATCTCGCTCAACGACTGCGCTAGTGCAGGGTTTTGCTCGACATAGCTATTAGCCTGCTTCGTCCACATCTGCGTGGCGAGTTCCACACTGGCCATGCCCTTCATGCTCTCCACACCCACTTCGGCGCACAAGCTGCGCATCAAAGCGAGAGTCGCCGGAGGGCACTGATCGAAAGGCAAGTATTCCGGCACGTCAGCCCACAAGGACAGAGACTTCTGGCCCTGCTGAGCTGCTGAAAGGTTCAGAATGGTGGTAATTCCTACAGGGCCGGTGTACGTGTTCTCGTTGATGGACAGGTCCGAGCCATCGACGCGCCCGATAGGAATGTTCCTTGTGTAAGGGTTTGACTCGTAGATGGATGCGAGATTAACAATGAGGTCAACCTTCTCGTCCTCACAAATTCCCACGATTGTCGTACAGAAGTCACGCCAGTGCAGGTTGGGCTCGGGGCCGACGGCAAGCAGGAGAGTCAGTTCAGGGCTGATAGTGGCACGGTAGAACGTGAAGCTTGGCCACACGATTCTCTTAAACCCTAAAGCGGTGCATTGCTGAGGGCGAGTGTCGCGGTAGTCATAGAAGAAGTCGTCATCAACTTCTGTAAAAGGTAAGGCCTCGGTGTGCTCAATAAGAGTACGCACGGCTAGTGATGACGCACTGCCTGCATCATTCCAGCCTTCAAAGGCAGTCACGAGCACCGTGCGATGCTCTGCATTCGTTTTCTCCATACGTTTTAGCGTAGAAGAAGCTGGGGTGTGTCGGGAAAACAATCGCCCTTGGCGGATACGCTCACAGAGGAGTGGGGCAAATGAGTCTTTTGTTTCCTACTGATATCTCAGGTAACGACCGAAACTTACGTGAACCCATGTGACGACACGCACATCCACCCTCCCGGAACTCTCGGAACCCTCGCACAGCGCTATCCGACACGCGCATGCACACTCTTAGTCACACGTTTTGGCTTCCTAGATCATTTCGTTGCACTGAGTTTCTCCCTCTCTAGCCTTGCTGAGCTTGCCTGAGGGGAGCTTATGCGTGTCAGGTTCAGAATCGTTGGAATAACTGGCTTTTAAGATTGTCAACGCACTGTACGACACTCCGAAAACGAAGAGGGGCTTGTCAAAGTCTCCTGCGGGTGTATAGTAGTTGCTTGTGCTTCGGAGCTGTGCTTCACAGCTTCGAGAAAAGTAAAGAGCTCAGTTCCCTGAGTTTCCAAGCTTTTCGAGGTACGAGTTCGGAAGAACATGCGGACATAGCTTAGTTGGTAAAGCGCAACCTTGCCAAGGTTGAGACCGCGGGTCCGAGTCCCGTTGTCCGCTCGAGGGTCCGATACGTTGACCTGTACGGTGGGTTAGCCAAGCGGTTAGGCAGCGGCCTGCAAAGCCGTATAGACGAGTTCGACTCTCGTACCCACCTCGAGGATTGTCCTCATTGGGCGGCTGGCGCAGAGGGAGCGCGCTTCCCTGACACGGAAGAGGTCGCTGGTTCGATCCCAGCGTCGCCCACAACTAGGAGTCCGGAGCAATTCGGACTCCTTTTTATTCGGGCGATTAGCGCAGCGGTTAGCGCACTTCGTTCACACCGAAGGGGTCACTGGTTCGATTCCAGTATCGCCCACCCGTTCCTTCATGATTCATTCTCTTTATCAGTATCCTTTCTTTTCCTTGATTGTGCGTGCTGACAATCTCAGTGTGTCCTTGTCATAGTGGCCTCGTAGCGTGGAAGCAACGCGAAACCCGCGTGTCCAACAGGCCTGCACCTTGTAAAGCAGGTCCAGCAGAAAAAGGACAAGGAAATGGCAGAAAACCACAACATCACCATTGAGCTCAACGGCGAGAAGAAGGAAATTGAGTCCTCTCTCACGGGTCAGGAGCTCTTCGCCGACGATCCACAAGTGATCGCAGTCAAGATCAACGACGTTCCTCGTGATATTTACACTCCACTGAAGGACGGCGACAAGGTCGAAGCAATCACCCTCACTTCTGAAGACGGTCTGCACATTATGCGCCACTCCGCCACTCACGTGATGGCACAGGCAGTTCAGGCACTCTTCCCTGATGCCAAGCTCGGAATCGGCCCGGTGATTAAAGACGGCTTCTATTACGATTTCGACGTCGAAAATCCTTTCACTCCTGACGATCTGAAGAAGATCGAAAAGAAGATGCAAGAGATTATCAAGCAGGATCAAAGCTTCCGCCGTCGTGTCGTTTCTCAACAAGAGGCACAAGAAGAAGAGAAGGACCAGCCATACAAGCTGGAACTGATCAACTTGAAGGAAGAGCAGATTAAGGCTGATGCAGCAACCGAAGTTCGTGCCAACGGCGAGCTGTCCATGTACGACAACGTGCGCAAGGACGGTTCCGTTGCATGGAAGGACTTGTGCATGGGCCCACACCTGCCATCGACCAAGTACATCGGCGCCTTCAAGATCCAGCGTACGGCAGCAGCCTACTGGCTGGGCTCTGAGAAGAACAAGCAGTTGCAGCGCATCTACGGCACTGCTTTCCCCACCAAGGAAGAGCTCAAGCAGCATCTGAGCCTGCTCGAAGAGGCAGCACGTCGTGACCACCGTAAGCTCGGCCATGACCTCGACTTGTTCAGCTTCCCAGACCAGCTCGGCCCAGGCCTCGTCGTCTTCCACCCCAAGGGTGGCACCATCATCAATGTGATGGAAGATTACTCTCGCCAAATGCACCGTCGCGCGGGTTACTCCTTCGTTCAAACCCCACACCTGACCAAGGGCCAGCTGTACGAAACCTCCGGCCACCTTTCCTGGTACAAGGACGACATGTACCCGCCAATGCACTTGGATGAGGAGTACAATGCCGACGGCTCGGTGAAGAAGCCAGGCCAGGATTACTACATGAAGCCAATGAACTGCCCGATGCACAACCTCATTTATGCATCCCGTCAGCGTTCCTACCGTGAGCTTCCACTGCGCCTCTTCGAGTTCGGCACCGTTTACCGTTACGAGAAGTCCGGCGAGGTGCATGGCCTGACCCGTCTGCGTGGTTTGACTCAGGATGATTCCCACATCTACTGCACTCGTGAGCAGATGTCCGGCGAGCTCAAGTCCATCCTGCACTTCGTCATGCAGGTGCTCAAGGACTTCGGCTTGAAGAACTTCTACGTCGAGCTGTCCACCAAGGACCCGAATAAGTACATCGGTTCCGATGAAGTGTGGCAAGAGGCAGAGGATACCTTGCGTGAGGTCGTCGTCGAATCTGGCCTGCCATTCCGTGAGGATCCAGCCGGTGCAGCATTCTACGGTCCAAAGATCTCCGTCGAGGCCATCGACGCCATCGGCCGCAACTGGCAGATTTCCACCATTCAGCTCGACTTCCAGGAGCCACACCGCTTCCACCTGGAGTACATCGACAAGGACGGCACCCGCAAGGAGCCAGTGATGATTCACCGCGCTCTGTTCGGCTCTGTTGAGCGCTTCTTCGCCATCCTGCTCGAGAACTATGCTGGTGCATTCCCAGCATGGCTCGCCCCAGTTCAGGTTGAGGCAGTTCCTGTCACCGACGAGTTCTCCGACTACATGCGCGAGCTGTGCGATGAACTGCGTCAAAACGACGTTCGCGCCGAGCTCGACACCACGGATGACCGCTTCGGCAAGAAGATTCGCAACGCAGCTAAGCAGAAGGTTCCATTCACCCTCATTGCTGGTGAAACTGATGCTAATGCTGGTACTGTGAGCTTCCGCTTCCGTGACGGCTCTCAGCTCAACGGCGTTGACAAGGCTCAGGCTGTCAAGCTCGTGGCCAGCGTGTGCAAGACACATGAGAACATCAACTCTGCTGAGGATTTCCAGCGCGTTTCTGGTTTTGAGCCAGTCGAGCAGTGAGCTGGTATATGAGCGATATTCGTATCGATTCTGCGGATAACTTCCCGCCCCAAGAGGACGGCTATGAGCGCTTGTGGACTCCGCAGCGCATGGCTTACGTCTTGGGAAACGGGAAGTTTTCCCGTTCTCAGGCCTCTCACCACACCGAGATTAACAGTTCTGCACATTCGGATGCACCAGAACAAGCCAGATCGCACGAGCCGAAGGCGAGTAAACCGTGCCCGTTTTGCGCGGCACAGGCGAAAGCCGATAGTGACGGACTGATAATCTGGAGGGGCGAGAAGGTTTTTGCCATCATGAACCTCTACCCGTACAATACGGGCCACCTGATGATCTGCCCCAACCGTCATGTCGGCCTTCTCACCGACTTGACCGACGAGGAGCTGCAAGAGTTCGAGCGCGCCACCGTTTTGGCAATGCGCGTTATCTCGCATGTTTCTCACCCGGATGGCATGAATATCGGTGTGAATCAGGGCGAAGTGGCAGGTGCAGGAGTTGCCTCGCATCTGCATCAGCATGTTGTTCCTCGCTGGAATGGCGACTCGAATTTCATGCCGATTATCGCTCAAACCCGTACTATGCCTGTTTTGCTGAGCAACCAGCGTGATGCGTATGCTGAGGAGTTCTCCAGATTAGCAGGCTACGAAAGCCCAGCTCCTGCTGTTACGCCAGAAAGCGATATTTTCCCTTCTGAGCGCTAGAAAATACGCGTTGAGCTCGCAGCTGAGCGTTGATATTTCAGACGTTTGTCGAGCTCAGGTGTGAAAAATTGCGCCTGAGTCCGGCAACGTCGTTATACTCTTGTAGGACTTTTATTCATTTATTTTGAGGAGCGCCATGTCAGGACATTCCAAGTGGGCCACCACTAAGCACAAGAAGGCGGCAATCGACGCTAAGCGCGGCAAGCTCTTCGCCAAGCTCGTCAAGAACATCGAAATCGCAGCCCGTCAGGGTGGTGGCGATCTCGCTGGTAACGCAGCCTTGTTCGAGGCTGTGAACAAGGCGAAGAAGAACTCCGTCCCAGCTGACAACATCACCCGTGCAATCAAGCGCGGTTCGGGTGCTGAAGCCGGTGGCGCCAACTACGAGAGCATCGTGTACGAAGGCTACGCACCAAACGGCGTAGGCCTGATCATCGAATGCTTGACCGATAACCGTAACCGTGCAGCAGCAGATGTGCGCACCACCCTCTCCAAGAACGGTGGCTCGCTTGCTACTACCGGTTCCGTGAGCTTCAACTTCTCCCGTAAGGGCGAAATCGAAGTTGCTTCCGAAGGTGTTGATTATGATCAGCTCTTCGAAGCAGCTGCTGAAGCCGGTGCTGAGGATGTTGAGGATAACGGTGACGTGTACACCGTCATCACCGAGCCATCCCTGCTCTCTGATGTTACCAAGGCTCTCACCGACGCTGGCTTCGACCACGATTCTTCCGAGTCCGTGATGGTTGCTGCAAACAAGGTCAGCCTGGACCTCGATGCTGCTAAGAAGGTCACCAAGCTCATCGACGCTCTCGATGACCTCGATGATGTTCAGAATATTTACTCCAACTGGACGGCCGATGACGATGTGATGGCTGCTCTCGAGGATGAGGACTGAGTTGATCATCCTCGGTGTTGACCCTGGCCTCACTCGTTGTGGGGTCGGGGTTATTGAAGCCGGCGCATACCGCCGGCTTTCTTTTATTCACGTCGATGTTATTCGTTCCAGTATCGACGTTTCCCAGGATCTGCGCCTGCTGACAATCTGGGAAGGTTTAAACGCCAAGATGGATGAGTTCGTCCCCGACGTGGTGTCCATCGAGCAAGTTTTCGCTCAGCATAATATCAACACTGTGTTGGGTACAGCGCAGGTAGCTGGCCTCGCCATGGTAGCCGCGGCCCAGCGTTCCATCCCTGTTGCTGTGCACACTCCTAGCCAAGTCAAGCTCGCGGTGACCGGCAACGGAAAGGCCGACAAGCTTCAGGTGGAGAGAATGGTGGCGCGAATTCTCAACCTCAACAAGCTGCCAGACCCACCAGATGCTGCGGATGCGCTTGCTCAGGCGATTACTCATGCTCTGCACCCCGCCGGCGAGTTGCAAGGAGGGGAAAGAGAACAGCACCTCACGCCTGCGCAACGGCAATGGGCGGAAGCGTTGAAGAAGCAACAGCAGAATAAATCGCGCATGCACGGTCGCGGTATGTAACCTGATATAATCGAACACAAGTTCGAAGGAGGGTGTATGATCGCACAACTTACCGGTTTGGTGGCCAGTATTGGCCCAGATAGTGCCGTTATTGATTGCAATGGCATTGGTTTCGGCGTTCATATGCCTCATACTGACCTCGCGCGTTTGAGGGAAGGCCGGGAAGAAACGGTCTTCACGCATATGGCTCTGACTCAGGATGCGCTGACTCTCTACGGTTTCACTTCCACCAATGAGAGGGAAGTGTTCTTACGCTTGCAAAAAGTGTCGGGCGTAGGCCCGAAAGCTGCACTCGCTCTGCTCTCAACATGCGGAGTCGAGGGGATTAGCACTGCGGTTGCCTCACAGGACGTGACTGCACTATCCAAAGCTCCTGGTGTGGGCAAGCGTATGGCACAGAAAATTATTGTGGAACTGACTGGCAAGCTCGACGGTGTTGCCGATGTGTCCGCTTCTGCTCCTGCAACTTTGCCCGATGGTATGACCACTATTCTTCAAGGTTTGGATGGTTTGGGAATCAGGCCGGATACGGCGAAGGATGCTTTGAACGCCGTCATGCAGCAGCATGGTTTCGAGGTTGATGTGCCCAGTGCTGAAGTCGCTACTGTTCTTCGCGAAACTCTGTCGTACATCGGAAGGAGGCAGAAGTGAGCCGTGCATCGCGTAAAGCTCCTGAGCCGCAGTTCGTGCCGGATGCTGGAGCAACGCTCAATTACAACCCTTTCGCCCCGGGTGCAAGCTTGCCGCATTATGAGGAAAACAGCGCGGCCGATACGGTAAATAACCAGAACGCTCGTGAAGAATCCTTGCGAACAGTCTCCGCTCAATCGCAGCCGGAAGAGCGTTTGAGCGATGAGGAGCTGCGCCCGAACACGCTGGACAGCTTCGTTGGCCAGCCTCTGCTCAAGGAGCAGTTGCGCCTGTTCTTGGATGCTGCCATTAAGCGTGAGGTTCCGCCGGATCATATTCTTCTTGCCGGGCCTCCAGGCCTGGGTAAAACCACTTTGGCCATGATTGTTGCTCACGAGTTGGGAGTGTCCCTGCGCGTCACTTCTGGCCCTGCTGTGCAGCACCCTGGTGACCTTGCCTCGATTTTGTCTTCGATGGAGGAGGGCGAGGTTCTCTTCATTGATGAGATTCACCGCCTTCCTCACACAGCAGAGGAGATGCTCTACATTGCTATGGAGGATTTCCGCGTCGATGTGGTGATCGGCAAGGGTGCTGGTGCTTCATCTATTCCTCTGACTTTGCCGCGTTTTACCGTGGTGGGTGCGACGACGAGGGAAGGTATGCTGCCTGCACCTTTGCGCGCACGATTTGGCTTTACTGCCAATCTGGATTACTACCCAGCTTCAGAGCTGCAAAAGCTTATCCAACGTTCTGCCCAAGTGTTGGGTGTGAGCATTGATGACCAAGCAGCCCGCGAGCTGTCCCTGCGCTCGAGGGGTACGCCGCGAATTGCGAACCGACTGCTCAGGCGTGTGCGCGATTGGGCTGTGGTGCATGAGCTGGACCATATTGATGAGAGCGCGGTGAAGGCGGCTTTGCAGCTCTACCAGATCGATTCGGAAGGCTTGGACCGCTTGGATATCGCCGTTTTGGAGGCGATGGTCAAGCGCTTTAAGGGCAGGCCAGTCGGCATTAAGAACCTCGCGTCGATGGTGGGAGAGGAAGCTGAGACTATCGAAACGGTGTGTGAGCCGTATTTGGTGCGTCAAGGTTTCATGATTCGTACACCGAAAGGCCGTGTGGCAACCGAGAAAGCGTGGAAGCATTTGGGGGTTGCGCTGCCGAACCCTTCGCAAGGCCAGAAGCCGCTGTTCTAGTTGTGCGTTGTGGTGTGCGCGCTCTAGCTGTGCGGACGGCGCGCTCACGCTGTGTAGCCGGTGCGGCAGACGGTGTGGCCGGCGCGTCGGCAGTGAGTGCGCTCGTCGCGCAAAAGTTGCGAGAAGGTTACGAAAAGCCGCGAGCGTCTGCTTAGTGCGTTACCCTGAATGAGTGACCCACTGATGGTGGGCGTAGTGATTAAAGGAGACTATTGTGAACCCAGCTCTTTTGAACAACCTCTTTATGGTTGTCATTATTGCTGTCCTCATCCTGTTTATGTGGCTTTCCACTCGTAAGCAACGTAAGCGTCAGCAAGAGCAAGAGAATTGGCTCAATAACCTTCAGCCAGGTGATGAAGTCGCTACCATCGGCGGAATCATCGGAACTGTTGTTGAAGCTGATATTGCTCATGATCAGGTCGTCATCGACTCTGAAGGTACCAAGCTGCGCATGCGCGTGCAGTCCATTCGCCAGGCTCCTGTCGTCCCTCACTACGCTGATGAGGATGCTCCTGCTGAAGATTCTCAGAACAGTGAAAATCTTGAAGAGCAAGCTGCTCACGCCACCGAGCCAAACCAGGCAGACGAGGCTAGCAAGCAAGAACCTGTGGAAGCCAACGAAAAGCTGACTTCTGAGGATTACAAGAACGAGTGAGACGAGGAGAGGTTCCGTATGGCAGATTCCGCAGAACTCACTACCAAAGGCCTTCGTCTGGAGGGCTTGAACAAGATGGCGGAAGGAGACCGTAACTACCTGATCTCCCTGTTCCGCACCATTCCTGGGTTCCCGGCAAAGAACATTCTTTTCCGCGACTTTGTTCCTGTTTTGGCGGACGCTCGAGCATACGCGCTGCTCATCAACGCTTTGGCTCAGGCTTTGCCAGTGTCTTTGGATGATTTCGACTACATTGGTGGTTTGGAATCTCGCGGCTTCCTGATCGGTGCTCCACTCGCCCTCAAGCTGGGCAAGGGCTTCATCCCATTCCGCAAGGCTGGCAAGCTTCCTCCTGAGGTTTACCACCAGGAGTACACACTCGAGTACGGTAAGGCTGCTATCGAAATCGAGAAGAACACCATCCACAAAGGTGATCGTGTTCTCATCGTCGATGATTTGATTGCCACCGGTGGTACCGCTGCAGCTGCTGAGGACCTTCTCAAGCAGGCAGGTGCTCATGTTGCAGGCTACTCCTTCGTTATGGAGTTGGATGGCCTGCCAGGGCGCCGGGCATTGGGCGACCATCCCATCTCGGTGCTGATGGGCATGCCAGCCTGAGCTGTTGTGCCTCATATGCTCGCTGCCGAACTGTGATAAATACAGAACTGCGACAAAATAAAGTGCAGAAAGCAGTCAAAATGGCAGCGAAAATGCTGTAGACTTCAAGAGTACCGCTTCTCGTGGCGCTAGGCTCATCATCCTTTCTTCTTATTTGCGATTTTGCAAATGATGAGCCCGGGTGGGCGTTACGAGTGAGCGGCATTTTTGTATTCAGGCGGCTTTGTGTTAGAGCGGCATTTTTGTATTCACCTGGGTTCTCGCCTAGAATATTCAGGGATCACAGGTTCGGAGGTTATATGGCACAAGTAGAACGCTCAACGAAGCGCAGTTCGTTGCAATTTGACCTCACTAACCTCGCATCAGGAGCCTGGCGCGCCCTCGTCGCCGCATTCCTCGCACCCCTCGCACTCTTCGCCCTCGCTTTCATCAGTTGCGCGCTCGTCGTCGTCACGACCACAAACGCGAAATCAGGCGCCGCTCAAGCAGTGGTCAGCGGCTGGGACATTATCAAGCTTTCCCTCGCACTTCCGGTGAATTTTGGGGGAGTGATAATCTCAGTTCCGCCCCTTCTCGCCACGACAATCGCCTTCCTGTTCAGCCTGGCAATCTTTTTGAGCTTGCGCGTAAGAAACCTGAGCCAAATTCCTCTGGCCGCTTTGGGCTGGCTGGGCTCCTGGCTCATGCTCGCCCGTGCTTTGGAAACTTCTCAGCAATCTCAGATGAACAGCGTGATTGGCCACTCCTTCGTCCTTTTCCTCGCCATTGTACTGGTTATTGCTGTACATCGCGTGTGGAAGGAACTCTACCAGCCGTGGCTCGCCACTTTGCCACAACTTTCCGACACTTTCTTCCCTGAACCTGAGGCGGATAAGCGCTTAGATAGCTTGCCGCCTCTCACTGTTCGCCGCGTGCTGAAAGCCTGCGCTCAAGCCCTCGCCCGTGTACCCAACTTGGTAGTGCGCCAGCTGCGTATCGCTCTGATCGGTTTGTCACTGCTGTCTGCCGGAGTGTGGGTATACTGGCTCATCGCTGGTCACCATACCGCCGACCTTCTGTGGAAGCAGACTGCGGTAAGTGGGGCACCTCGCATTGTTTTGGCGCTATTACTCTTGCTGTGGCTGCCCAACTATCTGGTGTACGCGCTGGTGTGGGCGCTGGGTGGCATGCTCAGCGTCGGGGCCCTCGGCACTTTCTCCCTGGCGGCCCTCAGCACGCGCAACCTGCCGCTGATCCCCGTATTTGGCTACATTCCTGACCCTCTGCCCGCGCTGGGCCAAACGCTTCTGCCGATGGTCGGTCTGCTGGTGGCTTTGCTCGCTGCCTGCGATAGCTTGTGGCAATTAAGGCTCATTATTCGCCGTTGGGTTGTCGCCTTGATTCGCATTAGCGCTCGAGATTATCAGTATTCTTCGCGCCTCATCCCAGCCTGCCTCGTGGTGTTGATTCTTCCTATCGTCAACCAGCTCGCTGTTGTGGGCGCTTGCGCCGCAGTGGGGTGGGTGCTGATTGCGCTCTCTTCAGGTGGATTGGGCTCGCGCAACCTGGCTTCCCTCGGGGCTGCACACCAACTTCCTGTACTTCTGCGTTCGTGGTGGCAGGTGTTTGCTGACATCAGCTTGATTCTCGTAGTAGTCAGCCTTGTGATTATTGCTATTCGCGCTGTGGTGATCTATCGCTACCGCAGTGCGCAAGGGCAGAGTGCACAGCGCCAGAATGTGCAAGGTCACGTGCATTCTTCTTCGACGGTGAGCTCTGTGCTGGCTGACAGCGCGGATACTGAGTATGACGAGCCGAGTAAGCGATTGTCGTTTGAGAAACGCCCGCAGGTGAGTGGCGATGGAACTGTTCCTTTCCACGCCAGCGAGGTGAAAAGGCGAGTAGTGGCGAGCGAGCATATTCATGATGTGGACGAGGAGAGTGCCCATGAGTGAGAATTTGCCAGCCGAGAACATACCAACACAGCGCAATGAGCAGAGTTTCGATGCTGATGAACCTCGTCTTGACCGCGATTACCAGCGTTCTGAGAGCTTTGAGCAGCGCCCTGACAGCGACGAGGAGAAGGTAGTGAATGCCTCTCTTGCGCAGCTCGCTCGCGGTGAGAAGGAAGGCCCACTCGAGAAACATCTCGACAGTAATAACGTTGACCTGGAAAAGAACAGCCTCGACGAGAGTGATAACAATGACGAGGACAACGCCGAACAGAGTACGCCTGTCCCTGAAGTCGAAGAGAAGAGCTTTATCACTGGCCACAAGCACCCGTATGTTTCTGAAAAGCATGAGGGCAAGCCGTGGTTCGAGTGGCTGGTTGCCGCTCTCGTCGTGCTCTCCGGCGTTCTTGCTGCAACAGGATTAACAGGTGCAGGAATTGGTTTGCTCTCCGCAGTGGCAGGTGCCAGTGCACTGATCCGTTTGCTGGCTCGCTCGCATTCCCCGTGGAAAGTGCGCTCGGTGTTCTTCGACTGCTTCATCGGCTTTGGCCTGATGCTGGGCATCCCGTTCACCTACTGGACGGTGTTGTGGATTCTCGCCTCATAAGCGTGAAGCTGAGCTACACCACGACCACCCTGCGCAGTGCGAGAAACATGCGCAGCCGCCAAATTGCGCGCAGCGCCCATGAATCAGCAATGAGCTGTATGCAGATATGAAAAAAGCCGCGAAAGCGGCTTTTTTCATAGATTTCAACAGACTGATAATCTGGAGAAATTACTCAGATTCTTCGGCATCCTCGCCATGAGACTCGGAGTAATCGATATTCGTCGACTCCGCCATTTCAGCAGCTTGAGAGGCAGCAGCCTGCTCTGGGCTCACCTCTTCAGTATCCTGGCGCATCACCTTGTTGAAGTCAGCGATATCGCGAGAATCTTCCGAGTCGCTCACCTGCTGAGCATCCTCAGGAACAGAAGAGTCAGAAGCCTTCGCATCCTTCTCATCAGAAGCCTTGGCATCAGAAGCCTGAGCCTTGTCAGAAGAGGCAGAAGAGTCGTCAGAAAGCTTCATGTTCTCAGCCAGCACGACGATCAGACCGACAACAGCGGCAGCCAGCAGCGGGACAATCCAGAAGATCCACAGCTCAGTGAGAGCTTCACCATCGCCATCGATCTTGGCCAGAATGGCAGAACCAGTAGCGCGAGCTGGGTTCAAAGCCGAATTGGTAATCATGGAGGTCATGACCGTGCCGGCAGCATAAGCCAAGCCAGTAGCCACAGCATAGTTGCGGCGAGGAAGGCCGTTACGCTTCAAAGCGCTCACAGCAACAGCCGTGATGAGCAGGGTAGCCACGAGCTCCACGATGATAGCGGCTTCCATCGTGCCGCCCAAACGAGTCTGCACTTCAGCGTAACGGTTAGCGGCAAGCTCCCACATCGTCTTGGTTTCCAGCTTGCTCTGAGCACCAGCCTTCAGGTTATAAGTGCTGACCATGAAGTTGAACAATGGCTTCATAGTGAAAGCAGCCAGAATGCCACCCAGGGTTTGAGCCACGCAGTAAGCCAAGAAATCAAGCCACTTCAAACGGCCCGACAGAGCGGCAGTCAGGGAAACGGCAGGGTTGAGATGGCCACCAGTGACTGGAGCAGTCAAATAGGCTGCAGCAGCATAAGCAACAAAGGCTGCCAACACTGGCAGAATCAGGGAGGAATCAGAAATACGATCCCACGATGATGCTGAGAGCAGAACCATCACCACGAAGAAAGTGCCCACGAGCTCGAGAAGAGAACGGGTGAGCAGACCATGAGAGAAACCATTCTCGCGCTGAACACGAGCGCGAGATGACTGTGTTGTATCCGTCATATATACTTAACCTTTGGTATGCCTTGCAGAAAATCTGCATTACATATCTACGGTATACCAAGCCTTACCAATAAACGTGGGAAAAGGCTGGGAATTGCCGACAAGAATGCGCATATGCACGCGCAATGTGCCCGCACATAAAGCTTGCACACCGCGTACTACGCGCAGGCTCCTGCGCACACGCACCACTGCGCATACACAAGAGGAACACTGGTCACGTTGGGAGAACGATGCCACATCAATACTCTCGCGCTCTAAGCGCTCACGGCGGTCGTCAAACCGCACACAACTCTTCACAAGCGAAACAAGCGAACCGCTCGGCAGCACGCCGCGCCATCGCACGCCGCTCCGCCAACGCTGCAGCACAGCGCACGGCACACGAGCCCATTGATATTTCCAAGCTTCACCCCGTCGACCCCGGTTCGCACGGCACCAACCCCAGCGAACAAGTCGAAGGAGTACGCCTGCAAAAGCTCCTCGCGCAGGCAGGCTACGGTTCTCGCAGAAAGTGCGAGCAGCTGATTGCCGAAGGCCGCGTTGAAATCGACGGCGAACTCGTCACCACCCTGGGAACCCGCGTTTTCCCCGACAAGCAGACCATCAAGGTTGACGGCTCGCGCGTACACCTCGACGATAAGCACATCACTTTGGCCCTCAACAAGCCACGCCAGGTGCTCTCCGCCATGGATGACCAGAAGGGCCGCTGGACTCTTCGCGACATCATCGGCGACGGCTACCCCCGCATCTTCCACATGGGCCGCCTCGACTACGATTCCGAAGGTCTCATCCTCATGACCAACGACGGCGAACTCGCCGAACACGTCATGCACCCGCGTTACGAAATCGCCAAAACATACATCGCCACCGTTCGCGGCAACATTCCTCGCGCCACCGTGCGCCGCCTCGTCACCCAAGGCGTTCACCTCAAAGACGGCTGGATTAAATGCGACGAAGCACACGTCGTATCCGCAACCCGCGAACACTCCGTCGTCAAGGTGGTGCTGCACTCGGGTAAGAACCGCATCGTCCGCCGCATGCTCGAAGCCGTCGGCTACCCAGTCACCCGCCTGATGCGCACGCAAATCGGCCCAATCCGCCTCGACGGAGTAAAACCGGGCAGTTACCGTATTTTGACCCTTCCTGAGGTCAAGAAGTTGGAGAAGGAGGTAGGCCTGTGATCTGCATCGCAATCGACGGCCCAGCAGGAGTCGGCAAGTCCAGCGTTTCACGCCAACTTGCCGACGAATACGGATTGGCATACCTCGACACTGGTGCCATGTACCGAGCAGCAACCTGGTGGTGCTTGAAGGAAGGCGTCGCCTTGGACGAGCCTCAAGCTGTGGTGGACGCTGTTCGCGACTTCTTGGATAACCACGTCACCTTCGTCATTGACCCGCAGGAGCCTGCCGTGGTCAGTGATGATGAGGATGTGACCAGCCAGATGCACAGCGAGGAAGTAAGCGCCCACGTTTCCCAAGTAGCCGCCATCCCTCAGGTTCGCGAGCTTCTCATCGCCGCACAGCGCAAGGAGATCGAAGCTCAGGCTAATCCTGACTCCTTCTCTCAAGGCTTGGGCATTGTGGCGGAAGGCCGCGATATCACGACGGTTGTCGCCCCTCGTGCTGAGGTTCGCGTGCTGCTAACTGCATCGGAAGAGGTGCGTCAGGCTCGCCGTAACCATCAGGCTCAGCAGGGCCAGTCGGGTAAGGACGACGTGGCTGCTCGCGACGCTGCTGACTCTCAGGTCAACAATTTCACGAGCGCTGCTGAAGGCGTGATCACTATTGACAATACGCATATGGATTTGCAGCAGACGCTGGATTCTTTCCGTCGTATTGTCGACCAGGCTTTTGTTGCGCAGGACCTTCCTTTGCCGGATGCCGAGTTTGAGAGGCTGTACCCGGGGGAAGTGCTCTCTGATGCCGATTTGGAGGAGTATGAGCTTTCCGATGAGGATCGCGCTTTGCTTTCCGGCGGTTCGCTGGAGGATGAGAGCCTTTTAGATTATCAGAAACCAGTTGGTGTGCTCGCGGTGGTGGGCCGTCCGAACGTGGGTAAGTCCACGCTGGTCAACCGCATTTTGGGCCGCAAGGCTGCCGTGGTGGAGAATAAGCCAGGTGTGACGCGCGACCGTGTGAGCTATGAGGCCAACTGGAATGGTTCCGACTTCTTGGTCGTCGATACTGGCGGTTGGGAAGCAGGTGTCGAGGGCATCGACTCTGAGGTTGCGAACCAGGCGGAGATTGCTGTTGAGCTTGCTGATGCTGTGCTTCTGGTGGTGGATGCTCAGACTGGTTTGACGGATATGGACCAGCGCATGGTTCGTATGTTGCGCAAGTCGAAGAAGCCGGTGACGGTTGCTGTCAACAAGCTGGATGATGTGCGTGATTTTGCTGAAGCGTCTGACTTCTGGCGTTTGGGCATGGGTGAGCCGTACCCGATTTCTGCTATGCATGGCAAGGGTGTGGGTGACCTGTTGGATGCGTGCATGACGATGTTGAAGAATGCGGAGCACACGTCTGGTTTGCTCTCTTCGTCGAATTTCCGTCGTGTGGCTTTGATCGGTAAGCCGAATGTGGGTAAGTCGAGCCTTCTCAATCAGCTTTCCCATTCTCAGCGTGCCGTGGTGACCGATATTGCTGGAACTACCCGCGACCCGATTGATGAGGTTGTTGAAATTGGCGGTAAGAAGTGGCAGGTGATTGACACTGCTGGTATTAAGCGCCATGTGAACAAGCTTTCGGGTGCGGAGTACTATTCGAGTTTGCGAACGCAGGCTGCTATTGAGCGCGCGGAACTGTGCTTGGTTCTCTTTGATGTATCTGAGCCGATTTCTGTGCAGGACCTTCGTGTGATGAGCCAGGCTGTTGACGCGGGTCGCGCTATTGTGATCGTGTTCAATAAGTGGGATTTGTTGGATACTTTCTCTCGTGCTCGCCTGGAGCGACTATATGAGAGTGAGTTCACGCAGGTGACGTGGGCGCAGCGTGTTAATCTTTCTGCCAAGACTGGCTGGCATACCAACCGTTTGGCTGATGCGATGAACACGGCGCTTAACTCGTGGGATCAGCGTATTTCGACGTCAAAGCTCAACTCGTTCTTGGGTAAGATCCAGCAGGCGCATCCGCACCCTCTGCGCGGTGGCAAGCAGCCTCGTATTTTGTTTGCGACGCAGGCGGGTACTCGTCCTCCTCGTTTCGTGATCTTTACCACGGGCTTCTTGGATCCGGGTTATCGCCGTTATTTGGAGCATCAGTTGCGCGAGACTTTTGGTTTCGAGGGCACGCCGATCCAGATTTCTGTGCGTGTTCGTGAGAAGCGAAAGAATGATAAACGCCGTTAACCAGTTCGTAACAACACACTAAGATTACCAGCGCAGCATAAGTATGCGCTATGAAAGAGGAGGTCATCATGGCTCGCAAAACTCCTGTTGCCATTTGGAACGGGGCTCGAGCAAAAATGCCGTTGAAGCTGCAAGGTTATGTGGCTGACGGTGTGGCTCCGCAGTATCGATTGATTGAGAACACTCTGACCATCACTTTTACGAACCCCACTCCTGCGGAGAGGTTCTTGCATGATGAGTGGGAGGGTAAGTCTGTTCCTGATGTCGTGGCGCAGTATTTCTCTGATGAGGCGGGGCTTCCTCTGGTCGCTGCTGTGAACCCGTTCTGCCTTAATGGTGTGCGTGTGTTGGATGTTGTTGATTCGGCACCGGGTACTCCTACGCATCCTCTGGTTGAGGATGACGACACGCCGGAAAATACTTCTTCTGATTCTGGCGTGTCGGGGGTGTTAGGAAAGTTAATGTCGCTGTTTAAGAAGAACTGAAAAAGTTTACACTTCGAGTTTTCCTGTCCAGTGGAGAGCCTTAAACCCTTGTAATATCGCGATTTGAGTGAATTGAGCGGGGGGGGGGGATCTCCATAGCTTGAGGTGTGTGAGCGCTCAATTATTTCTTTTTCGCAACGACCCTTAACAAGTAGGTTACCGTCCACAAAGATTCTCTTAAATCTTTCAGGAAGGAATAAGGAAAATTTATCGAGTTTTCGGTAAAATCAATCATTATGCAGAGATCAAAGGCTGATTGGAAAGCACTGCGTGAGCTAATCGGGATTAGCACCGGTTCGCTGGCAGCATTGCTTCATAAGAATATTGCTACTATCCAGTATTGGGAGAATCCCAATGACTCCGCCGTCAGGTACCACCCTTCGGACCATGCCTGGGAGGTACTGGAAGATTTGCGTGCCAAGCAGATTAACACTGTGAACAAGATCGTGAATCTTCATGTTGACAAGATGAATGAGGCGGAAGCTCGTCAGAGAAGCGACCAGAACATTCCTGTCGCTAAGTTGACTTATTATCGAAACCGTGCTCGCTACTATGGCAATAAGCCAGAGTATGGTGACATCGGCATTTTGAATGCTACGATGCGCCAAGCAGCAATGAAGCTTGGTGAAAAGGGAATTCCTGTTGAATTCGAATATGACGATGAAACAGAGAGCGAGAAATAAGGGCTACTGTTAACTCTGCATCAGTAAGCTTCTGTTTTCTCCGACCTTGACACCGTTCGGATCATAGCGCAGCTTGGTAGCGCACTTGTCTGGGGGACAAGGGGTCACGGGTTCAAATCCCGTTGGTCCGACATTTAACCGGCTATTGCAAACAGTTGTGATAGCCGGTTTTTTATTGCAAATACTAGCGTTTCAGGCTCTCAAACCTTATCTGACTTTAGCTTCATTTATCCGACTTTTGTATGAGTTTTCCGGAAAACGTGTCCAAAATGTGTCCAAAAAGTTGGCTGTCCAAACGCTCTCTCACCGTGTCTAAATCATCATCAAAAAGATCCGCATACACGTCCAACGTCATCGACGCAGAAGCATGTCCCAGCTGACGCTGAACAACCTTCACATTCGCACCACTTGCCACCATCAACGATGCTGCCGTGTGGCGCAAGTCATGAATCGTCATACGCGGAACACGAGCCGCATCACACGCCTTCGCAAACCACGAACCGCCTGTGCGCGCTTTAGGATGCTTCAGATAACCACCCCGCTGATTCTCAAAGAGGAGAGCATTGCCAGGCTTATCTAAATCCAGCACTTTATCTAGCGCCGAAGGATACATCACCGTGCGAATCTCATGCGTCTTCGGCGTACCCACCACAATTTGCGAACCGACCTGAGTTGCTGATTTATACACATCGATGCGATGCTTATCCGGGTGCACATCCTTCACCTTCAACCCGATAGCCTCACCCCAACGCAAACCCGTTAAACCCAGCAACAACACCAACGGCTTATACACTCCAGAAGCCTCTGCCACAGCGAGCAGCTGTTCCATGGTGAGATATTCGTGTTTCGTCTTGCGTGGCTTTCTGGGCAGTTCTATGCCCCTTGCAGGGTTAAATGCGAGCTTATGTGCCTTCACGCCATCGTCGAGTAGGCTGGCGAGTACTCCATGGGCGCGGAGTACGACGCTTGGGCTTTTCTTTTTGCCGTCGAATTCGCCGTTGCTGATGCTGAGTACCCAAGCCTGCACTGCAGGCTGGTTGATTTTAGTGAGAGGTACGCCCGCCTAAACGGGGCGCACATACTTTTCCCAGGCTTGCTCAAGATCATCCAAGTAGCTGGGCTTGATACTCATCTTTTTGCGCGCAATCCACGAATCATACAGCGTGGAAACGGTCACGTTCACATTACTGGTATCGACAAACGTGCCAGCGGCTTTAGCCTGGGTAACATGCTGCGCCTCCCAGAGCACTGCGTCCCTACGCAGCTTAAACCCGCGTCGTCGTGTGCGCTTCCCGTCCGGTTTAATGTAGCGCACAGAATACATCGTGCGCCCCTCAGTATTCTTGTATGGTTCCACGCTCATGGTGTTATCCTTAGCAGTGAAGGTATCTACTTTGGCTCGATATCTTTATAGAGGGATGATGGCGTGCCAGGATATCTTTCTAGCTCCTTTTCCTGGCACGTCATTACTTTATTTTGTGTCTTTTCTTGGCCGCCCTCCACCAGCACCTTGACCGGGCATATGAGCGCGCCAATAGTCGATCGTTTCTGGCAACCACCCTCGCGTAGAGCCAATAGTTGCATCAGGCTCAGGGAGTTTATACTGAGCGGCATTCTTCACGCCAATACGCTCAGAAACTTCTTTCACGCTCAAAAAATGCTGTGTCATTCTTCACCTCGACATATCCAGCTGGTAGCCGCCCATAGTCAGCAGTAGTAAACCAATGAGAAATGGGGTAGAAGCATGGAACAAGAGAGCGAGCAGCAGGCAACTTGCCCCCGTGTATCCGTTAATTGAAAAATTGTTGGGCTGCTGTTTCTTGTTGCTTTTGATTCTCAAGGCTATTTGGATACTCAGGCACAGGAGGAGAATGATACCTGCTGTGAGAGCGTAAATGTTTGCCGTGGTCATTGTATTTCCTTTCTTGTCGTGAGACTATGAAAAGGAAGGGTTCTGAATAGTCCAGATATCAGAACCCTTTGTTTTTATTTCTTCTTACTGTCGTGGTACTTGATGATTTCAAGTATTGCGAGTATGAGTGCCGGTGTTGTGTTGATTATCGCTATGATAATCGTTGCCCATTGTTGATTCATGGGATCTCCTTTCGACTCTTTAAGTATATCACACATACATATGTATAACAACTATATACAAAGGAAAACGCCCAACAAAGCACACAAATCTCAACAATTCACGCAGCTAAAGCAGCAGAAGCAAAATCAGACAAACGCGAAAATGGAATCACCTTAATACCATACGCACCAAACGCGGAGAGAGGTCCCTCAGGTAAAGCAGCTGAACGATCATCACCAATCACCAACAGCTGCGCCCCCTTACGCTCAGGAGCCTGCACAATATCATTCCACCCCCACATGATCTGCTGGAAGGCAGTCTTCGTAAAAGCATTCGGCGCCTGACAAAACCGTGTAGGCTGATCAGCACTCCTCTGAAAAACAAAATCAAAATGCTGCTCAAACCGAGACTTCCCCCGCACAGAAACACTCGGCGTATAATACACATGCAAACGATCCAACTCGGCAGCTACATCATCTGCAAAATACGCAGAAACTCGCTTAGAAGAAACCTCCAACAACGAATTAACCCGAATCAACGCCTGAACAAACCGATTCAAGCCATCAGCACGAGCAGCATAACTACTCTCTAAAGTAATTTCACCGGTCTCTTCTAAGCGTGCTCCAAACTGGCGCAATATCATGTCAAATCGTTCATGGCGAGTAGGCGTGAGCACAAACCCATACTGACTGAACAAAGCCAGTGTAAAACCATCATCACTATAAACAACAATATTCTGCGTCTCTTTAGCGTAGAACACTAGATCATCGTTAGCTTGGTCAAGAAAGGGCAAAGAAATCTCAACCCACTCACCAAATCGCTTTGCCTGAGAGTTGCGAGCAATCCACTGAGCATAATCTGTAATCAACCGGGGGAAATCATTATCGCGAGCCACCGCCACATTCGCGCTCATAACAGTCCTCCCTGAAATTGAGGTTTCTCCACCACGTGAAATCTCTCTAACAATGCTACAGTCGAATCAATAAAATCGTCACTTGACAAGCTAGCCTCTACGGCGTACCTGTCTTCATATTCTTCGCTGTATATATGCCAATGCGTACCACTTACACGGGTATGATCAGGGTTATTGTGTGGGCTCCCATTCACACACAAGCGAAGCAGTAACACACCATTCACTGTGATACGCGCAGAAATAGAATGTCGATGAGGATTCTTGCGACCCTGATATAAAGCAACCGTGTAATGATGCTCAGAATGTGAAGATTTCACATGGAACTCTTTATTCTGCTCTCCAGCAGCTGGCATTGCCACCAAAGATTCGACAGAACGCTTCACCTCATGAATGAGGGAGCGCGCCTCTTCTTCTGTCAACTTCACTCTACTCATAGCTGCCTAGCCTTTTCTTGCTTATTCCGCCCAGTCTTGCTCCATATGCAGTAACCCCACCTCATTGAGATACTTACGGAAAGCGGAAACCACCCACGGCATCACGCCCAACTCTTGCGCCAACCACCACGCATTATCATTCACCCGCTCCAACGCCGCAAACCGATCAACATTAATCAACAGGCGAGCAGCTTCTTCATCAGCGCGCGCCTCTTGCGCTTTGGACGGGAGTTTATCGCCGTGGTAGGCGTGGGAAGCCTCATGCGCGAGCACACACTCCCTCTGAATATCGTTAAGCCGGTTACTCAGGTGGATTGTCTCATCGGCAGGCTCATAGTAGCCTTCAATGCCTGCGGGTAGCTCATCGTCAACGATTCCACTGCAATAGCGCAGCGTAAACCGCTCAACCTCACTCATACAGCCCCCATCATTTAGTGCAGTCCCTTAAAGAATGATTTAATAATGCTCTTCAAGAACTTATGAGAGCTCTTTTTCTTCTTCACAGTTTCATTGTGCGCAGCTTTACCCATCTGCATAAGCTGAATACCAGAAGGGCTGCTTGGCTCGCGAACTGTACTTCTACTAGAGCTAACAAATGCTCGAGATGTACCATACCGCTTTGCGCTATCTACGGCATTCTGCACGGCCAATGTAGCCCGGCAGTCAGAAAGAGAATCATGAGCGTTATAAACAAAATGGCACTCTTTCGCAGCCTGCTGAAGCTTGTAATACTCTTTACCATGAAACAGCTGCCCATACTCGCGCATCGTATCGCGAACCTTACGCGTATCAAGCAACAAATCCAAATCCGCCAAAAAGCTCAAATCAAACGGGGCATTATAAATCACAACCTCTTGAGCCTGGTTCAAAATAGCCTGAATCTTCTCTACATCCTGATAAACAGAAGGCTTATCCTTCACCATCGCCTTAGTAATATGATTAATCCGAGCAGCAGCAGCCCACGAATCAACATGCTCTGGCTTGTAATAATTATTGAGCAGCATATTCCCATCGCCGTCGATGATAGAGATTTGGAGAATCTCATCCAACCCCGGGTTCAAGCCTGTGGTTTCGGTGTCAAGAACGATTCTTTTAATCGGATGAGAATAATCTTGGAGAGGGCGTAGATCGGGGAGAAAGTCAGCCGTGTATTCAGAATAACTGGGATTTTTATACAGTTTCACGTTCATAATCGGCAAGTCTTTGATCTTAGCCATACGCGCATATGCGCTACGCTGCGGCGCAGCAACCTCAAAGACAAGCTGGTTATTTTTATCGAAGAGACCGTAGTGGGCTTTCTTCTTACCTGACTGTTCGATACTGCGAATATGGCAGTCGGGGAAAGAGGAGAGCTTCTGTTCTAAAACTTTAGGGTTGATCAGTTCTTCACGAACGTAAATGCGTACTTCACCATTAATCTCTTTAATAATCCGATCATTATAATTCATCCCAGCACCTCTTTGTACATTTCATCTCATGGTAGGTCGTTGTACATTTCTTGCTCGCGCTCAATATCGCCGCGCTTAGCAACGAGAGTGAAGCGTTCCGGGTGAGCACGAATCTCAGCCGCCTGTTCAGCAGCATGCAACGCCATCTTCTCAATCCGAGCAGCATGATCGCGCAACTCCTGAATATCCTTCTGCTCCACTTCGTTGTGCTGCTTTGGCGCGATATCATGCTTATCTTCAATCGCGCGTAATTCTTCAGCAGGGTCTGTACCGAAGAAACTGCAGATCGTAATGAATTCTTCTAACGTAGGAGTTCCGTGCTGGCCGTTAAGCAAATCACGGAAGCGTGAGTAGGAGAGGCCCATTTCGTTTGCCAATTTAGGCATGGGCTGATTGCCACCCTGCTCTCGCAGTTTTATGAAAAGCTGCTGAACAGACTTATCTACTGCCGACCATGTTCTTCCTCTAACTGCCATATACATATCATACGTGTTTAATATGCGACACGCCGAGTCGAGTTCTAGACTTGACGTGTTGAACATTCGACATATGATAGAGGCATGCACAGCGAATATTCAACACTAACAGCAAAGAAGGCAATAAGTCTCCTACGTGCAGCTGCTGTTGAGAAAGGATCAAGCTTCAACAAACAAGCGAAGATTCTAGGCATAGGAAACCATGCGATTTCTGCGAGATACACCAATGGGGATATGCGAGTCAGTGAATTCTTCACACTTGCTAATGCCTTTGGTCAACGAGCATCAGACATCGTTAAACAAGCAGAAATCATCACCGAGCAGCAGAAAGCGAATATTAAACAAGGAAGTAAAAATGAGTAGCGGACTACAGAGATTTGATTTTCATAATCAGCAAGTACGAGTCTTTGCTGATGGCCAGGGCGAACCTTGGTTTGTAGCTAAGGACGTATGCGACGTTCTCGACCTGAGCAATACTACAGTTGCATTGCAAAATTTAGACACTGATGAAGTGACTAAGTTTAACTTAGGCGGTCAGCACGGTGAAACAAATACCGTTTCTGAGGCCGGCTTGTACAAGTTGATCATGCGTTCTCGTAAAGAGAATGCCAAGCCGTTCCAGCGTTGGGTTACGCATGAGGTTCTTCCTACGATTCGCAAGCATGGTGCTTACATGAGCGAGAAGACGATTGAGCAGGCGTTAACGAGCCCTGACTTTCTCATCAAGCTTGCTACACAGTTGAAGGGCGAGAAGGAAGCACGCAAACAAGCCGAAGCCCAATTGGAACAGGCGAAACCGAAACTGCTGTTCGCTGACGCGGTGGAAACCTCGAATAAGAGCATTCTTGTTGGGGTGTTGGCCACGATTCTTCGTGCTAACGGTGTGCAGATTGGTCAGAAGCGCTTGTTTCAAGCTTTACGTGAGAATGGTTTCCTGTGCTCTACTGGCAGTCGTTATAACCTGCCTACTCAAAAGCGCGTGGAACTCGGCCTCTTCGAAGTGAAAGAAACTACTGTGGTTCACGCGGACGGGCACAAGACTATTAACCTCACGCCAAAGGTAACGGGTAAAGGCCAAGTGTACTTCGTGAACTACTTCCTCAAGAAGCCTGTTGAAGGACGGTGAGTGATGGCTGTGGTTTACGTGCTGGTTTTCATTTTTGCTATTGCTTTGGCCACGTATATGGGCGTGACCTTCTACTTCGAACTGAAGCAACCAAAGCATAAACAGCGTGAAGAGGAGGCCCCACATGGTGAGCATCATGCTTGAAATCCTCTTGTACATGGGCTTGCTGCTCTTGTACGTGGGAATTCTCACCGGCATCTACTTCCTCGTCATGTTGATTGTTGATGACGTGGGAGAGCGTAAGCACCCGTATTACAAGGAAAGGAGAGAATAATGCCACGGCTTGAAAGCTTTGAAGACTTGTGGGACGTGCATGAGACGGCAGCCTATCTGCACATTTCCCGCAGTGCGCTTTACCACTGGAATTACCAGGGTATTGGCCCGCGTCCCATTCACATGCCCAATAAGCGCGTCTACTACAAGCGGGACGAGGTCAAGCATTTCCTCGCGGCCATGATTAAGGCACCACGATGAGCGTAGAAGAACGCTTACGCGCGTTGGAGTTGGAAATGCGCGCAATCGGCATCAGCCTCAACAGGATCGAAAACCGGGTAAACCATCTCACAGTTGAAAGGAATCAAAAATGAGTATGTTTTCTGAATTCGCTAATGAAGTAGTTTCTACCATGAAGGTGGAGCATGATTACATTCACGAGCTTGCCAAGAAGGTTAAGCTGCTGGAGGCTCGGGTGGAGCAGTTGGAGGGGAAGGAATGAAACACCCAACCCTCGCTCTGATTACGGCTACTAGCGTGCTCGCTGTATTATGCTTGGCTTTCTGGTGGCCGTATGCTATCGCTCTTGTTGCCTGGCATAGTATCAGCCCGGTGCGTGGCATCTGCTGGCTAGTGAGCCTTGTTTACTTGGGCATCTTGTGTTTTGCTCCCATCGAGGTTGATGGTACGCGGTTAAGCAATCTCTTCTAAATTTTCCCCATTTTTAGTCAGAATCTAAGGATAAGTATGTCTTCATTCGCAGAATATGACGTTCATTCGCCCTACCACTCGCTGAATCACTCGGCGATGGTGAGCGCGAAAGTTAAAGCTCTTGATAAGTATGGGCTTGCCGCGAACAGTTACGCGCTCAACTTGTTTACTCGCATTGCCTCCCAGCATCACCAGTTTGATGATGTGGTGAGTGCTATGGATATCGCCCAACAGGTATCGCTCATGATCCAGAATGACCCGGATGCGGCAAAGCAGGGAATGCTCCCCATGCGCGCAGAACACCATAAGCAGACGAGCTTAAGCTACGTGCAACTTGGCAGGGTTATCCAACCACACATGGTGGGTTACGGTGCCTTCTGGGTGAGCTTGAACACCGCGCTCAATCGTAATAGTTGCGTTCTATGGCGCAGCTTCGACACCACATCGAAACATCAGCATCAGCAGTGGCTGGAGGCGCGTAAGAGGGGGATTGGCGGCTCGGATGCTTCCAGCGTAGCAGGGGTGAACCCGTGGACGAGCGCTTACCAGTTGTGGCTGGAAAAGACTGACCCGCAGCCGCACGAACTGGAAGAATCGTGGAACTTGTATTTCGGCCACCAAGCTGAGCCGATTATTCGCGAATGGTTTGCCAAGCAAAACCCGAAAACCGTCGTACTGGATGGTACGGGCTACATGTTCAGGCAAAAGCATGAGGAGTGGATGCTGGCAGACTTCGACGGGTTTATTAAGGAGCCAGAACAACCGTGGCGAATCTTGGAGATCAAAACATCACGCTCGTGGGCTGACTGGCACGACGATGACGGTAACCGGACGATTCCCGTGCAGTATATGGCGCAAGCGGATCATTATCTGGCCGTCACCGGGTTTGACCAGGTTGTGTTCGTCGTGATGATTAACGGGTATGAGCCGCATGTGTTGCGCTGGGAGCGCGACTCAGAGCGTATTACCCGGTTGATTGATGCGGAGCGGGATTTCTGGAAGAACCATGTGCAAAAAGGCGTGAGCCCGCACCCTGAAACATTGGACGATTTCACACTCAAGTATCCACAGGCGAGGAAGCGGAAGACCGTGCCGGTAGCGGATGATACTGATGCGTTTGACCAGCTCGCATCCCAGTTTGAAACCGTCAGTCAGCAGATTAGGGATTTGGAAAAGCAGCGTGCCGAGATCAACACCAGTCTGGCATTGCAGTTGGAGGATAACGCCAAGCTCAACGGGCAACGTTACCAGGTGAGTTTGGGCATGCGCGCCGGGAAGCGGGCCAAAACCGTCACCGTCAAGAAACTCGAGGAGGAGCAATGAGCGACACCACTAGCGAGCAGAAGAGAGCGCAAACGCCGGAAGAGATAGAAGCACGCCCGGTAGGCATCTACCAGAAGATTTACGCAGTACAGCGCTTCATGAACCGCGTACCAAAAAACGGCAACAGCCCGCACAGCCGTTATGCGACCATCACTGCCACGATTGACGCGCTCTTCCCACTACTCCACAAGTATGAGCTGGTGTGCACGAGCGAATCTCACGTGAGCCTTCAAGACAACCACGTCATGTATACGTTCACCACACGCATCACCGACATCATAACGGGAGAGAACGTGGGCAGCACTCACCTGTTTGATGCGACCCAGCTGGCGAAATCGAGGGATGCGGGAGATTACGCGCAAAGGGTGGGCGCGCTCGAAACCTACTACAGGCGTTACAGCTTGTACTCGATTTTCAACATGATCACGTACGACGCGGACGGCCAGCCGTCGAATAAGCGCGAACAAACCGTGAAACCAACGAACTACATGCAACAGTAAAGGAGTAAACAAATGCCACAAATCACCATGACCATCAACGGGAACCTCACCAAAGATCCTGAGTTGCGCAACTTGCCCTCAGGCCAGAGTGTGTGCGACTTCACCATTGCCCACACTGACCGCAGGTTCAACCGTCAAAACAATCAGTGGGAGGACGGGCAAACCACCTTCATCAACTGCTCAGCGTGGGGCAGCCTCGGCCAAAACATCCAACAGAGCCTTGGCAAAGGCATGGCGGCCATTGTCATTGGCAAGTTCGAGCAGCAGGATTACACCGACCAGCAGGGCAATAAGCGCCGCTCCTACAGGCTCATCGCCGATCTTGTAGGCGTTGACCTCGCACACGCTACCGCCCAGGTGATGAAGAACAACGGTAGCGCACCACAGCAAGGATTCCAACCACAACAGCAGCAGTCGCTCGTACAACAGCGCGCTCAAGCCTACGCCCCACAACCGGCCTTCCAGCCGCAACCGCAGGAAGACCCATGGGCAGGCCGCCTCAACTAAGGAAGGAACATCATCATGCAAATCTTCCTCATCGTCATCCTCAGCCTCATTACGCTTACCAATCTCGCCCTCTACGGTTTAATCGACAGCCAGCTCAAACACATCCATCATCATTTGCAAGAGCTGAGTGAGGCCACCGGTTATATGGCGTGGGCTCAAGGTGCGGGAAACCCGAGCGTATGGCAACAGTATGTGGCTCAAACAAGCCCTCAGATGCCAGATATGGGCGGAGGCGCACATGAGAGCTGATGAACTCGTTACTCGCGAGGATCTCCAGGTTATCACCTCTCGCCAGGAGGCATATACGGAGAAAATGCGCATGCGTGCTGATGAACTCGAGAATCAAATCGCCACACTAGATAAGCGGATCAACGCGAACGAGCTTGTTACTCGTGAACTCGCGCATCGCATCGACGCAGTGCTGGTGGCAATCTCCAAACTCACCGAGCTTCAAGACATGAGGAAATATTTTGCGAAACGCTGGACCGCGACAGACGAGCATGAGCTCGTTGACGCGGAATACCGGCAGATTATTAACTCGCACAGCAAAATCCATTACTCCAAAGCTAAGAAGAAGGAGCAAGCATGAACCTGTTAACCACACGCCACTATCTCAAACAGGCGAAAGCCATCATCGTACGCGAACTCATCGCAAGCGACCAACTCTCCACCGAGAGCCACATTGATGATGCTCTCGTGCTACGCACCGACCAACTCGAGCAGATCGCACAGCGCATCCTCGACCAGCTCATGGCAGAACCTCCAGCAGAGCAGAAGCCCGCCGATATCAACGCATGGAGCGTGGAAGATGAGTAAGGCCAAGCAAAAGGGAACCGCCTTCGAAACAGCAGTAGTGCGATATATGCAACGGTGGTATCCAGATGTCGAGCGGCGCGCACTCCAAGGTGAGAACGATAAAGGCGATATCGCAGGTTTAGAAATCCAAGGCTACCCCGTTGTTGTCGAATGCAAAAACACAAAACAGCTTGACATTAGCGGACACATGAAAGAAGCCATACGAGAAGCACAAAATGCACACGCCGCATTCACTGTACTTATCCAGCACGCTCCCCGAATCGGGTTCGACAAAGACGAGAACACCGGCCAGCAGTGGGCAATCATGCCACTCCACGACTTTATGGAGCTGTTCTGGCTTGCAGAGGGGAACGGCTACGAACCAATTAACTCCACATACGGAGAATAGACACTAGGAAAGAACACGATGGCAGAGACTAACAGTAAGAAAATAATCGCTTGGGGCCACATATATGCGGCCACTAGCCTGATGAACAGTGCTTGGGAGATGATCTCCAAGGCATTCTGGAAATCCTATAGCTGTGGCGATCCAATTGGAGTCAGCGACCGCCTGAGAAAACTCATGAATGATGCCGAGGAACTAGGCATAGAAATGCAACTCGACACGGAGCAATTATTCCGAAACTCACTGGACGACGAGCAACCCACTACAGCTGAGTAAACGAAAAAAGGAAGAAAAACGATGAAAGAGCAAGAACGCTACGGATACGTCAAGCTCAGCAACGCATTCTGGCGCAACGGCAAAACAATGACCCTCCTGAGAGTCAACCCGCTCGCCATCGCCTACTACACGCTGCTGCTCGCTTATTGTTCGGATAATCTCACGGATGGGGTGATTCCTGATATTGCTATTCGTGGCGTTTTTGCGATTCCTGATGAGGTGATGGATCTGTTGGTTGAGGTTCATTTGGTGGATAAGTTGGGGGAGTCGTTCAGGATTCATGATTATTTGAAGTGGAATCTGAGTGGGTCGGAGATTGAGCAGGAGAGAGCTGTTCGCCGGGAGCAGGCGCGGAAGCGTAAGCAGAAGCAGAGGGATAAGGAGGCTGCTGAATCTGATAAAAGTGATGAAAGTGTGAGTGTCACGCCCATGTCACGCTCTAGTCACGCCTCTGTCACGCAGCGTCACGCGCAACTAAGAACTAAGAACTTAGAACTAAGAACTAATATTCCTTCTTTCCCTAAACCCCTTCCTTCACAAGTCCCACTCGACCAGTACGAACCACCAGAAGACCTGAAAAAAGAAATGATGCAAGAGTGCAAAATTAGTGCAGCAGCCTTCGCTCTTCTCGAGGAAGGTTTTAGAGGCTGGTGGAGTGAACAAGACGAGCAGGAAAAGACCAGAGGGCAGTGGGATCGCTTACTCAAAGGCTGGATACGAAAAAGCAAAAATCGGCCAGAATACCAAGTCCACAAACACACCTGGGCCTGCTCTCACACGCTCCATGCTCTCGGCGTTACCTCCACCGCAGAGTTGAACGCTCAATTCGAAGAACCAACCAGAGGCAATCAGCTAGCCCAACAAGTAGCCACTTATCTCAACAGGGGAGAAAGCGAAGATGAAGCAGTAACCCGCGCTCAAGAACAAATGTTCGACTAAAATAAGACCTTGAACAGTCAATACCAGGAACAAACCACGCAAAGGACAACGATGGACAGCCTCGAAAAACCAATCCATGACCACCTCATAACCATTGCCACACTCTTGAAGCCTGCATGGCTCATCTGCTACCATTTAGCCCACCAGCCCGGCAGCCAGCTGCTCGCCGCGCATTCTGGTGGCGTGCATGATGGATTACCGTTGAATGCAGGGTTATGGGATCAGTTGGAGGAAGTAGAGTCTCTGGTGCGTTTGGCGGGCTATGCGACGGGTGTGAAGAGTGCGGCTTATGCTCGTGTACCTGATTTAGCCCGGCTGGTGTCAAGCCGAGCCGAGCAGCTGGCCTCTATGGCGGATTGTAGGGAGTGGGAGCGCGATTTGGCTACTGCTGCTCGAGTCGTTGCAGGGGCCTGTGTGGAGAATCGCGTGGATAGGCAGCAGTGGTATGCGGTGCGGGTGGCCTGGCAGCCCGAGCAGGTGGCTACGCTAGTAACGCAGTTGACGGGCAATCCGGTGAGTAGTTCGATGGTGCGCAATTTGAAGAGGCGCGGGCATATTAGTGTGAGCGAGGGCAAAGCCTGTTTAGGTGATGTAGTTACTGCCTTAGAGCATCACGGGCGCCAATAATTTTTAGAAATTGGGTGGGCGAAATCGTTGACATTCCACCGTCCCCGTATAAAATATAAAGTAAGGACAAGTATCAGAGAGCAACCTCTGGCACCTGTCCTTTTTTGTATGTTCTCACCCATGTGCACCACTACCATCATGGCAGTTGAATATGTCCTCCTGCACGGCGATCTGGAATACCGGTATGTGCACTTCACGGTTAAAGCCCGGCTTTCGTCCTTTCACCGGGCATAAACAGAACATACAAGCGCCCTAACAACAACACGAGGGCGCATAAGGTGAGGTTCCTCAGAAGGCACGCTATTGCAGTAGCGCGGGCAAGTGCAACTCCTGCCAACCTACTGGTGCAGATAGGGCTATACACAATGGCATATAATCCACGCTCCACTAACAGGCACAAACGCGAACAACTACGCGCCAGACTCCAAGCCATCTACCACACCTGCCCCATCTGCGGCCAACCACTCGACACCACACTTCGCACACCACACCCCATGAGCGTAGAAATCGACGAAATCATACCCATCGCCAAAGGCGGCAACCCCTACCAACTAACCAACCTCGAACTCGTCCACCGCCACTGCAACAGACTCAAAAGCACACACACACTCGAATGGGCACAACAACAAACACACAAAACACAACACACAAACACAAAAACACTGCCCTATACAACAACAAACCTCTAAAAAAATACACATATGGGGGTATACCCTCCAGCCGGCCACCCAGTGCCACCTCGGGCATAGGGCTATCCCTCCCCGAAAGCAAAATCCACAAGAAAACACAAAAAGGCGCGCCCACTAAACGTGAACGCGCCCTACAGCTTACTTCTTTCGCGGCCTGCCACCGTGACCGGGACGGCCTGCATTCCACTTTTCAATCGTGGATTTACTCCAACCGCGCGTACGTCCCACCCACACATCAGGCTCAGGCAGCTTATAGCCCGACAGTGAACCGGTAGGCACTCCGAGCAGCTCGGCCACCTGAGAAAAACTTAAATAATGGTTATCCATCTCACTGCTCCTTGATTTGATACGCCCATGCGAGCAGCACAGTGAGCGTAAGAAGAGCCCACTGTGGCGCATGCATGAGAATAGCGAGAAGCAGGAAAGCAACCGCCGTATAACCAAGCCAGTGAATTGTGGCAGAGAAGGGATTCTCTTGCTTAAGAAGGTACAAAACAATGTTGCCCAGCAAAAGAATCACGAGCAGCGCTATTGCGATACTGCTGAAAAGAATGGTGTTCATGGGTGTTGTCCTTTCTTGAAAAATGATAGGGAATGATGATAATGGAAGAAAGGGGTTCTGATATTACCTCTATTCAGAACCCCGATTTATTTACTTCTTCTTTTTGCTATCTCGATACTGAATGATGTTGAGTATTAGCGCTCCGGTTCCAGGTATCGCTGTGATGATAGCTGCGATGATGGTGATCAGATTGTCTTTCATGATCATCATTCCTTTCTGTTGAACGGACTTTCCGCCAACAGTTTTATATTAACATAAATATAGTCGGTAAGCAACTATATTTAAGAGAGAAACGCCGAAAATATCAATGAAAATCGAGGGTTAACAATGACTCGAAGACGTACTAATGGAGCGCTCGCCAGCGCTGCTCAAACTGGTGACTATCACGCTCAACTCAGAGCAGTGCGCGACTTGATTAGCAGGCAACTTGACTCAGGTGAAGTCATGCCCCGTGATATGGCAGCACTGACCAAACGCTACCTTGACGTGTGCAAAGAGATCGCCGCCATTGAAGCAGAAGAGAAGAAAAGCGACCCTGCAGCAAGCGCACTCGCTACACCGATGGAAAACATCACCTAACACAAGAGAGGGGAGGAGCAATCATGAGCTTACACGTGGATGGAGCAGCCTCCTGCGTCATCCCCACCGGCGCGGTCAGCTCGTACCTTCCCTCCATTATCGAATTCGCGGCTGCTAACGGCGCGCACTTTGAAAAATGGCAGCAGCAAATCCTGCGCGCCCTCTCCGCCGTTGACGCTCAAGGCCATCTGCTGTGCCGCCAGTTTGGAGTCTCCATTCCCCGTCAGGCGGGTAAAACCTTCCTGGCTGGCTGGTACGCGCTGTGGTTCGCCTCCAAATTCCCCGATCGTGTGGTGATTTGGACAAGCCACCATTTCAGCCTGCTGGAACACACGTTCCTACAGTTAGGTGACTTGGCGGGTGCGAAAAGCATGCACACGCTCGTTGACCCTGACCACGGCATCTACCATGGCAAAGGCAACGAAGAGATCCGCTTCCGCAACGGTTCGAAAATCCTTTTCCGCGCCCGCGAGCGTAATGCTGTGCGTGGTATGGATAAGCTCGCGCTCATTATTTACGATGAGGCACAGATTCTTACCGATCGCGCTATCCGCGCTATTGCACCAACACAGTTGCGCGCGCAGGGCAACAGCATTCAAGCTCTCTTCCTCGGTACGCCGCCAACTCCCAGTGACCCGAGTGAAGTGTTCACCAAGCTGAGGGAGAGTGCGCATAAGGTGGATAATCATGCGTGGGTTGAGTTCAGTGCGGATAAAGACGCTGACCCGACAGATAGGGCGCAATGGAGGAAAGCAAACCCGAGTTTCCCCGCGCAAACCAGCGAAGCGGGCATTCTCGACTTGTATTATTCTCTTGCACCTGATGATTTCCGCCGTGAGGTTCTCGGCATATGGGATGAACACCAAGTAGGCACGGTAGCTATCAACAAAGAAAAATGGGCTGCAACCAGTATCCCGCTGGATAAGGTGCCTGACGGGGGAGTATTAAGCCTAGGAATTGACATGCCACCCGATCGGCGCACGCTCACCATCGGAGCCTGCCTCAAATACGAAGACGGCCGCTATCTCATCCAGATGGCGCGCATCAGTGACCCCGCGCATGAGGGTATCCAGCCCACGATCGAGTGGATACGCGAGCGCAAGCACAAGCTCGCCAGCATTGTGATAGACGGGCAAAGCCCCGCTATGAGTCTGCTACCGGACTTGCAGGCGGTGCATATGAAACCGATGATTACGACGACAAGCGATTTGGGGCGCGCCTGCGGGCGTGTACTCGACCTGCTCGACCAGCAGCGCATCCTCCACCTGCCTGACACTGACCAGCCGCAATTGGCGGAAGCTGTGAAGAACGCGACCACACGCAAACTGGGCAACAGTGGAGCGCTCGCGTTCAACAAGATTGGCAGTGACGCAGACATCAGCCCCTTAGTGGCCTGCACTCTCGCCCTGTGGGGCGCATCCACGAGCAAGCGCCATCCGGGGCGGAAACAAATCTTCTCAGGAGCATAAAACCATGAGTGAAACCACGAAACCAGACCACGGCTGGACACCCGTTAGTGAGCTTTCCCAACCGCAATTGCAAGTACCGGATAGCCTTCCTGGGCTGCACGCTGATGAGAACGATTTGTTACGCCGCTGCGGACAAGTCTGGGCACAACACGTATCAAAAAACCTGTTGCGCACCAGCTACTACGAGGCACACGAACCACTGCGCAGCTTCGGCCTGACCCTTCCTCAAAGGATTAGGAATGACTACACGCCGTTGGGATGGGCGCGCAAAGCCGTTGACATGCTCGCTGACTTGTGTGTGCTGGAAGGCTTTGTCGCTCCTGGCAAATCCAACCCGTTCAACTTGGAAGAAATGGCCTCAACCACCCACCTGATGGGCACAGTCCAGCGGGCTATCCAAACCGCGCTCATCCACGGGTGCAGCTTCATCACCGTCGGACGCGACAGTAATCTGCAGCCGCTCATCCGCACCGCAACAGCAGAATCCACCGCCGCCGTCTGGGATTACCAACACGACAGAGTGCAAGCCTGCCTAGCTATCAACGATTTCGATGATGAGAAGAACGCTACCGGCCTCATCCTCTACCTTCCCGGCCGCACACTCTCCTACGCGAAAGATGAGAGGGGTGACTGGCAGATTACCGGTCAAGAGCTCATTCCTAACGGATTGTGCGCCGCCTTCCGCCTCGCCTACAAGCCCTCCCAAATTAAGCCCTTTGGCCGCTCGCGCATCAGTCGTGACGCCATGGGACTCATCGACGGTGCTAATCGCATTCTGCTGCGCACGGAAGCCAACGAAGAGTTCTACGCCTACCCTAAATACCTACTGTTAGGTACAAGCCCCGAGTTCACACAGGCGGCAGATGAGAACGCCCTGCACATGTATATGGGCAGGTGGAACGCCATTAGCAAAGACGAAGACGGGGATAGACCCTCTATCGTCCAACTCTCGGCCGCGCCGATGGATCCGCATCTCAACATGCTCAAAACCTGGGCTAGCATGTTCGCCAGCCTCATGAACATTCCCGCCGCCAGTCTCGGTGTCGTCTCGGACGCCAACCCCACCAGTGCAGACGCGGTAGAAGCACAACGCAATGATCTCATCATTGAAGCTAAACACGCTTGCCGTGAATTCGGTGAAGGAATTCTCGATGCCGTGCGTCTCGCCATCATGCTCGACCCCAGCCAACAAGCCAATCTAACCGAGCTTGCCCAACTGCAACTGGACTGGGTTAACCCGAGCATGCCAGCCACCAGCATGAGCGCTGACGCCTTCAGCAAGCTCGCCACCAGCATTCAAGGCTTCGGAGACAGTGAAGTTGGCTGGGAAAAGGCAGGGCTCTCCCGCGCCGAAATCATCCGATTGCGCGCTGACCAAGAAAAAGCCCGCGCTCGCGCCATGGTTGAACAACTCAGGCTAGCAACCGCCCAAACGGGAAGCGACAACAATGCAACACGGCCAGAAGCACAACAGGGACAAGCTGCTGGATAAAGCCTACCAGCAATATTTGGATAGCTTGGACAACCTGATTGACACTGCTATCGACGAATTCAACGAGCTCATCGACCCACGATTTGACCATCAAATTCAGATGAGTCCTGAAGATGCTATGATCAGCGTTCTCAAAGAAAAAGCTGCATGGGCAGACTATATCGCCAATACCTACTACAACACCATGCGTCAAATCTGGGCAGAAGAGTCCGACCTCGACATGCCAGACATGCCAGAAATCCCCACTGTCGACTACCGGCGTACCGTCTGGAAAATCGCCCACGGCCTCAACGATACCGATTACCCCGGAATCAAATTCACAGATGTCATCAACGATAAAGCCCACGGCTACACCATGGCAGACATCTGGCAAAGAGCCATCAACAAAACACTACCCAAAACAAAACCCGGATACACCCAAGCCCAACACAACGAAGACCTCGAATCCTTCATCCACGAATTCCTCGAACAGCAGGCTCGCCTCAGCATGCGTAACAGGATTGAGGCTGACCCGAGCAAGCCACGCTGGGCGCGCATCCCACGCGGTATGAAAACATGCGCGTTCTGCTATATGCTCGCCTCACGCGGATTCGTCTATCACGATGAAGAAAAAGCTGGCGGACGCATGCACGACTATCACCCGCATTGTGACTGTCAAGTAATCCCGTCATGGGGAGAACAAACAATTCGCGGATATGACCCGGAAAAGATGCGGGAGAACTGGGATAGAGCGTATTCCGTAGCGCCCGGAGGGTATAAGCAGGCACTTGCTGTGCTGCGCAGGCTCTACCCGGATATCCTCAAAGATGGCGTGCGCAACTCTACAATGCCGCAATGGGAGGGTCAACGAGTAGCACCTCGCAAAACCGATCTTGCACGGCTCTCCAACTTCAACCTGCACATGTCAGGTGACAAATTTACTGCTCAAGAAAAAATACGAGCCCTCGTCAAATGGACGGACAAGGGTTCAAGCTGGATCAATGGTGCGCTGTTTGGTGAAAAACCATCGAATGAGGGTATCGAGAAGATTATCTCGCAGATTGATGAAGCCTTAGCTGACCATACGACGAGCAAAGCATTCACGGTGGATAGGCTGATGGATGTTCGAACCTTCGGTGCTTCTAATATCGCTGAGCTGTTCCATTTGACACCTGGACAGACATTTACTCATGCAGGTTTTATGGCAACGAGTTTAAACAGCGGAGGTGTCGAGGCTACGCCCTCTCAGAGGGTTGCTACGCGCATTCTGGTGTCACCGGGTGAGCATGCAGCGTTCCTCGAAAATATCACTCGATATCCAGGCGAAAAAGAGATACTCTTAGAGAGAGGAAGAACATTGAAATTTGTAAATCTCGGGAAATTACCAAATGGGGAATTACTGATTAATCTAGCACTCGTTCCGAGGGAGGAATGATAGGCATGGCTTCATATGAGTTTGAGCATGATTGGCCTTTGACTCCAGTAACAGATCCTGAAATAATTAGACGAACTAATGAGATTATGGGTATTCATCCTTATCCGAAAGAGAAGCAAGATTGGGTTAGCAAATACTCATACCAGCTATATCTAGAGGGAAAGCCATTTTCAACTATCAAAGTGGCAGAAGAATATGATCTGCGTAAAGCGAATGGAACACTCGACGACGTATTCAAGTAGAGAAGACGAGAATAATGCACATGGATGTTAGCCTTCTGAGGCGTATTCTCCAGCTTCTTGATGAAACCGGTGAACCTGTGGATGCCGAAGTGCTCACCAATTCACACGTGAGTCAAGAGGTAGCCGCCTATCATATTTACCTTCTCATTGATGGTGGTTTTGTTGAGGGGCGTACCACGAAGGCTAACGGTGGCGGGATAGTTTTCGCTTCCGCAGTGCGCATGACGTGGGCAGGCCAACAGTTTTACGCGAACATTCGTTCCAACAAGATCTGGGATCAAGTGAAAAACGCTCTCGCCACCATCGGTGGGAGCGCGAGCGTGCAAGTGTTGAGTTCTCTTGCCTTGCAAGCTGTGCAGCAGTCAATCCACATCTAAGATATTTAGTTTTACTAATAGTTAAGGGCGTTCAATGGTGAGCGCCCTTTTCTTATGCCCAAAACAGGGTTCAACAGTTTTACCCAACACATGGTGTTGGGGGCGTTGCTTTGTTCGCATCTTAACAAGCCAGCACTCACCCTGCCTGGTGAGGAAATAAACAAACCCACGAAGGGGAAACCATGGCCGAAAATACGGAAACCACCACACAAGAAAACACGAGTGAAACCAAGCCTGAAGTGAAAACCTTCACCCAGGAAGACGTGGATAGGATCGTGCAGGAACGCCTCGCCCGCTCGAAAAAGAGCGAGAAGAAGCAAGCCAACGAACCCACGGAACCGAGCGAACAAGCTACACAGCAGGCAAGCGAACTCGAAGCACTGAGGCAAGAAAACGCCAAACTCACCAAGCAAATCGCAGACGCAGAACACGCACAAGCCGTCAACAAAATGCACCTGCAAATTGCCACCAAGTACGGCATCAGCGACCCCAGCATTCTTGTCGGAGACAATGAAGAAGAAGCCGAAGCATTCGCCAAAAAGCTTCTCGCCGTATTCAAGCCCTATGAGAATCTCGCCACCGCCAGAAGCAAGCAGGCCACTAACCCCACGAAAAAGCTGAGCCCTCGCGAAGACTTCGAGCGCGTCATGCGAAATCTCACACAACAGTAAACAAGCAACCCTAAGGAGGGTTTATCATGGCAGATCCAACCATGGATCGTAAGAGTGAGCATTTGGAACTCACCCCAGAAACACAGGCAACTATTTGGAAGGATGCCGCTAACCAGTCTGCTTTCATGCAGTTGGCACAGAAGATTCCGCTGCCGGGCGCTGGTGTTCGCGTGCCTATCATCGTGGGCGAGCCACAGGCCGCTTGGGTGGGTGAGCGTGATGAAATCCCGAAGTCTGGTGTCACCTTCGAGAAGAAGGACATGATCCCGTACAAGATTGCGGTGATCATGCCATTCTCTAACGAGTTCAAGCGTGACTATCAGGCCTTGTACACGCAGATTAGCCAGATGGGCCCGTCTGCCATCGCCAAAGCCTTTGATCAGACCGTGATGGGCACTCTGACCAAGCCGGGTGAAGCCTTCGATACGTTGGAGAAGGCTGAGCGTGTGTCCCTTGGTACTACTTCTAAGAGCGTGTGGAACGCTTTGAACACTGCCGATGACAAGATTTCCGCTGTGAACGGTGCGCTGGATGGTTGGGCTCTTGCCCCGCAGGGTCGCTCTATCCTGCGTCAAACAACCGATAACAACGGCCGCCCACTCTTCCTCAACGGTACCGATGGTGCTGATGTGGCTACGATTCTGGGCTCTCCAACCCACATTTCTCGCGGCATTCACGTTGACGCCACCGAAACTGGCGGTGATTCCCATGATCAGCATCTGGATGAGGTTGTGGGTGTGGCTGGCGAGTTCGCCTCTGCTGCATGGGGTGCTGTTTCCGCCCTCGACCTGTCTGTGTCCGAGCAGGCAAGCTTGAAGATTGATGGTCAGCAGGTGAACTTGTGGGAGAATGACATGTTCGCCGTGCGCATCAAGATGACCGTGGGCTTCCGCATCAGGGATATTCACCGATTCGTACTGCTGACGAAGTGAGCGGCTGATGAGTGAACCGTTCGCCACGGTTGACGACCTTGAGAAACGCTGGCATGTTCTCTCACTGAGTGAGAGGGGACAGGCCAGCGTTCTTCTTGAGGACGCTTCAGCCCTCATTCGCGCACAATCACCCTGGCAAAGCTTGGACAGTGGACTCTTGCGCTCTATTGTTTGCGCGATGGTCAAGCGTGCCATGAACATGGGCGAAAGCGCGGGAGTGAGCGTCACCAGTCAAAACGTCGGTGGGGTGAGTGAGTCTTTCACTTTCGCTAACCCTAATGGTGACTTGTATTTCACCGCTCAGGAGCGCAAGCTGCTCAAGATTGGCACGCAAACCGCACGGAGCCTGCCGTTACAGGAGGGCTTGTGATGCAAGGAATCACTATCACTGTTCACTATCCTGCTCGCGTGACGCGCAATGCGTTGGGAGAGGCGGAAACCGAATACGAGGATGAGCAAGTCGCTAACGTGCTCATTCTCCCACCCACGACAACTGACCTAGCTAATTTTGAGCATGGGGAGGGCGTGGGGTTGAGCGGTATTGTCTATTTCCCGCGCACGTGGAAGTATCGCAGCCTCAAGGGCGCAACAATCGAACACCAATTCGGCGTGTTCAGCGTGATTGGTGACCCGATGCCCGCGCAAACGGGGTTGAAGCCTACACGATGGTTGGCGATGCCCGTTTACGTAAGTAGGCAGGAAGGCTAACCATGGGAAACGTTCGAATCGAATGGAACAACCCCGACTGGCGGCGATTGCGCAGAAGCCCGGCCTTAACCACAGAGCTGAATAACCAGGCTATCCGCTTGCAACAGCAGGCCAATAAGATGGCCAAACACAAGGGCACAGGCTACTTCGCTATCAATGCAAAACCTACAGAATATGGTCAAATTGCCCTGGTAACTACCGGGTATGGTAATGGTGCAGACACCCTTCAACAGGTGCGAGACAACATGATTGACCAGGCTAAGCACCACACTTTGCAAAAAGCCGTGCGAGCTATCGCGAAAGGTGGAGCATGATTAGCGCTACCGCACTGTTGATTGATGCTCTCCAGCAGGCGGGATTACAAGCAGGCGTGAGTGTTCCTGGTAATCTCCGACCACCGTATGAGTTCGTCACCGTCGAACGGGTTGGCGGAAACGTTGACCTGTACGGTAAGCGCGACACCGCCGCGATGGTGATTGAAGTGTATGAGAAGAGCATGTTGGCGGCGGAAGAAGTAGCCGCGAACATTGTTATCCCTCTCATCGTAAACCTATCCCAGAGTGTGACTGCTGTTCTCAAGACGGAGATTACCTCTCACCTGGATAATCCCATGCCAGTAGGCACTTCTGTTGTGCCTTGTTATGAAATCAACGTCCAAATCACATTGGAGGCCAATTATGGCAGAAAATAATACCGCTGAAATCGCCCTTGGTAAGGGCAACGTGCTCGGCTACGTGTTCGTAGCGCCCATGGGTACGGCTCTTCCTACGGATGCGACTACCAAGCTGGATACGAAGTACACGAACCTCGGCTATGTTTCCGAAGATGGCATCACGAATGCCACGGATACGGATACCACCGAAGTTAACGATATGAATGGTACTAAGGTGCTCTCCGTCGTTTCCTCCTATGGTGAGACATACCAGTTCGCGCTCTTGCAGACGAACGAGGACACCCTCAAGCTGCGCTATGGTAACTCTCGCGTGACCAAGCAAAACGGTAAGATTACCGTATTCCACGGTATCCCCACCGGCGATCACATGCGCTTGGTGTTTGACCTCGTGATGAACGATCAGCCAAAGCGTATTGTCGTGCCTGATGCCACGCTCTCTGAAGTTGACGATCTGCAGTACCACTCTGGTGATGCTGTTATGTACACGATGACGTTTAACGCGAACCCTTCCGCTGAGATTCAGGGCAACACGTCGGTTGACTACATCGGTACTGCTGCTGAAGAGTAAGTGAGTCGTGTGTGAGGAGGCTTTGCGGTTTTCCCTTCTCACGCCGTTGTATTCCGCGCGAGAAAACCGCCACATTTATCTTTCACTTGGAGAACCTTATGGCTGATATTGAGAAGACTTTAACAACCGACGGCAAGCGCACCATTACCATTCACGGTATGAAACTCACCGTTGATCCTGCTGTGATGGACGATATGCGCGTGATGAATTGGCTGTACACGATCCAGCATCCTGAATCCGATGATGATGATGGAGTGCTGGTCATGGTGCCTCTTATTCGCACCCTATTTGGCAAGGATTATCAGAAGATCATGGATCATCTGGCAGAAGCTGATGGTCGTATCCCGATGCAGAAGGTGGCTAACTTTCTCACTGAGTTTATGAGTAAGGTTAACCCAAACTCCTAACGCTCGTAGCAATGCTGGAACACGCGGATATACTCCAAGCGGATTTCCAGCGTTTCTACGGGCTCAACCTCGCTCTCCTCACCCACAGTTTGGATGTGATGCGGGCGGCTAATCTCGCCGCTCACCTGCCGCTTGACGCCCTGATCTGGCGCAAATTCAGTAAGCAAGCTGAATGGAGTACCGCCGAGTACCTGCTCGCCAATATTGCTGATGCCACTGCGTTTCTTGCCTGGACGAAGAGCAAAGATGCGCAACTCCACGGTGCGAAGTGGAAAGGTCAGATTAAACGCCCCGGCCAGCAAACGGAGCAAGAGAAGATGGTTACCGCGCAAGCGGTCAGCGCGGAAACTCTCGCTCGCATTTTCCATGATGATATTGAGAGGTAAATTATGGCACTTACTCTCGCACAAGCCTACGTGTCCATCGTCCCTAGCCTGAAAGGTGTAGGCTCTGCCATCAGTAAGGCGTTCAACGAAGCAGGACAACAGGTAGGCCAACAAGCAGGGCAACAGCAGGGGAAGAGCTTCTCTGCTGGGTTCAGCGCGAAAGCAGGCGCCATCATGGGTGCCGTCAGCGCCGTGGTAGGCAAGGCAGCGAGTGTCATCAGCTCATCCCTTTCCAGTGCTGTCTCCCGCGCTGACATGATGACTAACTTCCCCAAACAGATGAAGAATCTAGGTTATTCAGCCAAGGACGCAGCCGCCTCCATCCTGAAGATCAGTAAGAGCTTGGACGGCCTGCCAACTACATCTTCTGCGATGACTGGCATGGTTACGAGCCTCGCACCACTCACCAAGAATCTGGATGAAGCCACCGATATTTCTCTGGCTTTCAACAACGCCATGCTGGCTGGCGGTGCTTCAACCATGGAGCAGGAGAACGCGCTCACTCAGTACACGCAGATGTTATCTGCGGGCAAGGTGGATATGCAGGCTTGGCGTTCTGTGCAGGCGGCTATGCCTGGCCAGCTGAACCAGCTTGCAGAGGCCTTACTTGGCGCAGACCACAACGGCAACGACCTGTACGAGGCGATGAAAAAGGGAACGGTGAGCTTCGACGACTTCAACAAGGCCGTCGTTAAGCTCAACAAGGACGGTTTCGGCAAATACGCTTCCTTCGCCCAACAGGCTAAAGATGCCACTCAGGGTATTGGCACGGCCATGGAGAACGTGAAGAACCGTGTTGCCAAGGCTGTGGAGAAGGTTGTCGAAGCCGTTGGCGTGAACCAGATTGCTGGCGCAATCAACGCCTTCAGCTCCCAGTTTGGCAAAATCGGCGACGCGGCAGCCAGCATGGTAACCGCCGTGAAGAAATACCTCACCGATTTGTGGAAGAGCCTGCAGTCTTCGGATAAGCTCAAGCCATTTATCCAGGGCTTTGATGAGATTAAGAGCGCTATCCAGCGCATGCTCGGTTCCATTAATTGGCAGGCGCTCGCCCCACCAGACGCGATTATCACGCTGATTGATGGTCTTGGGGTCGTTTTCCAACGCATGGCAGGCGTTGCTGCGAAAGCCATTGATAGCATCGGCAGTATTATGCAGCATCTCTCACCTGCAATCGGTGCAGTGGCCCAAGCCTTCGCCAAAGTGCTGGAGAGCATTCTCAACATTAAAACCAGCGGCCTTGATGGCAGCATCTTGTCCAAGGGCTTTGATGCTGCCACGGCGGTGATTAACAAGACGCTTGATGTGCTGACTGGCTTGGGCAACTGGGTGGCGAACAACGCTGACGCGGTAACAGCAGGTATCACTACTATTGGTGGTGCTTTCACTGCGTTCAAAGTTGTGAAAGACGTGCAAAACACTCTCAAGAACTTTGGCCCCGAGATTATGACCGCCACTGAGTACGTGCCGCAAATCATGGCTAACTGGAAGGGCGGCTTTGCTGGTGCAGCCCAAGGCGTTGGCGAGCTCGCTAAGGTTATCCCACAATTAGGCGGATTAGCTAAAGGATTGAGCGGTCTACAAAACTTCAAGAAAGTACTGGGAGATAACAAATTCGCCCTCATTGCAGCGGGAATTGCTGCAGTAGTTGCTGGGCTCACAGTCTTCTTCACAAAGACGAAGACTGGCCAGCAGTTGTGGCAGAGATTCATGAGGGTGCTTCAGTCTGCGTGGCAAGCTGTACAACCAGTATTCCAAGCTGGTTTGCAAGTGGTGCAGAACGTGCTTCAAACCATGGGTAATGCGTTTAAAAACCTCTGGTCTGCGATTCAGCCGGTTCTCTCCACAATTGGCACGGCGATTGGAACGGCCTTTGGCAATATCGTGAATGCGATTAAACCAATCTTCCAACAGATCGGGCCTGCGATAACTAACGTATTCACCACGATTGGTAACGCGATCAAACCTTTGGTGAGTAGTATTGGGCCTGCCTTGCAGTCAGTGTTCCAAAATATTGGGAATGCGCTCAAACCAGTGGGAGATCTGCTGGGAAGCATCTTTGCACCGAATGTGGCAGCACAGGGACAAGCGTTCCAAAACCTCTTCACCGGTTTGGTCGATGTCGTCAAATCCTTGCAACCTGCATTCCAACAGCTAGCTGATACGCTGGGCACAGCATTCCAGCAGAACGGTGAAGCGTTCAAATCCTTGTTCCAGCAAATCGGCGATATCTTCACACAGCTTGGGCCTACATTTGCTGAAATCGGCAAAACGTTGGGGGATGCGTTCGCCCAGATTGGGCAGGCGCTGGCTCAAATCATGCCACAGCTGATGAAGCTAGGCAGTGAAGTCTTCACTCAGATTGCGAATGCGGTTGCTCAGGTTATTCCGCCGATTATGGATGCGTTGAAGCAGATTCTGCCGATTCTTGGCCAGATTATGCCGATTCTCATGCAGCTGGCTGGTACGGTGATTATGGCAATCGTGGGCGCTGTGCAAACCTTGCTCCCGCCGATTATGCAGATTATCTCTCAGGTTTTGCCGGTTATCGTGCAGTTGGTGGCGCAGGTTGTTCCGGTGATTGCTAGTCTGGTTCAAACTTTGGTGTCTGCGCTTGTGCCGGTAATTCAGGTGATTATGGCTGCCGTTGCGGCGATTCTGCCGGTTATCGCTACACTGGTGGCAACCATCATCAGCGCGCTCATGCCAATCATCACAGCTATCGTGAATGTGATTACCGCGCTTCTGCCGATTATCACCACGGTGATTACGGGCATCTTGCAGATTGTCCAACCGATTATCGTGATGATTAGCGGAATCATCCAAGGTGTCGTGCAAATCCTGCAAGGCGTTATCGATTTCCTCACCGGTGTTTTCACGGGCAACTGGAGCCAAGCATGGCAAGGAATTCAAGAGTACTTCAGCGGTGTGTGGAACGTCATCAAGAGCGTTTTCACGGGCATCTGGAACACGCTTGTTGCATGGTTCCAAGCCAGCCTCAACAATATCAAAGCCGTCTGGAACGCCGTCTGGAACGCTATCAGTAGCTTCTTCTCCACCATCTGGAACGGTCTGAAATCTGCTGGTAGCGCGGGAATCAACGCGATCAGTAGCGTGATCAGCAACGTTATCAACGGCATCAAGAACATCTGGAACAATACCTGGAATGCGATTGGCAACTTCTTCAAGAACATCTGGAATGGCTTGAAGAGTGCTGCCAGTGCTGGTATCAACGCTGTCATGGGCGTGGTGAACGGCATCAAGGGCAAGATTACTGGTGTGTTTAGTGCGGCTGGTTCCTGGCTTTCCAACGCTGGCCGTGCCATCATGGACGGCCTCGTCGGTGGCTTGAAGGCCGCATGGGGTAAGGTCACCGGCTTCATCGGTGGCATTGGTGACTGGATTAAGAAGCATAAAGGTCCTATCTCTTACGATAAGAAGCTTCTTATCCCTGCTGGTAATGCCATCATGAACGGCTTCACCAAAGGTTTGGAAACCACATTCCGCAAGCAAGTTCAACCGACGGTGTTGAGTTTTGCCGGTCGCATGCAAGACGCCATGGATACGCAAATTCAAGCACCAGGGTTAAGTATGGCGGTGTCTGGTTCGCCGTTGGCTTCTGCGCAGTATGCGGGCGCTGGTTCCCGCGTGACGATTACCAATTATTATCCGCAGGCTGACCCGTGGCCGTTGAAGACCGCTGACGATTCCGACCACCTGTTCAACAGATAAGAGGATTTATGAGTGGACTAGCGTATGCAATTAACGGTATCCCGCTCGAGGATGACATGACGATTGTGCAGCTCGGCTCAACTTTCTTATCTGAGTTGAGTGTGGCGCGCACGGTCGTGAGTGTGCCGAACAGGAATGGGAGTGTGCCTACGGGCGGGCTGCCTGTTTTTGATGAGCGGAAGATCACGATCAAACTGTTCAACCACGGGCATGGGTTCGAGCGTAGGCTACGCCAGTTGCTTCGCGCGTTCACGATGCCTACTCTCACGCTTTCGCGCACGGTGGATGGGGTGGGACAGCAGGCGAGCGTGCAATTAGTCTCGCTCTCTCCTGATGGTGATGAACGCTTGGGATTATTCGAATCCTACACAGTGGTGTTGGCCATGCCAGGCGTTTACTGGGAGGCGAAAAACGAACAGTCGGTGAGCCTACCGCTCACTGGTGGGGCTCTCACTGGGCTGGCGTGTGATGCGCCACTCACGGGGCTGGTTTTCCAACTGCCAGCTAAAACCACCCAGTTCACGGCTTCTGACCCAGTTAGTGGAACGGGCGTGAGCTGGCAAGGTGCAGCCAGTGACGGATTCACCTATGTGGATTCGGGCAGGCTGCAGTATTGGAAGTCCACTTCCCCTCTTGCTTTCGCCCCCGTCAAACCCTCATCTGTGGGCGTTGATTACCCGAGCGGGGGAATCCTGCAGGTCAATGCGAATGCGGAAGGCAAGTATTCGCTCACGTGCGCGCTAACCGGCGCCACAGCAGGCAATATCACAGTCAGATTCGCACAACAATGGTGGTGAACATGGGTAAGACTCTCCGTGCGAGGTTGAAAGCGTACGCGCCCAGCGGTGAGCTCTTAGGCTTGCTTCCTGAGCCGATCAGTTTTGATGCCAGTTTCGAGCACAACGATTCTGGAACGCTGAAAGTCAAGTATTCGCGCAAGGCTTTTAACGGCGGCATCTTCCAACGTTCTCTGGGAGAAGGCCTGACGATTGGCCTTGAGGTGAGTGACGGGGGAGCATGGCGCGAACCATATAACGCGCGCTTCGTGCTCGTCTCCCGTTCCCGTGACGCGCAAGACCAGTCCGATACGCTGGATTTGAATTTGATGACCTACGCATGGTTACTCAAAAAAGCTCTGCTGTTGGACACGAGCCGTTTAGAGAAGGAAGGCACGAATAAAGGTAAGCGCGCCTTCCTCTCCGCCAACCCGGGCAGCATTCTCAAAACCATGCTCACCGAGAATAAAGAGCGCGGTGGTGTGGCACAGTACATTCGCCTCGGTTTCGATGCGGGCGTTGACGCAGCCGGGGTGAAATGGGCTCGCGTGATGAGCCTGCATTATGACCCTGGTGTTGACGCCTACACCGCATTGTCGAACCTCGCCGCCAACGGCGTGGTGGACTGGCGCACTGAGGGTATGACGCTAAAACTGTGGAACGCGGACAGTCCCAGCTTATGCCACGATTACAGCCAGAAGGTTATCCTGCCTTTGACCACACAAATGCTCGAATCCCCCGAGGAAGAAACGATTGAAGACCTGGCATCTCACATTCTCGTGATGGGCGATGGCATGGATTTCGTACAGGATAATCCTGCTGCGCCCACCCCGTGGGGAAAGTGGGAGCTTTACAGTTCCCAGGGTGGTGTATCTGACCCTGCAACGGCGCGCACGCTGATGACTCAACAGTTGGACCAAGCCGCGCGCATTCGCGGCCAGTACACGCGCACAGTGATGACGGTGAACGTGGATAGTCTTCCGTTGGTGGATTATCAGGCGGGGGATTGGCTTACCGCACCTACTGTTTCTCACGGTGAGAAAGTGAGAGTGCAGCGCATCAGTGTGAGCTTGTCTAATAGTGGGCTGAAAGTGGCGTTGATTCTCAACGATCGCCTCTATGATGCGCAAACCAGACAAGCCAAGCGTGTTCAAGGCATTACTGGTGGTGCGGTACAGGGTGGCGCTCAGGGAGGCCGCCCCGCCCTAGAGCAAGACCACCGCATCCCAATCAAGCCGCGTGACCTTCAGCTTGTCTCTGATGCGTATATTGATGCGTACGGGTATGCCAAAGGCACGCTGACAGCCAGCTGGCAGGCGGTGGAACGTGCCACAGACGATAGCATCATTGATATTGAACACTATGAGATTCAATACAAATACGCTGAGCTCAACGATTGGAAGTTTGCCGCGCTCACTGATCAGACGAGCCTGCAGATTGATGATTTGACGATTGGCAAGCTCGTACAGGTGCGGGTGAGGGCGATTCCTCAGCATTCTGATCGTAAAGGCGAATGGTGCGACCCCGCTGAAATCACCATCACCAAGGATCTAACGCCACCATCAACCCCAGCCGCACCAACAGTAGCCAGCCAGCTGGGCGTTGTTCACATTACCAGCCAATGGTTAACAGCTGACGGGGGAAAGCTGGAAGCAGACACTGACCATCTCGAGGTTGGCCGCGGTCTCGCATCAGGGCAAGCTCAAGTCATCGGCAGTATCGGGCGCACCAGCCCCCAGTTGACTGATTATCAGGTGGAAGAAAAACGCACCTACTATTACAGTCTGCGCGCCATCGACCGCACCGGCAACAAAAGCAACTGGAGTGCCAGCACACCAATCACTGTTGGCGCGTACACGCATCCTGAACGGGTGGAACAGATTGAGCAGGAGGCGAAAGCCGCCCGCACTGGTCTGGAACAGTTCCAACGCGACGTTTCGCAAACCTACGAGACCAAGCAGGATGCGCTCGAAACCCACGCGAGCTTGGAGCAAAACCTCGACGGCTTCAAAACCACCGTCAGTCAAACCTACACGAGCAAAGAGGACTTCTCCAACCTCTCCGACACGGTCGAACAGAACAACGCCAGCATCAGCGAGCAATTACAGTCGCAGATTGACCAGACGAAGGACGAGATTAACACCTTCGTCTCAGAAAATTATTATTCGCTGACTGATGCTGAACAGCTGATGGCACAAATGCAAACCCAGTTCACGCAAACGAGTGACGATTTCACTTTCAAATTCAACGAAATTCAAACCGCTCTGGGTGCTCTGTCTGGTGATGTGAACTCGAGTATTACCAACATCAACAAGTACATCCGCTTCGTTGACGGCCACATCATCATCGGCGTGGAGGGTAACCCGTTCAGCTTGGATATCGGCAATGATCGCATCAGCTTCTTGCAATACAACAGCGAGATCGCCTACATGAGCGACCACCAGTTGTATATCGCATCTGGCGTGATCACAGAGCACTTGCAGATTGGCGTGTTCGAATTCCGCCCGCGTTCTAATGGCAATCTCAGCCTCGTTCTCGCAAACCAGTAAGGAGAAAGCATGGCAACCTCCGGCAGTGGAACCAGCAACGCCGATGGCCAAGGTATGATCAAAGTTCACCTCAACTGGTGGCAGTTGAGCCAAGACATCGGCGCGAATAAAACTCGCATCCGCCTCGAACTGCAAGTAGAAGTACGCCCTGGCGCCAGCCTCTATGGTTCAGCCAATCTCGGGTGGAATATCAATTGTAACGGCAGTAATGGTGGTAGCTGGCAGATTGGCAGCATGGGCGGTAACACGCGCACCATCGGCACACGTGACGTGGATATCTACCATAACGGCGATGGAACAAAGAGCTTCGGCGCCAACGCCTCCGTCACCTTTAACGCCACCTTCAACGGCCGCTGGATCGGAACCGTCAACGTCTCCACCGGCGGAACCCTCAACACAATCCCCCGCGCCAGCAAAGCAAGCGTCACCGGAAACATCAGCACCAACCAAACCATCACCATCCACACCAACCGCCACTCTGGCAGCTTCACCCACAAAATCCGCGTCAACTACGGATTCAAAGATATTGATGTTTTCAACAACGTGGGCGATAGCGTCAACGTGTTCCTTGACCGCAGCAAATACGCACTACAATGCACCGACCGCACCAGCAGAGGCCTCTGGATCTACTGCACCACCTACCAAAACGGCCGACAAATCGGCAGCGAGCAGCGTACTGATGTGACGTTAAGCATTGATGGAGGAGTGGTACCCTCTGTCTCTAGTCTGAAGCTCTCTGACGATTCAGGTCTGGCCTCAACATGGGGCGGGTATGTGCAAGGCCGCTCCAGGGTGAGAGCGCAGGTGTCTTCCAGTGGCGCGTACGGGTCTAGTATTACCAGGACGAACATTACCTGGTTGAATGTGAATTTGGATTCCACGAATGCCCAGTTGGGTACGACGAATCAGCAGGGGAGTAACACGGTTACCGCGCAGGTAACGGACTCGCGCGGGCGTACTGCCAAGCGCAGTGCTTCGTTTACTGTGCTCTCCTATTCGCAGCCTACACTGGCTGGCTCGGGAGTGTGGCGCACACCAAACGATGAATCCTCCACCGTGCGCGTGCATATCAAAGGCAGCACGACAAATCTTGCCAATAATGGGAAGAATACGGCGAGCGTTGAAATCGCGTATCGGCGTAAGGGTGAAACTAACTGGCGAGTTTCCAACACGAGCAATCGTGGTTTATCGTGGGATACTAACTACGATTTAACCGGGCTTTCTGCAGATTTGCAGTGGGAGATTCGCGTCAGCGCTCGCGACCAGCTCAGCACTCTCACCCAGCAAGTGTTCACAATCAATACTGCTTCGCCAATCTTGGATTTTCGCAAGGACGGGCACGGTGTCGGTATTGGCGCAGTGGCGAACGATTACAACGCGGTTGATGTGGGCTGGAACATGAACCTGCTTGCTGGCGCCAGCGTGAACAGTCCAGTTACTGGCGTGCGCCAGGTTGGCCGAACAGGTGCGAACAATGAGGTGCGTTGGTTCGAACTCGTACGGAATCAGAAACCGGGGTTTGATAATGGTGAGAGCGCGGATTGGGCGCGGCTTATCGGCGCAGTCGGCGGCTACGGCAACGGCTCTACTGGTTTCATTGACTTGAGCGTGGCTTTCCGAGCGAGAAGTACAGACGATATCATTAACTCCATCACGGTGAATCAATCCGCTTACGCGGATACAAACAGTGCAAGCCTGTACATCATCATGGACTCGTCCGGCTACTGCCATATTTACATTCGCGCGTGTAATTATTACTCGTTTAACGTGCTTGTACTTGGCCAGGGGATTTCTTGCCCGCAAGTGTGGACGGACAGCCAACCGGAAGGAACAGTGCTGTGGCATACGGGAAGCGGGGCTAAAGTCTCCGACAGCATGCTGCGCTTAGGTGGTAATCTTCTCCTCCCACAATACGGTGGCCTCAGCCTCGATATCCCCAATGTGGGCAGAACCAGCGTGATTAACACGTATAACGGTGACCACGTCAACTTTAACTGGACACACAACAGCACAGGGCTGGGTGGCATGGTCTTCCAACGCATTTGGACGGGCAACTGCGGCAAAGGTGGAACCATCAACACCAGCCTGCTGGGAGACTATAACCTGTTTGCCGCACGCGTCAAAGACTGGAACTATCTACTCTTCGGGCTGCGCTGCACGAAATGGGACGGTTCTGGCTGGACACTGCGCTTAACCGCTAGCGGTGATGACGGCGTGAAACTGGAAATGTGCACGGTGAATCTTGACGCGGTGGGCGGGCGTAATGCGGGGCTCAAAATGCTCGGAAGCTCACGCCACGTGATATCAAGCTCCAGTGGCCATGAAGGTTTGAACGTCACCGAGCTCTATGGCGTCCTGTAGGAGGTTCTCATGTACGTTCAAGTTGATGAGGATCAGCGGCTCGTGTGCGCTGTGGATAATCCCGACTATGCGGGCGAAGGCTGGGTGGAAGTGCCTGTGCCTGTGGATACGGTGGGTGGTCTGCTCTCTGATTGGAAGCTTCGTGATGACAAGCTGGTTTTCGACCCCCAGCCGCCACAGATAGAAGCGAGTGAGACTGATGGTTTGCATGGCTTGTTGCCGGTGTTGGTGCAGAATGCGGCAGGCAGGCTGGATGATCAGCAGCTCTTGCAAGTCGCAGGGAGCCTGCCCGTGTGGCAGGTTGGGCAAGCGTACCGGCAAGAGGATGCTGTCCGTTATTCCACCGGGGTGTACCGGGCTGTGGAAGACCATGTGAGTGAGCCTGCAGCCTGTCCTACACTGGCGGGCAATGACATGTGGATTAGGGTAGGTAGGCCTCATGCTGATGGGTTGTGGGATTGGCTCGCTCCCGTATCACAGGAGACGGCGTACCCTTTGGGCGCGCGCATTTACTATCAGGGCGCAATTTATCAGAGTTTAACGGAAACCAACATGTGGACTCCCAGCCACTATGGGTGGGAGAAAGTAGAAAGCGAGTAAACAATGAGTTTAAACGGCATTGATATCAGTAATTGGCAGGCGGGGCTTGACCCGGTCGCTGTTCCAGGCGATTTCATCATCGTGAAGGCTAGTGAGGGGGTGGACTACATTTCACCGGTGTTCAGGCGGCAGACAGATGGGACGCTCAACAGCGGTAAGCTGTTAGGCGTTTACCATTACTTGAATGGTTCGGGGGCAGCTGCTGAGGCTGCCTTTTTTGTTACCCAAGCTCAACCATATCTGGGGCGTGCGGTGCTCGCTCTGGATTGGGAGAAGCAGGGTAACAGCGAGTTTGGCAACGTAGAGTATTTGAGGCAGGTAGCCGCAGAGGTGATTCGCCTTACCGGCGTGAGGCCGCTGATCTACTGTTCTTCCAGCTTGTTAAGCTCTGTCGCTCCAGTGGCTCAAGAGTTGAACTGTGGATTGTGGGTTGCGCAGTATCCGAACTATGAGCGTACCGGCTATCAGCAGAGCCCGTGGAATGAGGGTGCGTACGCTTGCGCTATCAGACAGTATTCCAGCTCTGGCCTGTTGAATGGTTACCAGGGCAACTTGGATTTGGATAAATTCTACGGGGATAAAAACGCCTGGTTAAAGTATGCTGCGGTGAACGGCAAGCCCGCCGCCACTCCTGCTCCAACCCAACCTGCGGGTCAGAAGAGCATCAGCGATATCGCCACTGAGGTTATCGCAGGAAAGTGGAGCACGGGGACGGAGCGTATCCGCCGCCTGCAAGCAGCAGGCTATAACTACCAGCAGGTGCAAGACGAGGTGAACAGGCGCTTGAATCCAGCACCGAATCTGGAAGCCCTGGCTAACGCGGTGATTGCTGGTAAGTATGGTAACGGTCAGGAACGCAAGAACAGGCTTGGCGCGAACTATGATGCCGTGATGGCCATTGTCAACAAGAAGCTCGGCGCTAACCGTGTTACCCCGCGCGTGTACGTGGTGAAACCGGGCGATAGCCTCTCCAGCATCGGCGTTCGCCTCGGTGTGAGCTGGGCAAAGCTCGCTAGGGATAATGGCATTGCTAATCCTAATGTGATTTACCCTGGTCAACGCCTCACCTACTAGAAAGGCGGCCATGTTGAGTGAAGAAAGCATTGTTGCCATTCTTGTTGCCGTTCTCGCTTCTGGCTCGGTGTCGAGCCTGACTACATACCTGCTCAAAAGCTTGTATGAGAAAAGCCACGGCAGCCCACGCCAGAAGGCGTTGGAAACCGGAGTGCAAGCCCTGCTGTTCGAAAAGCTGGGCAAGCTGCACCGGGAAATGATCGACCGTGGCGGTTGGGCTCCTGACGCAGAAAAACAAATGGCAGACAGAATTTATCAGGCGTACCACGACCTAGGCGGAAACGGCGTAGGAACAGCCCTTCACGATGATATCCTGCGCGCGCATTCCCGCCCCACTAAAACAGAGGAGTAAACATGGAAGAACTCGAAACAACAGAAACCGGCTACGTGCCAGCCGTCCCAGACTGGCTGCGCACTGCTATCTATTACATTGGCCTCATCGTCGCAGCTGTCAGTTTCGTCATCCTTGCCATGGCGGGGGAGCTCGACTGGCCACGATGGGTCGAAACATTAAGCGGTGCTATTGGTACTGCTTTCGGCGGCATCGCCTCCGGCTTGGGAGTAGCTTACAGCCCTAGCCGCTTCACGCTGACGAAAAAGTAAACGACCAGCATGGTAGATAACAGCAGCTCCCTAAGCCTACTCACAGTGCTCAAACCAGGGGGCTCTTCTCATACTGGGGCGGAATCTAAGCCTGCGAAGACCATCGACCAGATGATTGCGCTGATGTCGGATCGCGGTTTGGCGATCACGGATGAGGTGAAACTACGGCAGGTGCTCTTTGACTGCAATTACTATCGTCTCTCGGGCTTATAGTGTTGTTCTACCGTTTTAAATAAAATCACCCCCGTTCTAGCACTGCTAGGGCGGGGGCTTTTTTGCATATTCACTTGTCTCCAGGCATGCGGCGGCGGCGCGTGGGAGCCCATGCCTCAATCATCTAGATGGGATTACCAAAAATAAAATCCCAAAAAAATGTGTCCAAAACGTGTCCACAAAAATATGAAAACAGCGAGAAACCGCTGTAAATACAAAGGTTTTAGCACATTGTTCTTTCGGGTTCAAATCCCGTTGGTCCGACATTTAACCGGCTATTGCAAACAGTTGCGATAGCCGGTTTTCTATTGCAAATACTAGCGTTTCAGTCCCTCGACTTGTTCGCGACACACCATTTCAGTGAATTTCAGTGACGCGATTACTCAGCTGAGGTAACCTCTGGATGCTCTTGGTTCAGATGCATCAGAACCAGCGCATTTGCTGCTCCTGTTAAGCCCAGTGCAAGAGCAAGGAAGCCTCTCTTTGTATCCTTCTTTGCCACAATGGCGACCATAGCAGCTGCGAGTTGCAGAACAACGCCGGTCCACAAGGTATAGAGCGTTATCTTCTTGATGATCATAGTCATTTTCCTTGTTCCTTTCATGATGTTGTTGCAGTGGCAATCTTGAGGGATAAAGCAAGATTGCCAGCAACATGACCCTTCCACAGGCAAATTGTACCCCTTCTGCTGTGTCGTGGGATGCTCGTGAGTGTTGAGCTGTGCCGTTGTGCTGGGAACAGGCAAGCAGCCTACAGTTGTGACAAAACTGACAAAAACGAACAAAAGTGTTCAGAAAGGCGACAAAATGAGACAAAAGAATGAGGAAAGTGCTCAGAGCGCGGGGAAATCGTAACGAAAATCAACAAAAGTGGGGAAGAGGTACCACTAAGCTATTCTAATTCGTAGAATAGATAACCTGACGAATACCGATGGGAAAGCATTGGTAAACGTGAGCTTAGCTGGTCGCTCAGTGAGACCAGTGTGAGCCTGACTAGCCGGTAAGCAAGTCACCAGGGCAGGCGAGCAAGCTCAAGGCTTGAGCTCCCAAACTGCTCAGAGAAAGGAAGGTCCCATGAGCGTTCAGGGCCTGAATGATGCCATCGCCAGGATGCGCGCAGACGGGATGAGCGACGTTGCTATTACCGCGTTTACGCATAACTACCACCAGTGGGAATCTGACCGTTCCGGCTTCATCGCCGAGGAAAACGTCAAACCACTCAAGCAGCTTCCCTCCATCGCCGAAGTGATGACGACGATCAGCGCAGAGGACGCTCACGAAGCCCTCGCGCACACCGCGTTCCTCAAGCTCAACGGCGGCTTGGGTACGTCTATGGGCTTGTCGAAAGCCAAGTCGCTGCTGCCCGTGCGCTTGCACAAGGGCAGGCCGATGCGCTTCCTCGACATCATTCTGGGCCAAGTGGTGGCAACCCGCTCCGCGCAAGGCGTGGACCTGCCATTGGTGTTCATGAACTCGTATCGCACGTCGAAGGACACTCTTCAGGTAATCCGCCGCAACCGCCATTTCAAGCAAACCGACATTCCGGTGGAAATCTTGCAGCATCGCGAGCCCAAGATTCTTGCGGAAACCGGGGAGCCTGTCAGCTGGCCAGAAAACCCTGATTTGGAGTGGTGCCCACCAGGCCACGGCGATGTGTACGCTACGCTGTCGGATTCTGGCATTCTCGACACGCTGGAGAAGGCAGGTATTCGTTACTTGTTCATCTCCAACTCTGATAATCTGGGTGCTCGCCCAAGCTCGAGTGTCGCCGGCTACTTTGCCCAGACTGGCGCGCCGTTTATGGTTGAGGTGGCGCGCAAAACCCAGGCTGATGTGAAGGGCGGCCAGTTCGTTTTCGACAAGACTACCGGCACGATTCGCTTACGCGAAATGAGCCAGGTGCCTAAGGCTGACCTTGCGAAAGCTACCGACATCAAGCGTCACCCGTTCTTCAACACCAATAACATTTGGGTGCGTATTGACGCTTTGAAGGCGAAGCTTGCCGAATATAACGGCATTTTGCCGCTGCCCGTCATCCGCAACACCAAGACTGTCGACCCGACGAACCCCGACTCGCCGCAGGTGGTGCAGTTGGAGACGGCGATGGGTGCGGCAATCGGCTTGTTCGAGGGTTCGGTGTGCTTGGAGGTGAACCGCCCGCGCTTCCTGCCGGTGAAGACGACGAACGACTTGTTCATCATGCGTTCCGACCGCTTCCACCTGACCGATACCTTCGAGATGGAAGATGGCAACTACGACTTCCCGAAGATTCACCTTGACCCGCGCTATTACAAACTGATCCAAGATTTCGACGAGCGCTTCCCTTATGGTGTGCCGTCGATTGCTGCGGCGAACTCGGTGACGATCGAAGGCGACTGGACTTTTGGTGCATCGGTTAAGTTCTTTGGTGACGCTCACCTTGCTGACCCGCAGAATGACCCTGACCCGGTGACTCGTCGTGACCGCGCTTATGTGCGTGACGCTTCGCATGTTGGCCCGCGTGGCATCGAGAAGGGTGACTGGTGAGGTTGAGCCTCGCTGGTACGCTGTGTCTCGTTGGTAGGTTGCGCTTGTTTGGGCGGATGCTTGCTGGTTGGCTAACACTTGCTCTTACGCGGCCTGCGCGGCTCTGAGCTTTCTGCTCGGTCATTCACGCTGGTAATCTTGAGCTGCCTGTTTTATCGACTTGCTTGAGATTACCAGTTCTTTTTCTCTCCCACTTCTGCCTATACTGTGGTTGTAGTTACGCCAGTTACCGTTTGCAGTGGTTCAGGAGTGGGGTATGAAATGTCCTAACTGTGGGGCTGATGTTGTTCAGTCCGATCGTTTTTGTACGAATTGCGGTTTTTCACTCGTGGGGGGGGCGAGCCGGTAACTTCCTCGCCTGAACCCGTTGTTCAGGAAGCTGTTCAACAAGCTGCTCAAGAGGTTGAATACCCATCCGTCCAACAAGCCGCTGAAAGAGTTGTTTCCCCACACCGCCGCCGCGGGCTCATCGTCGCGCTCTCGATTCTTGTCGTCATCGTTGTTGTAGTAAGTTTGATTATTTCCTTGATGGCTTTTCATGTGGTGGCGAACCCCCTGCAAAAGCCGCGTTTGGTGTCGCCGAAGATTTCCGCTCCTCGCTACCAGGATGGCTCCGATTCGAAGATCCCACTTCACATCACCGGCCGCGCCGTGTCTGGTCGCGTGATTTCCCAGCATATGTACGTGTCGCCGAAAGCTGCTTCTGTGCGCTTGGAACCTGGCCAGTACACTGTGACGGTTGAAGCGAGCCCCTTGTTGAGTTCTGGTGATGTGTATCGCATTCCTCAACCTCTTAAGATTAACACTGCGAGTGGTTCGAATTTTGTTGGTGAGTCGAAACCAATGAAGCAGGATCTGAAGTTTGAGGTGAAGCCAGCGAGCGAAGTGACGGCTTCTGATTTGCAAGCTATGGCGAAGTTCGCGAAGAAGTCTGCTACTCCAGTGAAGAAGCTTGATTTCCTCAATGAGAAGATTCGTCGTCAAAAGGTTGCTACCGCCTTTAACCAAGTGCTCGACATGTTGGATACAGGCAGTTCGGATAAGTACTATGCCTCTATGTATTCGTTGTTGGACATAGATCAAGATGGTACTCCTGAAATGTTGACGTGGTTTGGTGTCACAGGTGATAAAGAATTTGCTTCTGACGGGCCTGTGGGTTGTGGCGATCAGCATGATAATTTCTCCGGCAACCGGGTGTGGAAGTACAATAGGATTGATAATAGAGCAGAGTGCTTGGCAGGAGAACAGATTCCTAAACCTTTCAACGCTGATTATCCAATGTTGATGTATGGCTTTTCTCCCAGTAAGAAAATCATCAGAATCAGCGACGAACCGAATGAAACATGGATCAGTATTCAAGATGATCATCTGGACGCTGTTAATAAGTCATATGACCAAATCGAAGAAGAGGGATCCGGACACTATACATATGGCTGGCTGAATAGTGATGATAGAGAAGATTGGCCTTCAAAAAATGTGTCTTCTAAAGTTACAGAGAGAGGTTTGTTGGCAACTTTCGCGATGTCTGTTCCCCAAGAGCTGAGTGTTCAAGGCATCTCAGATTATGATCGATATGCACTTGATATTTCTAACTTCGTCATGAACGGTGGGCAAATTCTTGTGGGGACAATCAAGGTGATGACTGCTCAACAAGTTCAAGAGTATCAACACCAATATGTGATTGACCATCGCCTAGATGCGAACCTTGATCCTATGTCAACAGACCCACAGTCATCGCCATGTAAAACAAACTCTGATCATTGCGGTAATCTGGCGTCTCAGTTTGATGATGGAACTCTTATTCCTGTATTTATCACTGAGGGTCTGTAAAAGGATAGCCTCAATAGTTGGGTTGAACACAGAGTATACCGAATTCCGATGTATATTTACCGCATTGGCGGATATCAGAATATGAGCAATAGAGGGGTTCTCGATACCGATAAAGAGTTTATTGATAATCTGCAAACCATCGCCAACAAACGCGTAATTATCAGTGCAGGCTCTGTTTCTCGGGACTTGCAGCAAATGCCAATTTTGCCGTGGCGTCAGCAAGATGTCTTTATCAACAACATCCTTGCTACATTGCCTGAGGCAACTGGACATGCGCAGGATAAGACAACACAGTGAGCGCGAGAAACAGGCTTAGCGCTTGAAGCGCAGTAAATGGAAGCACACTAAGTGAGTTGAGCAACTCGCGGGTGTAAGAAATAACGCAGAGGAAATGGCCCAGGAGCGAAAGCTTCTGGGCCATATGCATAGTGATAATCTTTAGTCATCTTTGTCGTCAAGATGCGACGTGACGTCATGAATGTCGTGACGCAAGAAATGCTTGAGAAGCTGCTGATGAGCGTGATGCTCCTTCTCCTGTTCCTCGCTCTTCTCACCATCAGGCATATGAGCAAGCTCAGCAAGCTGAGTCATACGCACCAAACGCATCTTCTCCAGCAAGGCCGCGCGACGACGCAACTCAACCTCCGCCTCCTTGGCCTGAGTGGGAGACAAGCCTGCGCGCAAACCAACCGAAGCGATCAAGGCGTCAATCGCATCAACAGGACGGGACGGCTGAAGCGTCTGTGAAGACGTGGAAGAGCCTTGTTCAGCAGCTGAGGAAGCTGGGGAAGTGGAGTTAGCGGAAGCGGTCGAAGAAGCAGGGGCGGCGCTGGTGAGATGGTCAGGATGGCGAGAATCCAACGACGGCATACCAGCAGAAGGAGCCTGAGAAGCAACAGCAATTTGCTCGTTCTTCCTCACCAAACGCAGAAGCTCAGCACGACGCAACAACTCAGCACGAGAAGTCTCATACTCACGAACAGCATGCAAGAGAAGATCTTCCCTCACCTTGCGCTCCTCCTCAGGAAGGTGAGCCCACGAAGTGACGAAATCATCCAAAATTTGCTGAGCCTTCTGAGGATGACGAATCATACGAGACAACACATAACGGTCGTGAATAATCTCCGGACCATAATGCGGATGATGAGAAATATCCTCCGCAGCCTGAATAGGATGAAACTCCGCCACACGCTGAGCCAAACCAGCAACCAACGGCATCACCAACACACTCACCGCACCTGCAGCAACCAGCACCGAAGCAGTTTCCTCCTTCATCGTGCCAGTACGAGTGGCAATCTCAGTAACCGCAACAATAACCGGAAGCGCCGTCGCACAATACATCGCCACCGTAATGCGATGATGAATCGAAAGATGGTTCTCCTCCTTCGCCACCGAAAGAGCAACCACAATAGGCACCGAACGTATCACAACCAACAACACAATGAACGCGATCAACAGCGCCGGGTCGGCGCCCACCGCCTGAATGTTAATCTTGGCGCCAGAGAGCACAAAGAAAATAGGAATAAAGAAACCGTAACCAATACCATCCAAGCGAGTTTCCAGCGCCTTATCGCCCTCAGGAATGAGATAACGCAAAATAAAGCCCGCCGCAAAAGCACCCAAAACAATATCCAGATCAAAAAGCGAGGAAACCGTCACCAAAACGACCAACAACAAGATCGTCATACGAACAATAACCTGCTCCGCAGCATTCGACTTTTTCGCCAAAAACGCATTCAGCCTCGTACCCCAACTCTGCAACTTCTGAGGAATAGCAGCAGCCGCCACACACAACAGAGCAAAAGCAGCCAAAATGAAGAACGTCTCCACACCCGTATGCGTTGACAACAACACCGCCATCGCCAACACCGGGCACAACTCACCCCATGTACCATACGCAATAACCGCATCACCCACAGGAGTACCAATCAACTGCTTCTCCTGCAAAATCGGCATCAGAGTACCTAAAGCAGTAGTCGTCAACACAATCGCCGACGCCACACCATGCAAATCATGCTCGTCAAAATAAGGAATAAACGTCACCGCAAGCATGGCAATAGCAAACGAAACCACCCACGTAGCCAAACCACGACGACCCTGAGGACCCTTCAACTGCTCCGGGTTAATCTCATAACCAGCCAACAAAAACAGAAAAGCCAAACCCAAATTGCTCAACAAGCTCATCGGAAGCGACAACTTCACCACACCAGCTACATAAGGGCCCAAAAGCGCGCCAGCGCCGAGCAGCAGAACTGTTTGGCTAATCGGCTTGCCAGGAATAGCTTGAGCGATGAGCGGGCAGAGCACAGCAACCGCCATCACTACAGTCAGGGTTACGAGTACAGAAGTCATGAAACTATTGTGCCGTCAGAACTTGACCAGGGGAGAAGGGTAGCGAAAATGTGAGGCGGCGAGGGGAGCGGCGGGGAGTACGAGCGGCGGGGAGCGGATGGAGGCCGGGCGCGCTCTCGCTGAGCGAAAATGTGAGGCAAATTTGCGTTTTGACACCTTGTTCAATTTCACCGCTGAAATATCCAGAAATTTGGGGTAGAATGTCGTCAGTTATTGATAAAGGAACACACCTTTTCGTACGAGACGTGAGGACACATGACTGAGGGTTCCAATGGTCGCCGCCGGTTTTCGGATAAATGGGGCAAGCATGAGCTGGACGTGCTCGTCGTTTTGTCGTCGGCATTTCCACAATGGCTGACCTCTCGCCAGATTGCTCAACGAGTCAAGGCCTACGCCGACTCCTACGGTGAACTCGCCGACCAAGCAGCAAAGGCAGCATTCGCCAAGCAGTTCCAGCGTGACCGCGCTAAACTCGCCGACTTAGGCATCGAAATCGAATCGCGCCAACCCGAATACTCTTCGAAGTCTGACGGCCAGGACTTCGCCTCCTACCGTCTGAGGTTGGGCGATCAAGGTTTGGTGCGCCTGCACTTCGACGAAGAGGATATGCCCATTCTCGCCGCAGCGACCTTCCTGGCCAAGTCGCTCAAGTCGGATGCTGACGACGTTGCCGATAAGAAGCGCTCGCGTTTCGCCTCTCCAGCTAACTCGCCGACTTTGGGCCTGTCGGCACTGGCACCGAGCATCGGCACACAGTCCATCCCGACCTCGCTTGCTGAAGCCGTGCAAACACATCGTTTCACCGCAACCGTGCGCGCTGAGGATGACGACGAAACCGTCGATGTCGCTTATGAAGATTCTGACGACCTCGCCTTCTACATGATCATGCACCCAGGTGTTCGAATTCTGAACCCTAGGGCTGCTCGTGACTCTTTTGCTCGCCGTTTGCAGGCAGCAAGCCAGTTTGAAACCTGCGATAATTCCTCACGTACCACGCCGGTTGCTGTGCAAGAGCGTATTTTGAAGCCGGAGGTCGAAGTTCCGCCGAGCTTGCATCCTACCCACCGTCGTGGTTCTGGCTCGGGCCAGTCGAGCTCGGAAGTGGATCGTCGTTTGCGCCTGATGCTCTTCCTTTCGGCTCATCCGGGTGCTGAGTATTCGGTGGAAGAGTTGGCTGATCGTTTCATTGGCCCAACCCATACGAAGGATCAGCATGAAAAGGCGATGAAGACGATCCGCAAGGACGTCAACACGCTCACCACTGTTTCCGATGATGGTGAGATTGCTGGCTCTCAGTTCTTCGATATTGATTGGGATTTACTCGAAGAAGAGGATGTTGTTCGCGCGGACAACTCTCTGGGCTTGGACCGCTTGGCCGGCTTGACCCCGCAGTATTTGAGCTTGCTGGTGGGTTCGGTCCGCTATTTGGCGAAGTCGACGATGCTGCCAGACGATCAGCGTCAGGCTGCAGACTCGCTGTATGAGAGGCTTTTGGCAGCTCTTCCTCATATTGAGGGTGAGCTCGATGGCGACCCGAAGACCTTGGCGCTCACCGGTTACGAGCTCGAGCCGGATTCGATGGGTAAGATTCGTGAGGCCATCAGCCGCAAGTGCCCGATTCACTGTTACTACACCAACGGTGCGGGTGAGCGCAAGGAACGCTGGTTCCTGCCTGTTGACACGTTCATCGACGAGGGTGCTTTCTACGTAGTGGTGTGGAATGTGCTCGGCCGCCACGGTGATCTGCTCAAGCAAAAGCTGGAAACCTTCAAGCGTGCCGACTCGCGTTCGAAGGCCCCTCAGTGGAAAACGTTGCGTGCCTCCCGCATTGCTGAAGTTTCCGTTGTCGACCAACCAGTAGAAGAAGAGATCATTCCTGTTCCTCCGATTTCTGAGCTTCGCCAGTGGAACTTCAAGAACGGTTCGGACGTGAGTTTCATCACTGATTCTCACAATCTCGCCTTCATTGACGACCTTCATTCGGCAACCATTGAGCCGTGGGATGAGGGTGATAAAGTGCACTTGCGCATCACTTCCGACTCGTGGTTTGTCGCCTTCTGCATCGCCCACGCCCGCCATATTGTTGCAGTATCCCAGGGTGAGCGTCACGAGGTGAAGAGCAGCGAGGACAAGGATGGAAACGTCGTCGAAACGGTGGAAACTCGCCCGTCTGATGTTGCTGCTGCCATTCGTGAACGTGCTCAGCGTGAGATTGAAGGCCTGCACCGTCAGGAAGAAGAGGAAGATCGCTTGGAGCAGGAAAAGCTCAAGCGTGAGCAGGAAGCACAAAGTTACGTGGCGCATACGACGTCGGCAGCTCCGTTCGGTGGTACTGCAGCCCGTTCGCGCATGGAATCGGACCATAAGCCATTTACGAGAGCAGGTATGTGATGAGCGTAGGAGCATGGGTAGGAGTGTGGGTTGGACTCGTCGTTTTCCTCCTACTCATGCTCGTGGCGGGCATCGCATTCGCCATTTGGCGTGGTTACAAAGGCTACACGGGCCTCAAGCCTCTATTTTCAACGATTTCTGAGAAGGTGAAGGGCTTTTCTGAGCCTTATGTCGGTGGCGAAGAAAAGCCTGTGAGCCTGGCTCGTCGCGTTTCTGATGTTGCTCAAGATTATCAGGCTGCACACACTGACCTGCTCAACCATAAAGCTCGGGTGCGCGCAGTTCACGCTACGCGATTTAGCCGCTGGGCGGCTTTTAACACCGCGCGAGAGCAGGAGCGCGGTGTTGCTCAGCCCGGTAATGATGCGCGCAGCAGGCGCGTGCGTGATGAAGCACAGTGATAATCTCTAGGTGGAAAGTGGGAGTATGGCGAGGAGAAGCCATCATCGCAAGCATACGACGGCTGTAGCGGGGGTGGGCAGCCAGCTTGCCCGCGGAATTGTGCCGGACGCGGATCAGGAGAATTTGACGCCAGCCCAACGTTATGCGGCGGCGAAACGAGAGCGGGAGCAAAGGAAGAGCTTGGCCTACCAGTTCGCCCAGCGTTTTGACTTCCCTCTTGATGATTTTCAAAACGAAGCTTTGCAGGCCTTGGAGGCGGGGGATAACGTTCTTGTCGCTGCGCCGACCGGTGCGGGTAAGACGGTGATTGCTGATTTTGCCGTCTATTTGGCCCAGCAGCGTAACTTGAAGGCTTTCTATACCACGCCGATTAAGGCGCTGAGTAACCAGAAATATCACGATCTGGTGGCGCAGTATGGCCGGGAAAATGTGGGCTTGCTCACCGGCGATATTTCTATCAATTCGGAAGCCAACATTGTGGTGATGACCACTGAAGTGTTGCGCAATATGCTCTACGAAAATTCTGTGACGCTGACTGCTTTGCGGTATGTCGTTTTCGATGAGATTCATTTTTTGGGTGATCAGTTCCGCGGCCAGGTGTGGGAAGAGTCGATTATTCACCTTCCGCAGAGCGTGAAAATTGTGGGTTTATCGGCAACGGTGTCGAATATTGAGGATTTTGGCGCGTGGATTGAGTCGGTGCGTGGGCATACGCGCTTGATTATTTCCGAGACGCGCCCGGTGCCGCTGGAGCAGTCAGTGATGGTGCAGACCGGCCGCGGTGGTGCGCCGGAACTGTTTGACTTGTATGACGAGGCTAGCCGCGAGGATCGCGGTGATGGTGAGCCTCAGGGTGGTGACTCTCGGGACTGTAGCCGCCGAGGGGACGGCCAAGCCTCCTCTCACGCCACCAGCTCGCGCACGAAGCCCACGAAGCCGGCTGCCTTGCGCGTCAACCCTCAGCTTCTCGCCCGCTTGCGCCGCCTGGATGATATGAGCGCACGCCGTGATTTCGACCAGCACCGCCGCCACTCGCACGCTTCCTCGCGCTCAGGGCGCACTCGCGGCTACCATCAAGCACATCGCCCGTGGCCACAACGCTGGGAAGTGGTCGACGAGCTTGACCATCGCGACCTTTTGCCGGGCATTTTCTTCATCTTCTCGCGTATGGGTTGTGAGAAGGCAGTCGACGAGTGCATGCAAACTGGTTTGAGCCTGACTTCTGACCACGAGTACCGCCTCATCGGTGAAATTGCTGATGAAATGGCCTACAACGCGATGAGCGAGCAAGACCTTCGCATGCTGCACTACAGGAGCTTCAAGCATGCCTTACAAAACGGTTTCGCCTGCCATCATGCGGGAATGATCGCGCTCTTCCGCGAAATCGTGGAAAAAGTTTTCGAACAAGGCTTGGTTAAGGTGGTCTTCGCCACGGAAACCCTCGCCTTGGGTATCAACATGCCGGCGCGTTCGGTCGTGATTGAACGCCTCGACAAGTTCAACGGTGTGGCGCGCGTGCCGCTCACTCCTGGCCAGTACACGCAGCTGACTGGTCGCGCAGGCCGTCGTGGCATTGATGATGAGGGTCATGCCATCGTCGTCGACCATGAAGGTTTTGAGCCGGCGGGTTTGGCCGCGATGTCGTCGCGGCGCGTCTACCCGCTGCACTCCCAGTTCCAGGCCACATTTAATATGGCTGTTAATCTTTTGGCGCACTCTGACTTGGCCACCGCGCATCGCACGCTGGACATGAGCTTTGCCCAATGGGAGGCTAACGAGTCGGCCGAGCAAATGCAGAAGGAGCTGGCGAGCTTTGAGGAGGCGCTGGCTGGCTACGAGAAGGCCTTTGCTTGCGACCAGGGCGATTTTAAGGAATTCCTTGAACTGCGCCTTCGCTTGAGCGACCTGGAGAAGGGCGAGCGCCGTCGCATCAAGCACACGCAGTTTAAGACTCCGCAGGATAAAAAGAAGGCTCTGGAGCGCCTTGACCGCAAGATTCGCCAGGTTCGTCAGCGTGAGCGTAACCATCCGTGCGCCAGTTGCCCGGACCTTGACAAGCATGTGCAATGGGGTATGCGTTGGGTGAAGGCGAATAAGCGCTACCAGTTGCTTAAGGATCGTTTCGAGTCGCGCACTGGCGTGGTGTCGCGCAGGTTTGACCTGATCTGTCGCGTGCTCGAGTCGTTGGGATACTTGCGCAGGCCGGAGGCTCACGCAATGGCTGGAGCTTCGGCCGCAACCGAGGCTCAAGCTGTACCGGAGGCTCAAGCAGCTTCCGCGGCTCCAGATTATCAGCGCAACAACATCGGCCTCGACGCCTCACACTCGCGCACCGCAGGAACCTACGAGCTGACCTGGCGAGGAGAACTCTTGCGCCGCCTGTTTAGCGAGCACGACCTCTTCCTCGCTCAATGCATGATCGAGGACACTTTCCGCCGCCTCGACGCTCAAGGCTTGGCAGCAGTGCTCTCTGGCGTGATCTATGAGGCGCGCCGCTCGGATGAAGCGCGCATCCGCCACTATCCCGGCGGTCGTAACGGTAAAATCGCGCGCGCCATCGAGCATATGGACGACGTGTGGGACGACCTCGAATACACGGTTGAACAGGCGGGCCTACTGCAGCTGCCAGAAGTGAACTGGGGTTTGGTGGAGCCGATCTTCCGCTGGTCGGGGGATGCAACGCTCACCGAAGCGCTCTCAGGCACGATGATCCAGCCGGGTGATTTCGTCCGCTCCTGCAAGCGCCTGCTGGATGTGCTCGGCCAAGTGCGCGAAGCGGCCGAACAGTTGGGCGACGTCCAGCTCGCCGATACGGCCCAGCAGTCCACCGAGATCATCAATCGCGGTGTCGTCGCCTATTCTGGCCTCGACGCTCAAGACGAGCTGGAGTGATAATCTGGAGAAATTCTGCTTCAAGCTGCGCGCGGGTAGGGAATATTTTTGCGCGAAACTTGTTGGTAGAAGTGGTTTTGTGAAAGGGGTTACATGGCAGAACGCAGCCTTCGTGGTACCAGCATCGGTGCAAAGTCACTGGAAACGGATGAGAACGTCGAGTTCGCTCAGCGCACCGACGTTGCTTATGTGTGCCCAGATGGTCACCGCACGATTGTTCCATTCGCGAAAGATGTTGAAGTTCCTGACCAGTGGGAGTGCCGTTGTGGTAAGCCTGCTGTGCGTGAGGATGCTGAGAACCCTGACGATCCGTCTGCTCAGGGAAAGCCGCAGCGTACGCATTGGGACATGCTTTTGGAGCGCCGCACTATTCCTGAGTTGGAGGAGCTTCTGGAGAAGCGTTTGCAAATGCATCGTGAGGGTTGGTTCCCTGACTACGAGTGAGTTTCTCGCTCTTTTTCGTATTACTCGAGATTATCAGTGCTGATAATCTCGAGTTTTTTATCGCACCTGCAGTGAGTCAGTTGTGTGGTGAAAAGCTGAAACATAAGGATTATCAGCAAGAACGAATCGACGAAGAGCAGAAGCGTTCTTGGAAATTCCTATACGAGGTGTTGCAACAATCTCTTCTTGAGGGAACTTTCTTGATGATAAGGGTTCTGCTAAGAAAAGTGGGGAAGAGGGGTTGGAAAGATCACGACCATAAAGCTCAGTGGTAATCTGGAGCGCTTGGCAGAGCTTAGCAGGTCCATTACTCACCTCTGTTCCTGTACGGTTTCGAAACTTCTCCATCGTCTGAACGCCATCGATAGGCTCTACCGCGCGAATGAGGGCTCCAGCACCAACACCTAAAGGCCCCAGCGAGATGTTCATGCAGGAATGGATGCCATGAGAAATATAAATGTAGGCGTGCAGGGGAGAGGTGAACATTGCCCGATTGCGGAAAGTAAAACCGGTATAGCAGTGGCTTGCTGGATCGAATTGGTCGTATGTTTCAATCTCGACGATTCGAGCGGTGAGAATCTCTCCGGTCGTCAAGTGGCGACACAACACCATGCCAAGCAAGCTGTGAGCGGTCGAGTCGAGAGCAGTTTGAAAATCTGGAACAGAGAATGTTATGTCAGATTTGTAGTGTCGAGGAAGTGCTGTGCCAGCCAAAATCCCTTGATTATCAATGCTGGGAGGTAGATCAACTGCTGTAGTAAGAGAAGTGCTGAAAGCCGTCAGTGTGTGAGTGAAAGAAGGCGTGGCCTGTGAACTGTGATTCATATCTCCAGTGTAAGTGAGGTCACAACGAAAAATAAATTTGCGGTCCCGTGGAGCAGCTAGCCTCAATAACGGTAAGAGAAAGTGAGGAAGCATGGCCCGCAAGATCGTCCTCATCGATTTAGATGGAACTTTGACTCGTTCAGATGAAGGCATCATTTCATCTGTCAAATACGCATATCGCGACAATAACATTCCCGTTCCTGACGACAAAACGTTGAACAGCTTCATTGGCCCAGCAATCATGGACTCCATGCGCCGCACTGGCGTATCCGAAGAGAAGCTGCCGGACATGGTCAAGTCGTATCGTTACGCATACCGCAATCCGATTTTCGATGACCCGAAGCACCCGGGTGAAAAGCTCCCGGGAATGTACCTCAACGAGGTGTACGACGGCATTTTTGAGGCTCTCGATGAGATGCACGCGAAGGGTTACTACCTTGCAGTGTGCACCGCAAAGCCGGAACCTCAAGCGCTGCCAATCTGTGAGCATTTTGGCTTGATGGAGCATATGGATGCGCTTTATGGTGCGTCTAACGATGCCAGCAGGATTAATAAAGACCAAGTCGTGGCCTATGCCTGCGAAAAGCTGAACTATCAGCCAGGAGAAGACCTCGCATTGATGGTCGGCGATCGATGGACTGATGTAGACGGCGCTCGTGATGGTGCTCATCTGGATTGCGTGGGCGCTCGTTGGGGTTATGCTGACCCAGGCGAATTGGAAGAACACGGTTGCTATGCATTCGCACGGACTCCGCATGATCTGCCAGCCGTTGTCGATGAGTACTTTGCAGACAGACAAGTTCAATAAGTAAGTATGAACTGAGATTAACAGTGCGGTTTGCTCATTGAACCCGCTGTGCAATTGCATTGTTGATTACACAGATAAAACCCGTTGTTGAATTGCTACCAGAAACTGACTCGATACTGCAGAAGCTGGTAGCAATTTCTTTCTATCCATAATGCCGATAATGTACGTTATGTCAGATTGGTGAGAAAAATACCACCCTTTTCCTCCAAAAATGTGGAATTGTTTTTCTGCGTTCTACTTCATGACATCAGTTCAGATTCATGGCAAACATTCACGAGAACAGCGCGTCAAACAAACTGAGTTCTGCAACTTCCTCATGCTTGCTCACACGACGAGTACGACGCTGCGAATATGTTGAGCGAGTCTTACTCTTTACGGATTCTTCGTTGCTTTGGCTGGCTGTGCTCGGTGCCTTTGATGAACTCGATGCGCTCGCGTCAGCACTTGAACCTGTGACAGAATCGCTTGTATTTGTCTGCAAATTTGTCCGCAAAGCAGAGTTTGAACCAGCAGCATGAGCCGCGCTAGCATGAGAAGCGCGAGCCGTTACGGCGCGAGAAGCGCTGGAGGAGTGCTTCTCCCCTAGCTCCAAATCTGCCAACAGCACAGGCCCGTGGTCTACCGACTCCAGCGAGCGGCCTGTCACCGACGACACGGCCTCTTCATCCAAACGAATGGGCGAGAATGCACGCAGGCGAGCACTCAAATCTTCGTCCAAACGTGCCACCGATAGGCCAAAAACCGCCGTTCCTTCGCGCATCATATCGATGATGGACATGTCATCGGTGCACTCCATCACCTTATGCCCATCTGACATAATGAACGTGTGCGAGAACTCCTCCAGCGGCTGGCGACGCAGTTTCGCAATAATCAGCGCAATATTCGTGAGGTTGATACCCGCATCGATGAGGCGCTTAGCCACGCCGAGCAACAAAATATCGGTGTAACTGTACAGCCTGCGCGTCCCCGAGCCGTGTGAAGCGTGCAGGCTGGGCTCAACAATATGCTTGTTGGCCCAATAGTCGAGCTGGCGGTACGTGATGCCCGCAACCTGCTGGGCAATCGCTCCCGAATACGCGAGGCGAGGCTTCTTGGGCCCGCTGAACAGCTGGCCTTGAATGGCGTTCTCCAGATTATCAGTACGGTTATTCACAGCCGAATGCTCATTCGCAGCCATGATTTCTCCTCCCTGATAATCTTAAGAAATTCGTACAAATGTACGACAAGGGTAAAACAGCAAAAAGGACGGGCAAAGCCCGCCTTCACCGTCGAAACTTCGCCTCAGGCTTGAGGAGAAGTGAAATACATCATGCGGAAACGGCCGATCATCAACGAATCGCCGTTGTGCAGCAGCTGACGATCCTCGATGCGCTGCATGTTGACGTAAGTGCCGTTGAGAGAGCCATCATCCTCAATCTCGTAGCCGCCGTTGACGCGGTGGAAGTGAGCGTGCTGGCGGGAAACGGTGGAATCATCCAGAAGAATATCAGCGCGAGGGTCGCGACCAACCGTCACCTGGTCCGTATCCAAAAGGTAACGCGAACCGGTGGATGCACCACGAGTGGAGACGAGCAGAGCAGAACCCGGCTCGAGCTTGCTGATAGTAGTGACATCGTCTTGAGTGAGAGGTCGATCGGTTGCGGCAGTCAGAGGAACCTGAACTGCTGGAAGACCGATGCTCGTGGTCTCACCTGCTGCTTGTACTGGATCAATCATCATGCTTCTTATTCTACTGTTCGTGCGTACTGGAATGTACGAGGTTTGCGAATGTGAGTGATTTTAAGCGTTTCTTTCTCGTCCACGCTCACCGTGGCTTTGTACTGCACGCGCAAGGTGGAGCCGATACCGCCCGAAATTTCGATGGCATTGCGCAAAGCGTTGGAATCGCCGATTGCGAGTACCGTGTAAGGCGCCTGCAACAGCGTTCCATCGCTCAACACGCCCGAAGCGGAGTCGGAGAAATAGGTGGAGGTGACTACGCGCACAGTGTTAATCTGAATGGCCTCTGCCCCGGCGTTTCGTAGCTCCTCAATCAGCGAGAAAAGCGCCGAAGCGGGAATGGTTTTCCCCTCGGCTTCACTGATGCGGATGCGCACGCCTGGGCCTTGTGCAGGCAGAGTTCCGGCGATCACTCCAGCTGTCTTCTGGTTGTTCTCCTCCATCTGTTTGAGCTCGGCTTGCTTGTCGACAGCGTTTCGGATGGATTCAAGCTGGGAACTGAGCTGGTTCTTCTGGCTGGTCAGCTGGTCGATTTTCTGGTTGGTCTCGTCAAGCAGGCGCACGAGTTCCGACTCGGAGAGCGAGCTGTACGAGGATTGCACGTTGCGCTGCTGGCCCATATAGCCTACGCCGAGCAGGATGCACAGGATGAGCACGATAATTTGCGTGAAAATGCTCAAGGCGGTGGTTTTCTTGTGCCCGTTTGGCTCGAGATTATCAGTACGCTGAACCTGCCTGCGAGCCTTTACTCTTGCGCGGTTTCGACCAGGCGTTTCCGCCTGTGCGCCGCTTGCGCTGCTGGCCGAGCCCTCGGCAAGATGTGCGCTGCTGGCCGCGACAATACGGTGACCAGGACGCTCCTCAGGCCCGTTCTCTGGCACGAAACGGGGAAGCTCACCCGTGATTGCTGCAGGCTTTTTCACGCCAGCTGTGGCCTTGTTATTTGCCTTTACAGCGTGCTTGCGAGAGTGACGACTCATTCCACCACTCTCCTAGCCTCTAAAGATGAATCGACGAATCGCCGTCGCATTCGAGAAGATGCGAATGCCCAACACGACGAGCACAGCCGTGGTCAGCTGCGAACCCACGCCCATCTGGTTTCCCAACAGCACGAGCAGAGCTGCAATGACGACGTTGGAGATGATGGAAACGATGAAGGCGCGATCGGAGAAGTTGCGTTCGAAATAGTTACGAGCGGCACCGACGAGGGCGTCGAAGGCGGCGACCACCATAATCGGCAGGTAGGGTTGCAACTCAACAGGAATGCTCGGCTGGGCAAAAACGCCAATCAGAATGCCAATGATCAAACCAATGACTGCAACCATGTCTTCCCTCACTTCCTCTTGCTTCGAGCTTAGTACCTCTCCCGCCCGTTCATGTTACGAAACGAGATTATCAGTGCGCAGATGCGCCCGGCGCTGAATATTTTTCGATACCTTCCTGCTCTGCTTTCTCCTCGCTACTCGAAGAGCTCAGAGGTGAGCTGGAGGCTGCCATATGCATGTTCTGGCGAGTGAGAATATCCACTTTCACTCCCTGGCTTTCCAGCTGAGAGCGCTGAGGGAAGAACTGTGGAGTGATTGCTTGAGAAAGCGCACTCGCATCACCAATAGCACGAATGGTGTACGGCGCAGTGACAATCTCGGTGCCCACGAGAATGGAGGTCCCTGCCACACGAATGGAGCTTTGAGCGCCGATGCGCACGTCGTTGACGTCAATGGCTTCAGCGTGGTGAGCCCACAACATGTTGACAATCTGTTGCAAATCGGTGTCGTGAACGGCGGACTGGAGGGTCGCGATGCGGGCTTGATGGTCACCGCCGGTGTCACCTGCGTCGATGGTAATCTCAACGCCTGAGCCTTCAACCGGGTTCAGGGCGAGCATATCCAGCGACTTTTGGTACGGAGAGGCGTTACTTGTTGCCGCGTCTAACTTCTTTTGCAACTGATCGCGTTGGGACAGCAGCCCATCTACCGACTTCTTGAGCTTTTTAACCTGGTCATCTTGCCGGCTTGCCTGGCTGGCGAGTTCTTGGCGAACGTGGAGGCGAGTGTCGCGCTGCAGCTGGCGGATGGCGGCGACGGCAGAGAAGCCAACAGCCACGCAGATAAGCAGGACGAGGGATTTGAACATCACCTTGCCTACAGCTGTTGTAGGGCCTTCCACGAGGTTGGAGTCAGTGTAGAGCTGGTCGGTGGAGTGATCAGTGAAATCTTCCAGCAGGCGCAAAGTGGCGTCCAAGGGGTTGGAACGGTTGCGCCGGTGGGCTTGTAATTCGCTGGCAGCTTCCGCGCTGATCGCGCGAACGGTATGCGGGTAGATTGCCGAGCGGGAGAAGATCGAACGGCGGGTTTGCGGCTTGTTTTCTGCGGCGAAGACGAGCGGTATTTCGCCGGTTGCCGGCTCGCTGTCAGGCTTGGAGGATTCGTCGAGCATTATGCCCTCTCTCCCACCTCACGCGACAGGGGAATACCAGCCTTCTTCGCTACCTTATCGGCTTTGAGCAGACGAATGCCTTGCATGAGGTAAATAACGCCAGCAACCCAGTACAGGCCGATTCCCCACCAGTAGAGTGCTAATCCGAAGCAGTGCACGGCATAGTAGAGGTTCAGCGAGCGCAAGGTTGCCGAAATGATGAGCACTGGGATGGCGCACATCAACATGAAAGTGCCTGTTTTACCGACGAAGTGAACAGGCAGCGGGCCGTAATGGTGGTCGGAAAGCACGAGGACGAGGACGAGCATGGTGGCATCGCGCGCAACGATGAGCAGCATCATCCACCATGGGATCACGTTAGCCAAGCACAGGGCGATTCCGGTGAGAATGATGAGCATGCGGTCGGCGATCGGGTCGAGCAGCTGACCTAAGAGGGTCACCTGGTTGAAGCGACGGGCAATGTAGCCGTCGAGACCGTCGGAGGCTGCGGAAAGGGAGAGCACGATGAGCGACCAGATGAGGTAATCAGGGTGGTCGGGCTGGCTAAACCAAATCAGCCACGCGATCAGCACGATTGAGGCGATGCGCAGGAAGGAGATGACGTTGGGGATGGTCCAAATGCGGTTGGTGGGAACGGGAGAAAAGCGCGTTTTCTCGTCCTTGGTACGCTTTTTCTGCTCGTTCATCATATCCCTTCAGTCCTTTGTTGCTGTGAAGCCACGAATGGTTTCAGTACTCTGTTTCTCGACTTGTTTCTCGACTTTATGCACGTGTATACACAAAGTCGAGAACAGTCGAGTAGCGTGCTGACAATCTGCATTGGATTGTTGTCAGCACAGGTGTTTGCGCCTTGAGTGTTTGCGCTGTAGTGTTTGCGCTGTAGTTCAGTCGCGATAAGCCTTCTCAGCGGCTTCGCGAATGCTAGTGATGGCCTCCGTGATGTCAGGAGCGCCATACACAGCAGAACCTGCCACGAGAACATCAGCGCCAGCAGCGGCAACGAGTGGAGCCGTCTTCGGGGAAACACCGCCATCCACTTCGACGCGGGTGTTCAAACCTTGACGGGTGATCTCATCGCGCAAGCGGCGAACCTTACCCAGCTGGTTGTCGAGGAACTTCTGACCACCAAAACCTGGCTCAACAGTCATGATCAGGATCATGTCGAACTCAGAGAGGATGTCGAAGATCGGCTCAACAGGCTCGGCTGGGCGAACGGCGAAGCAAGCCTTCGTACCCATGTCATGCAGCTGGCGTGCCAAGCGCACCGGAGCGTGAGTTGCTCCCATGTGGAAGGTGACAGAGTCAGCGCCGTTCTGGGCGAATTGAGGTGCCCAACGGTCAGGGTCGTCGATCATCAGGTGCACATCGGTAGGAAGCTTGGACACTTCGCAAATGCGCTTGACGACTGGCTCACCAATGGTGAGGTTCGGGACGAAATGATGGTCCATCACGTCGATATGCACAAGGTCGGCGGCATGGATGGCGTCCAGGTCGCGCTCCAGGTTGCAAAAATCAGCGGACAAAATACTTGGTGCAATGCTAATGCTCATACAGTCCATTCTATAAAAGCTCTCGATTAATTTCTGCGCACGTCCAATTGTCGAAATTGGCTTTATTCCTCACTTTTGCTCGCAACAGCGTGCGCAATTTTACTCACCGTGACCCAACAGTCAGTGGTAATCTCGGGCATCTGGTCGATAAGCTCACGGGTTTGAGATTGCCACTGCTCCGGATCAGCCGCCAAACGGCCAAAGCTCACCGGAGACATCAGAGCCACTGACTCGCGCTCTTCAGGGCTTGCCAGGGGGCTGGTTTGCGTCACGCGAATAGAGCTTATGAGTTCCATGCGAGGATCATTCTTCAACAACTCCAAAGCATCAGAAGTGCCTGCAGGAGCAAGACCCAAAGCTGTGCGCAACTGCTTCATGTGCTCTGGGGCGGGAATGACCTTGATCAGCCAGCCGCCAGGCGCGACACGCGAGAAGTCTTCATATTGTGCTGGCGCGAAAACGTTGAGAATGACGTTCACCGTGTTAGCGCGCACGGGAAGGTGGGCTCCATCTCCCACTACCCACAAGCTTGGGCCTCCCCCGCGAGCTGCTTCTTTGATGGCGTCAGCGGAAATATCGCAGCCGATGACGGTGACCTGCTGCTGTGCGCTGTTGGCTTCCCGCGCACTGATGTGAGTGTCGGAGTTGTCGTCTGACGCAGTGGCAGAGCTGCCCTCTAGCGCATTGGCAGAGTTGGTGACGGGCTCTGCACTGGGTTCAGCAAGCCCAGCGGTTACGGTTTTCGTGACAGTTCCATCGCCGCAGCCCACGTCCAGAATGGTGATCTGCTCAGGTGATTCACCACTACCCTGCTGTATACCACGAATACATGTATTCAGAGCTTTAGTGATGGCCTGCTCTATGTCGTGGTACAAGCCCAGACGGGTGCGCAAGGCTCGGTTGGAGAAGAAATCAGCAGTGTAATGGCTGGAATTCCTCGCATTGCGGCGCAGATCAACGTAGCCGTGGCGGTTGATGGAAAAGCTATGGTGGTTCTCACAGCGCAGAAATGCCCCGTCTAATGCCAAAGCTTCGTGGCAGACGGGGCACTCGAGTGGCGCGTGAGCAAACTTAGCGATTGCTTGGCGCATATTCTTTACTCGTCACTCATGGGTTTCATCATCGGATGGCTCAGCGGATTTGAACTGCTCAGCCGCATCGGAAGATTCATCGGAGTCAGAAGAATCCGTGGTGCTGGTCTTGGCGTCCTCTTCTGCAGCCTTGCCCTTGCCTTCTTCAGCGGCCTCGCGAGCGAGATCATCCGCAGTGACCTTCGCCAAAGTTTCGCGAGCAGCCTTCAAGCTCTGGCCGTTGAACACCAGGTAGCAGAACAGCGCGATGCCCAAGATGACGCAGATAATAGCAGCCCACACGTTGGTGCGAATACCCAGAATCTCGCTGGAAAGGTTGATGCGCAACATCTCAATCCACGAGCGGCCCAGGCCATACCACATCAGGTAAAACGCCATCTGCATGCCGACCTTCAGCTTGCTGGCAATCTTACCCAAACCCCACACGATGATGGCAGCGCCGATCAAATTCCAGATCATCTCATACAAGAAGGTCGGGTGGAACAGCGTTCCCGCAGGGCAAGTTGAACCGGTGTAGCATTGTTGCGACTTACCAATAGCATCAGCAGAGTTGAGTTTCAAACCCCATGGCAGGGTAGTTGGCATACCGTAAAGCTCTTGGTTAAACCAATTGCCCAAACGGCCAATCGCCTGGGCAACGAGCAAGCCTGGTGCCAAAGCGTCGGCGAGAAGCAACAGAGAATACTTCTTGTGGTGAGCCCAGATACCCGCGGCCAGCGAGCCGCCGATCAAAGCGCCAAAGATTGCCATTCCGCCATGCCACACCTTCAAGATCTCACTCGGGTCACCATTCGGCGGGAAGTAAGCGTTCGGCACTGTCAACACGTGGAAAATGCGTGCGCCAATCAAACCGAAAACAATCGAGATCAGAGCAACATCGAGAACCTGATCAAAAGTTCCTCCGAGCTTCTTCCATCGGTGCGTGAGAATCCACACCGCGACAATCATGCCCGTGAGCATGGTGATGGCATACATGTGAATGGTCAGCGGCCCGATCTGAAACTGCGAGAAAGTTGGAGACGGGATGTAGGCAAGCGTGTGCACAATAAGCTCCCCCAATATAAACTAATAGCCTCACGCATTCTAGCGCGTGAGGCCGAGTAAGCGGAATGATAATCTCAAGAAACCCTCAAGCCACCAGCGTTACACACCGAAAAGTGTGAGAGCGCCGTAAACAAATGGGGCGCACAGCAAAATCGAGTCGACACGGTCGAGCACACCACCATGGCCCTTAAGCAAGAAGCCCATGTCCTTAATGCCCAAATCGCGCTTGAGCATCGAGGCCGACAAATCGCCCAGCGTGCCCACAATAGTGAGGACCAAGCCCAAGACGATTGGCTTCCACCAGCCAAAGTGAAGGAAATCAGCAGTAAAGCCAAAACCATAGAAAGCCACAGTGCCGATCACCGCGAAGAGAGCGGAACCAGCCAAGCCTTCCCACGACTTCTTCGGAGAAATGCGCGGAGACAGCTTATGCTTACCGAAAGCCGCACCAAAAATCAGACCGCCCGTGTCCGAAAGGGCCGGAACGAAAACAGCCATGAACAGACGCCACTGATACTGCTTTTGCGTGAGCATGAGAATAAGGAAGCCAGCGAGCAGCGGAATGTAGAGCACGGAGAGAACCGTGGCCACGATATTGCGCAAGCCCAACGGCATGAGCGTACGGTGCAAGGCAGGAGAATCGAAAGGCTGATCGGGGTCGAGACCGCGCTTCTTCATCGCATCGAGCTCTACCTTCTTCGCCTGCTTGGCAACGATCTGCGGGGTAGAAAAGCCAGCCAAATTGAGCATGCAGGCGCACAAAATGACCAGTACCAGCGCAGTGGCGAAACTCACGGCAAAGCCCATCACATGGTCAGGCGAATACCAGGTGGCGAGAAGCACATAAGCAGAACCGACCGTCAAGCCTAAGAACGGGATGGTGATGTGAGCCACCGTCATATCGACCTTCAGTTCCCACACCGCGATGAGCATGAACGCGAGGATGAGGTAGGTGAAGGCGTGAGATGAGGCGAGAAGAACGCCCAACACGCCGATCACGAGAATGGCTCCGGTCGCAATCGCCTGAGGCATGTTGCGGCCAGTGCGTTTATTGATATCAGCAAGCTCATCTTTGCGCTTATTCATTATTCCTCCCCATCGTTGAGGGACTTGGTCGGCTGTGCATAAGCAAAAGGCCGATGAGGTATCGGCCTTTCTCATGCGTTCCACTGAAGTAACAGTGATGTAACTACGGTTCACCAGTACAAACCGCGGCTCAACTGTGATGTAACTGCGGTTATCGAGAACCTGTTCAGCCAGCTCAGACCTCGAGAATTTCCTTCTGCTTGGTGTCCAGCAGCTGATCGATCAGATCGGAGTTCTTCTTGGTTAGCGTGTCGAGCTGCTTGAAGATGTTGTCGCGATCGTCCTCGGTCAGCTCGTCATCCTTGAGCTGCTTTTCCACGGTTTCGCGAGCCTTACGACGAATATTGCGCAGGCCAACCTTGCCCTTCTCAGCCTCATCCTTGGCAAGCTTGACGTACTCCTTACGTCTCTCCTCCGTCATCTCTGGCAGGGTGATTCGAATCACATTGCCGTCACGAGCTGGGGAAACGCCGAGATCTGAGTCGCGAATTGCCTTCTCCACAGCGGAAATCTGAGACTGATCGAAGGGAGAAACTGCGAGAGCGCGTGGCTCAGGAACGGAGATGGTTGCCAGCTGCTTTAAAGGAGTTGGTGCGCCGTAATAGTTCACCATAATGCCGTTGAGCAGCGATGGGTTTGCGCGACCCGTACGAATACCAACGAAGTTCTCCTTCGTGGCTTCAATGGTCTTGCCCATCTGTTCCGTAGCTTCATCCACAATGCCAGCCATATAACCTCCCTATAAATCCAACGCAACTTTGCGTTGAAGCTTGTTGTTCTAATTTACCAGTTTTGTCGCGCCCGCGCTCGCTCGGCATGTGCGCCGGCCGGTTCGCAGGCAAATGGCCTGAGATTATCAGGCTGCGAAGCTCGACTCCACATCTGCTGCAACCAGAGTGCCAATCTCCTCGCCCAACAAAGCGCGAGTAACATTACCTGGCTCCTCCAAACCAAAGACGCGAATGCGCTGGTTGTTGTCGTGAGCCATGGAAAGAGCAGAAGAATCCATCACTGCCAAGTTGTTGACGATGGCATCGTGGAAGTTGAGCACGTCGTAACGGCGAGCGGAAGAATCCTTACGCGGGTCAGCGTTGTACACACCATCCACGCCGTTCTTACCCATCACCACTTCAGAGCAGTGAATTTCGAGCGAACGCTGAATAGAAACGGTGTCGGTGGAGAAGTACGGCATGCCAGCGCCTGCACCGAAAATCACCACGCGGCCCTTTTCCAAGTGGCGGATTGCCTTCAAAGGAATATACGGCTCAGCAACCTGGGCCATAGCGATGGCGGTTTGCACGCGAGTAGGCTGGCCAGCGTTCTCCAAGAAGTCTTGCAAAGCCAGGCAGTTCATGACGGTGCCGAGCATACCCATGTAGTCGCCGCGGGAACGGTCCAAACCGGCCTGCTGCAATTCAGCTCCGCGGAAGAAGTTGCCGCCGCCCACGACGATGCCCACCTGAACACTCTGCTGTACGGCTTGCTTGATCTCCTGTGCGATTCGGCTGATAACAACAGTGTCGATTCCCACTTTTCCGCCGCCAAAAGCTTCACCAGAGAGCTTAAGAAGGACGCGGCGTGGCTTGCTTGCTTCAGTCATGTGAGACCCCCAGCATCGAAGAGTTGTAGTATTTCCACACTCTGTGGTCAAGTCTAAGCAAACTTAGTGACAGAAGGCGAGGATAAAAAAGACCAGCCTCTCCCCTATACAGCAAAACGCTGTAAGAGAGAGGCTGGCCATTCAGATTATCACCAGTGAAGGTGAGCGAAGTCACTCCTCGGAGGATTCCTCAGCAGCTTCTTCTTCGCCCTTACCAACCTCAATGCGGACGAACTGCTCGAGCTTGCCGCCGGTCTTCTCGACGAGCTGGCCCACGGTGACCTTAGGATCCTTGACGAATGCCTGGTCGACGAGCACGGTGTCCTTGAAGAAGGCCTTGATAGCACCCTTGACGATGTTTGGAATGATCTTCTCTGGCTTGCCCTGCTCACGGAACTTGTTGGTCTCGACCTCAGTCTCGTGGTCGATGACGTCCTGTGGAACGTCCTCTTCGGTGAGCCACTTTGGAGCCATTGCAGAAATCTGCAGGTTCACATCGTGAGCAACCTCAGCAGCCTTCTCGTCGGTGGCAACCATAGCAACGGTGGATGGTGGGAACTCAGCAGACTTCTTGTGAGCGTACACATCCACGCGCTCGCCCTCGATGCGAGCGAACTGACCGAGCTTGACGTGCTCCTTAAACAGAGCACCAGCCTCGGTAATGGTGTCAGCAACAGTGCCCTGAGCGGTCTTTGCAGCGAGGATCTCCTCAGCAGTGGTTGCCTTTGCAGCGACCATAGCTTCCACGATCTCGTTACCATACTGAACGAACTGTGGGGTCTCAGCAACGAAGTCGGTCTCAGCGTTCAGCTCGACTGCGTAACCCACCTGCTTGCCGTTCTCCTCGACGACCTTGTATGCAACAAGGCCTTCCTGAGCCTTACGGCCTTCGCGCTTACCAGCGGCCTGAACACCCTTCTCACGAAGAATGTCCTTTGCCTTCTGCACATCGCCATCAGCTTCGGTGAGTGCAGCCTTCACGGCCATCATGCCAGCGCCGGTATCTTCACGAACCTGCTTAATCAGTGCCAGCGAAATTGCTGCCATGTGCGTCTCCTCTCGGTGCTAGAAACTAGCAACACTTTTCCTGAAAAATTTGGGGAGAGCTACGCGAGATTATCACGCGGTGACAATCTTGAGCCATTGAAAACTTCAACAGCGTGACGCGCAACTCTCCACTCGCTGAAATTCAGCTTGTTTGTGACGAGAGTCACTCGGACTTCTCAGAAGCCTCTTCGCTCTTCTTAGAATCGTCGGAGTTCAAGAGATCCTTTTCCCACTCAGCCATTGGCTCAGCAGACTTCTCCTCAGCCTTGTCAGCAGTCTTGCCCTTGTCACGAGCCAACAGACCATCAGCAACAGCGTCAGCCATGAACTTGGTCAGCAGCTCAATGCCGCGGATGGCGTCATCGTTAGCTGGGATTGGGTAGTTGACGAGGTCTGGATCAGTGTTGGTATCAACGAGAGCCACGACTGGGATACCGAGCTTACGAGCTTCATCCACAGCGAGAGCTTCCTTGTTGATGTCCACGACGAAGAGTGCGGAAGGAGTGCGGTTCATGTTAGCGATACCGCCGAGCTCGCGAACGAGCTTGTCCTTTTCGCGGGAGAGAAGCAGGAGCTCCTTCTTGGTCAGGCCAGAAGCCTTGGTATCCTCGAAGTCCATCTCCTGCAGTTCCTTCATGCGAGAAACGCGGCCGGAAACGGTCTGGAAGTTGGTGAGCATACCACCCAGCCAGCGCTGAGCAACGTATGGCATACCAACGCGGGTTGCCTGCTCGGCGATAGCCTTCTGAGCCTGCTTCTTGGTGCCGACGAAGAGAACGGTGCCATTGTGAGCAACGGTCTCCTTGACGAAGTCATAAGCCACGTCGAGAGCGTCAAGAGTCTTGAACAGATCGATGATGTGAATGCCGTTGCGATCCATGAGGATGAACTGCTTCATCTTTGGGTTCCAACGACGGGTCTGATGACCGAAATGAACTCCAGCGTTCAGGAGTTCGCTCATGGTGATCTGAGTCATGAGTGTACCTTTCTGTCGGTTATTACCTAGTCATGAGCACCTGGACACAGCATAAAGCCGACCGACGCAGGCCATCGCAGTCATGACGCGTATTTGTGTATGCGGTTGACAATAAAAATGCTCGTTAAGCTCGCGACCAGCCTTTCAAGCGGTGCATACAGCCTTCCATAGTAACCGACAGAGCGTACTTTTTCACGAGACTTTTCGCCTGGCTTTCTCCCCTCGGATTTTCGCCTGGCTTTCTCTCATCTGGATTGTCAGCGCTGGGTGAACGGGTGCTCGCGCATATAGCGCATGGCTGCCTTACGGTCGTCCTTTTCCAAGCGATCCAGGTACACATGGCCGTCCAAGTGGTCGCACTCATGCTGGATCATGCGGCCCATCAAACCCTTACCTTCCAACACCACCGGCTTGCCGTCGAGGTCGATGCCGGTAGCCTTCGCATAGTCGGCGCGAGGGGTTTTATACCACAGCCCTGGCAGGGAAAGGCAGCCTTCCTCACCGTACTGCTCACCCGATTTTTCAACGATCTTGGGGTTAATAATGTAGCCGATCTTGCCGTCGATGTTGTAGCTGAACACCCTGAGATTAACACCGATCTGATTGGCCGACAGGCCTGCGCGACCCGGGTCATCCACAGTTTCCATCAGGTCTGTCACCAGCTGGCGAACAGCAGGCGTGATTTCCTTGACCTCGTCGCAGGGCGTGCGCAGCACTGGGTCAGGAACAACGCGAATCTGGCGAATAGTCATTGTCTCCCCTTTCCTCTCTACTTTCCACTTCCCACTTCACAGCGGTGGCAACTGAACCATCAGACTTGTATCGGAAAGTTTTCTTGCTTGTACCGGCAGGTTTCTCGCCTTTCCGGTAGTTTCTGGCTTATACCTGCTGTCAGGTTAGTCTCTCCTCTTGAACACTTTGCTGGCAATTGACTTCCACAAATGGTGAGGAATTGAGCGTTCGCGCTTGATAGCAGCCGGCAGCAGAGGGCAACCCACACAGATGAGCGAGTCCGGGTTGGGATCGCACGCTCCTTGATTGCAGGCGGCGACCGAGACGAAAGCGATATCTGTGCCGTTGACCTGAGGGTGGTCTTGCAACCAATCGAGGCTCAGTTTGACGAAGTCGAGGGGAACGCGGCGAGATTGCGCAATAGCGTACGGGCTTTTGCCGCACTGTAAATCTTGGACCACTAAGCTTAACAAGGTGGGCTGGGAGGTGTCCTGCGGCCTATTGGTGCGGCGAAAACCGGCGTTGTCGTCGGCCTCAGTTTTGCGAAAACCCTCGTTATTACTGGGGTGAGTAGCTTGAAAGCCTTTCATAGCAACACTCCAATCTGGAAGATTGCCACCGCTAAAATGTAGGCAACCAGCAAGCCGATAATCACCGTCTCTGCTGCGATCTTACGGCCAAACAGGCGCTTCTCCTCTACAACAGTTGCCAGGCAGGGCGTGTAGGCCAAAGTGAAAACCATGAAAGCCAGCGCCGCAGCCTGAGGGTGACCATTGCTTGATTTATCAAAGCTTTCGCGCAAAGCAGAGGAGAGATCGCGTGAACCAGAGTCCGAAGCATCAGCGTGGTACGCCTGGGACAGCGAGCCGACTACAACTTCCTTGGCCACAAAGCCAGACATCAGAGCGGCTGTCGCCTGCCAGTTGCCAAAGCCTGCCGGGGCGAAAACGGGAGCAACACTTTGCGCAATCGTGCCATACAAGGAGTCTTCCACGCGCGAGACCTTGCCAAAACTATCCTGAACCGGCTCGGCGGAGGCGTTTGCAGTGTTAATCTCAGGGTTTTGAGCGGAATGGCCAGCCAGGGTGCCGGACACAGGAATGGCGGAAAGCAGCCAAATGACGAGCAACATGGACATGATGGCCGAGCTTGCCCCGCGAATAAAGTTCCACAAGCGCTTGGCAACGGAAACCACCATCAGCTTGGCACGAGGAATGTGGTAGTGCGGCAAAGCGATGACAAAAGGCTGGTTTTTCAAGTCAGAGAACTGCGTGCGGCGCAAAATCAAACCGATCAGAACAATGACCACCAGCGAGATCACGTACATCGCAAAGATGGCAATTCCAGCGTTCTTGCGGAAGAAAGCGAAGGCGAGCACCACGTACACCGACAAACGCGCCGAACAGGAGGTAAACGGGATGAGAAGGCCCGTCATGATGCGTTGACGCTCGTCAGGAAGCGTGCGGGTTGCGGCCAGGGCGGGCAGATTGCAGCCAAAACCCACCACAAGCGGGAGGAAGGCGCGACCATCGAGGCCAATCAGACGCATCGTGCGGTTCATCACGAAGGCCGCGCGCGACAGGTAGCCCGTGTCTTCCAACAGGTAGAGCATTACGAAGACCATCGCCATCGGCGGGACGTACGTCAAAACGGTGATAATGCCATCGATCAGGCCGTCGACCACCAGAGAATGGACCCAAGAATCGAGGCCTTGCTGGCCAGCGATCTGCCAGTTGAGCCAGTCGGCGCCGCTGTTGAGCACGCCTCGCACTTGATTATCAATAAAGTCAACGATCGGCTGTGCGACCGCAGTCGTCGCTTCGAAAACCAGGTACATGACGGCGAGGAAGATGATGATTCCCCAGACAGGGTGCAGCAACACGGCGTCAATGCGGTCGGAAAGCGTGAGATGCGTCGCGAGGGCGGGGCTGGCAGTTTTGACTTTGCTGGTGTTAATCGCTTGATCCGTTGCGGCGGTCTCGGCGGCTTCGCTCGTGTGGACGCCCTCGCTGGCTTCGCTCTCCTCTCCCGCTTCACCGTAGCCAATTGCGGTGAGCAGCCAGGAAGCCCACTGGAAACGGCGGTCAGCATTGCGCCGCAACCAGGTGCGCACACCATCCCAGCCTGAAGTGGCAAAAGCCTCTTCTCCTGGCAGCGGGTCAACGGCAGGAGCGCTCGTCAGCACTGGGTTGTGAATCTGGCGGTGAATGTGAGCGAGCAGCTGCTCAACACCCTTGCCAGTTCGCCCGTCAACGCTCACCACAGGAATATTCTCTAGAGCCGCAGAAATGCGTTGTTCTATGCCTTCAGGCTGGTGAGCAAGGTCTGCCATCGTCAGCGCCACCACGGGAGCGACGCCTGAATCGATGGCTTGGCTGAGCAGGTAGAAGCCTCGCGAAGGTGCGGTAGCGTCAATGGTAATCACGAGAACCTGAGGGTCGGGATGGCTGCCCCAGCCCAGAGCTGTTTGCGCGGCGACTTCCTCATCGGGGCTCATCGAGGCGAAAGAGGCGGTTCCTGGTGTGTCGACAAGCTCCCAGTTCTCTTTCCTGTTCGTAGCAGGATCAGTGTAGGTGAGCTCGCCGGACTCGATCATCACCGTCGTTCCTGGCGCGTTCATCACTGCTGCGTCCGCACCCAAGATTGCGTTGAACAGGGTCGACTTGCCAACGTTGGGGTTGCCGACGAAGACGACGCGAGGGATGCGCGTAGTAGTGTACTCTGCAGTGTGTGCCGAGTGGTTGTGTGCGTCGTAGTTGGATCCTGCAGCGTGACCAGCGTGCTGGGAGTGGTTCGCGTGGTTGTGCTCCGCGGCGTAGTCGTGCTCCGCATGAGCTTGCGAGTGACCCGGCTTATGGCCATGGCCTTCATCGCGGCCAATCAGGCGCCACAACAGCGAGAAACCGCGAGAGTGATGATGCCCCGAGTGCATCATCCCCTCTTCAGGCACGCTGTGGTCAAGCTCACTGTGTGGTGCAGGTTCTCTGTGCGCAGGTTCGCTCTGCGCTGTGGATTCGCTGGGCACTGTGGGTTTGCTGTGAAGCGGTGCGCCAGCGGAATTGTCGTGCTGATAATCTGGAGAAATCATAGTGTTTTAAGGGTTGGGCTGAGCACGTTGACCACAATGGAGCGCGCTGTTTTTCTGTCGATGGCCAGGCGTTCGCTTCCGTGAGCAATGACTTGGCCGAAAAGGTGTGATGACAGCAGAATTTCGACAGTATCGCCGGGGCGCAAACCCATCTCCCCGATGCGGATTGCCTGCTCTTCGTTGAGATTGCAGGCTTGAATGCGTGCGCGCATTCCCCTGCGGCAATCGCTTAACTGTATCTGCTTCATTGTGACATCATAAAACATGCTGGGCACGGAACAGGCTCTGAGCATGCTGCTCGTGTCGGCGGGTGGTTTGCGGACAGGGGTAGGAAAACAAAAAAGGCCAGAGCGAACTCTGACCTGTTGGCTCCCGATGCTGGACTCGAACCGGCGACATTTCGATTAACAGTCGAACGCTCTACCAACTGAGCTAATCGGGAATGTGTTGCGTTGGCAACAGAAAGAAACTATACGCAGATGAAAGCCAGTTCGCAAACCTCGGCGTGTCGATAAGCTCAAATCGGTGTGATGACGCGGTTTTCCAAAAGTTATCCACATTTTGCGAGAAAACCTGTTCGCGCGTATCTCCTCGGCTTGGATGGAGCTAACGAAAGGAGGATGCGATGAAATGGTTCACTCGCTTGAAAGGATTGACCGACTGCCCTGCCTCGACGATGAAGAGAGCTGGCCGTCAGCAATCTCATGTTTATGGCCCGACTCGTTTGAACTTGGGTTCTGCTGCTCGTCACGCTTCGGGTTTGGTACGGGCACGATTTGTGATTATCAGTGTGGTTGCTTTGCTGATGCTGTGCTGTGTGCCGCGTGCTGATGCTTTGACGTATTGGTATAACTTGCCGGGTTTGTCGATGAAGAATTCTCAGGGCCGGGTTTTGGTTGGTCTGGGAATTATGGGTTATAAGGATGGTTTGCCGTTTTACTGTGTGGAGGCGGGTATTGATTTTCTCGCTGGTTCGGGTGATGACGGGTGGAAGCCTGCTACGGGTGAGAAGTATCGTATTGCGGCTGAATTGGTGACGGAGCATAAGGATAATCATGATGATTTGATTCAGGCTGCGGTGGCGTGGGCTATTCATGATCATTTGGAAGAGAATTCTTTGTGGTCATCGATTAAGAAAGAGACCATGATGGGTGGTTATACCACTCAGCAGGTGGCGGATACTGCGCGCAGGTTGTGGGATGAGGCTGCGAAGCATACGGTGAGTTCAGCAGCGGTGAGGCTGGTGGATTCGAATGTGTTGCACGGCACAATTGTGGTTGAGTTGCGCAGCGCGGATGGGACGGTTGAAGGGGTGAATTGGCATCTGGAATATGATGATTCGCTCATTGATGTGCAAGGGCCGATTCGTGGGAAGACCGGTAAGGAGACGATTCGTATTCCGTGGACGGCGCGTTCTGCGGGCAAGGCGGATGTGAAGGTCGTCTATGACGTGGTGGAGGGGCGGAGGAAAGAGAATATTGCGGGTAAGCAGAATCTCTTTATGCCTACGGGCTACCAGCATAAGAGTCAGGGTATTCAGTTTGATGTGGATAATCGTTTCCAACCGCTGATTACCTCGGATGCTGCGGATCATCGTATTGAACCGGGTCAGATGCCCCATGATCGTATTACGTGGTCTGTTGACCCTTGTGCGCCTCTCCCGTCCTGGCCAGACAATGCTCCCGTACGTGCGCAAGCTCAGGTCTGGTTCAGTAACACTGAACCTCAAGAGGGTAAGAAGCTTGAGGATGCGAGGTTGCTTGCCCAAGTGGAGAGTATTTCTGACCGCGCGCAAACCCAAACGGTAGAGCTAAGTAAACTCTCCTCGCAGTGGCTTGCTGACCATCCGGGTGCAACCCCGAGGAATATTGGTGATTCTGGTTGGCTGGTGTGGCAGTGGTCCATCACTCGCAAACAACAGATTCCTGAGGTGGCTGGACAGTTGCGTGATGAGTATTGGACAGATGGTATTCAACCAGGAGAAACCGTGGATGCGCGTTTGCGTGCGATGAAGCCGGTTATCCACTCCTCCGTGCGTCAAGCTCAACAGCTTGCTAGCGACGTTGAAGAGAACAGCGTTGAGGAGAACGGGGTTGAGGAGAACAGGGTTGAGGAAGATCCTGTTCTGGATGCCATCATGCGTGATCGCGAAGAGCCTATCCGCGACACGGTGAGCCTTGACGTGGAGGATATCAACGGTGACGGTGTTGTGGATACTCACGACTGGCTACACACCCGCACGGGCTGGGGTGAGAATGCAGAAACCGAGGAAAACCAGATCAGCCTCGTGGTGAAAGGTGAGCTGCTCGGCGGTCTCGCGACTGATCAGATGGCAAGCCTACTCGAAAACCCGAGTGCGAAGCTTCCTGAGGGAGTCACTCGTCTAGCAACGACGGAGTTTTCGACTAATCATGCGGGCACTTTCTTGATCAGTTCTTCGGATGAGGATGAGAAGCGCGTGGCTTCCTGGCATCCCGAGCCCGGTGTGGTGTTGGATGAGTTGGAATCGGGCTATCAGTTCTTCCGCTTCTGGGTGGACACGCAGGCCAGTGGTATCGCCCAGCAGACCGGCTTGGAGCCTACGGCTGTGTACCCGTTTATTCAGGGTGATGTTGCTGAAGATTATGGTGCCGCTGATGAGACGGTGTATACCCGCTCAAACGTGGCATTGCTCACGAAGGCGGATCGAGACACGCTGGTAATCCCGGCAAGCGAAAATGCCGAGCAGCAGGTGGGTACTTTTACAGTTACTGACCGTTTGGAGCTGAAAGGCGCTGGTGAGGCGGATACATGGCCGATTGACGCTTCGGGTAAACCGGTGGCAGTGAGCTTGCAGGGCACGCTGTACAAGGTGGATGGTGAGCTTCCCAGCGTCAGCGATGAGGTTCCCGATTCCGCCCAGATTGTCAGTGTGCGTGATGTCACTGTCTCGGGTTTCTCTTCGAAGGATGCTGAGCTTGAGGTGAGCTTGGTTCCGGGCAATTACACCTGGATGTGGAAGGTGAAAGAGCTGCCGAGTGCGTTTGCGGAGAATTCTTTTGCTCATCAGTTTGCCCAGCCTGCGGAATCCTTCCAGGTAACGCGCGAGAAATTGCCTCAGACGGGTACAACATCCTGGTCGCTGCTCGTTCTTGTTGCAGCAGCGGTGAGTTTGATGCTGGTTGCTGCCTTGTTGCTGCTCATCTCGCGCCATTCGTGTTATTCGATGCGTCGTGCTCAGCCCTTACACCGCAAGTGAGGTAGAAGATGAGTTTGTGGACGATCTTGGTGCGCATTCCCCTCGCTCTAGTGATGATTCTCGTGATGTTGATTATGCCTCCTCGCTGGCAGGGCGGTTCGCCGTCTCTCTGGATGATCTCCCCGTTTGAACGCCAGACGAGTGAGCACGCAGCTTCACAGGGTGGTGTGAAAGGGGCGAGTAAGCAAGGTTGTGAACGCCTGTACTGGCCGGTAAGGCTCAGCACCGGAAAAGATGCTTCTGAGGTGCTCTCCCCTGCCGTCATTCCTAAAGAAAACTGGAAGAAAGGTCATCGCGGTATCGATGTTGCCATTGATGAAGGCTCGCAGATTATCGCACCTGGGAAGGCCATGGTGGTGATGTCTGGCAAAGTCGGTGGCAAAGATGTGCTCTCACTGGCTTTAGACAATGGCCTCACCGTCAGTATTGAACCTGCCATCAGTAGCGCGAAAAAGGGAGCAACCGTTCAGGCAGGCGAGATTATCGGCGAGGTGGAAGGAATATCTGACCATTGTGAGAACACCTGTGCGCATATCGGTGTGCGGCGAGGAAACACCTACCTCAACCCTACAGCTGCGTTGAACCCCGTGAGAGTCGTGCTCTTAGAGTCCCGCATCAGCAGCTGAAATGTAGCCTTCCTTGATCAAATTCTTCACCTGGGAAGAACTGATCGGGACAAGGTCAACACTGATCAGCGTGCGAGAAGCACGGGAGGAGAGCGTCATGCCCTCCAGTTCATTAACTTTGGCTGCGAGCTTCTTGTGTAAAGCAGCATTGCGTGCCAACAGTGCAAACAGGGAGGCAATGCTCTCCTCATTGCTGATGCCAGTTACCCACTCTTTGCCCGAAACAATGGAAGGCACATCAATAGCACCATAACCGCTGATCACCGGCCACATACTGTTGAATTCAGCAGAAGGAAGAGTGTTGGCCGGGTAAGGAACCTTGTGCTTATTCAATACTTTCTTGCCCGAAAGAGAGTTGACTATACCGCTCAAGCTCACGTCTGGGTTGATGTCAGCAGCAGAACCTTGGTATCCCTTGCTGGTGAGAACGGAAACCAGTTGGGTGGAAATATAATCCGTACCTGCAATCACCGCATCGAGGGCAATAGTGGAAGACTTCATAAACGGTAACGCCTTCATCAAGCCATTGGATGTGGTTGCACCACCCTGCTGTTCAATCAGGTCATCCAATAAGCTCGTCAGACGGTGAGAAATATCCGCCGAATATAAGTCAGAGCCGAAGTAGAAATCCCGTGCAGCTGACGAGTCGAGGAAGGAGGACAAGGACTTCACTTCAGGCAAGCCCACCAGTTGAATCACTCCCTGCTGTAACGGAGTTTCCAACATGGAGAACACGCCGGAAAGGAAGTCTTTGCTCGCCTCATTCTGCGGGTTGCCCGGAACCAGCAGCAACACCTGAGCAGGGTTCGAAGCAGAAAGCGTATTCGCACGAATCTTACTCAACGCTTCCCTGGCCTGAAGAACACCAATACTTTCCGGTGTTGCCATATCTACATACGCATCCATATGAGCAGATACGAGGTCCGAGCAGCCGACCATGCGCACTCCGCGAGCAGAAAGGGTGCGTACCAGTTCTGCACTGCGGCTACGAGCAGCATCGAGCTCTTCGTCGTCTTCCAAAGCGGTGTCGTCGGCCGCAGAATCGTTCAAGCCCTCCGAATGAGCCGAGTCGCTCGATTCACTCGAACCGGCAGAATTGCTCGAACTACTCGAACTGTTCAATCTGCTTGAGCTGCGGGAGGTGTTCCAATGCTGCGAAGAGGAAGTGTACTTGTCCGACTCAGAATTTTCAGACTGATAATCTGAAGAAGAACTGGAGACATACTGCGGAGTGTCGCCCTCGCTGGTTTCGGGAGTGGAATGGAAGCCGGAGGAATTGAGGCTTACGCTCGGCGAAGTCAACCCTCCCCACAACGAGGTAACCGGTTCAACGCGAGGTGCGCACAAAAACAGCGTATTGCCTTTCAAATCCGTCGAACTTGCAGAATTCTCAGAAGCCTCGCTACTCCACTGTTGCTCGAGCTTTTCCAACTGTTGAGCTTGTTGGACGGCGTCGCGAGCGTACTGGGTGGTAATCGAAGAGGAAGAGAAACCGGATTTTTGCAAGGCTTGTTGCGTGCGTTTTGCCAAGCTTGCCCACGAGTTGAGCGACATGCTCGACTGTAAAGCGGAAGGGTCGGCCGGAAGCAGGAGTCCGACGCGCGAGTGTGCGGGAACGCCCGTGTTGGAGCTGGGTTGTGACGAGCAGGCGGTAAGGCTCGTCAGAAGGGCGAGCGTGATGGCGGTGGCCGCACTCTTTCTCATCATATGACCCATGTGTTGCACGTTTCCTAGTCTAGCCGTTTGTGAAACTGAGGTGTGGCTAGCCAAGTGTGCTAGCTCTCAGGTAGTCTAGAGCCATGGCTCAAGATATTGAAATTGGCCTTGGCAAGACCGGCCGTATTGCATACTCTCTCGACGATATTGCTATTGTTCCTTCTCGCAGGACTCGCGACCCTCGTGATGTGTCGGTGGCATGGCAATTGGACGCTTTCTACTTTGACATTCCGATCATGGGTGCGCCGATGGATTCGGTGATGAGCCCAGAAACTGCTATCAAGCTCGGTCAGCTCGGTGGCGTGGGAGTGCTCGACCTGGAAGGTTTGTGGACGCGCTACGAGGACCCTACTCCTCTGCTGCATGAGATTGCGCATTTGCCAGCTGAGGAAGCGACGAAGCGCATGCAGGCCATTTATGCTGAGCCAGTCAAACGTGATCTGATTGCCGAAAGGTTGAAGCAGATTCGCGACGCGGGAGTGCCTGTTGCGGGTGCTTTGACCCCAGGGCGTACGAAAGAGTTTTATAAGACGGTTATTGACGCCGGTGTTGACCTCTTCGTCATTCGTGGCACGACTGTTTCGGCAGAGCATGTGTCGAGCAACGATGAACCGTTGAATCTGCGCCGTTTCATCTACGAGCTGGACGTGCCGGTGATTGTGGGTGGTGCGGCAACCTACCAGGCTGCTCTGCATTTGATGCGTACGGGTGCTGCTGGCGTTCTGGTCGGCTTCGGCGGTGGTGCTACTTCCACGACGAGGGCAACCTGCGGTATTGAAGCTCCGATGGCTACTGCTCTGGCGGATGCTGCCGCTGCTCGCCGCGATTATATGGATGAGTCTGGGGGCCGTTACGTCCACCTGATTGCTGACGGTGGCCTGGGTGATACGGGTTCGATTGTGAAGGCTTTCGCGATGGGTGCTGACGGTGTGATGTTGGGCACTGTTCTGGCTCGTGCTGATGAGGCTCCTGGCCAGGGCATGCACTGGGGTAATGAGTCGCATCATCCGATTCTTCCGCGCGGTCAGCGTGTGAGCGTGGGTACTGTGGCTCCTTTGGATCAGATCATTAACGGCCCGAGCCATTTCGCTGATGGTAAGACGAATGTGGTGGGTGCTTTGCGTCGCACGTTGGCGTCGACGGGTTATGTGGATTTGAAGAGTTTCCAAAAGTGCCCGGTTATTGTTGATCACAATCGTTAAGGCTCCTATGGCTTAAGATTGTCACCGCGTTTCATCAGCCGCGCTGGGGTGGGTTTGCAGTGTTCGCTGCGCTCACCTGGCGCGGTTTTTTGTAGCCTTGCGTCTCGACAATTGACTCTGAACGCAATTGTGCTGTGGATTGCATGCTTACGCACAGGTTTATCGTTGCAATGACGCGGTTTTTACCTAATTTTCCACGAAATTGCACAAAAGCTTACCAGCGTGTTGTAAAACTCCTATTCTCATGTGTAAATGATGAGAAGGAGAAAGATATGGCCCTTGCACCATTCTGCGGACTCCCCGACAGCTATCACGGAAGCCACCGCATCTTCAAAGCCCGCGTCCAATTCCTCACTTACGGTCAACCCACCAATGTGACGGTGTGCTACACCGACCATGCTCACCCTGATGAAGAGAGCATCGCCATGGCTCAACAGGTCATCTTGGTGACCATGCGCGCTATGGACATTGTCAGGAAGAAGATGCCCGAAAAGGTTCTCGACGACAAAGCCTCTCCTGTTGTTATTCAACGCTTAGTCAATATGCGCGAGATTATGACCTATTTCAACATCGTCTTTGGAAAGCCTCAGGCTCTCGCCAATAAGCTTCCGGTGACGATGAGTGGCATTCATATCACGTTTACGAATGATTCCACGGTGGAAGCAAGCCTCGCTATGTGGATCGGTCAGGAAACACACCAAGGCTGTGTGGTGATGAGGAAAGATGGGCAGCGCTGGCTGTCCGTGTTCCTTGACATCGGCTAAAAGCTTGGCGCTCGCCGCGCTGCGGATTGCGCGTAGTGGTAATCTTGAGCCATTATTCTGAGAAAACGCTGAGAAGAAAAGGCAGATTACGGATAATCGTCAGGAAACTGGGGAAAGTTTCCCCATTCGTTATCTCCTCGCGGTAGTGTAAATCTCATGTTGAGGTATTACACCACCGCCATTGAGGCACCACAGGTCGAGCAAAGCGACACCTTCTACACTCTTCTTGCAGCTCGCGCGTCCCTGCATCCCGAGGACACCGTGGCACAATACCGCGATCCACACGCCGACACCAGTGACTGGGTCACCGTTTCCGCACACGAGATGCTCTCCACCGTGCGCGCTGCAGCAAAAGGCTTGCTCGCCGCTGAAGTCAAGAAGGGCGATCGTGTCGTCATCTACTCAGCCACAATGTACGAATGGGGTGTGCTCGACTTCGCCTGCGCAGCTATCGGCGCAGTCCTCGTGCCCATCTACGAAACCGACTCCTCCCGCCAAGCAGAAGGCATCTGCCAAGCAGTCAACCCCACCCTCGCCTTCGCAGACACCGGCGAACACGCCATGATGCTCGAAGACGTTCTTGAGCGCGTCGACAGCTTGCAAAAAGTCTACTGCTTCGCCACCGACGGCCTGCCCGCACTCCAAGAGCGCGGCAGAGCAGTCAGCGACGAGCAGCTCGACGAGGCAATCTCCAAGGTTCATACGGATGACATTGCCACCATCGTCTACACCTCCGGTTCGACGGGTAAGCCGAAGGGTGCGCAGCTGACTTATCGCAACTTCCTGTGCGTGGTTAAGGATGGATGGAAGGTTCTTCCGGGCATGCTCAACGATTACAATCGTCTGCTGCTCTTCCTTCCTCTCGCCCACTGCTTCGCCCGCTATATTCAGTATTGCTCGATCTGCAACAATGGTGTTGTAGCGTATGTGTCCTCGGCAAAGCACCTGCTCGCGGACCTCAGAAGTTTCAAGCCAACCTACCTGCTGGGTGTTCCTCGCGTGTTCGAGAAGGTGTATAACGCTGCGTCTCAAAAGGCAGGCCCTGGCATCAAGGGTTCTATTTTCCAAAAGGCCTATGAGCATTTCGTCCAGTGGAGCAAGGATGAGCAGGACGGTAAAGCCCACCCGGCATCGGAACGCATTTCCCATGCCTTCTACATGAAGACTGTCGGTGACACCGTTAAGGACGCGCTGGGCGCGAATATGGCCTGGCTGGCCTGTGGTGGTGCTCCTTTGAACCCGGACCTTGCCCACTTCTTCCAAGGCATTGACGGCATCACCTTCATCCAGGGCTATGGCATGACGGAATGCGCTGCTCCGTGCATTGTGAATTTTGAAGATGCCAACCGCATTGGCGCTGTGGGCAAACCAGGCCCTGGCATCGAATTGCGCATCAGCGATGAAGGCGAGCTGCAAATCAAGGGCGACAACGTCTTCCACGGCTATCTCGACGACCCTGAGCGTACAGCAGAAGCCATGACCGAAGACGGCTGGCTGCGCTCCGGCGATTTGGCCAAGATTGACGACGACGGTTTCGTCTGGATCACTGGCCGCAAGAAGGATTTGATTATCACTGCCGGTGGTAAGAACGTGTCGCCTGGCCCGCTCGAGGAAGTGATCGGCAAGTGCCCGATCGTCTCGCATGCCGTCGTTTTGGGTGATTTGAAGCCGTTCATCTCTGCTCTCATCACTTTGGATGAAGGAATGGTGAAGACGTGGCTCAAGAAGCAGCATATGGACCCTGAAATGAGCATGGAGCAGGCGGCGAATAACCCTGCGGTGCGCGCGTATGTTCAGCAGTTTATTGACCGCGCCAATATGAGTGTTTCGCGTGCTGAATCGGTGCGTAAATTTGTCATTCTTCCTGCTGATTTCAGCCAGGAAGAGGGCACGATGACCCCGTCGATGAAGGTTATTCGCCCGAAGGTTCTCACGCACTATTCTGACGTCATTGAAAAGCAGATTTACACTCCGGCTCCTGGAACCCAGCCTCGCCCCAGCGATGTGGACCAGCTTTTCGACAGGATGTCGGATGCGGCACGCAACGCTTCGAACCAGATTGGTCAGGCGGTGAACCAGGCTTCTGCTCGCGTGGCGGAAGGTAGGGATTCGGTGGTTGCAGCGTGGAAGAACCGCGATAAGGCGGATAATTCCAACGCTGATAGCAACGCTGACGCTGATGCTGATGCTGAGGCTGCGCAGAATACTGAATCAGCACAGAGCGCTGAGGAGAACACTCCAACAGCTCCAGCAGCTGACACTACCGCTGCCAGCACTAGATCCGACTAAGCTCACAGCTCAGCCAACTGAAATAGCTCAGCCTGCTGAAATAGCTCAGCCGATTCAGTCAGCTCAGCCAGCCCAGACAAAACACATTAAGCGCAGAACGACAAGGAAAGCCATGAAAAAGCAGTACACCACACCCAGCGAGGACGTCGACGTCGATCGCAGCGTTTACACCATCCTGCAAGACCGCGTCGAACGCATGCCTGAGCAAGCCCTGGTCGAATACCGCGATAAGAACAACCAATGGCATGAAATAAGTGCCACCGAGTTCATCGCTCTCGTGCGCGAGCTTGCCAAAGGCCTCCTCGCCTCGGGCGTAGGCACAGGAACCCCAGTGGCAATCTTGTCGCATACTCGTTACGAGTGGACCGCACTGGACACCGCCATCATGGCAATCGGCGCAATCACTGTGCCAATCTATGAAACCAACTCCCCCGCGCAGGTGAAAAACATCCTGCTCGACGCCGCCGTACAATACGCCTTTGCCGAGGACGACGAGCAGCTGGCGAAGTTTGACGCAGTGAAGCCCGAAACTCCCCTGCTCAAAACCGTTTACGTGATTGAAAACCATGCGCTCGACTCGCTCAAAGAGCTCGGCCGCGAGGTCAGCGACGAAACTCTTGACCAGGCGATCAACTCGGTGACGGGCTCAACTCTGGCCACCATCGTCTATACTTCTGGCTCCACAGGGACGCCGAAGGGTGTGGAAATCGAACATCGCAATTTCGTTTCGATTTGCGAAGCGAGCAAGCAGTCGATGCCCGGCATTGTGCGCCGCCCGAACGGCTCCTACCTGTGCTTCCTGCCGTTCGCTCACGTTTTCGCCCGCTTCATGCAATTCCTCGTGTTCGAGTCAGAGATGAAGCTGTCGATCGGCGGTTCGATGAAGACGATCCTTCAAGATTTCCGCCACGTCAAGCCAACCCTCGTGCTGGGCGTTCCACGCGTGTTTGAGAAGGTGTATAACGCGGCGACGCAGAAGGCTGGCCGTGGTGCTGCCGGTTACCTGTTTGCTCGCGCCGCTCGAATTGCTCGCGCCTGGTCTCGCGCTCAGCAAGACGTGGTGTACGGCCGCAGCGAGCGCATCCCTGCATGGCTTAACTTGCAGCGCAACGTCTATTCGGCACTCGTCTACTCCAAGATCCGCGAAGTGCTGGGCGGTAACGTCGACTACATCGTCTGTGGTGGCGCTCCTCTCGACCAGGACATCGCGCACTTCTTCAACGGCTGTGGCCTGCCTTTGCTGGAAGGCTATGGCTTGACGGAAACCTGTGCTCCGGCAACGGTCAACCCGGAGAAGGGCTATCGCATTGGTACTGTTGGTGTGCCGCTGGCTGGTATGAGCGTTGGTGTTGCTGATGACGATGAGATTGTCATTGCTGGTGGTTCGATTGCTCGCGGCTATCACAACGCCCCCGAAGCTACTGCTGACACCTTTGACGCGGATGGCTGGTTCCACACGGGCGACTTGGGTGACATCGACGAGCAAGGTTTCGTCACCATCACCGGCCGCAAGAAGGATCTGATTATCACCGCTGGTGGTAAGAACGTGTCTCCTGCTGGTTTGGAAGCTTCGGTGATGACGAGCCCTGTGGTTGCTCAGTGCGTGGTGATTGGCGATAGGAAGCCGTTTATCGCTGCTCTGGTCACTCTCGACCTGGCTGATACGAATTCTTGGCTCGCTTCTCAAGGCGCTGCCGAGGTGGAAAGCTTGCAGGAGGCTCGCGAGAACCCTCTGGTTCGCGCTGAGGTGTCCCGCGCCGTGTCCGTGGCGAACAAGCAGGTGTCGCGCGCTGAGTCGATCCGTAAGTTTGAAATTCTTGACAGTCAGTTCACTGAGGCGAACGGCATGCTCACCCCGTCGTTGAAGACGAAGCGTGCGGTTATTGTGCGTAATTTGCAGCAGGTGATCGACGAGAAGATTTACACTGCCCCTCAGCAGCACTGAATTTCTCAAGATTATCAGCGCGCCTCATCGGGCGCATACAAATAATGGCGAGGCCAATAGCCTCGCCATTTTCATATTATTCGATTGTGCGGTGTTTCTGCACTCACTTGCGGTGAGGCAGAACCTCATCCACGATGCCGTAATCCTTGGCCTCTTGTGCTGTCAGAATAGTGTCAATCTCAATGTCCTTGCGAATGCGCTCAGGAGACTGACCAGTATGCTTGGCCATCGTGTTCTCCAACCATTCACGCATGCGCAACAGCTCACGAGCTTGCACTTCAATTTCGGAAGCCTTGCCGAAACCCTGGCCAATTGCTGGCTGGTGGATCAGCACGCGAGCATTCGGCAGCATGAGACGCTTGCCCTTGGTGCCAGCAGCCAAAATCACGGATGCAGCAGAAGCAGCCTGACCCAAGCACACCGTTTGAATTTCTGGCTTGATGTACTGCATGGTGTCGTAAATGGCCGTCATAGCAGTCATCGAGCCACCAGGGGAATTGATGTACATCATGATGTCACGGTTAGGGTCCTGGCTTTCGAGAACCAGAAGCTGAGCCATGAGGTCATCGGCAGAAGTGTCGTCAACCTGCGCACCCAAGAAGATGATGCGGTTTTCGAAGAGACGAGAGTATGGGTTCGTCGTCTTCACACCGTAGGGAGTGCGCTCGGTGTACTCGGGCAGCACGTAGCGCATCTGTGGAGAGGTGAACGTGTTGCCTGCCAGGCGCTCAGCGCGAGCGACGAAACGAGCTTCTTCACTAGCCATGTCACTCTCCCTTCTGTGATTGCACGGCCTTGTTCAGCGAGTTACGGTCGGTGATGATGTGATCGACGAAACCGTAATCGAGAGCCTGCTGTGCGGTGTACCAGTGGTCGTAAGCGTTGTCCTCATAGATCTGCTCAATGGTGTGGCCGGTCTGCTGAGCAGTGAGCTCACCCAAAGTCTTCTTCATATCCATGATGAGTTCCGCGTTGACGCGCACATCCGTCTCGGTACCGCCGATGCCGCCAGATGGCTGGTGCATCAGAACGCGTGCGTGAGAGGTGATGAAACGCTTGCCAGGAGTGCCCGAGGAGAGCAGGAACTGACCCATCGATGCGGCCATACCCACGGCAATGGTTGCCACGTCTGGCTCGATGAGCTGCATGGTGTCGTAGATTGCCATGCCGGCGGTGATGGAACCGCCTGGGGAATTGATGTACAGCCAGATGTCCTTTTCAGGGTCTTCAGCGGCGAGCATCAGCATTTGAGCGCAGATGACGTTGGCGTTCTCATCTTTCACTTCGTCGCCGAGCCAAATAATGCGGTTCTTCAGCAAACGGTTGAAGATCGGGTTTGCACCAGCGAGTGCTGCACCGTCGCCATCATCCATTACTGGAGTAAACGGAGAAGTCACGGTAACTCCTTGTCTTTTTAAACTATCCGTCCTCTACCTTACAGCATTGTGCGAGCTGCTGGGTAAGTTTCGCAACCGGCTAGTTTCAAAACTTAAGTCCTTTTGGCTCAAGTTTAGTGCACTTGAGCGAACACCTCGCCGGTAAGCCTGCCCTCACAGCTGAATATGTTCTGGGCTGAACCCAGATTATCATTGACGCACAAGGTTACTGCAAAGGGTAACTGTTCAGTGCCGCTGCACAGATAAACTGCACAGATAAACTGCGCAGATCGCTTCACAGCTTCACTGCATACAAAAAATCCCCGCCGAAGCGGGGATCGAAAGCCGTTAATCAGCTCACTTGGAAGCAGCAGTCATCGAATCTGCAATAGATGCGGCAGCTGCAGCAGCCTGAGCGGAAGCTTCCTCATCGGAGGTTTCTGGCTCATCAGCTGGCAGGTACTCAGAGAAGTCGACGACGGTGCCGTCAGAGGTCTTGAAGGTGACCTGACGCATACCGGCGACCATGCCCTTAGAACGGCCCACTTCAGTGACAGCAGAGCCGAGCTGGCCCTGACGCACGATGGACTGGATGAACTGGCCTGGATCGATGCCATACTGCTGAGCGATGGTAGCCAAGAAGTCAGTCACATCATTCTGGGAGACTTCGATCTTGAGGTCTTCAGAGAGCTGGTCGAGAACCATCTGGTCACGCAGCTCCTTCTCGGCCTCATCGGCAGCAGCCTTCTTGTTCTCTTCAGAAGCATCCTTTGGCAGCTGGTTGATGTGATCATCAGAGAGCTGCTTGGCAACGCCTGCTGGAACAGGAATGTCCAAGCCCTCTTCAAGCTTGGCGATGAAGGCATCGCGAGCTTCCTGAAGCTGACGACCCTTCGCATCCTGCTCAGCAGCCTTCTTCACGGACTCCTTGAGCTCGTCGAGAGTGTCGAACTCAGAAGCTTCCTGAGCGAAGTCGTCGTTGAGTTCTGGCAGCTGCTCTTCCTTGACGGAGTTGACGGTGACCTCGATGGAAGCCTTCTCGCCTGCGTGCTCGCCGGAAGCCAATGGTGCTTCGAAGCTGGTCTTCTCGCCTGCGGTGAGGGTTTCGAGAGCGTCATCCATACCCTCGAGCATGTTGCCAGAACCAATCTGGTAGCTCACGCCGGACTGAGAATCAACCTGTTCGCCATCAATGGTTGCGGTCAGGTCAATGTTGACGAAATCGCCCTTCTGAGCAGCGCGATCCACACCCACCAAGGTGCCGAAGCGCTTACGCAGGCCCTCGAGGCGCTCTGCAACGTCCTCATCCTTGACCTCAGCTGCTGGAATCTCAACTTCCATGCCCTCAAGGCTTGGCAAAGTGAACTCTGGACGAACCTCAACCTCAGCGGTGAACTTCAGCTTGGTGTCGTCGTCAGCCTTCATTGGCACAGCCTCAACGTCCAGCTTTGGCTGGTCCATGGGGTGCAACTCGCGCTTCTGTGCAGCCTTGGCGTACAGCTCTGGAACAGCGTCGTTGACAGCTTCAGAGACGATTGCTGCAAAGCCGAAACGAGCGTCGAGCACAGCAGCTGGCACGTGACCCTTACGGAAACCTGGGACGTTGACCTGGGAAGCAATGCGCTGACGGGTCTGGTCGAGATACGGGTCGAGCTCCTTCTGATCCACAGTGACGGTCATCTTGACCTTGGTTGGCTCGAGCTTCTTGACAGTGGTTCTCACCCTGAACTCCAATTCCTCGAAAAGTTTCTTGTGTTTCTCTCTTCGCATCTGCGTAAAGAAACTAACTTTCAGTAACTGTAATGCCTCTCAGAGACTTTGTAACCAGGTTCACTTGCCATGGCCTGGCTCCGTGTTCGCTTAAGAATGCGCCGATTTGCTCGTGTGGGATCTCTTGCCAACATACTTCTCTGATCAGCGAGGGCTTTACCAGTAATTCCGCTGGTATTTCCAAATCTTGGCTCAACTGGCCAATAGCCGTCCTCATGGCGCTCAACCTTTGGTAGCGCTCAGGTTGGTGGCTCTTCCAGTATTTCATGGTTCTTTGGGCTCCCGAGCCGCCTTTTTCCTCATACGTATGCATGGCTGGCCACTCGTCTTCCTTAAGATTTTCAGCACGCAGGATGGCGTCAAGCCACACTCGTGGCTTGACGGAACGTTGCAGTGGAGCGTAATTCTCCACCATCTTGTCCTCTTCTGTGCCGGTATGACGGCGAACGCGCTCTTGGAAGCCAGAAATATCCTCAAACTGGGCGCGATTATGCGGTTTGCGCAAGCCGGCTTCCACAAGGGTGTGGTCGCCGACTAAAAGATCAGGGTTGATGTCCAACTTTCTGGCAATCTTGTCGCGGGTATTCCATAGTTCGCGCACGATGGCTAGACCTTCACGGTCAGCACCCAGCCGAGAGATATGGCTCGTGTGGTACCAGGGTTCATTGTGCGACTCGTGGAAAGCCAAACCGTGGGCTAAAATCGCGCTGAATTCTTCCTGAGCCCACTCCCATTTCCCCTGAGAGCGCAACGCTTTTTCTTCCGCATCGCGCAACTCAATGAGCAGCTCCACATCCAAAGCGGCATACACTCTCAAGTCGCGTCTTAGCGGCCGGACTGACCAGTCAGCGATGGCATGCTCTTTGGCCAGCGTCTTTCCCAGGAATTTCTGAGTTGCGGAGGCGAGGCCTGCTTTTTTGAGCCCTAAGAAGCGCGCAGCAAATTCAGTGTCGAAAAGTTTGGTCGGGAAAAGCCCCAGATCGCGAAAACTCGGGAGATCCTGTGAAGCGTCATGCAGAAGCCACTGCGCATCGGGCATGACACTCACTAAACGGGTGATATCGCATCCAGCCGCTAGAAGGGCGGGAATGTCAAAAAGATACGTGTCCGTCCCCTGGCGGCGCACTTGGATCAGATAATCCATATGCGAATAGCGGTAGGAGTTGGCACGTTCCGCGTCAACGGCAAGCGGACCGAGGGCGTGGCTCAAGTCAGCGATAGCAGCGTCGAATTGGCGAGGGGTAGCAGTGAGGTCGGGTACTCCCCTGTGGGGTACGTCGATCAGCTCTGGCTCGTCCTGCATGCCTGCTCTGCTCCCTTACCACTTTTCTGTTGCCACTGTGCGTGTTCATTCACAGCACTCACGTCGATTATTGTTGCCTACTCGCCCGACGAATTACCCTGCTCGTCAGTCTGACCTTCCTGATTATCAGCACCTGAATCATCATGAGAGGCTGAACCACCATCAGCATCTGAAGAATTATCAGAGCCAGCTGCATCCGGGTCTGTCCGCTTAAACTCCTCTTGTCGAGAGCGCAACGCCTGCATACGCTTCTCAAATGCCTGAGGGTCGTGAGGGTCAGACTTTGCCGCCACTCCCCCGAAACGGTCAGTCACCGGTGAAGGCAGATCAGCCACTTGGTCGGCATGCTTATCCCATGTGTGGCGAGCCGGCTCATCCAAGAAGTCCTGCCAACTCGACCACGGGTCAGACTTCGCACTGGTAATCTCAGGCGAGGAGGAACGGCTTAAATGCGCCAGTTCGCTGCCGGAGAGCTGTTGAGCCTGACGAGGCTGGTCGCGGCTTAATTGTTCCACCCATTGGGCGTTGCGCAGCTTGGCAATCTCATAGGCTTTTTCGGCCTCTTCACGAGTGCGGTACGGGCCAAGCAGGTCGGCAATTTTCGAATGCTTGCCATGCTCCACCTGACCCGTTTTCGTGTTAAACCACCAATAGCGACGATTAAACAAAGCCATAGCAGCCTGCTACTCAGTAAAACGAGAAGTGACCGGCAGGCGACGGTCGCGACCAAAGGCCAAAGCAGTCACCTTCGGGCCCAACGGGTACTGACGACGCTTCCATTCAGCGCGGTCCACCAGGCGCATCACCGTGTCGACAGTCTTCTCATCAAAACCGTCGGCCAAAAGGTCAGCGCGACCATGCTGCTTTTCGATGTAAGCGGCCAAAACCTTGTCCAAAAGCGCGTACTCCGGCAGAGAATCAGAATCCTTCTGACCTTCGCGCAATTCGGCAGACGGAGCTTTGGTAATCGAATTGACGGGGATGACCTCCGGCTTGCCCTCCAAGCGAGCCTTGTCATTACGCCAGCGCGAGAGATCCCACACCTTCGTCTTGAAAACATCCTTGATCGGCGCGTAACCGCCCACAGCATCGCCATAAATGGTCGAGTAGCCGCAGGAAAGCTCGCTCTTATTGCCCGTGGCCAGCGCCAAAAGTCCCTTCGAGTTGGAGTAGGCCATCACGATCACACCGCGCAAACGAGCCTGCAGATTCTCCTGAGCAGTGCCGGTGAGAGCAAGCTGGTTTTGGAAGACGGTGAAGAGCGGCTCAATAGCCTGAACCTCGTAATTGCAGCCCAAGTTTTGAGCCAGCTGCTCGGCGTCGGACTTTGAACCGTCGGAAGAGTAGCGCGATGGCATAGAGATGCCGTAGACGTTTTCTGCTCCGAGGGCGTCGGCTGCCATAGCTGCTGTCAAAGCCGAGTCGATGCCGCCGGACAGGCCGAGAACAACACCCTTGAAGTGGTTCTTCTTGGCGTAATCCTTGAGTCCGAGCACGCAGGCTTCGTAGACGGCTTCATCGTCGATGCACTCGGGGGCGATGGTGGAACGGGACATTTCCCAGCCTTGCTCGCGCGTGTGTTCGCTGCTCGGTGCGGGAAGTGTCCAGTAGGAAAGGTCTTCTTCGAAGCTCGCGGAGCGTTCCAGCAGGGCTCCTGTTGGAGAGACGACGAAGCTGGTGCCGTCGAAAACGAGGTCGTCCTGGCCGCCGACCTGGTTGAGGTAGATGACGGGGGCGTTGACTTCGCGGGCGCGCTTAACGGCGAGGTCCTGGCGGGTTTGGCCCTTGCCCTCTTCGAAGGGCGAGCCGTTGATGGTAAGCAAAACGTCGATATTCTTGGTGGCGAGCTCGGCTACTGGGCCGCCATCTTGCCAAATATCCTCACAGATTGCCACGCCGACGCGCTGGCCGTGCACTTCGAAAACAAGGGCCTTGTCGCCGGGGCTGAAAATACGGAACTCGTCGAAAACGCCGTAGTTGGGAAGGAAGTGCTTGGCGTACTGGTTGACGATTGCGCCGTGGCGCAGCACGAGAAGCTTGTTTTGAGGCTTGGGTTGGCCGGTGGGCGTGCTGGTTGGTGGCTCGCCGACAGTTCCGAGGACGACACGCATGGAGCCCATTCCCAAGGCGTCGAGTTGGGCGGCGATCTTTTGGGCTGCTTGGTGAGCGGCGCGGCGGAAGGTTGCTCGGTAGGCAAGGTCCTCAATCGGGTAGCCTGTCAAGGTCATTTCAGGGAAGACGACGACGTCTGCCCCATGCTTGTAGGCCTTCTTGCAGTAGGAAAGAACGAGTTGCGAGTTGCCTTCAAGGTCACCCACGCACGTGTCGATTTGTGCGAGGGCGAAGGTTACTGGCTTGGCGGTGCTTGCGTGTAGCGATGTCATAAAAGCCTCCTATTACCACTTCTGTTATGCTAACCCGCCAGGCTGAGAAATCGCACATCGTGTCTAGCATAGAGCTCATGACACAAAATACCGAAAAAACTGCAGTTTCTGCCTCTCAAACTGCGCTGAGCGCTGAGGGCGCTCTCACCAGCTCCATGAGCGAAGGTTATTCCTCCCAGTTCAATTCGCAGCGCGCTAACAAGATCGCTGCTAACGCTGCGGTGCACAACGGTGTTCTCGCCGCTGCTGTGGACTATGAGGGGGTGCGCCAGCTTCGCCGCACCTTCAGTATTGAGCTCAAGCAGGGTTCGATTACCAACCAGAAGCGTTCGGGCCGTTGCTGGATGTTCTCTGGTTTGAACGTGTGCCGTTACGAGATGATCAAAGACCTCAACCTCGCTGATCTCGAGCTGTCGGAAACCTACTTGTTCTTCTGGGACAAGATGGAGAAGGCTAACTACTACTTGGAGTCTATTCTGGACACCTTAGATGAGCCCCTGAGCTCTCGCGAATGGGAGTACGTCAACGCTGACCTCGTCGACGATGGCGGCTGGTTCTGGGGCTTTGCCAACTTGGTGAATAAGTATGGCCTGATGCCTGCTGACGCTTACCCTGAGTCTGCTAACTCTGATTCTTCTGCTGACATGGTTCAGTATGTGAACGCTCTTCTTCGTGAGGATGCCGCTCAGTTGCGCGCTCGCCACGAGCAGGGTGCTTCCCTGGCTGTTCTGCGCGAGGTGAAGAGCCAGATGCTCGCGGCAATTTACCGTATGCTTTCCATTAGCTTGGGCGAGCCTCCGGCAACCTTCGACTTCGTGGTGCGCACCAAGGACGATGAGGATAAAGATTCTCAGTCTGCTGAATCTTCTGAGAACTCTTCCGCTGCTGACTCTTCTGCTGAAAAGGGCGAGAAGAGTGAGAAGGATGGCGAGAAGAAGGGCTTCATCACTGGAAAGCTCATCGTCGACAAGAACATCACTCCTCTCGAGTTCTTCCACAAGTACTGCTCCGTAGACCTTAACGATTACGTTGACGTTGCTGACGCTCCTCACAAGGAGTATGGCAAGCTGTATGAGCTGCGTCGCTCCTCCAACATGGTGGCTGGTCACGAAATCCAGTTCGCCAACATGGGTATGGATGTGATCAAGAGGGCTTTGATCGCTCAGCTCCAGGCTGGTCACCCTGCATGGTTCGCTTGCGATTGCGAGCCATTCTCCCTGCGTCGCATGGGTGTGTTCGACCGCAAGAGCGTGAATGTGGAAGCCCTCTTCGACGTTGAGTACAAGCTCGATAAGGCTGATCGTCTGCGCTTTGGCGAGTCGCTGGGTAACCACGCAATGACCATTCAGGGTGTTGACCTTGATGAGAACGGCAACCCAACTCGTTGGAAGATCGAGAATTCGTGGGGCAAGATGGTCGGCGAGAACGGCTACTTCGTCATGTCGGACGAGTGGTTCAGCGACTTCGTTTATGACGTCGTGTTGCGTCGCGAGTTCCTGGATGCTGACACTCTCGCTGTTGCTCATAGCAAGCCGGTGGAGTTGGAGCCTTGGGATCCATTCTGCAAGGCTACTCGCTGCATCGCTTGAGATTATCAATCCGGTGAATCATAGCGGTGATCTTTTGTTCACCGGTTGAATAAGGGCGCTGGGCTCTCAAGTCCAGCGCCCTCTTGTATATGCGCACGTGTTCGTTCGCTCGTGAGCTCCCGAACCACGAAGCGCGGATGCGTACAGATCAGTACTTGCGGTACGCAAGCGCGGCACGCGCGGAAGCCGCAGTGAAAATCTGGGAAGGCACGCGGTAAACGCGAGGAATAGTCGGGTACTTCTCAGGGTCAAGTCGGTGGCCGAGCACCGCGGTGAGCGCGTGCAAAGTGTCGACGCCCATCTGAGGGTTGTATTCGATCACGCGAGAAAGCGAGCCGTTGACAAGCGCCTGCAAACCCGCGCGAGTGCCGTCAATGCTGATAATTTGGGGCGTAATGCCCGCCTCTTGAGCTGCCTGCGAGGCACCGATCGCCATCGAATCATTGGCAGCAAAAATAAAGTCAATCGGGGTGCTGGGGTGACGGGCCAGAATATCGGCCGTCAGGTCGTGGCCAGACTGGCGAGTCCAATCCCCATGCTGCGTTTCCACCACACGCACCGACGAAGAAAGCTTGCTCTCCCATCCCTTTTCGCGCCCCTGCGCCTGAGGGGAACCCAGAGCGCCCGAGATTACCAGGCCGGTGAGCTTCGCGCCTTTTTCGGAAGAATTCAAACTGTTCACGTATTCGGCAGCCTGCTCACCTGCCCACTCGTCAGACGGGCCGATAAAGCTCGCCACTAAAGGAGCCTCCTGGCCGTCAGCCTTCTGTTCGCTTTTGTTAGTCGTCGTGTCTGCGTTGGTTGACGTGCCGCTGCTGGTTGTCGTGTCACCGCTGGCTGTTGTGTCACCAGCCGTCGTCGTGTCGACAGTGCCATGGTCATCGTGCGTGGTCTGCACCGGGATGCCCACCACAATAACTGGAATTCCGGCAACTCGGGCCTTCTCCAACTCTTCTTGCCAGCCGGTTTGCTCAGCCGGGTACAGAATAATGGCAGCCACGCGAGCAGAAATTGCCTTGTCGAAAGCGCTCACCTGTTCCAAAGGATCATTGGAATTGAGCATATGGTCCGTCGTCAGGCTGAAACCGCCGGCTGTGACAAAACGCTGAATATCCGCTCTCGCATGGCGAGCGAATGCACCCACACCAGCGATGCCGATATAAGCGATCGTCTTATTCTTCAACTGCCCGGTGAGCGCAGTTGCAGAGCAGATGGCATCCATCTGCTGCTCGGTTACCCCAGCGTGGGCGGCAGAATCGGAGGACGCGCGGGAAGAAGTGTCAGCGGATGTTTTTCCACCCGAGCCATCAGCAGTGCCATCAGCAGTGCCATCAGCACTCGTCTCACAGTAAGCGGGTTGAGAGGCTTGAGGTGCGGCGGCTGGCCGCGCTGGACTTGCCCCGCAGGAGGCAAGGCTCATCAGCAGCGCAGTTGCCAGGCTTACTGAACTCAGCGCTGTCACAACGCAAAGTCGTGTCATTCTTTCCCGTCCTTTGAAGCAGTGTTCAGCGCTGAAGCAGTGTCATCGTCTGCAGGCTTATCGGCTACCGTGCCATGCAAAATCGCACGAATCTTAGGCAAACGCTGCGCAATCTGCGCCTCATACCCATGCTCTTTCGGACGGTAATAGATTTTGCCGCGCAACGGCTCAGGCATATACTCCTGCTGCACAATATCCCCCGGGTAATCATGCGCATACCGGTAGCCCTCATGGTTACCCCACTGCTGCATAAGTTTGGTCGGCGCATTCCTCAAATAAAGCGGAACCTGACCAATATCACCCTTATCCACATCGGCGAGAGCCTCATTAATGGCGTTATAGCTCGCATTCGACTTTGGTGCCGTGGCCACAGCAATCACCGCTTGAGCAAGAATAATCCTCGCTTCCGGCATGCCTACCATCGCCACGGCTTGAGCAGCTGCCACGCACAATTCCAGTGTTTGAGGCGATGCCATGCCCACCTCTTCACTGGCAGCAATCATAATGCGCCGGGCGATAAAACGAGGGTCTTCTCCCCCACGCAACATACGCGCCAAATAGTGAATGGCCGCGTCCGGGTCAGAACCGCGCATGCTCTTAATAAAGGCGGAAGCCACATCGTAATGCTCGTCGCCCGTCTTGTCGTAGCGAATCTGAGCAGCTTGCATCACTTGCGTCACCACATCAGTGGTAATCTCAGGCAACTTGTTGGAAGTTGGGCTTGGCTCTTCGACAGCACTCGCGGCAGACTCCAAGATTGTCAGTGACTTACGCGCATCACCCGCCGCATATCGCACGATCACATTCAAAGCGCCGTCCGACAAGCTCAGTGTGTCATTCAAACCGCGAGGAGAATGAACCGCACGCGTGACAATCACCTTCAACTGCTCGTCTGTCAACGGGTTAAGCTTGACCACCACCGAGCGGCTGAGAAGCGGCGAAATCACCGAAAAGCTCGGGTTCTCCGTCGTTGCAGCCACAAAAGTGACATCCCTATTCTCCACCGCAGGCAGCAGCGCATCCTGCTGCGACTTGGAGAAGCGATGCACCTCATCGATGAATAAAATCGTCTCTTTGCCCTCAGTGACCAGGCGACGGTGAGCGCGCTCCAAAACGGCACGCACATCCTTCACACCCGAGGTCACCGCCGACAGCTCTTCAAAAGCACGGCCCGACTGAGTGGCCATAATCGTGGCCAGCGTCGTCTTACCAATGCCAGGAGGGCCGAACAAAATCACCGAACTGGGGGCAGTGATCATATCCGAGCCTTGAGGAAGGGCCAGCCTGCGCAAAGGCGAACCCTCAGCAAGCGCCTCATCTTGGCCCACCACTTCATCCAAGTTTGCAGGCCTCATGCGCACGGCTAGAGGCCTGGTGATATCGCTCGCCTCGGCCTGGCTGAACAGGTCTGGCATATCTTCGCTCATAGGCCCTCCTGCTCAATAGTCACGCCATTTTTCATCAGCTCATCGATCGGAGCAACCTCATAGCCGTCGAAAACGACAGAACCTTGGTTTTGCGTTTCATCCAAGTCGATAAACCCGTCGATAGCCCAGTCGAGGTCGCCCTCCGCATCCTTGAGAATTTGGCGGGCATGCCAGCGATGGTGAGCATTCTCATCCGACTCATCGAGGATGAAATACTTACTCGAGCGAGCATCCTGGTCAGTGATAATCTCCTCATGCTCGTCGTAAATATCGTCGAGAGTGTCCTCCCAGGAGCGCAAGCCCATGCCAAACTCTGTATCCAAGTCGGCAAGCTCCTGGCTCTTTTCCTCGGCAATCAGCAGCACGCGCAAGAAGAGGGCGTTACGCACCAAAAGCTCCATACCCTTACGGTCCGGCACCACCGAGTCGCGGGAGCCAGGGGCAGAACCACCCAGATTAGCAGTACTGCCATTATCCGCGCTCACACCCATCTGGGCATCAGCGTTCGCCCACTCATCCAACAGCGAGGAATCCACCGAGCGCACGACCAAGCCCAGCCAGTCGATGATTTCTTCCAAACGCTCGGTGAGCTTATCGGTAGGAACCGTACGGCTCAAAACATGGTACACATCCGACAAATAGTGCAGAAGAATGCCCTCCGAGCGGTTCACCCCATAACGAGCGATATAACCGTTGAAATCGGAAGCGGTTTCCACCATGTCGCGCACCACCGACTTTGGCATCACCTGGTAATCATTAGCCCAAGGCACATCGTGACGATACTCGTTGAAAGCCTGCCACAACAACTCTTTCAGAGGCTGCGGGTAAGTGATGTCCTGCAAAGCCTCGACGCGAGCATCATAATCCAGGCCGTCCTCCTTCATCTGCGCGATCGCGCGGTCGCGAGCCTGACGCTTCTGCGCATTGAGAATCTGGTGAGGGTCCTCCACCATTGCCTCAACCATGGACAGCAAATCCATGTCATAGGTAGGCGACTGCGGGTCCAGCAACTCCAGAGCAGCAAGCAAGAACGGAGAGAGCGGCTCATCCAAAGCGAAGTTCTCCGGCAGATCAAAGTGCGTGTCGTAATCCACCGAGCCGTCGTCATATTCCGTGCGCGTAATCACATCCGTGTTGAGAAGGGTGGCGAAAATCTCATCCGCACGGTTCTCCAACTCTTCCTTCACCTTGTCGCTGACCAACGAGTTCTCAATGAGCTGGGAAACACGCTCACGCGCATCGCCACCCTGAATCACCTCGTTGAGAACGAGAGAATGCGTCACCTGAAGGTGCGGGACGAGCCTTTCCGGCTCAGCGGCAATCAGCTTCTCAAAAGCAGCCTTATCCCAGCCGACAAAACCCTTCTCCGGGCTCTTCTTATGAAGTTTGCGCAGCTTCTTCGGGTCATTGCCCGCCTTCGCCGTCAAACGCGCATTCTCAATGTCATACCAGGGAGCCAGAGCGATAACCAAACCCTCATGGTCAAAGCCCGAACGGCCCGCGCGGCCAGCAATCTGGTGGAACTCGCGCGCACGCAAACGACGAGTCCTATTGCCATCAAACTTCGACAGCTCGGTCAAAATTACCGTGTGAATCGGCACGTTAATGCCCACGCCCAGCGTATCCGTACCGCAAATAATCGGCAGCAAACCCTTCTGCGCGAGCGTCTCCACCAGGCGGCGGTAGCGTGGCAGCATACCCGCATGGTGAACACCCACACCGGTAACCAACAGCCTGCGCAAAGTTTGGCCGAACTTCGTCGTAAAGCGGAAGTTCTCCAACTCCTTCTTAATCGCCTCACGCTGCTCTTTCGTCGCCACACCATACGAGGAGAGGTCTTGAGCGGTGTTAATCGCAGCAGCCTGCGAGAAATGCACCACATAAATCGGCTCATCGCCCTGGTCTAGCAGGTGGCGAATCGTGTCGGGCAGCGGGTCGATCACATACTTATAGCTCAGCGGGATCGGGCGAGCTGCCTGGTCGACCACATCTGTTTCGTGACGGTTGAGCTTATTGAGCAGCCTCTCAATGTCGCTCGTGTCACCCAAAGTAGCGCTCATGAGCAAGAACTGCGTTTTCGGCAGGGTTAGCAGCGGCACCTGCCAAGCCCATCCGCGCTGAGGGTCGCCAAAGTAGTGGAACTCATCCATGGCCACACAGCCGATGTCGCGCTGCTTACCGCGCAAAGCCTCGTTAGCCAGGATTTCCGCTGTGCAGCAGATGATCGGCGCGTCGGTGTTAATGTGCACATCGCCGGTGATCATGCCCACATTGTCCTTACCAAAAACTTCGACAAGGTTAAAGAACTTCTCAGAAACAAGAGCCTTAATCGGTGCGGTATACCAAGCTCGCTGGCCAGTGCAGATGGCGTTGAAAATCATCGCCTGCGCCACCATCGACTTACCCGAGCCGGTCGGCGTGGCCAAAATCACATTCGCACCCGAAACCAGGCTTAAAACGGCGTCTTCCTGGTGTTCCCACGGCTCAATTCCGCGGGAGCGCACCCAGGTGAAGAAGCGCTCGAAAATCTCTTCCCCGCTCGGCGGTTGCGGATCATCTAAACCGGCAAGGTCCAGAATGTCAATCGGCTTCTTGCTCGTCTCGTCTTGCCCCATCATTCCTCCTTGCTGGCTACCGTCTCCATACTACGCAAAAGGGAGCAGCTCGTCAGAACTGCTCCCCATAAGCTCACGAGATTATCAGGCTTGCGATGAAGCGCACTGATAATCTTGAGGCAAACTATTGCTTATCGGCTTCGAGAGCCGCCACCGCTTCCTTCACACCAGACTCATTGATCTGCTGCTCAGAAATTGGAGCAGGAGCACCAGTGAGAGGGTCGGAACCAGAGTGCGTCTTCGGGAAGGCGATGACGTCGTAAATGGAATCGACACCGGAGAGAATTGCCGACGCGCGATCCCAACCGATAGCCATACCAGCGTGAGGCGGGGCACCATACTTGAAGGCCTCTAGCAGGAAGCCAAACTTCTCGTCAGCCTCCTCCTGAGAGATGCCCAACACCTTCAACACGCGCTGCTGAATGTCGTCACGGTGAATACGGACAGAGCCGCCGCCCATCTCCAAGCCGTTGCACACGATGTCGTAGGCGTCAGACATAGCATGCTCAGGGTCAGTGTCGAAGGTATCCAGCGAGGATTCGCTTGGCATGGTAAACGGGTGATGCACACTCGTCCAATTGGTGTGACCCACGTTGACGTGGTCGTCGTTCGGGTCGTCAGCGCGACGGAACAGTGGGAAGTTCACCACCCAGCAGAAGGCGAACTTCTTCGGGTCCAACAGGCCTTGGCGCTTGGCAATCTCACGACGAACCATACCCAACAAGGTCTGAGCATCCTCAGCCTCGCCCGCAGCGAAGAACACGGCGTCACCCAGCTTCGATCCGGTAGCTTCCATGAGGCCTTCGCGCTCAGCGTCGGAAATATGCTTGGCGATGGAGCCAGCGATAGTGCCATCCTCCTTGAAGGTGACATAAGCCAAGCCCTTCGCGCCACGTTGCTTTGCCCACTCTTGCCAGGCGTCGAACTCGCGGCGGGACAGGCTTGCGCCGCCCTCGTAGCGCACGGCACCTACATAGGAGGCCTGGAACACGCGGAATGGCGTGTCCTTGAAGTATTCGGTCAGGTCGACGAGCTTGTTGTCGAAGCGCAGGTCTGGCTTGTCGGAGCCGTACCATGCCATGGCATCCTTGTAGTCGATGCGCTTGATTGGCAGCTCAACCTCGTAACCCTGGGAAGCCCACACGTCATGAATGAGCTTCTCACCCATAGCAATGACATCTTCCTGGCCCACGTAGCTCATCTCCATATCGAGCTGAGTGAACTCAGGCTGACGGTCGGCGCGGAAGTCCTCATCACGGTAGCAGCGAGCAAACTGGAAGTAACGCTCCACACCAGAAACCATGAGCAGCTGCTTGAGCAACTGTGGGGACTGTGGCAAAGCGTACCAGGAACCTGGCTGCAGGCGGGATGGGACGACGAAGTCGCGAGCGCCTTCCGGAGTGGACTTGATGAGGGTTGGGGTTTCGATCTCCTCAAAGTCCATGGAGTACAGGCTTTGGCGGGCTGCACGCATGATGTCGGAGCGCAGCTTCAAACGAGCCTGCATGCTGGGGCGGCGAAGGTCCAGGTAACGGTAGCGCAGGCGCACATCCTCACCAGGAAGCTTGTTGTCGCCCTCGTTCTCCAACACGGAAGACACCTGGAATGGCAGAACCGCTGCAGTGGAGAGAACGGTGATCTTCTCGGCATCCACTTCGATAGCGCCTGTTGCCAAGTGCTCATTGACCTGGCCTTCAGGCCGAGCTGCAACCTTTCCTGTGACCTGGAGCACGTATTCACTGCGCACATCCTTGGCCATAGCAGAGTCGGCAACCATAATCTGGATCAAACCAGAGTGATCTCGCAAGTCGAGGAAGGTCATTCCTCCCAGATCGCGGCGACGATCCACCCAACCGGCGAGCGTGACAGTGCTGCCGACATTGGCCAAGCCAAGTTCAGCAGCTGAATTCGTTTTGTATTTTGTCTGAGTCATAGACGTGTAATCCTCCCAGCGTTCCCGTTCAGCATACTCACTGTGCTGGAGCAGACTCGCTGCCGACCACAATTTCCTGCTTGCCATATTCACTGGCAGGAACCCACGTGTTCACATCAGCGCTCATCTGTTCGCCAGTGATGATGTTCTTCACCTGGTCAGTTGCGTTCTCAGAGCCTGGCTCAGCGTTGGGGTCAGCTGGAAGCCACACATAAGGGATACCCAGGCGGGAAGCGTAACGAATCTGCTTGCCAATTTTTTGAGCAGTAGGAGCAACATCGCTGGCAATCTGACGGGAGCGCAGGGTGCGGGCGATGGCGTTGGAGGCGTCACGATTCTCTTCATTCCATACGCCGACGAGCACAGTTGCTGGCGACTGACGATTCGCGTGAGCGCCTTGAGTGTGCAGCAAGTAGGACAGCATTCGAGAAAGGCCGATGGACAAGCCAACGCCTGGGTACTTCTTGTTACCCTGGCTCACCAGATTGTCATAGCGGCCGCCGGAACAGACGCTGCCTAATTCTTCCGCGCCTTCCAAACTCGTCTCGTAGACAGAGCCAGTGTAGTAGTCGAGACCACGAGCAATAGCGAGATCAGCAATGACTGCGTGAGAACGTACCTTTTCGGCTTCGCGCAAGATCATTGAGACGGTTTCCACGCCTTCGATAGCCAAGGCATAGTGTTCAGACGTGGTGTCAACATCGTAGCTGTGGCACAAGGCATCAAACTTTTCGCGCAAAGCGTGAGGTTCGTATTCGCGAATTTCAGCTAATTTCAAGCAGGCCTGTGCCTGTTCACGATTCGCAGAGCAATACTGCATCAGCGATTTCACTACTTCATCTTCGCCGACTTTGTCGAGCTTATCGACCTCGCGCAGAACTGCCTCGACATCGCTTAAGCCAATAGCGCGGTAGAAGCCTTCCGACAGCTTGCGATTATTGACATGAATGGTGGCCTGAGGAAGGCCGAAGGCCTGGAAGCGTTCCATTGCCTCGAGCATAACTAGAGGAAGCTCAACTTCATAGTGGTCAGGAAGTGTGCCATTTCCGACGACGTCGATATCTGCTTGAACGAATTCGCGGAAACGTCCTTCCTGCGGGCGCTCTCCTCGCCACACCTTTTGAATCTGCCAGCGCTTAAAGGGGAACGTGAGGTCGCCTGTGTGTTCCACCACATAGCGGGACAGTGGAACAGTGAGGTCAAAATGCAGACCTAAGCGCTCTGCTAGAGGTTCGTCACTTTCATGGCCAACATCTTGCAAACGCGAGAGCAGGTAAATCTGCTTACTGGTTTCGCCTTTTTTGAGCAGAGAAGCGCCAGTTTCCACGGCTCGCGTTTCAATTCCCATGAACCCGTGGAGCTCAAAGACGTTTCTGAGCGTATCGATCATTTGTTGTTCAACGGCTCTTTCCTGCGGAAGCCATTCCGGGAAGCCGGATACTGATGCACCTTTAGCCACTGTGTCACTATACAAAAAGCTCAGAACCGATTGACGAGGGCTAATAACACGTTCTTTCCTATCGGTTGGTGAGGTGCGGGTTCTTGAGTAGTACGAATGAAGCGTCGAAAAATGATTGCTTTGCAAAAATTTACTGCAAATGAGCAGAAATTCTGGAATTCTTTGCAAACGGTGGCAGCCTCGTATGTATGATCACCACCCCTTTTGAAAACCCGGAAAAACTCATGTATTGTGGGGACTGATCACAGTGTCGTGCATGACGGATACCCGCTTTTTTCACGTAACGAAGATGTTTGTTGCAAACGGTATCTCACTGCTCACCGCTGGGAGCATGCCGCTTTATGTCGACGGGGACCAGCGTTTCGTCACTGTGAGGGTAAGTACTCAATGAAGAGAATGGAAACACATGTTTACGCATGCAAGTAAACGGCTCTACACTCTGACAGGTGTTGTAGCGACAGTTGCTATGGGCTTGGTTGGGGCTCTCATCCCTGTGACCAACGCTCGAGCTTCAGTTACTGCTGATGCTCAAGCTGCTGCTAATTCTCGTAGCGATGTGCAAGTCATCGCATTCCAACAAACATGGAATACGATCGCACAAGCTTGCACCACCACCTACGGTCCCGAAGGTGTTGGCTACGTAGAAACCAGCCCTGTTACAGAAACGATCCCTGGCACAGCTTGGTGGACCAGCTATCAGCCAGTCAGTTTCAAACTCGATTCCAAACTCGGCACAGAAGCTGAGTTCAAGAATATGGTCGCCACCTGCAAGAAGGCAGGCGTCGGCATCATCGCTGATGTTGTGATGAACCAGACCACTGGAACTGATTCTGACATCCACGGCGAGCGTGAAGGCGTTGCAGGTACCAAGTTTAATGCAGATACCGCCTCCTACCCTGGTTTCACCGGTGATAAGAACCAGTACCCTCAAGGCGCTACTCGCTCTGATTTCCACGAGTGCACGGCAAAAATTACCAATTACACCAATCAAGATGAAGTGCAAAACTGCCGTTTGCAGTCTATGTGGGATTGGAACACAGGCTCTGCCAAGGTTCAAGATATTGACTCCGATTTTCTCGCCCGTTTGCTCAAGCTCGGAGTTGCTGGCTTCCGCGTTGACGCTGCGAAGCACATCAACGCAGCTGATCTCAAAGCCATCAAGCAGCAGACTGCTCAGAAAGCAGGAAAGTCTGCTGATGACATCTACTGGGTACAAGAAACCATCGGTAATGCTTCTGAAGCAGCAGGCATTCAGCCGTCCAACTACTTTGGCAATGGAGATGTCACCGAGTTTGGTTTCGCCTCTGAGCTCAATCAGAAGTTCAAGGGTTCCATCTCTGGGCTGAAAGATCTCAGTTCTCGCCTCATGCCTTCTGAAAAGGCAAACGTGTTTATCACCAATTGGGATACTGCCCGCCAAGAAGGTTACCTAACCTATAAGGATGGAGCACGCTACCAGTTAGCTAACGCCTTCATGTTGGGCTACGGCTATGGCACGCCTCGTCTCATCTCTGACTACAAGTTCGGAAACGACATAGCAGACCACGATACTGGTGCTCCTGGTGCCACTGAGACCTCTGTTCCTGACGTCGACATGGACAAGGTATGCTCCTCCAACACCTCCGACTGGAATTGCCAGGAGCGCTGGACGTCGACACGAGGAATGATCGCCTTCCACAATTATGTGGGTGACGCGAAGCTGACGGGCTGGCAATCTCAAGACAAGAACAACATTGCCTTCTCTCGCTCAGCCAAGGGCTTCTTGGCCATCAATAATGCGACTGAGCCAGTCAAGGTTAACTACACCACAGACCTTGCCGACGGTACATATTGCAACGTGTACGCTGCTCAGGATTGCTCCGAACAGGTTGAAGTGAAGGATGGAACGGTTTCTACTACCATCCCAGCACGTTCTGCGGTCGCTCTCTACGCAGGAGCAACCAAGGATCACCACCCAGCGGCCAGCCAAGCCAAGGATCCTTCTGACCCAACGATTGGCAAGGAAGACCAGGCAATTTTGCCAACGGACCAGACGCTGACCGTCTACTACAAGGCTGACCCGAGCTGGAAGGCCGTGAAGATGGGCTACTTTGCCAATGGTCAATGGTCCGCCTCCCAAGAGCCGATGAATGGGCCAGATGCTCAGGGCTATTACACTATGGAGCTCACCACCGGCGGTAAGGAAGCGAAAGTTTACTTCACTGACGGCAACGGCAATTGGGATTCGAATAATTCGGCTAACTACACTATTCCTGCCGGCATCGTTCAAGCCAGCATTGAAAACTATCAGGTGAAGTTTGGCAACCCCGAGGCTTTAGAGGGCAGCACTCGTCTGGTGATCCACTACAAGCCAGCAGCCAACGACCCTGGCCGCGGTGTTTACGTGTGGGGTACAGACAATTCCGGTAAAGATTTGGCCGGTGAGCACCACCAGTTCACTGGTGAGGATGCATGGGGCAAGGTTTATGAGGCTTATGTCCCTGGCTCCTTTGATAAGTTCAACTTCATTGTGACCACGTCTAACTGGGATAAGTTTGGTGCCGACCGTTCCATCGTCGTGGCGAAGAATGGCACTGCTGAGGCATGGGTGGATGGTAGCGCAGCTGATGGCGCAGACACGACGCTGAGTTCTGCACCGAAGGACTACACCGTTTCTGGTAATCTCACGCTTACGGTTCACTACTATCGCGCTGATGGCAAGTACTACGATGCAGCAAATACCAGTATCGAGGACCCACAGTGGAACTTGTGGACCTGGACGTCTGCCTCTTCTGGCAAGTCGGCAAGTTTCACCAAGCATGACGCTTGGGGTGAAATCGCCACTATCTCCTACCCTAATTACCAGCTCGTCGTTTCGGGTGACAACTCTGATATCGGCATGCTGCGTCGTTTGGGTGAATGGAGTGAGAAGGACCCTGCCGATGGAAACATCTTCGTTCCAGCCAATGCTCTCGTAGCAAATAAGGCAGATGGCTCCGTTCATGGCGAAATCTGGCTCGTTGCCGGCGACGCAACGGTCTACACTTCTCAGCCAACCTTGTCGACAACGGTCAAGTCTGCGTCTATCTCTGATTTCACCAAGCTTGACGTAAAGATGAGCAAGCCGGTGAGCGAAGACGACGTGAAAGGCAAAGTTGAAGTTACCGACGCCTCAGGCAAGCCTGTCAAGCTCAGCTCGGTGAAGGTCAACGGCTCAACGCTTGAGATTGCCACTGCTGATGAGCTCGAACCGAACGCCAAGTACACCGTTAAGGTTGCTGATTACGGTCAGGTATCTGCTACGGCGGGTGCAATCGTGCGCACGAAGAAGTTCGATGAGAAGTACGCTTACTCGGGCGACGACCTCGGTGCTACATATTCGCAGAAGGAAACCACTTTCAAACTGTGGGCTCCAACTGCAAGCTCGGTCGTGCTGCGCACCTATAAGTCAGATCAGTCTGCTGATGCTCCTCTTGCTCACACCTACCCGATGACACGTCAGGACAAGGGTGTGTGGGTCGTCACTGTGCCTGGGGATATGAAGGACACTGCTTATGACTATGCGGTGAGCTTCGCTGACGGTACGACGAACGAATCGGAAGATCCATACGCAACAGCAGCCACCGTCAACGGTGATCGCTCTGTCGTTCTCTCCGATGAGGAGAAGACGATTGCAGACTTTAAGCGCATGCCTGCCTTTGAAGGTGGGGATAGCAATGCCATCGTCGCTGAAACCCATATTCGCGACTTCACCAAGTCCCCAACTTCGGGTGTGGATGAAGCCAAGCGCGGAACTTATTTGGGCTTCGTGCAAACGGGGACGAAGAATGCTGCTGGTCAGTCTACGGGCATTGACTATTTGAAGCAGTTGGGTATCACTCATGTTCAGCTGCAGCCATTCTTCGACTATGCTTCCGTCGATGAGACGAAGGCATTGGACGATAGCAACTACAACTGGGGTTACGACCCGAAGAACTACAACGTTCCTGAGGGTTCGTACTCGTCGAATGCTGCTGACCCGGCAACCCGCGTCAAGGAAGCTAAGGAAATGGTCAAGGGTATTCACGATGCCGGCCTGCGTGTGGTGATGGATGTGGTGTACAACCACGTGTTTGACGCCTCGCAGCACGCTTTCGGCAAGGTGGTTCCTGGCTATTACTTCCGCTACACCGCTGACGGCAAGATGTCGAGCGACACGGGTGTGGGTAATGATACAGCCTCCGAGCGTGCCATGGTCCGCAACTACATCGTCAACTCGGTGACCTACTGGGCCAAGAACTACAAGGTCGACGGTTTCCGCTTCGACCTCATGGGTATCCATGATCTCGAAACAATGAAGCAGGTTCGTGCTGCACTGGATAAGATCGACCCGAGCATTCTGGTGATTGGTGAAGGCTGGGATATGAATTCCATGCTTCCAAAGTCACAGAATGCTATCCAGCCGAATGCATACGAGTTGGATAACACGGGTGAGAACGGAACGAAGACGGGCTCGACCATTGGTTTCTTCAACGATTCCTTGCGCGACGGTCTGCGTGGTTCGGTCTTCTCTCTCGACGGCACTGGCTTCGCAGCTAATAAGGGTGACCAGGAGCAGTTGGTGATGCACAATATCCTCGCCTGCCCGCTTTCTGATGGCTCGCCGGAGGCGACCAAGTGCTGGAATGGCAATGCTGAGGATCATTTCGCATCCCCAGGTCAGGTTGTTCAGTATGCGGAAATCCATGATAACCAGACTCTCTTTGACCGTTTGCTCAAGTCGGTTCCTCAAGAGGCTGGCGAGTCGGACGCTGATTATCAGGCTCGTTTGACCAAGATGGATAAGTTGGCAACTGGCACGATCCTTCTTTCGCAAGGTCAGTCCGAGCTTCAAGTTGGTCAGGAATTCTTGAGGAGCAAGGCTGGCAATGAGAACTCGTATAACGCGGGTGACTCTGTCAACCAGCTCAACTGGGATGATCTCGACCCGGCCAAGAACGCAAACGCTGCTGATACGGCCGCATTTGTCAAGGGCTTGATTGCTTTGCGCAAGTCTGTTCCTGGCCTTCGCTTGAACTCCTACTCTGAGATTGCCAGCAAGGTGAAGCCTCTGGCTGCTGCCAAGGGTGTTATTGCTTACCAGATTGAGGATGAGACTGGCACCTATGTGGTTGTTCTGAATGCGAATAACGCTCACACTGCTGTCACTGAGGTTCCTGCTGGTAAGTATCAGCCTCTGGTTCTGGGCTCGCAGGTTGTGAAGGCGAACACTACGGATGTGAAGGCTCGTTTGGCTCTGCGCTTCCTGCGCGCTGCCGCTGCTGAGGGTGTGGATAACACGCTCACTGTGGATGAGAAGGGCTTCTCTGCTGCTCCAATCTCCGTGTCGGTGTTGAAGGTTGCCAAACAGGAAGAAGAACAGCCGACTCAGCCAGGTGATGGGGATAAGCCATCGAAGCCAGGTGATGAGGATAAGCCATCGAACCCTGGCGACGGTGACAAGCCATCGAACCCTGGCGACGATAAGAACCCTGGTAAGGATGACGGTAAGGATTCTGGTAAGGATTCTGGTAAGGATGGTTCTGCCTCTCAGCCAGACGGATCCAAGCCAAGCACCTCCAAGCCATCCGCATCGAAGACTGCAGCCTCGAAGGGTGCTCAGGTGCTCGCATCCACGGGTGCGTCTGTGGTGATGATCGCCGCACTTGCCCTGCTGGCTGTGCTCGCTGGTGCAAGCCTGATTGCCTTGGCAAGAAGGCGTCAGAATAACTGATAATCTCGAGGGCTATCGAGCGATGATTGCCAAGATCAGAGTGATTGTCGCGGTGATAATCTCGAGCGATAAGTGAAGAAATGAGGCTTGGTGTGCGAAAGTGCGCCAAGCCTTTTTGTTACAAAACGTTGAACACGAGATTTTCCGCCGTTCAGTCTCTATAATGAAAGGGTTGCGACGGCGATGAGGCCTGGTAGAGGTTCCAGGCTGAGCCTTCGACCCAACGCGAACCCAAGGAGTAGGCATGAGCGTACCAGAAAATGAAACTGAAAAGGTGACTACTGAAGCCACTACCCCAGCTGAGGAAACCCAGCTGAACACAAAAGAAACTTCCACGACTGCTGAAAATGCAGCTCCTACTCCGTCTGCAGTGGCGAAGAAGAGCGCTGAGCCTGTTGTTCGCGTCACCTATTCCGAGGAGGACGTGGCTACAGCAAAGACCTTCGCTTCCGTTCACGATGGCTCCGTGTTCGTCAAGGATGGTGACCAAGAGCGTGAAGTCGGCAAGTATGCAGAGGGTGAAGAAGAAACTGCTCTGAACCTTCTCGCGCGTCGTTACCTCGACCTTAAGGCTCGCTTGGAGCTGTTCGCTCAGCGCCTTAAGGCTTCCCAGATTCGCTCTCGCGAAATCGACCAGACTGTGGAAAGCCTCAAGAAGGATGTTGAGGCACCTCAGGTTGTGGGTGACCTCACTGCTCTGCGCAACCGCATGGATGAGCTCGCCAAGATTGCTGAGGAGAAGAAGGCTAAGCTCGAGGCTGCTCGCAAGAGGGCTTTGGATAAGTCCATTGCTGAGCACACTGCCGTGATCGAGAAAGCGGAAGCTCTCGTTGCCGGCCTCAACGACAACACTAACTGGCGTGATACTGCTGAGAAGTTCCGTGCCATCTTTGATGAGTGGAAGGAAACGCAGAAGAAGAACGCTCACCTTGACCGCAAGACGAGCGACGCTTTGTGGAAGCGCTTCTCTGCCACTCGCTCCCAGTTCAACCGTCAGCGCCGCCAGTGGGCTAAGCAGCGTGATGAGGCTCGCGAGGCTGTGTTGAGCAAGAAGCGTGCCATCGTCAAGCGCGCTGAAGAGCTGAAGGATTCCACCGATTGGCTCGATACCTCTCATGAGTTTGCCAACTTGATGAACGAGTGGAAGAATGCTGGCCGCGCAGGTCGTCGCGATGACGACAAGCTGTGGACCCAGTTCCGCGCTGCTGCTGACACCTTCTTCAACGCTCGCCAGGCTGACCGCGATCAGCGTAACGCCGGCCAGGAGGAGAACCTGGAGAAGAAGCGCGCCCTGTTGGCTAAGGCTCAGCAGCTCCTGCCAGTTACGACCGAGCAGCAGGCTGCAGCCGCCCGTCAGGCTTTGGGTAAGATCCTCGAAGAGTGGGATCAGATCGGTTATGTTCCACGCCAGAATATCCGCGAGCTCGAAGACGGCTTGAACGCTGTGGAGCAGCAGATTAAGGCTGTGGAAGAGGCTGTGTGGCGCCAGAAGGACCCGGAGACTTCCGCTCGCCGTAACTCCTTCGAAGATCAGCTCAACGCTCGTATTGCTGAGCTCGATGAGCTGATCGCTTCCGAAAAGGATGAGAAGAAGAAGGCTGAGTACGAGTCCGAGAAGGCTGCAAAGCTCAGCTGGTTGGCTGCCGTCAGCAAGTAAGCCTCAAGATTATCACTGCGCTTGCTGCTAGTAGCGAGCGCAGTGCATGAAAAAAATAGAGCCCCTGGATTGAGTCCAGGGGCTTTTTCTTGTTATTGCTTCTTCTTCGAGCCGTTGCTGCCGGTCAAGCGATAAGCGTCGTACACGCCTTCCACGCCACGAACAGCGGTGAGAGCAGTCTTCAAATGCTGAGAATCAGCCAGCTCGAACTCGAATTGCAAAATAGCCACGCGGTCGCGGCCAGCCTGCATATTGCCGGACATAATATCCACTCCAGCATCCGCCAGAGTGCGCGTCACATCGGAGAGCAAGTGTGGACGGTCGAGTGCTTCAATCTGAATGCGAACAAGGAAGGTACCCTTCCTGCCTGACCAGGACACCTTGACCACACGCTCGGGCTGGTTTTTCTTCAAATTGATGAAGTTCACGCAGTCCACACGGTGGACCGACACGCCCTCCGTCTTGGTGATGAAGCCGGCGATGTCGTCACCAGGCACAGGAGTGCAGCAACGGGCGAGCTTAACCCATACGTCATCTACTCCCCTGACGGTAATGGCAGAATCAGAAGTCGAGCTCGACGGCTTGGTGGAAATATCGCGGAGAGGAATGACAGAGCCATCCAGGTCTTCGCTTTCTTCATCGCCTCCTAGTTCGCGTGTCAAATGTTCGATGACATTTTGAACGGAGATCTTCCCCTCACCGATAGCTGAGTACACAGAGTCAGGACTACCGAGGCCAAGGTCTTGTGCGACACCCACCATCGATGGTTCAGAAGTGAATTGAGCAACAGGAAGGTTACGCCTGCGCAATGCGCGGATCAGATCATCCTTACCATCGTCGATAGCTTCGAAACGACGCTCCTTGCTAAACCACTGCTTGATCTTCGAACGCGAGCGTGGCGACTTGACGAAGTTCAACCAATCGCGCGATGGACCCGCATTCTCCGCCTTCGAGGTGAGAATCTCCACGGTATCGCCGTTGTTGAGCCTCGTATCCAACGGCATCAAACGCCCATTCACACGAGCACCCATCGTGTGGTGACCCACCTCAGTGTGCACGGAGTATGCAAAATCTACCGGGGTCGAGCCTGCAGGCAGAGAGATGACCTTGCCCTTCGGAGTGAATACATACACTTCGCCGGAGCTCAAATCATCCTTCAGCGAGCCCAAGAATTCGTTGGAATCTGGGGTTTGGCTCGTCCAGTCGGCCAACTGCTGAATCCAGCGCAGGTTATCCTTTTCGCTCAGCTCCTGCTCTTGGTCCTGAGAATCTTGAGCCTCACGCGTCTTGTCAGTAGCGTCAGGAGTCGAAAGTTCACGGCCTGCTTGACCATTTTCCTTGTACTTCCAGTGAGCGGCGATGCCGAACTCTGCCCTGCGATGCATGTCCCAGGTACGAATCTGGATTTCCACTGGCTTACCGCCGGGGCCGACGACCGTCGTATGCAAGCTCTGGTACATGTTGAGCTTTGGCATGGCGATGTAATCCTTGAATCGGCCAGGAATCGGCTTCCAGTTTGCGTGAACCGTACCCAAAGCCGCATAGCAGTCGCGAATGGTGCTGCAGATCACGCGCACACCGACCAAGTCGTAAATATGATCAAAATCGTGGCCGCGCACGATCATCTTCTGGTAAATCGAGAAGTAATCCTTCGGCCTACCCGTCACATAGGCGTCAATGCCGGCACCACGAAGGTCGGAGCGCAGGTCGGAGAGAATCTGGTTCAAATACACATCGCGCTTACCTGCACGCTGAGCCGTAAGAACAACAATCTCGTTGTAAATCTTGGGGTATAGCTGCTTAAAGCTGAGCTCTTCGAGTTCCGTCTTGATGGCGTTCATACCCAAGCGGGAAGCCAAAGGAGCGTAAATATCGAGAGTTTCGCGAGCCTTCTTGTCGCCAGAATCCTTCGGGACATAACGCCAGGTGCGCGCGTTGTGCACGCGGTCAGCAAGCTTGACCACCAGGGTGCGCACGTCCTTACTCATCGCGACGACGAGTTTACGAATCGTTTCAGCCTGAGCAGAGTCGCCGTATTCGATCTTGGAAATCTTGGTCACGCCGTCTACCAAGCCGGCCACCGTGTCGCCAAACTCTTCGCGGCACTCGTCCAACGTGTAATCCGTGTCCTCCACTGTGTCATGCAACAGACCAGCTGCCACGACACGCGGAGTCATACCCAAATCGGCGAGAATCTGCGCCACGCCCAGAGGGTGAATTATGTACGGCTCGCCCGAGCGGCGACGTTCCAAACGGTGCTGCCACACCGCGCGGTTATACGCCTTACGAAGAATAGTGAGGTCAGCTTGAGGGTGATGCTCACGCACCTGCTGCAAAATCGGTCGCAGAGAATCGCCCGGAATGTCCGAGATTTCAGCGCCCAGCTGGCGGGAGCTCATGTCAATCCAGTCGGAAGGGTCCTGCGACAGCGGGTTGGCAGCAGCAGCCGACTTTCCCGCACCATGGCGAGCATCAGAAGGCATCGCCGTCACGACTGGCTGCGCGACCTGACGAGCGATGGTGTCATCCACCACCTGCTTCTTCTTCTCGGGAGTGCGCGCATGAATATCACGCGAGTTGGCAGCAGAGAGTGCTGCAAAACCGCCAATATGGTGTTCTACTTCCTCGCTCATCGTTTCCTCCATCCCTCAGGTCCTCTAACGTTCTTAACTTTACGCGATTTCACGTGTTTTGTGACAAATAGCAGAAACTCCTGAGCACGCGTGCTCAGGAGTGAGTGACAAATGCGTTCTGGTAATCTTGAGCGATGCTGGAGCCTGACCAGCCAAGCCAGTACTTTCCAGTTATCCAAGCCTCAGGGCCGGCCTTAGTTTTGAACTCCTGTCGAGCCAAAACCTCCCTGGGAGCGCTGCGAGTCCGGAAGTGCTGAAACTTGGGCAAAAGAGCCTCGCCAATAACGCTGGATTACCATTTGGGCTATGCGATCGCCCTGGGAGAAATGCCAGGTGTGCGTGGGATCAAGGTTGACCAGCGGCACCTTGATCTCACCGCGATAACCCGAGTCGATAGTCCCCGGAGCGTTCGGAAGCGTGATGCCCTTCTTCCAGCCCAAACCTGAGCGAGGGTGAACCAAAATGACGAAACCATCAGGAATCGCCAGGCAAATGCCAGTAGGGACCAACACGCGCTCAAACGGCTTGATGTCGAAATCGATAGCAGAGCGTAAGTCGGCGCCGGCATCACCCTCATGCTCATAGGAAGGGATGAAAGCAGGCTCTTTATCGTCCACGCCGGTGATGAGCACAGGAACAATTTCTGGCCCATCACTCATTAACGCGGTGAGTGGTGCAGTGGCTTGCGAGCTCACTCAGCCATCTCCTCAGCGCATTCCTTGCAGATTGGCTGACCGTTTTCGTCGGTGTAAGCGAGCTGGCTGCGATGCTTCACCAGGAAGCAGTTGCCGCAGATGAACTCATCTTGCTGGGTTGGGATGATAGTGACGGATGAATCTTCGTTGCTCAGGTCAGCGCCGGGAAGCTCATAAGAATCAGCAATGGCGTTTTCGTCGTCATCACCGTCAATGGAGCCATCGTTATCGCTGCTAGCGCCGGAGAGTTGGGCAACAGCAGCCTCGTCGTCGTCCTCTTCGTCCTTGTCCTTAGGCTGATCGTAATCCTGGGCCATAGCGGTTCCTTTCGTCCGCGAACCAAGCTCTCCCATTGAAAGCCTGTCCGTAACTCTACGCGCAGATAGTATATTTTCTCCACCCTACAAAGAAAAGAGGCAAGCTTCAGGCTAAAGTGTAAGAAGAATGTGTTCGTATGAGCCAGGCCTTCACAGGCTTACCCCCCCCTGGCATAGGTTGGAGGCAGGAAAGCGTGCGAAAACGTTGTGTTTCAGCGGAAAAGGGACGGATATGAGCGAGTTGAATGAGAACGAGAAGTCGGAGAGCACGCCATCGCAGGCAGAAAACCCTGTGGTGCTGCGCAGCGTGTCATTCGATCACGTTGATGACAAGGGGAATATTATTCTCACCCTCGCCTCGAACGGCACGAGTGGTGCAGCAGAGAAGCTGACCCTTCCTTTGACAACCGAGCTTGAGAAGGGCGTAACTCGTGCTCGCGACATCATTGAGCAGGCTCGCGTCTCCGCTCAGAAGCCGTTGCAACAGACTTTGCCTCTCGCCGAAATTCAGGTGATGGTTCGCGAGGGCGCATCCTTCAAGGAAGTGGCCAGCAAGTACGGCATCGACGTGGAAACCGTTCGCCATTACGCTCAGTCTGTCGAGCAGGAGAAGCGTTTCGCCATCAGCCAGTTCCTCAACGTGCGCTTGGCTACCGATAACGGCACTCGCTCTACACAGCGCCTGATTGCTGACCAGCTGCAGGCTGCTGGCGTGGATATGACTTCCTTGCGGTGGAATGCGTGGCGTAAGGTACATGAGCCGTGGCAGATTCAGCTGTCGTACAAGCATTCCGATATTCTCTACCGCGCTCGTTGGAATTGGAACCTCTCCGATAACCATGTTGACCCGCTGGACCCCGCTGCTGCTCAGCTCGTTCGCCCTCTGACTCGCGACACTGACCCGGATGTCATAGCTGAGCCGAGTACCCCGGTTTCCCGCGTGTCGGGCCGTACTTCTCGTGCGGGTGGACAGGCTGGCGCTTCTCAAGCTTCTGGCCAGGCTGCTTCCACTTCTTCTACCTCGCACGCCCAGTCTGCGGCAAGCTCTGCAAAGGCTTCTGCCGCTGGTACTCAAACTGGCACTCAAACTGACGGCCAGGCTTCTGGCTCAACGTCAAGCCGCAACTCTCAGACTTCCGCACCTCAAGCTTCGGGTTCAGCAAGCTCGTCGTCCCAGGCTTCTGCGCACACCACTTCTGACGCTGCTGGCATTGCTTCAGCTCGCGGCGATGAAACCCGCGTTTCTCAGCCGGTGGCCATCGAGACTGCTGTGGCAACAGCTGAGGTGCAGGAGCCTTCTGAGGAACATATTTCTGACGCCGCAGCTCTCTTCCCCACGACTGCTGAGGAGGAGGCTTTGAGCACTGCTTCGCTGCAGAAGGCGAAGAAGAACGCTCATAAGGGTCGCTCGGCCATTCCTTCTTGGGATGATATTATTTTCGGCGACCAAAAATAGCTTTCGAATAGCTTGAGATTATCAGCTTGCTGACTCACACGTTTCCTTGTAATCCCTTGCTGTTTTGTCGCTTCGCTTAGCCGCAGTGCTTGTCACCTTTCGAGATGAGCACTGCGTTTTTTATTCTTTTGCTCCTCTCCCCTGCCTTTCTATACGTTCTATTCAGTGAGCATCGTGAGCCACGGAATCGTCGCCTCCAAGCGCGTCATCGAACCATGAACACCTGGCATCTGCATCGCCGGCTGCTTTTGGAAGCGCGAATCTACAATCGTCACATCCTCATGGCAATACACGAGTACATCGCCCAACATTTCCTCAATACGCGGCGTCGAATAGCCGTACAACCTCGAATCAATAGCCTCTTGCTTGCTCATCACCGTGGCAACTTTGCCTACCTCTTGCCGCCAGCGCTGAACCACCGCATCAACTGACGCACTCTTCTTCATGTACAGCATCAGCGCGCGCGGCTCACCTGCAACCAGCTGAATACCGTCTTGAAGGGCAGGATTCTTGGCAATGTCAATCTGGCGCGTTAAGTCAGTTTCTACCATGCCATGGTCGGCACTCACGCACAAAAAAGTACCTTTCGGTAAGCTGTTCGCAACAGTGTGAATAAGATTATCAACCTGCTCGAGGGCCTGCGCCCATTCGCGAGAAAACCAACCATAATGGTGACCAGCCTTGTCAACCTCGCGCAAATACCAGTAAGTAAGGCCAGGCTGGCCGGCAAGCTCCACCACCTTCTGTGCCTGCTTGTCCAGCTTGTTCTCGGCAACAAAGTCCGCGCCGCGCAAGCACGCCTCCGTCATAGGCGTGCCCTTAAACTCAGGCAAACTCACATTGCTCACGCGAACTGACTGAGCTGATAATCTTTCGAAAACCGTCGGCTCGCGCTGCAAATCGGCCGGCGGAATCGCGCCTTTAAACTTGATCATCTGGGTAATGCGATGGGTGCGAGGGTTGAGCTGCGTGTAACCCAACATTCCCGTCAGACCAGGGCAAGTGCCCGTTCCCAATGTTGCTAATGCGGCGGTAGTCGTCGAAGGGTAGCAGGTGCGCAGGCTATGAGTCTTATCCTGTTCAGCAAACGAAGAGTCATCCCCCAGCAGCGAGGCGAGGAAAGGCGCATGTTCGCGCTTTGCCTTCAGATTGAAATAGCCCAAACCATCCACCAGGATTACCACTGCGGATGAAACCCGAGGAATAGCCAAAGCAGACTGGCAGGTTTGTGGGTCAGTCTGCGTCGCCGTGGCAACAGGGTGGCCGAGCGCTGAGGACAGGCCGGGGAGAATAGCGGAAAGTGTGCGGTACTTGGAGTACGAGCTACCGGCAAGGTCCCACACGGGTGTTTGGTCGATTACACCTTGAGGGGCGGGGATGCGGGCGTCATGGGAATTGGTGGGGGTCGAATTGGTGAGGTTCTGAGGGTTGCTATGAGAAGTGGAGTCCTTGAGAGCGTTGTTGTGAGAACTGGTGTCGAGAGAGCTGTTGTCGTTATCAGTTGGATTTTCCGTTGCGCACATGCCTCTATTATTCCAACACGGGTCAACCTGAGTACACAATGAAACTCGGTTTCAGCTTTCGCCCAAGTGTGAGAGAATAGCAGACGCACGAAAGGAGAGCTATGGCAAGCAAAAGGCATTCGCCAACCCAAGCAGCGTACGACCCTCGCGAGGTGAAAATGAGGATCGTCGATACGCCGCTGAAAACCGAAATGGATACGTCCTTCCTGGCGTACGCCTACTCGGTGATCTACTCGCGCGCTCTCCCTGACGCGAGAGACGGCATGAAGCCCGTGCAGAGGCGCATTATCTACCAGATGGGTGAAATGCACCTGACACCGGATAAGCCGTACATGAAGTCCGCTCGAGCCGTGGGCGAAGTGATGGGTAAGCTCCACCCTCACGGCGATTCTTCGATTTATGAGGCAATGGTTCGCCTCGCTCAGCCTTTTGCCATGCGCTTGCCTCTCGTCGATGGTCACGGTAACTTCGGCTCGCTGGATGACGGCCCTGCAGCATCTCGTTACACCGAAGCAAGATTAGCAGCGGCGGCGCTGGCCATGAATGCTGATATTCATGAGGGAACCGTGCCCTTCTCCCCTAACTACGACAACAAGCTGAGCGAGCCAGATGTGTTGCCTGCGGCTATTCCGAACCTTTTGGTCAACGGTTCTCAGGGTATTGCCGTGGGTATGGCCACGAATATGATCACGCACAATCTGCGTGAGGTGGTGGCTGCTGCCAAGCATGTGATGCTCTACCCCGATGCCACGCTCGATGAGCTGATGTGCTTCATTCCTGGTCCTGACCTTCCAGGCGGTGGTGTGATTATGGGCCAATCGGGTATTCGTGAAGCCTATGAGACTGGACGGGGCACCTTTGTGACCCGCGCTCGCGCCCACGTGGAAAACGTGACAGCGCGCAAAAAGGGCATTGTTATCACCGAACTTCCTTATATGGTCGGCCCTGAAAAGGTGTTGGAGCGTATCGGTCAGTGCGTGAAGGAGAAGAAGCTCGACGGTATTTCTGACGCTGTCGACCTTTCCGATCGTACCAATGGTTTGAAGATGGTGATTAGCGTGAAGTCGGGCTTTGACCCGGCCGCTGTGCTCGCCCAACTCTACCGCAACACACCTTTGGAAAGCCCCTTTACCATTAACAACGTGGCTTTGGTGAATGGTAGGCCTCACACTCTGGGTTTGAAGGCGCTGCTCGAGGTGTGGATTAACCACCGTCGTGACGTCATCACTCGCCGTTCTCAGTTCCGACAGCGTAAGGCGCAGGAGCGCTTGCACTTGGTGGAGGGTTTGCTGCGTGCCCTCGTCGACATTGATGAGGTTATTCAGGTGATCCGTTCGTCGGAGAATCCGGAGGCTGCTCGCGAACGTTTGATGGCTGTCTTCGACCTGGACGAGGTACAGGCGAAGTACATTCTTGACCTTCAGTTGCGTCGTTTGACGAAGATGAGCCGTATCGAGCTCGAGGCGGAGCGTGATGATCTGCGCCGCACGATCGAGGAGCTGCAGGAGATTCTCGATTCAGATGAGAAGCGCGATAACGTCGTGATTGAGGAGATGGATCAGGCCGCCAAGGCTTATGGTGACGCTCGTCGCACGGTAATTATGAGTGATGAGGGTGCGCTCGTCGCAGATCAGGGCTCGCTTGCTGGTGCTCACTTAGGTGGTGCAGCTACTGCCCCTGGTGCTGGAGTTGCTGGCGCCGATGCTCTGGGCGCCGGCCTTCCTCCTGCCGCTTCTGCACCGCATGGCGCTCACGACCTCACCGTGATTGACACCGCTGCTGTCTCTCAAGCCTTGAAAACCCAGGATGCTTCGGAGGTTTTGCAAATCGACGACGCTCCTGCAACTGTCGTGTTGAGCGCAGACGGCCAGATTGCCAGGATGGGTGAATCGGCGATGGACTTGTTCTCCACCCGCGACGCCTCCACTCCTCGTGCCGCTCATGATGCGGTTCGCGCGGCATTTGCTACCACTACGCGCTCGCGTTACGCTCTGATTACCACTGCAGGTCGCTTGGTGTTGGCCAATGTGATGGATTTGCCTGTGGTCGCTGCTACCCCAGATTTGGCGGTGGCGCATGGCGTGAGTGCAGATGAGCTGTTGCAGTACACGCATGATACGGACCCTGTTGCTGGTGAGCATGTGGTCGCTGCCATTCCACTGCCCAGCTCGGATACTTCCACTCTGAGCCTCGCTCTGGGCACTGCTCAAGGCGTGGTGAAACGTTGGAGCATGGATGGCATCCCCGCCACTCTCGACTCCTGGCCGGTCATCTCGCTCAAAGCCAATGACGCTGGTGAAATGGATCAGGTGGTTGGCGCCTACCTTGCCCATGATGAGGACCGCCTTGTCTTCATCACCTCCGATGCGAAGCTTCTCACCTTCCCGGCAAGTGAGGTGCGTGCTCAGGGGCGCAACTCTGCTGGTATGAAGGGCATCGCGCTCGAAGAGGGCAAGAATGGTGAGGCTTCTCCTCGTGTGTTGACTTTCAGCGTGGTTGCTGCTGGAGCGCTCAGTTGGACGGGTGACACCTCTGACCCTGCTGCTGACCCGGCTCAATTCCAAGGCGCAGTGGTGCTCACTGTGGCTGGTCAGCGTGACTTGCTGCCAGGCACTTACCCTGGTTTTGCCAAGCTCACCCCTCTGGCACAGTACCCGACGAAGGGTCGTGGAACTCATGGTGTTCGTGTGCAAAAGTTCCTGGTGGGTCAAGACGAGCTGATTCACGCTTTCGTTGCTCCGTTCCCGATGCACGCCCTTGACGCCTCCGGCCAGCCGGTTGAGTTGCCGAGCGTTGATATGCGCCGTGACGCTTCTGGCCGCGAGCTCCCAGCAGTCATCGCCACTCTTGGCTTGTAAACTCAGTATTTCTCCAGATTATCAGTACACAACAAAGCGCCCCGCTCCTCACCGAGCGGGGCGCTTGCGTCACTGTGCTCACTGTTCCTGATCGCTTCATCAGTCGCTGTCTATCGCGCGCTGATAATCTCGTGTTGTTACTGTGCCGAACTATCAAGCGTCGATTTGCGAACGGTCGAACGTATCAGCATTATCGACAATGAACTGCTTGCGCGGAGGAACCTCATCGCCCATCAGCAGGCTGAAAATCTCATCTGCATGAGTGGCATCATCCATCGTAATGCGACGCAGCAAGCGCGAGCGCGGGTCCATCGTGGTTTCTGCTAACTGATCAGCATCCATCTCACCCAAACCCTTGTAGCGCTGCACATCTGGATCATAGGTGATATGCTTCTTATCCAATTCGGCAAGCTTTTCGCTCAACTGCTCCTCCGAGTAGGTGTAGAGCAACTCCCCTTTATGCGAACCCGTCAAAGCGATACGGTGCAGTGGCGGAACAGCAGCATACACATGGCCCGCCTCAATAAGCGGACGCATATAGCGGTAGAAGAGTGTGAGTAGAAGAATGCGAATGTGTGCACCATCCACATCTGCATCAGTCATCATGACAATCTTGTTGTACCGAGCCAAGGAAAGGTCGAAATCCTTACCCGAGCCAGCACCAATCACCTGGATGATGGCCGAGCATTCTGCATTGTTAAGCATCTGGTTCAAGCTCGCCTTTTCCACGTTTAAAATCTTGCCGCGAATTGGCAGCAAAGCTTGGAAAGTCGAGTTACGTGCAGCCTTAGCAGTACCGAGTGCAGAATCGCCCTCGACGATGAACAACTCAGCAATATCGTCGTTACCTGAAAGGCAGTCGGAGAGCTTGGCAGGCATGGCGGCTGATTCCAGAGCGTTCTTACGCCTGGTGACTTCCTTGGCCTTATGTGCCTGAATGCGTGCATGCATTTCGCCCGAGATCTTCTCCAGCACATTCTGCGCTTGCACCTTGAAGCCGCGGCGTGAACCGGTGATCATCTCACCAAACTGCTTGTTGGTAATGCGCGTGACGATCGGCTTGACCTGTGCGGTGCCGAGAATATCCTTCGTCTGGCCTTGGAACTGCGGTTCCGGAATGCGCACGGCAACCACAGCTACCAGACCGGCGCTCAGATCGTCGCGTTCGATCTTTTGGTTGCTATCCTTGAGGTTCACCTTGTACTTGCGTGCGTTGGCTTCCATGGTGGAGCGAATCTGCTTGGTTACCGCGTTGAGGAAGCCGTCCACATGAGTTCCGCCGCCGGGGGTTTCCACGACGTTGACGAAGCTTCGAATCTCCGTGTCGTAGCCGGACGTCCAGCGCAGTGCGATGTCGACGTCGCAATCGCGCTCCACGGTTGCTGCATGCAGCTCGTCGTTGGCGTCGACTTGCTGAGTTTCTTCCTTGTAGGTGGCGTGACCAGTAATATGCCACACGTCGCATACGGGCTCGCCGTGGGAGAGGAAGTCGACGAAGTCGATGAGCCCGCCTTCATGGTGGAAGGTCTGCAGGCGAGGCATGTTGGCCAGTTGGTGGGCTTCTTCTCCGGCAACTTTAGCCCTCGTGGTCTCACTTACCGCCTCGTCTTCCTCCAGATTATCAGTGCTCACCTCATCGGTTTCGGGCTCAGCACTCTCCATTGCGCTGTTATCCAAGTCACGATCCGCAGTCTGATCCGCGTCAGAAACTGCAGACTGACCGTCATAGGTAGATGCGTTCTCACCAGAAACGGTGGTGTCAGCTGGCTCGCGGTTGACTACTTCGCCATTGATAATCTGGAGGGCATCCTCAGGGGCATACTCATTTTCCACCTCAATGGTGAGGCTGGGAACCAGGAAGCTTGTTTGACGGACGCGCTCGATGAGCATGTCATAGTCAAAGTGCGCGGTAGCGTTGAAAATTTCCGGGTCAGCCCAATAGCGAATGCGCGTACCTGTCTGCTTCTTGGGAACGCTACCCACAATTGCGAGCTCGGTTGGCCTGCCCTTGCGCGTCTTCTTAAAAGGAGAGTTCGGGCTGGGCTGCGCAGGATCAGTGTCGGTGTAAACGCCTGGATGACCCAGGTGGAATTGCATCTGGTGGGTTTTGCCATCACGGTCAACTTGCACGTCGAAACGCGAACTCAAAGCGTTGACCACAGAAGAGCCCACACCATGCAAACCGCCAGACTGGTTGTAGCTGGACTCGCCAAACTTTGCACCAGCGTGAAGCTTGGTAAGAACAACTTCCACACCAGAAAGGCCCGTTTTCGGTTCGGTGTCCACCGGGATACCGCGGCCGTTATCTTGCACTTCGACAGAACCGTCGTTGTGCAAAATCACGCGGATTTTGGTGCAGACTCCGGCGAGTGCTTCATCGACGGAATTATCGATGATTTCCCACAGGCAGTGCATGAGGCCAAGAGTGTCGGTGGTTCCGATGTACATGCCAGGACGTTTCCTGACGGCATCCAAACCTTCGAGAACTGCAATATTTTTCGAGGAGTAAGACGTTGCCACTTATTCACCCTTTCGACTGCCTCAGTTTAGCCACGTGCAAATGACAAAACAAAGGCCGGCATGTTTGCCGGCCTTCAGACGAACTCAGTCGTCCAAGAAATCCTTCAATGGACGCAAGCTGCTCTTTTCCTTGAGCTTCTTCATCGTCTTCGCCTCGATCTGGCGAATACGTTCGCGGGTAACGTCCCACACGCGACCGATATCATCCAAGGTCTTGGACTGGCCGTCATCCAAGCCGTAGCGCATACGAATCACGGATGCGTCACGCTCATTCAAAGTGCTGAGAACATCGCGCAACTGCTCCTGCAACAGGGAGAAGCTGACGGCATCCTGTGGAGCGATGGCATCGGTATCCTCGATCAAATCGCCGAACTCGGAGTCGCCATCCTCGCCCAGAGGAGTGTGCAGGGAGATTGGTTCGCGACCATACTTCTGCACTTCTTCGACCTTCTCGACTGGCATATCGAGTTCTTTTGCCAACTCGTCGGGGGTTGGTTCGCGACCGAAGTCCTGCAACATCTGACGCTGAACGCGAGACAGCTTGTTGATGACTTCGACCATGTGCACAGGAACACGAATGGTGCGAGCCTGGTCGGCCATAGCGCGAGTGATAGCCTGACGAATCCACCAGGTTGCGTAGGTGGAGAACTTGAAGCCCTTCTTCCAATCGAACTTTTCGACGGCGCGAATCAGGCCCAAGTTTCCTTCCTGAATAAGGTCGAGGAAGAGCATGCCACGGCCGGTGTAACGCTTAGCCAAGGACACCACGAGTCGAAGGTTTGCTTCAAGCAGGTGGTCCTTTGCCTTGCGACCATCGTTAGCAGCCCACTTGAGCTCACGCTTACGCTTGAAGCTCATACCCTCACCCTCAGTGTCCAGAAGGTGCTGAGCATACAGGCCTGCCTCAATACGCTCGGAAAGGTCAACCTCTTGAGCAGCGGTCAACAGCGGAACGCGACCAATCTGCTTCAAGTAGTCCTTCACCGGGTCGGCAGTAGCACCGGAGGACACCACACGCCTCTTCGGGTTGCCCGAAGGAGTGACATCCTCATCGTCGTCATCGTCGTTGCTCACGACGTAGGCGCCGCTCATGCCTGGCTGGGCGACCTTCTTCTTACGCTTTTTGCCGAAGTAATCGGCGATGGTTTCACCAGGAATGGTAGTCGACGAGACGGTTGGGCGCTCGGCGTTGGCAGACTCGGTGACGGTGACAGAATCATCATCGTCATCATCCTCGTCTAAGTCATCGTCGAGGTCGCCAGAATCGTCGTAGTCGTCGTTGTCCTCATCCTCATCGGTATCGAGGTCGAGGTCATCCAAGTCAAAGTCTTCGCCGTCGTCGAGAGGCATGTCTTCGTCGAAGTCCTCAGCAGAACGATCGTCCTCGAGGTCGTCAACCTCTGCTTCCTTTTCCTTCTTGTCAGCAGGGGTGGCCTTAGCGGCAGCTCGTGTGCTTTTCGCCTTGGAGCTCTTTCGTGTGGTCTTCTTCGGCTTTACTGCCTTCGCAGCTTCTTCATCCTCAGAATCATCCACTGTTTGAGTGGCCTCTTCAGCTTTCTTGGTTGTAGCCTTTGCTGCAGTTTTCTTTGCTGAAGACTGTGTGGCTCGTGTCACCAAATGCCCTCCTCATCACAGTTACCTTCGTGGTAACAAGCAAACTCCACCAAGGCTATAAACAGTTAAGAAGGCTATTTTATTCCCATGCCACGAAATCCTACGCGAGTTGACACTCAATGAGCTCGCTCGCCCATCGAGAGGACCGTCAGCCTCTTGCCCACACGCTTAGGCTACGGGCCAGTGCGGTTCACTCTTCCAATGCGCAAGAACTCCGGCCTCATTCGCTTTCACCACAATACGAGCTAATGAGCACTGCGGGTCAAGGTCGAGTGCTTGGAATGCTAATGCCGTACTTTCCGCCACCCTTCCACCCCACCATAACAAGTAGGAACTCATTGCGAGAGGTTGCACCCTATCTGCACCTTCTAATTGTTGTAGCGCGCATAACAGAAAACTCACTGCGCGTGAAGCCCGGCACAGCAGATATTCTTGAGGCTTCTTCAATGCAGCCGTCAAATGCTCAGTGATCGCCTGCTGAGAGGTCGGCGCATGTGGAGTAAACGCCACATCAACAAGCTGCTCGAACGTCAGGCTCGTAAAGTTGCACAGCAGTATGGCATCGCGAAACGCGAGGCAATTGTGGCAGGCGTAAGCAAACAACGCAACCATACGCTCTCCCGCTCCACCTCTCACCTGCTGAGAATCATCCGCGGCGGCAGAACCATCGAAAAGTGCGCCTACTTGCCTACTCACCTGCTCCCCAATATCAAAAGAGGGGTTAGTGGAGACGAATTTAACAACGTCCTCTATTTGCTGCTCGCTCACAGGTGCTTCGCTGAAACGTCGCTTTACCGGCTTTTCGCATTGAACGAGGCTATACCACCACAGCAGAATGGGCAGGTAGGCAGCGAATTCAAAGCTCCTCCACAGTTCTACTCCTCGTGAGAGCGGACCAGTTCGCGAGGTCAGCGGTTGGCTTTTCGCTCCCCGTTTTTCCGCGGATTGCCCTTGAATGGCACTGCGTAGCGGGTCAGTGGTGATGGTTGCAGTGTAACGCAAGAATTCTTTATGCGCATGCTCCACGAAGGTTAGCGCAGAAGTCATGTAAGTAGAGGGTAACATTGCTCGTCCTTTCGTCGGTTGACTGATAATCTCAGGAAATCAGAGAAAGCAAGGGCGAACATGTTTTTTCTCAAAATGTGGATAAGTTGCGAGTGGGAAGCGAAACGCGCCTCAGAGTAGGATTTGAGTGGGGACCAACGGGAGGTACATTGTGGATTGGTACAGCAGTGCAAAAGATCAGGTAAACCAGCGTTTGCGCGCGCTAATCAGCGAACTGGCCTACCCTGACCCGGATTCCACGCCGTCGGCTGCCCTCATGCGTGCTGTTGCTGAGCAGGCGCACTCTTCTGATGAGGGTGGCAAGCGTCTGAGAGCCCTGGGTTTGCTTGCTTTTGCCGCGCTCAACCCTCGCAGCGACCCTCGCAATAACTCTGACGCCACCTCGAGCCCCGCCGCTACCCCTACCTCTGAGCCGCTCGATCCTTTTGCCCTCGACCTTGCTTGCGCGCTTGAGCTGTTCCAAACGGGAGCTCTCGTTCACGACGACATTATGGATGAGTCTGTGCTGCGCCGCGGAGAGGATTCCGCGTGGGTCGCCCTCGCCCAGCAATATTCGCATTATTCTGAGCTTTTCCACACGAGTGTTGACCAGCACTCCCAGGTGGTGGGTGGCCGCGGTCTGGCGATTATGTTGGGCGATCTTTTTGCCACTATCTCGCTGATTGCTGCGAATAACGCTTGCTCGCAGGCCCAAGTCGAAACCGCGGTACATCCCCGCATCGAGCCTCAAGCCCACGCTCAAACTCATGCTGAGCTTCAAGCCCACGCTCAAACTCACGTTGAGCCTCAAGCTCACGCCGAGTCCCAAGCCCAAACTGCAGCACAGCTCGCCTCTGCCGTCATGACGGCCATGCTCACCATGCAGCGCGAGGTGGAAATCGGCCAGGTTCTCGACCAGGCGAATTCTATCACGCCGCTTGATAATCCTGAGGAAATCGTCGCTAACTGTTGGAGCGTCTATGAGCGCAAAACGGCCTCTTACACCAGCATCATTCCGTTTACTTTGGGCTTGTTGTGCGCCGGGCTTGACGAGAATTTCGCCAGATTATCAGGCTTCGAGATTGGCAGGACGGTAGGAATCGGCTTTCAAATCCACGATGATCTGATGGACGTTGTGCCCTCGAACCCGCCCACGGGCAAACCTCTCGGCGGTGATATTCGTGAAGGCAAGCGCACTATTTTGCTCGCTGACGCCCTGATTTTGGCCGACCCGGATGACCGCCACACCCTCATTAACCTGTACAGCAAGTCTGCGCGCACCAACGAAGATGTTGCTCAAGTAATGGCTATTTTCCAGCGCTCTGGAGCTATCGAACGCTCCTGGCAGCGCTTGCAGGAGCTGAAGCATTCCTCCGACGAGGCTTTGGATAAGCTGGAACACGCTCTGCACGCTCAAGCTTCTGGCCAAGACGAACCTCAAGCCCAACACCAGCCGCAAGCGTCACCCATTTCCGAGCAAGCCTGGGAGCGAGTGCGCTCAATTTGCGCGCGTATGCTCGGCGTGAAGTGAAGCAGCCCTCGCCTGCCAAATAGCTTGTCACGGTTAGTATAGGAAGAATGAACATGAGTGAGATTATCGACGGGCGTTACGCTATTGAAAAGCTTCTCGCGCAAGGCGGTATGGCAAGTGTTTACGTTGCCATGGATCAGCGCTTGGAGCGTCGTGTTGCGCTCAAGATCATCCACTCGGGCCTCGCTCATGGCGAGCACGGCGAGCAATTCCGCCGCCGTTTCCACACGGAAGCCACTGCAGCTGCTCGTGTGGCCAATAATCACATCGTTCAGGTTTATGACACTGGCACCACATCTACTGGCCTGCCCTACCTCGTCATGGAGTACGTTGAAGGCCAGGATCTGCGTCACGTTCTCGAAACTTCTGCGCCGCTGAGCGTGAAGGATACGCTCAACATTCTTACCGCTGTTTTCGATGGCTTGGCGGCCGCCCATTCGGCTGGTATTACGCATCGGGATATGAAGCCAGAAAACGTGCTCATTTCCTCTCGCGGCGTTGTGAAAATCGGCGATTTTGGCTTGGCAAAAATGATGAGTACGCAGACTACCGGTACGTCGGGGCTCATGCTCGCCACTGCCGCATATGTGGCGCCAGAAACGTTGGAAAGTGACGTCGTTTCCCCTACTGCCGACGTCTATTCGGTGGGCATGATGGCCTGGGAAATGCTCACGGGTGACATCCCCTTCCGCTCGGAAAACCCGATGACCATGGTTTTCAAGCATGTCAATCAGGATGTTCCCTCGCTTACCAGCATCGACCCTCAGTTTGCCCGCCTTGTGGTGGAGTTGGTGGCCACCCTCACTTCTCGTTCGGCGGCGAGCAGGCCTCAGAATGGTCAAGCTGCTGGCAAGCTTGTTGCGCAGGTGAAGCGTGAGTTGAGCTCTGAGCAGCTCGCTTTTCGGCATGATCCCTCAAGATTACCAGCGTCGTCATCCGCTCTTTCTGCGCTTGCTGGTGCCGCCCCACGCCACCAGGCTTCAGCTTCCACCGCTCCTGCTCCGTCGGCTTCACGCTTTTCGCAATACCCACAGCGTACTGCGGTGCAAACTCCGCAACCTGAAGCGCGTAAGCCTTTCGAAACATTGCCGGACCTTGCGCACAGCGAGAACAGTGCTGGCAGCGCCGCCAATACCCAAGATTTGCAGAGCGCCTCTTACCCTGTGCACAGCACTACCGCAGCCGCTAGCTCGACTGGCGTGAGTTCCACTCAGCCAACACGCGTCCAAAGCAGATCACCGCGTCAGGCCCAGTCCGGTTCTGACTTGCGCTGGCAAACCGTGGTGAGCTCGAAAACCTCAGCACAGCAGGCGACCCGCCCGCTGCCACCTTCCACACATTCTTCCGTGCCAACTCAACCCACAGCGCCGACCCAAGCCATGGCTCGCGGCGCGGCAAAACCAAAGCACACTGGCCGCAAAGTTGCTATCACTGCTCTCGTCGTGGCCCTTCTCGCCGGCGGTGGTGCAGGCGGCTACTACGCCTGGTATCAGCTCGCCGGCCCGGGCAGTTATCTGCGTATTCCTGCGATCAGCGCAAGCTGTGACAATCTTTTGTCGACAACTTTGGCCAATGGGGAAACCAGCCAACACCTCGAGAAAGCGCCGACCAGCCCTGCCAGACCGTCGAATTTGCAAGGCGCCACCGGCCAGTGCGCAGTAGAGGGTAGCGTGTGGAGCGCCTACTCCTCGCGTCTGACTAGCGCGCACGTCAAGGCGAAGGTGAGCGAAGTTTATTCTGACGCCATCGGCAAGGGCAAGATTATCAGCACGTCCCTGCAGCCGGGCACTTTCATCAAGAAAGACCAGGCATCAATCTCCCTCGTCGTTTCTCAGGGCCCGCAGCCGGTCATCATTCCTGCAGTCGCCGGAAAGCTCGCCGACGAGGCGCAGAAAGAGCTGGAAAATGCGCACCTGAAGGTGAAAGTCAGCGAAGAGTTTAGCGATACCGTTGCTCAAGGTGCTGTCATCGCCGTTAAGCCTGGGGAAGGACAGCAGGTTGCGAAAAACTCGGAGATTACCATGGTGGTGTCTCGCGGCCCAGAAATGGCAACGGTTCCGAACGTCATCGGCTTGTCTAAAGACGATGCGGTCAGCAAGCTGGAAGCCTTGGGCTTTGAGGTGAAAACGCAGAAGTCGCTGATCGGCGAACTGCTCCACCAGGTGTTCAGCCAGTCGATTCCGGGCAACACGAAGGCACGCCTGCGCGATACCAACGGCAAGCCAACCGTCATCACTCTGACTTTGGTGTAACCTCTGATCCCGTCTCTGCAGCGACCCTGCGGAGCGGTCGCCGCGGCGGTCTCAGTTGCCCTTTGGCGCGGCCTCTGGCGAAGATTCTGACGCAGCCGCGGCCGCAAGCTGAGCTTCGCGCTCTTCCTTCATCCGCTTCTTCACCACCTGAGCGTACTCATTCACATACTCTTGGTCGGTAAGCTCGGCGATCTTCTTCATCATCTGGTCGGTCAGCTCGCGAACCTGCTCATGAGTGGGGTTCTCCACCTTCTCCACCTCAATAGGCTTGCCGTAGCGGATTTCAATGTGAACTTTCTTCGGCATCACTTGGCCGATCGGCTGCGCATCATTCGTGCCAATCAAGCCCACAGGAAGAATCGATACCCCAGTTTGCAAAGCCAAACGAGCTGCACCCGTATGTCCGCGATACAACTTGCCATCAGGCGAGCGCGTTCCCTCCGGGTGAATGCCGAACACTTCCCCACGCTCCAAAATCTCCTTAGCGTGCAGCAGTGCATCGGCTGACTTTCCACCGCCCGAACGGTTCACCGGGAAAGTACCCGCCGAGGTGAAGAAGAACTTTTTGAAAGCGCCGCGAATGCCTTTACCGGTAAAGTACTCTTCCTTGGCCATGTAGTGCACCATGCGCGGGAAGGTCAGCGGGATGACAGCGTCGTCGATCACCGCCAAGTGGTTGGCTGCCAAAATCAGCGGGCCTGCTTTCGGAATATTTTCCAGGCCTTTCACGGTTGGTGTGAAGCGGCGCCACGCAAATCCACCCAAGACTCGAATATAGAACCAGTACAGCTTGAGTGGCCTCTTCATAGTCTTCGCCTTTCCCACAACGTGAAACTCCTTTAGAATGGGAGCATGTCCACTCAGGATTTTAGCAACAATGACGAAACTCGACAGCCCGACACCTCGGCTCATGACACTTTCCCGGTATCTGCCACATCTGGTGCTCAACAGCCTTCTGGCAGCCCCGCCTCTCCCGCAAACTCACAGCCTTCCGCAAACTCTTCTGCCACATCTGATTCGCAGGCGTGGCAAGCTCTCCTCGACTCCACCGACCTTTCTGACCTTGCCCACTCTCGTACCGCACAAGAATTTGAGAAAGCCGCTTCCCAGGCCGATCAGCGCCGCCATAACGAGCTCGTGAAGCAACTCAAGCGCGAGGCCAAACAAGAAGCAAAACAGCGCAAGATTGCCACTACCAAGAAGTCACGCTCTGAGCACAGCCAGCAGCCTGACCGTCCACTGACTAACGAAGAGCTGCTCGAAGAGCGCGACCCTGACCCGCGCACTCTCACCACCTCATCAAACGCGCGCATTCAGCCGCGCGTGGCGATTACGAGCACGAGCCTGATTGCTGTGGGCTTGGTTCTTGCTTTCCTCGGCCCGCTCATTCCGCTCGTCGGTAACTTTGCGCAGTACTTGGGTGGCCTGCTCTTTGCTGTCGGCGTGTTGTGGCTGCTGGGTGAATGGCTGGGTTCTCGTCGTCACGACGAAGCCCCCTACCCCAACACTGCCGACCCATATGCTGGTGGCGATACGGAGAGTTTCGACTCTGGTGCTCGCCTCTGAATTTCTCCAGATTATCAGTACACAAAAAGTGGCCGGAAGCTCAGCTTCCGGCCACTTTCCATCAGTGCACCTCATTCAGCCTCTGCTGATGAAGTGCAGTGATAATCTCAAGCGTTCTGCTTGTTCAGGACTTCCTGCAGGGCGAGGTCAGCGACACCGATCATGCCAGCGTCGTTACCAGCAGTTGCCACCAAAACCTGAGCGTGAGGACGGTAAGCAGCAGCCTGGAGGAAGCGCACGAAGTTGTATTCGGCTGGCTTCATGAGCAGGTCACCCACAGCGACAACGCCGCCACCGATGATGAAGGTGTCAGGGTCCAAAACAGTAGCAATAGCAGCCATGGAGCGACCCAGCCACTCACCGATCTTGTTGAAGGCGTAAAGGCCGAGCTCATCGCCTTCCTTAGCAGCCTGGGAAACCATCTCGCCACGAATAGCGTCGATATCGCCACCGGAAAGCTCAAGCAGACGAGCGCCCTTCTGAGGCCGACGACGAACGGCAGAACGGGCGAAACGCTCGAGTGCAGTACCGGAAATGTACTTCTCAGCGCAACCACGCAGACCGCAACCGCAGGTCTCACCATCAGGAACCATGGGCAGGTGGCCCACCTCAGCGGCCATGCCGAAGGAGCCGCGGAAGAGCTGACCGTTGATGATAATTGCGCCACCCAGGCCAGTGCCGACGGTGAGCATGACCATGTTCTTAGTGCCCTTGCCAGCGCCGACGATGTACTCACCCCAGCCGGCGGAGTTAGCATCGTTTTCTACGATGACAGGAACTTCGTGGTCGATGAGTTCCTCAATGTGGTCGGCCAGTGGGTAGTCAATCCATGCAGGAATGTTGGCGGAGAAGGTCATGGTGCGACGATCTGCTGCAACATTGCCTGCTGCGGAAATGCCGATTGCCTCGATCTTGCCCAGTTCCTCAACGGCCTCACGGTACATGCTGGCGATCTGAGCATTGATTGCCGTTGCAGTCTGTGGAGTTGGAACTTGTGTGCGCTTGACCAGCTTGTGGTTTTCATCAAACACGCCAGCTGCGATCTTGGTGCCACCGATGTCAATACCCAACGAGTACATAGTGCTCCCTTGCAATTCCTAGCTTTCCAGCTAGCCTCTCTCACGCTGCGGCCTATTTTCGACTGCGAAAACCGCTAACGTTCCCATTAAGCTTTGTGATTATAAGTCTATCGATAAGCAACTACATTGTGCGCGTTTTCAACGTATGTGTGTTGTGCGCATGTGTGCGCCTGCACATCTTACTCGCTCTACCCGGTACCCGATCCAACCAGCGCCTATCCGCAGCGAGAGCACCGAAGTAACCAAGCCTGCGACGGATAACAAAAAAGCTGGCCCGAAGACCAGCTTTTTGGTTTGTTATCTCATGAACAGCTGAGAAGCTCTCCTCTCGCGCTGATGCGCGAAGCAGGCTCACTCGCCGCTCTCAGCCTTCTCATTCTGACCGTGGCACATCTTGTACTTACGACCAGAACCGCATGGGCACGGTGCATTCTTCGGAGTGCCTGGGAAGGTGCGACCATCCGACCATGGAGTGTGCTCCTGAGCAGCCAAGCCGCGACTAATGCGCTCCTTGGTCGAAGCCTCCTGGTCAGCGTGGCTCAGAGGTTGCATACCCACAATCGGGTCGCTGCCCTCTTCTGGATGAGCCGAAGCGCTAGTCTCGGTTCCCTCTTCTTCAGAAGCTTCAGCACCCTCGACTGCCTCATCAGAAGCGGCATCAGAAGCAGAAGCAGCGGAAGAGCTCTCCTCGCTTGGATCCTGCGGGCCGGAAGTCTGCAGCTCATCAAGAGCCTCAGCCTCCTGCGAGAGGTCACGACGAGCCTCAGCCAAATCAATGTGGAAGAGAATCTGGAGAGTCTCTTCGCGAATGGCGTCGGCCATCGAGTTGTACATGCGGTAGCCTTCACGCTGGTACTCAACCAGAGGATCGCGCTGGCCCATACCACGCAGGCCAATGCCGTCCTTCAAGTAGTCCATCTCGTAGAGGTGCTCACGCCACTTGCGGTCGAGAACAGAGAGCAGAACGCGGCATTCGAGGTTGCGCATAGCGTCCTCGCCCATTACGTCCTCACGCAGCTGATACTGCTTCTTAGCGTCCTCAACCACCAGCTTGATAATCAGGGCAACAGCCTTGTCATGCTTGAGTGGCTTCACACCCTTAGCTGGGCTGTAATCCTCTGGGTTGGAAGCGTCGAAGCCCTCTGGCTCATTACCACCGTTAGCGATGCGAGCGGCAACCTCGTTCATATCCAAGGTGATGGGGTACAAAGTTGCCAGCGCCTTCCACAAACCGGTGAGGTTGAGATGAGCGTCATCCTTCTGGCTCACCAGAGCGTTGTTCACGTAAGCGGTGACCGTGTGGCGCAGGAACATCTGAATATCCTTGGAGATGTCTTCGCCCTTGAGCACCTTCTGGCGCTCCTTGTAGATGACGGTACGCTGCTTATTCATCACGTCGTCGTACTTGAGAACGTTCTTACGAATCTCATAGTTACGCGATTCGACGGCCTTCTGAGCGTTGCGTACGCCCTTCGTCACCTGCTTGGAGACGATTGGCTCGCCCTCTGGCATGCTCGAACGCATGGTACGAGCCACCAGCTGGGTGTTGAACAGACGCATCAAATCGTCTTCCAGTGACAGGTAGAAGCGAGACTCACCGGGGTCGCCCTGACGGCCAGAACGGCCGCGCAGCTGATTATCAATACGGCGAGATTCGTGGCGCTCGGTACCCAACACGTACAGGCCGCCGAGCTTGACGACTTCCTCGTGCTCAGCCTTGACCTCTTCCTTGACCTTCTTCAAGGTTGGAGCCCACAGCTTCTCGTAATCTTCCGGAGTGTCCTCTGGCGAGTAGCCTTCCTTCTTCAGCCTCTGGTCAGCCAAGAATTCGACGTTACCGCCGAGCATGATATCGGTACCACGGCCTGCCATGTTGGTTGCCACGGTCACAGCACCCTTACGGCCTGCGACGGCGACGACGGCTGCCTCACGTTCATGCTGCTTAGCATTGAGCACAGTGTGAGGAATATGAGCGCGGTCGAGAAGCACGGACACCACTTCAGAAGATTCGACCGAAGCAGTACCGAGCAGGACGGGCTGGCCCTTGCGGTAACGCTCGGCAACATCCTTGATGATGGCGGTGAGCTTATCCTTCTTGGACAGGAAGATCAGATCATCCTTATCCTGGCGAATCATTGGCTTATTCGTCGGGATCGGGATCACACCCAGCTTGTAGGTGTTGTTGAACTCGGCTGCCTCAGTTTCTGCGGTACCAGTCATGCCCGACAGCTTGTCGTACATGCGGAAGTAGTTCTGCAAGGTGATGGTGGCGTAAGTCTGGTTCTCAGCCTTAATCTCCACGTTTTCCTTGGCTTCCAGCGCCTGGTGCAAGCCCTCGTTGTAGCGACGGCCTGGCAGCACACGGCCGGTGTGTTCATCGACGATGAGCACCTCTCCGCCTGTCACCACGTAGTCGCGGTCACGCAGGAAGAGTTCCTTGGCCTTGATGGCGTTGTTGAGGTAGCCGATGAGAGCCGTATTGTTTGGCTCATAAAGATTATCAATGCCAAGCCAATCCTCCACCTTGGCAATGCCAGGGTCGAGAATGCCGATAGTCTTCTTCTTCTCATCGACGGTGTAATCCACGTCGCGAGTAAGGTTGGGCACGAAGGTAGCGAACTGGCGGTACCAACGGGTAACACCGCCTTCTGCTGGACCAGAAATAATGAGTGGGGTTCGAGCCTCATCGATCAAGATGGAGTCGACCTCATCGACGATGGCGTAGTGGTGGCCGCGCTGAACCAGCTCGGACTTATCCCATGCCATGTTGTCACGCAGGTAGTCGAAGCCGAATTCGTTGTTGGTGCCATAAGTAATGTCGGCAGCGTACTGCTTGCGGCGCTCGGCTGGCTTCTGGCTGGTGAGAATGCAGCCCACGCTCAAACCGAGGAAGCGGTGCACACGACCCATCAACTCAGACTGATAGCTTGCCAGGTAGTCGTTCACAGTCACGACATGCACGCCCTCACCAGTGAGTGCGTTGAGGTAGCTTGGCATGGTTGCTACCAAGGTTTTACCTTCGCCAGTCTTCATTTCGGCGATATTACCCCAGTGCAGTGCAGCGGCACCCATAATCTGAACGTTGTAGGGACGCTGACCAATAACGCGCTTAGCAGCCTCACGTACAGTTGCGAAAGCCTCCGGCATGATGTCGTCCAGGGTTTCGCCCTTCTTCAGGCGTTCCTTGAACTTGCTGGTCTGTGCCTTCAGCTCCTCGTCCGTGAGAGCGGAGATCTTCGGCTCAAAGCCGTTCGTCTTGTCCACCACAGACTGGAGTTTTTTGAGCTGTCGACCTTCGCCAACACGCAGGGCTTTATCAAGAAGAGATGCCACTGTTCACTCCCGTCGTATGCTCGCCATGCGAGCTTCGATAACAAACATTCCCAATCTTAAAGGCTGGCGCGGATACATGCCAATAAAAACGGGGATTTTTCTGTACTTTTCCTCACAGATTATCAGCTTTGACACATATATACCCGCGTTTGCGTAATCTCAGACAAAATGAGCCTCTCCCTCAACCCAACAGCGTCAGGCGAGGAAGAGGCTCATTATTCTCTATCTGTTTCCTTCGCTGCCGTATTCCTTACACCAAGCAGCTTCGGGGAAAGCAAGTATCAGGCCTTCTTTGCAGCCTTACGTGCTGCTTCGCGTGCCTTGCGCAGGTTATCCGCAGTGTCAATCTCAAACACACCGTAGGAGTAACCGTGGCGACGATACACAACCGAGGCGCGACCATTGGCCGAGTTGGTGAACAGGAAGAAGTCGTGGCCGATCAGCTCCATCTGGTACAGAGCGTCATCGATAGTCATTGGCTCTGCGATGTGCAGCTTACGGCGGATGACGACTGGAGTGTCGCCCACCTGAACTTCAATCGACTCGCCTGGGTCCAGTTCCTTCGCCAGAGCGTCAGCACCGTTCGGAGCTTGCTCTTCGTTCTCAGCGCGCTCCACAGCCTTCTGCAGTTCGAACTCTGCTGCGAGGTCTGGTGCTGGCACGTTCTCCAAACCGCGACGATGGTTCTTACGGCGATCGCGCGTACGGCGCAGGCGCAGGGTCAGCTTATCCAGTGCGAGGTCGAGTGCGGAGTACTCATCAGTGCTCGAAGCTTCTGCACGCACCACGTCGCGGCCTGCGATGATGGTCAGCTCCACGCGCTTTGCAGTGTCGGCTTGGCTTGGGTTTCCTTCACGAGTCACCACAACCTGAATGCGAGAAACGTCAGGAGCGATCGTTTCTACTCTTTGCATCTTGGTGTCAACAACGTCGTGGAACTTGTCGCTCACAGTGGTATGACGACCGGTAACAACGATGTCCATGGTGACCTCCTTTGGTCGGACGATGAAAAATTCATCGAATGGGTCCTGAGCTCTTCCCTGTCTCAGGTTGCTTCTATCCTACCCCTTCTTCACTGAAAAATCACTGAGAGACACCTCTCTCTTGGGTAAGAAAACGCTAATTTCTTGAGATTATCAGCCAGTTTTCTCACGAAAATTTCTTTCTTTCCGCCTTTCTCGCAATTTGCTTCCGCGAAGCTTCCTAACGTGAGATTATGGAAATACTGTGTGTATTGGTTTTCGAGCATGCATGCAGTTCTGCTCATTAGGCAGATTCAAGTCGCAATGCAAAGGAGCAAAATGCGCGCATTACTTATTGGCGGAACAGGAACTATTAGTTCTGCTATCACTCGCCTCTTGGTGGAGAAGGGCTGGGAGGTCACACTCATCAATCGCGGCCATCGCAATGATGAACTCCCCCAAGGCGTGGAGTTACTCGTCGCTGACATGAATAATGAGGATGAAGTTCGCGAACTGTTGGAGGGCCGTCACTTTGACACGGTTGCCGAATTTATTGCCTTCGTCCCGGAGCAGGTAGAGCGTGATATCCGCCTGTTCACTGGTATGACGGATCAGTATATTTTCATCAGCTCAGCATCGGCCTATGCCAAGCCTAACCATGATTATCGCATTACAGAAGGCACTACCTTAGCGAACCCCTATTGGCAGTATTCGCGCAATAAGATTGCCTGCGAACGTGTGCTGATGGATGCTTACCGCAATGACGGTTTCCCTGTCACTATTGTTCGACCCAGCCACACGTATGATGAGCGTAATGTTCCCATCGGTGTTGACGGTAGCCAGGGAAGCTGGCAGATCTTACAGCGCATGAAGCAGGGCAAGCCGGTTATTGTTCAAGGTGATGGCACCTCGTTGTGGACTGTCACGTTCAACAAGGATTTCGCTGTTGGTTTTGTCGGTTTGATGGGTAATATTCATGCTCTTGGTGAGGCAGTGCATATTACTTCTGATGAAAGTTTGAGCTGGAACCAGATTTATGAAGCGGTGGGTCGCGCTTTGGGCGTGAAGCCAGTTCTCTACCATGTTTCCGCTGATTTCCTCGCCTCTGTTGCACCATATGATTATCAGGGCAGCCTTTTGGGTGATAAGTCTGTTTCTGTCGTCTTCGACAATTCGAAGATCAAGCGGTTGGTGCCTGAATTTAAATGCACCACTCGTTTTGATGAAGGCGCTCGCATCTGCGTCGATTATATGAATTCTCATCCTGAGTGCCGGAAGCAAGATCCTGAGTTTGATGCTTGGTGTGACCAGGTTATTGAAACACTGGAGAGGGCAAAGAAGGCGTTGAAGGAAAACTAAAAACTGAAATTGCTGATGTAATGCGTGAGAAATCTTCACATTTGAATTGTCGAGATGAGATGGAATATTCAAAGGGTTGAGATCCTTCGGTGATCGCGGAGGCTGTGTATCAGCCTATGAGGAACTTCCGGGCTCCGCAGAGCACGACGGCAGGTAACGCCTGCCCAGGGAAACCTGAGAGATAGCGCAGCAGAGAACAGACCGCCTCGCAAGAGGTAAGGGTGAAACGGCGGTGTAAGAGACCACCGGGTTGTTGGTAACAACAACCGCATGGCAAGCCTCGTCGGGAGAAAGACCAAATAGAAGGCAATGGGGCTGCTCGTCCCGTCTTCGGGTAGGTCGATGGAGCTTATTCGTGAGAGTAAGCCTAGATGGATGATCATCCGCGCTTCGGCACGACAGAACCCGGGGTATGAGGGATCTCAACAGTTTTCTTCCTCTGTGAACTACTGAGAACTACCGCAAGCTACTGCGAACTACTGAGAATCGTCAGTGAGAAATTCGTTCATCCACGGTTGTAATGCGCTCAAACTGTGCCCGTGGGAACGTGCTGATGAGGATAGTTTCCTCATCTTTTTGTCATAGTCCATTCCCCGTGTCGTTCGAATGAGTGTTTGCATAAAGCTGTGAGCAGCACGTTCGAAATCACCCTCTTCAAGAGCGTGAGCGATGGCGCAGTCGCGAACATCTTGTGGGACGCCTTTTGCTGTTAAGTTTCGCGATACCCAAGCGGGCCCATATCCATGAGCCACTCCTCGGCGTACCAGCGATTCGGCGAAGGCCCGCTCGTCGAGGAGATTATCACGCTGCAGTATTGCGATAGTCCAATCGACTGCTTCTGCGTTGAAGCCCTTGCGGCTGAGCCTTCGCCTCATCCCCCATTCGTTGCTTCCTGCTGCATCGAGGGATTTCACTGCACTGTCGAGGCAAGCATTTTTATCGGATGCAAGTTCTGTGCGTACCTGTCGTATCCTTCCCCTTTGTGTGCGAGCAGAAGTGCGGCGGCGGGTCTGTTTCTTTCCCCAAGTGCTGGAGAAACCATGGCCTGATGTGCCGAAAGAGCCCGTGAAAGTGACTGAAACCACAGGAGTATCAGCATCGTTTACAGAGGCTGCAGTTTCATGGTCAGCAGCTGCAGTATCGAGCAGAGCTGCTGCATCATTGTGGTCAGCAGCTTCAATTTCATGCTCAGCGACAGGCTCAGTGCTTGGCTGAGGGTTCTGGATGGGATGGTGTCGAAGGAACTCTTCGGGGTCGATCATCGCTCTCCTTCTCCCCTCTACTATGCTTGCCTTGGGAATCTGCTTGTGCAAAGACGACTGTGGCGCACAGTAACTGTGCGCCACAAAGTATGCCCATGCTCATCGGCAGATGAGCTGGACTGGCTAATCACTCATCATCCGAAGAGTCAGTAGCCTGTGCTGGAGCACCGCCAGACTCTGAATTCTCCTCAGATTCCTGAGCGTCGTCCTGTGGAATGACGTGGTAGGCTTGCTTGATCTTCGTCTCAATTTCGGCAGCCAAAGCTGCGTCGCCAGCCAACGTCTTACGAGCGTTTTCACGACCCTGGCCCAGCTGCTGATCAGCATATGTGAACCACGAGCCGGACTTCTTGACGATGCCGCTTTCCACGCCCAAGTCGAGAATCGAGCCTTCGCGCGAAACACCTTCGCCATACATGATGTCGAATTCGGCAGTCTTAAATGGCGGGGCCATCTTATTCTTAACAACCTTGACGCGAGTGCGGTTACCCACTGGGTTATCGCCCTGTTTGAGCATCTGAATGCGGCGAATATCCAAGCGAACAGAAGCGTAGAACTTCAGTGCCTTACCACCAGTAGTGGTTTCTGGGTTGCCAAACATCACGCCGATCTTCTCACGCAACTGGTTAATGAAGATTGCGGTGGTATTCGTCTGTGCCAGAGCGCCAGTCATCTTACGCAGTGCCTGGCTCATCAGTCGAGCTTGCAAGCCGACGTGGGAATCGCCAATATCACCTTCGATTTCAGCCTGTGGCACGAGTGCAGCCACAGAATCGATGACGATGATGGACAATGCTCCTGAGCGGATCAGCTGATCAGCAATGCCCAGTGCCTGTTCACCAGAATCAGGCTGGGAAAGGATCAAACTGTCAATATCGACACCCAGGGCTTTTGCGTAGCCAGGGTCCAATGCGTGCTCGACATCGATATAGGCTGCATTGCCACCCTCTCGCTGGGCGTTCGCCACAGCTTCGAGTGCGAGAGTGGTTTTACCAGATGATTCTGGACCGTAGATCTCAATGATTCGCCCGCGCGGGTAACCGCCAATTCCCAGTGCCAAGTCAAGGGCAAGAGAACCCGTAGGAATGACCTCCACATTTTGCTGGGGTTGGTCACCCATGCGCATGATGGAGCCTTTGCCATACGTCTTTTCCACCTGCTTAAGCGCAGTTTCCAAAGACGCTTGCCTTTGTTGGCGCAGACGGTCCTCTTCAGACTCAGTCGCTTTTTTCTGTGCCATATTTCCTCCTTGGAAGCAGTAACGCTCCCAACTTATCGGGTTCTCGCCGATCGAACAGGAATTTTTTCCATAATGTGGAAAACTTCTCGAACTGCCTTCAGTATAGCATCTTATCCGAACAGATGTTCGACTGGAGTGTGAACTTGTACATTCCCTCATCAATCAGAATACAAGTCTTGCTCAGGAACAGGCATCGGCGGAGCAACTGTTTGTGAACCCCAGCGTTTCGGATCAGGAACATCCATCTGGTCACACAACACATTCCACACAACACGCGGGCGAATTCCTGCAGCAAGCGCCTCACTCGCGGTCACATTATCCAATTTGGTGAGGTGCTCATCTTGAGCGAGGCTTTTACCGTATGCTCTGCCAAAAACCTCTTCGAGCAGAATCCAAAATTCTCTTTCATGCACGCTTCCAGTTCAGCACAGATTCACGACGCGTTACGCTGCACACGAAGCTACTGGCTAGAACACAAAAAACCGTGCTGATAATCTTGCTGAGCTCATGCTCAATGGCGAAAGATTACCAACACGGTTGAAGAAACTCTGATTGTCACTCAGGCAGCAGCGACTTCTTCGTTTGCCTTTTCCATCTTTTCGATGCGGTCGGCCACCAAGCGCAACGTCTGGGACAGCTTCAAGCCCAGTGCTGCGGAGATCGAACCCAAGAGTTCCGAGCTTGCTTCCTTCTGGCCGCGCTCGACTTCGGAAAGGTAGCCCAGGGAAACGCCGGCCTTATCCGAAACTTCACGCAAAGTCTTGTGATCATTACGGCGAACGTCACGCAGAACCTCACCCAGAACAATGCGGAAGGAGATAGTACCTGTGTTTTCCTCTTCTTCCTGAGCGACGGCAGAACGATTCATCGTCTGGCTGTACTCACGCTCGTCATCCTCACGCATACGGCGCAGTTGCTCTTCACGAGCTCGCTTCTCCTGGCGTGCCTTCTGAGCTCGCATGAACTGCTCGCGAGCGAAGGCGATGGCGCGACGCTGAGCTGGGGTCAGTTCGCGTTTCATTGCAGTTTGAGGGCGATCCATATGCTGCAGGTAGGCTGCCTGCGCAGTGGAACCCTCGACGGTCTTCGCATTGAGTGTCGTTACCATTTTCCACCCTCTCTCTTGATCTCCCATACATTTGTGTCAACAATCGAATGATATTTTTATTCCCACAGACGAAACGCCGACCGAAATGTTGACGAAACAATAAATTTGAGGGTATGAGCTTTCTTCAGCTCAGTCCAACGAGAGAATTTCACGCAAACCCGCGTGCAAGGCGGCCGTTACTGCGAGGCGGCGAATCTGGGAACGGTCGCCGTGCAGATGCAGCTCCTCGACGCTGATCGAACCGCCTGCTAAGCCTGCACCGACGAACACAGTGCCGACTGGCTGGAAGCCATCACTACTCGGGCCCGCAACTCCTGTCGTACTGAGAGCCAGGAGGCCATGCCAGGAGTATGAGGGCCGCTGCTGCACAGTGGTAATCTCAAGCCCATCGAAATGAAGAGCCGGAGCGTAAAGCTTAAGCGTACCGGCAACCATATCACTCGCAACTTGCGCATTGACGGCGCCTAAAGAATGCAAAAGATTACCTGGAACGCCCAAAATATGCTGCTTCGCACCCAGGTGATACGTCACCGCAGAGCCAAGGAAAACGGCAGAAGCCCCCGGAACGGAAACGAGAGTTGAAGCCAGCTCACCACCGGTCAGCGATTCCGAACAGGCGAGGTATACTCCCCTCTTCTTGCACTCGTCCAACAGAGTACGAGCAAGTTGAACGGGATCTTCCGAATCAAGTGATGGCATGAGACGCTCCCCATGAGTTAACGCAACGGGTACGCAGCAAGCAGTGACCAGCGGCAGTTACCAGCAGCGGCGACTAACCAGCGACCAGCAGCAGTTACTTCTGAGCTTGGGCGGCCTTCTGAGCCTTATGGAAACCAATGAGGTAGTTAGCGCCAGAGTATAGGCACAGCACCAGAGCAATACCGGTCACCACATAGGTGAGCAAGAGATACCACACCGACCAGGAGTTGAAGACCAGCGAAGTACCGCCATGAGTGAAGGGGAACTTCGGGTCAAACTGCCACAGAGGCACCAACAGCATCGAGGTAGAAATGCACTCGAACACCGTCTTGAGCTTTCCAGCCCAGTTAGCGGCGACAACCACATTGGCCTCGCTCACCGCGAAGAAACGCCAAATCGTGATGCCGAGCTCGCGCACCAGGAACAAGATGGTGACCCACCACCACAACTGGCCGTTAATCGAGAAGAGAATGAGAACTGAGCAGATGAGAAGCTTATCGGCAATCGGGTCGAGAAGCTTACCCAAGTCGGTAACCTCATGGCGAGAGCGGGCGAGGTAGCCGTCGACCTTATCCGTGCTTGCAGCAATGATGAAGAGCACGGCGGCAACCCACTCCAGCGCGTAGTTCTTCGCACCCCACGGGCCAGCAAGGCCTGCGAGAACGAGGGTGATAATCACCATGAAAATGCGAATAGTCGTGGTGATGTTAGCAGGAGTCTTCCATTGCGAAAGAATCTGGGCAGCGCGAGAATCACCGTGTGCTTCAGGTGCATTTTGCGACTGATCAGCCTGGGGATTAACTTGCGACATGAGAGACTCCTTTGTGACGAAATAATCTTTCTCCAGTTTAATAGCCACCGCCGATGAACGGCATCACTGAGGGCCGCCAGGCTGGGCAGGTGCTGCACCAATGCTGGAGGACTCGCCACGAATGAAGGCCAAAGCCTGCTGCAATTGGGCTGGCTGAACCAAAACCTCACGCGCCTTCGAGCCCTCCGACGGGCCCACGATACCGCGCGATTCCAAAATATCCATCAGTCGGCCTGCTCGAGCAAAGCCCACGCGCAGCTTGCGCTGTAACATGGACGTCGAGCCAAACTGCGAGGTGATAATCAGCTCAGCAGCCTGAAGAACATCGTCCATATCGTTACCGATATCCTCAATCGCCTCAGCCTGCTCTTCCTTCTTATCGGAAGCGTTCATGAGCTCTTGAATATCCTGACGGTAGCGAGGCTTGCGCTGCTGGCGGACGAAATCAGCAATCTGGTGGATTTCCGACTCCGTAACCCACGCACCTTGAACGCGCGTCGGCTTCGACCTACCCATCGGCAGGAACAAGCCATCACCCTGGCCAATCAGCGACTCTGCACCCACCGAGTCGAGAATGACGCGAGAATCGGTGGCCGAAGAGGTAGCGAAAGCCAGACGCGACGGAATATTTGCCTTAATCAGGCCGGTGATCACGTCGACGGACGGGCGCTGCGTAGCCAACACGAGGTGGATGCCGGCAGCACGGGCGAGCTGAGTGATGCGCTGGATCGAATCCTCCACATCATTCTTGGCGACCATCATCAAGTCAGCCATCTCGTCGATCACCACGAGGATGTACGGGTACGGCGCAACCATGCGGTCGGAACCCAGTGGAGCATGCACCTTACCTTGGCGGACGGCACGGTTGAAGTCCTTCATATTGTTGAATCCGAAGTACTGCAAATCGTCATAGCGGGCGTCCATCTCCTTGACCACCCACTGCAAAGTTTGAGCGGCCTTCTTCGGGTCGGTGATGATAGGCGTGAGCAGATGCGGGATTCCGGCATATGCTGTCAGTTCCACGCGCTTAGGGTCAACGAGGACGAGGCGAACCTCTTCCGGTGTGGCGCGCGAAATAATTGAGACGAGCATCGAGTTGACGAAGCTTGACTTACCAGAGCCAGTAGCACCGGCAACGAGAAGGTGCGGCATCTTGGACAGGTCGGCGACAACGGTATTACCCTCGACGTCCTTACCCACAGCGGTCAGCATCGGGTTGTGCGACTTTTGTGCCACCTCGGAGCGCAGAATGTCACCCAGGTGCACGATTTCGCGGTCCTGGTTAGGAATTTCGATGCCGATGGCCGATTTTCCGGGGATTGGCGCCAAAATACGCACGTCAGAGCTGGCCACCGCGTAGGCGATGTTGTTGCGCAGGTTGGTGACCTTCTCCACCTTGGTGCCTGGCCCCAATTCCACCTCGTATTGCGTAACCGTTGGGCCGCGCATGAAGCCGACGACATTGGCGTCAATGTTGAACTGTTGGAAAGTAGAGCGCAGGGCTTGAATGACACGCTCGTTTTCCTTGGTTTTGGCGGCATGCGCTTGGCCGGAGGAGAGCACGGAGATGTCTGGCAGCTGGTAGGACTGGATTTCCTGCAAGGTCACCCCGGCATTAGGGTTCATATCCTCGCCGGTTTTCGCTGCTGGTGCGCCGACGGTTTGCACGCTTCCCCCGCCTTGTGATGCGCTCAAGCCGATCGGCACTTGGGCTTGGCTCGCTGCTTCGTCTGCTGGCAAGGCTTGCAAGGTTGGCATCACCGGTGTGGCGCCAGGGTTTGGCTTGAGATTACCAGGCTGCGCTCCCGCTTGCTGTGCACCGGTCATCATCTGTGCTTGCTGCGAGAAGGCCGGCTGTGCATCAGCCGGTTGTGGTGCAGCTTGCTGGGCTGATTGTGGAAGCGGTGTCGAGGAAACGCTTGCCGGGAGCGAGGCATTCGGCGTTGGAGGGACGGGGACAGCGAGTGTGGCTGCAGTATGCGCGTTCAAACCGTTATTTGCCAAGTCGCGCACATCCTGTGCTGATAGTGACTGCGCCCACGGGTTTACAGCAGGGTTGGCAGCAGGATTTATGCCTGAAGTTACGCCATTGTTTGCATTCGCACTGTGGTCAAACACGCGCGGCTGCGCTGGGGCAGGCTGCGAAAGAGCTGGTTGTACGTGAGCAAGTTGCGCTTGAGCAGGCTGTACGGGAACAGACTGTGCTGCAACCGGCATAGCGGCAGGGTTCACCGGCGCTGTTTGCACCGGGCGGTGAGGCATAGCCAGATTCACCGCATTATCACGGCCGGTAGTATCTGCACTGTCAGCATGGTCAAAGGCCGTGTCATTCTCGTAATAATTCAGAGGCTCGTCCTGCTTCTTATGGAAGAGACCGCGGGAGAAGAAGCCTTTCACTTTATCCATGAACCCAGAGCGCGTAGCTCGAGGCTGCTCGGGAGCGTCTTCGTCGCCGGCTACTAGCGGCTCATCATCCAAGATCTCACCGGTATTCGGGTCAACACGGATGGAATGAGAATCCGCACGAACGGGATGAGCAACGCGGCCGATATCTGCATCATCCTCGTAGTCGGAGGAGGTGTCATCGGCTGATTCATGCGCACTGACAATCTGGGTGCGTTGTGAGGAAAGCCAGGCGGCCAGGTCGCGCACGTGCATGCCTGAGACCAGGAAAACCGAGAGCAAGATGAGCAAGATGAAGACGACGATGGCGGTCGGCTTGTTGAGACCCATCGACACGGGCGCGCCGAGCAGATAGCCCATCAGGCCGCCAGCCTCCAAAATGTGACCGGTCACTTTCGTGGTGTCCGGGTTCATCGTCACCTGCAGCAAGGAGCACAAGGACCATGCCAAAATGGCGAGGCCAGCCCAAACGCGCGCAGCAATTTTCGGACGATGGCGCTTGACCACGAGAACGGCGGCTACCAACAAGACGGGTGGGAGAAGCACCGAGAGAATGCCGAAGAGGCCGGCAGACACCCAATGCAGCGCCACGGCGAAAATGCCGCCAACATGGAACCATTCGGAAGCGATGAAGAGGGCGGCGAGCAGGAGCAACACGAAGAAGACGATGTCACGTGTCAGCTCAGTACTGGAATTACCTGTACTCGAGGAGCTGTCGGAGTAGCCATCATCGTCAGAGTTTGCCCGCGAAGAACGAGACGAGCGGGAAGAACGACCGGAACTACCCGAGCCTCGAGAAGAACGTGAGGAGCTGGAAGTGGTGCGAGAGGACCCACGTGTGGAGCGCGCACTGCTATCACGCGATGAGCGACGCGACGATTCCTCTGGCGAATCAACAATCTGCGTCTCGTCTTGTGCCCGTGATGGCATAGTCTCCTCCATCGTTTCCTCGTACAACCGTTTCTATGGTACTCACCCAATTTCGCCTAAATGGTGACGAATCGGCTGAACTTCATCATAATCAGCTATGAACTCTCCCCTATCGGCGGCCTTAACAAGGGAAATGATCTGTTCAGAAGCGTCAGAAGAGAGCGAATCAACCCAGTGGACGCGCGGATCGCGGCCAAACCAGCCCATCTGTTTTCGCGCCAAACGCTGTGTTTTCTGCGTAATTTCCGCGAAAGCTTCGTCTTCGCTGATCTCACCGCGCAGGTAAGCCTCAATTTGCGGGTAGCCAATCGCCTTGTGAGCGGTCACACCCAAGCGGCCCTGCAGACGGAGAACCTCATCAACGAAGCCGGCCTCACGCATTTGCTGCGTGCGCAGCGCGACGCGCTCATCCAGCTGCTCGCGGCTCAAATCAAGCCCGATTTGGACGGTGGGGATGACGTAACGGTAGCGCGGAAGCGTGGAGGAGAAAGGCTTCTTGGTAATCTCGATGACTTCTAAGGCTCGAATAGTGCGGCGAACATTTGCAGGGTCCATGCTTGCCGCTGCTTGAGGGTCGAGAGCTTGCAAGCGCGCGAAGAGAACGCCAGGGCCTTTCTCCTCAGCTTCTTGTTCCAAATGCTTGCGGATCGCTGGGTTTTGCGGCGGGAAGCTCATGTCGTCAATGGCAGCTCGCGCGTACAGGCCCGACCCGCCGACCAGGATGGGACGAATGTGAGCGTTCACAAGCCGTTCGATCGTCTCGCGCGCCAGAGTTTGGAAGCGCGCCACGGAAATGCTCTCTTCAGGCTCGTAACAGTCGATGAGCCAATGCTTGACTTGGGCTTGCTCCTGGTCGGTAGGCTTTGCCGTTCCCACGTCCATTCCGCGGTAAAACTGGTAGGCATCTTGGTTGATAATCTCGGCAGGCTCGCCTTTGCTCTCCAAATAACGGGCCAGCGAGATTGCCAGTGCCGTTTTCCCGGAGGCTGTAGGCCCAATGATGCTCACGATGGGATGATGTGGAGTGATAATCCAGCGGTTTCCCTCAAGATTGTGGCCTGAGGTGAGCTGATCGCGCTGCGGTTGAGCCTCGTTCTGCGGACCGTGTTGTAGCTCGTGTTGAAGGTTGCCTTGCGGCTCGTGCTGAAGGCTGTGTTGAAGCTCGTCCTGCGGCTCGTCTTGCGGCTCGTGCTGAGGCTGTTGTTGCGTCTGTTCCTGCGTCACTCTTTTATGCTACCGTTGAACCACGCTGAGCACATCACTCAGGCGGCAGTTATACTGCGCATGTATACCGCACATGTTCTGCGCGTCAGTCACTTCGAGGGAACGCGCAGAGGTTTTCAGCTTTTTCTCATATTTCTCTCAGCGCATGTGAATTGACATTCTCTAGAATAAAAAACATCACGAAACGATATGAGTTCTCAGACGAAGCCATGTCGTGATGGTGTTTTCGTCACAGGAAAGGTGTGAGGCAGAAATGTCGAACCCAGTGAATCCGAATAACGGCTTCAACAACGGTTATGGCTCCAATAACCGCACCAACGGCTATAACAACTACAACCAGCCATATGCTTCCAACGGCCAGAACAATGGCCAACCCTATCAGACGGACAATTCATATTCCAACGCTCAGCCGCAGTATGGCGCCTATGCTCCTCAGGGCAATGCCTACCCCAACAACGGATTCGCGAATAACGGTTACCAGCAGAACGCCTACTCGCAGAACACTTATGAGCAGACTGCATACAACCCGAACCCAGTGAACGCTGCCGTGCGAAGCGCATACCAGGTCACCGAGAAGGATGCCAACACTGCCGTCACTCGCACCTACGGCCTCATGGCTTTGGGCCTGCTGGTGAGCTTCGGCGTGGCATACCTCTCCTATGTGTCCGGCATCGCTGCTCGCTTCTACATGGCCAGCGGCATTATCGGACCTCTGGTTCTCTTCGCCGCCATCATGATGATCTCGATTAGCTTGTCGGCCAAGATTCAAACGATGAAGGTGGGCACTGCGTACGCGCTGTTCTTCACCTTCGCTGCTTTGATGGGCTTGGATTTGAGCTCGATCTTCTTCGTCTACTCCCCGATGGGCATCCTGGCAGCTCTGGTGCTGTGCTCCGTGTTCTTCCTGGCTTTGACCATGATTGGCCTGACCACTCGTAAGAACATGCTCGGCACGGGCAAGATTCTCATGACCGCTCTCATCGTGTTGATCGTGGCACAGGTGGTCATCAGCTTCCTGCCGTTCAACTCTTCGATGATGCGTCTGATCTGCCTGATCGGTGTCGCCCTCTTCTCCTTCATGACGGTTCGCGACGCTCAAATGACGAGGGCTCTTTTGGCACAAGTCAACGATGAGGCTATGCTTCAGCGCGTGTCCATTCTGGCTGCTCTGAACCTCTTCCTCGACTTCATCAACCTGTTCCAGTACTTGCTCTACTTGTTCAACAGCTCAGATAACTGATCTCATTGATCTTTGCTGAATGCCCATTGAAGTAAGTAAGGAAGGCATGCACCTCCATCCGCGAGTGTACATGCCTTCCTTTTATATATCGAGGCCTCTGATAATCTAGAAATTTATGACTAGGACAGTGAAAAACAAGATTCTCGGCGTTATCGCCCTTTTGACGGCCGCCGCCCTGTGGGGTGGCTCGTTCGTCACCCAACTTTTGGGCATGAAAGATCTGACCCCACTGGCCTTCAATTCGCTGCGTTTCACCCTGGGCGCCATCACTCTGCTTCCACTCTTAACCCTCAGTACAGGCAGGACGAAGCCGAAGAATTGGACCAGAACTATCGTCGACTGCTTCATCTCCGGAGGCCTGCTTTTTGCCGCCATCTCCGTCGAGCAGTATGCGCTGAACATGAGCTCCAATGCAGGACGCTCCGGTTTTATCACTGCCCTGTACATCATCATGGTCCCGTTTATGGGCCTGTTCTTGGGCGAAAAAGCGCAGTGGAAAACTTTCGTCGCACCTATTTTCTCCGTGGTGGGCTTGGCTATGCTCACCCTTTCCGGCCCACAAGGAAGCCTCACCGTTTCTGATGGCTTGCTGCTGCTTGGCGCTTTCGGTTTCGCTGTTCAGCTCATTGTGGTGAACCGCTCCACTATCAACCCGATTCACCTGTCGATCGGCCAGCTCTTCGTTGCTGCCGGTTTGTCGTGGTTGTGCACGCTTTTCATGGGCCAGATGCCGTCCGGTTCGGACGTTCTCGGCTCCCTGTGGCCAGTTCTCTTCTCTGGTGTTTTGTCGACGGGAATTGCGTACAGCTTGCAGGTGTTTGGCCAGCAGCATGTTGCCGCTGCTCCTTCAGCTATTTTGATGTCGATGGAATCTCTGTTTTCTGTCGTCTTTGGCGCGCTCTTCCTGGGCGAACGTATGGGCTTGGTGGCCTACATTGGTTGCGTGTTCATGCTCGCTGGAACGGTGATTTCTCAACTTCCGAATAAGAACCAGCCAGATATCACGGAAACTGAATATGTGGAGCATGAGCCGACGGGCCGAGAAGAGATGATGTCCAAGTAAATTCCCCGCCCCTACCTTCGACTTTTTTCCCACATATGCGCAGGGCTAGCGTTCATATACAAAGGGCCAGCTTTCACTGCTGGCCCTTTTTCATATATTCATACCGTTTTATGCGTTGCGCCGTAAAACCTCCGGCTTTAGCCGGGGGATATAAGGCGCTTCTCTTTTACCGTTCTAGCTCACATATGTAAAGTAGTGTGCTATATTGGAAACATGAACACCAAGACAGTAAAGCGGGCATACCGGTTCCGCTTCTACCCCACGACGGAACAGGAGAACATGCTCCGTCGTACTCTGGGGTGCTGCCGCAAGGTGTACAACATGGCCTTGGACGCCCGCTCGACCGCGTGGACTCTCCACCGGGAGAACATCAACTACTCGGACACGAGCCGAATGCTCACCGCTTGGAAGAAGACAGAGGAATACTCCTATCTGACGGAAGTGTCGTCTGTTCCACTGCAACAATCGCTACGGCATTTGCAGGCCGCGTTCAAGAGGTTCTTCGACAAGACCGGCTCCTATCCGAGATTCAAAGCGAAACACGAGGGCGGTTCCGCCACTTACACGGTCTCCGCTTTCACATGGGATGGGGAGCACAGTGCGTTGACGTTGGCGAAGATGCGCGAACCATTGCATATACGGTGGTCGCGCACCCTGCCACGTCCAAGCCGACCGTCCAGTGTGACGGTCAGTTTGGACGCGGCTGGACGCTGGCACGTCAGCATACTGGTCGAAGATGTCATCTTTCAACCAGCCAAGAATAGAAACATGGTTGGCATCGACATGGGATTGGAACACTTCGCCATCCTCAGCAATGGTGAAAAAATCGACAATCCACGATACTTGAGAAAACACTTGAAGAAACTCGGGCTGTTGCAACGAAAACTCGCCCGGAAGAAGAAAGGAAGCAACAATTATCGTAAAGCCCGGTTGAAGGTGGCTAAGGCGTATGCGAAGGTCAAAGACAGTCGCACCGACTTTCTCCATAAGCTCTCGACGAGAATCATCCGTGAAAACCAAACGGTTGTCATCGAGGACTTGGCTGTCAAGAACATGAGCCGACGCTGCAAGCCAAAACCTGACTCGGACAATCCGGGACAGCACCTCCACGACGGGCAGAAGGCGAAAAGCGGTCTGAACAAAAGCATCAGGGACGCAAGCTGGCGACAATTCCGCACCATGTTCGAATACAAGGCCGAATGGTACGGACGCCAACTCACGGTCATCGACCAATGGTATCCCAGCAGTCAAATCTGCCACACGTGCGGCAAAAACACTGGCAGGAAGACATTGGACGTCAGAACATGGGAATGCCCATACTGCCATACCGTGCAAGACCGCGACCTGAACGCCGCCGTAAACATACTATCCGCCGGGCTGGCGGTTCGAGCCTGCGGGGATTCACGCCTCACCGAAGCAACACTCCGGTGAACACAAGAGCGTGAATCGTCTCAACCTACAGGAAACTCTTCCCCGTGAGGGGAGGAATCCCCCGACTTCAGTCGAAGGAGGAAGTCAAACTCTCACTTCGCCTCAGCTCAATTGGTTCATCTTCTTGCTCAGCCTATCAATAATGCGTCGAGCAACATCATCAAAGGCCAGGAAGATTATCAGCGCAGCCACCAAGCAGCCGATCAAATACCTCCACAACACGTCCTGCGGCAACATGATAGCGAAGAATTGCGCCACCTGAGGAATGAGCGCGCCAATCACACCCACACTGAACAGGCCGAGAACGAGCAAGCCTCTCCACGACTTCAACGGTGTCGACACACGCGCAAGCGTCACAAAGCCCAGCACAAACACTAAGATCGCGCACAGCGAGCGCAACACCGCCAGCTGGTGCATATCGGTCAATACCGACCAACCAAACAGGCGCGGCATCGCCCAAGTTGCCAGGTTGACGCACACGCCAATCGCAAAACCGGTTGGCAGTGAGAAAGCCACTACGCGCGGCAAGAAACCTGGCCTATAGCGCTTATTATTTGCCGGCAAAGAGAGGATGAAGGCCGGAATGCCAATCGTGAGCGCGGAAATATACGTCATATGGCGCGGCAGGTACGGGTACGGCAAGCCCAGCAAGCACACGCCCAAAGCCACGATTGCCGAATAGCAGGTTTTCACCAAGAACAAGCTCGCGACGCGTTCCATATTCGCCATCACTCGCCTACCCTGCCCCACAACGGCTGGCAGGTGGGAGAAGCGCGAGTCGATGATCACCGCGTCCGCCACCGCCTTCGTCGCAGGAGTAGCGTTACCCATGGCGATTCCAAAATCTGCTTCCTTGATGGCGAGCGCGTCGTTCACACCGTCACCCGTCATCGCCACCGTATGGCCGGAAAGCTGCAAAGCTTGAACGATGAGCTTCTTCTGCTCCGGCAGCACACGGCCCAGCACGTCAACATTCTCCAGAATGGAGGCCACTTTCACCGCATCATCGGGCAGTTCACGCGCGTCCATCCATCGCGGCATCTGCCCGTCCCCGCGCAGATCAACACGCTGGGCAATAGCAGCAACAGTTTGCGGGTTGTCGCCCGATACAATTCGGCAACGCACATCCTGTTGCCTGAAGTATGCGAGGGTCTGCTTGGCGTCACTTCTCACCGTTTCGCCCAAGATTACCAGTGCGATGGGCTCGATATTCCTCGGCGCAACGCCGTCTTCCTCGCATTTTTCGAATTCCGCAGCGCTCATGCTGGCTCGTGCGATGAAGAGCACACGCTTACCCTGCGAAGCGTCTTTTTGCACCTGCGCTAAGACAGTCGGCGCGCAAGGCTCATTAGCCAGAAGCATTTCTGGAGCGCCAGCAAAGTAGGCAATCGCTTGCGAAGCCGTGTCACGGGATTCAACCAGCACAGCACTCCATTTGCGTGCGGAGGAGAAAGGAATCCTGTTAATCTCAAGAAATGTTGCGGCTGTGACACCCTGCGAGTTCAAACCCTCAGTAATAGCTTGAGAGGTAGCGTTCGAAGCGGCCGAAGTAAACAGCGCGAGAACTGTCGACTTGAGCTGCTCACTGGCTGGCGTCGACAGCGCGCTACCATCCGAAGCGAGCTGAACCAGCGAGTCGAACTCAATGCCGCCGTCAGTAATCGTGCCAGTTTTATCAAGATTCAAACTGTCCACGCGGGCGAGGGTTTCTACTGACTCCATCTGCTGGATGAGCACCTTTTGGCGTGCCAAGCGAAGAGAGGAAAGAGCAAAGTTCAAAGACGTGAGCAACACCAAGCCCTCAGGAATCATGCCTACGACCCCAGCGACAGCAGACACCGTCGCCGAACGCCACCCTCCAGCACTGGCTTGAACGCGCACCTGTGACCAAATGAGCAGCAAGCACAGCGGAATAACGACAACTGTCAACCATTTGAGGATCTTGTTGATGCCATCTTGCAAATCAGAGCGTACAGCTTTGAACTTTTTGGCTTGGGCGGTCAGGCCTGCGGCATAAGAATCCTTACCTACGGCTGTCACTTCCAGCAGCGCCATACCCGAGGTGCACACCGAGCCTGACAGCAGCTTCTCGCCCACCTGGTGGCGTACGGTCGCCGATTCGCCGGTGAGCATGCTCTCGTCCATCTCGATATTCCACGATTGCACGATCACACCGTCGGCCGGCACCTGCTCGCCCGCACGCACCCACAACAAGTCGCCAAGCACAATCTGCTGGCTGTCCACTTCGACGTCGACGCCGTCACGACGCACCCACGAGCGCTGGGCGACCAGAATAGAAAGATTATCAAGAGCCAATTTGGCGCGAGTCTCGGTGTAAATGCCGATGAGCATGTTGACGATTACCACACCGCCAAACACCGCATCCTTCCACGAACCGGTGAGCAGAACCGCCACCATTGCGGTGACGATGATGCCGTTGAACAGGGTGAAAACATTCGCCCTGATAATCTCAGCAAAACTGCGTGATGTCGTCTTTTCACTGGTATTGACTTCGCCTGCTTGAACGCGCTGATTGACCTCAGCATTGCTCAAACCCGGCAAGGAAATCGTTGGAAGACTCGTAATGCTCATTCCTTTAGTTTCTCATAATTGACTGGAGAAAGCCTGAGAAGCGAATTCCTGAGCTGCCACACTCGTATCCTTAGCAACAGCATTACCCGCCACCAGATTGGCAATAATATTCGTCAACTGAGGCGAATAATCATCCGGCAGGGACACACCGTATGTCACTACACCCTCGTGTGTCGACTTGTCTAACCACGATTTCTGCCCCAGCGCAACAATGGCGACATTCCAGCCTTGCTCACCTGAAGCAGAGAGCGTGGAATCCTTTTTCATCGCCTCGCGTGCTGAACCGACAATGCTCACGCCTAAACTCGTCAACGCCTTGAGGGTGCGTTGGGCAGCTACCGTATTCGTCGCAAAAATGACGTGAGGAAGCTCACCTTGCTCAGCAAGTTTCTCCCACGAATCACGAAAAGCAGATAAGGCTTCATCAGGATCTTGGCCAACAACCGCTTGATCAACACTGGCAAAAAACCTGCTTCCCACATCTTCCCAACCGTTGAAAGCATCACGATCAGTGGTCGAGCCCAAGAAGGAGCTCACCACTAAAGTTCTCGGAGCTGACAAGGCTTCAAAGCTTTCATCCTCATATTCTCCGAGCTTGAGCGCACGAACAACAGCCTGAGCAGCCTTCGTACCTAGCTGGCGAGTATTCGCCCCCACGTAGGCCGAGTAACGGGAAGGACGGATGCCGATGGGCTTGCGGTCGACGAACACCGCTTTCACTCCACCTGAAGTGATCGGCACGAGCAAATCCGTCCACGAATTGGAAAACTGGGGGTCGATGAGAAGAACATCCACTCCCTCGTTGGCGAAGCGGTTCATCGCTTCCAACTGCGGTTGCGGATTCAAGGAGAGTGATTTGAAGTAGCGAACGGTGTAACCAGCTTTGCGCAAACCGCGAATAGTGTTTGCTTCCATGGTGGCCGAACGTTCCCCTAACACGTCGCCCACACCTACATAGCCGATGGTGATAGCACGCGGGTTCGCAGGTGGGTTTACTTTCAGTGAAGAAGTCAGTGAATGAGACGTATTGTCAACGCTTCCACAGCCAGCAACAACCAGGCATGCGCAGCACAGAAAAGCCGCGCTGCAAGCTACACTCACAGCGCGTTCGACGCTTGCTGGCAATCTCTTAGCCATGGCTTACCTCGTCAACTCATCGGCGGAAAACGGCGAATGTTTCCACATGGATTGAAACGAGCACCTGAATGTCTACATTTTCCGTCCGTACGCGGGAACTGCTCAAAGCCGAAAATCGGCGTTTTCACAGGTGCTCTCCGTTTGCGGAAACTTTTCCATGTGCTTTCTCTACCATATATATACGACAGGCATGAGGGAGGCCAGCGTCTCGACCTGATCACTTTTGTAACCGCCTTGCTAAGCCGTCTTCATTTTTCTTTTCGATAGTAAAAAATCTCCCCCTAGTAATCTAGAGGGAGATTTTTCTTGGCTATTACAAATCCTGCAGGCCATCTTCATCAAGGATTTTCACCTGCTTGCCTGTCCTTTTCACATAGCCCATTTTTTCAAGGAGTTTGAATTTGCGGGAGAGGGTTTCAGGAGTAGTTCCCAAGTAGAAGGCGATATCTTTCATCTTCATGGACAGCTGGACCTGGTCGCTTCCAGCCACTTTAGCCAAGTCGAGCAGGTAGCTGGCCAGCCTTTCTTCGACCCGCTCCATGGCCAGGAACTGGGTCTGCCTTTCCGTGGCCAGCAGCTTCTGGGTGCTGAGTTCCAGCAGTTTGAGGGAGAGCTGGGGATTTTCTAGGAGAACCCGGTTGAAGTCGGCCTTGCTCAAGCTGCAGATTTCCGTATTCTCCATGGCCTCGCCGAAGAAGCTGTCATTTTCCAGACCAAAAAGCTGCTTTTCCCCTTCATAGTCACCCGGCTGGGCAACCCGGAGCAGCTGCTCGCGGCCGCTGGAGGTCAGCTGGTAAACCTTCATGTTTCCCCGGGCCACGATCTGCAGCTTTTCATCCCCTGGTTGAAAAATCGTCTCACCTTTTTGATAGTGCCGGTGGATGGCCAGGGAATTGATCTTAAGCTGGTCTTTTTCTGGCAGGTCCATGAATAAGGGAACCAGGCTGACACATGTATGCTGCACTTTGCTCTCCCCTGCTGGTAAAAATTAGCCCAAGACCAAGTGGTCGAATTCTTCCAGGGTCTGATAGGTCTTAGTCATCGCCCCGCAGGCATCGGCCGGAATGGCGTAATCCGCGGTCAAGGACCGCAGCTTGCTGAAGTCGGCTGTCAAGTCTTCCTGGCCGGCTTTCATCTTCTTTTGGATGTCTTCATAAACCTTGCGGACTTCAAAGACTTCCGGGTGATGGGAGCCGTGGGCCTTGGTAATTGCCTTCGTGTATAAGTCTAACATTTCATCGTTCTTGGTAAAAAATTCCTTGATCATCATTTTTCTCCTTTTTGCTTGATTAGTCGTTTTTCTTGTTTTTGCTTTTTCTCTTATTTAGCGCTGGCCTTCAAGACGTCATAGCCGATATTCTTCACGGCTTGAGTGATCGTGTCCACATTGGTTTTTTCCGGATCGAAGTTGGCCTTGGCCTTGCTTGCGTTGAAGAGAACCTTGACGCTGGTCTTTTCAACCCCGTCGACATTGGCGATGGCTCCCGCGATCTTCTGCATGCAGGTCGGGCAGGCCAATGTTTCAAGTTGTAAAATTGCTTTTTGCATGATTTCTTGTCCTTTCTTTTTCTATTGGATGCTTTCGATGCCCTTAGTATACGGGCCTGCTGCTTGCGAAAAATTGTTTTCTATCAACTTTCGCGATTTTTGTAATTTTGACCGGTATGCCAGAAGGCGCATGGCGTTTAAGATTACAATCAGGATGCTGCCTTCGTGAACGAACATCCCGATGGCCATGTTCATCCATGAGCTGGCTAACACGCTGACCAGCAGGACTGCTACGACAGCCAGGGCAATGGTGATGTTCTCAATCATGTTCCGCCGGGTGGCCTTAGCCAGGGCCAGGGACCGCGGAATCCGGTCAAAGCTGCCGTTCATGAGGACCACGTTTGAAGTCTCAATTGCCACGTCAGTCCCGCTGCCCATAGCAATCCCGATGTCTGCCCGGGCCAGTGACGGACTGTCGTTGATCCCGTCGCCGACAAAGGCCACGATTTCACCGGCTGCCTGCCGCTTTTTGACAAATTCGGCCTTGTCTTCTGGCAAAAGCTGACCATATGCCTCAGTGAGGCCCAGTTCCTCCGCTACCAGGTCTACCGTCTTCTGGTTGTCCCCGGACAAGAGGAGCAGGTTCTTGACGCCCAGCTTCTTTAAAGCAGCCAGGTCCTCCTTGACCCCGGCCCGGATCTCATCCTTTAAGCCTAAAGCAAGTTCCAGCTGGCCGTTAACAGCCACCAGAACCAGGGAATTACCAGCACTTGCCAGCTCTTCCATGTCCCTTTCCATTTCTTTTGTGACTGGGACATGGTACTGGTCAAGCAGGTGGCGGTTGCCAACCAGGACCTGCTGGCCAGCTACTTGAGCAACGATCCCGCCGCCCTGAAGGACCTGGGAAGCTTCAACTTCTTTGGCTTCCAGGTCTTCATAATAGCCAGTGATGGCTTTCGCCAAAGGGTGGGCAGATTCATTTTCCACGCTGACCAGAAGCTGTTCAGCCAGCTGGCCCTGGCCGTACTTTTTTATCTGGCTGACCCGCGGGTCTCCGTAAGTCAGGGTCCCGGTCTTGTCGAACATGATCGTGTCGACCTTGCTGAACTTGGTGATAACTTCGCTGCCTTTAAAAAGGATCCCTTGCTTGGCCCCATTGCCGATTCCGGCCACGTTGGAGACTGGAACCCCGATAACCAAGGCACCCGGGCAGCCGAGAACCAGGATGGTTACAGCCAGCTCCAGTTTTTGGCTGATGAGGCCAACAATAATGGCCAGGAGCAGGACGACCGGGGTGTAGTACTTGGAGAAGCGGTCAATGAGACGCTCAGCCTGGGACTTGGAGTCCTGGGCTTCTTCGACCAGTTCGATGATCTTGCCAAAAGTCGTCTCATCCCCGACTTTTTCCGCCTTGATCCGGATGGTCCCGTTTTCCAAAATAGTACCGGCATAGACCGAGTCGCCGGGCTTTTTGCCTAAAGGCATGGATTCACCGGTAATGCTGGCTTCGTTGGCCGTCCCGGAACCGGAGACGACTTCCCCGTCAACCGGGATCTTGCCGCCGGTCTTGACCAAAAGGATGTCCCCTTCGTCTAGGTCGTCTATGTCAACTTCTTCAAAGTCGCCGTCTGCCTTCTGCCGGAGGGCGGTTTCTGGCGCCATCTCCACCAGTTCCTTGATGGCTGACCGGGTCTTGGCCAGAGTCTTTTGTTCAAGGTAAGCCCCAAACAAAAAGAGGAAGGCCACGATGGCGGATTCTTCGAATTCCCGGATGACGAAGGCGCCTAAGATGGCCAGGGTCACCAGCAAGTCGATACTGATGACTTTGACTTTCAGGGCCTGCCAAGCGGATGCGGCGATCGGGAAGCCACCGATGAGGGAGGCGGCCAGGAGTAGTCCGGACTCTGCTGTTTCACTTTTAAAGAACCATTTTGCGGCAAAGGCCAGGACGATTAAGATGCCCGTAGCAGCCGTCAGCCGGTTGCGATTTTTCATTAACCATTTTTGCATTGATCTTTTGACCTCCTTGCTGTGAGGCTTTTAATATACCGGGAAAACGAAATTCCCCCATTGATTTCCATCAAGATCGGGAGTTTTGCAAAAACTGTTGTACGAAAATTTGTGTACGAAAAAAGCCATCCAGGGGAAATTGATCCTCTGAATGGCTTAGTTTTAGTCGACGCGCTATTTGGTCATAAACTGAGTCGCTTAGTTGGCCGGTTGACCGACTAAGTTATTCTTTCGTCAACTCAGCGGCGAAAAACAGCGATTGTTTCCACATGGTGAGTCATCGGATAAATATCATAAGCTTGCAGATCCACAGGATCATAGCCATCAGCAATGAACGTTGTCATATCGCGTGCCAAAGAAGTTGGATCGCAGGCCACATAAATCACCACATCAGGGTGAGCTGCAGTGATCTGGTGGACGACCTGAGCCTTCGCACCAGCGCGCGGAGGGTCAAGAACCACCAAATTCGGGTGCAAGAACCGCTCCGGAATGGAACGTAGCGCACGGTTCACCATACCCTGACGAGCCTGAGCCGCCTCCAAGCCCGCGTGACGCAAGTTCTTCCTCGCCGAACGCACAGCAACAGGGCTTCCCTCAACGCTAAACAAGCCGTTACCGCCCTTGCCGGCCAGCAAGCCCAGCGCCACGGTGAACAGGCCCGAGCCAGAATAGAGATCCCAAATCGTGTGCGGTGCAGAAGTAAGCTCGTTCTGAGCCGCCTGCAAAACTGCGTTCACCAGCGTCGACGGCGCCTGACGGTGAACCTGCCAGAAGCCATCTGCCGCCACCGAGTAGCTCAGCGTGCGTTTGGTCGAGCCGATTTGAACCTCAGGAACGGTTTCGGTAAGCGTGGAGCGGCCCGCCACTAGCTTGTCGTTAACGATGAGGGCGAAATTATCCTCACGCTTGTCGCTCCCATGCAAGGCAGGAACAGCAAGGCGGATGCTCGCATTCGGCTCAAAACCGCCCTTCCACACGCCCTCTTGAGTGGCGATACCGTTAAGCTCCTGGGTGGCCAAAGGCATGTCGTCAATGGCGAGGCGCTCGTGCGAACCACGCTGATGCATGGACGGACGGCCTGCTTCATCAGCGACCATCTCGATGCGCGTCCTCCAATGAAGGCCGCCGCGCTGCTCGTCGCTGGCAACCGCGTGCAGCTCGACGTCGCTATCCACATTGGCGAGGCGGTCCATCTGCTCGTCAATCAGCGTCTTTTTCCACAGATGTTGGCCCTCAAGATTGACATGGACCAAGTCGGCGCCTCCGACGCCGCCACCCATGGAAACTGGCCCGGCCGCTGGCCACGCCGGGCTTACGCGGTACGGGCTCGCCTCGAGGACTTCGACAACCTCACCCGTCCAAAAACGATCCTTGCGCTCTGCTCCCGGGTCAAGGCTAATGCGCACGCGCTCGCCAGGCAGAGCGAAGCGCACAAAGACGACGCGGCCGTCGACGTGAGCGATGCATCGGCCCTGATCAGCGAACCTCTCGATAGTAACCTCAAGGGTTTGCGCAGTGTCGACTGCGTTGGTGTGAGGAGAGTTCAAGCTGGACTGTACAGCTTCTGATGTCATGATGATCCAATCTCTATGAGGATGAAGGAATTACCCTTGTTTTTGTTTTTGTTGTGGTTCTTGTTCTTCTTTATGTTCTGGCGCTGCTGGTTTGCTGCTATCAGTGCGCAGCAGAGGTGACACCCACACCCAGGTCAGCCAGAAAACGAGGGCGAAGGCAGGGATGCCGAGCACGAGTCTGGCGATTCCCAAAGCGTCGACATGATGCGTCAGCCACAGAGGAAGTTCTACTGCTAATCTCAAGCCAAACAAGGCCAGCCAGAGCCAGGTCGAGGCCAGATATGCGCCAAAAAGCTTCTTTTTTGACACCCAAGAGCGGCGCCATTGCCCCGGCGCGCTACTCAAGGGCGTATGCACGAGCTCGACCACCACGCCGACTGCAGGAGTACGAGTCAGAAGCGAGAGGATGATGGCCAGCGACCAGCCGGCGTTGATCAGGAAGCCGGGAGTGTAGAAATTGCGCGCGTCATGCGAGGAGTACGCTGCCCAGCCGCTGATCGCCACCAAAAGAAGGCCAACGATCGCCTGCATCACGTTTTGGCGTTGGATGAGACGAGCAAGGACGAAAACCGCGCAGCAAATTCCCGCCAGGATGCTCGAAAGCATGATCTGACGGGAAATAATGAAGGCGACCATGAAAATCAGCGTAGGCAGCACTGACTCGAGCACTCCGCGCACTCCGCCGATTGAATCAGAGAGGGAGAAGTGGGAGGATTCGAGCAGCGCGACCTTGCTGTTGGCGGTGGCAGTGTTATTGGCCACAGTAGCGCTATTTGCGTTTACCTCACTGTGAGTGTCGCCAGGGTTCTCAGGCATCAGCGAACCTCAGAGAACATGTCGCGACGCTGCAGAATGTTATGACCCTGAGTTGCTTCCTCATCCTTGGACAGTGGACCACGAGGGCGAGCATCCGGAATGCCCTCCTCCTCGTCGTCCTCATCCTGAGCCTGAGGCTGAACAACAGGCAAAGTCAGAGCAATAATGTCCTTCGGTGCAACAGGCTCTTCACCACGGTCAACGACGAGGGAACGGAAGAGCTTATCGAACTCCTCAGCATCCTTGGTGCCAGCTACAGCAGCCTGACCGGTGAAAATACCGCGCAGCATCCAGCGAGGACCGTCTACACCCACGATGCGAGTAGGAACTTCCTGACCGGTAGGCAGCGGGATGGTGAGCAGAACCTCCTTGCCGAACGTGCCATCCACCTCATGAGGAGCTTCACCCTGGTTAATGCCCGCGCGCACCTCATTCCAAATGCCGTGGTAACGAGGAGCTGCCAGAACGGTGAGCTGCAAAGACGAACCCGACTGGGTGAGCGTCACATTCATCACACGGTTGGTTTCCTGGTCAACACCAAAGCGAATCTGAGTGTTCTCAAAGTGTGGCAGCTTCAAGCAACCCAAGTCGATGTAGGACTCATCCGGAATGTCCTCATCCTCAACATCCCATGGGCCGTTGGAACGGTCAAAAACGAGCTTGCGGTAAGCTTCTTCATCAAAATCCTGATCCTTGTCAGCCCAATTGCCGGCAGAATCGGCGTCCTTGCCAGCTGCTTGACCGGCAGCCTGGCGCTCACGCTCGTGGAAAGCATCCAGCTCTTCCTGAGCAGCCTCACCGAGCTCTTCCTCGCTCAAAGTGCCATTAACAGTGCGAGCCTTACGCTCCTGCTGCTCTTGAGCTTCTGCCTCTTCACGCTGCTTGCGCTTCTTACCAAAACCAAAGAACGACATTGCGTCCCCTTTACTCACTATGGACAGTTCAGTACTCGTACGTAATGCTCAGTGCCGCATGGTCAGACCAGCGCTGTTGATACGTTTCCGCCTTATCTACTCTAAACGAAAGCGCAGTCTTCGCGATCTCAGGTGTGGCGAACTCGTAGTCAATTCTCCAGCCCGCATTCGTGTCGAAAGCATGCCCGCGCTGCGACCACCAGGTATACGGGCCATCTACGTCACCGGCCAGCTCGCGCGTCACATCCACATAGCCAATATCGCTCAGCCAATGCGTGATATGTGCACGTTCCTCGGGCAGGAAACCGGAATGGTTCACATTGCCCTTCGCATTCTTAATATCGAGCTCAGTGTGGCAAATGTTGTAATCACCGCAAACCACAACCTGCGGGCCACCGTGAGCGGCCTTCTCAAAAAGCTCCTGCAAATGCTGATCCATGGTGTCGAGCATGCGGAACTTCTGGTGCATCTTATTGGGGTCAGCGACGTCGCCCGAATGAATATATGCCGTCACTACAGTGATTTCATTGCCCAGCGGCGTAGTGAGGTCTTGCTCAACCCACCGGCCAGAATCGACATCCTCGCTCAGCCCGGGAAGCCCGTAGCGCGTCTCGCCCACTTCGCAGTCAGTCAGCAAAGCAACGCCGGCACGCCCCTTAATCCTGCAAATCTCATTGACAACATGAACCTGACTTGCCTCGCTGGCAGCACCTTGCTCGACGTACAGCCCCGCATACTTGCTCATCAGAGGGTCAATTGCCTCTTGTGGCGCACGCACCTCTTGCATACACCATACATCAGGATGATGCTCACTCACCCAATTGGACAGCCCCTTACGCTCAGCAGCTCGAATACCGTTGAGGTTTGACGTGGCGATAACAACCATAAACTCCCTCTTTTCGCCTTGCCTACTGCTCTAGATTATCAGTCTGCTTTTCCCTGAGCGTACAAAAAACGGGTGCCACCGGTTAATCATTCCGGATGACACCCGTTTCTCTTAACTTTTTCTTCACTTGTCTATTGGGGAGATCAGGAGGCAAGTACTGAGTTTTGTCTCCAGACCTGGCCAAGAGGCCGGCTCAGCCGGTCGCGCTCCCCTTGGCCAGTATGACAGTGAAAATCACAGATCCACACCCAACGAGAGCTTGCCGCCTGGAATGGCGTCGAGCAGCTCGCGAGTGTAATCCTTTTCTGGATGCTCGAAGATCTCATCAGTGGTGCCGTGCTCGACCATCTTGCCGTGCTCCATCACCACCACCTCATCGGCGATCTGACGAACGACGGCGAGATCGTGAGTGATGAAGAGGTAGCTCAGGCCACGCTGTGCTTGAAGGTCGTTGAGCAGGCGAAGAACTTCGTCCTGAACAAGCACGTCGAGTGCGGAGACAGCCTCATCAGCGATGATGACATCAGGGTCGAGTGCCATGGCTCGAGCGATAGCAATACGCTGACGCTGACCACCAGAGAGCTCGCCTGGATGACGGTTCATCACAGACTCAGGAAGCTCAACCATGTCGAGCAGTTCCTTCACCCTCTTCAAACGCGATTCCTTGGTACCGATCTTGTGAATGCGCAGTGGCTCTTCAATAGAACGGTAGATGGAGTACATCGGGTCCAAAGAACCGTAGGGGTTCTGGAACACTGGCTGAACATGACGGCGGAAGTTCAACAAGTCCTTGCTATTGAAGGTGGAAGTATCCACACCGTTGTACAGGATCTTACCGCTATCCTGCTTGAGAAGGTGCAGCACCATGTTGGCCACGGTGGACTTACCGGAACCGGATTCGCCCACGATTGCCAGGGTCATACCCTTTTTCACAGAGAAGGAAACATCATCTACAGCGCGGAACATTTCCTTCTGGTGCGGAAGCTTGAACTTCTTCACCAGGTGCTGAACCTCAATAACTGCCTGACCGTTAGCAATGGCATCAGCAGCCTTCTGCTTATGAGCAAGGCCTGCATCAGCATCCTGGGCACCCTCTTCATATGCAGAAATCATGCGCTGAGAAGCCAGAGATGGAGCTGCTTTCACCAGACGCTGAGTGTAAGGATGCTGTGGGTGCTGGAGAACTTCCAAGGATGGACCAGATTCCACCACATGTCCGCGATACATCACGACGATGTACTGAGCACGCTCAGCAGCCAAGCCCAGATCATGAGTGATGAAGAGCACTGCGGTGCCGAGGGTATCCGTCATTTCCTGGAGGTGATCGAGAATCTTCTTCTGAACAGTCACATCCAAAGCAGAGGTTGGCTCATCAGCGATCAACAGGTCAGGGCGAGATGCCAAGCCCATAGCAATCAAAGCGCGCTGACGCATACCACCAGAGAACTCTCCAGGGTACTGACGTGCACGAGTTGCAGCATCTGGCAAGCCTGCTTCATCAAGAAGGCCAGCAACACGATCTTTCATAGAAGAGCCAGTGACATGGTTCTTGGCAATCTTCCAGGCTGTTTCTTCGTCCAAGCCTTCACGGATCAGAGACTGAGCAACAGCCCAGCGAGTTTCTGAGCCGACAACCCACTCATGGCGCAGCTTACGCATCTTGCCTTGAGCATTTTCAATATGAGAGCTGGCAAGTGCCTCTTGAGTAGTGCGAACGAGATCGTCGATATCCTGTGAGCCAATGAACAGCTCATCATCGGTACGACGAACCTTCACATCAGCTTCTTGCAAGGACTTTGACAGGGCGTTACGCTTCTCGCGCGCAACATCCATGTGGTTAGCCTTGAGAGATTCTTCGATCTGGGTGCCGATACGCCACACTGGGTTCAAATTGGACATTGGATCCTGTGGGACCAGGCCAATATAACGACCGCGCAGACGCTCGTAATCCTTCTCCCCCATGCCAACAAGCTCTTGCTCGTTGAACTTGATAGAGCCGCCAGTGACATGACCAGTACCAGGCAGAAGGCCCAAAACAGACATAGCCGAAGTGGACTTACCCGAGCCGGACTCACCCACGATAGCAACCCACTGGCCTGGATAAACCGTGAAACTGGCCTTATCAACAGCGTGGATGGCACGTCCCTTCTCACCGGTGAAATCGACAGAAAGGTCTGTCACTTCAAGAAGTGGAGCAAGGTCTTCCGTAGGGATGTTGTCATTGGTGTCAGCATCCCAGTCAGGAGCAACAGCATCCTTGTGAATGGTGACATTACGGCGAGGATCGAAGCCGTCATTATGCTTTGCAGACATTTTTCTCTCCGATCTTACTTAGCGCAATTCACCCGTTGGGTCGAGTGCGTCCTGAACGCAGTCACCCAACATAATGAATGCGAGCACGGTAATTGCCAGTGCAACGGATGGATAGAACAAGATCATCGGCGCAGAAGTCAACTGGGATTGTGCATTAGAAATATCCACACCCCAAGAAACCACATTGCCTTGCAGACCGACACCCAAGAAGTCGAGTGTTGCTTCAGCGACGATGTAAGAGCCCAACGACATGGTAGCGGTGACAATCATCGGTGCCAAAGAATTTGGCAGAACGTGCTTGAACAAGTTGCGCATGCGAGAAGAACCCAAAGCCGTAGAAGCGGTGTTGAACTCGAGATTCTTAGCGGACAACACAGCAGAGCGAGTAATACGCGCCATGCTCACCCAAGAGAACAGAGTCAGCGTAATGACAATCTTCCAAATGTTGGAGTCGTCGTGGAACATCTGAAGCAAGACGATAGCGCCCAAAAGCAGCGGAACCGCGTAAAAGATGTCGATAAGGCGAGAGAGCAGAGAATCGACAAGACCACCGAAGTAACCAGCAATAGCGCCAATCAAGCCGCCGACAATCACAACAGCGATAGTAGTCAAAATACCGATACTCACGGAGGTGCGAGTGCCGTAGACTACGCGAGCGTAAATATCGCAGCCTTGAAGGTCAAAACCGAAAGGATGACCTGCACGAGGACCTGCAATAGAATCGTTCAAACTGCATGCCGTTGGGTTCTGATGAGCAAACAAACCAGGGAACAACGCCATCAGCAAAATAATCACAATGAGAATGCTGGAGACGATGAACAGAGGGTTGCGACGCAGGCGACGCCAAGCCTGAGCCCACATGGATGATGCAGGAGCAGCTTCATCAACCTGGTCAATGCCCTGCATAGGAATATCTTCCACAGAAGCGACGAAACGCTCCTGGCCAGGGAGAGTTGTGGTGCCGTCTTCAATAACACGCACTTGTGCTGCAGAAATAGGAGCCTTGCGGTCGAACTCTGTTGGTTCTTGTTCGACTGGTGGGTTCACAGAATTTGCGTTAGACATATGTACTCACTCCCCTCACTCGTAGCGGATGCGCGGGTCGAGGACCACGTACAGAAGGTCAACCAACAAGTTGCAGATCACGAAGATCAACACCATGAGCGTCACCACAGACACAACCAGTGGGGCTTCTCCACGGACAATGGCCTGGTAGGTAACGTTACCAATTCCGTTGATATTGAAGATTCGTTCGGTCACCATAGCGCCACCCATCAAGGCACCAATATCAGCGCCGAGGTAGGTAACAACAGTAATCATGGAGTTACGAATAATGTGACGCATCGTCACGGAGCGATTGCTCATGCCCTTTGCTCGAGCGGTGCGCACGTAATCCATGTACTTATTGGCAGAGATTTCAGAACGAGTCAGTCGAATAATCGATGCCATAGAAACTGAGCCCAACACCATAGCTGGCATTAATAAATCAATGAAGCCAGGGTCTGCAGAAGCAGTCACAGGCAAAATGGCAAGCTGGACGCCGAAGACGTACTGCAGCAAGAAGCCAGTAACGAAGGTTGGTACAGAAATGAGAAGCAGGGAGAGCACGAGAATAACAGAATCGTACCAACGTCCCTTATTCATACCCGAGAGAACACCAAAGACGACGCCAAAGATTGCCTCAAAAACGAAGGCCATCAAGGCTAATTTCACAGTGTTCGGGAATGCGCGGCCAATAACATCCGAAACCAACTGACCAGAGAAAGTCTTACCGAAGTTAAAAGTAAGAGCATTCTTCAAGAACAGCAGGTACTGAATGAGGAACGGCTTATCGAGATTATAGTCAGCCTTAATTTGTGCAATCACCTGAGGCTGAGCAGGCTTGCCTTTAAAGATGGCGACAACTGGGTCACCCGGTAGCAGAAATACCAGAGCGTAAATCAGCAACGTGGAGCCAATAACGACTGGAATCATCTGCAAAATCCTCCGGAGAAGATATTTGCCCATTGATTCTCTCCTTCATTAATTCTGTCTGAGGCGTCAGTACACCACTGCTTCAAACAGAAAGTATGTGTTTCAACAATACACGTGTCCCAGCCAATCACCTAGTAGTGAAGTGGATTGCATTGCAAAAACATTCATTTCTCAATATAAGAAAAGGGGCTACCCGAGTGAGGGTAGCCCCAATCTCTATCAGCGATAGACGATGTTCTGTGCTACATCAACCTCACTGGCTCAGGCCTTGGTGAGATCGGTGAACACTGGCTCGTTCTGCCAGTTCATCTGGAAGCCGCCGATACCGAGAGCTGCGACACCAGAAGCATTGCCATAGTACATTGGCACAGAGCCCAGATCACCAAGAAGGATGTTGTCAATCTTCTGGTAAGCCTTGACTGCCTCTTCCTGAGTAGCTGCACTATCAGCATCGCTGAGGAGCTTATCAACCTCTGGGTTGGAGTAATCGTTATCGTTCGAACCATTGCCGTTACCTGCACCAGTGGAGTACAGAGGGGCCAGGTAGTTCTGAGCGGATGGGTAATCAGGCATCCAGCCGGCGCGGAAGATGTCCTGCATCTTGCGCTGACCAATGAGCTGACGGTACTGGGCGAAGGTTGGGTAAGCCTTCGAAGTAGCGTTGATGCCCAGGGTGTTCTTCACGCTGTTAGCAACTGCATCGAAGATCGGCTTTGCGCCACCATCTGCGTTGTAAGCGAAGTTGAGAGTATCCTTCTCAGTCCACTTGCTGATCTTATCAGCCTGTGCCCAGAGCTTCTTGGCTTCTTCTGGGTTGTACTTGACGTACTTGGAGTTCTCCAAATCGCTCTTATGACCAGTGATGACTGGTGGGATGAAGTCAGTAGCTGGGGTGCCGACACCGGAGAGAACCTTGTCGATGAGCTGCTGACGATCGATGGACATAGAAACTGCACGACGACGCAGCTGACCTTCCTCAGTGCCCTGTTCGAAGTGCTTCATGTCCTTCGGGAAGGAGAAGGCCTGAATGGTGGAACCTGGCTTGGAGTAGCCCTGAACCTTCTTATCCTTCTTATAGAGCTTGAGCTGGGACTGTGGAATGGTATCCATCACGTCGAGATTACCAGCCTGAACGTCGCGGTAAGCAGCTTCAGTGTCGAGGTAAACCTTGAAGGTAACGCCACCGTTCTTAGCTGGATCAGTGCCCTTATAATCAGCATTCTTCACCAGTTCGATGGACTGGTTGTGAGTCCAGCTCTTGAACTTGTAAGGACCGTAAGAAACTGGCTTCTCACCGAATGCCTTTGGATCCTTGAAGAAGGAATCTGGCAGTGGGGAGAATGCTGGGTAAGCCAGCATGGTGGTGAAAACAGACGATGGGTTGGACAGGTTCACAGTGAAGCTGTAGTCATCGAGCTTCTCAAGACCAGAGAGCTTCGTGTCGGAAGGAGTACCTTCCTTCTGCACATCGTCATAACCCATAATTGGGGCGAAGAAGTAAGAGGAGACCTGAGCGTTGGTGGCGACTGCACCATAGCTCCAAGCCTTGATGAAGTTGTCGGCCTTGACCTCAGTACCATCGGAGAACTTCAAGCCCTTCTTGATCTTGATGGTAAAGGTCTTGTTGCCGTTAGAAGGAGTAATGGACTCAGCCATGTTGTTCTCCACCTTGCCGTTTGTTGCAACGGAGACCAGGCCAGAGAACAGGAGCCCGATTGGGTTACCACCGCAGGTTTCGTTGGTGTTCTGTGGAACGAGTGGGTGCTCAGGCTCGCAACCATTAGTCAGAATGATGGCCTTTGGATTGCCCTTAGGAGCAGCCTTACCGTTACCGCCGCTAGCGGAGTTACCGCAGCCAGCCATTGCGAGTGCCACTGTGGTCAGTGCAGACACCGCAAGCGCGAACTTCGTCTTATTCATAATTTCTCCTCAATAATCATGATCTGGAACCCTGGGTTACGAGTGAGGGCGATTACTCCTCGCTATGTTCCGTAACCGTTCCCGTCCACCGATTCACCGTGGAGAGTGAACTCCAGTTGGCAACCGCACTCGGAAGACGAGAGGGAACCAAACCGCTGTGCGATTGGTTGAGTAAGAATTTAAAGATGAAAAGTTAAGCGAATATTACGAACCGTGTCCAAAATGTAAACTCGGACATTGTGAGCGGTCACAAATCCTATACTTTTCTCAGCTCTTGCCTAGTCATTTTGCACAAAAACGGCAGAATTTCAGCCTTTCTGAAGCTTCTCCCCTGAATTTCTTGAGATTTTCACTACGCGATTTTTGTTATCAGAAATTCTTTCAACGTGTTATTAATCCACTTCCCGTTGAGCTGAAACTCACGCGTCAGCCTGCGCCCTCAGGCACGAGGAAAAGCCTGATGGTACTTCTCGCGCATGGCCTCCATGCTCACATGCGTGTAACGCTGCGTCGTAGCCAGCGAAGAATGGCCCAGAAGCTCCTGAACATCACGTAAATCTGCTCCCCCATCCAGCAAGTGGGTTGCGGCAGAGTGACGCAGTGCGTGAGGTGAAATATCAGGAACGCCCGCACGCTGCGCAGCCTCGTGAACAACCGCGCGCACTTCACGCTGATTAATCCGCTTACCCCGAACGCCAAGGAAGGCGGCTTGGCCGGAACTGGTAGTGATAATCTCAGGCCGCCAAGTAGAAAGCCAGACCATCAGCGCGTCAGAAGCGGGCTTGCCAAAAGGAATGACGCGATCCTTGCTGCCCTTACCGTGAACGAGAACCGAGCGACGGTGAAAATCGAGGTCCGTCACGTCGATGCCCGTTAACTCCCCCACACGCATGCCCGTCGCGTAGAGCAGCTCAACAATGGCGGCATTACGCGCCTCGATGGCCGCCTGCTTCTTGCTCGAAGCGTCGTTCGCAGCAATCTCGTCGTGATGGGCCAAGCCGTCCGCATCGTCGAGCATCTCAGCCGCCTGGTCGCGGGTCAGGACGCGAGGAAGGTGCTTACCGATTTTGGGAGTCTGGAGGTTGACGGCAGGGTCGCTGGGAATGCTGCCTGTGTACGCGCACCATGAGAAGAACGAACGGATTGCCACGGTTTTGCGCGCCAACGAGCTTCTTGCGTGCGTGCGTGCCTCATGAGCCAGCCAGTTGCGGATCGCGATGATATCGACGTCTTTCAGGGCAGTTACTCCGTTGAGCTCGAGCACGTGCAAGCATTCGCGAATGTCGGAAATGTATGATTTCGCCGTGTTGGCTGACAGGCCACGGTTGACGAGGATGTAGCGCTGGTAATCGGCAATCGTCTCGTCGAAGCGGCTCGGTGTATGGCCAGTTGCTTGGCCAGTCGCCAGCCCAGTTGCGCTCACGTCGCTGGTCACATCGCCGGTCCCGTTGCTGCTCGCCCCCACGTCGCTGCTCACGTCGCTCATACGCTCTCCCCTCCTGCTCCTAGACTAGCTCGAAGGAGGGGAAACATGGAAAACGATGACAAACGCATACTCGCGAAACTTCCCCACCCCGGCACACGCATCAGCATTTCGATTCCTGCAGGCCGCGTCAACGGCAGGCCGCAGTTCTCGCACTATGTCGGCCACGTGCAAGCCTGGGAGAAGCGCTCGGATGGCTGGTATTTGCTCTTGTTGCGCGACGCTCCTGTCGATGGCAGTAGGCCTGAGCAATACCTTGAGATTAACATGACGCAGATTCTTCGCTTGAAGCCTGTTCCTGAGCGTCCGGATTTTTCTGCTCGAGCTGGCCTCTCGCACGACGCACGCGCGATACAACAGCCGAAGCAACAATAACTAGTATCTGCACCACCATCACGCCGTACAGCCACAGTATGCCGGCGTTCTTCGAAAAGTAGGTGGTGAAAGCTTCTGAGCGGCCCGCAATGAGAACATCACCGCCAGGACCCATATACATGGCAAAACTCCACACCAGCAGCGTGGAGACGAGCATATACACGGCTGCTCCCATCACGCCTTTCCTGCGGATGGAAATAGCGCTACCCGCGCCAACAAGTGCGAAGGCGAGGGTCAAACCCCAAGGCAGGTTCTGCGCAGCGCCTGAACGGTGCAGAAGAGTGCCGATGATCACGGCTGCTACTGCCGCGATGACAATCTTGAGATATTCCCAACCTGAGTGGTGTGCGTGTGCCATGAGTGCTCCTTTCACCAGCTACCCTAGCCGGGCAAGGTGAATGATTGCTGAAAGCGAGCCTGCGCCACATGGCTAAACGGACTAAACCTGGCCAGAAGACGCAAGGGAAACCCAAACGAAGCCCTGCGCCAAAACAAAACCCTGCGCCAAAACAAAACCTTGCGCAAAACAAAGGACGAGCCGCCGAAGCGACCCGCCCAACAGTTGATCAGAGTTGATCAGTGCTCATCACAGTTGATCAATGCTCATCAGTAAGTTTCACTCACTTCTGAGTGGCAGCAGCCTTCTCCTTGCGCAGACGGCGTGCGTTCCACTTGTACCACTGCTCGCGGTCGAGAATGATCTTACGAACGCGGATGGCCTCTGGGGTCACCTCCACGCACTCATCCTCGTTAGCGAAGTCCAGCGACTCTTCCAAGGACATCTGGATTGGAGGGGTCAGGGTTTCGAGCACATCAGCGGTCGAGGAGCGCATGTTGGTCATGTGCTTAGCGAGGGTGACGTTGACGTCGAGGTCGCCTGGCTTGGAGTTAATACCCACAATCTGGCCCTCGTACACCGGGCTCTGCGGCTCGACGAAGAAGTTACCGCGAGCCTGCAGCTTCTGCATAGCATATGGCGAAGCAGTACCTTGACGGTCGCACACCATAGAGCCGTTGAGGCGGGTCTCGATCTTGCCTGCCCATGGAGCGTAACCATCGGCAATACTGGATTCAATACCCGTGCCGTGAGTTGCGGTGAGCAGATTGGTGCGGAAACCGATCAGGCCGCGCGATGGCACGGAGAACTCGAGACGAACCCAGCCGGAGCCATGGTTCTTCATGGAGGTCATCTGGCCCTTACGCCCGGCCATGAGCTGGGTGACAGCGCCCATGTACTCCTGAGGCGTATCGATGGTGGCGTGCTCCATTGGCTCGCACAGCTGGCCGTCGATCACCTTGGTGACCACCTGTGGGCGGCCAACCGTCAGCTCGTAACCTTCGCGGCGCATCTCTTCAGCCAGAACGGAGAGGGCGAGCTCACCACGGCCCTGCACCTCCCAAGCGTCTGGGCGGTCGGTAGGAAGCACGCGAATGGAGACGTTACCCACGAGCTCGCGGTCCAAGCGATCCTTGATCATGCGGGCGGTGAGCTTATGATCCTTGCCCTCAGTACCAGCCAGAGGAGAATCATTCGTGCCGAAAGTCATGGAGATTGCTGGAGCATCGACGTGGATGAGCGGCAGCGGCTTCGGGTCGTTAGGGTCGACAACGGTCTCGCCGATCATAATGTCGGAAACGCCTGCCATTGCAACGATGTCGCCTGGGCCTGCTTCGTCGGTATGCTTGCGGTCCAAACCGTCGGTGCGCAGCAGCTCGGTGACTTTGAAGTTCTCGATGCTGCCGTCCACACGAGACAAGCCATACTGCTTGCCGGCCTTGATGGTGCCGTTGTACACGCGGATGAGTGCAAGACGGCCGAGGAAGTCAGAGGAATCCAGGTTGGTCACGTGAGCCTGCAAGGACATGTCAGGGTCGTAGTGAGGGGCTGGAATGTTCTTGATAATCGCCTCGAAGAGTGGCTCAAGATTATCATTGGCAGGAACTTCACCGTCGGCAGGACGAACCGTATCGCAGTGGCCCACCTTAGCGGCAGCGTAGAGCACTGGCATCTCGAGAATCTTGTCGAGGTCGAGGTCAACGCCTTCTTCCATCACATCTTGAGCAATGCCGAGAACCAGATCATTCGTCGCATCCAACACTTCGGCGATGCGAGCGTCTGGGCGGTCGGTCTTATTCACCACGAGGATGAGAGGAAGCTTAGCTTCCAAAGCCTTACGCAAAACGAAACGAGTTTGTGGCAGAGGGCCTTCGGAGGCGTCCACCAACAGAACGACGCCATCGACCATGGAAATACCGCGCTCGACCTCGCCACCGAAATCCGCGTGGCCTGGGGTGTCGACGACGTTAATAGTGATGCCTTCTGGGGAACCATACTTCTCAGCCAGAGGGCCCTTATAAGTAACAGCGGTGTTCTTCGCGAGGATGGTGATGCCCTTCTCGCGTTCGATATCGCCCGAATCCATTACGCGGTCAGGAACTGCTTCACGAGGTGAAAAGACGTGCGACTGCTCGAGCATCGCATTGACCAACGTGGTCTTGCCATGGTCGACGTGCGCGACAATGGCCACATTCCTGATATCGGAGCGAACTGCCATAGGGCAAACTTCCTATTCACGCAAAAACAAAACTTCTACCGGGGGCATGGCGTGTGAGAGGAGATGGCTCAGCCACACTCCCCAGGGCGGCCTTGCCAAAGGTTCAGTGTTACCATACTCTCGCGGGACGACGCGAAGCGGGTTGTGTGGGTGCGAAAGGGCTTGGAAAAGCTTGTCAGTGCGAGAAATTACACATTTTCTTCGCCGATTTCGTCCAAGAGCTGAGCTTGGCGCGGCCGGGCGGCGAGCCTCTTACTCTCTTCTTCGCTGATCTGAGCGACCTGGGAAACCTGAGGAAGCAGCGGTGCCAGCGGCTCAAGTTCGTCGAGAGAAGCGATGCCCATTTTTTCGAGGAACAAGTCGGTGGTGACCAGTTGTTTGGCCGTACTCGTGGCCTCTGAGCTGGCGGGTTTCGCGCCGGCGGCTTCCGCACGGGTATCCCCCGCGCTGCCAGGCTTGCTCGGCGACTTGGCACTGGCCTTTTCCTCGGCCACCAGCCCGCGCACAATCAGCGAGCGGACAACCGAATCCGAGTTGACACCGCGAATATTCGACACATCCGAGCGTGTCACTGGCTGTTTGTAAGCCACGATGGCAAGGGTTTCCACCGCTGCCTTTGACAATCTAGAGGTATTCTGCTGGCCCAAGAAGTTCGTGACCAGCGGGTCGCAGGCTGGCGCCGACACAAAAGCCCAACCGCGCACCGACTCGCGCAAATTGAGCCCGCGATGCTCGTAAGTTTGGGCAAGCTTGGTCATAGCCTCTTCGATCAGCTCGTCAGGAAGGTTGAGAAACGCCGCTAAATCCGCCACTTTCACCGGCTCGTCGCTGCTGATCAGCAAGGCTTCGAGGCTTACCGACAAGCTGGCAGGAAGGGCTGTCGGCTCACTCTTCTGGCTCATGCTTCTCCCCTCTCACTGACCTGATCGATGCGCTGACTGTCACTATGACGATGGCGCCCGTTCTCGCCGACCCAACGAATTTCCAGCGTCGCATTCGGCTCGCTTTGCCGCATCTGGATCGCGCCTTGCCGGTACAGCAGCAGCAAGCTCAAAAACCTTGCGACCACCACCGACATATCTTCCGCGTCGTCAATCAGTTCACTAAAAGTCAGCGATGCCACGCGCTTCAATCGTGCAGTGACGCGCCGAGTTTCGTGGCGCACATCTGCTAAAGGCGTGTGCAACTGCGCGAGGGTGACATGCTGCAGTGGCGCATTCTTCAACGCTTGGGCGGCAATCTGGGCGAATTGCTCAAGATTAACAGGGACTTCCACACTCGTGAGAGCGCTTTTCACGCTCTCACTGAGCTGAACAGGATGGACGTGCGCGCGATCGGCTGCGACGATACTCTTCGCAAAACTCTCCCCGGCCTGCTTGAAAGCGCGATATTGCAACAAGTGAGCGAAGAGAAGGTCGCGCTGCTCCAACGCCTCCAGCGAGTCGTCATCTCGAGGCGTGTCCACATCAGGAAGCAAAGCCACAGATTTTGCCTGCACTAACACAGAAGCCACCGAAAGAAAGGAACTCGCCCGGTCTGCCGATACGCTGGCATCGAGGTGTTTGACGTAGTCGATGAACTCGGAGGTAACGGCCGAAAGAGAGACTTCTGTCAACTCCAAACGCCTCGCCTGGATCAGGTCAAGCAGCACGTCAAAGGGCCCCGAGAAGTTCTCAAGGCTCACTTCAAAAGTTTCAGGCGACGATTCCACGAGCGATGATCTCACGAGTGACGGCGCGATACTCCTTTGCCACCTTGTGTTCAGGAGCGAACATGGTGATCGGCGTTGATGCGACAGTGGCATCAGGCAGCTTGATGGAGCGCGTGATCACCGTGTGGAAGAGCTTGTCACCGAAAGCTTCATAAGTACGCTCGAGCACTTCTTGCGAGTGTAGAGTGCGGGTGAACATGGTTGGCAAAACGCCGTAAACCTCCAGGCCGGGGTTAATGCGCTTCTTCACCTTGGTAATCGACTGCATGAGCAGTGCCACACCGCGCAGAGCGAAGTATTCGGCCGCCAGCGGGATGATGACGCCAGTTGCTGCGGTCAAAGCGTTGACGGTGAGCAAGCCCAAAGATGGCTGGCAGTCGATGATGATGGCGTCGTACTCGCTGACCAGCGGCTGGATGACGGTGGAAAGAATGGATTCGCGGCTCATTTCGGCGACGAGCTGGACTTCTGCGGCAGACAGGTCAATGTTGGCCGGAATGATGTCGAGATTGTCAAACTTGGTGTGTTCGACGCATTCGTGAACGTCGAGGTTCATGTCGAACATGGCGTCGTAGATGGTTTTGATGGAGTCATCGTTGCCGTTGATGCCCAGGCCGACGGTAGCTGCACCTTGCGGATCGAAGTCGATGAGGAGCACTCGCCTGCCGTATTGGCTGAGCGCGCCGGCAATATTGATGGAGCTGGTCGTTTTGCCGACACCGCCCTTTTGGTTGCACATAGCAATGATCGACGCTGGTCCATGCTCTGCCAGTGCTTGAGGCGCTGGGAACTCTTCATATTCGCGATTCAACAGATCCTGTGGCATAGCTTCAGGTTATCAGCTTTTCTGCCCTTTGTTCCCCTTGAAGGGAGAAATACAAGATTACCACGTATGTACGCCTATTTGATGTACATCGGAGGGGTGCCCTGCGCCCGCTCTAACTACTGGGTGTAACTACAAGGGTGTAGCGAGCGCACTCAGAGTGCGCGAGGATGAGCCTGCTGGTAGGTATCGCGCAAGCGCTGCTGAGAAATATGAGTGTAAATCTGGGTGGTCGTTACTGAAGCATGACCCAGCAACTCTTGCACTGTTCGCACATCAGCACCGCCCTCCAACAGATGCGTGGCAAAGCAGTGGCGAAGGGTGTGAGGGTGGACGGGCTTGACGATACCCGCGCGATCACGGCACAGTTGCAACACTTCCCACACGCTTTGACGAGACAAGCGCTTACCTCGCTTATTAAGGAAGACCGCGCTCAACTCAGGCTTACCACTACTCGCCCACTTCAGCTGCGGGCGGCCAGCATTGAGGTAGCGCTGCAAAGCCTCGCACGCATACGAGCCGAGGGGCACGATACGCTCCTTATTGCCCTTGCCTAGCAGCCGGACCAGCTGAGAGTCAAGGTCAAGATTGGGAAGGTCGAGGCCACAGGCTTCTGAAACGCGAGCGCCGGTGGCGTAGAGAAACTCGAGGAGCGCCCGATCGCGCAAACTCACGGGGTCGTCCCCCGTTCCCACGCTGGCTGCTTCAATGAGGCGTTGCACCTCTTCAACGCTGAGAATATCGGGCAGCGGTTGTGGACGGCGCGGTGGGTGAACGAAGGCGGAAACATCTGTTTTCACGAGCTCTTGTGAGAAGGCGAAGCGGTGCAGGCCATGAATGGAGGCGAGCATGCGTGTGCGAGAGGATGCGGAGAGGTCGACGAGGGAGCCAAGGAAATCTTCAATGCAGGCTGTGGTGATGTCGTCCATGCGGGTTTTTGCGTGCCCGGCGAGCCAGCTGGAGTAGCGTGCACAGTCGGTTTTATACGCGTTCACGGTGGCCTGTGAGAGGCCTCGTTCTGCATCGATGTACACCAAGAACTGGTTGATCACCTCGTTGATCTGCATAGTCTTCCTCCCCTCTCATATGGTATCCGCCAGGCTTGGCTCAGCGACAGGCGATACATCAAGCGCCACTAGCTAGCGTTAGCGTGCGGTTCAGATGCCAGCGCGGGCGGGCGTGACGCAGGGTACAAAAAAGCGCCACCACGCAGGCGGCGCTTTCACAGTTACGCTAGCTACTGTGTGAATTCATTTCTCAATGAATTCGAGTAACTCGATAACTCAGGCTTCCACAGGAGCGTTGACGTCCTCTGGCAGAGCTGCCTTAGCAGCTTCCACGATGGTCTTGAAGGTGTTTGGATCCTCAATAGCCATCTGGGACAGAGCGCGACGATCGAGCTCGATGCCAGCCAAACGCAGACCCTGCATGAAGCGGGAGTAAGTCATGCCCTCAGCGCGGACGGCAGCGTTGATACGCTGAATCCACAGCTTGCGGAACTGACCCTTGCGGTGACGGCGGTCACGGAAGGAGTAGTTAAACGAGTGCAGGAGCTGTTCCTTCGCACGGCGATAGGAACGGGAACGTGCGCCACGGTAACCCTTTGCACGTTCGAGAACTGTACGACGCTTCTTATGCGCATTCACTGCGCGCTTCACACGTGCCATTTTTCCTCAGCTTTCTTCGTGTTTATGCCTCGTTGCCTCAGCGGCCGAGGAGATGACTCATACGCTTAGCCTGATCCTTGCTGACGATACCGTCGCGGGACAGTGCGCGGCGCTTCTTGGAAGACTTGTGCTCCAAGTTGTGGCGCATGCCGGATCCGGCGACAGCCAGCTTACCGGTGCCAGTGAAGCGGATGCGCTTCGCTGCTGCGGTGCGAGTCTTGTTCTTAGGCATTGCTGCTCTCCTTGCTATCGGTTTCCTGTGCGGAAGTCTCAGTGTTCAAGGCATCCGCTTCAGCTTGCAAAGCTTCTTGCTTGGCCTTGAGTCGGGCTGCTTGACGAGCCTGACGCTCGGCGCGCTGCTGCTTACCGCGGCGGCGCTGTTCGGACTCGAGGTGCACCTTCTTGCCCTTCGGGTCCAAAGTCATGATGATGTCACGACCCATTTGGCGTGGACGAGACTCAACAGTTCCGAACTCTTCCACGTCCTGAGCGAGGCGTTCCAACAGCTCGACGCCACCGATCGGCCGCGACCTCTCGCGGCCACGAAGCATAATGGTGACCTTGACCTTGTCTCCGCCTTTGAGGAATCGGGCTACCTGACCCTCTTTCGTCTGGAAGTCGTGGTCATCGATCTTGAGACGGAAGCGAACTTCCTTGATCTCGGCGGTGTTCTGGTGACGACGAGCTTCCCTTTCCTTGAGAGCTTCGTTGTACTTGAACTTTCCGTAATCGATGAGCTTCGCAACCGGCGGATTGGCGTTAGCTGCAACCTCAACCAAGTCCAAACCGGCTTCACGCGCGAGGTTCAACGCCACGCTCGTAGCGATGACGCCGGCCTGCTCGCCGTTAGGACCAATCAGGCGCACCTTTGGTACGCGAATGTCCTCGTTGATTCTCGGATCGCTGATGATGACTCCTTACAACAAATGTTTGTGTATAAAGCACCCCATCGCCTCAAGCACCACTGTGCATGCTAAAACCCATGCCTAAACGCATGTGCATAAGCAGTACATACCAGCGCGAAAACGCGCGCACAAACCGAAGTTCGCGTTTCATACCCGCTACCATAAAAGGCAGCCAGGTGGGATACTCCACTTTCTTGATTCCTCAAGCCAAAGCGATACTATAGCAAACCCTCACGAAAAGTGCAAACTATTAGTGCAAACACTGAGTACAAACGCCGAGTTCAGCCACCAAGCGCAAACACTCAATGCAAACACCACGTACATGCACCGAGCGCAAGCGCACCTACACTGATCGAGTGCTTTCTTATCGCTCGCACCCGAGACTATCAGCTAAGCTAGATGTATGACACACTCCAGCCCAGCACCGCAATTCGAAGTTAACACTCGCCCCACCTCAGGCGAGGAAGCCTACCCTACTTCCCCGCTTCTGGACTACTTCCGCCACATTGAACTCACAACAACTCCCGCCTGCATCATCGTGGGCTCTCTTCCTTTGAGCGACTCCGAGCAGATCAGCGTGCGCAGCCGTGACATGGTGATTGCCGCAGACGGTGGCGCGCAGAGTTTGCTCGAGCGAGGAATCGTGCCTGACGCCATCATTGGCGATTTTGACTCGGCGAGTGCCTCCAGTAGTCAGATCTTGGAGAAAATGCGTGCTGTCAATCTGGAGAAATGCCAGAAAATGGAGCTGATCAAGCTGCCGGTCGACAAGGACGACACTGACCTTACCGACGCCGTGCGCCTAGGCTGGCTGAAAGGCTACCGCTACTTCCTTATTTATGGCTCGCTCGGTGGGCGTTGGGACCTGACCCTGCTCAACCTCAACCTTCTGACGCATATCAGCCTCAACGGCGGGCTAGGCGTGCTCATTTCTGAGCGGCAAAAGATTACCAGTATGAATAATGGTGAACTGACGTTGCGCTCCCCCGAGCTGATTGATCTCGATGCGCGCGAAAGCGCAGTGGGCATTATCCCCACCTCTGATGTCGTCGAGGACGTGAGCATCACCGGGCTGCTCTATGAGGCACAGCACGTCGATTCCGGTTATGACGAGCCACTGTGGTCATCCAATCGATTCCGCACCCGCGCGGAGAATATTCGCTCCGGCCTTCCCGTTGGCCCGCAGACGGCACGGATGAGTATAGGCCAAGGCTCGGCTCATGTGGTGGTACCTGCTGATGTGCAGTTGGTGAGCTTAGCGACACGACGCAGCGACAACGAAAGTTTAGGGCAGGCGTACCAAGGCATTACTGCTAATCTCAGTGTGGCCGGGCTCAGCGAGGACGCTCAACGCAACCAAGCCAAGCAGCTGTAAGCACAAAACTGTGTGAACGGTCACAAATTCCTTTATTCCCACACGCGCCGAGCTATCGCCCGTAGCTCAAAACTGCGAGAAAAGCGCGTAATAATGCGGAAAGAGAGCTGATTTCGTCTGCCCAAACTGTATGATAGGAACTGTCCACAGCAGAGCAGGCTTTTGAGGTTTGACTCCTTGAGCCTCCGTTCTCAAAGGAATATAAATGACAGTTCGAATTGGTATTAATGGTTTCGGTCGCATCGGCCGTCTGGCCTTCCGCCGCATCTTCCAGCTTCAGGAGCAGGGCGGTTCCGCCAGTGACATTGAGGTCGCAGCCATCAACGATCTGACCACCCCATCCATGCTGGCTTACCTGCTCAAGTACGACAGCACCCATGGTCGTTTCCGTCACCTGGACGGTTCCTTCGTTGAGGTCACTTCCACCGATCACTCCATCGTCGTTGATGGCAAGGAGTATGAGGTCTACGCAGAGCGCGATGCTCGCAACCTCAAGTGGGTTGAGAACGATGGTGTTGACTTCGTTCTCGAGTGCACCGGCTTCTACACCTCTGCTGAGAAGAGCCAGGCACACCTCGATGCTGGCGCAAAGAAGGTTCTGATCTCCGCTCCAGCAAAGGATGACGTCACCCCAACCGTGGTTTATGGTGTCAACCATGAAACCTTGAAGCCAACCGACAACATCGTGTCCGCTGGCTCCTGCACCACCAACTCCTTGGCTGCTATGGTTCAGCTTCTCGATGAGAAGTTCGGCATTCGTGCTGGCCTGATGACCACCATTCACGCTTACACCGGCACCCAGATGATTCTTGATGGTCCTCGTGGCAAGAATGGCCGCAGCAACCGTGCTGCTGCTATCAACACCATCGAGCACTCCACCGGCGCAGCAAAGGCAATCGGCAAGGTCGTCCCATCCGTCGATGGCAAGCTCAACGGCCATGCACAGCGTGTTGCCGTTCCTGATGGCTCTGTCACCGAGCTGACCACCCTTCTCAACAAGAAGGTCACCGTTGAGGAGATCAACGATGCCTTCAAGGCTGAGTTCTCCGACAAGGAGTACTTCGGCTACAACGATGAGGGCATCGTCACCACCGACATCATCGACGACACTCACGGTGGCGTCTTCGATGCAACTCAGACCGCCGTTCAGACTGTGGGCGACGATCAGCTGGTTCGCACCGTTTCCTTCTATGACAACGAGAATGGCTTCACCTGCAACATGGTTCGTACCCTGCTGTACTTCGCCAAGCTCGTTGAGAACAACTGATTGAACACTGACAATTAGTCAGGTTTCATGATGAGCCGCCCTTCGGGGCGGCTTTTTTATGCGCAAATTCAAGGCACAGCGTTACGCTGCGACTCACGCCAAGGCCCAAGCCACGACTCACGCTCGCAACTGACGTTCTGCCTCGCGCTAGGCTAGGAGAGCATACTGAGAAGAAACGAGGCGAAGCAATGGCAAAGAAGAAAAAGCAGAATAGCGCTTCTACTCCCGCAACAGCGGTTCTCGAAAAACTCGGAATTTCCTTCGAAACAGTCTCCTACGAGCATGACGCTGACCACATGGACAAGGGTTACGGCCTCGAAGGAGCAGCAAAGCTGGGAGTCGACCCCCATCAAACCTTTAAAACGCTCCTCGCTGAAGATGAGAGCACGCATGAGATTGTGGTGGGTGTAGTGCCGGCTGCGGGCCACTTGGATATGAAGGCGCTGGCTCAAGCAGCTGGTTTGAAGAAGTGTGAGATGGCTGACCCAGCGAAAGCCATGCGTGTGACCGGTTATGTGACAGGAGGAATCTCACCGCTCGGCCAAAAAGTGACTCACCGTACGTTCATTGACACATCCGCTCACGACTTCCCGACTATTCTCGTCTCCGCAGGAAAGCGCGGGTTCTCGCTGGTTATTGACCCTGATAATCTGGCGAGCGCCTGCAACGCGCAATTCGCGCCGATTGCCAAGTGGTGAGTGGCGGACGAGCAACAGCCAGCCGCACGGCACACTAGCGTGACACTTCTGAGACTCGGCCTAGAAAACCTTGAGACTATTCCGTTGTGAACGGTCACACCTTTACTGTGCTCGCGATAGGATGAAGCTGTACCAATTGTTCAAAGGAGCACAATGACTCAATTGACCAAGCCACTGACTGGCAACCAATACACCATCACCCATGGCGACTACAAGGCAACCGTATGCGAGCAAGGCGGAATCCTTCGTCAGCTCAGCTGGAAGGGCAAGAACCTGCTTGCTGGTTTCGACCCGGATAAGCCAGTCCCCTGCTGCAACGGCTACATGCTCATTCCTTACCCCAACCGCATTGAAGGCGGCTCTTACACTTTTGAGGGCAAAGATTATCAGTTCCCAATCGACGAGGTGACTCGCCACAATGCCATCCACGGCTTGGGCTATCGCTCGATGTGGAGCCTGGTTGCTCTGCGCGATGACGCTGTGGAGTTGGAGTGGCGTAACTCGGCTGCTCTGGAATCCTACCCATTCGCCGTGAGCGCAACGATAACCTACCGCATGAGCGACGAGGGATTGAGTTTGACGATGACCGTTCACAATAACGGTGATGTTGACGCTCCATGGGCTTTCGGCATCCACCCATGGATTTCCAACGGTAAGGACCTTTACGGTAACGATCCGATTATGGCTCAGGATGACTTGTGCTCGCTCAAGCTGGGTGCTCGCAAGCGCGTTCTGGTCAATGAAAACCTCATCCCCACCGGTGAGAGCGTGGATGTTGCTGGTAGCGAGTACGACTTCTTGGAGTTGACGAGCTTGAAGGGCAAGGTGTTGGATGACGCCTTTGAGGATGTGGTGCGTGATGAGCGCGGCCACTCTCAGGCTGTTTTCACTCGCCCTGACGGCATTTCTGTCACTCTCGACGGCGATGAGACTGTCACTTCCTGGCAGGTGTGCAATGGCTTCGGCTTCCCTGCAGATAAGCACCCATCTGGTGTGGCTATTGAGCCGATGACCGGTTATGCGAATGCTTTCAAGACGGGTAAGAACCTCGTGGTGGTGAAGCCTTCGGAGAGCTTTGCTACGACGATTACCTTCTCCGCCGAGCAAAACTGAAGCTGTGAGACTGGTCAGTCCCGGCCGAGTGGGATACTATGGACGTTTGGAGTTCCCAGAATAAAGGAGATGGACATGGGTAAGCGCGGTCGTATGCGTCGTGACGCTCGTAAGAAGAAGGCTAATCACGGCAAGAAGCCAACCGCATGAGTTGTGGTTGCTTGCTTGTAAGAGGTAAGGCCTGAACTTACTGATGACAAACGAGAGTGGGGACGGTACCTGCAGTTGCATGAAGCAGTGCAGATGCCGTCCCCACTTTGTATTTCCGTTTTGATTATCACCGCGGATTTTCATCGTCGATACTCGCCGCGGATACTCACCGTCTCTCGGTGAAAACGTTCAGCCTATAAAGCCTCAGGCTTCGCTTTCCTCCAAGCTCTTGAGGCAACGCGCCTTGAGAGATTGTGGGCAATGAACTTTCTGATATTCCGGGCGAACACGATCAGAGAGCATGCAGAAGCGAATCATGTTAATCATGTTCTTCTCTTGCTCATCACATAAAGCTTGGTCGAAGCATAAATCGGCGGAATACTGCGTTACTTCAGTATGTTCAGTAAAATCAACGCCGTAATGTTCCACGCTATACTCAGCTGTCATCGTGACAGTTTGGACGGTCGATCCAGCAATGAGTCCAGCACTCTGGCCAGCACACTCGCCTACACTCAGGCTGCTACCTTCTTCGTTCATTTCACACCCACTTCCTTACTTATCACGTTTATTAACACTGTGTGCATTCTTACTATTCCTGCCTGTGCTATAGGCGGAATGTCCATCCTGGCCACCTGAACTCGTGATATAGCCAGCCAGCTCCTTCTTCAGCTGTGTCCTCGCCCTATTCAACCGGCTCATCACAGTGCCAATCTTGATGCCCTCATCGGCTGCAATATCCTTGTAACTCTTGCCCTCAATAGCAGCAGCAACAAACACGCGACGGCGCTCCGGCGGCAGATTTTTCAGCGCAGTGATAATCTCTTGAGGCTGAAGCTGGTCGATATACGTCTCCTCGGCCGATTTCATGCCTTCGCCCGTATGGTCAGCAGCCTCGTACAAATCCCAATCGTTAAACTCGCCCGTCTCCTCATTAGCTCGCTGAGGACGACGCTTATTCTTGGCATACAGGTTGAAGTACGTGTTGCGCAAAATGGTGGAAAGCCAAGCAGAGATATTGGTTCCCGGCGTAAAACTATCAAAAGCTTTGTACCCTCGCTCAAAGGCGTCCTGAACGAGATCCTCAGCATCATCAGGGTTCCCCGTATACTTGAGCGCCTGGCGATACAAGCTGTCCAACACTGGCACAGCAATCTTGGAGAAAGCCTCGCGTTTCTCGGAATTTGTGCTCACAGTTGCCTCCCTTCTCCCCCTCATGCTAGTCCCCACTCGCTTCTGACACGAGTCGAGGGCTTAGGAACGCTCCAGGTTCACTGCTGTTTTCTCGCTGCCTGCTAATCTCCTCCAATGATTGGGAAATCACTGCCGTCACACCATCCGCGCGCATCGTCACACCGTAGAGGACGTCGGCGATGGACATGGTGCGTTGCTGGTGAGTGATAATCAGAAGCTGCGCCGACTCTCGCAAATGCTTCAACGCGGCCAGAAGACGCGTCAAGTTGAGGTCGTCGAGGGCTGCTTCCACCTCGTCCATAATGCAAAACGGGCTCGGGCGCGCTTCAAATATAGCCAAAAGCAAGGCCAAAGCAGTCAGCGACTTTTCACCGCCAGAAAGCAGGGACAAGGCCTTCACGCGCTTGCCAGCAGGGCTCGCCTCCACCACAACGCCCGTGGTGAGCGGGTGATCTGGGTCCTCCAAGCGAAGCCTGCCCGTGCCACCAGGGAAGAGTTCGGCGAAAATCTCGGTGAATTTGCGCGAAATATCAGTGAAAGCCTGCTGGAAGACGTCGACCATCGTCGAATCGAGATTTCCCACCACGCTATGAAGGTCCTTGACCGACTGAGCGACATCGTTGCGCTGAGTTTTCAGGTGGTCGAGACGCTCGTTGAGCGCGTCATACTCTTCTCGCGCGAGCGGGTTCACAGCACCCAAGCGCTGATACTTGCGCTGCAAAGCTTCGAGTTCTTCTTGTACGGCCGCGCGGTCGAAAGGCTGCTGGGCGGCTGACTGTTCCTGGGTGTTCTTGCGCAGCTGCTCGAGCGAATAGCCCAACTCTGAGCGCACCGAATCGCCAATATTTGTGAGCTGAATGCTCAAGCGCTCGCGAGCGAGATCAGCATCATGCTCGCTCTTCTCCAGCTGAGCAACCTGAGGTTCGAGTTCACGACGACGTGCACGCAGCTCGCTGACCTGATTGTCACGCTGTTGGGCAAGCTTACTGGCCTGCTCATGCTGAGATTGGACCGCAGCTAAACGGTGGGTGACAAAATCGGCAAGCGTTTGAACCTTCTCATGCGCCTGCTGCAGCAGCGACAAACGGTAAGTCAGAGTTGCGCGCTGGCGAGCAGTCTGTTGGGCTTGCTTATCGGCTTGAAGTGCCTGGTCGGTGAGCATTTGCGCTTGACGCTTCAAACTTTGCGTGCGCCTACCCTGCTCGGCAAGCTTTTGCGTGGCGATCATATGCTCGCGCTGGGCGTCGGTCACGCTCACTTCAAGCTCGCGCTCTTGCTTTTCCGCGTCCTCAATCGTGCTCATGCTCTGCGCAGCAAGCCTCGCCTGGTTGAGCGAATGCGTGAGCTCCTCCAGCTCACTCACACCCTGGGAAAGCTCGTGCTTTTCCTGCTCTTTCTGCTTTTCCAGCCGCTCGACCAAGCGCTCCTGTTCAGCAACCTGCTGATTGGCCTGCTTAAGCCGCTCTTGACGACGGCCTGCCTCCAGTTGGGCTTGATGAAGCTGCTCTTGCGCGTGGTTGAGTTGCTGGCGAAGACTTTCTTGCTGGCGACTCAGCTCGTCGGCGTGTTGCTCGAGATTGTCACGCTGCTGTTGCGCTTCCTTGGCTTGTGCACGCGCCTGGTTTCGTCGGGACACCAGTGCGAGGTCACTTGGGGCTTCGGTGGAGCGGGTGACACCGCCAAAGTGGGTGAGCAACTCCCCTGTTTTCACCATGACCGCGCGAAGAGTTGGTTCAACCTGCAGCAAGTGTTGCGCTTCGTCAATGGTTTCGGCTGCTGCAATGCCGTCCAGCGCACGGTGGACGTTCGCGAGAACGGCGGAAGCGTGGGCATCGTCGTGTGTCGAATCGGCGTGGACTTTGCTGGCAAGCAAGGTTACATCAGAGGAACCAGACCGCGCCGAACTAGACACTGCCGAACCACTGGCAACTGAGCTTGTGGAACGTGAACCGCTAGCGCTGGCCAGCAAGAAGGCTTGCTTCACACCCGAATGCTGCGCTGCCTGGTCAAGCGCCTCCCCCAAAGTCGAAGGATCAGCCAGCACGAGGGAATCGGCCCACTGGGCGAGTGCGCGGGACACCGCGTCCTCCCAGCCGGTGTCCACATTAATCCATTCGGCGAGTGCACCGAGAGTGGCAATCTTGGGAGCTGAAGAGCGAGAAGAAGTGTGGTGACGAGACGTGAGAGTGTCAGAAACGGCGTCGGCGCGCGCGGTGAAACGAATACGACGCGCTTCAGCCTCCTGCACCTGCTGCCCGGCCGCCTGAAGCGCATCAGAAAGCTCAGCCAAGGACGCCGAAAGCTGCTGCACCTGAGCAGCCAAAGCGTCACTCTGCTCCTGGCTCGCCTCCTCATCGATCTGCGACGCCGAAGTGTGAGCCTCGGAAAGCTTTACACGCGCCTGCACCAGCTGATCAGACAACTCCGTGAGTCTCGCCTGCGAGGCCTGATTCATCGCCTGACGGCCGGCAACCAGCTGAACGAGTTTGGTGAGCGCACCTTGTTTTCTGCGCGCCGACTCGCGCAATTCAGTTAAGGTTCGCCTCGTAGAAACCAGCTGCTTTTCCAGCTCCTCGCGATGGCTTCGGGCCGCTTCCACCTCTTCTTGGGCTTGCTTTTCCGCCTGCTCGCTGGCGGTTGCGTCACTTATTGTTTCTGCTGCACGAGCGCGCAGAATTCCCCCCGAATGGTTTTCTTCAGGAAGGCTTTCCAAGCGGCCAGTGAGCGCTCGCACACGTTCAGAAGTGAGCACATCCAAGGATTCGAGGCGAGAGCTGAGCTGCTGGTAGGAGTTCAGCGTTGCTGCCAGTTCGCGAATCTGAGGGTCAGAAGCTTGAGAAGTGAGCTCTTGAGCTTCTACCTCGCTTTTCACCTGTGCAAGCTCGCGGCGGAAGCTTTTTAGCTGAGTGCGAATAGTGGTGAGCTGCTCGAGGGTGGAATGGTAAGCCGTTTCCACGCTTCGCAACTGGTCGGCGAAAAGCAGCGCCTTGTGTTGGGCTATTGCCTCGCTGAGCTCTCCTGCTTTGCGCGCTGCTCGCGATTGGCGTTCGAGCGGTCCTAACTGTTTGCTCAGCTGGGCGATGATGTCATCCAAGCGTTGCAGATTGCGCTGGGTGGAATCGAGGCGGCGCAGCGAGCGTTCCTTGCGCTTTCTATGCTTGAGCACGCCGGCAGCTTCGTCGATGATGGCTCGATGGCCTTGAGGGTCGGCGTTGAGAATGCGCGAGAGCTGGCCTTGGCCGATGATGACGTGCATTTGCGAGCCTAAACCGGCGTCAGAGAGAAGGTCTTGCACGTCGAGAAGGCGGGCGGGCTGGCCGTTGATAGAATACTCGGAACCACCGTTGCGGTAAATTGTTCTCGAGATTGTCACCTCGGAGTACTCAATGTTGAGAGCATGGTCGGAATTGTCAATCGTCAGACTCACCTGTGCGCGGCCGAGGGATGACCTGGTTGCGGTGCCGGCGAAAATGACATCTTGCATGCTCGAACCGCGCAATTGCCTAGCCGCCTGCTCTCCCATCACCCAAGCAAGTGCGTCAACAATATTCGATTTGCCTGAACCATTCGGGCCCACCACTGCGGTGATTCCCGGTTGGAAGCGCAGTGTGGTGGGCAGGGCGAATGATTTGAAACCGCGCAGAGTCAGTTCTTTGAGATACACGAGGTAACCTACTTTGCTCAGTTACGAGCTCAGTTACGAGCGCGTTCACTCTTCGGCTTCAACAAGTCAGCATTCTGGCGAGGCTTCAATAGTTCTCGCGCATCGCCAACAGTGACGAAGGAGCCGGTGACGAGAACGCCATGGCCGTAACCCACACCGATTTCATCATGCGAATCAACCAGGTCAACAGCCTTTTGCAAAGCGTTAGTCATGAGAGGTTCGCGGTAGACGCGATCCTCGCCAAACACAGAGCAGGCCACATTATACAAGTCATCGACAGGCATCACTCTGTTAATCTCGGAGTTTTGAGTGACAACAATTTGGCTGAGCAATGGTTCCAAAATGCCCAACACGGTTTCGACTTGCTTGTCCTTCATCATCGAGACGACGCCGACGAGCTGAGTGAAGTCGAAGTTTTCTTCAATCGCCTTGCGCAATGCGGTGACGGCCTGCGGGTTGTGGCCTCCGTCGAGCATGATGGTTGGCGAATGCCTGATAATCTCCATGCGTCCAGGAATCGAGACGGTAGAGAAGGCTTGTTCCACCACTGAACCGTCCAAAGCGCCGTTGACCGGCAACACCACCTCGCATGCGGCGAGAGCGGCCAGCGCATTATGGGCCTGGTGCTCGCCAAACATTTTGATCGGAACGTCAGCATACGTGCCGTTGGGCGTTTCCAAAGTGGCGACCTGGCCACCGACGGCAGGAAGGCGGGAAATAACCTTCAGCTGCTCGCCATCCTCCAGCAAGCTTGCGCCAGGCTGGGAGGCTGCAGCGTTACGGATGATCTCGCGCACCGATTCCTTGGTTTGCGGGCCCATAATGGCCACCGAGCCGGGCTTGATGATGCCGGCCTTTTCGGTGGCGATTTTCTCGACGGTGTCACCCAGCCATTGCATGTGGTCCATGCCGACAGGGCCGATGATGCTGGCTGCTCCATCCATCACGTTGGTGGCATCCCACAGGCCACCCATACCCACTTCGATGACGGCGACGTCGACAGGAGCGTCGGCGAAGGCCCAGATCGCCATGATGGTCAGCACTTCGAAGAAGCTCATGCGAGCGCCAAATTCTTGCTTTTTCGACCATTCGTCGGTCATGTTGATGAAGTCGCGCACTTGCAGCCACAGGTCGACGAAGCGCTCGTCAGAGACTGGCTCGCCATCGATGCGGATGCGTTCGGTCACCTTTTCCAGGTGTGGGGAGGTGTACAAGCCAGTGCGCATGCCATAGGCACGAAGCAGTGCTTCAGCCAGTGCTGATGTGGAGCCTTTGCCATTGGTTCCGGTGATGTGGATGACGCGGAAGCTCTTTTCGGGGTTGCCCATGAGGTCGAGGCAGTAGCGCATGCGCTCGAGGCTGGGTTGTGGCTTGTGTTCTGGTGCTCGAGAAAGAATTTCTTCATAGACGTCACGAAGGGTGAGACCGTTGTTGCTCGGGTGTTCGAGTGACACTGTTGCTTTCTCCTGTCCCTAACACAGCGATAATAGAGTGCTGCTAAGTAAGTCTGCTGATAACTGCACTTATCTTACCTGTTGAGGCAGTCGAAGCAGGTTTTGCACTACTGGCGTGCCCAAGCCCGCGCTCCCGCCAGAGCCTAGCCGCGCGCTGCGGTGTACTGTATGAAGCGTATTCTGAATGTAACGTTCAGGCATGACACTGAAGCTTCACAAAAGCGCAGCGATAAACTGGAGACGTGCGCCAGGCAAGCACAAAAGTGCAGGCTGACAATTATAGCCGCCAGCTGCGTAACCGTTGAGGAAAGGACGACTATGACACTCGTGCCATCAGAACCACAACACGAAAAGTTCTCTGGCGTGCTCCGTCTCGTCGAAGTCAGCGACTCTCCTACCGACATCGAAAAGCTCCAAGAGATCAGCCGCGTCACTTTCCAAGACACTTTCGAGCGCATCACCGAGCCTGACGACATGGCCGCCTTCCTGCGCTCTGCCTACTCCACCGAGGAACTCACCCGCCAGCTCCACCTCATCGGCTCTCGCTTCTTCTTCCTCTACGCCGATGGCCAGCTCGCCGGCTATTTGAAGACCAATGTCGACGACGCGCAGTCGGATGATTCGATGGCGAAAAGCTCCTCCTTCGAGGTCGAGCGCCTCTACATTCTGCCTGCTTTCAAACATCGCGGCTTGGGTACCTACCTCATGGCGCAAGCTGAGAATATGGCTCGCGAAGCTGGTAAGACTTCGATGTGGTTGGGCGTGTGGGAAGGCAATAAGCCCGCTCAAGCCCTCTACAAAAAGCAGGGTTTCGAGTTCGTCGGCAAGCATGTGTACCCGGTCGGCTCTGACCCGCAAATTGACTTGTTGATGTCGCGCAAGCTCTCCTAAAGCTCGCACCTGCCGACCACAACACCGCTCGCACACATCAGATTATCAGCGCGATCCATCGCCTGCACAGTGCAGCCCTCACCTGCGCAACACTCCCGAGCAAGCTCGACGCTGAATTATTATCCCCTCTCGCTAGCATAGAGGCACAACTAGTAAGAAGGGATTGACATGGCCGAAAACACGTCCAAGGACAATCTGCCCGTTTCCGAAAGGGTGAACAATCGTTCTCTTCGCCCGAATTCGAGCACTTTCAAAGAGTTCATGACCCAAGGTTGGCAAGCTGAAACCCCTCAGGCCAGCCCTCTGGAGTCCAGCAAGTACACTCCAGCTCGTCTGCTCAAGCTCTCTCAGGCTTTCCCTGGCGAGCGACTGGTGATTCCTGCCGGCGTTGCCAAGGTTCGCAACAATGATTGCGACTTCCGCTTCCGCCCAGACACCACTTTTGCTTACTACACCGGTTTGGGTGAGGATTACGAGCCAGGCGCTGTTCTCGTGCTCGACCCTCAAGAGCAGGCCTCTTCCACCGGCATGCTTCACCAGCCAATCCTGTTTGTGCACGCCCGTTATGATTACCACACTCCAGAGTTCTTCCGCTCCGCTTCTTACGGCGAGTATTGGACGGGTGCACGCCCTGGCATCGCCGAATTCGGTGTGATGACCGGCCTGGAATCTCGCGACGTCAGGGAACTGGCAAGCCTGCTGGCAAAGAACGTTGGCAGCGAAGCTCATGACGTCAAGCTGCGCGTGGTGAAGGAAGCTGACCCTCAGGTCACCGAGCTTGTGGAAAGCATCCGCGTTCACGCTGGCTTCACCGACCATGCCACCAACCAGGCAGCTGATGACGAACTGCACCAGTTCGCTGCTGAGGCTCGTATGTTCAAGGACGAGTGGGAGATTTCCGAAATGGATTCTGCCATTCATGCCACCCGCCACGGTTTCGACAACATCCTTCGCCACCTCGACAAGGCTGAGGGCAAGGAAAACGGCGAGCGCATTTTGGAAGCTGCCTTCGACTCCATCTCTCGCATTGAGGGTAACGACGTCGGCTACGGCACCATCGTCGCTTCTGGCGATGACGCTCCAACCCTCCACTGGATGCGCAACACCCACGCCGTTCAAAGCCAGGACATGCTTCTCATCGACGCTGGCATTGAGTCCAAGGGCCTCTACACTGCTGATATCACTCGTACCTTCCCAGTCTCGGGTAAGTTCTCCCCTGTTCAGAGGAAGCTGTACGAAGCCGTTTACAAGGCTCAGCTCGCTGGCTTCGAAGCCGTTCACATCGGCGGCACTTACTCGGACATCCATCATGCTTGCATGCGCTCGCTGTGCGAGAGCTTGGCCGAGTGGGGTGTTCTGCCCGTTTCCGTTGAGGAAGCTTTGAGCCCTGAAGGCCAGCAGCATCGTCGTTGGCATGCCTGCGGTGTGGCTCACCACCTGGGTTTGGATGTGCATGATTGCGCTGAGGCTCGCTTCTCCGAGTACCAGGGTGGCACTTTTAAGCCAGGTATGATCTTCACCATCGAGCCAGGCCTTTACTTCCGTCGCAACGACCTTCTCGTTCCTGAAGAGTTCCGTGGCATTGGTATCCGCATTGAGGATGACGTTCTCATCACTGAGGATGGCCCGGTGTGGATGTCGAAGAAGTACCTGCCTTCCGCTCCTGATGATGTGGAAGCATGGATGGCTGAGCAGCGTAAGCTCGCTGGCCAGGATGTCGACTGACACTCGCTTCTTTTCACTACCTTAAGATTTTCACTGCGCGCTCGTCGAGGAATTTCCTGTCGGGCGCGCTTTTGTATACCCGCCCGTTCAGACTGAAAGTATGGCAACTCCACAATTTATTCTTGATTTACGCGAAAAAATCGGCCACGCTCCCCTGTGGCTGATGGGTATTACCGCTGTGGTGCGCGATGAGCAAGGCCGCTACCTTTTGGGCAGGCGTGCCGACACGGGTGAATGGGCTTTCACCTATGGCATTATTGAGCCGGCCGAAGAGCCTGCAATTACTGCCATTCGCGAAGTGAAGGAAGAGACCGGCCTCGACGTTGAGGTCACCGCGCTCGTGGCTGTCACCTCGTCTTCTCGTATGCTGACCTACGCCAATGGTGACAAGGCGCAATATATGGACCACATGTTTGAAGCTCGCCTCGCTCCTGGCTCCTCGCATCTGGCTTCCACACCTGATGGAGAAAACCTGAATTCGGGCTGGTTTGCGCAAGAGAGCTTCCCTGATAATCTTGCGGCATCGACCAAGGAAAGATTAGCACTTTACAAGCGCTGGCTTGCTCAAGGAGAAGACCTCTCCCACCGCCCGGCACTGTTCAGAAGCTGAAGGCAGGGCGGCAATTACTCAGCTTTGCGCTCGGCCTGCGGCAAGAACTGGCGAGGGTGATCAATAAACTGGCGCAAACCCACCTGGGCTGCACCCACCAGCGCCGAATGCTCCGGGACAGCCGAAGTGAGAACGCGAACCTTCACGCTCGCGCTGCCGATAATCTGGTCTTGAATGCCAGCTTGCAAGCGAGGGGCGAGGGAACCGGAAAGCTCGGACCACAAGCCGCCCAGAACAATCGTGTCAATGTCGACAACATTCACCACAGACGCGAGCACCGAAGTCAGCGCGTTGAGGCCTGCGTAGATGGCTGCCGCAGCCTGAGAATCTCCCTGCTGCCAGCGAGAAATGAGGTCGAGGGCGAAAGCGCGCTCCGCAGAATGCTCGTGCGTCGTGATGCCCGCAGCCTCTACCAGCGCGCGGCGGCCCGCAAGCGTTTCCAAGCAGCCGGTACGCCCACACGTGCAGTGAACGCCATGAGGGTCGACTTGCATGTGGCCAATCTCACCTGCGAAACCATGCTGGCCAGCTTCCAAATGCCCATCGCGAACCAGAGCGCCACCAATGCCAACGTCGGTTGAGATGAAAATAAACGAGTCACTCGGGCCGAGCTGGTCGGAGTCAGGGTCGTGAACCGTTGCAAAACCAGGGATTTGGGCGATGGCAGCAACATTAGCCTCGTTATAGGCGTGAGCGTGGAGGCGGCGGACCACGGCAAACTGGCTCAAGTCGAGGTCAGTCCAGCCGAGGTTGCGGGCAAAGAGAAGCTTGTTCTCCCCCTCCACCAAGCCAGGCAATGCCAAGCCTGCTCCACACAACTGATAGCCTTCGTCCTTGAGGAAGGCTTCGGCGGGGCGAACCATACGGTCAAGTTCGGCGAAGATGGTGGCCGGGTCAGTGTCGATCATGGCTTTGCTGATCCACTCGGAACGCACGATGGTGCCGGAAATGTCGAGAATCAGGTAGCCGTAACCGTCGGTGTTAATCTGAAGGCCAATTCCAGCCCAACGGTGAGGCACGAAGGCGAGAGGTGTTGCCGGGCGGCCGAAGCCACTATTGGGCTCGGAGGTGGGTGTCATTTGTTGCAACACTTGGGCTTGAATGAGCATGTCGGTCAGCAGCGACATGGCGGCTTTCGTCAGCCCGGTTTTTTGAGCGAGTTGAGCGCGCGAGAGTGGTGAGCCGTGGCCTAACAGGGTTTGCATCACAATCGAGAGATTATGTTCACGCAGGTTGTCCTGGTTAATCGTTTTCATCCGTGCCATATCTGCCCTACTCGTGTGTGGTTGGTTGCGTGCGTTACTCGCATTTCCGGTTGCTCGTGCCGCCGCTCGACTGGACTTAGTTCAGTGCTTTAACTATTATGGTATCAGCATGGAACCAAGGGTTCCACGCCATACAACTAGCTTTTAGCTCAAGTATAGGTGCGCATTTTAACTAAGTCGAATGCCTGTCAGTGCTGCTCGACAGGGTTGCCGAGCCCAGTGGTAGCGCAACGGTATTCCCAGTGAGGTATCGCTTCAGCGTTGACCTTCTGGGTGGGCTGAAGCGCTTGACTGGCAAGGCCAGCCTACTTGAGGGAAAGGATTGCTATGAGCAGTGAGAAAGTGCTCGTTGCGGGCGTAGATACGTCGACACAATCATGCAAGGTGCGCGTGAGCGATGCTGCTACCGGCGCTCTCGTACGCATGGGCGTTGCCAAGCATCCCGATGGAACATCGGTAAATCCGCAAGCATGGTGGGATGCCTACCAGGAGGCTGTAGCTCAGATTGGTGGGCTCGATGATGTTGCCGCTCTTTCGGTAGGCGGCCAGCAGCATGGCATGGTATTGCTCGATGACCATGGCCGTGTGATTCGTGATGCTCTGCTGTGGAATGACACTCGTTCGGCCGAACAGGCTGAAAAGCTCATCGTTGAGCTCGGTGAAGAGGCTCTGGCTACAGAAGGTAAGGCAGACGAAGCCCCAGCCGACTCCGACACCAACACCCCAGCCGACCCCGACGCTGTTCATGCTCGCGGCATCCGCGAATGGGTTCACGCCGTAGGCACCTCACTCATCGCCTCCATCACCATCACTAAGGTGCGCTGGGTAGCAGAAAACGAGCCAGAAAATGCTCGCCGTATCGCCGCCATCTGCCTGCCTCATGATTGGCTGACCTGGCGTATCGCTGGTTACGGCCCACAAGCAAGCGCTGAGGAAGGCTTGAAGGCGCTCTCTCACCTCACCACCGACCGTTCTGACGCTTCTGGCACCGGCTACTTTGACCCTGCTACCAATCAGTACCGTCGCGACTTGCTCGCTAAGGCACTTCTCGGCACGGTTGACGCGCAGAAGGTGATCCTTCCTGAAGTGATCTCCCCTGCTGGTATTGCTGGCACAGCCGATCCTGCTCAGGCGGGCAAGAACGTCGAGGGCGGCTGCGTGCTCGGCGCTGGCGGTGGCGATAACGCCATGGCAAGCTTCGGCCTGTCGATGGGCGCTGGCGATGTGAGCATTTCGCTGGGCACCTCTGGTGTTGCTGCAGCCGTGAGCCCAACGCCAGCCTATGATGACACGGGCGCCGTGAACGGTTTTGCTGACGCTTCCGGCCAGTTCCTGCCTCTGGCCTGCACGATCAACGCTTCTCGTATTACCAACGCTGGCTGCCAGATGCTGGGCACAAGCTTTGATGAGTTTGCTGAGCTCGCTTTTCAGGCTCAGCCTGGTGCTCAAGGTGTGACGCTGGTGCCGTTCTTCGATGGTGAGCGCACTCCGAACCGTCCGACGGCTTCTGCTCGTTTGGAGGGTATGAACCTTGCCAACACCACTCGTGAGAATATTGCTCGCGCCTTCGTGGAGGCCCTGCTGTGCACGCAGCGCGATTGCTTGGAGGATGTGCGCGCGCTGGGCGTTCCAGTTCGCCGTTTGCTCCTGATCGGTGGTGGCGCCCGTTCCGCTGCCGTTCGTAAGCTGGGCCCGTCGATTTTGGGTATGGAGGTTTCCGTTCCCCACACTGATGAGTACGTCGCTATTGGTGCTGCTCGTCAGGCTGCTTGGGCTCTGGCAACTTCTTCTGATCCCAAGGCTCAGGCTCCTGCTTGGCCAGTGGAAATCGACGAGGTCTACCCTGCTACTGATGTTGAGGTTGGCGAGAAGGTATATCGCCAGTACGTCTCTCATCGTGGCTAAGCGCTTAAGATTATCACTGCGCTGAACACTGTCCATACTGATAATCTCGTGCTACTTATTCCGCCCGGAGTTCCTCCGGGCTTTTTTGTTGCCACAAAGCTAGCGCTCGCCGAAGCGAAAGGCGCGATGGCTGTTGTAACACGGAAACTATTCCAGCGCAGTGAAAATCTGGGTATAAAAAAGCTCCCAACCCCTCGCACATAGGGTTGAGAGCTAAAGCCTAAGAATTTAGGCTTGGTATTTCAGGAGAAAGAGTAAAACTCAGGCTTCGCGAAGAGCATCGATCATGTAGTTATTGATCGTTGCCATCACGGACTCGAGGTGATCAGACTTGTTACCTGCAACAAGCTGCTCTTCAGTCATGTCGAGAACACGAGACTCGAGGGACTCCAAGGTCTCCTTGTGCTCTTCGATAGCCTTGCCTTCTGGAGTGTTCCACGAAGCATAGCGATCGTCGAGGAGGTTCTCGATGAAGTGATCCTGGTGCATCTTGTCAGCAACCAGCAGGCCAGCTGCGTAAGAATCCATACCAGCGATGTGAGAGCGGAACAGATCCTCTGGGTCGAAGGAGGTACGACGTGGCTTTGCATCGAAGTTCAGGCCACCCTTTGGACCGATGGAGCCAGCGCGCATAACCTCCCACATCACCTGAGTGGTGTCGTAGAGGTCAACGGGGAACTCATCCATATCCCAACCGACGAACTTGTTGCCCTGGTTGGCGTCGAGAGAGCCGAGCTTGTCAGCGTCGACGGCGGTACGAACTTCCTCACCATAGGAGTGGCGAGCGAGGTTGGCGTGGTTGCCCTCGATGTTCATACGGAAGAAGTCGAGGTCGTAAGTCTTGATGAAGTTGAGAGCCGCAGCCACATCCCAATCGTACTGGTGGGTGGTTGGCTCCTGTGGCTTTGGCTCGATCAGGAACTGAGCGTCCAGGCCGATCTTCTCAGCATATTCGTGGCACATGCGGAACCACTCAGCCATGTGGTCCTGCTCGCGCTTAACGTCGGTATTCCACAGGGATTCCCAACCTTCGCGGCCGCCCCAGAACACGTAGTTCTCAGCACCGAGGCGCTTAGCGATTTCGAGGGACTTACGCTGCTGGCCGGCAACATACTCGAAGATGTGACGGTTTGGAGCAGTGGAAGCGCCACGAACGAAGCGCTTGTCGGTGAAGGTATCGCAGGTGTTCCACAGCAGCTTGATGCCGGTGGCCTTCATGTTCTCTTCGATCTTGTCGATCACTGCGTCGAGGTTCTTGTCGGTCTCGCGCAGGGTATCGCCTTCTGGAGCAACGTTGCGATCATGGAAGCAGAAGTACTCAACGCCGAGCTTGCTCATAAACTCGAAGGCGTAATCAACGAGAGCCAAGGAAGCATCCAGTGGCTTGGAATAAGTGTTCTTATGCCATGGACGAATAGCGGTTGGGTCACCGAAGTTATCGTTGAGCTGAGCGTTGAAGGTGTGCCAGTACGCAACAGCGAAACGCAGCCAGTCCTTCATCTTCTTGCCGGCGACAACGCGCTCTGGGTCATAGTAATGGAAGCCGAGGCCTTCTGCTGGGTTCTCGGTGCCAACAAATGGAATCTTATCAACGTTCCACAGATCCATAATTCTGCCCTTCGTAGTGTTGGAGTCTGCTTTGACTTCAACAAGCTTTCCTGTGTGCTTCGCCTTGGAAGCTTGGACATCTCCTATTGTGGAGTCAGGCCTCGACTTTGTCAAGTGTTTTAACTTAATCACCTCTTCAGGCGTTTCCCTACCCAGATTTCCACTGCAATTACAAGCTTTCCCGACATAGTTAGTTGCTTGTACTATATGGCGGGATTATCACTGCGCACTCCTCGATCATTGCGTGCGAGGCCTTCGCCCGCCACTGCACGCAAGCCAGCGCGAGCGGGCAATGCTTAAGCTGCGCGTGACACAGCGTGACAATCTCGAGGTGTACAGAGCCCTACAAAAGGGGTGAGAAAGGAGAAACTTGGGCAAAAAGTGAGGTTTTCTGCGGTGTTTTGGGTTGAAAGTAAAAGTTTTGCGCGGAATAATGGGAAACGCCGATCCTTAAACCAGCTGATTGGGCGGTTGCGTCGTAAGGAGTCAGCGCCAGTGCACAAATGCTTGCAATAGGGCAAGCCTTTTATAGAGGAGATTCTATGAAACAGAAGCCGATTGTCCTCAGCGTTGGTGAGATCCTGTGGGATATGCTCCCAGCGGGTAAGAGGGCTGGCGGTGCGCCGACGAACTTCGTATACCACGCCACAATGAACGGTGGTGACGGCTATGCGATTTCCGCAGTCGGCAACGATCAGCTCGGCGATGAGCTCGCTGGTGAAGTCCACTCCCACCACATTTCCGCTATTTTGCAGCACAACTCCTACCCAACCGGCACCACTCATGCCAAGCTGGATAAGGAAGGCGTGCCACAGTGGAGCATCACCCAGAACGTAGCATGGGACCACATTCGCTTGAACCATGACCTCTCCGACATGGTGTCCGGCGCCGATGCCGTGTGCTTCGGCACTCTCGCACTGCGCAACCCAGAGAGCCGTGAGACTATCCTCTCCCTGCTGCACGATTGCAAGCCAAGCGCCATCCGCTACTTCGACATCAACATTCGTGAGCAGTACTACTCCAAGGAACTCATCCAGGAGCTTCTCGAGCTGTCCTCCGTCTTCAAGATCAACGACGACGAGCTTGAAATTCTTCGCCCAATGTTCAACCTGCCAGAGGGCGACGAGGAAGCTTGCAAGTGGTTCATCAACACCTACTCTCTCGACTATGTGATCCTGACCGCAGGTGCAAAGTACTCCATCGTCGCTTCCAAGACGGAGTTGAGCAAGTTCTACACTCCTAAGGTTCCTGTCGTCGACACCGTCGGCGCTGGCGATGCCTTCTCTGGCGTGTTCACCATGGGCATTTTGGAAGGCCGCTCCCTGCGTGAAGCTCACCGTGCTGCTGTCAACACTGCAGCTTACGTGTGCACCCAGAATGGCGCTTGGCCAGATTACCCAGAGGAGATTCCTGACTACGCTGCTTCCGTTCCTGAGAACGAGCTGCCACAGGAGTGAGGAGAAATAACTCCTTCCAAGTTTTCATTCGTTGTTGAATGAAGCAGAAATAGGGCTTTATCGCTGCACTGAGCGGCGGTGAAGCCCTTTCATTTACCTTTTATCAATTTATCTCTCATCTTTTTTGATTTATCTTTTCATTTCTATTTTCAGTAATCTTTTTGTAAGGTTTGCGTGAAGTGTGGAGGCCAGGAATGACACTCGCATGACCTGGCCTACACATGCTCTTAACACAGTCGGGTTAGCATCGGAGACTAAACAGTTAACCATGAAAGAAGAAACGACTAACCGACTTCCTCCCCCTGCTTCCGAGACACGTTGACATGACGCCGACCTCGCGCTATTACCGCGCGGATAGATGTGCCTCGGACGTGGGTGAAGTGCGCCTATTGGCACCTGAAGCCTGGCATGGTCGAATGAGGACAAGATGAGAACACTTCGCCGCATACTGCACAAACTCAGTTTCCTTGGCCCGAGCTTCGTCGCCGCAGTCGCCTACCTTGACCCCGGCAATTTCGCAACCAACTTCTCTGCCGGCTCAACCTACGGCTACATGCTTATCTGGGTGGTCGTCGTGGCCAACCTCATGGCCATGCTCATCCAATACCTCGCCGCCCGCATCGGTATTCTCACCGGCAAAACGCTCGCCGAACTCATCGCTGAACGCACGAGCCGGCCGATGCGCTTGCTCTACTGGCTACAAGCCCAGATTGTCACTATCGCAACCGACATGGCTGAAGTAGTGGGCGGTGCCGTAGCTCTCTACATTCTTTTCCGCATGCCCATCGTCATCGGTGCTCTCGTCACAGTGGCAATCTCCACGCTCATTTTGTTGCTGCAAAATAGGTCGTGGCAGCAGCTTTTCGAGTGGGCGATTATTGCGATGGTTCTCGCCATCACGGGACTCATTTTTTGGGATCTCGCCGCTTCCCACCCGCAAGCCCTCCCCTTGCTCGCCGGTTTGCAGCCGAAATTTGACGGTAAGGAAAGCCTCGTTTTGGCGGCAGGCATTCTGGGCGCTACCGTCATGCCCCACGCAATTTACGCCCACTCGGCTCTCGTTCGCGACCGTTTCGGCGTGATCGGTGAACACAAGCACAACGCGATGCTCAAAGCGACCGCTCTCGACATTGTTCTTTCCATGCTCATCGCAGGCGCGGTGAATGGTGCGATGGTGGTGATCGCTGCTGCCGCATTCCACGGCATGCCGGGCGGTGACACTTTGGAAGGTGCGCATCACCTCATCTCTTCGGTGCTCGGCGCTGGCCCTGCTCTCGCGTTTGCTTTGGCACTCTTCATTGCTGGCCTTGCTTCAACGACGGTCGGCTCCTACTCAGGCTCGGTGGTGATGAACGGCCTGCTGACCATTGAAGTCACGCCTTTGGTGTCCCGCTTGGTGACCGCGATTCCAGCGGTGGTGATTTTGGCGCTCGGCGTTGATCCAACCCGCACTTTGGTGATTTCACAGGTAGTGTTGAGCTTTGGCATTCCTTTTGTTCTGATCCCACTGCTCACTTTGACGGCTCGTCGCTCGGTGGTTGCACGCCCGTTGCCCAAGCTCGTCTACTGGCTGGCAGTGGTGTGCACTGCGCTCATCATTGCGTTGAACATTGCTCTGCTTATCTCCTTGGTTTGAGATTATCAGTGCTCACCACAGCCTTGCTAGTAAGCTTAAATTCATCTGCGCATGCTCGTGTGCGTCACGTTCAAGGAGGAATGATGAGTGTCATGGATGATAAAAATGCTGCATTACCAGGCAACGCTTCCGCGTATGATCTTGCAAACCTGCCTGCTGCTGAGCCTTCTGTACTCACCGGCAAACGCATTCTGTTCCTTGGCAGTTCCGTGACCTATGGAGCTGCTTCGCAAGGGCAATCTTTCGTTGACCTCTTCGCCGCTCTGGACAGTGTTCAGGCGACGAAAGAAGCGATTTCCGGTACAACATTAGTTGACCGGCCTTCTACTTGGGCTGAGCAGATGTTTGGTAACGGGGATAGTTACGTTACCCGCTTGCAAAAGTATGATTCTCACACGGATTTTGACGCTATTGTGTTCCAGCTTTCCACAAATGATGCCACCACGCATCAGCCGCTCGGCGAAATCAGCTCCTCATTCGACCCGTCAGATTTCGATGTGCTCACCATCACGGGTGCGCTCGAGTTTATAGCGAGCTATTGCGCTCACCACTGGGCTGCTCCCCTGGTTTTCTACACGGGTTCGTACTACGAGAGCCCCGAATATTCAGACATGGTGACGAGGCTTCGTGAGCTCGCCGAGAAATGGCATTTCGCTGTGATTGACCTCTTCAGCGACAGCGCCTTCAATGCCATTCCTCGCGCAGACTACACACTCTTCATGGCCGACCCCATCCACCCCACCAAAGCCGGCTACCTGCGCTGGTGGTACCCCGAGATGAAAGCACAATTGATCTCAACCTTGAGCACAGTTTCTCAGGCCTAGCAGCTCAATACACAAAATGGGTGAGAGGGATCTTGCTCCCCCTCACCCATTCATGATTATCACTTCTCGTTCTTGGTCATTTCTGCGTAGTTATTGAAGAGGATCTGCAATCGCTCTTCATTCGTTGCACACGGCTTTGATGCTCCAAAGGCGAGGTCCACCACCTTATCCAACGCAATGTGTGCTTTTCGCAGGTCAATAGGCATGTAGGCTGGATCATACAAGTCAGCCAGCGACTGCCCTTGATAATTAGCGCGAGCTTCCAATACAGCTTTGCCTGCTGCAATCACCTTTTGGCGAAGCTCCTCGGATACTTGCAGTAGTGGCAGATTATTCCACACCACAGTATTGGAAAAGCTACAACTGATTCCTAGTCTTCCACCAATAGCCTTTTGCCACGTCATAAACATTGATGATTCGATGATTGCAAAATTGAAACCGTAAGGATCAGAACATGTGTAGACCTTATCACCTGCGATAATACTCGGATCATAATAGTCACAAGTCGCATATTCACGTCTCTCGCTGAATACACGCGGAATGGCAAGATATGCGACACTAGGCTGATGATTTTCATCAAAAAGCCAAGCGGTGGCAGCTTTTTCTCTCGTCGGTTTTTTCTTACTAGAAAGTCTAAACTCACGTACGGCAGCAACACGATGTGATATGAAAGAAGATCGCCTCATCTCACCAGGCGTAGCATCTTGAAGCCACAGGCACCAGCGATCAGTGTTATTAATCAGTTCTTTTCCCATTCGGAATGGTCGAACATATTTTGATGCAACGGGATCAGCCATTGCCTCATCATATTCTTCGCGAGAATTGATGATCAAATGGCCACCATCTGTAGGCTTCGATCCAAACCTCGCTTCAGCAAGTCCTGGCAACGGCTTCATTCTCTTTTCAACGAAGACATTGGGAGCATCAATCAAATATCCGTTAATATTCTGGGCAGTTCTTCCTACTGGTTCACCCGTAATATCCGGATATTCAAAGAGAACAGGAGAAACAGCACCCTTACTCATACCGATAATCTCGACGTGAACATGAGCAATATCCGTGCTTTGCGCATTCCACGAAAAAGTCTGATGAGCAAACGAAATCTTCCAGCCCATACCAAACAACGGTTTGAACAGAGCAGGAACTGGCTGACCTTGAGTAATTGAGTTCGTAGAAACGAACGCGAACTGAGCGCCAGGAACTTCATTCAAATAATGCGCTGCCTTATAATGCCAGCCTGTGGAATAATCCAAGTAACCGTCATAATCCTTGCCCATGAGCTCTTGCAAGTCAGCCTTCTGGTCTCCGCTCTTCAAGTACTGACCCACAAACGGAGGGTTACCCATCACATAATTGCACTCAGAAGCAGGGAGCAATTCATTCCAGTCGTAGCGCAAAGCATTCGCTTGAACGATGTTGCCGGAATCATGCAAAGGCAGGTGTGGGAGAGCCTGACTAGCAATAATCTCCGTATCGTCGAGTGCCTGCTGCTCGGCAATCCACAGGGCAGTTTTCGCCACGGCCACTGCGAAGTCGTTAATCTCAATGCCATGCATCTGGTCAATAGAAACCTTGACCAGCGAGTTGTCACCACCCAAGTCAATGAAGCCTTGACCGTTCAGCATGTCAGCGAGAGCTTGGTTCTCGAGTTCACGCAACCTCAAGAAGGTTTCCGTCAGGAAGTTACCTGAGCCACAGGCAGGGTCAAGGAACTGAAGGCTAGCCAGTTTATCTTGATACGCTACCAGACGGTTCTTCCTCTTGATTTCTGTAAGGTGAGGATCATTCTCAATAGAAGCCAATTCAGCTTTCAAACGGTCCAAGAAGAGCGGGTCGATTACTCGGTGAATATTCTTCACCGTGGTGTAATGCATACCACCCTGTCGGCGTTGATCATGGCTCAACGTCTCTTCCATCAAAGAGCCGAAAATAACCGGAGAAATATCCTTCCAGGTGAAATTCTCACCGGCGTTGATCAGAGCGTCGCGAATTTCCTCACTAAACTGTGGGATCTCAATTTTCCCGCGGAAAAGGCCACCGTTGACGTACGGGAAATCTCGCAGGTCCCTCTCCAAATACGGGTCGCGCTCGCTCTCCTTCGTGTCCAGAACTTCGAAAAGTTCGACAATAGCGCGGCGCAAATGCTCAGCATCCGTTGCCTTCACATAGTTAGTGAAAGCGTTCGGCGTAAACAGGTTGGCATCCTCGGCATACAAGCAGAAGACGAAACGAACAGTCAACACTGCCAAAGCATGGTGGCTGGCTTCGTTATCAGGGTCAACATACTGTTTTGCCAAAGCATTATGAAGGTTCGCCACCAGCAAGCCAGCCTTCTCGGAGAGTTGCTGTTGGATAACAATACGCGAGTGGTTGGGAGAGAAAATCTGACGGAACGTATCCAAATGCTCAGGAAGCTCTGTAAGGTCAAACTCATCAACCGGTGTGCCTTGAGCTTGTGGGTCAGTTTCAAGGTCATAGAATCGGAAATGCTTGAAGTTGCAGGTGCAAATAACACTTGGCTTCTTACTGAAAGGCAGACCGGACACATAGCGCACCGCCTGTTGCGCAGGGGTAACAGGAGTCCCCTGGCGCATTTCTGGCTTATCCAAGTCAACAGAAGCGCTCTTTTGTTCAACCAGGAAACGAGCATCAGGGAAAAGCGCATCAATATAGCCATTTCCTGCGGTTCGCTCCTCGAAACTGACCTCAGCAGTGGGGTTTGGCCGGTGAAGAACATTCTCCAGCAAGTCGATCCAGAAGCATTGTGTTTCCTGCTTCTCATCGCCATGGCCTTCCCAGCGCTCAATGAAATCAAGCGTCGTCTGTTCCACCATCGATGCCATATGCCACTCCTCAACCTCGTACCCACATTCGTGAATTCTCTTAACAGTTTACAAGTTCATGCGCATCCAGCGGCTACGAGTTTTGGGCAACAAAAAAGCCGGCAGGAACTGCCGGCTAGTAAGCACAGAACATCAGAACGCTGAGAGATGAAGCGTGCTGATAATCTCAGTTAGGCCTCGAGAGCTGGACGAACCAGGAAACGATGCACGCAAGCGGCCAGAGCACCACCGACCAGTGGAGCCACAATAAACAGCCACACCTGCGACAAAGCTTCACCACCGGCCAGCAGAGCCGGACCCAAAGAACGAGCAGGGTTCACAGAAGTGCCCGTGAAAGGCAGGCCCGTGAGCACGATAGCCATCAAAGAGACGCCGATAACCAGGCCAGCAATCTTGGAGTACTCAGCCTTAGCAGTAACGCCCAAGATTACCAGAACGAAGAAGAAGGTGAGCACCGTCTCAACCAGGAAAGCCTGACCCATGCCAGTGTGCAGTGCGGAAGCGTCACCATAGCCGTTCGTACCCAGCGAAGCATTGGAACCAGTGAAGGCAACGAGCAGGCCAGCGGCAGCAGTTGCGCCGAGAACCTGAGCGACCACGTAGCCGACGAAATCAGCAACGCTCATGCGGCCATCAATGAGCATGGCCAGGGAAACTGCTGGGTTCAGGTGAGCACCAGAAACATTACCCACAGAGTAAGCAGCAATGATAATCGAGATGCCGAAGGCCAGAGCGATGATCACCGAGCTCACGGCCAGAGGCGAACCCTCAAGCTTCACCTGGCCGACCAGAGTGTTAGCACCCACAACGGTGCCGCAACCCAAAGTCACCAGGATCAGAGTGCCGACGAACTCTGCGACATACTTACGAAAGTTCATAGTCATCCTTTCTTCCTCTACACGTCATACGCTTGCTGGAGTGCGAACATACCAGCAAGCTGACGTCTCCCATTGTCCTTTGTTGAGGAACAGTTATCAAGTTTTCAGCGCTGAGGTTGACACCCGACGCAACTGTGTCGCGAACTACTCCGCAGAGTGAACCGTGCGGCCTGAAGCGTCGTGAGGAGCGTTCTTCATCTCCAGAATGTTCGTCGCATAGAACTTGGAGTAGTACGACAATTCCTCGTCCACATGAGCCAGACCATCCTTCTCGATCAAGGTCTTATGCGAGGAGGCGAGGTTCGTACCCAAGCCCAACCTCTCGCCTGGAATCTTGATTCCCAACGAGTTGACAATGGTTGGCATGTAGTCGAATGGAGCGTACTGACGGTTATGCGTCTTGAAGTCCTTATTGGTGAAGGCCGGGTTCAAGAACAGGTTGTACGTCGTGCGCTCGTAGTGAGGATCCCAATTCTTAAAGAAGTTCGGGTCCATGGACAGGTGGTCGCCAGTCACCACAATGGTCGTGTTCTGGTAGAACGGCTGGGCTTGAATCCAGCGGATGAAGTCATACACCTGCTTTTGCGAGTGGAAGATCACGTCAGCATACTGGTTGCCAAACAGACGCTGCGTCTCTGGCTCTAGGTAACCGTCTGGGAAGTGCGTATCCGCGTTTTCCATCACAAAGTGGAATGGCTTACCCAGAGTCGACAAGCGGGTGATCTCTTCCTTGGCGTAGTTGTACAGCTTGTTATCCTCAAAGCCCCACCACACCTTGTAGTTCTCAGGGATCAAGTGCTGAGCCTTCGCATACTTCCAATCGAAGATCTTCAGATGCCCATGCTCAGTGAACATAGTAGTCAAACCGCCGAAATCAGCGTCGGCGCCAAACATTACCGTCTGGTTGTAACCGCGCTTGGCGAGCAGGTCGATTGTTCCCGTAGCACCAGGCATGAAGTTTCCTTGCAAGCCATAGGAGTTTCCATCGGTAGGAACCTTCATCGGGATGCCGAAAGTCATGTTGACCATGCCAGCCACCGACCAGCTGGAACCATAGGTTTGGTGTGGGCCGCCCCAGGTGGAACGGTTCGAGAAGTGAACAGCGTCCTTCTCCTCGCTCAACTTCATCATGTCCGGGATGAGGTTGTGCTCCATATAGCCGCCATGAGCCTTATCCAAGTAAGAGTTTTCAAAGCTCTCAAAGTAAATATGAATGAGGTTGCGCTGCTTTTCAGGGTATTGCAAGCGTGCGGTCGCTGGATTCACATAGTTGTTGGCAATGAACTCAGACTTGACGGTGTAAGCCTTGATAATCTTGTCCAAATGGACTGTCGTGTAGGCGTACGTAGTGCCACCGATGAGCAAGAGAACACTCACCACCCAGGCAGCAATTTTCACTACCTTATTGTGCAGAACAATGCGACCTTGCTTCGACAGTGCCAATGGCATAAACATGATGAGCAGCAGAACAAAAATGATGCTCACTGCAAGGAAGACAGGGCGAGTTACGACATCAGTAATGCCATCGCCAACTGCTCCTGTCACCGGTGAGAAGAAGTTATAGATCATCTGCTCAGGCGTCATTCCTCCAAAGAAGGAATTAAACCACCATGCTGCACACCAAATAACCGTTCCCACCACAGCAAAGATGATCGCCACAACAGTGATGGTGATGGTTAGTGGTGTGAAATGGAACTTTTCCTTCTCCAGCTTGAGCTCTCCGTAAGCAAACGCCTTGAAGAAGGCGAATGCAACACCGAAGAGAAGAGCAAAGATGATGTACCGAACATCAAATCGTCCGTAATAAGCAGCAGGTTCGAAAATGTAAGCGCGATGCCTAATGAAGCGAATTGTCAACAGTGTCACAAGATTAACAACAGCGATATCCAGAAGTACCGTTGCTATACCGTTCCATACTGATTTCGGGCGACGTAAGAGGAGGTCAACTCCTCCTGTCAATAGGCCGACCAGCAGCCAGATTCCCACCATAACGACAGTTTGCATAGATTCCTACAATCTCTTTATTGATACTCCTGGTTGGGTGCTCGTCAGCTGAGTACTCATCAGTTGAGTACTCCGAATTGGGTACCCAAGTTCAGTACTGGGGTGAGGTGCACCTTTGCCACTCCTGAAGTGTACCGTGCCATATACACCTTAGATGACGTAACAAGCGCACGTGCGGTTATGTTAGCTTTTGTTTCATAATGTTTCGTATTGTGAGTTTCTTCTGCTCTACGACTACTCTCGTTATCAGACGCCTTACCTTAGCCCCATGGGATGTTCAGATTGTCACTGACCAAGGGCTCTGAACTCGCAATTCTTTTTGCGCGAATGAGCACATGTTCACCATGGGCATTTGTCGTCGCAAAAACAGTGATATCCGATCCATCCTTGAGTTTCAACTTTTTTCGTAAACTCACTGGGGTGAAGGGAGCATTGCGAACCACAATGTTGGCATGCGTCAGCTGGCTTGTCAGCTGGCGCAAGTCCTTCTTTGCAAAGCCACTCACCTGTTCAATAACAAAGCCCTTGGCTGGAATCGTGCTGGCAATCTCGAGGCGGCCGCCCACAAAAAGGTGCGAGTTCTCCTCCAACGCTTCCAAGCTAAAAGCCTGAGCAAAAGCTCCAAAACAGCCGGCCTTCATCACGCTGGCGTTTGGCTCCCAGAGCAACTGCCCCTCCAGATTATCAGTCTGCTTTCTCACTGGCGTAACTGTTTTCATCTGCGTCGATCCCTTCACCGTGAAAATGCGCGCAAAAGAGGAAGGACTGCCCGTCAGCGCGAAATCCGCCTTCTGGGCGAACTGCTGGCACGTACCACCTTCACGTGTCAGTGGCTGCTGGGATTGATCAGTGAGATCAGCGCACACGAGGCGGTCGAGGTGCTCGCGCTGATAATCATGAGTAGTACGGCGCATATCGAGCACCACAAGCAGCTCTTTACACTCGCCTTTCACCGAAACGATATGAACCTCAGTTGCGAAGGGCGCAAGATCATCGACAGTTTTGTGCCAGTCGAGCATGGGGGACAGCTTGAGAAGTACGAAATGGGCCTTCTGCGCCAAATTTTCCAGCAAGTTGAGAACATTGGGCTCGCAATCAGCGAGAGCATAGGTGCGGTTTCCGTGAGCGTCACGACGCGCTGGATCCAGCATGATGACGTCAACAGCGGGCATGGCGGCCAGGAAATCCTTCGCATTACGATGATGAACTTCAACGCGATCAGAAATGCCAAGCTGCTGGAGATTATGACTGACAATTGTGCACAGCTGCTCGTTGCGCTCGACATAATAAGCATGGTGGGCTTTCTGCGCGATAGTGGCGAAATCAACACCAAAACCGCCAGTGAGGTCAGCGAAAGTAAATGATTCGCTAGCATTTCTCGTATCAGTAGCATTTCTCGCATCGCTCAGTTGGCCAACAAGTGTGCATACCAGGTGGGCCTTGTATTCTGCGGCCTGTTGTGATGAGCATTGTTCCATAGGAACGCGAGAAGGATAGAGCAGGTGCGGGGTGGCTGCCCAGGAAGGAAGTTTGCGAGTGGCAATCTGACGTCCTGAAATTTGCTGGAGAACCCAGGCCAGGTCAGGACAACGAGGAGTTTTCACAGCAGCGTTGCTCTCCCCAGTGCCTTGCTTCCAAGGAAGTTTTGCATGCAATGCCAAGCTGTCAATGTCATCGTCAGCATGGTCGTCTAGGTACTTCCACACTGTCGAATTGACAATCACATTATCGACGATTGTGGCACCTGCTTTCAGGTGCTCACTCTTTGTGTTGTCAACATTCATACTCTGCCTCATTCTTCGCTTGTTTCCTGCATGCTCATCTCAGGCTGCTGGGGATTGCTGCGCTCGCCACAACTTTCCTGGCCTGTTTTCCTGGCCTGTTGCGTTTGCTCATCTCAGACCCATACTATTCTCACTGCACTGATAAGATTGAACGATTCTGTACAAGTTCACTGACGACTTGCTTGCGTCATGACGACCCAAGGAGAACAGACCATGAAACAGTTCATCAGCACTTGGTGGCAGCGTATCGCTACCCCATCGATGCTCGTGGCCGTAACCTTATGCCTGCTCGCATCACTGGCCGGCGCATACCTCAAACAACTTCCTGTACTCAACCTTTTCGGCGCGCTCATTATCGCACTCCTCATCGGAATGCTAGCGCAATGGCCAGTTCAGAAGCTATGGAGCAACACCTCAGAAGACAGGCGGAATGGACTTTCTAGCGCTGCTGGGCTCATTGCTAACAAGCTGTTGCGTTTGGGCATTATTTTGCTCGGCTTCAAGCTCAACCTCGAGCTTCTCTTTACTCAAGGTGTGAAAAGCCTGCCTCTTGCTGCCCTCGTCGTTACTCTGACGATTCTGGGTACCTATGCTTTAGCTCGCGCGCTCAAAGTTTCGCCTCATTTGGCAATGCTCACCGCAGGCGGTACGGGCATTTGTGGTGCAGCAGCCGTAATGGCAATCTCAGGCTCTATGAACTCCACAGACGCCGAGATTATCAGTGACGAAGAAAAGCAAGAACGCGCCAACAACGAGGTGATGGCTGTAGCAACCGTGGCTGTAATGGGAACGATTTTCGCTCTCATCGACATCGCGCTCTTACCTGCACTTCCTCTCAGCACAGCTCAACGAGGGATTGTTGCCGGTGCTTCTCTGCATGAGATTGCCCATGCCGTCGCTGCTGGTGACGCTCTCGGTGCTGTTGATGTTGCTACGATTATGAAGCTCTCCCGCGTCCTCATGCTCATCGTCGCTGCAGTCGTCATTGCAGTATGGTGGTCACGCAGAAATCAGAAGGCATCAGCCTCTGGTTCGACTGGCCCGAAGAAGCTCCCGATCCCCTGGTTCATGCTGGGCTTTATCGCAGCTTCTGTTCTCGGAACTATTGTCCCTGTTTTCCACGCTTGGGCACCACATTTGGTTGACGCTGGCTACATTTTCCTGGGCATGGCGATGGCAGCTTTAGGCCTGAACGTGAACTTTAAGGCGATGCTTTCTCACGGGCGCAACGCTGTTATTGCGAGCTTTATCGCTTCGGTGTGCTTGCTCGCGTTCAGCATTGGTGCTGCTGCCCTTTTCTTCTGAGGTTTACTTAAGATTATCAGCGTAAGATACCCCTCAGAAAATCTCTCTGCATCTACTTGGTAGCAACTGACCTTGAATGACACACTGAGAGTGAGTTACTGGTAGGGATTAATCAGGAGTGGCAATCTCACGATGTCAATTTCACGATGTCAACCTGGTAGTGGCAATCTGAAGGCCTACTCGCCAAGATTCGCTGACTCAGGCTTGACGGCTGGGGCGTGAGTGATGAGCTTATGCCCCCACCACAAAGCCAGGAAGAATGGAATACCAATAAAAGGTGACAGCACCTCAGAGATCGGCTCACCCTGGGTGAGAGGCTCATAAGCTTGGCCCACCATGATGAGAAAACAAGTCACAAGAGAGACTATCGAGCCAGCTGGGAAGAAGCGTGAGCGATACGGTAGCTTACTCAGAGGAATTCCTTGAGCCTTCAAAGCCTTACGGAACTTCCAATGGCACCACGCGATACCGGCCCAGGTAATGAAACCTGCCATCGCGGAGAGCGTGAGCAGGAATTCGTAAGCTTTACCATCACCAATCAGGGAGGTAATAAAGCCGGCCAAGCCTACCAAAGTCGTAGCAACGAGGGCGTTGAAAGGAACTTGATGGTGAGATAGCTTCTTCAGGATTCGAGGAGCTTGCCCGTTTTCAGCGAGAGCAAAGAGCATACGAGTAGAAGCGTAAAGCCCGGAAGTTCCAGCAGAGAGAACAGAGGTGAGAATGACGGCATTCATCAGCGATGCAGCCCCTAAAATTCCTGCCTTTTCAAAGACAAGAGTGAAAGGAGATATTGCGATATTCGTCTCCGAGGCGCGAAGAAGCGAAGGGTCAGTGTAAGGAATGAGGAAGCCGATCACTGCAATCGCACCAATATAGAAGAGCACAATGCGCCAGAAAATAGTACGAATTGCGCGAGGAATGGAGCGGGAAGGATCTTCAGCTTCGCCAGCTGCCGTACCGATCAACTCTGTGCCTTGGAAAGAGTACCCCGCGACGAGGAGGACGAGGATGACGCCTTTGTACCCTCCTACAAAAGGCGCTTGGCCTGCGGTCCAGTTTCTGGTACCAGGAGAGTCACCAAGAATTCCAGCGATCATTGCGATTCCCAGAATAAGAAATACGAGAACCGCTGCAACTTTGATAGCTGCAAACCAAAACTCACTTTCCCCGTAAGCCTTCGCGGAAAGAGCGTTAATGATGAACAAGATTGCCAGGAACAATGCTGACCATACGATTGAAGGCGTGTGAGGGAACCAATATTTCATCACGAGAGCTGCAGCAACAAGTTCAGCTGCAACCGTAATTGCCCAGTTAAACCAGTAATTCCACCCGATCGCGAAACCAAAGGACGGGGAAACAAAACGCGTTCCATATTCGCCAAAGCTGCCAGCAAGTGGCAGAAAAGCAGCCATTTCGCCGAGAGCTTGCATGATCAACCACACCATGATGCCAATGAGCGCATAAGCGACAAGCGCGCCACCAGGGCCGGCTTGAGCAATCGTTGCACCTGATGCGACAAACAGACCCGTGCCAATAGCGCCACCGATTGCGATCATGGTCAGGTGGCGTTGGCGCAAAGAGCGACGAAGAGTTGTTTGTGTTTGGGAAGGCTCGGCCGAGAGCTGTGACTGAGAGGAATCAGGAGCGTATACTTGCCGAGATTGTGGTTGGGAAGGCTTGCTGCTCGTTGAATCCAGTACTTTCTTATCTGTTTTCATAGTGCTCCTTCCTGTGAAACATTATCTCGTGACTGGTACCTACCTGTAGTTATTTGTCCGCTGCTCATCGACTCGTGTGCGTCTGCGCACGATTGTAGCGTGGCAACAGTCCTCGTGCCGTGCTGGTACAAATAATGCTCACCGGCAATCTTGAAGAATTGGGGGGTGCTTCATGGATTTCAGGCAGACCCCCGCACAGCTCTCAGACGCGTACAGACGGGCGAAGAGCGGCAGCGGTGATATTTTTAAGGACAGGTCAACACGGTAAGAGGCACATCCCACCGCGTAAAACACCCCCGAGCGTGCAGCAAAGAAAAAGCCCCGCCGCGTGAGCGGTAGGGCTTGCAGAATGGTCTTCACTTATTTTTACTCTGTCGGTCATCGTGCGACGGCTGCGAATGTGTTGGAGTCGTCCCCCAGTCATGACAGAAAGAGTAGACCGCGGCGATGGCCGCCGCCGGAATCGCTAGAGTACAGATCCCCTGTCCGAGACTTACAAGCCAGTGAGGCCCTCCCCACTGGTCGGCCGTCATCATGAAATAGAGCAAACCACCGAGAGCGATATAGTAGCCCATAAGATCACCCCTCACACGCATCATAATTGTGTGCTCTTTTAGCTTATTACGTTTTTGACGGTTGCGAGATGTTTCCGCAACATGGTGCCCCACCAATGGCCGGGCACCATGCAACGAAAAAGTCAGAAGTGTATACGATTAGGATACGTCATCCGGTACAGTCCAATGTTCGTAGTCAATCCACCGTGACTCAACCAAATTAGCACCAATAGTCCCCGTGAGCGCGGTCGCATAATAACAGTTCTTCATATTAAGGCCCTTTTCACATTCGTCAAAGCCGAAACAGATAATCAACGGAGCCGCGATGAGCGGCAACCCGGCGACAAATGCCAGAAAATCTCGCATCGCTCAGCCCACCAAACCGGAAGAGCCAGTAAGGTTTTCGGGTAAAACTGTGAGCCATGAGGGCATAAGAAAAGGGCGCTCACCATTGAACGCCCTCAAACAAATCGGTAGTTGTTATTAGTACTACTTTTCCCTATTTATTGCTAAATATTGCGAATACTCTTCACGATCCTCAGGTTCAAGAAGCGGGAAGAACTGAAGTGCATACTCATCACCCTTCTCGGTGATTGCATAATCCATAAGCATGAGAAAGGCTGAATACGGCTCATTTGCTTCCACATCATCTTCAACCCATTCCCGCGCCTCAGGTGGCATTACCGGCTTCAACAAGCTATACATCTGGTCGACCACCATATCAAGATCAAGCAGAGCCATTATTACTTCTCCATTCATCTGAGGAGAGCTTACGATAGCCACTGATTACTCGCCATAGTTTTTCCGGTAGGATGATTTTACCTCAACCAAAGCTCCTGCAATTCTTTTTCCCAGATACTTTAAGTTCCTCAAGGAACTTGGTAACTGTTCATCATCGGGATTGACAATCGTTTCCATTATGGCGTACTTGATTTAGATGTGGTTCGTGAGCGTTTGGATGGGCTTCTCCGTGCCCACACCGTGCCCACATTTTTTCAAAAACATAGTGAAAAAGACTAAAAAAGACTCAAACAGGATAAAGAAGTCGAGAGGCTGAAACGCTAGTATTGCAATAAAAAACCGGCTAGCGCTTGGTTTTGCGTTAGCCGGTGAAAAGTGGAGTCGCCGGGAATTGAACCCGGGTCCGATAACCGAACTCTCAGCCTTCTACGTGCGTAGTCATCATGCCCAAACGGGAATTTCTCAGCCCCAATGAATAGCGATGACGCCTCTTGCGGGCTCAGTTACAGTGGAAGTCCCTCACATCCCCTGCAACGCAGGCTGTAAGGCAAGCCTTCGTAATGACGCTCGACCATTCCGCGAAGGCGGCAGAATGGGGAACGGAGACGCATCTCGCGGATTAAACCCTGAGGCTAAACTCAGGCAGCGAGTGCGAACTCAGTGCTGTTATGTTTGGCACTTAATTCTTCGCGTGAGGACATTTACGTGTGGACCCACGCCTTCACGGCACGCTTCTCTGCGACGGACAGGTTACCGTCGAAACCGATCGACCCCTCTCTAGTTATCAAGCACGCTGAAAATCAGCATTCTTAAGATTAACACACAACACCAGTATTCCCAACTGATAATCTGAAAGCATGAAAATCTTGGGGCCACTCATCGTTTACTCGCCAAGCATCGCCTTGGCCATCGCCTTTGGTCTGTGCTATCGAAAAGAGCCGCGACAGTTCAAGAATGCTGTGCTGCTCGGCTTTTTCCTCATCACTTTCTTACCGACCCTTCTGATGAGCTTTGGCCACGTAAGCATGGTGGCGCCCCTGTTTTTCGCTATTTTGCTTGCTCCTGTTATTACCATCGCTTTCCTTTTCATGAATACCTTTGTTGTCGTCAGGCATGAAGGTTTTCACCTCTCCACCATCCTGCCCGCTCTCCTCGTGCTCGCCATCATTGGCTGGTTTAGCCTGTTTCCCGTGCTGATAATCTTGAGAGCTCCGGCTTGGCTGATGGGCATCGCCTCTCTGATTACTGCCGAAGGCTTGTGGTTTTTCTTCACTTTTGTGGCTCTCCTGCTTTACAGCACGCTCTACCGGCTTCTGCCTCGCAAGCGCGTGTACAACTACATCATTATTCACGGCGCCGGGCTGATCGACGGCAAGCCTACTCCCCTGTTGCGCGGGCGTATTGAGAAGGCGTATAGCCTGTGGCTGCACCAGAATAAGCAGGGCAAGTTTGTCGCTTCTGGCGGCCAGGGTAGCGATGAGGCAGTTTCTGAGGCGCAAGCTATTGCAACGTATTTGATGCGGGTTCGCGATGTTCCTGCTGAGCAGATCTTGCTGGAGGACAAGTCGACGACGACGTTTGAGAATCTCTCCTATTCCAGGGAGATTATCAGTGCGGATTGGTCGAGTGACGAACCCTACCGCACTGCGCTTGTCACCAGCGATTATCACGTTTTCCGCGCGAGCGAGTACGCCCACCAGTTGGGAATGAAGGCTGATGGCGTGGGTAGCCATACGCGCGCCTACTATTGGCCGACGGCGTTTATCCGCGAGTTCATCGCCATCACCAAAGCTCATTGGATGCCTTACCTTGTGATCGCCATTCTCTCTCTTATTCCAATGGCAATCTCGCTGATACGCTAGCTGCTGGGAAGACTAAACCTCACCACAAGCCTCTGGCCCAGTAATAATCTCGCTGATACGCTCGTTGCGGGGCGGGCGTGACGCGCCTCCGCTTTGTACCCTTCTGACATCAGATTGTCATTGCTGCAAAGTAGGCACAGGATAAGCACAAATTCTCCGGTGATTCTGAGCAAAAAAGCGTATAGAATCGCGCGGGTGAGAACAGTGAACCGTGTGGGATGGAAGAGTGCCTCCCCAGTTGACCCCCTTAGCTTAAACTCTGCCACACCAGTGGGCATGCTGGGAAATATGCCAGGGAAAAACCCACGACGTCGTCGAATTCGCCTGTTCGCACAAACCCCTCGAACCCTACTCATCGGCATGGGCGTCACCCTCCTGGGCGGCTGCTTGTGGGGTATGAATGCGACCGTGTCCAAAATTTTGATGAACACCTATCACGCAACCCCACTCTGGATTGCCAGTATTCGCGAAATCTTCGCCGGATTGCTTTTCCTCGCCTGCGCCGGTTTTTCGGAACCACGCCAGCTGCTCGGGGTAGTTAAGGATCTGAAGTTCTACCCCACGTATATCCTGGGTGCTTTCTTCTGCGTGATGGCAACGCAGGTGACCTACTTGCAGGCAATTGACTGGACGAATTCAGGAACGGCCACAGTTCTGCAAACGCTCAACTTGCTCTTCGTTCTCGCCATAGTGTGCATTCGCGACCGCCGAGCACCAGGTGTGAGAGAGTCGATCGGCATTCTTCTCGCTTTCTCGGGTACGTGCTTGATTGCCACGAATGGTGATTTCACTACCCTTACCCTTCCTTTGGCCGGACTGTTGTGGGGTTTGGCTGATGCTGCTTCTACCGCTTCTATGTCGGTGATTCCGGTGAAGGCCATGCAAAAATATGGCAATTTTGCGATCAACGGCATCATGTTCCTCATTTCTGGCATTGGCGTCTCCGCCTTCGTCCAGCCGTGGAAGAACCCTCCTCATTTCGATGCTCTGGGTATTTTCCTCATGTGCTTCACGGTGATTGGTGGCACTTTTGCCGCTTATTGGCTGTACATGTCGGGTGTGATGCGCATTGGTGCGATGCGAGCGACTATGCTGGGAACTTCGGAGCCGGTGATGGCCACGATTTCTGCCGTGTTCTTGACTGCCTCCGTGTTCACTCCTGTGGACTTGGTTGGCTTCGCTCTGATCCTTACCATGGTTTTTTTGGTGAAGTAGTCTTCTGGCCACCCTCCAAGCCGTGGGGCTCGCCCCTTTCGCCGGCCAGTCACCAGGACGCAGGGGCTCTCAGTCCTACTCTTCCTTGGTTTCGCTCTCAGAGTTGGAACTTTTTCACCAGCATGCCGTCTTTATACTGAAACTGTTGGAATAACAAGATCTTGCGAAGGAGCAGTATGATCACCAATCCTTTGATGATTCCGCTGAACAACGGCACGAGCATCCCGCAGGTTGGCCTGGGCGTTTACCAGACTCCTGACGGCGAGACCACGGTGAACGCCGTGCGCGCAGCTTTGCAGGCTGGCTATCGTCATATCGACACTGCAGCGCTGTATGGCAACGAGGTTTCCGTGGGCCAGGGTGTTCGCGAATCGGGTGTTGCTCGTGAGGACGTTTTCGTCACCACTAAGCTGTGGAATGACGACATTCGCGCTGGCAAGACGGCTGAGGCTTTCCAGGCCTCTTTGGATCGTTTGAACTTAGGTTATGTTGACCTGTACCTCATCCACTGGCCAGCTGAGGGTTGGCAGCAGGCTTGGCGCGACATGGAGAAGCTCTACCAGCAGGGTGTGGTCAAGGCTATCGGCGTCTCTAACTTCCAGCAGCATCATTTGGAGGAGCTGATGAGCTTCGCCACCGTAAAGCCTGTGGTTGACCAGATTGAGGAATCTCCTCGTTTTGCTAATCAGGAGCTGACCGACTTCTGCTTGAAGAACGATATTGCTGTTGAGGCATGGAGCCCTCTGGGTGGTACTGGCGGCAACTTGCTGCAAGACCCTGTTCTGGCTCAGGTCGCTGCTGAGGTGGGCAAGTCCCCTGCTCAGGTGGTGATTCGTTGGTTCATTCAGCGTGGCGTTGTCGTTTTGCCGAAGAGTACGCATAAGGAGCGCATCAAGCAGAACTTTGACGTGTTTGACTTTGAATTGAGCGATGAGCAGATGGCGAAGGTGAGCTCTTTGGAAACTGGCGTTCGCCCAGGCGCTGACCCTGATAACTTCAATTTCTAAAGATTATCAGCCTGCTTCCTCACCTGTGAAACGCTCTTCGCCTCCAATTCGTCCGTTCGCAGCAGAGAGCGGGTAGGTACGAATAAAGCCCAACAGTGCTTTCGCATTGTTGGGCTTTTTCTTTGTCGAGCTCTTCCGACCGCGGTCTTATAGATTACTGAAGTACATGAGCTACGGCAATTAGCTATCCGTACCAGAAGTGGTGTTGGTTATCATATCTTCCGCGATTTTGCTCAAAGTCTCATCCAAGGTCGAGCCTTCCGACATTCCCAAGCCTTGTGCGAGGTTGTTGAGTTCATCATCGCTCATATCAGAGTCACTACCCGGAATCTGGGTGGAAATATAGGTTTTGATCATCTTCTTGAGAAGTTGCTTCATCACCGGAACGTCCTTCTTCGTCAAGGACGAGCAGTAGACGTAATTTGTCGGAGAAGAGATACGCGAAGTGGTAATCTCATGCTCCTCTTCTTTCAAAGAGCAACCAAGAGAGAAGTTGATGCTGCCGTTTTGAATGGCCGAAGGGTCAGCGATGGCGATGACAGCGTAATGGTTGTTGCCGTCGTCAGCGAAATGGCGGGTCCACTTGCCTTTTTCCTGCATGGTGTACGAGCCGACATTCTCGCCATCAGTCCAGAAGATCATGGCCGGGTGTGTGGTTTTCACCTCAGCGCTGATGCTCTTGGTCGTATCCAAGAAGCTGTAAGGCTGGGTGAAGCGGGTGTCTGCGCCGGACAGGCTGGCAACGACCATAATGAGGAGCATCACGTCCATGCATGCGGCGAAAAAGATCGAGTAGGCGCCCAAAGCGACAGAAGTTCCTGCCATCTCACGGCCGCGCGGGAATGGTGGCCTACTGGTCTCTTGCATCGCCTGCTTGCCCAGAACGATGGCGATAATCGCGCAGATGATAGAGATGATGTTGAAGAGTGGCAGCCAGCAAATGAGCAGGGAGATAATCATCAGCACCAGCGCCGCAATGGCCTTGCTGGAGTGAGGAAGCGGCTGATAGGGCTGCCGGTATGGCTGTTGATTACCAGTGTACGGCTGCTGGTAAGTATTCTGGTACGGCTGTTGGTAACCCGGCTGATATTGCTGTTGGTAGCCCGCATACTGCTGCTGATACTGCTGCTGGTACTGAGCCTGATAGGGCTGCTGGTATTGGCCCTGATCAGTCTGTTGGTTTTGACCCTGATATGGGCCTTGATACTGACCTTGGTATTGTGCGCCGTATTGCTGCTGGTACGCTTGTTGCTGCTCATAGGCTTGAGGATGCTCGCCCAAGTTCTGCTGCTCGTTAGGGTTCTGCTGCTCGTTAGGGTTCGGCTGCTCGCTTGGGTTTGGCTGCGGATTAGGAGTGCTCATGGTAGCTCCTCTCAGAGCTTGTTCAGTAATTTCCTTCAGTTTACTCACTTCTCTATGCTGATGCACGAGATTGGCCATACAATTGAAGAAATTCGCTCAGAGGACGAAGGATGATTATGAGCACTCCAAACCCAACACCTCAAATGCCAGGGCCAAACGACCAGACTCCAGGCCCGCAGAACCCAACGCCTGCTCCTACAGGACAGCAAACTAACGCTCAGCAGCAGACTAACGCTCAGCAGACTAACGCTGAGGCAAATACTCAGCAGCAGCCTGCAGCTGACGCTACCCAGCCGAACTCCACGAACCCTGCTGGCACGTATGCCACGGCGAACGGGTACGCGAACGGCACGTATTTCAATGCGAGCTATACCAATACCAACGGGTATGCGAATGCGAGTTTCCAATCTGGCCCTGCCTACCAGCAAGGTACCAGCTATCAGCAAGGTACGTGCTACCAAACTGGCGCAGGCTACCCAAACTACCAGCAAGGCGCAGGCTTCCAGGCAGCACCACCCTACTCGAATAACGGTGGCCAAATTCGACGCTTCTTCAAGCAAGACCGCAGCTTCGTCGCCTGGTTCTTCTTGAACCTCATCACCGGTGGAATCTATGCCCTCGTCGTCATGTACTTCATCGTCGATGACGTCAACGAGATCTGCAGCCCGCGCGACGGCAAGAAAACCCACAGCTACCTGCTCATGGTATTCCTCTTCAGCTGGCTGACCCTGGGCATCTACCCTCTGGTGTGGTGGCATGGCTTCAGCAATCGCGTCGGTGATGCGTTGCAAAGCCGCGGCTACCCTCGCATGCTTTCCGCAGGCACTTTCTGGGGCTGGCACGTTTTGGGAAGCCTCATTCTCGTTGGCCCATGGATCTTCGACTACAAGATGCTTCAAGCCGTCAACACGCTGGCAGCCGATGCGAATAACAGAGGAATTTGAGCAGTAGTAATCTCATGAATTTCTTAAGATTACCAGCCAACTTTAGGACTTCAAAATGGGGCGATCGGGCGCTGACACATCGATGATAGTGTTGGTACCCATTGCCCCTTCGTTTCCCAGAAGGTGCTTTACTTCATCGATTTTCAGTGGCATTTGCGAAGCGTCACCCCACACAATGGTGAAGTTATCCTTCGTTTTCGTACTGATCGAATCGCGCGTAGCCGCACTCACTTCGCTCATAGTGGCGCGCAGTTCAGGGTTCATAGCCGACAGCACTTTCAACGTTTGCTGAATAGCATCCGTACGCAGCGCTTGGTTCACTTCGTTGACGCTGATCACTGGAGCGTTGCTCATCGGCTGCTTAACCTGGCCCATAATCACCGAGTTCTTGTCGACAACGGTGAGCTTGCCAGAAACATCCTTGAGCACAGCTTGCGGAGTGCGGGTCACCACATGAATAGTGATGTGGTGAGGCAAAGTGCGCTCAATTTTTACTTCATCAACCGTGCGAATCTGCTCAATCGGCTCTTTCAATTCCTTGTTCGGAATGAGAATCAGAGAACGGTCAAGACGGTCCTTAATGGCTGTGCGCACCTGCTGTTCGCTCACCCACTGGTTCGTTCCCCTCACCGTAACGTCTTTCATGCTCACCTGAAGTGCGGGGGAAAAGGCGAGAACCCACGCAATGAAAAGCAGGAGAACTGCTCCAGCAACCACGAGAGCCGCACGTTTGAAGGAGGTCTTTCGCCTCTCGATGGCCAACTGTTCGGCTTCACTGAGCTCCTCACGGTGTGCAGACGGGGTAAAAATCCCCGTTTTTCCGTGAGCTTGCTCGGCCAGGGTTTGCATAATGCCGTCAGAATGGGCGAGCTCGCGCGGGTCACCAAAGCCGGTGAGCGAACGGGAATGGCGCGATGCGGCGAATGCAGGAGCCGAATGCTCTTCCCCGTGCTGCGAAGCCGCACTCAGCCTGCGTGCCGAGGAGCTGATGCGGCCTGCAGCCTGAATGGAGTGCTCAGTGGTCTGATCCTCTTCGGTGATTGCAGAGCGTGCAGCAGGTGAAGACGTAATCTGCCTCTTCACTCCTGCATGACCTGTAATTTCCCGCGCCATGGGCACTCCTTCTCTTCAGCTGCTTTCGAGTCTATCGATCCAGTGTGTGCAAAGCGTCAAGAATAGTAGGATTCACCAAATTGATATCTCCTCCACCCACTGTGGAGAGAATATCGCCCGGGTGGCTTGCATGAGCCATGGCAATACCCGCTTCATACATGTCGTCAATGTAGTGGAACTTCGCATCAATACCGCGCTTCTTGGCTTCATCAATGAGCGTTTGCGTGCTAATCCCTGGGTAGTCGCTGGCCAGCTCGCGCGCTGCAAACAGATGCGAAAGGTACACGTCATCAGCAATATCGAGAGCATCCACCAACTCCTTGGTGAAAGTCTGCGTACGCGAATAGGTGTGCGGTTGGAAGAGCACGCGCAAAGTGGAGTGCGGGAAGCGACGGCGCGCAGCCTGCAAGAAGGTGGCAACTTCAGTAGGGTGATGGCCGTAATCGTTGTACAAGCTCACACCGTTAACCTCGCCTTGGAAGTCGAAGCGGCGGGCAGCACCCAAGAAGCTCTCCAAACCATGCACCACACCCGGAAGGCTCACTCCCGCCAGCAGAGCTGCGGTGAGAGCAGCGGTGGCGTTGCGCGCGTTATGAATGCCAGGCACGTGCAGGCCAATGCTCACCTGCGCTCCCCCATCAACCAAAGAGCTCGGGATGCGAACCGTGAGCGTTTCCTCGACTCCGCCATGCTCGGTTGGTTTGTCGGCAACCATTTCCTGCGAAGTGACAATCTGAACAAAATTCTTCTCACTCAAACCAGGCAAGCCGAGTTTCTCGAGATTATCAGTGGAATACACCCACACCTGCTGTTGAATGCGAGGCTCGAGTGAGTTATACACTTCGCGCGCGCCTTCGTCGTCGCCGCACAGCACGACGACACGCTGAATATGGCCAATGTAGGCTGCGAATGCGGAACGATAGTGGGCCACCGTGCCGTAGTGGTCAAGGTGGTCGCCCTCGGCATTCGTCACCACGCCGATGAGCGGACGATACTTTTCAAACGAGCCATCGGACTCATCTGCTTCAGCAACCATCCACGAGCCGGTGCCGACGTGGCCGCCAGGAATGGTGCCATGCGCGGTTTTCACCGAGCCGCCGATTGCGAAGCTCGGGTCAGCAAAAGCAGCATCTCCAGCTGCGCAAGCCTCACCAGCCGCTGCAGCATCCTCAGTCGCTGACACTTCACCAGCAGCATGCGCGTTAGCAAAAATCGTGGCGAGCATGGAGCTCGTCGTGGTCTTACCATGCGTACCAGCTACAGCGATCGAATTGCGCGTGCGCAGGAAGAGCGCCAAAATGTCGGAACGATGAGCGAGCAACAAACCTTGACGACGCGCCTCGAGCATCTCCGGAGCATCCGCGCTGATAGCCGAGCTCCACACCACGGTATCTACATCGTGAATATTCTCAGGCTTTTGGCCGATGGTGACAGGAATCCCAATGCTTTCCAAATGCTCAGTGTAATGGGAAGCGATACGGTCAGAACCAGAAACCGGAACTCCTGCTTCGTGCAACATTTGGGCGAGAACGGACATTCCCGAACCACCGATACCGATGAACCAGACGCGGCCCAAATCAGCAAAACTTTTCACCTGTGCCAAAGAATCATCCGCAGGAAGAGGACGTGCTTCAACCTCATCAACCATAATACCGTTCCTTGCTCGAAAACCGCTTGAAAACCGCTTATAAACCCGTCGAATCCGCTCACTTCGCTGCATTTGCTGAAGCGTGCAGCTGAGCGTAATGCTCATCGGCAATTGCTAAAATGGTCGACGCCATCACTTGGGCCGCATTGCGCACACCCCAGCTGGCAGCGGCCTGACGCATGCGCTGCAAACGCGCGGAATCAGCCAACAGTTCCATCAAATTCTTCGACACCCACTGCGAGGTGAAATCTTTATCGTCAACGAGCATGCCACCGCCCGCCTCAACAACAGGCTCGGCGTTGAACTTCTGCTCGCCGTTGCCAATTGGCAGCGGCACGTAGACGGCTGGGATTCCCAGTGCTGCAATCTCCGACACCGTACCCGCACCCGAGCGGCAGACCACGAGATCAGCGCACAGGAACGCCAATTCGATGTGCTCGAGGTATTCGGCAGCGTGGTAATCTCCCTGGCCAGCTTGGTCCTCGCCAAGCCCAGCCAGATGCTGACGGCCGATGATGCGCGTGACTGTTTCGCGAACCTGGGCGAGCTTGCCCTTACCGGTCAGGTGGATCACTTGGGCGTGCTCGAGCAAGGCGTCGCAAGCCCCGGCGATGGCCTCGTTCAGCGACAGGGCTCCCAGCGAGCCGCCGGTCACCAGAACGATCGGGCGGTGTGGGTCAAGGCCGAGCGCGCGAGCAGACTCTTCGCGGGCAGCTTGCGGGTTGGTCTCGATTTCCTCGCAGGCCTGGGCGATGGCTTGGCGCAGAGGAAGGCCGACACGGTGGACGCCGTGCACAGAGGCGGGAGAAGCCGGGGAAGTTTGAGTGCCCTGGGAAGCTTCAGTCGACTGGCCAGCTTGCGCAGCCGAGGAAGCTTGAGCATCCGAAGATTCAGGCTGCTGTGGTAATCCTGTGTCGTCATAGACCGTACCGACGAATTGAGCCCAGCGAGCGCCCAACTTATTCGCCATGCCAGCGCGCGCGTTCTGCTCGTGAATGACCAGCGGCAAACCTGCACGATGAGCGGCAACATAAGCAGGAGCCGCCGCATAACCACCGACTCCGACCACCACATCGGCATTGCTTGAGCTGAGCAGGTGGGAGACGGCCTTGCGCTCCTTAATCCAGCGGTATGGGAATTTCAGCGCATCAAGATTAACACTGCGCGGGAAAGGCACCTTTTCAATAGTCGTGAGCTCAAAACCGGCCGCCGGAACCAGGCGGGCTTCCAAGCCCACGGACGTGCCCAAAATGGAGATATGTGCTTGAGGACGCTGGGCGCGAATGGCTTGAGCGATCGACAGCAGAGGGTTGACGTGGCCTGCAGTGCCGCCACCAGCTAAGACGAGTGAAACAGGATAATCATTGCCAGCTTGAGCCTGAGAGGCCGTGCCGTTCGTGCTGTTGTCCTTTTCCTGAGTTTTCATGCGTCCTCCTTCTGCTTTGATAGTAGGCAGGCGCAAGTGCAAACGCGATGCTATCGTTGGCAATTTAACAGAATCGCCAAATACGAAGGCCTTTATCTCCTCAAGATTATCAGCGCTGGCGATTCGCCCGCTCTTGCGTGCTCGAGCTGCTCACCACTCTCCTCGTCTGTTTGCGCTCAGAGCTTCCTTCGCCGTTTGACTTCGCAGAGCGCTCTGGCGTGCGGCGCGAAGAGGCCATGCGCGCGGAAGCTGTGCGAGCGGAACGCTTGTCAGCCGAAGCGCGCCACGAGAATTTACGCTGAGCTGGGCGGCCTGCGCGCTCAGAGCGCTGAATCGAGCGAGCCTGACGAGAGGAATCCTTGCGAGAAGCAGACTTAGCGTCAGCAGACTTGCTGGCAGAAGACTTGCGTGGGCGCAGCACCTGCGCATGAGCGAAAATGCCTTCGCCCTCCGGGTTGTCGTCCAGCGACGACATCATCATGCGCGAGCACGCACCAATCGCCGTCAAGCACACCACCATGGACGTTCCACCCGAGGAAACAAACGGCAGAGGCACACCCATCACTGGGAAGAGCTTGAGCACCACGAGAATATTCACCAAAGCCTGCACGCTGATCCAACTGACCACACACAAGAGCACCAAGCGTTGATAATCTAAGCGCTCGAGCAGTAAAGACGAGCGGATCATCGAGGCGATCAGCACGGCAAAAAGCAACAGCACCGAGATGGCGCCTAAGAAGCCAGCTTCCTCACCAATAATGGCGAAAATGAAGTCGTTCGTGGCCTCCGGCAGGTAGCTCCACTTCTCACGAGAGTTACCCAAACCCAGGCCGAACAGGCCGCCCGAGGAAATAGCGAACAGGCCATGGTTCGTTTGGTAACACACGGCTTTACCCGATTTCGGCGAGCAGGACAGGAAGGAGAACACGCGGTTCATACGGTTGGACGATGTGAAAACGCCTGCCGCACCGACGACCAGGGCGAGGCCTCCCATCACGTAGAACACGGACATCGGCATGCCACCGAAGAGCAGCGCTGCCAAGCCAATGATCACCACGACACTAGCCGTACCCATATCGTGGCCCAAAGCAATCGAGCCGACGCTGACCAAAAGCGCAACAGCCGCAATGCCGTAGCGCTTCCACAAAGTCTTTTCTTTACGCGAGTTGATAATCGTGACCGGAAGCCACAAGCACAGTGCCAGCTTGATCAGCTCAGCAGGCTGGAAGCTGATCGGACCCAGCGCGATCCAACCCACGTTACCACCTGCAGCGCGGCCCAGTTTCGTGAGGGTGAGCAGCTGGAAGAAGATGGAGAGGGCAAGAAGCCACGGTGATAATCTTTTGATAGCCTTGACGCTTAAACGCGAGGCTAAAACTGCGCCAACGACGCCGATCACCACGAACATCAACTGGCGAACCACCATCGACCACGGCTTCAAGCCCAGCGCCACGAGGTCCACCGAAGAGGCGGAGAAGACCATCACCAGGCCGAAACCGACCAAGATTATCACGCTGGCGAGCATCATGGCATGCTGAAACTCGATGCTTTGGAAGAGCATGCGCATGGTACGCCGTCCCGCATTGCGTTCTGCTCGGCGTTGAGCGCGTTGGAAAGCGTCATAATGGGGCTCTTGGTTGCCCGTCACACCGATGATGGTGCGATGTTCCTGCTCGCGGCGAGATGCGTGATCTTGGCGTCTCGTCGGCTTTTGAAATGTCGGCATGCCTCACTCCTTCTCGCCGTTATGCCACTTCCCTACTGGCTAGGTGTCAGCTGCTGTTCCGTCACGAAGACCAACCCCACCGACAGGCTTGCGGTGACCGGCCAACAGCCTGTCAGAAACCTACTAGTAACGAGCCAGTGTAGTGGTAATCAGGAGCGCTGAGCAACCCACGCTTGAGCTGCATGAGCAAACTGATTGCCACGGTCCACGTAATTCAAAAACTCATCCATCGAGGCGGCCGCAGGTGCCAGCAAAACGACATCCCCCGGCTGGGCAAGCTTACCAGCCTCTTCCACAACTCTGGCCATCACCTCAGCACCACCCTGGCTGCGGTCAGGGTTAGCCGAAGGATCAACCTCCTCATACGGAATATGCGAATGCTGCAAAGCCTCAGTAAACGGAGCCTTATCGCGGCCCAGCACCAAAGCCTTCTTCATCTTGGGCGCGAACTGAGCCACCAACTGTTCGAAGGTAGCACCCTTCGCCAAACCACCGCACACCCAAATCACTGACTTATCAGGGAAGGCAGCGAGTGAAGCTTGAGCCGCGAGAATATCGGTGGCCTTCGAGTCGTCAATAAAACGAATCGCACGCTGAGCCTCCACACCTTCAGGAACGTAACTGGCCACGAGCTCAATGCGGTGAGGGTCGAGGGTGAAGCTTGCCAAAGCGTGGCGAATAGCTTCCAGCGACACATGCTGAGCGAGAGCGGCACCAATAGCTGCCAAAGCATCTTCCAAAAGGTGGGTGTACACGCTTCCATCCGCGCGCTTCAACTGGTCAGCGAAGCTCGACAAGCGGATAATGCGGCCATCTTCCGCGCCTTCAATGCCCTCGTGCAGCGAGGAGCGGTCAACAACCCAACCGCCTTTCACGCCGATCTGGTTGGCACCCGGAGCCTTCGTGGTGAAACCAACCCTCACGCAACCGGCGGCCACTTCGGCCTTCGATGCGTAGGCGGAAACAACTGGGTCTTCGGCGTTAAAGATGATGGCGTGACGAGCGCGCTGGAAAACAGTGGACTTATCGTGTGCGTAGTTTTCGAAGCCACCATGCCAATCGAGGTGGTCTTGCGACACATTCGTCCACACGGCGACGTCCAGCTGCAGGCTCTTGGTGTAATGCAGGGCGAAGCTCGACAGCTCCACAACAAAGTGATCGGCGCTGGCATCCTGAACCGACTGGGAAACCGGGACGCCGATATTACCGACTGCTGGAGCGTTGAAGCCGTTGGCTTGCAAGATGGCGTGAATCATTTCGGTGGTGGTTGTCTTGCCATCCGTACCGGTGATGCCGATCCAGGGGGCTGGGGCGGAAAGCTGAGTGCTTTCTGTACGGGTATTCCATGCAAACTCGACTTCCGACCAGATTGGCAGGCTGCGACGAGCCGCTTCTTGCAAGAAATCGGAGGATGGTGGGAATGCAGGAGAGGTGACGACGAGGGTGATCTTCTCCCATGGGATTTCGGCGGCGCTGCTCACGTCGGCAGTTGGCTTCTTTTGATCGTAGGTTGTGACAGCCACATGCGCGTGGCGCAACAGCTGAGCAACAGATTCACCCGACTTACCAAGGCCAGCAACCAGCACGTGCTGACCGGAGAAATCGTAACCACCAATCATCTGCTCCATAATTCCTTCTTTCCTGCAGAATCGGAGATTACCACTACAAGCTTAACCTCAGGCGCGGGCCTCATGCGTACGAGCGCGCGTGAGAGCGACGCACTGAGCGCAGTCAGCGCATTACGGCGCCGTTTGTCGCGCGCCGCCCAGAGCCGAACGCCACGTGCGTCCGCTCCCCTCGCTCTTAGCCCAACTGGCCCGAGCGAATCAGCCAATCGAGGTAGAACAGGATCACGCCAGCGAGCATGAACACTGCTTCCACCATCCAGAAGCGGATCACCACAGTGACTTCCGACCAGCCAGACAGCTCGAAATGATGGTGCAGAGGAGCCATCTTGAACACACGACGGTGCCAGCCGTGGAAGGCAGCAATCTGAATGACATCGGAGAGGGTTTCCAACACGAAGAGACCACCGACGACGACAGCGAGAATCTCAATATGCATATTCACGCTCATCGCAGCGAACAAGCCACCGAGAGCCAGAGAACCAGTATCACCCATGAAAATCTTGGCCGGGTTAGCGTTGTACCACAGGAAGCCGAAGCAAGACGCGCACACGCATACGGCGATAATAGCGAGATCCTGAGGGTCAGAAACCGAGTACGTCAAGCCAACATCTTGCAAACCAGTGACGTGGTAGCTCTGCCAGAAAGCCATCAAACCCAAGCCGATGAACGCGATCATCGTCGAGCCAGCAGCCAAACCATCCAAACCGTCGGTCAAGTTAATGGCATTCGTCCATGCGGCGAAGAGGAAGTTCATCCACACCACGAAGAGAATCACGCCAAGCACGCGGCCGGCGAAATCCAAATGCAGCAGCGGATGCTCAATCCAAGCGATCGCCATATTGGCCGTCGGGAAACGCGAATTCGTCGGCAGCAAAATGGCGGCCACAGCATAAGTGGTGGCGATCACAATTTGGAAGATGAGCTTGGCATGAATGGTCAAACCCAGGTTCCTCTTCTTAGCCACCTTCAAAAAGTCATCGACAAAACCGATCAGGCCAAAGCCCACCATGCAGCCCAACGTCAACAATGCCGAGGTGGACGGCAGAGAGTTGAAGCTCAGATAGCGGAAGAGCGCGCTCGCACCCCAGCCGATGAGGATGGAGAGGATGATTGCCACTCCGCCGAAGGTGGGAGTTCCGCGCTTTTCCAAATGCGACTTTGGTCCATCCTGGCGAATGTACTGGCCCAGATGGTGACCAGCGACGAACTCAATGGTGAGCTTCGTTAAGACGAAGGAACAGAGAGTCGATACAGCGAGGGCGATGATCAGAGCTTTCATCCTGTTCCTTTCAGGCTTGGTTCACACCAGCGGCTGGTGTGGCAGAAGAATCAGCAGAAGTGACAGTATGGCGAAGCAGGCGATCAGCGAGTGCTGATAATCCTGCGGCATGCGAACCTTTCAGCAAAAACAGCGCATGAGGATGCTTTTCCAACACATACATCATCTGCGCGTACGCTTCGTCGGCATCCTTGACGCGAGTCAGCGAGAACGGGCCATGACGGCGAGCCTTCGTCGGGTTCACTGGGATGTCAGTAGCGTGAGCAGCTTGGTGGACGCCTTCCACATAGGCGTCGGCCAAATGGTCAGCTTCCGGCAAGCTTGGCGTACCGACCGCAATGAGATTATCAATGCCATCGAAGTACACGCGAGAAGCAACCTCATGGTGCAACTCGTCGCTCTCCTCACCCAGCTCGAGCATCGGGCCCAGCACGGCAACACGGTAAGAATTCTCGTCGCCCAAGGAAGCCAGACCTTCAATACCGCCCCTCATCGAATCAGGGTTCGCGTTGAAAGTATCATCCAAAACGGTGAAACGCTGCGAGTTCACCTCGACCTCGCGCACACACATGCGATGTGGGGACAGCGGAATATGCGAGTTGAGAACGCGCACAATCTGCTCATCTGGCAAGCCCAGGCAGTGAGCGATGCTCACGGCGGCCAGCGCATTCATCACATGATGCTTGCCCGAAAGTTGCAGGTGCACGTCTCCGGCGAGCTTTCCTTCGATGATAAGCTGGAAGCTGGGACGGTCAATATTATCAACGCTGATGTTGCGCGCAGTGACATCCAATTGAGCCTGGTGCGTGGCATTCGTGATACCAAACCACAGCACGTGAGCTGCCTGCGTCTTATCCTGCATGCGAGCGACGTTCTCATCGTCAGCGTTCAAAATAGCGATGCCGCTTTCTTGTGGCAAAGCTTCCACGAGCTCACTCTTAGCGAGGAAAATATTCTCCACTGAGCCGAACTCACCCACATGAGCTGTGCCAACGCGCAGCTCTGCACCCACATCCGGACGTGCAATAGCGGTCAAGCGAGCGATGTCGCCAATACCCGAAGCACCCATCTCGGCCACGAAGTAACGAGTGCGCTCATCCACCGTAGTTGCGGTCAGCGGCAGGCCAATATCGTTGTTAAACGAGCCTTGAGGAGCCACTGTGTTGTCGCGGCTTGCCAGAAGAGCACGAGTGAGATCCTTCGTAGTGGTCTTGCCCACCGAACCGGTGATTCCGATGATGGTGAAGGGCGAGTGCAGAGCACGGCGATGCTCCAAGTTCAGGTGAGCCACCTGGCCCAACGCTTTCACCGTGTCAGGAACGAGAATCTGCAGAATCTGCGGGTTATCCTCGCGCTGCAGCCCCTGATCCATTTCGTGCTGAGAATCTGAAGGTGTGTCGTGAGCCTCCGGCAACTTGACCTCATGGTCAACGAGAGCCGCCACATAGCCGTGACGGGCGGCCGACTGCAAGAAGTCGTGACCATCGACGTGCTCACCCTTGATTGCTACAAACAGGCCATGGTCGCTCGTCACACGAGAATCGGTCGAAACGGATGTCACATACATTTGGGAGATGTCTACTGGTTCACGGCCGGTAACAAAGGTGCCGTCCAGCGCCTGTGCGATCTCCTCAATGTGAAGAGCGAGCATATGTCCTCCTTGCCCCAGCCTGAGGCTGGTTCACACTGGTGTGCGAAAGTCTGGTTTTCAGCCCTTACGATTTTAGTTCAACTCTTGAGAAACCCACGCCGCTTGGGAGATGGAATCGGGCGTAATTCCAGCTGCGAGAGCCATCGACACGGCTTGACGCGCCGCCTCATCCCTCACATTCGCGCCGTCGGATTGCACGAGAACTTGCGTGATCTGCCTCTCCGAAGCAGCAGCAACATGCGTTTCCTCGGAGAAAGTGGCACCGTAGAGCTGCGTGACGCTATCCTGGCCAGACACCACGTCGATTGCAGTACCGACGAGCGCCCACGGAGCCAAAGTAGCCTCATCGGCGGCGATCACAGCTGCTGTAGCGCCGTCCTCGACCATGATCTGCATCTGCTGCTGCAGGTGAACAGCGTTGAGCGGGTAGGGAACTTCCAGCTCACGGGAGAGTGAGAGGGACGAGCCTTCCACCACGGTTCCTACCGGGTTGCCCAGCATGTGCAAAATATCGCTGAGCTTGCGAGCAACAGAGTGGCAGCGCATACCGTAGACCACGAAGATGGCGAGCTGCTGGGACGGTTCTCCGTACAAATGTGCGGCAATAAGCCCCAGCTTCTTGTCAATCTCATCGCTAAAGAGAACCGGGATGCCGAGGTCGTCGGTACTCGCCCTCCCCCGCCACACCTGCGGCAGAAGGATGGCGTAGCAGCCGCTCGTCACCGCGTCGCGAAGATGCTCCTCGTCGCGCTCAGCTGCTGGTGGAATGTAGAGGCAGCCCGGCTTGATTTCGTTACTCGTGCAGGCAAGGTCCGTGATTGTCACTGCGCGAGCATCGTCAGCACATTCGATGGAGAAAAGAGTTTGCAGATCCCCCACAGTCATCCTGCGCATCAACATATCAGCAACACTCATTGTTCTCCCTTCGTCCCAACCTATTTCACCACGTCGTTGGGATCGACGACGTGCGAGCTGGAGAGTTCGGCGTCTGGTTCTTCTGCATCAAGAACTGGCCAATCTGCGACATCACTGGGCCGGCAACCCAACCACCAGAAGCAAAGGACGGATCCATATAGATCACCATGATGGTGTACTGCGGCTTCTCCGCTGGGATAATACCAATCCAGTCGGCGATGATGTGGCTGAGCCTGTGCGTCTCAGGGTCAGCGACTTCTGCAGTACCAGACTTACCGGCGATGCGGTAACCGGCGAGCTTCACCTTCGTAGCCTCGAGGCCGTCGGTGACGCTCTCCATCATGTCCATCAACTGCGAGGACGTCTTCTCGGAAAGCACCCTCGTGCCGTTCTTCCTGATGTTGGACACAGTGGTTCCCTGCGGACTCGTGGAGGATTCCACCAAGCTCTGCTGCATGCGCACACCACCATTGGCGATCGTGGAATAGGCGTTGACCATCTGCAATGCGGTGGTCGCGTAGCCCTGGCCGAACACCACCGTGTTCTCCTGGCGGCCATCCCACTGCTTCCAGTTGGACAGCAGGCCGGAAGATTCACCGGGGAAGCCGATACCGGAGTAGGTTCCGATACCCATTTTCCTCAAGAACTCGTAACGCTCTTGAGCACTCGTGTTGGCGCTCGCCTCGAGGGTGCCGACGTTCGAGGAAATTTGCAGAATGCCGGCGATAGTGAGCTGACGGGTGCTGTGCTGTGTTGCATCGTGGTACTGCTGGCCGTTGATGTCAATGGCGTTCGGCACGACGAAGTGCTGGTCTGGCTGGATCTTGTTGTTTTCCAGCAGGCCTGCAACGGTGAGCACCTTTCCAGTAGAGCCCGGCTCGAAGGTGGAGGTCATCACGCGAGAAGTTTGCAGCGCGGCCTTGTGGTCGCTCGGGTCGACAACATCCGTGTCGGCGACGGCAACGAGCTTACCGGTCTTGACTTCCTGGACGACGGCGATACCCCACTTGGCATTCCACTGCTTTTGACCGTCACGCAATGCCTTTTCGACGTACCATTGCGTATCCGCGTCGATGGTGAGCTTGACCTTGCCGCCGTTGATAGCGGGGCGAGCGACCGTCTGCGTGCCCGGGATCATCTCTCCCGAGCCGCCGCGCTGGTAGGTTTGAGCGCCGTTCGTGCCGGAAAGCAGCGAGTTTTCCATGCTCTCTACGCCGGACACACCCTCGTCGGCGTCGTTGACCGAGCCGATCACCGAGCCCAGCAGCGTGCCGTATGGGTACGAGCGCGTGGTGGTCAGTTCCGTACCAATGACAGAGGAAATGTTCAGATTATCAATGTTGCGTTTAATGCGTGGCACCACATTCTTCTTGAGCACTTGGTAGCGGTTCGTGCCCTTGAGTTCGCCTTCGAGGCTCTGCTCATCCATGCCAAGCACTGGCGCGAGCATCTTCGCGACCGCCTGCGCACCCTTTCCTGGCACTGGCTTGCCATTGATCTGGTGGCACACTCCCTCGTTGTTGCCGGTGCACTTGACTGGCTTGAAGGAGGCGATAGCAACCTGGTCGGCGAATACAGTATATCGCTGTACGGATTGGGCGAGAATCTTGCCATTCGCGTCGACGATAGTTCCTCGTTGGGCTGGCAACACCTTGGAAATAGTGCGCTGGCTCGTTGCAGCTTGTGCGTAGCCGCCGTTAGAGAACAGCTGAAGATTAACAAGCTGCGCGACGCACATGCCGAACACTGCGGCGACGATGACAGCAGTCCACCTCACCCTGCGTGCGAAGTTGTAGCCTTGCTTGTTGTTATTCTGTGCGTTTCTCATCACTGCGCCTCCGTGCCAAAGGTCGGCTTGCTGTTGAGATCGATAGTTGTGGATGTGTCTGCTGGCTTCATTCCGAGCTTCTGTGCGCGGTCGGGCAGCTGGGCGTTGAGCTGGTCAAGCCTGGTTTGCCTTTCCTGAACGTCTTGAGTCAGAGTGCCAATCTTGTTGTTTAACGAGCTGATTTCAAAGGAATCCTGCACCATTTGCGTGCGCATGGTGAGGTTCGCGGTGATCAGTACAAAGGCAAGAAGGATGCAGGAGATGAGCAGGATGAGAGGATGGCCCTTCTGTGCGAGGGCGGTCTGTGCTTCAACCGGACGCTTGCTCATCTTCCCCTCCTTTGCTTGCTCGTTGCTTGTGCTGATGTGTTTTCTCGTCTGCGACCTGTGGTGCTGCTGTGCTGGCCACCAGGTGCGCGGCTTGCCGACTTGCGAGCTGACGAATTTCGTAGCGATGACTTGCGAGGTGCAGTAGGCTTGAGGCCTAAACCTTTTCCTTCCAACCACTGCTCGAAGTCAGCATGCGCATGCTCGGGGATTTCGCGAATAAGCTCAGTGGCGCGCAGTCGAACGGAGGCAGAGCGAGGATTAATGGTAATCTCGCGCTCATCGGCCAGTTGTGCACCATGGGTGAGATCAGTGAAATACGGCTGATACTCCTCAGGAACGATCGGCAAGCCAGCCGGCGCATCGATAATCTGGCCCATGCGGAAGAAGGACTTGGTGATGCGGTCCTCCAAGGAGTGGTAGCTTTCTACGACGATTGCTCCGCCGATATTCAAACGACGAGCAATCTGAGGCAGCGTGGAGGCCAGCTGCTCGAGCTCACCGTTTACTTCGATGCGCAAGGCTTGGAATACGCGCTTGGCCGGGTTTCCTGCAGGCCGGTTGCGACGAGGTACAACGTGGTCCACTAATTCGACCAATTGCGATGTGCGTTCAATGGGTGCACTCTCCCTTAGCTCGACGATTGCTCGGGCGATGCGGTAGGCGAACTTTTCCTGGCCGTATATGGTGAAGATTTGTGCGAGCTGGTCAACGCTGTAAGTGGCCACGATGTCGGCCGCAGTGAGCTTTTGCTCCACGTCCATGCGCATATCCAGCGGTGCGTCTGCTGAATAGGTGAAGCCGCGGTCACGCTCGTCGATTTGCAAGCTGGACAAACCAAGGTCAAGGAATGCAGCATCCACCTTGTCGATGCCTAATTCGTCAAGTACTTCTTCAAAGTGCATGAACGAGTTGTGCACGAGGGTGAAGCGGCCAGCGAATGGCTCGAGGCGGCGGGCGGCGAGGCGCAAGGCTTCTTCATCGCGGTCGATTCCTACGAGGTGAAAATCTGGGTTCGCCCTCAAGAAGGCTTCTGCATGACCTGCCAGGCCGAGTGTGCAATCGACGATGACCTTGCCGGGGCCCATGTGAGGCACGAGCAAGTCGACGCACTCGTTGAGCAGGACGGGGGCGTGAATGCTGTCAGCGACGTTTTCTGCTTGTTGCGCATGCTCGAGAGCTGCGGGGGCGAGAGTTTGTTGGGCGCGAATCGCTGCCATGCTCTTTTTCACTGCCATTACCAACTCACCTGCGTCAAAACATCATCTGCCAGCTCGGAGTAACCCTCCTCTTGGCCGGCTAGGTAGTCGTTCCAGGTTTGCAAATCCCAAATTTCTGCGCGCGTACCTACACCGATAACCGCCACTTGCTTGTCGAGCTTGGCATAGGTGCGCAGCATCGGAGGGATGACGACGCGGCCCTGGTTGTCGGTGGTCTCTTCGACGGCACCGGAGAGGAAGACGCGCAGGTAATCACGAGCAGCTTTGTTGCCGAGGGGCGCTTGCTGAATTTTCAGTGCCATGCGGCGGAATTCGTCAGCAGGAAGCAAGTAAATGCAGCGTTCTTGGCCACGGGAGAGAACGAAGGTGCCGTTGAGAATTTGGCGGAAGCGTGCGGGGAGAGCGACGCGGCCTTTGGCATCCATCTTGGGAGTAAAGGTGCCGAGCAAAAGTGCCGGAAGTGGAGCTGACGCTTGCTCGGTGGCCGAAGCTTGCTGTGCGGACTGCGGGCACGACGAAGAGGGCTGTGGCGTGATTGGATCAGCCATATTCTCCCCCTTCTCCTCAGCTGCTTCCTCCACTTTACCCCACTCTCCCCCATTTTTCACCCCTTAGGCCTGAAAACTCGCGGATCTTTTCGCGTAAATCAACGAGCAGGTAACGCTCGATCTGAGCCTCGATAGCTTGCAATTTCTTGTGTTTACACATACAGCGCTGCAGTGGTGGTGAAGTGGGGAATATGGACCGCTCGGTGGAGACCTTGGTGGAGACCTTGGTGGAGGCTCAGCGGCGAATCAGGCAGCTCTGCCCTGCTGTTTGTGCGTGACACTCACAACATGCCCACAGCTCAACCCATTTCCAGCACGATGAGCTAAAATAAGATGCTTTAAAATACGACCACAACTCGTTGGCACCTCGCGTGCGCATGCGAGCTTTAAGGGAGGATGCATGAGCGATTACGCTTCGCAGATCGAAGAAGAACAAGCTCACGTTGATGCTATCTACAACAGGCTTGACGATCTGGCTGCGCAGACGAAAAGTCGTCTTCATGGTGTTCGCGCTCAAGGCGGCAAGGGCTCACCTACTCATATGGCCGAGCGTGACTCATTTAACGCCATGTATGAGGATCGTCTCACTCAGCTTCGTGCCGTGCAAGATCGCCTTGTTTTCGGCAAGCTCGACACTGACGAGGGCGATTCACGCTATATCGGGCGTATCGGTATTTCCTCCGAAGAGCACGAACCGATGCTGACCGACTGGCGCGCTGAAGCTGCTCGCCCCTTCTATGAGGCAACCGCTCAGGAGCGTATGGGAATTATCCAGCGTCGCCATATCGCGTTGAAGTTCCGCGATGTGGTGGGCATTGAGGATGAGGTTCTCAACGTGCATTCTGAGCGCGCAACTCAGGCTTCCCGCGAGGGCACACTGACTGGTGAAGGCGCTCTTCTCACTTCCTTGGCCAGCCGACGTACTGGTTTCATGACGGATATTGTGGCCACTATTCAGGCTGAGCAGGATCGCATTATTCGTCAGCCTCTCAACCAGGTGGTAGTAGTGCAAGGTGGCCCTGGTACGGGTAAGACTGCTGTTGCCTTGCATCGAGCCGCCTACCTTCTTTACACTCATCGTGAGCGTTTGGCGCATTCTGGCGTGCTCATCGTTGGCCCGTCGTCAAACTTCCTGCATTATATTGGCCAGGTTTTGCCGTCTTTGGGCGAAACTGGCGTGCTTTCTCGCACGATGGCCACTCTCCTTCCTGGGGTGACGGTCAGTGCTGAGGAAGAACCTCATGTTGCTCAGCTCAAGGGTGATGCTCGCATGGCCCGCATGATTGACAATGCGGTGAAGGCGTGCGTGCGTGTTCCTTCTCAGCTGCCGACTATCTCGGTTCGCGGTACGCGCATTGCTGTGACTGCTGAGGATATTATTTCGGCGCAGAATGCAGCTCGTCATTCTCATGCTCCGCACAATAAGGCTCGTGTGACTTTTATTGAGCGCATGATGGAGCTGCTTGTTGCTCGTTATCAGCGTGCTGTGGAGTATCAGCCGAGCGCTACTGAGTTGGATCAGGTTCGTGAATCTTTGCGAATGGATCAGGCGGTGCAGCGCACGTTGAATTTAGCGTGGCTTCCTCTTACTGCTCAGTGGTTGTTGGAGACGTTATGGGCTCGCCCGCAGCGTTTGAAGCGTGCTGCTCCGTGGCTTTCTGATGAGCAGTTGCGTTTGCTGTACCGTGAGAAGGGCAGCGGTTGGACTGTTTCTGATATTCCTCTGTTGGATGAGGCGATGGAGCTGATTGGCCCTGACCCGAATAAGGCTGCTGCGCTCAACCAGAAGAAGGGCCCAAGCGCTGAGGAGCGTTATGCTCAGGAGACTTTGGAGTCGATGGGCTTGGCGAAGTCGGGTTTGGTGAATGCTGCCGACCTTGCTGCTCAGATGAATGGCACGGCAGATGGTGAGTCGTTGATTTCTCATGCTGCTCGTGACCGTGAGTGGACTTTCGGCCATATTGTTGTCGATGAGGCTCAAGAGTTGAGTGCCATGGATTGGCGTATGTTGTTGCGCCGTTGCCCGTCTCGTTCTTTCACCATTGTGGGAGATGTGGCTCAGACTTCTGCTTTGGGTGGTACTCGCCATTGGCAGGATACGATGAACCCGCTGTTTGGTGAGGATCGTTGGAATATGTGCGAGTTGACTATCGATTATCGTAACCCTCAGGAAGTGGCGACTTTGGCTGATGAGTATGCCCGTTCTCGTGGTTTGTATATTTCGACCGTTCATTCGGTACGTCAGATTCCTGATTCGGTTCGCCGTGTGACGGTGGAGAATTCGAATGACTTGGTGCCTTCTGCTTTGACGCAGATTATCGAGATGGTGAAGCGTTATGTTTCTGACGATGGTACCGGCCGTGTTGCGGTGATTGCTGACACTTCGATTCTCACTTTGTTGCGTCAACCGTTGTGGAAGGCGATTCGTGAGCAGTTGGGTGAGCAGGAGGAGCAGCGTCTGCGTAACCAGGATGATTGGGATGATCAGATTGATCTGATTGATCCTCATGGTTCTAAGGGTTTGGAGTATGACGCTGTTGTGGTGATCGAGCCTGGCTTGATTGAGGAGAACGGTGCGTCGCGCTTGTCGGCTGCTGCTGATTTGTATGTGGCGATGACTCGTCCTACTCAACAGTTGGTGATTGTTCGTACTCGCTCGGATGCTGAGCAGGTGAACCTCTGAGATGCGCTGAGCATTCAAATAACTTCAATACGACAGAAGGGCTTCCTAGAGGGAAGCCCTTCTTAGTAAGTGCGGCATTCAGGCTGAGAAGCTACGCTGCTTCTTTTCCGAGTTCTTTTCCTGTTTCTTTACCTGCTGCTGCAGGGTCGGATGCATCTGCTGTCGCAGTGTCAGCGCCAGCAGTTAGCGTCGTGTTCTTATCCTTCTCGTATTGACGCAGCTCTTCGATTGCTGCTTCGAAGTCGGAGAGGTCTTTAAAGTCGCGGTACACGGAAGCAAAGCGCATGTAGGCAACGAGGTCGAGGTCACGCAAAGGCTTGAGGATTACCTTTCCGACTTCAGCACTCGGGATTTGCGCTTGTCCGCTGGCACGCAGCTCTTCTTCAACCTTACGACCGAGCTCTTTGAGTTGGTCTTGGGTGATAGGACGAGATTGGCAGGCTTTGCCAACTCCCACAATCACCTTGTTGCGATCGAAGCGTTCGGTGTGTCCATCACGTTTCACTACGGTGAGTTCGCATGATTCCATGGTGGTGAAACGACGATGGCATCTCATGCACTCGCGACGGCGGCGAATGGCAACTCCGTCTTCGTCGGCACGAGAATCGAGGACCTTAGTGTCCGCATTATGACAAAATGGGCAATGCATATATTCGAGAGTACACGACATCGGCACAGTCAGTCCCCTTGACACTTCACTAGGAGAGAAAATTGACACGAATTCTCAATATTCCAGCCTCCTAGTGATATGGGAATTCATTATTCTTGAGGAATTCTGAGTGTTTGGCCTGCAATCAATGTGCTGTTGTGCATGTTGTTGAGCAGCATAATGCGCTGTGTACGCTCGGTGATTGACGGGATCGACTGCATGTAGTGTTGCGCAATGCTGCTGAGAGTATCCCCTTGCTGAACAGTAATCGTCACCGTAGGTTCTTGTTGCAGTTGAGCGACAAAGTCGGGCTGGCTGGCTTGTACTGAAGGAGTGACGAAAGCCAGCACACTGACGAGAAAAACAGCGGCAAGACCTACCCAATAACTGCCCTGCAGATGATGACGGAAATCGTTTTCATCTGCGATGTTCTGAACTCGATCCATCATTTGCTCCTTACTAGCGCACAGCTTGTTCGCACACTTACGTTCGAACATTTGTTCTTTCGAACGTATGTTCTATTTTCCTCGCGTCTTGATTTTTGTCAAGTCGAACATCTGTTTGATTTACGAACACTTGTGCGATACCATATTGGTAAGGAGGCGAGTATGAATACACCACAGAGGAATACAAATACGACAAGCAACCGTCAGAAGCAGACACCAACTTCTGCTACCACGGGTGCGGGTTCTACTCGCCGCAAGCAACTCAGCGACTTGACTGCTCGCCAACAGCAGATTTATAAGTCGATCACCACGCGCATGCAGCGCAATGGTTTCCCACCCTCTATTCGGGAGATCGCCAGTGATGCAGGGCTGAAGTCAACATCATCGGTGAAGCATCAGCTCGATCAACTTGCTAAGGATGGTTTCATTCGTCTCCACCCGAATATGGGACGAGCAATTGAAGTTCTGGATCTCACTAATAACCAGAGCATTACTCCAACGGAGGCACAGAGGCTCTCCTCATCTACTTATGGCAATGTGAAAACCACCAGCGCAGAAGGCATCTATGGTGGTAGCCCACAAATGCCATCGAACGACTTCGACTCCATTGAAGTCCCGCTTGTCGGACGCATCGCAGCAGGTAAGCCGATTACCGCAGAAGAACATGTTGAAGACACCATGCGCCTACCACAACAACTCGTGGGCAAGGGTGACTTCTTCATGCTCGAGGTCCATGGCGACTCTATGATCGATGCAGCAATCTGTGATGGAGACTACGTCGTTATCCGCAAGCAAAACAACGCTGAAAACGGGCAAATGGTTGCCGCTCTTCTCGACGACGAAGCAACAGTGAAAACCTACAAGCGCGATAACAACGGTCACGTGTGGCTACTGCCCCACAACCCAGCCTACAAGCCCATCGATGGCACACATGCCAGCATCATGGGAATCGTCGCAACCGTCGTGCGCAAAGTCGCCTAAACCCTGGAAGATATGCTGATCAGCGCCAATCAATTAGCGCTGATCACCCTGCACAATCTGACGAACATAGGCCTCCAACCGCGGTTCCAACCAGTACGGAACCGATGAAAGGTGCTGATAATCTGGAGCGCCATACAGAGCAAAAAGACCAGCAAGCTGAAGCTTCCACGTCGAAACAAGCTCCCGCAAACCCTCAGCACCACAATTCACCAAAGTGTGCAGCATCACACCCGACACACCCACAGCACGAGCGCCCAACACCAAGCACTTCAACACATCCAACGGGTGACGCACACCACCAGAGCCAAACACCGTCAAACCCGCCACCTGCTGTGCATTCACCAAAGACTGGACCGTCGACAAGCCAGAATCCTCCAGCCACGAATAATCCACCGAATCCGAAGCATCCTGCTCACGACGCAAACGCTCAATCACCGCAAAATTCGTGCCACCACTACCAGCAACATCCACCACATCAGCACCCAAACGCTGAGCCAAACGCAAAGAAGCAACATCCCAGCCAAAACCAACTTCCTTCACCACCACAGGAAGCTGATACGAATCATGCACCCGATCAATAATCGCAGCAAGAGGCTCAGCCCAGTGAAAATCACGATCCCCCTCGCGCATCACCAACTCCTGCACCACATTCACATGCACCTGCACAGCGCTCGGCTCCAACGCCTCCACCAACTGAGAAACAACAGAAAGCGGCGTACCCGGATTCACATTGATCAACACCGGCACATCAGCAGCCTGCTCGCGCGCCGCAACAAAACCCGCCAAAGCTTGCGGCTCATGGCCCACAATACTCGCCGAGCCGAAAGCAACCGCAATCCCCTCCTGCTGCGCGACACCAGCCAGCGCAGTGTTAATCTCAGTGGCGTGAGCGGTACCACCCGTCATCGCATTAATGAAAAACGGCGCAGAAACAGGCTTATCAAACAAGGTCGTCGCCAGATTATCACTGTTCACACTCGTCTGCGGCAAAGTAGGACGCACCAAATGCAGCTCGTCAAAATCATTGTGACGATGGTCGCGGAAACTCTGCTCAGCAAAACGCAGATGATCTTCCTTACGCTGCGCGCGGAGAGAATCAGGCATCATAAACCTCGCCTTCTGCAGAAAAATCGGAAGAAGATGCTGCTGTTGTGTGAGCAGGGCTCAGTGACAACGCGAGCGGCGTAATTCCCGCTTCCAGCCACGCCTCGCGCAAACTGTGAGAATAGGCGGTGACGTTGTGGTCCGTGGCGAGTGCGGCAGGATTGACGCGCAAAGCAATCAGGCAATCGCCGCCGCCAGCTCCGGAAGACTTTGCAGCGAAACCATGCGCCAAAGCAATCTCGATGCCCCGACGCAATTCATCAGTTTCCACCGGAACATCGCGCAAAGCGGACAGCTCATTCAACTGGGCGCGAAGCTCAGCCACCACAGAAGCGAGCTCTCCAGCAGGAGCCCTCACGGCAGCGCCAGTCGGAGCACTCACCAGGGCACGCAAAGCGTCAACACTGCGGGCAGAAGCATGCAAGAAAGCCTGATATTTCGCAGGTTCCACCGGCTTTGCAGCCTTCTTCACAAGCGCCTTCGTCGAAGCCGGCTTACCCGTCCATCCCACTTCAATCTCGAGATTTGCTGCCTCACTCACCTGCTCAATCACGAGATCGGGCCATGCCTGCTCAACGAGAGCAACAGTGTCCAAACGCGAAAGAGTGCCGTAAAGAGAATTCTCATAGTCAAAGTCTGCGGTAGCAGAAGCGAACTGGTCAGGAGAGCCAGCGAGCTTGGAGTCTGAAGAGCGATGGAGACCAGAAGCACCAGCGTCCACGTCGAGAGCATGCTGAACCGCCGGAGTAGTGCGTGTATTGATGGAAGCACGCCCCTGGGCAGGGGCAGTGTGCGCGTCGACGAAAGAGCGCAACCACTCGCGGTCCGGCGAGCGATAATACACGAGCCCGCCCATGCTACTCGCCGCAACATCGCCTAAGGAACCATTGCCTTGAACGAGAAAATGCGCAGTCGCAGCCAACTTAAACACCGTAACAGGCGAAGCCTGAACACCATAAGCCGCAAGAACCGCGCGAACAACGGCCACACACACGGCTGCCGACGAACCTAAACCGAGCTTCGTCCCATCATCCGACTGAAGGTGAGAATCAATATGCACATGGCCGCACACTTCTCGCTCGCTCACCTTCGAGGCATAGTTTCTGGCAATCTCCAGCGCCGCGCTAGCAAAACTGAGATTATCAGGGACGTAACCTCCCACAACGACTTGCGAGCCGGAGAACTGATCTGAAGTGACCAGCCAACGCTCAGAGCTACTGACGCGAGCCTCAACATAACGGTTGACTGCCATGAGCAGAGACGGGTTGCCAGGGTTGACCACCGCATACTCCCCCGCCAAGTACAGCTTGCCTGGGGCTTGAGCCTCACAAATCAGCATGTTGTTCCTCACAGAGTTGTTCCTCACAGAGTCGTCATCACCAAACCAGAGCCAGCACCCGTCGAAGTGATCGGCGCTTGCGGCAACACCTCATAAATACGAGCGCGCACACGAGCCTCATTGCCAGACTGGACGAGAACCTTCACATTCGAACCGGCGTCCATCGTTGAATAGCATTCCACGCCGTTATGGCGAAGCTCATCCACCAGCTGCAACACCAGCAAGGTTTGAGGCTGGAAGTACGTAAATCCAGGGCGAGCCGTCAAGTTGAGAGCGTGCATATCGAGAGCGTTCTGCTGAGCAATCTCACCAATAGCAGTGAAATCGCGGCGCTCAATGGCCTTCTCCATCTCATCGCAGGCTTTACTCGTCTGCTCCACCCACACCGGGAAATACGGCGAAGTCTCCACCACGCGGCGCATACCCTGAGTTGAAGGAACCGACTTCGGGCTCACATCCACCTGAACGGCCAACAGGCGAATATCGAGGTCAGGGTTCTCATCAAGAGCGACTGCGCGCGAGGTGGCATCATCGTGGCCAGCAATCCAGCGCGAAAAACCGCCATACACCGAGCGAGACGCCGAACCCGAGCCCAAGCGAGCCATGCGCGACAGCTCCTCGCGGTCCACATTGAGCTCATAGGCTGCAGCAAAAGCGCCAGCCAAAGCGGCAAAAGCAGACGAGCTCGAGGCAAGCCCTGCGCTCATCGGCACATGATTAGCAGTAGAAATATCCAGCGTTCCCGAAACACCAAAACGACGCTGCAAACGCTCAATATACTTCCACACGCGCTCAGCTGCTGGGCCGTTGACCTCTTGCCCCGACAAACGGAAGCGGCGAGGTGCACCGTCATCGCGCACCACAACCTGCGTAGTCGTATAAAAATCATTCACCGTCAGCGAGAGGGAGTCAGTGAAAGGAAGACGCAGCTTTTCATCCTTCTTGCCCCAATACTTGACCAAGGCAATATTGGTATGGGCCGTCGCTAATCCAGCACGAGGATGCTCGTCAAAAAAAGATTGCTCATCGAGAAGCTGAGGTCGCACACATGTTTCGCTCATATCACTCCTCACAACTGTTCAACCCACACGCCGTGAGCATGCGGGCGTAAAGCCTGCGCCACATTGTGAGCCAATTCTCGAGTATTCGCCAATGCGATTACCACACCACCTAAACCAGAACCTGAAAGCTTCGCACCTAAAGCTCCCGCATCACGAGCAACATCAACAAGCTTGTCAATCGTCGACGTGGAAATACCAAAACTAACCAAAATTTCCTGAGCCGCATCAAAAATAGTGCCCAGTTGCAGCGAATCCTTCTGGTTCCACGCCTGCTTGGCCCGCCGGGAGAGAGTTCCTAGCTCGTCAAGCCGGTGGCGCATCAGCGGCGAACTGTCACGCTGGTCCCTCACCATTGCAACAGCTTCCTTGGTACTTCCCTCAACGCCCGTGTCGGCAATAACAAGCCAAGCATCCAGATTACCAGGAATATGAGTGAAACCACTTTCCTTGTTAAAGCTCACCAGTTGGTCGGAATTCACGGTTTGCAAGTCGAGGCCCGAAGCCTTGCCATGAACAATGTCCTCGGCACGATTACCCAGACTGATAATCTCAGGCTCGCTCAAATTTAAGCCATAGTAGCTGTTGAGCGCGCGAATCGTAGCCAAAGCAGAAGCTGCCGACGAGCCCAAGCCGCGAGCCATAGGAATATGAGAGTCGAAAGTTAAACGAACGCGCGTATCCCGCCCTGGCTTTTCCACGAGCTCAGTAAAAAGGAAGCGAATGCCGGAAAACAGTTGAGGCGCCTCGTCAAAATCACCGCAATAGCCTTCAGTGTTGAGCGTCGGGCCGGCGGGATCAGCTTCTACGCGCGCGGTCAAGGTCAAGCTTGTCAGAGGTACAGAGAGGGCGTCGGCACCGTAAACGACAGCATGCTCGCCAATTAAGATAGCTTTGGCGTGGGCAGTAAAGTCGCTGGACATCCGAGCCTCCTTCGTTCGATCAAATTTTATTGTCACGCCAAATATGTGCAGACTTGGAGAAAACCAGCGATTTTGTGAAAAATAAATACAATTTACCCATATTTTCGGGTACTTACTGCCTTGTGGCGCGCGCCAGCCTGATGAAAAGGCCGCTCCCTCCCCTCGGCTCGCGGTTCACGGGTCACGACTCACGGCGCAAGTTAGCAGCGAACGAGCCTACGGCCCGTGTGGCGCATAAAAAAGCGGACGGTACTGAACATACCGTCCGCAGGACACACCGTCTATAGGAAAGCGCCCGAAATGCTCGAGATTATCAGCATAGTGATAATCACACGGAGAATCGTAGTGATAATCGTAGTGATAATCTCAAGGGCTTGTCAGAGGGGCTTATCAGAAGCCGAACTTGTGAGCGTTTGCCTTCAAGGTCTCAGCAGACTTCTTGAGTGCAGCAAGCTCGCCCTCGGAGACTGGAGTCTGGAAGACGGCGCCAACACCGTTGCGGTTGATCTCGCGTGGCACAGACATGCACACGTCGGAGATGCCGTGGAAGTCGTCGATCATGGAGGAAACTGGAAGCACGCGATGAGAATCGGTGACAATAGCCTCGATGATATCGCAAGAAGACTGAGCGATAGCGAAGTTAGTTGCGCCCTTACCCTCGATGATCTCGTAAGCGGCATTCACAGTGTCCTTGTGAAGCTGCTCGCGAACCTCAGCGGTGAGTGGCTCGTGGCCTGGCAGTGGCTTCCAGTCGAGCAGCGGGACACCAGCGATGTTAGCTGCGGTCCACAGAGCGACCTCGGAATCGCCGTGCTCACCAGCGATGTAAGCGTTGATGTCCTTGACATTGACGCCGGTCTGCTTTGCGAGCAGCAGGCGCAGACGTGCGGAGTCGAGGTTGGTGCCGGAGCCGAAGAGCTGCTGTGGGTCCAGGCCAGAGAGCTGCTGGGAAACGTACGTGGTGATGTCAACAGGGTTGGTCACCAACAGGTAAATAGCGTTTGGAGCAACCTTAATAACGTTAGGAATAATGCTCTTGAGCATGTTAATGGTCTTGCCAGCGAGGTCGAGACGGCTCTCACCTGGCTGCTGACGAGCACCAGCAGTAATGACGACGATATCTGCATCGCGGCAGATCTCAACATCGTCAGAACCAGCAAAGTCAACTGGGGTACGGTAGAACTCGGAACCCTGCTCGAGATCGAGAGCCTGAGCCTTCACACCCTTGAGGTAAATGTCCTCGAGAACGATGTGACGAGCCAAACCACGAGTCGCGGCAGCAGATGCAAGAGTGGAACCAACAGCACCAGCACCGATGATAGCGAGCTTCGTTGGCTTAACAGTGGAAGTAGCCATGCAGCAATCTCCTTATATGGAGGCAAAAACACCTCAAACAATCTTTGTTTGCACTTTACAGTTTAATCTGGCGAGACGACGCAAACTCGCTTACCGCGCGCCGAGGAGCAAGCCCCAACTTTAGCCCCGCTGCGCATCACTGCGAGGCTGCCAGCAGCTTTGCCGCCAACGAGTCACCCACGAAAGCTTGCAAGTGAATGCCTTCATCCTCATAATCGAGCTGCTCGATCTGGCCTGCCATGCGCACCTGAGCCACCAGAGCACCAGCGTCATAAGGCAACAGCACGTCCACGCGCACATGCGGACGGGGCAACAGCGCTTCAACTGCGTGTTGCAGCTGCTCGATTCCCACGCCAGAAGTCGCAGAAACAAAGGCCGCATCCGGGTATAGCTCCTTCAAACGGTGCAACTGCGCTTGGGTGATCAAGTCCACCTTGTTAAAAGCCAGAAGCCGCGGGATCTGCTCAACTCCATCAATGTCAGCGAGGATCTCGTTAACCGTTGAGATATGCGCATCCACATCAAGGCTGCTCGCGTCCACCACGTGGAGGATCACATCTGAACTGCTAATCTCTTCAAGTGTTGACTTAAACGCTTCCACCAGCTGGGTAGGAAGGTCAGAGACGAAACCCACCGTATCGGCATAAGCATATGTGCGACCACTGCGCGTTTTTGCCGAGCGCACGGCCGTGTCCAGGGTGGCGAAGAGCGCGTTGCGCACGAGTTCTTGCGAACCAGTGAGCGCGTTGGTCAAACTCGACTTACCCGCGTTCGTATACCCCACAACGGAAACGGTCGGAATGTCGTTGCGCCTCCTCGAATCACGCTTGGTACGACGTGTGGGTTCCATGGCTGCAATATCGGCCTTGAGCTTGGAGATTCGCTTGTGAATCACGCGTCTATTCATCTCCAGCTTAGTTTCGCCAGGGCCGCGCGAGCCGATACCGCCCATTTGCCCGGCACTTTGGCCACCCGCCTGACGCGACAGAGTTTGGCCCCAACCACGAAGGCGAGGCAGCATGTATTGCAGTTGGGCGAGCTCGACTTGGGCTTTACCCTCACGCGAAGTGGCGTGCTGGGCGAAAATGTCGAGAATGACGGCGGTTCTGTCGATAACGTGAATTCCGGTCAGCTTCTCCAGCGCACGTCTTTGGCTTGGTGGCAGGTCAGCATTGACGATGATCGTGTCAGCGTCGTTGCTTTCCACCATTTGGGCGAGCTCTTTGGCTTTTCCCGAGCCAATGTAGGTTGCAGCGTCGGGGTGGTCGCGCCTTTGCAACAGCCCGTCTACCACTTCAGCTCCAGCAGTGTCAGCAAGTGCAGCAAGCTCTCTCAAGCTCTCTTCCGCTTGGGTTTGCGTTGTTTCGTAGCTGCTCCACACGCCCACGAGGATGACGCGCTCAAGCCTTGCCTTCTGGTATTCCACATCGGTGCGATCGGCATGGTTTCCCACAAGATTAGCAACATGACGCATGGCATTGCGCTCAACGCGATTCTGCCAATCTTGTTGCTCGAGTTCTCTGTCGCTGGCCTGCTCACTCTGCTCTTCCAAAACGGCAGACTGGCGCTCAAAAACGTCGAATTGTTCAGAAGCCTTGTTTTCAGTTTCAGCCATTATCCCCCACAGCTCACGTCTCAGGCTACAATTATTCAGTTCCTTTAATCCTAATGGTTTTCTTAGCTTGCGTCATGAGGCGAAGGAAAGGCTTGTATGAACCGAGATTATCAGCGCTGTAACTCTTCCACGGCTCGTCAGGGCGGAGAACAGTATTTCGCCGCCACACCAACCACTGAAGATATTCGTCAGTCTTTCGATATTTCACCTCGCTGCCACCATTTTTCTGTGGAAACAAGCCGTTCCGTCTTCTCTGGTTCTCGACTGGATTTGGGCACGTCTGTGCTGCTGTCGAAGGCTCCTGAACTGCCTCAAGAGGGTAATTTCTTGGATATTGGGTGCGGTTGGGGCCCTATCGCTTTAACGATGGCAGCTGAGAGCCCTCAGGCGCAGGTTTATGCGGTGGATGTGAATGAGCGTGCTGTCGCACTGACGTCGAGCAATGCAAAGCGCAACGGCATTCACAATGTGCAGGCCATGCTCACTTCTCAGTTGGATGAGAATCTGCGTTTTGATGTGATGTGGTCGAACCCTCCTATTCGTGTCGGCAAGCAGGAACTGCATTCCTTGCTGATGACCTACCTTCCTCGTTTGAATGTAGATGGCGTGGCATACCTGGTTGTTCAGAAGAATTTGGGAGCGGATTCATTGATTCCTTGGCTGCAAAATGCTCTCGATGAATGGTGCGCAAGCCATCGTGTGAACACCTCGCAAACCCAGAGGGGCGATGTGATTCCTGCTATTCCTGTTCATTTTTCTGTGTCAAAGGCAGCCTCTCAGAAAGGCTATCGCATCATCGAAGTGTTGCGCGACGACGAGTAACGGCGAGAACTTCACCGAGCGAGAAACCGAGGAAGTCTCATCAAGTCCACGTCACGTCAGATACTGACTCACTCTTCGAGTTGTGCATCGGACAAAGCAACGTGAAAAACGTCGTGAAAAGGTAGAGCGCCCTGCTAGAGTGTTCATGTTTTTCGAAAAAATGTTTGTGAGATGAGGTGAGCCACATTTTGTTAACATGTGCAGGAGTCATTTCCGCCGGTAAGAGCACTTTGACTCAGATTCTGGCCGATGAGTTAGGAACAAAACCGTTCTTCGAACCTGTGGATGATAACCCTGTTCTTCCTCTCTTCTACCGTGGCAATCAGTTAGTGGAAGAGGGCAAAGCGCAAACTAACCCCTATACCTTCCTGTTGCAGGTGTACTTTTTGAACCGTCGCTTTGCCATGATCAAGAAGGCAATGCAAGAGGATAACAATATTCTCGATCGCTCCATCTATGAAGATTCCATTTTCATGAAGATGAACACTGACCAGGGCCACGCTACGCAAGAAGAATGGGAGATTTACCAGTCTTTGTTGAAAAACATGCTGGAGGAACTTCCCTACGCTGCTCATAAGAAGTCCCCTGATCTGATGATCTTTGTCGACGTGAACTTGGAGACGATGCTCGCCAGAGTCAAAAAGCGCGGCCGTCCTTTCGAACAGGTGGAAAATGATCCTTCGCTGCTCTCCTACTACAAAACATTGATCGAGTACTACGCGCAATGGCAAAAAACCTATAATGCTTCTGCTCTCCTTACCATTGATGGCAACAAGTACGATTTTGCAGGAAATGCTGATGATCGCAACAGCGTTTTGGATCAAATTGAATCAGCGATGGTTGATGTGGGAACACTGAGCCCTGGCAAGTTTGAAGAGCTCAAAGAAAAACGGTACAACAAGTAGTCCTGACTATTGTTGAAACCTGATACGTCGGGAACGAAAAACTCGTTCACAGCATACTTAGCTGTGAACGAGTTTTTTCATGTTCTTTCAGGTGTGCAGGAAGTGCATACCAACTATATCCGGGAAATGTGAGGTGATCTCACCACACAGAGGTAATCTCACCACACAAACAGGCCAACCATTCCTGCAGACAAAAGGGAAACGAGGATTCCGGAGAGAATGAGCCGTCCCACATTGCGAGCAATCAGATCATTCTTCTCTTTGTCAACCAGGCCTTTAAAGCAACCCGTCACCATTCCCACAGTGCTGAAGTTAGCAAACGAAGTAATAAAGACGATGAGCACTGCCTGATAATGCTGCGCAAAGCTTGCCACTGTACTGGTAATCTGGGTCATCACCACAAATTCGTTCGTTACCAGCTTCATACCCATGAAACCAGCCATATCCCAGGCTGTTGATGGGTCAAGGCCGAGCAGCAGGGATGGAATGTAGAGGAAGACACCCAAAATGTGTGCCAAAGTCAACTGTGGGTTGATCAAGCTCAACACTTTATCAATCAAAGCAGCGAGAGCAACAAAGGCAATGACGTTTGCACCAATGATGAGAATCAGGCGGCCAGCACCCAAAATGGAGTCGCCCAGGAAGGAGAAGAAGGGCTCGCGCTGAGGTTTCTCGACAGGCTTCTGCTGTGCGGAAGACTTGTTCTCGACAGGCTTCTCCTCCTCGTCGGCAGCTGGAGACTTTTCAGCGACAGCAGGCTGCACCTCTTCAGTAGCGGCAGGCTGCACCTCAGTTGCGGCAGTCTGAACGCTCTCAACAGCCTGAGTGTCAGCCAAAGTGGCAATCGTATCCTCCGCTTCATCCACATGAACCGGGTAGAGCAAGTTGACCACAATCAGAGCATTAATGCAGTTCAGCGGCACAGCAGTCAACACGTACTGGGCAGGAACCAACTGAATATACGACGCCAAAATCGAGGCGGTCACGCAGCTCATCGACATCATAGCCAGCGTCAGGTTTCTCGCCGGCTTCATCCTCTTGAGCTGCAGCTGAGAAACAGCAAGAGCCTCAGTATTGCCCAAGAACATCATTTCCACGGCGAAAAACGACTCGAACTTCGGCTGGCGAGTGATGAAACTCAAGCCGCGGCCAATCCATTTGATAATCCAGGGCAGCACGCCAATATACGTCAAAATGTCAAACATCGGCACCACAAGAAGGATCGGCAACAGAGCTGAGGCGATAAAATTCACCGGAGCGGGGTTGATACCTTCTGGGCCCACCCAATTGGCAAAGGCAAAATTAATACCTTTATACGCAACCTTGACCAGCTCGTTGAAACCAGTGGCTGCACCTTGCACAATGCTTCGCCCCACACTAAAGGAAGTGAGGAACCATGCGATGAAAATGTTGAACACCATCATGATGCCGACGGACAACCACTGAATATGTTTCTTATCGTGGGAAAACAGCCATCCTATACCCACAAAAACGAGAATTCCCAGAACATTGAGGGCAAGATACATTCTCTACTCCATCTCCTTATGCGTAAGTCTTTGGGATTGTCTCATAAATGCCTCCCAACAACACTCCCCAGTGAAATTCAGTTTTGGGTTTCAGATTGTCAGGACAAGGAAAACGCGCAGTGGCAATCTCAAGCGTTCTGCACTATGAGCTATGATGCACTGCGTTTGTGAAAGCGAGCAGAAGCTTAGGGGAAAGATGGCTCAGCTGTATTACCGGTACGGAACGATGAATTCTGGCAAAAGCATCGAAATTCTCAAAGTTGCCCACAATTATGAGGAACAAGGGAAGTCTATTGTTCTCATGACCTCTTCCCTCGACACCCGAGAAGGCTATGGAATCATTGCTTCGCGCATCGGGCTGAAGCGTGAAGCTGTCGCGATCACCCCTCAGATGGACGTTTTTGAATATGTGCACGCACTCTCCTTCCACCCTGATTGTGTTCTCGTCGACGAATGCCAGTTTTTGACGAAAAGCAACGTGTATGAGCTCGCGGCCGTGGTCGATGAGCTGGGCATCCCCGTGATGTGCTTCGGCTTGAAGAATGATTTCAGCAATCACCTGTTTGAAGGCTCTTACCATCTGCTGTGCATGGCAGACAAGATTGAGGAAATTAAGACGATCTGCCAATTTTGCGAACATAAAGCAACCATGGTGTTACGCACAGATAATGGCAAACCAGTGTATGAAGGTGAACAGATTCAGATCGGCGGGAATGAAACCTATATCCCCGTGTGCCGCCGCCATTGGTTCCATCCGCTGCTGTAAGGGTGGCCAGCTGCGCTAACTACACCCTTGACGGCAAAAACTTTCACAATTCTTGAGTTGTGAACCATTACACTTCAGCCCTAGCAAGAGTACGCTTTTCTTAACCCCATCCGGGGTAATACTCTGAGCAAAGGAGCTGAGATGAAAGAAAAGAATACCCTTATCATCCACGCAGAGAATCTCAGTTTCAGAAGGCATCGCAACCTCACGCATCCGCAAGACTTAGCATGGCTCACTCTCAGCGCCGCTGCCCTCATTTTGTTGGGTTACACCATCAATAACCACATCATTCTTGCGACGGCAAAACCAGCAGCTTCCCTGAGCAACTTTCCCGGAATCATTCCTGAAAATATTCACTGGGCGACCGTCATCTTGACGCTTTTCCTCGTCCCCACCCTGTGTGCGGTAGCGAGTTTCTGGCTCTTTTCCCGCATTCCATCGGCGGTAACGCTGCTCTTCCTGTCAATCCCTGTGGCGGCATCGCTCCTTATCGAGCTCTTCTGGATTATCACCACCGAGATCACAAGAACGAATATATGGGCGATAACCCACCTTCTCCTCCCCTCCTTCGTGACCATTCTGAGTGATGTTGTCCTGGTGATGCTGCTTGTTCTGAGCGTTTTTCCTCGCTCTTCACAGCTACACCCACAGAGAGTTTCCACAACTACAGAGCAATATCAATCCCATCGATCAAGCTGGCAAACACACTCAAGCCCACAGCAAGAAAACACCTGCAGTGGCACATCTTCTCGCTGGCGTTATGAGTATTGCACTGCTTCTCGAGCTCTATTCTCTGGCACGAAACTTCCCTGCCATCGTGAGTACAGCACCGACTGTGGCGAACAGTTTTGCTGGCCAAACCGTCACGCTCGGGTGGATTGGTATTCCTCTTCTCCTCGCGATGACATTGATTGCTGCTCATACTGACGTGCACAAAACGGCTTTAGGTTGCGTGCTCCTCGTCTTTTATGCCTCTGCAATCGTCACTTTCCTGGTGAGAAGCCACACTCTCACCTCACCATTCACTTGGTGGAGATCGGCACTGCTGATTATCGCAGGGGCGGAAGTAATTCTGCTGTCCGCTGTCACACTCATGCGCAGTAGAAAAACTCAGTGAGCGATTTCACCGGGGAGGCCCTGCTTAGTAGACTGTTTTATTACTATGTCTTTTATGAAATTCACGTACCCCACAGAGCTGCCGATTTGCGCGGCCAAAGACGACATCATCGCAGCCATTCAGCGCTCCCAGGTCGTGATAATCCAAGGCCAAACCGGCTCGGGTAAAACAACCCAAATCCCTAAAATGCTGCTCGAAATGGGAAGAGGCAGCCATGGCCACCGCATTGCACACACCCAGCCTCGCCGCATCGCAGCACGCGCAGTAGCCGAACGCCTCTGCCAAGAAACTCAAACCCGATTGGGCGATGACATCGGCTACCAGGTGCGCTTTACGGATGAATCCTCTCCCTCCACCCGTCTGGTGATTATGACGGATGGTATTTTGCTCGCCCAAATTCAGCGCGACCCACTGCTCAGCCGCTACGACACGATCGTCATTGATGAGGCTCATGAGCGCAGTTTGAACATCGACTTCCTGCTCGGTTACCTGACTGCTCTGTTACCCAAGCGTCGCGATCTCAAGTTGATTGTCACCTCAGCAACAATCGATGCGGAGAAATTCCGCACGCACTTTGAGCAAGCTCTGCACCACAGCGTTCCCGTCATCGAAGTGTCAGGACGCACCTACCCAGTGAAAATCGTGTACGAGCCAGCCGGAATGCCTCCTGCCTTAACACTGGCCTACGGTTCAGTGGATTCTGCGACAGCACAGAAAGCCAATTCCGCCTGGCGCAATGCCAACATAAGCGGCGGTAATGACGACGATTTTGACGATGCGCTCGACATGCCCAGCCAAGTGGCCCGCGCCTGCCAAGAGTTGATTGCCGTATCCCGCCATGAACGTGGGGCTCGCGATATTCTGGTTTTCGCATCCGGCGAGCGCGACATTCGCGAATTCGAACAAGCTATTCGCCATGCGTTGCCCTCGCGCACCTCTGATCCTCGAGCAGGCGGCTATATTGAGATCATCCCGCTCTTTGCTCGCCTTTCCGCTGCTGAACAACATAAGATTTTTGATAATCACAGCCATCAGCGAATTGTGATTGCCACCAATGTTGCGGAAACCTCGCTGACCGTACCTGGCATCCGCTACGTCGTCGACCCGGGTACTGCCCGCATTTCACGTTATTCGAAAACTGCGAAAGTGCAGCGCTTACCTATCGAGCCGATTTCGCAAGCCTCTGCCAACCAGCGCGCTGGTCGAACAGGCCGTGTGGCAGATGGTATCTGCATTCGCCTGTACTCCAAGGAAGATTTCGACTCTCGCCCCGAGTTTACCGACCCAGAAATTCTCCGCACCTCACTGGGCGCAGTAGTGCTACACATGCTCTCCGTCGGTGTCGCCCACACGGCAGAAGACGTCACGAACTTCGGCTTCATCGACCCGCCCGACACGCGCTCTGTTTCCGACGGTGTAACCGAGCTCAACGAGCTGGGAGCCATCACCCGCAACCACGGGCAAATGCGCCTCACCCGGGTAGGAAAGCTGCTCGCTAAACTTCCCATCGACGTGCGTCTAGGCCGCATGATCGTTCAAGCAGGCTTACACTCTACCCCGCGCACTCTGGCAGCCATCGTCGTTATCACCGCATTCCTCTCCTTGCAAGACCCTCGAGAGCGCCCAGAGGAGAAGCGTGAGGAAGCAGACCGCATTCACAATAGGTATGCCGACCCCGATTCTGACTTCCTGACAATCTTGAACATCTGGTATGCTTTCCTGGCCAATGAGCCGAGCAACAGGCAGCTGCGCAAAAAGTGCGAGGCCGAGTACATGAGTTTCCTGCGCATGCGCCAGTGGAAGGACCTTGTCGAACAGCTGAACCATATGTGTGCTGGCCTGCATTGGAAGGTTGCCGACGCCTCGCCTAACGCTGAACCTGCCGGGTATGAGGAGACGGCCAGTAAGCCTCTGAATCAGCAGGCTGTGCACTCCTTGGTAGCCAGTTGGGATGGCGACGATATTCACCGTTGTATGCTCTCCGGCTTGCTCTCTAATTTGGGTATGCAGGTTGTTCGCGAGCCGAAAGCCTCTGATTTCAACGGTTTGAATGGTGCTGCTCGAGCGAAAGCACTCAGGAGGGCGCAAAAGCAGGCGAAGAATAACTATCAGGGTGCGCGCGGTACTCGTTTCGCGCTCTTCCCCGCTTCTGCCCTGTTTAAGTCGACTCCTGCCTGGGTGATGGCCGCCGATTTGACGGAGACCAGCCGCTTGTGGGCGCGTATGGCCGCGAAAATCGACCCTTCTTGGGCTGAAGAGCTGGCTGGCGAGCTCACGAAAACGACGTATGTTGAGCCGCATTGGTCGGCGAATCGTGGTGCTGCGGTGGCCACGAGCCGCGTGCTGCTTTACGGTTTGCCTATTGTTGCGGATCGCACTATTTTGTGGGGGCGTATCAACCCGTTTGAGGCTCGCTCTATGCTGCTGCGCAACGGATTGGTTGAAGGCCAGGTGACGCGCCGCTTTGCCCATGATGAGTTTATTGAGCGCAACCGTGAGCTCATTGAGCAAGGCCATGAGGATGCTGCGCGTACTCGCCATGTGGTGGATACAGCCAATGATGAGGATCTCTACCAGTTCTACGACCGTTCTATTCCGCAGAATGTGACAAGTATTGTCGACCTCGCCAAGTGGCTCAAGAGCGTTGATAATGCTCATATTCTCGACTTTGACCCTGCTCGTGACGTGGCTCGTTTGGACTCTGGCCCCGGCTTCTCCTACGAGGATTTCCCCAATGTGTGGCAGGCTCAGGGAACTGACTCGCGCGAGATTGACCTGCGTTTGACCTACGCTTTCCATCCTGGCCTTGCTGACGATGGTGTGAGCGTTCACATTCCGCTGCGCTATCTCTCCCGCCTCTCGCCTCGCGAGTTCACGTGGCTGGTTCCGGGCATGCGTCGTGACCTGATCACCGCGTATATTAAGGCTCTTCCCAAGCAGTTGCGCGTCCAGTTTGTGCCGGCCCCTCAGTCCGCCCAGACTATCGCTACCTGGATTGGCGAGCATGAAAATGATCTCGCTTCTGTGCCGTTTGTGGAGGCGTTTATGCGCGCTTCTGTGGCCACGATTGGCGCTCAAATTCATCCGTCTGTTTTTGACGACTCGAGATTAGCAAAGCTGCCTGCTCACCTGAAAATCACTTTCGTGGTGGAAAAGGATGCCCCAGGTAAGGACGAGGTCAAGAAGGCGGAGAAGAAGGCCGGCTTGGTGGCAAGCTTTGGTGACTCGGCGAAGAATACTGTTCGTCGCACCCGCTTTGTTCCTGAGGTTTTGGCTTGCGGTAAGGACTTGCTTGCTTTGCAATCTGAGCTTTCTGATCAGGCTCGCAAGGCTGCCCAGAAGGATATTGGCCGTACGGCTCGTAAGGCTGGCGCTCAAGGTAAGGCGGTGACGCAAGCCACCATTTTGCATCAGTCTGGCGCTTCCGCCCTGCCTCGCGAAGAGATGTTGTGGAAGGCAGCGCTTAAGCAGCTTCACCTTCCTGATGCTCGCATTTCGAGTCGGTGGCTGGGTCACGAAGCCCTCATCCTCGCTTCTGCTCCCTACTCCTCCACCGATGCGCTGGTGGAAGATTTACAGTACGCTGCAATCAAGCGCTTGCTTCCTTCTATCGCTGATATCTCCTCTGATGAACAGTTGGATGCTGCCATCCACGAGTGTGAAAACACTTTTGAGGACGCCGTGTACGACATTGCTCACGATGTGATGGCGATCATCCAAGCTCAGGGTGAAGTGGAGAGTAAGGTTTCGGGCACTGCTGAACTTCCACTGTTGGCCGTGTTGCAAGGCATTCGCTCGCATGTGGCTGATTTGACGTCGACGGGCTTCATCGCCCGTACCCCTGCCGCGAATTTGCCGGAAATTCCGCGCTATTTGCAAGCGGATATGAAGCGCTTGGAGAAGGCGAAGCTCGACAAGTCGCGCGATGTGAATTGGGCTTGGCAGGCCAAGGAAGCGCAGGATATTGTCGACCAGGCGAAGAAGGCGTGGGATGTGACTCCTGCGGGCCCTGCTCGTGACCTTGCCTGGAAGAAGTACGTGGATGTGAAGTGGATGCGCGAAGAGTTCCTGGTCTCCTTGTGGGCTCAGGAGCTTGGTGTGAAGCAGCATCCGAGCATCCAGCGCATGCGCAAGCTGCTGAGCTAGCACGATTCCGTCGCTCAACTCTTGGCGCGGTGGAATCTCAGGGCGGTTGCCTCTCAGCGCGATTGCCCCTCAGCGATCGAGCCACCTCGACACTCGGCGACCACGGTACGCGACAGCAACGATATGCAAAGGGGCTGTGCTCGTGCACAGCCCCATTTTCGCGCGGGAAAGAGCGCGGTGATAATCTTGAGAAATTCTGGCGTTACAGGCGACGCAGGAAGTGCTGCATCTCGTAAGCCGTCACCTGATGCGAATAGTCAGCCCACTCCTGACGCTTATTCGACACGAAGTAGCTAAACACATCCTCACCCAAATTCTGCGCCACAAACTCGGAATTCTCCAAGTAGCTCAACGCAGAATCCAAAGAAGCGGGAAGCGGCTTAATACCCATCGCGCGCCTCTCGGCATTAGTGAGATCCCACACGTCATCGCTCGTCGGCTCGTCCAGCTCCAGCTCGCGGTCAATGCCATCCAAGCCAGCCGCCAAGAGCAGGGAGAAAGCGATATAGGGGTTGGCCACTGGGTCGAGAGCGCGGTATTCCATACGCGCCGAATCACCCTTACCTGGCTTGTACTGTGGAATGCGCAGCAGTGCGGAACGGTTGTTATGACCCCAGCACACGTAGCTCGGAGCCTCAGAACCACCCCACAGGCGCTTATACGAGTTCACGAACTGATTCGTCACTGCGGAAATCTCGACGGCGTGGTCCAAGATGCCAGCAGCGAACTGGCGTGCCGTCTTTGACATGTTGAACTCTTCGCCGGGCTCGTAGAAAGCGTTGTTATCGCCGTAGAACAAGCTCATATGCGTGTGCATACCCGAACCTGGCTCATCGGCTAAAGGCTTGGGCATAAAGCTTGCCAGCAGGCCTCGCTCCTGGCCAATCTCCTTGACGATAGTGCGGAAAGTCATGATGTTATCAGCTGTGGAGAGAGCGTCGGCGTAACGCAGATCAATCTCCTGCTGGCCGGGGCCCGACTCGTGATGCGAGTACTCGACGGTGATGCCCATCTGCTCGAGCATGGTGATGGAGGCTTTTCTAAAGTCCATGCCAGCTCCGAGCGGAACATCATCGAAATAGCCACCCTGGTCGATAGGAACTGGCGGCTGCGAGTAATCTTGCTGCTGCTTGAACAGGTAGAATTCGATTTCTGGATGCAGGTAGAAGGTGAAGCCCTTCTCCCTCGCTTTAGCAAGATTGCGCTTCAAAATATAACGCGGATCGCCCATGCTGGGCTTTCCTTCAGGGGTGAGAACATCGCAGAACATGCGCGCCGAACCCTCATCATCCCACGGCAAGGGCTCGAAGGTGGAAGCGTCGGGGCGCACGATCATATCGTCCTCAGAAATGCGGGTGAGGCCTTCGATTGCCGAACCGTCGAAACCAATCCCCTCTTCAAAGGCGGATTCGAGTTCAGCTGGTGCGATAGCGACCGACTTGAGCATTCCTAAAACGTCGGTAAACCATAAGCGAATGAAGTGGATATCGCGTTCTTCAACGGTTCGCAACACGTATTCTTGCTGGCTGTCCATAAAACCTCCCCGGTGAGCGTAGTTCCACTCTAGCGAAGCTAGGAATGCACAATGTAACGGCAAGATTGCTAGGCGTTAACAATTGAAGAGTGAGCAATTCAAGAGTTAACAATTCAAGCGTTAACAATTGCCACAGTGGCCGCTGACTTACTTTTCCGCGCCGCCCTTCTTACGCCTGTTCCACCAGTGCTGTGGCTTCTGATCGCGCTCCACAAACACCGAATTGCCGCTATCCTTCATGTAATCCAGCGCATCCTGCTTGTCAAAATCGGCGCTATCCAGCACACCCTCGTGATGCACCATCTGCTGAGTGGTGGTCATGCCGATGGCGTAATCCTCCACTTCTTCGGGCAGCTGCTCGAAAAGCAGTGGCGGCGGCAACTTCTCCCCGCTCTTCTTGCCGTTGACCCACAAGGCGACTTCCAGCTTGTCGGCGCGCTTAACCACCGAATACAGCGGCAGCGGGCGGATGAGCTGGGACAGCGCTTGGGCGGCATCCTCCGGCTTTTGCCCGTCGAGAGCCTTGAGGTAGATGAAACTCGTGTCGTTGAGCACCTCAGCCCAGCCCTCAACATCCTTATATTTGAGCAGGCTCAGGCTCAGTTTCGCGTCAGAAAACGGCACAACCAACATGGCAAGCTGGGCTTTATTTCCCAAAAGCCCGTCGAGCTGCTCGTCGAAATCGCTCAGCCTGAGGTCGTTCTCGAGATTATCAGTGCTCAGGCTCTCCTCGCCCTGCGCGGGCAGGTCATCCGGCATGCTGAAGTCGTCGAAAAGGTGCTTGATATCGTCATCATCTGCCATAGTTAACCCCTGAAGTTTGGTGCGGTATCGTTGAGCTGGCGACGCGGCTTCTCTCGAATGGCTTGGACGCCAAACTGCGACTTAATTTCGGCAAACAGAGACGTATCTCTCTTCACGCGGAACTTATCACCGCATTCAATCTCCACTATAGAACCATCCTGCTTGCACACCTTCAACACCAGAGGCGACAAGCCCGGGAAGGTTGCCGCAATATGGCTCAAATGGTTCATTCGGTGCATATCCAGCTGGTTAGGAGCCAGGTAGATTTCCACTGGACGAGAATCCTCAGAGCTGACATCGACGACCTGTAAATCTTGAGCGCGAAGAGAGACAGACTCGTCACGAACGTCCGGCATGCCGAGGATCTGCACAATTTCATCGACGCGCAAGTCTTGAGCGCACTTTTCGTAAGCTTTACCGAAGAAGAGGCACTCCAGCGACGACTCCAAGTCCTCAATGGAGACGATCGCCCAAGGATTACCACTCTTCGAAATTCGCCGATCGACACTCGTCACCATGCCAGCGACGCGCAACTGCGTGCGATCGGCCATGCCTGAAGCCTTCTCCTGCAACTCAGCGATGCTCATATCACGCAAACCAGCCAAAACAGAAGCCATGCCCGAAAGCGGATGGTCGGAAACGTAAAGGCCGAGCATCTCGCGCTCAAAGTCGAGCTTCGTCTTCTTATCCCATTCGGCAACATCAGGAATAACAATCGTGGCATCACCCAAAGCGTCGTCACCAGCGTCATCAGCGTCAGCGAAGAGGTCAAACTGACCCTCCGCCTGCTTGCGACGAATCGGGATGACCTGGTCCAAAGCAGACTCATAGATCAAGAAGAGCGCGTGACGGTTCGGCGAAATCGAGTCGAAAGCGCCACCCTTAATCAGCGATTCGAGGGCACGACGGTTCAACACTTCGAGAGGAACGCGACGAATGAAGTCGAGGAAGTCAGTGTACAAGCCCTCCTTACGCTCCTCGACGATGCCTTCCACCACCTTCTCGCCCACATTGCGCACTGCTGCGAGGCCGAAACGCACGATCCGGCCGACTGCGGAGTAAGCAGCCACAGACTCGTTGACGTCTGGCGGCAAAATCTTGATGTTCATGCGGCGAGCTTCGCTCAAGTAAATAGCTGTCTTCGTCTTATTCGCAGCTTCACCTTGCAGCAATGCTGCCATGAACTCGACAGGGTAATTTGCCTTCAGCCAGGCCGTCCAATAGGACACCAAAGCGTAGCAAGCCGAATGCGCTTTATTAAACGCATAGCCAGAGAATGGAACCAGAATATCCCACACCGCTTGAGCGGCTTCCTTGGAATAGCCATGTTCCTTCATACCTTCGAAGAACGGCACCTGCTCGTGGGCCAGAACCTCGGGCTTCTTCTTACCCATTGCACGACGCAGAACATCTGCCTCACCCAGCGAGTAGCCAGCCAAGATTCGAGCGGCAGACTGCACCTGCTCCTGGTAGACGATCAAACCATACGTCTCATCCAGCACCGGAGCCAACGGTTCAGCAACCTCGGGGTGAATTGGGGTGATCTCCTGCAAACCGTTCTTACGACGCGCATAGTTCACATGCGAGTTCATATCCATTGGGCCTGGGCGGTACAGGGCGATCAATGCCGAAATATCGTTAAAGTTATTCGGCTTCATCTGGCGCAGCAGCGAACGCATACCATCCGAATCGAGCTGGAACACGCCCAGAGTATCGCCGTTGGAGAGAAGGTCGAAGGTCTTCTTATCGTCCAGCGGCACATCCTCAATGGTGAGCTTCGGGCCACCATTCGCCTCAATATTGGCGATGGCGTCGTGAATGGTCGTCAAGTTGGACAAGCCCAAGAAGTCGTTCTTCACCAAGCCCAAAGTTTCGCACGTATGGTATTCGAAAACGGTGGTAATCGTGCCATCCGAGCGTTCCATCAAAGGAGAAACATCCGTGATGGAAATATCCGCCATGATGGTCGCGCAGGCGTGAACACCCGTCTGGCGGATCAAACCTTCGAGGCCGCGAGCGCGGTCGATAATCGCTTTCGCATCGGGATTCGTGTTGTACAAGTCGCGGAAAGGCGCACCTTCGGCATAATGCTTGCTCTGCGGGTCGAAAAGCTCCTTCAAGCTCGGGTCTTTACCGTTCTTACCGCTCGGCAGCGCTTTGGTCAGCGTATCGCCCATGGAGAACGGATAACCCATAATACGAGCGGCATCCTTCAAGGCCTGCTTGGTTTTAATCGTTCCGTAAATCGTGCACTGAGCAACATTCGTGCCGCCATACTTGTCGTTGACGTATTGCAGCACGCGCATGCGGCCCACTGGGTCGAAATCGATATCGATATCCGGCAGGGACACACGTTCTGGGTTCAAGAACCTCTCGAAGATCAGGCCGTGGCGCATCGGATCGATTTCGGTAATGCCCAAGGCGTAGGCGACCATAGCACCACCTGCAGAACCACGGCCAGGGCCGACCTGGATGCCGTTATTCTTCGCCCAGTTCACGTAGTCTGCCACGACGAGGAAGTAGCCTGGGAACTGCATCTGGCAGATCACACCGCACTCATAATCTGACTGCTTGGCCACATCCTCCGGCACGCCTTCGGGGTAACGCCTTTCCAAACCCTTCTGCACATTATGTAGGAAGAGCGAGGTTTCATCCCAGCCGTTCGGGCAATCATACTTTGGCATGTACGCGCCATCCGTATGGTCGTCGAACATCACGTTGCACCGCTCGGCAATTTCGAGCGTGTTATCGCAGGCATCCGGGAATTCCTTGAACAGCGAGCGCATTTGCTCAGCGCTCTTGATGTAATAGCCGGAACCGTCAAACTTGAAGCGGTTCGGGTCATCCAAGCGTGCACCGGAGTTGATGGCGAGCAAAGAATCCTGTGCGTCTGCATCCTCTTCAGCAACGTAGTGAGAATCATTGGTGGCCAACAGTGGAGCGTTAATATCGTGCGCGATGCGCAGCAGGTCTTTGGTCACGCGCTTTTCGATGCTCAGGCCATGGTCCATGAGCTCGATGTAGAAGTTCTCTTTGCCGAAAATATCCTGCATGAGGCGAGCCCAGCGCAAAGCTTCGTCATACTGGCCGAGCCTCAAACGAGTTTGAATAATTCCCGAAGGGCAGCCAGAAGAGGCAATAACACCCTCATGGTAGGTTTCGAGAACCTCTTGGTCCATACGAGGCCACTTACCCAAGCGACCCTCCAAACTGGCCACCGAGCTTGCCTTAATGAGGTTGCGCAAGCCTGTGTCGTTTTCTGCCCACATCGTCATGTGGGTGATGGCACCACCACCGGAAACGTCGTCACCGGCGGCAATCTGTTCAGCGGTTCCCCAATGCACACGAGTGGTGTCCTGACGGGCTGTTTCTGGGGTCACATAGGCCTCAATGCCGATGATCGGCTTAACTCCCATATCCACGGCCGTGCGCCACATTTCGTAAGCGCCGTGCATATTACCGTGGTCAGTTATTGCCACAGCAGGCTGACCGAGGCTCTTGACGCGAGCCACGAGGTCAGGAACCTTCGACGCACCATCGAGTGTCGAATAGTGCGTGTGGTTGTGCAAATGTACAAAACTGGAGCCAGATTCAGACATAGTCACTACTTTAGTTTTCTCTCTTCCTCGGCCAGCTGAACAGCGGTGAAAATCTTCAGCAATAGCGGGTATAACCGGCGTGCCTTACTTGCTGGCGTGCCTTACTTACCCATCGCGTAGTCGCGAGCAAGCTTGGCCTCATGGTCCTTCTTCAGCGTTTCCAGCGCCTTCTCCAGGTCAAGCGGGTAGTGCGACCTCACCGTCATCCACACTCTCGTGCGCGGGTGGCGGAAGGTCAGGCTCATAGCTTGCAACCATTGGCGTTCCAAGCCCAAATGCTCGCTCATCTGCGGGTTAGCGCCGTAGAGAGGGTCGCCGACAAGAGGGTGACCAATCGAGCTGAAATGCACGCGGATCTGGTGGGTACGGCCCGTCTCCAAGTTCACTTTCACATGGGTTGCGTTGCCAAAACGCTCAAGCACGTCGTAATGGGTAATCGCTTCCTTACCCACCGGCGACACGGAGAAGCGGAAAGTCGAGGTTTTATCGCGGGCAATGGGCGCCTCGATGGTGGCGTGGTCCTGCTTGAGGTTACCTTGGCATACGGCCTCATAAATTTTTGTCACTTCGTGAGTGGCAAACTGACGGCGCATCTCAATATAAGCAACATCAGATTTGCACACCAGCATGACGCCGCTCGTACCCACGTCCAAACGAGAAACAATTCCTCGACGTTCAGCGGCTCCCAGGTGTGTAATGGGCACTCCCCTGCGCAGAAGCGAACCCAACACGGTTGGGCCAGTCCACCCAGCGGATGCGTGCGCGGCAACACCGACAGGCTTGTCGACCACGATAACATCCTCATCTTCGTAGAGAATATCCATTTCACTGGCTAATGGCTCTTCTGGCTTCTCCTGTTCTTCTTTCAAGGAGAGGATGAGAATATCCTCGGCCATGAGGCGCGTTGACTTCGTCAAACGCGGTTTATCCATGCTAATCTGGCCGTCAGTGATGAGCTGATCCGCCTGAGCGCGGGAAATGCCGAGCATTTTAGCAGCGGCAACGTCAAAGCGAGAGCCAACCAAGCCATCAGGAACAGGAATCAGCTTCTCACTCATGAGCCTGCTCCCCGTCCTGTTGCGAATGGGAGAAGGCATCCGTGCTAATCAGAATGACAATCAGGATGGCGGCGAGAGTGAGGTAGATATCAGCGACGTTACCCACCGACCAGCCGTAATCAATCATGTCGACGACTTTACCGTCAAACACGTGCTCGGCGCGGAATACACGATCAATAATATTGCCCAAGTCGCCAGCAAAAGCCAAAATGAGCGCAACCCTCCACGCGGGCTTTTTCGCTGACAAACCGTAGTAGAGAATCACTCCCGCAGCGATGAGGGCGATGAGAGTGATAATCCAGGTGGCTGCTGAGCCAATTCCCAAAGTTGCGCCCGGGTTGAAAAGCAAGCGCAAGCCGGGCAGGTGCTCGCCGAAAGGCTTGAGAGTGTACGTGAGCGAGAGATGGCGAATGGCCAGGAATTTTACGATTTGATCGGCTAACACCAGAACGGCAGACCAGAGAATAAAAGGTAGTGCAGTTCTCAGTGTTATGGCGTTGGTTTTTTTCGTCATTCGTCCTCCTCTACTACCTCGTCCTATCCTAGCCAGAGGAAGGGCAAAAGAAAAAGCGAGGAAACAACATTTCCTCGCTTTAACCGTATTCACACTGCTTCAGCAGGTTTGCCGTCGTCGTAAGCCTCAGATGTGTGTCGGCTTTCCTGGACGTCAGCGACAAACTGAACTGTTAGGACGAGCTTCAGAGCGGAAAGCTGAGCCTCAGGCCTGCTGCTTGTTCTCCGCCTGTGGGTCATGCTCCTCATCGTAGTTGTTGGAAACAGAAACCTGATCCATCAACTGACCCAAGAAGTCCTTCAGGCGAGAGCGATACTCGTTCTCAAACTTCTTGAGGCTGGTGATGTTGCCCTGGATAACCTGAGAATCTTCGTAGAGCTTGGCCTTGACGTTCTTGGAGTATTCGTCGGCGTCGGTACGAGTCTTGTGGTCGTAAGCCTGAGCGTCCTGGCGGATCTCTTGGACATAAGCTTCGGCGTCGGCGCGCTGCTGACGGGTTTCCTCGTCGGCCTGAGCGCGCACACGCTGAGAGTACTGGTCAGCGTTACTACGAGTGCGCTGCGAGTAATCATCAGCCTGAGCAATAGTCTCGTCATGCTTCTTCTGAGCTTCGTCGATGAGCGACTGGCGAGTGGACTCACCCTCGGCAACAAGCTGTGCCTTCTGAGCCTTGCCCTTGTCGACATACTGATCGTGCAGCTGCATAGCCAAAGCGAGCATGGCAGTTGCCTTCTCTGGCTCGGACTCTGCCTTGCTGCCCACTGCGGTGATCTTCTGCAAAGAATCCGTCTTCGGGCTTGGCTCGTTCTTCTCGAGTTGAGAACGATAATTCTCTTCACGCTGGCGAGATTCAGCAAGCTGCTTCTTGAGCTCCTCGACCTGAGCACGAGCGCTGGCTTCGTCCTGACGCAGAGCGTCGAACTGGGCGAGCTTGGTATCAGCTTCCTGTGCCTTGCGCTGTGCGGCCTCCAGCTGAGCGGTAGTCTCAGAGTGTTCTGCAACCAGCTGCTGACGCTCAGTGTTTGCCTTCTCCAACTGCTCACGCAGAGAGCGGATCTGGTTGGTGAGAGTCTGCGTGCCTTCCTGGCCCTTAGCAGCCTGGTCGGTCAGCTCGTCCAGCTGAGAGTTGAGCTGGGTAACCTGAGAATTGAGCTGATTCACCTGGTCCTGCAGACGAGTGCGCTCACCAGTGAGGTCGGCAATCCGCTTCTGTGCGGACTGCAACTCATCGGAGGAGCCAGATTCCTGAGCCTGGCTTGCCTTGCTCTGTGCTTCCTGCAACTGCTTTTCCAAGCGGGCGTTTCGCTCAGTGAGCTGACCGATCTTGGCGTTGAGCTCAGCAGTCTGAGGAGACAGACGGCTGGTATTGTGTTCATTCAGCGCATTCTGAGAAAGAGCGTCGACAGTTTGGGTCACTTCATCGAGGAAAGTATCCACCTCATCGATGTCATAACCCTCGCGGAACCTCGTCGTATTGAACCTGTGGTTCCTAATGTCGTTCGGAGTCAGCAATGCCATGTGCTTCCCACCTTCCGTAGCCTGTAAATCCCTTGGTCATGTGACAAAGGAACCTATTCACTAAGGCCTAATTTAACACGAGAGCACGTAAAATGTGCGATTTCGTGCGTGAAAACCCAATAAATCACTTATCCCATTCTAGAAAAGCAAGCCGAAGAGCAGTGAGCCTGCCATATTCCACAGCCACTGTCCTGCACCCACAGCAATCCACCACACGAGGTAAGCGAGGTCCAGGTACATCCCGCCCAGAGGAAGGGAAGGAATGAAGCGGCGCAGAAGGCGAACTGGCGGCTCGGTGAGCTTGTAGAGCACACGGATGATTTTCACCATGAAAGGTGGGAAGACGGGACGTGCGAAGAAGACGATCCAGTCGATCACCACTCGTGCCACCAGCACGAAATAGTAGAGCGAGAATACAGCGTTACCTAAACGCAGGATCCTCGAAAAAACAAAGGGAAGCATGTGCTACTTTCAGCTCACTCAGCGTCGAAAAGGCCCATGTTCTTATCATGAGCAGTGGAATCAGAAACGGAAACCTGAATGCCATGAGGGCTCAACAGGAATACGCGGTCCGTCACCCTCTCAATGGAACCTTGCAGGCCGAAGACCACACCCGAGGAGAAATCCACAATGCGGAAAGCCAAGGTGTTGTTGAGCTTCGTCAGGTTCATAATCACGGGGATACCCTGGCGAATTGCCATGCCAATCTTTTGAGCGTCGTCAAAAGAGTTCGGCGTGATCGCGGCAATCTGGGCCGTAGGCGTTGCAGCGGGCTGGTAATCCATATCAGGCTTCTCCTCAGAACTTACAGATGGAAGGGCGGCTTGAGTTTGCGAGTAGGAAGTAGTGAAGTCAGGCTCCTGGTAATCGGAGTAATCCTGCTCCTGCTCTTGTGGCTCGTCATCTGCCTCGCTCACATCGGCGAGGCCCATCATCGAGAGTGCTTTCTTAAAACCGCCCATGTTCTCACCTCAGTTCATCATTCAGCGCAGGAATGGAGGGATGTCGATATCACCCGTGGTGTCAGCAGCTGGCTCAGTATGCTGTGCTGGCATCTGCACCGAAGAAGGAGCAGACTGATAACCTGCCTGCTGAGCAGAAGCCGAAGAAGCAGAAGTGCTCGACGAAACTGCAGAGTTCTCGTCGCCGCCCAGCTGAATTGGCTTGATGCTCGGCACCTCAGGAGAAGAAATTGCGGAGTCGGGCTGGGTCGTTGCAGCGCTGCTTGGCTTCTCCCCTGCGATCAGAGGCTGATCGGCGTCCTCCTGAGGAGTCTCCGAGTCGAAACCAGCAGCGATGACGGACACGCGAATCACATCGCCCATATCAGGGTCGAAGGTCAAGCCCCAAATAATCTGAGCTTCTGGGCTGGCCTTCTTACGAACCAGGTCCACCGCTTCGTATACTTCCGGCAGCTGCATATCCTCAGAACCAGCGATGTTAATCAGGATGCCATGAGCACCGTCAATGCTGGCTTCGAGCAGAGGCGAAGTGACGGCGATTTCGGAGGCGTGAATGGCGCGATCCGAACCCTTGGACTGGCCGATACCGAAGAGTGCGGTACCAGAATCCTTGAGAATGGTCGTCACATCGTTGAAGTCGACATGAATGTAGGCGTTGGAGTTGATGAGCTCGGTCACCGACTGAATGCCGGAGAGCAGAGCGCCGTCAGCAGCCTTGAAAGCGTTCAAAATGGTGATGTTCTTATCGGCCAGCGAGCTCAGGCGGTCGTTAGGAATGACGATGAGAGCATCCACTTCCTTGCGCAGAGCTTCGATACCGCGGTCAGCAGATTCGGCACGACGCTCGCCCTCGAACTTGAATGGACGAGTGACAACACCGACAGTCAAAGCACCCTGGCTGCGGGCTGCGCGAGCAACCACTGGAGATGCTCCGGTACCCGTGCCACCGCCCTCGCCGCAGGTGACGAACACCATATCGGCACCCTGCAAAGCTTGGCGAATGTCGCTCTCGTGGTTCAGCGCTGCCTGGCGGCCCTTCTCTGGGTCAGCGCCAGCGCCCAAGCCTCGCGACGTCTCATCAGAAAGGCTGATCTTGACGGTTGCCTCATTGCGCAACAGATCGCGAGCATCCGTGTTGATGGCGACGAACTCGACGTTCTGCCATCCCTCCTCGACCATGCGGTTGATAGCGTTACCGCCACCGCCGCCCACGCCAACTACCTTGATAATCGTCTTATCGTTGAGTTCTTTATTATCAAGATCCTGGGTGCTGATGCTGTCATCTGTCAGATCGCTGGGGGTGAATCCCTCTTCCTGGATGTCCTCGCTCACCATTCGCTCCTGTCCTCGGCAGACACTACTAAGCTCAACTGTAACGCAATATCAGGCCTTTATGCGCCGCAAATCGCTCAGTTTCTTATAATTCTCAGTTAGCTTTCAGTTTTGTGCGTTTCGCTGGTATCGCTCGTGTCAGTAGCTCGCGTCCAGAGGGTCCTCGCCAAACAAAATTTCTCGCTCTTGCTTGGTGGTGAACCTCGAATCGAGCCATCCTTGAGGCAAATGAACTTTCTTTTGGTAACGAATACGGCCTCGAGGAGCATCCTTGAGCTGCTCGGCCATTTCGATGCTCGGGTCAAGCTCGTCCAAAACGGCATTCAGCTGGGCCACATTTTCGCATTTCATAAGATTGACACGAACGGCAGAACCCACCGCATAACCCTTGAAATACCACGCGATATGCTTGCGAATATCGCGCACGGCCATGCTTTCATCACCGTTGTAAAACTTAACGAGCATCTGCACATGGCGCTTGATCACATTCACCACATACCCCAAATTCGGGTTAACGCGCTCATCTGAGCCGGCGAAGGCGTGACGAATATCTTCAAACAACCATGGCCTGCCTTGGCAGCCGCGGCCGATAGCAACACCGTCACAACCGGTGTAGGAGACCATATCCAAAGCGTCTTGCGCAGAGAAAATATCACCATTACCGAAAACAGGAATGCTCAACTCTTGCTTAAGCGCAGCAATATCATCCCAGTTGGAGTGGCCACCATAATACTCAGCAGTGGTGCGCGCATGCAAAGTGACTGCCGCAGCGCCTTCCTCTTGGGCGATATGACCTGCTTGCATGAAAGTGAGGTGGTCGGCGTCAATTCCCACACGAATCTTCGCCGTCACAGGAATACCTTCTGGCTCGCAAGCCTTCACGACGCGGCGAATATCCTCGCGGAACAGATCCTGCTTCCACGGCAGTGCCGAACCGCCACCGTGACGGGTGATCTTAGGCACGGGGCAACCGTAGTTGAGGTCGATATGGTCAGGGTGCACCTTATCAATAACCAGCTGTACGGCCTTCTCCACCCAATCCGGGTTCACACCGTAGAGCTGCAGGGAGCGCACCTTCTCGCTGGGAGCGAAGGTGGCGAGCCTCCACGCCTTGTCATTATTGGCAACGAGTGCGCGTGCGGTGATCATCTCATCGACGTACAACCCGTCTGGGCCATACTCTTCGCACAGTACGCGGAAAGGCCAGTTCGTCACTCCTGCCATTGGAGAGAGAATAACAGGTTGGTTGATGGTCAAGTTCCCCAACTGCACGGGCTTGAGTTGAGGGGCAGCCTGAGAGGCATGAGAAGTCTGCATGGCGTCTACATCGAAATTGCCGCGCTCAAACTGTGCTCTGGCGTGGCTGGGCAGCTTTTCCTTGACGACTGACTCTTCCTTCCGCAGTTTGCGCAGCATCTTCTTACGAGCCAGTTCGTCCTGTTCATTTTCGAAGCTCATGATTCTCCCTTATGCGTCAACGTCCCTATTGTACGGAAAAACGAGAAAAGGCTTTGCCCAAAGCAAAGCCTTTTCGTTCACCGTACTGACAATCTTGTGAGATTATCAGCCCGATTATTCGCCCTTGACTTCCGTAACCTGGACAGGTGTGGACTCATCCACACCAGCCTCAGCGTTGACATCGCTCGAGCCGTCAGCACCAGCATTGCCAGTGATGTCGAATGGGCCCTGAGGAATGCGAACACGCTTCTCGGAAATACGGTCGCGCACATAGTCAACAACCGCATCAATGTTGATACGACGCTGTTCCATGGTGTCGCGATCGCGGACGGTCACGCAATGGTCGTTTGGAGTATCAAAGTCAACAGTGATGCACACCGGAGTGCCAATCTCATCTTGACGACGGTAACGACGGCCGATAGCGCCAGCCACGTCGAAGTCGATATTCCAATCGTTTTGACGCAGGTCAGCAGCCAGATCCTCAGACAGGGAGAGCAGAGGCTCCTTCTTGGACAGTGGCAGAACGGCGGCCTTCACAGGAGCGAGACGAGGGTCGAGGTGCAGCACGGTGCGCTCATCAACACCACCCTTGGTGTTTGGTGCCTCATCGACGTCATACGCATCGACAAGGAAGGCCATCAGGGAGCGGGTCAGGCCGGCAGCTGGCTCGATAACGTACGGCGTGTAACGCTCACCAGTCTTCGAATCGAAGTAGCTCAGATCCTTACCCGAATGCTCGGAATGCGCCTTGAGGTCGAAGTCCGTACGGTTAGCAATACCTTCCAGCTCTCCCCAATCCGAACCGGTGAAACCGAACTTGTATTCGATATCCACGGTGCGCTTGGAATAGTGGGCGAGCTTGGCCTTCGGATGCTCGTAATGACGCAGATGAGCAGGGTTAATGCCCAGGTCGGTGTACCAGCGAGTACGGGTGTCGATCCAGTACTGATGCCACTCTTCATCGGTGCCCGGAGTGACGAAGAATTCCATCTCCATCTGTTCGAACTCACGGGTACGGAAGATGAAGTTGCCTGGGGTGATCTCATTGCGGAAAGACTTACCGATGTTGGCGATACCAAACGGCGGCTTTTCACGGCTGGACTGCTGAACTTGCAGGAAGTCCACGAAAATGCCCTGAGCGGTTTCTGGACGAAGATAGTGCAAAGAGTGCTCATCTTCGACAGGGCCCAGATTGGTGCGCAGCATCATGTTGAAGTCGCGAGGCTCCGTCCAGTTGCCGACAACACCGCAGTTCGGGCAGGAAATATCCTTCAAACCGTTCTCAGGCTCGTGGCCGTGCTTGTTGGCATAGGCTTCTTCCATGGTGTCCGCACGGAAGCGCTTGTGGCACGAGAGGCATTCGATCAGTGGATCGTTGAAAACTTTGACGTGGCCCGAGGCAACCCAGACGTCTGGCGGCAGGATGATGGAGGTGTCCACACCTTCCACATCACCGCGCGTGGTCACCATAGAGTGCCACCACTCATGCTTGATATTGTCCTTCAAGGCGACGCCCAGAGGGCCGTAATCCCAAGCAGAACGGGTACCACCGTAAATTTCACCTGCTGGGAACACAAATCCGCGACGCTTCGCGAGAGAGACTACTGCATCCAGTTTTGATTCAGCCACAGTACATCCTTTGTTCTGGTGGAAAACCACCTGCGGGTTAACGGCCTCGCCGGATGCGAGGCGCCAGAGCACCGCTCGACTCAGTTAGACTAACGCCCAGAGAAGACGGACTCCCCTGGGCGTAGAAATCAACACGAGTAGGGCCTAAGGTACAGCCTAAGGTACGACCTCAGGTTCAGCCTTCCGTACGGCCTTCCGTACGGCCTCACTTCAGTGGAAGCTCTGGCCTCTCATTGAGTGCACTCACATCTCCTGGAGCAGCCGCATAGAACTTCTCCATCGTCTCGTACAGGTGTGGAAGCGCCTGAGGAGCGGTGTAGAGCATGTGGCCTGCTGGGTAGTAGCTAAAGGCAACATTGTGACGCAATGGGCGCGGCAACTGCAGGTGGTCAATGTCAAACTCAGTTTGGAACATCGGCGTGCACAGGTCGTAATAACCGTTGCCGATCATCACCTTCAAACCTGGCTCATGCACAATGGCAGTAGCGAGGTCTTCGATAACGCGCGGGAAGGGGAAGTAATCCCAATCACCATACACGCCGTATGGCTTCTTATGGTGCCAATCCCAGCTCTTGCCTGGCTCGCGAGATTCGAGGTCGAGGTCAGCAAAGTCGCGACGCAAATCGCTGGACTGCCAGCCCAACTCTTCCTTCAAGTACTGCTCGCACAGGGCAACATAGTGAGGAGTAATGAAAGCGTCATCAGCCAAGAAAGTCTCTTCACTAGCAGCTTGATCGAGGTCATAACCCGTGACGCGCGAATCATAGAGGCCGACAACCTGCGAGCTTTCGCGCAGAAGCTCCTTGCTGAAGCGCTCTACACCCACCCTGAGGTTGGACTTGCGGACATAGTCAGCAGACAAGCCAGTCAGGTGAGCATATTCACTGGCCACAGCGTTGAACTGTTCCTCGGAAAGCGAATCGCCCATAGCCAAGGCTGCTCGGTACGCGCCGTTGGCGAATTCACGAGCGCGCTGAGCTTGTTGCTCAACCGTCAAGCCCCTTCCTGCCAGGCCGTGGTAGAAGGCGGTAGTGGCATAGGTCGGGAAGTAGCCGATGTAGAGCTGGTCGTCGTTGCTGAAGGTGTGTGCGTAGTCGAGAATATTGGAAATAAGTGTCACACCACTGAGTGCGCAACCGTCTTCCTGCAACTTCAAGCTCAGGGCTGCACCGCGTACAGTACCGTAGGATTCGCCGAAGAGGTATTTCGGAGAGTTCCAGCGATTGTATTTGCTGGCCCAGCGGCGAATGAACTGGCTGAAGGCAGCTACATCGCCGTCTACACTCCACAATTCTTTCTTTGCGGCCGGGGCAATGCGCGAGAAGCCAGCACCCGGAGCATCGATAAAGACGAGATCGGTAAACGGCAGAAGCGTGTACTTGTTGTCCACCAGCGAGTAGGGAGCTCCATGGCCGCTCACCACTTCGCCGGTGTCGATGCGGCGTGGGGCGAAGGAACCCATGAGCAGGAAGGTCGTTGCCGAACCTGGGCCGCCGTTAAAGATGAAGGTCACGGGGCGCGTAGGGTCAGGGCTACCCTGCTCGTCGAGCTTGAGGAAGTCGACGTGGAACATAGAGGCTGCTGGTGCAACGCTCTTGGTTTCGATGCTCAGCGTTCCTGCGGTTGCACGGTAGCGGTAGCCGGCGAGTTCGTGCTCACTGGTGACGTCCTTGTCGGCTGGCAGAGGGCGATCTTCTGGCTTGACGTTCTTCTTCTCGTCTTCCTTCTTTTCCTCTTGCTTCTTCAGCTCTTCGCTTTCAGCCATACTTTCTCTTTTCTCCTGGTCAGAGCAGTTCTGTCGCTTGAGATTATCACTGCTCTCGCTATTGTGTTGTGACAATTTCACCGCGGCTGTGTTTTCACGAGATTACACCCGTGCGTGTCGTCAAGCTTTTCCGAAACGACGGTGGCGATGTGTGTAATCCTCAATGCAACGCCAGAACACTTCCCTATTGCAATCAGGGAAAAGCTCGGGGACAAATTCGAACTCAGCGTACGCTGCTTCCCAGGCGAGGAAGTTCGACACGCGCTGCTCCCCCGAGGTGCGAATCACCAAGTCGCAGTCAGGAATATCGGGATTGTACAGGTGTTCGGCGATCATCTTTTCGCTCACGCGGTCGCCTTTGAGCTTGCCGGCAGCAACTTGGCGGGCAATGGCGCTCGCTGCATCAGCAATTTCTGCGCGTCCGCCATAGTTGATGCAGAAAACCACGTCGATAGTCTTATTGTTTTTGGTAATCTCTTCGGCTCTTTCGAGCTCATCGATCACCGACTTCCACAAGCGCGGCCTTCTGCCCGACCAGCGCACGCGCACTCCCCACTCGTTCATCTGATCGACGCGACGGTGAATAATATCGCGCGAAAAGCCCATCAGAAAGCGCACTTCGGAAGGCGAACGGTTCCAGTTTTCCGTGGAGAAGGTGTAGAGCGTGAGGTAGCGCACACCCGCTTCGATAGCTGCGGCAATGATGTCGAACACGACGGGTTCGGCGTGGCGATGGCCTTCCGTTCTCACCCAGCCGCGCTCTTTCGCCCATCGGCCGTTACCGTCCATAATCACACCGACGTGACGCGGGACGCTGCCCTTCTCAAAATGAGGAATGATGGAGGGATCCGAAAACGGAGCGGCAGGGATGCTCAGCGAAGTCGGGTCATACTGGGAGAAATCAATGCTCATATGACGAATGTAACAAGTTCGCCGAATGAAGTGACTGCTCGAGGTAATACTGTGCCCAATTCTCCACGATCTGCAACACCGGCTTCATCGGCTGGGGCTTCAACTGCTCCCAATCACCTAAACTGAGTGCGCGCAACTGTGACAGCTGCTCGGCGCTGATCGGCACTGAGGCGGGGCTCTGGTCGTCCGCACATACGCATCCGCCGTCGGGAATGGAGAAGAAGGCGAGATCGCACTGGTTCGAGTTTCGCGAGCAGACCACGCAGGTGGAGACGCTCGCCCTCCAGCCTGCTTCAGCGAGGGCGCGCAGCACATACGAGTAGGAGATTTGCCAGGCAGGATGCTGGTAGGTTGCCAACGCGTGGATCGCGGAAAGCAGCAGGTTGTATTGGCCTGGCAGGGCGTCCCCGTCGTCGGCGATGAGCTTGTCGGCCGTTTCCACCATCAAGTTCGCTGCTTGGTAGGCCTCGTAGTCGCTGACAATCGCCGTTGCGTAAGGCGCTGTACACACGGCTTGGGAGACGACTTGCAAGCTTGATTTGCCTTGGTAAAGCTGAAGATTATCACGCATGAAAGGTTCGAGGCGGGCGCCGAATCGCGATTTTTCGCGTCGGATTCCCTTCGCAACCGCACGCACTTTGCCGTGGTTTTTGGTCAGCAAAGTGATAATTCTGTCAGCCTCGCCCAGTTTCGCCGTCCTGAGCACCAGAGCTTCATCGTTATACGCAGGCATAGCTCACCAAATATAAATTCCGAGGAGTGCAAAAAGCACCAAGATTGCCACCATGGTGACAATAACCAGCAGGGCATACCAGAAACCAGTGCGGTTGAGGCAAGCGATCGGGCCTTCTTCGAAACGCGGATCGTCGTCGGAAGAATCGTCGAGCTGAGTGTGCCTTTCTTTGTTGTGTTCGCGCTTGGCAGCTTCTTCCACGGGGCGAATAACCATATTGCGTTGGGCGAGCCAAGCTTGCAATTTGGCGAATCGACGCTGCTCGAAGCGGCTTCTTTGGCGGGTGACTATAGCCCACAAATGCGGAAGATGACCGTGGCGCATGGCTGTTTCCAACAAGGCTGCGAAGAACACTGCCCAGGCGGCGAGCAGAATCAAGCCCAGAATTTGGCTGTTTTCCCACGAGTTCCACAGCGATTCAGGGTCCTTGGGCGGTGCTGCTCCCCAATCGAGGTAGACGACTGCGGAAATTACTTCTGCTAAGCCCGAGCCGAAGAGAGCCAGTGCGCCAACGGTGGCCAAGGAGAGCAGGGCAAGGGCCCGGCCAAAGCCGGGCACGAAGAGGTGCTGCACTTCTGTGCCTCGCAGGCGGCGGATGAGACGCGCAATGATAATCTCAAGCGTGAAGGCTAGGGAAACCACAAAGCCGACGAGGAAAACGACGAGAGCAGTGAGCAGAAGGCCGGTGAAGAAAGGCCTGGCATGAGCCGAGCGCGGAAGGGCGATCGCCTGGTAAATATCCTCGCCAGCGATATGCGGATTGACCTGCTTCTCGCCTTTCACCACGCCAGTCGTCCACGCCAGAATGTCGCGGATGAAGTTGTCGGTGAGCTTCGTGTTGCCGTCGCGCTCATTGCCGATGCGCAGAACGTGGTTGGCCAGAGGGTAATTGCGGATCACATAGTTGGAATTATGCGATTCGCGAGCCAATTCCATGAGCTTAACCGCGCCGTCAACCTGAGGGGTCATCACATCCTTCGAACCGTAGGCGAGGAAGGTTGGGATGGCGTAGGAATTGGTGTTGTACGGGTCAAAGTCAGCAATGGTGGAGTCGATGAAGCGGTAGTCCAGCGAGAAAATGCGATGGACGATGCCCTGGTAGCCGGGGTGGGCGCCGACGATAGAGAAATCAGCGTTGACGAAGTAGCCCAATGCTTGGCGGGGGCTGAAGGACATCGTGCTCATGAGCACTTGGAAGGCGATGTGCTTGTCCTTGTTGAGCATGACGGGGAAAATCCAGCCGGCTTCGGAGCTCGCGTAAATACCGACTTTGCTTGGGTTGACGCCCGGGTCTGCACGCAGAAAGTGGAGTGCTTTCAGGTAGGCATCTGCGCTTGCCTCGTAGTCGCGGTTAATGGCGGTGGTGTCCCACAACGGTTTGTCGATGTTGAGAGTGTAATAGCCTGCCGAGGCGTACCACGTCATGAGGTCGGCGAAGGAATCGTCCGTGGTGAAAGTGCCAGCACCGTGCATGAAGAGAATGCCGGGAGCTTTGCCCGGGAAGTTTTTCGGGTAGCGAATGAGCATGTTGATTCGCTGCTTCTTGCCAGTGCTGGGCTGGGTGGCGATGAAACTGCTGCGTTTTTCTACTACTTTGTAGCGGCCGGTATGAGAGGACAGTGCGCACAGGCCTGTGGTGTCAGCGTTCTGAGTTGTGCTGGAGTTCGCTGTAGCGTTGGCGTTCGCGGGGGTGTCAGCGTTTTGAGCCCTCTCACTTTCCCCACTGCAGCGCACGGATTTTTTCGTCGGCTCCATTTTCACCGCAGTATCGAATGTGGTGGCCGCAATCGTTCTGTTAATCGGGTTGATGTCCCACGTCGATTGAGCTGTCATCGAAAAAGTGCTCAGAACGAGGAAAAGCACAAGGAATACGGGCAGAGTGGCGACAATCCAACCTCGCCACGTCCAGTGGAGATTTCTGAAAAGTGTATGTTGGGGTCTGCGCAAAGCAAACCAGCCTGCTCTCTTCACAGAAGGGGCAGGCTGGTGCTGGCCGTCATGAATTCTGGCCATTCGTCCTCTCACTCAGATGTGTGTGGCTGCTGCGAACCGCCAAAGGTCAAGGAAGGAATTTCGAAGCTTCCCGTCGAGCTGACCGAAGAGTTCATCACTTCGTCAAAGTAGGAGTCGACAGGCTGATCCTTCTTGTCATCATCATCGCCGCTGGCATGATCAGTACCGTTATGCTCAGTGCTGTTGTTTTTAGCACTGTTGAGTTCAGCGCTGTTATGTTCAGCGCTGGCAGAGGTCGTATCAGAAGCAACAGAAGCAGAGGCCGCGGAAGCATTCTGTTCAATGCGTGGTGCAGCAGGTGCCGGCGGGAGCGGCTCATTCTGCTCGCCTGCCTGCCCGGTATACGCAGGTGCTTCATCGTAGTGAGAATCCTGGGAAGTACCGTGCAACAAAGAAGAAACACCAGAGGTTTCCGGCTCCTCAGAAGCAGCGACTGGAGCGGCCGAAGATGCTGGAGCTGCAGAAGTTGCAGGCGCGGCCGGAGCTGGAGGAAGAGGTCCTTTTCCATTCGCCTCAGCTGCGTCATTCGCCTGCTTGTGGGCAAAGTCGAAGGCGAAACCCTCATCCTTTTGCTCAAGAGGTTCGAGAACCTGAGTTTCCTTAGCAGCCTCAGCGCCTGCTTGCTCGCGAGCGTGAGAATCTGAAGAAACATTGGCTGCGGAATCAGCACCACCGACTTCCTCGCCACCTGCGTGAGAAGCGGCAGAGGATGCGGAAGGAGCCACCAAACCGGCTAAGCTCTCCTGAGAGGTCATCGGCACGGAAGAAATGTGAGTATCCAAGCCCATGCGCTCCACCGACTCGACGCGAGTGAGCACCTGAATGGCGCGGTTCAAATAAGCGTCCACAGAAGATTCGTCGTAACCGTGATGTGCATTGCGCTGGGTAAAGATGGCGTTCGCCACACGCGAGGAGGTAATGAGATCGGCGTTACGCACTTCATCCAAAGTGTTCGGAATACCCAGCAGCTGAGTGATGCGAGTCCAAGTTTGCATGACGAGCAGATCAACCTGCTTACGGTCATAGGAAGGATGATGGCGCAGGCCTGGCTTGAAGCGCTGACGGTTAGGCGCCTCGGCGCGCTGCTGGAGGGTTTGTGCCAAGCCGAGGGTTTCTTGATCCCACTGGCGGCGTCCCTCTTCGGCGATCTGTGTTTGAGTGTTCTTGTCGACGATGGCGCGTTCCAAGCGGATGAGCGTGGCATCGACTTGACCGATCACATAGCCATTGCGTTCCAGGTCGAAGCTGGTCAGCTGAATTTCTTCTTGGCTGAGCTGTGGGTCATTGTTTTCGTACATTTCGTGCGCGCGCTCAAGAAATTCATCAACTTGAGCGACGTTGTAGCCCCACTTGCGCTTCCCTGCTCGATCGAGAGCAGACGTCTTTTCTTCGCTCTGCTGACTGGTCATCAACGGCCTCCTCATAGTTACTCTGAGAACAGATTACGCCACTTGAAAGACTCACGCACAGTTAAGCGAAACTTTTAGCCGAAATCTTCCCAAATGCACTGCTCAGGCAGGCTCATAGCACAAGCTCGTCGGGAAGGCTCGTCAGGCAGGCTCATCGCACAGGCTTTCCTCAACGCGGCACACCTGTTCATCGCGCACACTTGCCTCGACGCGGCACACCTGTTGCATGTTCGACGATTGAGAGGTGTATAGTAGCAGGGTTAGGCCCGGTAGCTCAGGGGATAGAGCGCCACTCTCCTAAAGTGGGCGTCGTGTGTTCGAATCACATCCGGGCCACTCGTGTTGTGTTGAGCAAATATCTTGAGATTATCACTGCTCCAACACGCCCAACACGCAGATAACTTGCGAAGTGTGCTTCATGCTCATATAGTTATCACTGTTCTTGCGAACGTGGCGGAATGGTAGACGCGCTGGCTTCAGGTGCCAGTGACCGCTAAGGTCGTGAGGGTTCAACTCCCTCCGTTCGCACCATGTAACCGGGTCGAGAGATCCGGTTTTTTGTTTAATGGCCGCCCGAGCAGCCTCTAGCCCTCTAACCTTAACTCCACGATTGAGCAAAGAAAACTATAAAGCCAATCACTTGTGGCAGTAATAGGCAATCAGTATGGAGGCTATCAACATGACTATAGTTGCTGCAGTGGTAAGTGTAATAGTCATCCAGCGAGGAACATCGCTAGCTTTCAGCGCACCAAGCATTGAACTAAAAGTTCCCCAAGTCACATAGAAACCAGGAAGCAGGAACTTTTCAATGGGAAAGCTTCTGCTGGTGATAAGCCAGAACTCAAAAACCGCTCCAACGAGAAGAAAAGCCTCTCCAGTCCACATGAAGCCTTTCCATTGTTTCTTTGTTATTTTTAACATACTGCAACCCCCGCATAACCTATTATGGCACCAGTAACACGAAAACATAAAAACGTGAGAAAGGCTAACACGCCGACGAGCATGAGAAGTTAGAAACCTCCCGCCTCATGCATAAAGGTAGCCAAAGTCACTTCATTATCATGAGGGCGCTCGAGAACAATCGCGCGCGGTGTGGTGGATGGATCCGCAGATGTGAAGTCGGTCGGCGGAATGAAGATGCCGTGCTGAAAATCTTGAGCGCTAAATTCAGAAGACCAGTACAGCTGGAGGCTCCTCACCCACTGGCCCAACGGCGAATCGTGAGTGGCAAGGTCAACGGCGACGAAACGCGGCAAAGCGACATGCGACAAGCGGATCAGCTGCGCCAGCCTCGACCAAAAGAGGAAAGCGACACGGAAATCGAAGTCGAACTGACCACGCGCTGCCGCCACCAAAACCTCAGATGTAAGCACCCAGCGAGCGTGCCGCACAGCGGAGCCCTTCACAGAGTCAGCCACAGAAGAGCCTGACGCAGCAAACAGCGTGCCTTGCAGCTTATCCTGCTCAGAGGCAAAACGGTCGTCGTCAAAGACAGCCGCGTCACTGAATTCGGCGGAATCGTCACGGGCGTGCACGTCCTCGAGGGGTAAGAGCGCCGGCTGGTCAGCGCGATCGGCAACTGCGCGTGAGGCGCGTGAGGAAATACTCGCCGTAGGTGGGCTCACGCGAGCTGATAATCTGTGGCCAGGCTGGGAAGCCTTGGCAAGACGAACCTCAGGGCCAAAAAGAGCCCCTTGAACAGCAGAATCGACTTGCATACGCGCCTCCTTACCTCGAGCTTAGCTCACTTCGCAGCTCTTGAGATTAACAGCGCGCAAAATGCAAGCCTTTACGCAATCAGCTCATCAATGGTGGCCAGAAGCGTGCGAATACTGGAATCGAAAAGCTCAGGCTCAGGCAAGAGCGAAACGCACACGTAACCGTTAGACGGCATATCGAAGAAGTAGCCTGGCTGTGCAGTGAGCTGGTGGCGCGAAATCAGCGTCGTGACCAGCTCAGATTCGTCGATAACCGAAGGGAAGCGCAGAATTACGTTCCAGCCTCCCTCAGAGCGCAGCAGGCTGACAACTCCCGTTTCACTGGTGGCAAGCAGCTTTTCGAGGTGCTCCAGATTAGCATGCGTGCGAGCACTCACCCGCTCCACTTGCTCCCCCACATGCGTGAGCAATTCAGGAATGCGCTCAGCAATCAGCGAGGACATCGGCAGGAAATCGTCTGCGATAACATCTAAGCGCTTTTGAGCTTGCTCTACCTCAGCGCTTGGGCCAGAAACTTGAATCCAGCCCACCTTGGCGTGAGGGGCCGCGAGAAGCTTGGAGAAACCGTCGAGAGCAAAAGTGAGAACGCGCTGCTCGCCTGCAATGCGATGGGGAGTGTTGAGAGGCTTCAACACATAGTCGAAGAACACTTCGTCGACGATGAGCGGAAGATCATAGCGCTGGCAGATGTCAATGAGCTGCTCGTAGTCGTCTTCACGCACGTAAGAGCCGCTCGGGTTATTGGGGTTGATGAGAATCAGCGCGCGGATCGGTGGAATATCGCCCGTGTCTTCACTGTCTGCGGCGAATGCGGAGGTTCGCTGCTCCTGCTCGCTTTCGCCCGTTTGCTGGGACAAACTGGCACGGACGAGCCTTTCAACTTCGGGAACATCGATCACCCACGAACCGTCATAGCGCAAAGGGTAGGTGATTGCTTCCACATTTTCCAGGCGTCCCAGCGAGGAGATCAACGGGTAGCCTGGCGTGGAGCACAGCACAGCGTCACCAGGGTCACACAGCAGTTTCATCAGCCATGAATAGGCTTCCGAGGTGGAGGAAGCAAGGTAGAGCTGGTCGGGTTCGACTGAGGAAGCAGCATGCTCCCGATTATCAGCGTGCTCAATTCGAGTGTTCTCGCTCACGCTTTTTCGAGCAATAGCGCGAACCACGTCGCTATCGAAACCACCATGAGCTAAACGTTTCGTGAGAAATTTGGCCAGAGCAACGCGAGCTTCCTCTGGCCCGCGCGGCTCGGCTGTATAGGTTTGTGGTAATCCTGCGAGAGTGAGATTATGATGCGTCGGATTGGAATCGTTGAGCTGGTGGAGCGCCACACCCTCAGCCTTCATCTTCCTTTGCAAGGCGATAATTGGGTTGGCTTCGCTCACATCTACGCGCGATGAAAAATAAACGCTCATATTCTCCCCTTTACTGACCTTCTCAGTATAGAGAGCCGCCCGCCAGCACAGGTGAAGTGACCAGCAAGATTATCACCGCGAAGATTATCAGCGCGAAATGGTGGCGCGATGTCACTGCGAGGATTATCACCGCAAAACAAAAGCCGCCAGAGAGTGACCTCTCCAGCGGCTTAGACAACGATTGTGCCTCAACTACTCCACCAGCGTTCACCGTTTCGGAGAGCGTCAGCAATTGCGCAGTGCGCTCAGGCAGGAAGGATTGCCGTATCCTCCGGCAAAGCCTCACCCTCCGCTACTGGCTTGCTGGGCACAGCTGCGGAAGCAGGATACTTTTCCTCTTCCTTGCTGGCAACCTCAGCATTAGCCTGAGCCTTCTCCTCCAGCTCAAGCTGGTGAGCTGCATAATAGGCAGAACCCACGATGCCAGCGTCATTGAGCAGCTTGGCAGGAACCATAGGAGTGGTGACATCGATATACGGGAAGAACTTCTCCGACTTCTTCGACACGCCGCCACCCACAACGAACAGATCAGGGTTGAAGTACTTTTCAAGCAAGCGATAGTACTTCGTCAAACGCTTGCCCCACTTCTTCCAGTTAAGGTCCTTACGCGAGCGAGCACCATCCGAAGCGTAATGCTCAGCATCCTTGCCTTCGAGGTCCAGGTGACCCAGCTCAGTGTTTGGCACCAACACGCCGTCAACAATGAGAGCAGTACCAATGCCAGTGCCCAAAGTCGTGGCAATCACGAGGCCAGGAACATTCTGAGCAGCACCATAATGCACTTCTGCTAATCCTGCTGCATCAGCGTCGTTGACCACGTGGATCGTGCGGCCCGTCTTGGTGGACAAGAAGCGAGCAACGTCAAGACCAACCCAACCCTGGTCAAGATTTGCCATGAAGTCCAAAGTCTTACCTGGCTTGACAGGTGCTGGGAATGCAACGCCGATTGGGGTGCCATCTTCGACTTCGAAGTGGTCGAGAATTTCCTTCACTACTTCCGCAACGGCATCTGGGGTACCTGGCTGCGGAGTGGGAATCCTCAGTCGATCTTGCGCGAAGCGTCCCGCATTCAGGTCGACGGGTGCGCCCTTGATACCCGAACCACCGATGTCGATTCCAAAAGCCTGAGCCGTAGGAATCATTTTTCCTCCTCCGTTGAGCTTGCGCGGCGAATTGCCACTGCTACCAATGTACCCCCAAAATGCCAGACACGTGTTTCTCACACATTTCTTTTTGAGATTATCAGCGCAGTGAAGGAAGGCTGGCACTTACTCTTTATTCGCTTTGCTGTCCTCGTCAGAACTGCCACTGGTCGCACTTTCACCGTCGGCACTAGCCTTGCCACCCCACGGGTGCGAGCCCTCAGCCATGGTCAAACGGTCAAAACCAGGCTGAACAGCGTTTTCCTCCAACGCAGGCATCGGCTGCCAAGAAGAATCGTGGAAAATTGCATGAGAATCACGCCAACCACGCACCAGTGCAGGAAGGCCCGTCTTGAAATGCCTGTCCACAGCAGCGATGCGAATCACCTCTTTAGCAAAGGTGAGAGCAGTTCCGAAGGCGAATGCAGCAGAGTGATAATCTCCATGAACCATGAAATAACGAGCCATAAAGCCGCGGTTACGCATGATGTAATAGCGCGTCATATCCGAAGTAGAGTTGAGCCTGCGCACCGTGCCCAAATGAACGTTGTTGAGCGTGCGAGTGCGGCGCATCACGAAATCCGGGATCAAAATCGGGTTGCACAACGTCGAAGCGAGGTAACCGTACATCGTGTCATCCCAGTAGATGAAGAAACGCGGGTCCGGGAAGCCAATCTTGCTGATAATCTCGCGCGAAAACAGGCCGCCCTCAAAGCAAGCGGTATTCATCACGCGGTACGGCTTGTTCTCAAACGCCGACGGAGCGATAGGATCTGGAATGCCCAAGCTCGTCAGGAAGTGATACTGCCAGTAGAAAGGCTTACCGTCAAAATTCCTGCGCTGGCCCTGGATGACTGGGTAGCCCTTATCAGCCCAAACCGAGAGTTTTTCCATACCGTCGGGAAGGATGGCAACATCGTCATCCATCAGCCAAAACCACTGCGCACCCAACTCGTAGGCCGTGCGCGTGCCGGCTGCGAAACCGCCAGAACCGCCAACATTACCCGTCATCTGCTGGAAGACCACGCGAGAGGTGTTGTTCCAGTTATCCACCCCGGTGTCGCCCCACTTGTCACGAACCTGAGAGCGGAATGTGTCGACGATGGAGCGAGTGGCGTCGCTATTTTCATTGTCGGTAATCACGATGCGCCAAGGAGCCATGCTCGATTCCAGGATGGAATCAAAAAGCGTGCGCAAGAGCTCTTGACGTTTGAAAGTCACGATGACAATTGCCAGTTTCTGCATAGTCTCTACCCTACTCGCACTGGCTGAGTTCTGGCACCAGGCTGCTGGTAACAAAAACGGGATGGCCGAAACCATCCCGTAGTGATAATCTCAAGAACCTTTGAGCTTAAGCTTCCTGGCGAGGCTCGCGCACCATCAGCCAAGCCACAATAATGCCCAGCAAGAAGACGATGGCGAGTACCAGCGAGTGGCTAGCAAATGCCGAAAGATTATCAGCAGGAGCAGGATGAGCGCTGAACTTCGCCAAAGCATTGGCGTACAAGGCCATCGCGATCGTGCCAGAAAGCGAGCCAGCAACCTGCATCGAAGTTTGAATAGCCGAAGAGACGTCCGGCACCGACTCGGCAGGAACCAGCGAATACATGCGCGCCTCAATGGTCGGGTTAGCGAATGCCACACCGCAGAAGGCCAGCAGCGCGCCGATAAACATGAGCGCCAGAGTGGCGTTCTTGCCCACGATGGCGAAGAGCAAATAGCCCAGCGACACGAGCACCAAGCCGCCCACCACAGTCACCGTTGCGCCCATACGGTCGAAGAGGTGACCAGCCCACACGGCGAAGAGCTGCGAAAGGACGAGCGGGACCATCATCAACAGCGAGTTGGCGGTTGCCGTGAGCTTGAGGCCCTGCTGCATAGCCATCGGGAAGACGGAGGTGAGGTCGATGTTGACGATCATGAGCAGCATGAGCAGCACAATGCCCGAGACCATCGGCGTGCTCTTGAGCAGAGACAAGGCGATAATCGGCTTGTAACCTTTGGCCTGGGCGTCCTTGCTTTCCAGCCAGAACTGGCGACGGCCGGCGAAAACCAGCAGCACCAGGCCCACCACAAAGGTGAGCCACGATTGCCAGGCGGTGAGAGTCGAACCGAGCATATTGATGCCGAAGATGAAGATCAGGAAGCCGACAGAGCCCAGCACTGCGGACAGCCAATCGACTTTCGCACCGCGGTGTTCGGAGACGTCAGGGACAACGGCGAGGGCGACGAGGAAGAGAATCGCCACACATACGGCCGGAACAATAAAGAGAACATGCCAATTGAAGCCGCGGTCGAGCATAATACCGGCGAAGAGTGGGGCGAAGCTCGGCCCCAAGCCCATCATCACGCCGCACAGAGCAGTGATCAGACCATGACGAGCCGGCTTGGTAATCTTCAAGGCCACGGAGAAGAGCATCGTCGGGATCAAGCCTCCGGCGAAGCCTTCCAGCACGCGTCCTGCGATCAGCACACCAAAATTCGGGCTGATAGCGTCGACGACGAGACCGACCACCACGAGGGCGAGAGAGCTCAAAAACAGGGTGCGCGTTGAGGTGCGGCGAACAATAAAGGCGGAAATAGGAACAGAGATTGCCATGGCTGCAATGAAGGCCGTCATGGTCCACTGCACTGTTTGCAAGTCAAGCTTCCAGTCGGCCATCACTTGGTTGTTCGCCACGGAAAGCAGGGTTTCATTAAAGGAGAGGAAGAAGGCGGCCAGCATGAAAAGGGCGAGCACTCCCCCGACATTTTTCACTACGGTTGCTGGCTGTTGCTGTTGTTCATTGGGATTGGGCTGGTGTTCCTTGGTGGAACTGGGCTGGTGTTCGTTATTGGAATGAGTGCGAGCCGCTTCTGAGGTCTTCTGTGACTTCAGGAGAGTTGAGCTCTCGTGTCTTTCGTCCGACATATCTCTCTCAATCTGTTATTGCTAAGGGCTTCTTCGATTCCTCAGCAGTGGGCATTGCCACAGCAATTATGAAACAGCACACAACGTATTCCCAACTTTCGACGCTGAGAGAGAACAAACGAAGGGAATTTGCCTAGATTATCAATAACGCGATATTAGGCGCTCACGTTTGTGGCGGCCGCGCTGCGGGGTGGCGGCCGCGCTGCCAACGACTCTGTGTTTGGACCGCGCTTAAGCCCAGCCAACGGGCCGTTTAGTTGCACGAAAAAGGGTGCTCCCTCGCGGAAGCACCCTTACGCTGCGATGTCAGCCGCTGCTCACATCACAACGAATTCATATCACAGCGAGCTCACATCACAGTGAACTTACATCGCCGTCCGAGGAGCTGTCAGCACCGTGGCCGCTCTGACCATCCTCATTCTGCGAGCCATCAGCCTGCTGCGATCCTGCTTCATCAGAGGAGTTGGCTGGCTGCTGTGCTGGGCCATCATCGACGGTACGCGGCTGAGCATCAGACTGCGAAGAACTATCATCCGAGTTCTGGGAAGAACCCGAATTGTTGGAATCCTCAGCATTCTTCGGTGGGTCCACCGAAATAATGTCGAGAGTCTTCTCAGGCTGCTCATTCGCCTTCTCGATGGCACTCTTCTCGTCCTCGTTGAGCGGCTGGCCAGTGAAGGTGAAGTCTGCGGCATCGCCTTGACCATCCACGCCCACAAGAACAGCCTCGCGGTCATGCAAATCTTCCATCAGAATGCGCTCGGAAATGGCATCCTCGATGTCGGACTGGATCACACGACGCAGTGGACGAGCGCCCATTGCTGGGTCGAAGCCACGAGTAGTGAGCAAGTCCTTCGCTGCATCGGTGAGTTCGACAGCCATGTTGCGAGCGAACATGCGCTTGTTGAGGCCTTCGATCTGCAAGTCAACGATCTGGCGCACCTGATCCTTGGACAGCTGCTGGAAGACGATAATGTCATCCAAGCGGTTCAAGAACTCTGGGCGGAAGTTCTGCTTGAGGTCAGTCACCACCTGAGCACGCATATTCCTGTAGTCGCGCTCCACGCTGTTTTGCAGAGCAAAACCAGTGTTCTGCGACTGAGTGATGTTAACCGTACCGATGTTGGTGGTCATGATGATGATCGTGTTCTTGAAGTCCACGGTCCTGCCCTGGCCATCCGTCAGGCGGCCATCATCCAACACCTGCAACAGCGAGTTGAAGATATCCGGATGTGCCTTCTCGATCTCGTCGAAGAGGATGACAGAGAACGGACGACGACGCACCTTTTCGGTCAGCTCGCCGCCCTCGTCGTAACCGACATATCCCGGAGGTGCACCGAAGAGACGGGAGGCCGAGTACTTCTCGCCAAATTCGGACATATCCACACGGATCAGCGCGTTCTCATCGTTGAAGAGGAACTGTGCCAATGCCTTGGCGAGCTCCGTCTTACCCACACCGGTTGGACCGGCGAAGATGAACGAACCCGTTGGACGGTTTGGATCCTTCAAGCCCACGCGAGCACGACGAATAGAACGCGAAATGGCCGAAATGGCTTCATCCTGGCCAATCACGCGCTCATGGAGAACCTTCTCCATATTCATCAGCTTGTGAGCTTCCTGCTCGGTCAGCTTGTTGACAGGAATGCCGGTGGCATCGGAGACGACCTCGGCGATGATCTGGTCGGTGACAACCATTTCCTGGTTATCCTCGCCCTTACGCCACGATTCTTCCTTTTCCTTACGCTGCTTGGTGAGCTTATCCTCACGGTCACGCAAGTCGGCAGCCGTCTCGAAGTCTTGAGCTTCAACAGCCTTCTGCTTCTTGGCCTGAACCTCGGCGAGCTCCTTATCGAGCTGCTTGAGCTCTGGCGGGGCGGTCAGGCGGCGAATGCGCAGGCGTGCACCAGCCTCATCGATCATATCGATAGCCTTATCAGGAAGCTTACGATCCTGAATATAGCGTGCCGACAGCTCAGCCGCTGCCTGCAAAGCAGCGTTGGTGTAGCTCACGCGATGGTGGTTCTCATAGCGAGACTTCAAACCTTGCAAGATTTCCACCGTGTCAGCAACCGAAGGTTCCTTGACATCGATAGGCTGGAAGCGGCGTTCCAAAGCCGCATCCTTTTCGATGTACTTACGGTATTCATCCGTCGTGGTAGCGCCGATAGTCTGCAGCTCGCCGCGAGCCAAAGCTGGCTTAAGCAAGTCGCCGGCACCCATAGAGCCACCTTCCGACGAGCCTGCGCCCACAATCTGGTGGATCTCATCGATGAAGAGGATGATGTTGCCGCGGGTTTGAACTTCCTTGACAACCTTCTTGAGCTTCTCTTCGAAGTCGCCGCGGTAGCGAGTACCGGAGACCACAGAACCCAAATCCAGGGTGTAAATCTGCTTGCCCTTCAAGGTTTCTGGCACATCTTGATTAACAATCTTCTGAGCCAAGCCTTCAACAACAGCAGTCTTACCCACGCCTGGGTCGCCGATGAGCACAGGGTTGTTCTTGGTACGACGCGACAACACCGTCATCACGCGCAGAATTTCCGTGCTACGGCCCACCACAGGGTCAAGCTTGCCTTCTGCTGCCAGGGCGGTGAGGTTACGGCCAAACTGGTTGAGCAAAGTGGAGCCAGTCTGCTGTGCCTTCGGGGTAACACCGCCAGCCAAAGCTGCACGGTCCTTCTCCTCTTGGCTTTGGTCTTCATTATTACCACGAATAAGCTTGATAACGGTCGAGCGCAACTCGCTCAAATCGACGTCCATCTTGGCCAGAACCTGTGGGCCCACGCCTTCGCCTTCGCGAATAAGGCCCAGAAGAATGTGCTCCGTGCCAATGTAGTTGTGACCCAGCTGCAGAGCTTCCCTCAAGCTCAATTCCAACACTTGGCGAGCGTGAGGAGTGAAGGGGATGTGTCCGTCTTCACTTGCAGTTCCCTCGCCGATCATGGCAACAATCTGCTGGCGAACGCCTTCCGGATTCACGCCGTGCAAGGACAGCGCCTTAGCAGCAACTCCGTCACTTTCCTTCACCAGGCCGAGCAGGAGGTGCTCGGTGCCGATGTAGTTGTGATGAAGGCTACGTGCTTCGGACTGCGCCAAGACGATCACTCGGCGAGCTCGGTCAGTAAACCGTTCGAACATGTATTTTCCTTCCGACTTCGCCTGTCACCTTCAGGCGAAGACTGTCACCTTCTGTTCTGCCGTTCTCCCTGCCCTGGCGCTAACGTCTGGGAGGCGAGGCAACCAACATTTCAGAAGTTGAGTCGTTTACTATCAACTTTTATACAACGATCTGTAGCCAGCTGGCGAGCATTCAGCTCCTGGCGCTATGGAATAAAGGTTATCAACACTCCTCAGGATTATCAGCGCGCTCAATCAGTTGACGCGTCGCGAAGAGTATTCTGATCCTCTTCCTCCAAATTCTCAATCACATCAGCTGCAGGCGGATCCACACGCGCAGTGCGCGCCAGAATATCAATATGCTGGTCGTCATAAATCGGCTGATTCTCCGGCCACAAGCCCTCCTGCTGCTCGGGTTCAATATCCGAGTGCTGACCGCAACCATGATCAATAGAGACCACTTTGCCATCATCAGGGCTCCAGCGGTTTGCGCACACGCCAAAGTAGCGACCCAGCGAGCCGGAGAGTGGAATGAAGAATGCGCACGAATCGCAGTGATGACCTTGAGCCGTCTGTGTCGACAGGGACTTTGGCCCGTGCGAGCCCTCATACCAGCGCTTTGCCACTTCTTGCAAAGCTGGGCCGGTGAGCACACGACGACGCGTCAAGCGGAAGGTTTCCACCGCTTCCTTTACATCATCGGGAGAGTCAGCAGGGTCCAGAGGCTGATGCTCAGCATCAAGCATCTGGCCACCATCCGCTTCCTCGCTCATGCCTTCTTCGAGGCGCTCATCATTTTTCGCTGTACCCAAGCGGTCATCAGGGTTGATGTCCTGCGGCTCGAGCCTCTCACGGAAAGGCACCCATTGAGGTGCTACAAGCGAAGCAGATGTTGGTAGCAAAGCTGTTTCGTTGATGGTCCACTCGTCAAATTCGACGTCGTGGAACATGCTGACTGCCCACACCCAATGCTCGTATCCGCGCAGCTGGGAGTCGAAGCGGAAGTCGTAAACATTGTCATCTACTTCGCTTCTTTCGAGGAATTCTCCCACGGCCTGCTCATCTTGAGCGTACTCGACTGCAGCTGCTCGCGCCTTCTGAACCAGCTGTGGGATGTCACTGGTATGGCCAGCGAGATTATCACCGTGTTCTTCGTTCACTGCTTTCACTTTCCTCGAATTGTTCCGCGTATGGAGTATCTGCGATCCTTGATAAGCGTTACTCACTCAGGAACGTCAAAGTTATCAGCAACTGCGCGCAGTAACTTCGCCATCTGGCGAGATTCCTGCTCCGATGGGTAATGCTTCCTGCGCAGCTCACCGCCCGCCTTGTTCAAAACGTTGATCAAGTCCTCCACAATGGCGGCCATATCTTCTGGGTTTGGCCTCGTCGCGGCAACGATAGACTGGCGGGTTCCCACAATCTTGAGGTCCATCACTTCGGGCCCCTTACGGGAATCGACAACAGAAAACTCGACGCGCGTACCCTTCTTCAGCGTGTGCACGCCTGCTGGCAAAGCTTGCTTTGACAGATGCACGTCCTTGCCATTGTCATCGATGACAAACCCATAACCGCGGTCAGTGTCAAACCACTTTACTCTTCCCGTAGGCATATGCATCCTTTCTCACGTATCACTGCCTCACAATTCTAGACGAAAAGCGCGAGCTCGTGCGAAATTATGCCTCATGCGTGTTCAGATTACCAGAACTGCTCATCTCCTGCGTCGGAAGATAAATGGTGTGTGTTAATCCTCCGCCATCGGTTGTGGACGCGACGATCGCCCCAGAATGAGCCTTGACCACCGACAGAGCAATAGCCATACCCAAGCCGGTGCCGCCCCTTTCGCGGGCGCGCGAGGCATCAGCAGTGTAGAAACGCTCGTACAACTTGCTCAGCGAGTCCTCGCTCACACCAGGGCCATGGTCGCTAATACGGATCACAGCGTAAGGGTGAATGCTTGCCGGATCAGCCTGCGGGTTCGTCGCCATAGCGATCGCGTATTCCATCTGCTGGGTCGTGCTCGCCTGAGGCTGCAACTTCTTGACCACCTGCGGCTCAATTTGAGCGCTGACGTGGCCCAAAGCGATCTCTACCGGAGAGTCAGACGGCGTGTAGCGGTGGATATTACCCACAATATTGGTAATCACTTGCCTCAAACGCTGCGAGTCACCGCGAAGAGTGATCTCAGAAAGCTTGCCTTCGCTAAACTGAGGCTCGGCAGTAGGAATATAAACAGGGGCTTGCTTTTTCTTCTTGCCGCTTGCCTGCTCATTCCCCGTTTGCGCAGGAAGCATGCGTCCGCCCATCTTGTAGGTGAGCTCGCCGACGCGAATGTGGCGGCTCGGGTCCAAAGCATGAAGGTCTTCAGCGCTATCCAAGAGCAGTTCATCGAGGCGAACCTGCTGGTTGCGGTCGACTCCCCTGCCCTCATCCATACGCGCCAAACTGAGAAGGTCCTCAACCAGCAAGGTCATACGTGAGGCAGAGCGCTCAATATTATCCAGCGACTTTTCAGCCACTTCGATACGCTCTTCCACCGGAAGGCCAGCGTGCATATGGTAAAGCTCCGCGTTGCCATGAATGACGGCGAGCGGCGTACGCAACTCGTGGGAAGCGTCGGAAACAAACTGCTTCATCTTCGCGTTTGTACGCTCTTCTTCCTGGAAACTCTCCTCAATTCGCGAGAGCATCGTGTTCAGCGATGCAGAAAGCGAACCGATTTCCGTACTCACCGGAGCGGAAGGAACGCGCTGGGAAAGGTCGCCTGCAGCAATGGCGGCAGCGGTTTTCTCGATCTTTTTCAGCGGTTGCAAGGTTCGCGAAATAACGGCGGTGCCCAAGCCCATGGCAATGATGAGAATGGCGAAAACCACCAAAATAAAGTAGCGCGAAATTGCTGAGGAGGTATCCAATGCGTCAGCCAAGCTCAAACCGAGGTAGGCGATACCCGATGTGTCATTTTCGGTATCGACCCATTTGAGTTTTATCACACGCCAGCTGGCCGCATCTTGCACACTCAACGTTCCTGAACCGCGCTTGATCAGCTGCGCGGAGACGGTGACGGGCTGGCCAAAACCGAAGGATGCAGAAGAACCGCTGGCGGGCAACGAAGGCCAGATCACAGCGCCGTCATGAGTCGAAGGTGACAAAGGCGTACTGATAATCTTATTGCTGCCGTCGCGAATTTGCAGGAAATACTCCGTCAGAGCGTGGTTTGCGGGGTCCGAGGAGCTGAGCTGTGAAACCGAGGAGATGACAAGAGAAGCCTGCCTTTCCAGCTGCTGATCCGTCCTTTCAAGCATGTAGCCCCACACCATTTGACGAGTGGCCACCCCGGCTGCTGACAGGCCCACCGAGAGCAGGAAAAGAAGCAAGCAGATAAGCTGGGTAGACAGGCTAATCGAATCGAGATGAAGAGCCTTACGCAGCATTAGCGACGACCCTGTTGAGGTTCACGAATCATATAGCCAATGCCACGCTTGGTTTGGATGAGCGGGACGACCTGCTGTTCTTCACCGTTTTCATCCTTGTAGGTGACGCCGTCGATCTTCTTGCGCAGGTAGGAAATGTAGGATTCGACGATGGCTGCGTCACCACCCCAGTCGTACTGCCAAACGTGGTCGAGAATCTGGGCCTTGGAGAGCACGCGGCCCGAGTTGTCCATCAGATAGCGCAAAAGCTTGTATTCCGTGGGGCTCAGGTCCACCGGGACGCCGTGACGCGAGACGTCATGGGAGTCCTCGTTAATCTCCAAGTCAGCCACCGAGATGACCGGGCCGTCTTCTTCATCTTGGCGGGTGCGGCGCAAGATGGCGCGAATACGGGCGACTACTTCCTCCAGGCTGAATGGCTTGGTCACGTAGTCGTCACCGCCGACCGTCAGGCCCATCACTTTATCTTGCGTGTCGTCGCGCGCGGTGAGGAAGAGGACCGGTGCGGTAATGCCGTCGTTGCGGATACGGCGTGTTACCGTAAAGCCGTCAATATCTGGGAGCATGACGTCCAGAATGATGAGGTCAGGACGCGACTTCTCGATGACGTTGATGGCCTCGGTGCCGTTTGCTGCGGAAACGACGTCAAAACCGGAGAAGTGCAAAGATGCGGTGAGAAGGTCGCGGATGGATGGTTCGTCGTCTACTACTGCGATCGTTGCTTCTACTCGTCTGTCAGCCATGGTGCCTCCTCGTTTTCGCTTCCGTCGCTGCTCGTGTTGCGTGTTCTTTGATGCCGGTTTGTGGCGCTGCATTATGTGCGACGGAAGGTGATTCGACCTGTTGTTTTTAATGGTATGTCAGATCGAGTCGGTTTTAGCTAAGAAACAGAAGGCTTTACGCAAATTCACAGAAAGTATCCAGATTAGCAGTACGAGGAAGCTTCTCCCCCTCCTCTTATACCGACGACCTGCGGTCTGCGGCCTGCGACCTGCAGATGTGAGACTTGCGACCTGCAGACTGCGAGACTTGCGACCTGCAGACTGCGACCTGCGGCTTGTGGTTTGATACCTGCGGCCGAGCGGCTGAGCGGCCGGTGTCAGTTGGTAGAAGCGTCAGCGGAACCGTCGGGCAGAATCAGTGGCAGCGTCAGTAGAATCAGTAGCGGCGTCAGTCTTTTCCGCCTCCTGTTGCGAGCTGCCTTCAACCGCGGAATCGGCAGAAGCATTGACAGAAGTTTCGGCCGAGGTACCTGCAGAAACAGGCTGGCCAGAGTGGCGACCCGCGTGCTGCTTAGAGAACACACCGCGAGACGCAAGCCAGACCACAAAGGCAACCACAGCAAGGCCCAACAGCACCAGCAGAACAACACCGGCGATCTTCAGCGCCTTCCACATGGGGGCAGAATCACTGGCCTTCTTCTGCGCAATCACTTCGTTAGCCAAAGCAGTTGCAGCACCTGGCCAATCAGGAGTTTTATGCGCAACCAACGGATGCGCAGCAGCGTTCGAAAGAGCAGCGATAGTCTTTTTGTCCTTGAGCCACGCTTGAGAGTTGTCTGAAGCTACGACGGCGAGCTTGCCATCCTGGGAGGCAAGAGCCAGAAGAACGGTGTTGGGCTTGGGCTTTGCCTGGTTCAACTGATCATGAGCCCAGTCGACCGCTGATTTCTTCGTGTTGAAAGTACCCAAGTACATCAGAAGGATGGTGACTCCTGTTTCCTTCTTCGCCTTCTTCACGGCATCGGTCACTTGGGACATTGCTGAGCCGAGCAGATTTTGCGTATCCACAATGGAGGATGTGCTAATCAGGCTGGTGTCCTCTTGAGAGTCGGCTTCATCATCAGCAAAAGCGGGAGTAATAGCGAAGGCGACAAGCGCTACCAGGGCAAGAAAAGCTGCCACAATGCGGCGGAATGCCAAATTATCCACAGGAGAAGAAAAAACATGTTCGCGCTTGTTCTTGTTCATACGCTCAGTGTACCGGCAAATGTGACAACCGTCATACCGGCGAAATACGAAAACCTCGACGAGAAAGGATTATCATGACGAGTTTTCAGGTTGATTCTGCGCAGATCGCCTCGAGTTCTGCGGCTGTGAGCGCTTCTATCGGTCAAATTCGCTCGGCTGTATCAGCCATGTATGCGAACCTTCAGCAACTGCAAAGTGTGTGGACAGGCTCGGCTGCCACCCAGTTTGGTGCTGTTGCTCAGCAGTGGAGAGCGGCGCAAACGCAGATGGAGGCTTCGCTGGAGTCGATTCAGAACTCGCTGTCGCAGGCGTCGATGCTGTATGAGGAGACGGAGAATCAGGCGAGCAGGTTGTTCGCTCAGTGATGACACTCCCGGATTTTGCAGGAGGTGAACTATGTTTTGTATTTTTCTCGCAATCAGGGATAAGCCTTGATTAGCAACGATTTGCGATGACGAACGAGGTGTGAATACGGCAACAGCTCCATTGTTCATGTTACCGCCCGGCTTGTATAGGCGTAGAGTGAAGGTGACTCTTAGTCGTCATTAACTTAGAACCTAAGGTGGCGTGGCAATGGAGCCAGTCGCAGAGAGCAGTTCTCGTTCACATCGCAGCTATACTCGTGCGTTCAAATTGCATGTGGTCGCCGAGTATTTCCACTCTGACGAGAGCTATCGAGAAGTAGCACAACGCAATCATATTTCTTCAGCGAATACGGTTCGCCATTGGTGTTCGCAGTATCACCGTGTGATCGAAGATGCAGATATGATGCGTGCAAATCAAGAAGGTAACGCTGCACTCGACGCCGCTCATCTCAGCGATGCTGAGCTTAAGCTTGTTGCTTGCGAAGCGATGAAGATGAGCGTGTATAACCTCTCTCGGCAATGTTTGCAACAGTTCATTGCTTTTGGACAGATGGAAAGCCCTACCGAGGCATCACCCAGTGCTATCAGCCAATTGTGGCGTTGTTCCGCACGCAGTAAGGATATCGAGTCGATCAACGGGATTTTCAAAACCTACCTTGTTTTTGATAGGTTGATGACCTGCGAACTGAACAATGTGTTGCTCGACCCTAGCCAGGAGAAGCTACGCTTCGAATGGGAACTCGACAATTGGTCGCACCATATTTGGGAGGACGACGAGAACGAAAGCGAGTCTGACGAGCCAGATGCTTCTGACGAGCAAGATGCCTCCGACGAGCAAGATGGTGAGCGAGAAGGCGAGTCAGACGAGCCAGACGAAAGAAGCTGCGACGAGTAACCATCCACGCCGCAGATCCGCGCGCTTCAGCTTCTCCCCTTGTGCTGATGGTGTTGCGTGACGTTCTTCGGTGAGTGTGTAAGAAAACGAAAGGGAGAAACGAGTTCCCTCGTTTCTCCCTTGTCATTGTGGGAATGAAGCGTCCCTACGTTATATGAACCTCGGTGGGTTCAGATCAGTAACCCATCTGGTTCTGAGCTGGCTGAGCCTGCTTTGGTTCTGGCTTGTTAGCAACCACAGCTTCGGTGGTCAGGAACAGGCCAGCAATGGAAGCAGCGTTCTGCAGAGCAGAGCGAGTCACCTTGACTGGGTCAGCAACGCCAGCGGTGAGCAGGTTCTCATACTCGCCAGTCTCAGCGTTGAAGCCTTCGTTCTTGCCCATGCTACGAACCTTGTTGATCACCACGTCACCGGAAACACCGGAGTTCTCAGCGATCTGCTTGATTGGAGCCTGGACGGCGCGCAGAACGATCTGTGCACCAGTGAGCTCGTCGCCCTCGAGCTTCTCAAGCTCAGCTTCAGCTTCCTGAGCAGCTGCAACGAGTGCAACACCGCCGCCTGGGACCAAGCCCTCTTCGATAGCGGCCTTAGCGTTGCGGACAGCATCTTCAATGCGATGCTTACGCTCGCGAGCTTCGGTCTCGGTAGCTGCGCCTACCTTGATGACGGCAACGCCACCGGCGAGCTTTGCCAGGCGCTCCTGCAGCTTCTCACGGTCGTAGTCAGAATCGGTGCGCTCGATGTCGCCACGGATCTGCTCAACGCGTGCGTGGACATCATCCTTGGAGCCGCCGCCGTTGACGATGGTGGTCTCTTCCTTGGAGATGATGACCTTGTCGGCGGTACCGAGAACGTCGTTGGTGATGGAGTCGAGCTTCAGGCCCAGCTCATCAGAGACGACCTGACCACCGGTGAGGATGGCCATATCCTGCAGCATAGCCTTACGACGATCGCCGAAGCCTGGAGCCTTGACGGCGACGGAGTTGAAGGTGCCACGAATCTTGTTGAGAATCAGGGTTGCGAGAGCCTCGCCATCAACATCCTCAGCAACGATGAGCAGTGGCTTGCCAGACTTCATCACGAGGTCAGCGATGTGGATGACATCCTGCTGGCTGGAAACCTTGTTGGAGGTCAGGAGGATGTATGGGTGGTCGAGAACTGCAGTCTGCTCGTCTGGGTTGGTGACGAAGTAGCTGGAGATGTAACCACGGTCGAAGCGCATACCCTCGGTGAACTCGAGGTCGAGGCCGAACTTGTTGTTGTCCTCAACGGTAACAACGCCGTCCTCACCGACCTTGTCGAGTGCTTCAGCGATCTTGTCGCCGATCTCTGGGTCACCAGCGGAAATGGTTGCGGTTGCAGCAATCTGCTGCTTGGTCTCCACTTCCTCAGCGTTGGCCACGAGCTTGTTCACGATGGCCTGTGCGCCCTTCTCAATGCCGCGACGCAGGGCGATTGGGTTGGAGCCTGCGGTCACGTTCTTGAGGCCTTCGTGCACGAGAGCCTGTGCGAGAACGGTTGCGGTGGTGGTGCCGTCACCTGCGACGTCATCAGTCTTCTTAGCAACTTCCTTGACCAGCTCGGCGCCGACAGACTCGAGTGGATCCTCGAGCTCGACTTCGTTAGCAATGGAAACACCATCGTTGGTAATGGTCGGTGCGCCATAAGAACGGTCGAGAACGACGTTGCGGCCCTTTGGTCCCAGGGTGACCTTCACGGTGTTGGCGAGCTTATCGAGGCCATTGAGCATAGCCTGACGAGCATCATCATCAAAAGCAATAATCTTTGCCATGTTCCCTCCAATGACAAATGTGGAACGTGCCTCAACGGGTGTGAGTACTACGCCGTCAGCTGCGTAATTATCACTCGCACCCCGCGAGTGCTAAAAGAGAGATTAGCACTCCCGGGCTACGAGTGCCAAATTTCGGCGTTCTTTCTCCCAGAACAAAAAAGCCCACACGCATGTGTGGGCTCAATCACTGATTTTCCACTATTTTCGTCAGTGTTATCTTCAGTTTTCTTTCTTCGTTAGCGCGCGCAGGCGGCTGACTATACCCAGAGCTGAATTCAGTTCAACTTCGTGCATGTTGTAGCTTGAAGGCCCTTCGGTCCGCGTTCAGCCTCGAAGCTGACCTTGTCACCCTCATCCAGTGTGCGGTAACCGTCGGCCTGAATCACAGAGTAATGAACGAAAACGTCGTCACCGCCCTCATCAGGAGTGATGAAACCGAAGCCCTTGGTCGCGTTAAAGAATTTGACGGTACCAGTTGCCATGAAATACTTCCTTAATATCAGCGTACCGGGAATTGCTACTGCACTTCGTGAACCTGTAGAGCTGATACATCTACTCTAGTCGCACAGATGACTATGTGGTGGAAAGAAAAATACCCTGGCTCGCAATTCCTTGGAAGAACTGTAAACCAGGGCGAAAGTCATCACTCACAACTGACCCTGATTACCAGTGCGGCTCTCATCAACACCGTTGAGGACCACCGTACGCAAACCTCAGAGTCACGCTCACATCGACACGAACACAACCTCAATCGGGTAATCCAGCGCGGTATCGACCTTCTGAACAGCGGTGATACCAAACTTTGCGGCGACATCCTCAGCAGTGGACTTATCTGCATCGTTGGAATACCACACCGTGTTAGCGGTTGGAGCGGTAGTCTGCAAGTTGCCCGTGCTGACGTTGGTATAACCGGCGTTCCTGAGCACCTGAGCCTGACGACCAGCGTAACCATTGCGCTGAGCACCATACTGAGCGCCCAAAGCGTTATACACGCCCACCTGAGCACCCTGATTCACAGGCTGTGCAGCTGGCTGGTTCTGCTGGTCTTGATTCTGCGAATCGTCCTTCTTCTGGTCGTCCTTCTGATCAGAGTTGGAGGAGCTCGAGGACTGCGAGCTGGCAGTATCCTTCTTTGCACTCTTCTCGTTGTCAATCTTGCGAGATTCCTTGCTCGAGCTTGCCGACGAGGAGGTTGTCACCTGCGGACGACTCAAGAAGGAGAACTTACCAGAAACCCAAGCGTATGTGCACAAGCCCAGCAAAACGGCGATGACCAGCGTCAGAACGTAGGGGCGAGTCACTGCCCAACCACTCGGCTTGCCACGATGCAGGCCGATAGGACCTGCGGGTGGATTCTCGAAATCATCGTCAAACGCGGACTTCGCTCCAGAACGCTTATCGGCCATCTCATCACCTCAGTCTTCATGCCGTGCCATTTAGGTACCACCGCTGCAAACGCTGTGACAATCTTGCTGTGACATTCACGAGGCAACAACCTCGCTGCAACGAACGCACAGAGATTATCACTGTGAAACTCACCGTGGCGCAGGGCATTCTTCTCTATACTGCTTTCGATTCTACCGAGCAACTGGCCAAGAGGAAGAGCACTCCCCATTTGTACACACTTTTCCTCACGCTCATCCGCGGGTACTCACCAACTCGTTGAGCCATCCGCCTATCCTCACAACTATGAGCACTGTTCTTCCGCTTTCCGCCATAATGGACCCCAGCTGGGCAACCGCCCTCGAGCCCGTCGAACCCACCATCCGCAAGATGGGCCAGTTTTTGCGCGATGAGGCCAAGCAGGGTATCCGCACCTTGCCAGCGGGAGACCGTATTTTCGCTGCTTTTCACATTCCCGTCGATCAGGTGAAGGTGCTCATTGTCGGCCAGGACCCCTACCCCACTCCCGGCAACGCGATTGGCTTGTCCTTCGCGGTCGCACCTGGAGTCGCGATTCCGGCAAGTTTGCGCAATATTTATAAGGAGCTTGTCGACGATTTAGGCGTTGCTATTCCTGATAATGGCGATCTGACGCCGTGGACGCATCAAGGTGTCATGCTTCTCAACCGTTGCTTAAGCGTTGAGGCGGGCAAGTCTGGCAGTCACCGCGGTAAAGGCTGGGAGGAGGTGACAGACCGAGCGATTGAGGTGCTCAATTCTCGTCGCGATTCTCACGGCAAAGCTTTACCGTTAGTGGCAATCTTGTGGGGTCGAGATGCGAGGAGTTTGGCCCCGCGCTTGACCAACGCTTTTGTCATCGAGTCGGCGCATCCTTCGCCTCTGTCTGCGCGTAATGGCTTTTTTGGTTCGCATCCTTTCTCTCGCACTAATGAGGCGCTTATTCGCATGGGTGCTCAGCCTGTCGATTGGTCGCTTCCCAGCCACGAAATTGCTGAGTTTTAGGCCTCAACTTGTCAGGCTACGTCACGCTCGACCAGAAAACTGTTACTGCCTGCAGCTAGTGAACCAGCCCGGCGCATGACCGAGGAGAAGTCCAACGCGCAACCAACCAGAAGCTCAGCAATCAGCAAACCGAGAGAAAACTCAGAATATTTGCAAAATCTCGTAAAAGTTAGGCACAAATCGGCAGAATTTGAGTGAAATAAGGCTGAGATTCCTCTGTTCCCGCTAGTCTAAAGGTATGTCTTTATTCACGAATAGCGCTCAGGTCAACACTCCTCAACTGTTGACCTCCGAAGATTCTGCTCGCGCACAGGAACTGACCAATCAGCTTCGCGAGCGTTTTAGCTCCCAGGTCGTCGGCCAGACGATGCTGCGCGAGTCCCTGATTACCACGCTGATTGCCGGTGGCCACATTCTCATTGAGTCCGTTCCTGGCCTGGCAAAGACCACCGCCGCTCAGACCTTGGCCCACAGCGTTTCCGGTACCTTCTCTCGCGTGCAGTGCACACCAGATTTGATGCCATCCGACTTGGTGGGAACCCAAATTTTTGATTTCCAGTCGCGCGAACTGACCACACATGTCGGCCCGATCAACGCCAACGTCGTGCTGCTCGATGAGATCAACCGTTCTTCGGCAAAAACACAGTCGGCCATGCTCGAAGCTATGGCTGAGCGCGCTATCACCATTGGTGGCAAGCGCATCGAACTGCCAAACCCCTTCATGGTGATCGCCACGCAGAACCCGATTGAGGAAGAGGGAACGTACAATCTGCCAGAAGCGCAGATGGATCGTTTCTTCATGAAGACGGTGATGACCTACCCAAGCGGCGAGGAAGAGCGTCAGATTCTTGACCTTCTCGCTCAGCGCGGCTCCGACACGCCAAATATGAGTGGCAGCAAGTTGAGCATTGATGATGTTCAGTTCCTGCGTACCGCTGCTCGTCGCGTGCACGTTTCGGAAAAGATCGAGCAGTACGTGGTGGACTTGGTCTCCACGACTCGCGGTTCTGGCCCTCGCCCGATCGATGGTTTGGCGCAGTTGGTGCGTTTGGGTGCTTCTCCTCGTGCTTCCATCGCTTTGGTGCGTATTGGTCAGGCTTTCGCTTTGATGAATGGCCGCGACTTCGTTATCCCCGAAGACATCAAGATTTTTGCTCATGAGGTTCTGCGCCATCGTATTTTGCTCACCTTCGAGGCTTTGGCTGACAATGTGACCAGCGATGAGATTGTGGACCGCGTAGTGCAGGTGGTTCCTATTCCATGAGGAAAACCATGAGGAAAACTGAGCGTACTCCTTACTCTCCCTCACTTGCTGAGGAGGAACAGGCTCTTTTCCGCTCGCGTGTCGAATCGTTTGCTTCGCGCCTCACCCTTCCCCTCTCCCAGCATGCTCTGGGCTTGTTGGAGGGCGAGCATCAGTCCGACATGTCCGGCAATGGCTTTGACTTCTTGGATTTGAGGGAGTACCAGGCTGGCGATTCCGCACAGGCTATAGATTGGCAGGCTTCGGCACGCCTGTCCCGCCCGATTGTGGTCAACCGCCAAAAAGATGTGATTTCCACCTCGTGGCTGCTGCTCGACACCGGCCAGGAAATGATGAGCGTTACGCCCTCGGGTGAGACGGCTTTGCAAGTGGCCAGTAATGCACTGCGCCTCTTTGCTCTGCTTTCGCTGCGTCGTTCGGATGAAATCTCGCTGGTGTTGGCTGATTCGGGTACGATTTCGCGTTTGCCATTTAACGGTGGTTACGCGAAGTTTGACACGACTTTGCGCGATGCCGTGGAAGGCAGGGCCTTTGCTCCGCGCGACTTGACGGCTTTGCTGCGTTATGCGCAGAAAATTCCTCGCCAGGATGGTTTGATCGTGTTGGCAACCGACGCCACAGCATTGACTACTGAGCAGACGCAGTTGATGACTCAGCTGTCGCAAGACCATGCTCTCGTCGTCGTGGGTGTTTCAACGCTTAACCCGTTCGATTCCGCTTGGCCACTGCTCACTGATTCTTCGACAGGACGTAAGATGCCAGCATTTTTGAGGGATGCAAGCTTGTCGCAAGAGTTGGATCGTCGTCGCACTGCGCTCAATGAAGCCTTGCGATTACAGTTGCGCCGCCATGCAGACACCTATGTGAGTGCCAGCTCGAGCCAAGAGATGATTGACACCGTGCTGAAACTGATTTCCACGAGTATGAAATCGCCGCGCCACGCTCATCAATCCCTGCTCGCCACTGCGCAGAAGGGTGGGAAGTGATGACGACAGGTTTTTGGGCTTTACCCGCTCTTTCTCATATGTGGGCGTACCTGATTGTGGGCATTGTGGCAATCTTGGGCGCTGTTATTGCCGTGGTGCTGCTGGTGTTACCTGCCAGCCGCAAGGAAAAAGTGAAGGCGGAGAAGAAGCAAGCCCATCATGACATGCGTTACTGGCAAAAGCTCGTCTCCCAGGTGGGTATTGACTTTAACTCGGGCACTATTTCCGAGGCGGAGGCATACTCTCGCCTTGCCCAGATTGCCAGAAACTTTGCATCCAGCCGCTTAGGAGTTGACCTGAGTTCGAGTACCTTGCTGGATTTGAACCAGCGTGTTCCTTTGGGCTCCAAGCAGCAGTTCCAACAGCTGCGTCAAACGATTGCTGCTCTCTACCCGCCGGAGTTTGCTCATGCGGCGACGAATGCTGCGGCAGATGAGGCGAGTGTGGCTGCAGCGATGAATTGGGTGAACAATTTGATTGAGAGGTGGAATAACCGATGAATGTGACATTCCGCTGGCCTCTCGTCCTTTTCCTGTTCAGTTTGGCCGCGCTGCTCGTGCTCGCTGGAGTGCTCATCGCCTCGTGGTTGATGAATCGCTCGCATACTTTTAGCGCGTGGCGCAAGCGCGTGTTCTCGCAGCAGAAGCGCAAGGAAGCTCGCGAGGGCACTGGTGAGAACGCTGATTCTGCACAGTCCACACTCGACCGCGCGCTGGCGAAAACCCGCCATCTCGCCCCTCGCACCCCCGAGCAGCCGATGGTCTGGTCGGTCAAGCAGCTTCTCAAGCGCGCCCCGTATGCTGCTCGCATGCGCCGCTACGTGGTGCTCAGCGTAGTGAGCCTGCTTGCCGCTCTGGGTTTGACGGTTTCTGCTGTGGGGCTGACGGGACGACCGAGCGCTGTTAATCAAGTGGCGTCGCAAAACCATTCGCGCCAGATCATCCTCTGCCTCGACGTTTCTGGCTCCGCGCTGCCTTTCGACCGCGAAGTGATCGCCACCTACCTGGATTTGATCGATCATTTCCGCACGGAAAAAATCGGCATGAGCATTTTCAACTCGACCAGCCGCACCGTTTTCCCGCTCACCAGCGACTACCACCTCGTCAAAAAAGAGTTGACGAAGGCTTTAGGCGCGCTCAAAGGCGTGGAAAACCAGAAGTCTATCGAAAATATGAGCCAGCAAGATTATCAGAATATCTCTGACTGGCTCGAGGGCACGCAGGATCGTAAGGATTCCACTTCGCTGATTGGCGATGGCCTCGTCTCCTGTGCGGCCATGGCTCCGAACTTCTCGGCTACCGCGACCAAGCAGCAAAACCGTGTGGCGCCAACCTCTATCGTTTTCGCCACGGATAACGTGCTGTCCGGCACTCCGGTGTATTCGCTGCGTCAGGCCCTGCATTTGACTGAGCTCAACTCGATTCGCGTCGATACACTGTTTACCGGTACTGACGTTCAGTCCGCTGCTGCACAAGATTTGAAGGCGCAAACCACTGCTTTAGGCGGCACTTTCCAGGTGCGCAGCGCCAATAATTCGGTGGCTGACTTGGTGACCGCTATTGAGCAGCAGAAGAGCCGTTCGCAGACGAATCCGGATGCTGATGTGGTCGATCAGCCGCAGTGGTGGCTGATTGTGGGCATGCTCTGTGCAGCTGTCCTCTTCCTTGTTGCCGGGTGGGTGAGACGATAATGATCCAATTTTCTGATTTTGTTTTCTTGCCCGTCACTGGCGCTTGGTGGTCCACTCTCCTGCTTGACGTCATCGTCGTGGCAAGCTTCGTGGTGGGTGTGAGTCTGTTTACTGCTCGTCGCGCTAATAATGATGCGCTGGTGTGGGATTGGCTGCGCCGTGGCCTTCTCCTGCTCGCCCTTCTGGCCGCTTCGCTTGGCCCTACCCAGGTGAGCAATACGACGAGTGCTGCGGTGAACCAGACGGATGTTTTCTTCGCCGTGGATACCACGGGTTCGATCGCTGTTGGTGATGCTCGCCTTCCTGGTAAGGCTCAGCCTGTCACTCGTTTGAGTGCGTCGCGCGAGATTATCAGAAACGTGATGAAGCTCTACCCTTCTGCTCGCTACGCGGGAATCAATTTCGCTTCTTCGGCCAACATTGACCTTCCGGTGACTGCTGATCGTGAGGCGGTGCTCTCTTGGGTTGATAATCTGGAGGTCGAGCCGACTGCTGTTTCCGCTGGCTCTTCGCTGGATCAGCCTCTCGACACGCTGATTAAGGCGATGCAGGATGTTCATGCGGAGCGCCCCCATGACGTCATCGTCCTCTACTACCTCTCGGATGGTGAGTCGACGAGTTCTCGCCAGCGCCGCACTTTCTCGGCTTTGCGTGAGTTTGTCGATGGCGGCGCGGTGATCTCCGTGGGTTCGGCTCAGGGCGGTCAGGTTCCTTTGGTGACTGCTCAGAACACTCGCGAGATCAGCCGCAGCGCTTCTCCGACAAGCCCGAACGGGTGGGTGAATGACCCAGATACGAAGAAGCCTGCCATTTCGCGTATGGATGCTTCCACGTTGAAGAGCATTGCTGATGAGATGTCGGTGGACGAGGTCGACGGCTCTCAGTCACTCGATTCGCTGAAGAGCCACGCTTCTTCTCGTTTCTTGGTGGAGAAGAGCACGAGGCGTCGCGCTGTTCGCAGCTACATGGTCTGGCCTTTTGCTCTGATTATTGCCGTCCTGGCAATCTGGGAGCTGGGTGTTGATGTAGCCAGGATGAGGAGGTTCCTATGAATTATCCTGTCATTCGCCGCACGGTAAGCGCCATCGTGCTGGTACTGTTACTGGTTATCTCAGGATTATCACTGGCCAACTTCTTTGCCGCGCGCAATTACACGAATATCGCCCACACTTTGAGCTCGACAGTGAAGGCGGCGCAAGGCCAGAGCCCCGATATTGCCACCCTTCAGGCTCAGCAGGAGCAGGCGGATGCGCAGTTAGCTGACGCTCAGTCGTCCTCGTGGTACCAGACGCCGTCCTTGCACGCTGCGTATTCTCAGGCTCAGCAGGTGTCTGATCGTCTGGCAACACTGTTGAGGCATATGAATGATGGAATGACGTACGCTCAAGCTGTGGCAACGGTGGAGGGCAAGAGTGGCACGGCGAGCTCGGCGAAGAAGCAGAATTCTGCAAATAATGCGAACTCGTCCCACCAGTCGGATTCTGATGCCCAGCAAAAAGAGCAGCAGAAGCAGCAGATGGATCAGTTGTTGAAGAACAACTCTTCGGATAAGCAGTCGAGCACGAGTAGTGATACGCAAAAACCGTGGTGAGTAGCGCAATTTCGTGACTGGCACAAGGCCTGTGGATTATTTTCATCGAATAGTCCACAGGCCTTTCTTTTTTCTGTTTGCTCCCCTTTATTGCGCTTGACTGGGAGCATGACTGTTCAACCACAGCTGAGCTTGCCAGTTGAGAGCGCAAGCAGTGTCACCGCCTGCAGCTTTCCTGCACGGGTGTCACAGATGAATCAACTCACCTCCTGCGTGAGCTCGGGCTTTGCACTCGAGTCGCAGCTACGCGCGCTGTGTACTCGTTTGCACACTGTTGCCGATGAAGGGTTTGTGCTCTGCCAGCGAGCGCGCGACTCTTCCTGGTATGGGCGTGCGAGTAGCGCTTACCGCGCTCAAGTGGATGAGCTGTACAACTCGTATGTGCTACTCGACGCATTATGTTGCAGCGTTGAAGAATATGCCTAACGCGGCTCCGCGCTGCGAAGCTGTACCAGTGACAACTATCACCTCCCTGAGCTGCCGCGACTATCCTGTTTGAGAAAGGTCTGCCATGCCCGATTCAGTAACTCCCCTCGCCCATGTTTCTTCTGCTCGCTACGGCGTTGACACTGAGGAGATGCTTCAGTTGAGCTCCTTGTGTTTTACTGCGAGAAACACTGCGACTGAGCTCGACACGAGTGTGCGTTACGCTATGGCTCAAGCGCAGAACACGGCACGTACGCGCATGCTCTGCCAGTATGCGAATCTGGCTGATTCTCCGCATTCGCAACTGGGATGGCATAGTCAGGCTGCACAAACTCTGGTGGATCAGCTTCAACTCGTTCTGGCGAGCCTTCTCCAGGCTGTGGAGGAAACTCAGGAGCACAGCGAGTTTCTTGCCACGGCGTTAGCGCGAGCTTCAGGTCTGTACTCTTCTGTCGAAGTGACAATCTTGAGCTATATAAGCGGTTCGGCAAACCTTAATTCCCTGTTTTCCGCAGGAGCTTCCACCGGCCTGGCTACCAGTGAGGCGAACTCGAGCGGTACGAGCATGCTCTTACCAGCAGGCTCAAGCCCGAGTTCCCGTGCAGAGAATTTTGGTTTCTGGTATGGCACTGATGCCTACCAGCAGGATGTTCTGCGCCTTCTCAGCGGCTATGGCGAGGACGGGGTGAGAGCGGGCAAACAGTTTGCCGCCTCAGGCTCGCCTGTCGTGGGAAATATGGCGTCAGTACTGGGGTTGACGGGAAATGGCATCCGCAATGCTGTGTACGGTGGTAATCTCAGCGTTTCCCCTGCTGCTCAAGCACCGACCAGCTTGACCGGGGCGGCAGATATCTCCGGGGCTTACCGAAACCTGGAAAAGCTGGGCAACGCCACCTGGGACAAGCCGCACAGCACCGTGGCCGTGCAAGCCATTCGCAACGGTGACGGGCAGAGGTCATGGGTGGTGTATATTCCGGGCACCCAAACCAATACGACGGCGCCCATTGGGTGGCTGAGAAATCTCGATTTGATGAGTTCCCTCCCTGTTCAGCGCAAGCAGGCGGCGAGTGCACGTTTTGTCGAGGAAGCGATGCGCCAAGCAGGAGTGCCCGCCACCGAGCCTGTTGCCCTCGTCGGCCATTCTCAGGGAGGAATTATTGCCGCGACGCTTGCCGAAGAGCCGTCGAAGTATTCCATCACGCATGTCATTACCGCAGGCTCTCCTATAGCTGGGCATCGCATACCGGACAACGTGCGCGTTACCAGTAGCGAAACCCAAGGCGAACTGGTTTCCCACCTGGACGCGATGGACAACCCGAAGCGGGACAACTGGGTGACGGTTCGAGGGCAGATGAAACGGCCTGAAAATCTTCCCAACACCCTCAACAAACAGGGGCTCAAGATGAGCGACTCACCAGCGGCGACGCATGGGATGAACTTCCACCGCGCAAACTGGCAGGATGCCATCGACTCTGGCTCGCCTGCCGCTGCTCAAGCAAGTGAGGAATTTAGTCGCGAGTTTGGAGGCGAAGTGGAGAAAACGCTGTTCTTCGAAGGCTTGCTCACGGCGGATAGTGATGCTGAAGGGTGGTGAGAGGAAAACTACCCTGTCCGATAGGCTTAAAGGTATGAAACTTGCGGATATCGACCAGATTGCCCTGACCTCTTTGGACGGGCGCTACCATGCCATCACTCACCCGCTCGTCGAGTTCCTCTCCGAGCCAGCACTCAACCGTGAGCGTATGGTCGTGGAAACCGAGTGGATGATCTTCCTGGCTGAAGCTAATAACGGGGAATCAGTGATTCCTGGCGTGAAGCCGTTCAGCGAGGAAGAGAAAGCATATTTGCGCTCTATTCCTGAGCAGTTTGATGAGAAGGGCATCGAAACGCTCAAGGGCATCGAAGCTCAGACTCACCACGATGTGAAGGCGGTGGAGTATTACATCGACTCTTACCTCGACAAAGCCGAGGAAGCGTTGGGGCACCCTACTGAGCTGTCTCACGTTCAGCCGCTGGTTCACTTCGCCTGCACATCGGAGGATATTAACAATCTCTCCCATGCGCGCTGCATCAAGGCAGGCGTGGAGCGCATTTGGCTTCCCGAGTTTGATGAAGTTCTCGACCTACTGAGCTCCATGAGTGAGAAGTTTGCCGACCTTCCTTTGTTGGCAATGACGCACGGACAGCCGGCAACCCCGACCACGTTGGGTAAGGAATTGGCTGTTTTCGTCTACCGTCTCACTCGTCAGCGTCGAAAGCTGATAAACCAAGAGTATTTGGGCAAGCTCAATGGTGCTACGGGTACTTTTGGCGCACACTATGTGGCTTTGCCTGATGTAGATTGGCAGGAAATTTCTCGTCGCTTCGTGCAAGAGCGCATGGGCTTGACGTGGAACCCGCTGACCACACAGATTGAGTCGCATGATTGGGATGCGGAGCTGTTCTCCACTATCAGCCATATCAACAGGATTATTCATAACCTGTGCGTGGATATGTGGCTGTATATTTCCCGTGGCGTATTCACTCAGGTTCCAGTCAAGGGTGCGACAGGCTCGTCGACCATGCCCCACAAGGTGAACCCAATTTTGTTTGAGAATGCGGAAGCAAACTGCGAGCTGTCCTGCTCCTTCTTGGACACTTTGAGCCAGACTTTGGTTGAGGCACGCTGGCAGCGTGATCTCACTGATTCCAGCACGCAAAGGAATATGGGTGCTGCTATTGGCTACTCGCTGCTCGCACTACATAACTTGCATCGAGGCCTGCTTCAAGTTCACCCTCATCAGGAGAAGATGGCTCAAGAGCTCGAGGAAAACTGGGAGGTTTTGGGCGAGCCGATCCAAACGCTGATGCGCGCTTTGAGCTTGCAAGGTGTTGCTGGAATGGATCACCCATACGAGAAGGTCAAGGAGCTGATGCGCGGCCATCGCATCAACAAGGATGATGTGGAACAGTTCGTTCGCTCGCTCAACTTGCCTGAGGAAGATGAACAGCGTTTGCTCGCGCTGACCCCGCACACCTACACGGGTGTGGCCAGCCAGTTGGTTCGCTTCGAGCACGGCACTCAGAACCCTGACAACGCCTGAAATTTACTCTGCCGAAGAAAACTGCATATTCACCGCCCAGCAATTGTGAGTTTCAACTCCTATTCTGGGCGGTTTCATCCTCCAGTCTGATGCATTCCGCCTGATTTTCGCGCACAATGAAAGAAGAGTGCGAAGGAGAATTGTATGAACACCGCCGTCGAGATTACCGATCACAAGCCCAGCCGCGTACGCGACGCTCGTGACTTACTCTGGGCAGGCTTGTGGCTGCTGCTATCCGCAGGAGTTATCGGCCTGGCAGTGTTCTTGCACTCCACCACCTCCGGCGTGCAAAAAGACTTCAACCGTGTGAGCACCCTCTCCGCCCTGCGCTGGGTGTTGGGCCTACCGATGACGCTGCTACAAACCGCCGTCATCCTCGTGCTCATGATTGTCGTCTTCTCCAGACTGTTGATGACTCGCCAATGGTGGAGAACCCTCGCTTCAGCAGTGAGCTTTAGCGCCGGCCTTGCCATCGGATCGCTGATCACGCTGCTTTTCCATCTGTTGGGTCAGCAATTCTCTTCACTGTTAATCCCAGGTAAGCCCGCCATCTTTGGCGTGGGAACTTTCGAGCTGCTCGTAGCCACCACCGCCCTGCTCGCCTGCGCTACGGGAAGGACGCGCGACCACCAACTGCGTTGGGTAAACTCCGCCTTCGCCATCCTGCTCATTCTTGATCTCATTACTTCGTATGCGGGAATTTCTGCGGCTTCAATGGCGCTCTTCTTGGGTTTGTGCATTGGCCAAGTGTGCCGTTACGCTTTCGGCACGCGCAGCCAAGGCCTGTGGGGTCAAGACCTCGTCACCGAATTGCGCCGCATTGGTTTCGACCCCGTCAAGCTTTCGCGTAAAGACGACGTTGACAAGATTATCAATCTGGGAGCAAAGAGCCACGCCAGCTTCTCGGATGACCTGTCTGCCATTTCTCGCATTTACCATATGAAGAATGCTGACGGCGCACGTTACACCGTCTCCGTCCTCGACGAACAGCGCCACACGGGAGGCTACATTTCCCAGTGGCTTAATTCCCTGAAGATTCAGGGCATCACCATTCGTCATGACACTTCCGTTCGTCAAACGGCGGAACATCACATGCTCGTACTCATGGCTCTGGCCAGCCACAATATTTCCCCCGTCCAAGTAGTGGGCATGGGCGATGCAGGCGAATCGACCTTCCTTGTGTTTGAATCCGCGCAACCGCATCATCACATTCACTCTCTCGACCTCACTTCTGCCTCCCCTGCCCAGATTCGCGAACTGTGGGAGCAGATGGAGCAGGCCCACCGCTTTGGCATCACCCATCGCAATATCACCCCATCCTGCGTGGGTATCATCCCTCAGGAGCCGACGAGCAGCGACCAGACGATGGATTTGGATAAGCGCTCGCTGGAAAGCCTCGCCAACGGGGAGATGGGCACTGCTGTTCTCGCTGGTTGGGAGATGGCGGACCTCGCTTCGTCGAGCTTGCATATCGCCGTTGACCGCGTCCAGCTGCTCGTCATGCTGGCAGCAACCTTAGGCGTTGATAAAACTGTCGAGGTGCTGCGCCCCACCTGCTCGGATGCAACACTCGCCTCGCTTTCTCCGTATATTCAGACGGTGATTGTGCCGAGTGCGACCAAGCAGATTCCTGGCTACTCGCGCAAAATGATGAAGGCCCTGCAGTCTCGCTTAGAAGCGTTGAGTGAGAAAGAGGCTGTTGAGGAGATGGGCGAGACGACGACGAATCTCTCCCGTTTCAACGCGAAGAAGTTCATCAGTATCGTCCTGCTTCTGGTGGCGATGGTCGCGCTGTTCACTCAGCTTAACTTGGAGCAGATGATCGAGGCAGTGAAAACTGCTAATCCTTTGTGGGCTGCTATTTCTTTGGCCTTCTCGCTCATCTCCTGGCTGGGTTCTGCTCTGGCTTTCGGTATCTTTATCGACAAGGATCGTCGTCGCAAGAATATCGATGGCATTATTGGCACTCAGGCCGTAGCGAGCTTTACCGCCGTTTCCATGCCGACAGCTGCTGGTCCGCTGACCGTTAACACGCTGTTTTTGAAGAAGATTGGCATGGATACCACGCAAGCTATTGCCACGGCTACTGCTGATACGGTGGCTGAGTTTACGACTACCTTCCTCATGTTCATTGTGTTGGGCTTGGCTTATGGTCAGGCTGGCTTGGAGAACGCTATTCCTGGTAAGACTGTTCTGTTGGTTATTGGGGCTGTTGCCGCGGTTATTGCTGTGGTGATGCTCATCCCTCGCTGCCGACATTGGATTATCACTACCGTTGTTCCTCAAATCAAGAACTACGGTCATCAAATGGTGATCCTGTTCTCCCACCCGTCGATTCTGAGCTTGTCGGTGTTTGGTTCGATTATTCAGAACACAACTTTGGCAGCGAGCTTCTGGACGGCTTTACTCGCCTTCGGCTACAACGCTGATTTCATTCAAACTCTCTTCCTGTTCTTGCTGGTGAATGCAGTGGGTACTGCTGTGCCAACGCCTGGTGGTTTGGGCGCGGTGGAGACACTGTTGTCGGTGACATTCACGGGTATTGGTGTGCCGTCTCCAATTGCCGTGTCTGCAACGCTGCTCTTCCGCTTCTGGTCCTACTGGGTGCGCATGGCTTTGGGTTATGTGTACATGAAGCACATGCAAAAGCATGGTCTGCTCTAAACTGTGCTGAACCAGCTTGACCGCGATATTTTATTGCATGAACGCCGGTTTCTCAACAGTTTTGAGCCTGGAGGACAGTTTTTCTTGTGAAGATTGTTCATTTTTGTTCGCACTTGTGAACGTGTGAGAAAAAATGACCAAAATCCGCGGAAATTCAACAGTTTTTCTGATTTTTGTTGTAATATCGGCTATGTAAACGGACGGCGAACAAGAAGCCGCTCCCACAGAGAAAGAGTTAGTGCACCATGGCATATAACAAGGCTGATCTCGTTTCCAAGGTTGCTGAGAAGTCCAACCTCACCAAGGCACAGTCCGAGGCTGCTATCAACGCATTCCAGGACGTTCTCATCGAGTCCCTCAAGAACGGTGAGGGCCTCAAGCTCACTGGCGTTTTCGCTGCTGAGCGCGTTAAGCGTGCAGAGCGCACCGGCCGTAACCCACGTACTGGTGAAACCATCAACATCCCAGCTCGCTACGGCGTGAAGCTCTCCGCAGGTTCCCTGCTCAAGAAGGCCGTTTCTGAGTGAAAACTCGATAGCCTCGCAACAACTCAGTGACGAGTCATTGACGAGTTATGAAAAAGCTCACTGCTCAGCAGTGAGCTTTTCTGTTGCGTACAACTGCTTGTGCGAGCTGTTACGCTGAGTCTATTCCACTGAACTATTGCTCAGTGGGTTGCGCAAGCTATTACGCTCAGCACCTCGCACCCCTGATCACTCGTAAATGGGTGGCATCTCCTGAGTGCGAGCAATACGCTCATCATTACTCGGGTTCGACACCGTTGGGTTATCTGAACGCGCAGCCAAATAAGGCATCAACTCATCGTCGATCACAGCATTAGTCGCCACAATATCATTAGCTTCATGCCAATTGATCAACGAGCCATCCCAACGGGAGAGATGGCCTTGAGCTTCCCACAACACAATGGCTCCTGCGGCTACTGCAGGAATATCCCAAGAATGCAACGATGGCTCAAAATAAGCGTCATAGGTACCATCTGCCACTTTGCACAAATCCAGAGAAACCGGCCCAATACGTTTGATATCAGCAGGTTTACCTGTCAGATCGTTGACGGTAGCCAACGCTCTGCGAGATTCATTCCTGAAGTAGCTCATACCAAAGCAGAGAACGGAATCCGACAGATGTGGCCATGTAGAGGGGATCACTCGCTCTCGCTTTTCTGTGGTTAACAGGCGGCGGACGCGAATGGCACCTTGCCCGCGAGCTGCCATATACGTCAAGTCGAGAGCTGGAGCGTGGACAACGCCGAGAATCGGGTAGATCTCGCCCATATCATTCGCCTCGAACAGCGAAACCGTGACCGTCCATTCCGACAGGTTCCTCGCAAAGTTGATAGAACCGTCGACGTTACCCACGCACCAGAAGCGGTCGCCTGGCCTCACTTCACCGGCGAGCTCATCCCAGTAGCTCTTGTGTGGTTCGATTTCGTTGAGAGCACCCATCACATACTGCTGCAGGTGTGAATCAATGTCGGAAGCGTAGTGGCCGACTGAAATGCCTCCGCGTTCGCGCGAGGTTTTGGTCACGCTGGGGTTCAACTGCTCTCTCAGGGCGTGGTTGCCGGCAGTGCGACACACCTCTTCAACCTTTGATGCCAGTTGGCGCAAATCCATAGAGCCCGCCTTTTCACTCAGTTGGTGATTGAGGAACGACTTTTCGCAAAAGTGACATGAACATCATGTCGGTATCGATGTTAAACAGCTGAACATCGCCGTGTGCAAGCTTCAACGAGTTCTCCTCCACCACGGTAGAAAGAACCTGTGCTGCGTCTAATCGTTGCACATCATCACGACTGTTCACGCAGGCATCCACCACCGCTCGCGTCTCCTCCACCACGGGCGAACACGTCGAATAGAGTATGACTCCGCCGGGAAGTGTGGCGTCTATAGCCGCATTGAGCAGTTGTTTTTGCAAGCCGATGAGCTCGTCAATCTCCTCAGATTTTTTACTCCAGCGCGCTTCCGGCCGCCTTCTCAACGCTCCCAGCCCCGAACACGGCACATCGACGAGCACGCGGGAGAACTGACCTTGCTTGGCTTGGGCATACTCTCGCCCGTCCAGCACGGTGATCGCGTCAATCGTCTCGTCTTTCAGCGCTGCCACATTGTGTGCAACGAGTTTCGCGCGAGTAGGGTTCTTCTCGTTGGCGCGAATTGTCGCACCTTTAAGCTGGGCGAGAGCTCCGAGAAGGGCAGTTTTCCCGCCCGGTGCTGCACACAAGTCCAGCCAGAGATTATCACTGCTCGCCTGGCTCTGCGCTGCCGATAAAGTGAGCGCAACCAGCTGGCTTCCTTCGTCTTCCACACCCGCTTTGGCATTCTTCACGGCCGCAAGAGTTCCCGGATCGATTCCACTGACTCTCAGAGCGTAAGGTGACCACAAGCCTTTTTCAACGTGTGCCTCAGGTGCACGGTCAGTAATCTGGTTGGCAAGGTCTGCTGGTGCAACAAGGCCAGGGCGCGCGCATAAAGTCAGAGGTGCAGGAAGATTATCAGCGCGCAAAATCTCTTCCAGCTGCTTCTCCCGCTCCTCCTCACTCATCTGCGGGTTCGTGGCGGCGAAGGATTCGCGAAGCTTGCGAATGATCCATTTCGGATGAGAATAGCGTACTGATAATCTGGCGTCGTGCTGCGAGCGAGGGATGCGAGAGGTGAGAATCGCCTCCCATTCTTTGCGACTGCGTTCACTGGCGCGACGCAAAGTGGCGTTGATCAGCCCGGTGGCACGGTGAGCGTGCGGCGTGTGGCGGGCGAGTTCGACGCTAGTGGTCACCACAGCGTATGCGGCAACGTCAAGGAGCAAGAGTTGGGTGAGGCCGAGGCGCAGAATATCGCGCACGTCCGCGTCCAACAGGGAAGCCAATTTTCTCGCTTGTTTTGTGCTGTCAACCACACTCGCCGCACCTGAGGTGCTCGCTTTAGCTGGTTTCTTCGCGGTCAGCGCGTCAATCAGCGCGTCGAGGAAACCTTGCCAGCGCAGGGTTTGATACACCATATCCGTGCAAAAAGCAGCATCGCGCGCCGACAACTGCGCTTGACTCAACAACCCGGGCAACAGAAGGTTCGCAAAGCTGTGGCGCGTGCGAATCGCGCGCAGAGCAGACAGCGCGACCTTGCGTGCGCCGAGCAAACTGCCGGTGTCACTCACAGTGGGCTCCTGCTTGCAAACGAGCACCGCGAGCCCAGTCTGCTGCTCGCATGGTCTTCTTACCCGGAGCTGTCACTACGAGCAACTCGAGGAAATCAGTTTCGCAGGCAACCCACACGTGCTTCTTGCTCACGACGAGATCACCGGGATGCAGGGCAGCTGCTTTCAGGCCTTGTGCCTGCAGAGCAGAAGCGAGTGCTGGCTCATCAGCACGGGCAGTATGGACGGCGTTGAGGCGCAAGCGCTCGCCTTCCTCACTGGCAGCATCGTGGGCAGTAACGTGAGCAGCGCCCTCAACAGCACTCTTCCCCGCCTTATACACCGTGGTAAAAGCACCGGGGTCAGGGTTGCAGGCGCGAGCATGCGCACTAACCACACTGGCCGGCTTGTCCCACTTCACCTGAGCGTCCTCCATGCTAATCTTTTGCGCTAAAGCCCGAGAGGGGTCAGTCAACTCAGGCTGAACATGCAAGAGAGAAGCAAGAGTAGGGTCGGTAGCCGCCTCTTTTTCAACCCTTGCCATCTGCTCAATGATCATCTGCGCACCCAGCTCGGCCATCGACATCATCAAATCACCGGCATTCGGCTCGTCCTCAATCGCCATCTCACGCTGGGCAAGAAGCTTGCCCGTATCCATACCAGCATCCAGTTGGAAAATGGAGATACCAGTCTTCTTGTCCCCCAGCCAAATGCTGCGCTGAACAGGAGCAGCACCACGAAGCTCAGGCAACAGGGAGAAGTGAATGTTGAACCAGCCCAGAGGCACAGCGTCCAACACGGGCTGGCGAAGAATGCGGCCATAAGCGACTACAACAGCTGCTTGCACACCCAGCTCGTGAATGCGCTCGAGGAAGTCTGGGTCGCCAGGCTTGCCGTCAAAAACCGGGATTCCTAGCTCTTGGGCTGCCTGCTTCACCGGGCTTGGAGTAGCCTTCCTGCCTCGCGAACGCACGGCATCCTTGCGCGTGAGCACGGCAACAACCTCTTGGCTGCTCGCCAAAGCGCGCAGCGCAGGAACAGCAGCTTGTGGTGTGCCAGCAAACAAAATCTTCATGTTCACCCTTTCACAACTGTTTTCGAAGCGTGGCAATCTGACGGCATTGAGGCGCGGAAACCGCTCGCCTGCTCCACACTTGTCATCACTGCAGGAATATTCACACCCATGGCGATCAGATCCTCGCGAACCTGCTGGGCAGAACGCTGAACAATACCACCCATGCCAAAATCGCGAGCAGCTTGCACATTCGATGGCTTATCGTCAATGAACACTGCGTGCTCAGGCTCATAGCCGAAGGTGTGAGAGGCGGTTTCAAAAATATCGCGGTTTGGCTTGATCTGATGGATGAAGCCCGACACCAGGTAGCCGTCGAGCTCGTGGATGATCGGATAGCGGCGTGGCACCCAGTAGAAGTTCTCCGGCGACCAGTTGGACAGACCCCAGCAACGGTAACCGGCCTGATGAAGGTCCTCAATCAACTGACGAGCGCCCGGGATTTCACCCATCAGCGACTGGTCGAAACGCTCAAGGTAGAAGCGCATCATTTCAGCCCACGGGCCCGGGTGAGGAGTCATTTGAGCGACGGCATCCTCCAAGCTTTCGCCGTTATCCGACACCGCATTGGCATCGTCAAAACCCGACAGATCGTTGTCGCGGAACTGGCGGATCATCTCCTCGTCAAAACGCGAGGAAAGCGGGCCGGCTGGGTCCCAATGCACCAGCACCTCGCCAAAGTCAAACACGACGTCGGTAATAGCGGTGGTTGCGCGCTTCACCGAGGCAAAACGACACTGGACTTCCTGGTTGGGCTCTCCTTGCGTGCGACGCAGCTCTTCGGCGCTCAAGTGCGTGTGCGCAGGCGTAAGGTCGACAAAAGTCATTATTCTCCTTCATGAGATTATCAGTTCAGCTTTTCACTGCCTTCTATTCTACGGCTGAGGTTTACTCCTCGCCGAACGCGAAGCCCGACTGTGGAAAACTTTCGCCTGCGTTCACGCTGGCATTCAGCGAATCGCCAGATTCTTGGGATCTATCCAAAAGCGCAGCTCCCCCTGCCGCTGAATGCTGACCAAGCTCGCCGCCTGGTGCAAACGCGTCGCCAACTCTTGACGAGAGGAGAGCGGCACGCGCACAATCACTTTCACTCGCTCCGACGCTCCAGCCAGCGGCGGTGCTTTACGCTCCGTTTCGCGCAATTGCACGGAAACAGGGCCCATGACGCGAGGAACCTCTACTTCATGCAGCTGCCCATCCTTGCCATAAAGCGAAGCGACCAGCGGCGGGAAGGAATCCACATCTACGCTTTCCACAGCTTGCATAACGGCCGGATAATCGCCCCACACGCTGGCGGCCGCAACAATCGGTGGTAATCCTGTTTGACGCCTCTCCTCCAGCTCCGCACGCGCCAAACTCTGCGCATCCCAATTGCACAAAGCATCCGCAATAAACGGATCACACTCGCCGATGAGCAACACATGCCCGCCGAGCTTGACTTGGCTTGCCTCGCCCATCCACAGGTTGAGGGTATCCGTTCTCGCGTCAAGCCTCTGGTCATACTGGCTTGCCCAAGCGTCCAAGATTATCACCGCGGAATATCCCCCACCGTTCACCTTGGGGATAGCGTTTGCCGTCGCGACAACCACCCGCGGGCTCGCATCAATCTGGGCGATCGGGCCTCGAGGGAACTGCGGGCTCGCCGGCTGCGAAACGATGACCTGCTGGCTTTTCATCAGCATGCTCACCTCTCGCGCGGTTCCCTGCGCACCCACCTTCAGCTTTCTCAAACTCGTGTTGCCACAGTTAGGGCACACCCATTGCGTCGCACTTGCCCCACACCAGGCGCATTGGATGTGGCCAGCACTGTCAATCTCACGCAATGGGCCAGTACAGCGCGAACAGCGAGCAGCATGGTGGCACGAATCGCAGGTCAGAACCAAAGCAAACCCAGCGTGATCGGCCAGCACGAGCACCGGGCCTTCGTTGAGCGCTTGCGTCATCACACCCACGGCGTAGCGGGGAATGCGCGCGGACAGGCGCGGCTCATCGTGAGATTGCAAGAATTCGCGGTTCAGCCAGCTCACGTGAATCGCATGCCGAGCCTCCTGGGTACCTTGAACGCTCAGCGCCGCACCCGTTTCAACGTCAAACTGAGCTTGAGCGCTACGAGAAAGGCTCACCGCAACGTAGAGGCCGTCGTGCAAGCGTGCACGCAGACGCAACACGCCAGAAACCGAAGCGTACGGCTGCTCGCCATCGGAGTAAACGTAAGCGTTCTCACTCATGCAGATGAACAGCGCGTTCTTTCCCACCGGCGCGTACATGCTCGCGCGCGTGCCGAGAACGCAGGTCACCGCCCCCGAGCTCAGGGCCGTCAGAGAGCGCGAGCGGGTGAGAGGCGAGGTGGAAGAATCGAGAGTGCAGTAGTCAGCCAGCGGGCCGGCAACATCCGTGAGCTCGCGCTCGAGGCTTGCTTGTGCGTCCTCCAGATTGTGCGCATGCCCGCTCAACCGCTCGTATGCTTCGCTGGCAGCTTGTGCTTGTTGTGCCAGGTCTTGAAGCTCGTCGCTGGTTTGGCCTTCTTTGGTGAGCTTTTTGATGGTTCGCGCGAGCTTTCTGGACAGTACACCCTGGGCGTGGGCTTGCTTCTTGGTGTGGCTGATCTCGCGCTTGAGCGCATCTTCGCGCGCTGCAATACTTTCCAAACTCACGAGCCCGTAGCGGTGAAGGGCTGCTGAAAGCCTGGTGATGTGCGAGCTGCTGGGTAGTACACACACGACTGGCCGGCCGGCTTGCTTGGCTTGCACGATCATCCATGCGATGTCGCTCACCCAACGCGAAAAGCCCGGCACAACGTCCCAGATTACCAGGCGTTGTGATGCCAGCTCCGCACTTTCTCCAGCTGCGCTTTTCTCCCCTGTGTTTCGCTCAGCCGCAGGTCCCTCCCCCGCGCTCGCCTCGGTTCTGCCTTCTTCAGCCGCGCTAACTGTGCGTTCCTCGGCCACGCGCCCCTCAGCCGCGCTAGCCTCACGTTCTGCGCCCGCTCCAACCTCGCCATCCTCGCCAGCGCCGATCAGCGTGTGCACGGCAAGGCTTCCACGATAATCACTGAGCTCGCGCGTGGTCATTTCTTCGAGCAGATCTTCATCAACAGAGCGCGTAAAACGCTGCTCGCCACGCGCTTTAGCCGCGAAAAAGTCCCAGTCACGCTCCTGCTCCACACGCGCATTATGCGTAGGGAATGCCAGGGAAAGAATTTCAGCGCGGGTGCCACCATACAAGCGGGCGATTTCTTCGACGTCGCGGCGCATTTGCCCGTTGATCAGCACTCGAGTGGACAGCTGCGCGCGGATCGGTTTGAGCGACACGCTGACCGTTTCCACACCCCTACTCCACACAAAGCCTGTGACCACGCGCCTACCAAACGGCACACTGACGGCCATCCCCGGCTCAAGAGTGTCGGCCAGCGCGGGCGGGATGGAATACGTGAAAGTTTGCGCCATATGAATGGCGGTGACGAGAATAACGACGTGCGCGACGAGCTCGCGGTGTCTCACACTCACTTTCTGAAGATTATCAGTGCGCGACTGGTGCTTCACTTCCACGCCAGGAATATCGAGAGCAAGCTGAACGGGTTGATCGGCCACCACTCCTCCCTTCCTCGGTACTGATAATCTTCTTCAATTCTAGCCCGCGCCAAACGAGACGTCAGAAAACGCGCAAACTGGGGAAAACGCGCAACACAGATGTGACGCGCTAGGAGCCTGCTAAGGGCGAAAACTGTAGCTCACCTCGGCGCGAACAGCGTCACACCTAGCTCATCTCTCAGCGTTCAACCGCAGCGCGCAACTGCTCAGCGCGCGACACACTCTCCCAGGTAAAATCAGCATCCGTACGGCCGAAATGACCGTAGCAGCTCGTTTTCTCATAAACCGGCTTGAGCAAGTCGAGCTCATCAATAATCGCCGCCGGGCGCAAGTCAAACACCTCACGAACGGCAGCCTCAATCTGAGCATGCGTAATACCCGGAGTCTGCGTACCGAAAGTGTCAATATTAATAGCCACCGGCTCGGCAACACCGATAGCGTAAGCAATCTGAACCTCGCAACGATGCGCCAAACCTGCAGCCACCACGTTCTTCGCCACCCAGCGAGCAGCATAAGCGGCAGAACGATCCACCTTGGTCGCATCCTTACCAGAGAAGGCACCACCACCGTGATGAGCCGCACCACCATACGTGTCGACGATGATTTTGCGTCCTGTTAATCCGGAGTCGGCGGCAGGCCCACCCAGAACGAAAGAGCCCGTAGGATTAACCAGCAGCTTATACGAATCGTGCTCAACAGCGTGAGTAGACGCCTGCTCAGCCGCAGCGCACACCTGCTGCAAAACCGGAGTGATCACGTGCTCGCGAAGTTGAGCCTTGAGCCACGTCTGTTCAACATCCGGGTCGTGCTGAGTGGAGATGAGAACCGTGCGAATAGCGCGAGGATAACCGTCATCGCCGTATTCGACGCTTACCTGCGTCTTACCATCCGGACGCAGGCCAGGAACAATATGCTTCTTGCGCACCTGAGCCAGCCGCTGAGCCAAACGCTGAGCCACAGTGATCGGGAACGGCATGAGAACATCCGTTTCGTCACTGGCGTAACCAAACACCACACCTTGGTCGCCAGCGCCGGTCGTCGCGTATAGCTCTTCCTTCTCCGCGTCAGTCATATCAGCGTGGCGATGCACACGGTCCACGCCCTGCTCAATTTCTGCCGACTGTTGACCAATCGAGGAGACGACACCACAGGAGCGATAGTCGAGGCCGATCTCGCTGGAATCGTAGCCAATGCGCTTGAGCACGGAGCGCACTACCGCTTGAATATCGGTGTAGGCCTGCGTGTTCACCTCGCCGAAGACGAAGAAGGTACCAGTTGCTGCACAGGTTTCCACGGCCACATGAGAGTTGGGGTCAGAGCGCAACATGTCATCGAGAATCGCGTCGGAAATTTGGTCGCAGATTTTATCCGGATGCCCCTCGGTGACTGCCTCAGCAGTGAGTAGTTGCAACTCGGTCATACCCTCTCCTTTGAGCTTGTTTATACAGATAGTTCATACAAAAAGGGCCTCCCTCACTCGAGGAAGGCCTCAAAAACAGAAACGGTGAGTAAGCTCAGCGTCCCTCATTTTCGTCATCCGCAGCGAGATGCTCTTCGAGAACACCCTCGTCGATCTCGCGGAAAGCAACAGTCAGCTGCTTATCTTCCTTATTCGCGTCAACGAGCGGGCCCACGCTTTGAATAATGCCCTCGCTCGCCTGGCTCCAGTAAGAGTTCAGCTGGCGAGCACGCTTGGCTGCGAAAACGACCAAAGCATACTTGTTGCCGTTGGTGTGTTCCAACAGATGATCGATGGTAGGATTGACGACTCCCTGTGGTGTCGGCTCAGTTCCAATTGCCATGAGTCCCTCCATTCAGACAACTTTCCAGTCTAGTGAATCCTGTGGTCAATTGCCAGTTCACTTTCCCGTTTCCGGGTCCACGCCATATTCCTGGCAAATCACACGCCACAGCTCTTCTGCAGCCTCGTCGACATGCGTATTGGTAATCACCACGTCGAACTCTTTTTCGGCGGCAAGCTCGACTCGCGCGGTGGCCAGCCTCTTCATCCTTTGCTCAGGATTTTCAGTACCACGTTCAGCAAGTCTGGTAATCAAATCATCGAAGCTCGGTGGGGCGAGGAAAACGAAGAGCACATCCAAGCCCAGCTCAGCAGCACGTTCCCTCACGCGTCGAGCACCTTGCAAATCGATTTCCAAGATCGTGGGCACACCATCTTGCAGGTGGTCAAGCACTGGCTGCAAAGGCGTTCCATAGTGCGCCATATTGTGCACAATAGCGGTTTCCAAGAACTCGTTATTGCGTCGCATTTGCTCGAACTGGTCTTCGGTAAGGAAGTAATACGTTTTACCGTCCACTTCACCCGGCCGGGGTGCACGAGTCGTTGCGGAAACCGACACCCATACCTGAGGATGGGCCTTCGTCAAAGCGGCCTCGACAGTTCCCTTACCAACGGCTGTAGGGCCGGAGAGCACGACGAGGCGGCGACGAGGACGAGCTTGTGGCTTGCTAAAACGGCTCGTTACTCCTTGAGAAGCGCGGCGAAACCAGCTGGTCTTATCTTTCTTCTCAGCCATAAATCCTCACTTCCCTCTACGTCGCATGCGAATCACAGCACGCTGCAACAGATATTCTGCCTGCTGCTGTTCACGGTTCGTTGGGTTAAACGGCCAAGCAGCATTCCGAGCTTTAAGGAGAATTCTACGGCGAGACAGCGTCACAAACGCGCGGCGACGGCGACGTTCTGCGGCAGGAATCAGTGAGGAGAAAGTTCCTGGCTTGCGCTCATCGTCACTCAAAGAGGAGAAACTGAGATTATCAAGGTCAACATCCTCATCCGCGCTGTCACCGTACTGCTCGTCGCGTGCGGTGTTATCAGCAGTGGTAATCTCGGTTTCGCTTTGTTTGAGGGAGCGAGACAGGCCGCGCGAGCGCTGCGACTGGTCGTCGTTTTCAGGCACGGCATTCGGGTCGTCACTGATGGCAGAGAGAACAGCGTGAATAAAGCTTGGCGAGTCGGCATCAGAGAGCTTCTTGGCCAGAGCGAGAGCTTCATCGATGGCAACAGGAGCGGGAATTTCGTTGTTGTAGACGATCTCCCACACGCCCATGCGCAAAATATTGCGGTCGACGACAGCCATTCGCGAAATCTTCCACGAAGCGTGTTCGTTGATCATACCGTTGATGCGCTTATAATGCTGTGCCACACCGCGCACGATGTCCGAGGCATACTCTGGAAGTGGGGTGTCGGCTCCCGGGTTCTTCTCGCGTTCAGCGAGCAGATCGAGAATGTCCGCATCCTTCAAATCAGCTTCATATAGAGTGTTCAATGCCCTTTTCCGTGCGGTAGAGCGTGCCATCCAGTCCTCCTCATGTCTGCCTATAAGTGGCGCAAAAGCCTCCGAGTAAACTCGAAGGCTTGTTCCTCTCCCCTGCCTGCGCTCACAGCAAAGGAGTGTCAGAAGTGAGGTGACTCACTTAGTTTCGCGACCCAGGTAAGAACCGTCGCGGGTGTCAACCTTCACTACCTCACCCTCAGTAATGAAGAGCGGAACTTGAATTTCAGCGCCAGTTTCTACAGTTGCTGGCTTGGTACCAGCATTGGAACGGTTGCCCTGCAAGCCTGGCTCAGTATGAGTGACCTTGAGCAGAACAGATGCTGGCAGCTGAACTTGAAGCGGGGTGCCATCGTGGAAGGAAATCTGGCACTCAGTGCCCTCGAGCAGGTACTTCTCCTGGTCGCCGATAAGTGCGGAAGGAATCATCACCTGATCGTAGGTGGTCATATCCATGAAGACGAAGTTGTCGCCATCACGGTAGGAGTACTGCAGATCGCGGTTATCCACGGTTTCGAAGTCAACCTTCATACCAGCGTTGAAGGTGCGCTCAACCTGCTTACCAGACAGAACGTTCTTGATGGTGGTACGCACGAATGCTGGACCCTTGCCTGGCTTGACGTGCTGGAACTTCACGACAGTCCAAAGCTGACCATCGAGATTCAAAACAGAGCCGTTCTTAATGTCATTGGTGGTTTGTGCCATTTGCTAATCCCATCCAAAGAAAAATCACGTATGAAGACAACTGTTAAGTATGCCACAGCCCCACAACAAAAGGGCTGAGCATGAAAAAAGGGATAGCTCCCGAAGAAGCTATCCCTTGACGTTGGCGTAACAACAGTTGAACTGCTATTTACACGAACAAGTCACAACTGAAGTCAATCAGTCGAGAACTTCGGTCACACGACCAGAACCAACGGTGCGGCCACCCTCGCGGACTGCGAAGGTCTGGCCCTTCTCCATTGCGACAGGCTGGATGAGCTTGACGGAGAAGTTGGCGTGATCACCTGGCTGAACCATTTCGGTGCCCTCTGGGAGCTCGATGCTACCAGTGACATCGGTGGTGCCGAAGTAGAACTGTGGACGATAGTTGTTGAAGAATGGAGTGTGACGGCCACCCTCGTCCTTGGTAAGGACGTAAACCTCAGCCTTGAACTCGGTGTGAGGAGTGATGGAACCTGGAGCAGCCAACACCTGACCACGCTCGACCTGGTCACGGTTGATACCGCGGAGGAGCAGACCGACGTTGTCGCCAGCCTCAGCGGAATCCATGATCTTGTGGAAGGTCTCGATGGAGGTAACGGTGGTGGACTGGGTATCCTTCAGACCAACAATCTCAACTGGGGTGTTGGTGAGGATCTGACCACGGGAGATACGACCGGTGACCACGGTACCACGACCGGAGATGGTGAAGACATCCTCGATTGGCATGAGGAATGGCTTGTCGAGGTCGTGAACTGGGGTTGGGATGTACTCATCGACTGCGTCCATGAGCTTCTTGATCTGCTCAACCCAGTGCTCGTGGTTTGGCTGATCGTCGTGCAGTGCGCCGTAAGCGGAGATGCGCACGACTGGGCAGTCGCGGTCGAAGCCGTTCTCTTCGAGCAGGTCGCGAGTTTCCTCTTCGACGAGATCGATGAGCTCTTCGTCCTCAACCATATCGCACTTGTTCAGAGCGACGAGGATCTTCGGGACGCCGACCTGCTTTGCGAGCAGGACGTGCTCACGGGTCTGAGCCATAGGACCATCGTTTGCAGCCACAACGAGGATTGCGCCATCCATCTGAGCTGCGCCGGTGATCATGTTCTTGACGTAATCAGCGTGGCCTGGAGCATCGATGTGAGCATAGTGACGCTTCTCGGTCTGGTACTCGATGTGCGCGATATTAATGGTAATACCGCGTTCCTTCTCTTCTGGAGCCTCATCGATCTGGCTGAAATCATATTCCTGGTTCAGATCCGGGTACTCGTCGTGTAGAACCTTGGAGATTGCTGCAGTCAGGGTAGTCTTACCGTGATCAATGTGGCCGATGGTGCCGATGTTGACATGCGGCTTAGTGCGTACGTACTTGGCCTTCTCTGCCATTATGTCCTCCTGGACGTTCGTAGTTCGCTTCCGCCACATGAGCAGAAGCCCCGCTACATATTACAAAACTGCTGAGATTATGACAACCGGTGCAGTGTTAACTCTTTGAGTCTACCCGCTAAAGCAGACGGATGCCACACCTTCACTGTGAGCGTGGTTTCCCAGCACTCAGGCAAAGGATTTTCACTCACTAATGTAAGACATTAGTTCGCAAAATCGTTGTATGTAAGGGGCTGCTGTGTCAGACAACCCCTCACATACCCGAGGAGACGAGTCAGCACCCGTCCCCTCTCAAACTTTCGGCTCATGAGCGTTGATAATCTTGAGGAATACTCAAAGATTAACACTCACTCACTCGCCACGCTGCTTCTTGATGATTTCGTCAGCAACGGACTTTGGAACCTCAGCATACGAATCCATCTGCATGGTGTACACTGCACGGCCCTGGGTCTTGGAACGAAGGTCACCAATGTAGCCGAACATCTCGGCCAGCGGCACCTTAGCGTCGATGATACGAACGCCCTTCTCGTCGTCCATCTTATCGATGCGGCCACGGCGGGAGTTCAAATCACCAATGACATCGCCCATGTACTCGCCTGGAGTACGAACCTCGACGGCCATGATTGGCTCGAGAATGACTGGGTTAGCCTTAGGAGCTGCGGTCTTGAAGGCCATAGAACCAGCGACCTTGAAGGCCATCTCGGAGGAATCGACCGGGTGCATCTGGCCGTCCATGAGCTGAGCCTTGACACCCACCACTGGGAAGCCTGCGAGGACGCCAGTTTGCATAGCTTCCTTGACGCCGGCCTCGACGGATGGGATGTACTCCTGGGAGATGTCGCCGCCAGTGACGTGATCCTCGAAGATGAAGTCCTTGCCCTTCTCTTCTTCGTTGGTCTCGTCGATTGGCAGGAAGTTCATCAGGACCTTTGCGAACTGACCAGAACCACCGGTCTGCTTCTTGTGGGTGTACTCAAGGTCCATCACTGGCTTCTTGATGGTCTCGCGGTAAGCGACCTGTGGCTCACCAACGTTTGCATCAACCTTGAACTCACGACGCATACGGTCGACGATGATGTCGAGCTGGAGCTCGCCCATGCCGGAGATCAGGGTCTGACCAGACTCTTCGTCGGTCTTGACCTGGAAGGTTGGATCCTCATCGGAGAGGCGCTGCAATGCGATTGCCATCTTCTCCTGATCAGCCTTAGTCTTTGGCTCCACAGCAACCTCGATTACTGGGGTTGGGAAGGAGATGGACTCAAGGGAGATTGGGTGAGCAACATCGCACAGAGTATCACCGGTGGAGATTTCCTTCAGGCCAACGAATGCGTAGATGTTACCTGCGCGTGCTTCGTCGACTGGGATCTCCTTATCGGAGTGCATCTGGAAGAGCTTACCAACGCGCTCACGCTTGTCCTTGGAAGCATTGAGAACGGTGTCGCCTGGCTTGATGGTGCCGGAGTACACGCGAACGTAAACGAGCTTTCCATAGAATGGGTGAGCTGCGATCTTAAAGGCGAGTGCTGCGAATGGCTCGTCTGCCGATGGCTTACGATCCTCTTCCTCGTCCTCGTGACCTGGGACGTAGCCCTTGATTGCTGGAACATCCACTGGGGATGGCAGGTAATCAACGACAGCGTCGAGCATTGGCTGAACGCCCTTATCCTTGAAGGCGGAGCCGCAGAACACTGGGTAAGCTTCAGAAGCCACGGTGAGCTTACGAACGCCTTCACGGATCTCCTGCTCGGTGAACTCCTCACCAGCGAAGAACTTCTCCATGAGTGCATCGTCAGACTCGGCAACCTGCTCGAGGAGCTTCTGACGGTACTCGTCAGCCTGATCCTTGAGCTCAGCAGGGATGTCAGTGGTCTCGTAGTGAGCACCCATGTCCTTGCTCTTCTTCTGGTCGCCAGCCCACACGTATGCCTTCATGCGGACCAGATCGACAACACCGTTGAAGTCGTCCTCAGCGCCGATTGGCAGCTGCATGACGATTGGAGTTGCGTTCAGCTTCTCCTTGATGGTATCGACGGAGTAGAAGAAGTTGGCGCCCAGCTTATCCATCTTGTTGATGAAGCAGATACGTGGGACGTCATACTTATCAGCCTGGCGCCACACGGTCTCGGACTGTGGCTCCACGCCTTCCTTTGCATCGAAGACTGCAACAGCACCATCGAGAACACGCAGGGAGCGCTCGACCTCAGAGGTGAAGTCGACGTGGCCAGGGGTATCGATGATGTTGATCTGGAAGCGATCCTCAGGGTCGTGAGACTGACGGTTCCAGAATGCAGTAATTGCTGCAGAGGTGATGGTAATACCACGTTCGCGCTCCTGGACCATCCAGTCCATGGTGGAGTCGCCATCGTGGGTCTCACCAATCTTGTAGTTCACACCGGTGTAGTACAGAATACGCTCGGTAGTGGTTGTCTTACCGGCATCGATGTGAGCCATAATGCCGATATTACGGACCTGTTTCAGGTCAGTAAGCACGTCTTGTGCCATTTATTCCTCACTTAGCGCGACGATTTGTCTTGGTTATGGGTGCCCTAAGGCGGGAACTCACCAGCGATAGTGAGCGAAGGCGCGGTTGGCCTCAGCCATCTTGTGGGTATCCTCACGACGCTTGACGGATGCGCCAAGGCCGTTGGATGCATCGAGAATCTCATTTGCGAGACGCTCTGCCATGGTCTTCTCACGGCGAGCACGGCTGTAGTCAGTCAGCCAACGCAGAGAGAGGGTGTTTGCACGAGCTGGACGAACCTCGACTGGCACCTGGTAGGTTGCGCCACCGACGCGGCGGGAGCGAACCTCGAGGGATGGACGAATGTTATCCAGAGCGCGCTTCAAGACGGAGACTGGGTCCTGCTCAGTCTTGGTCTTCACCTGCTCGAGTGCGGAGTAGACGATGGTCTCAGCGACGGACTTCTTGCCGTCCATGAGAACCTTGTTGATCAGCTGAGCGACAACGGTGGAACCGTAAATCGGATCAGGCTGTACGATACGATGCTTTGCTGGTCCTTTACGAGACATATCACTTAGCCTTCTTTGCGCCGTAGAGAGAACGAGACTGCTTGCGGTCCTTCACACCCTGGGTATCCAGAGCACCGCGGACGATGTGGTAACGAACGCCCGGGAGATCCTTCACACGACCACCGCGAACGAGCACGATGGAGTGCTCCTGCAGGTTGTGGCCTTCGCCTGGAATGTATGCGGTGACCTCGATACCAGAGGACAGACGCACACGGGCGACCTTACGAAGGGCGGAATTTGGCTTCTTTGGAGTGGTGGTGTACACACGAGTGCACACACCACGACGCAATGGGCTACCCTTGAGGGCCAGAGTCTTCGACTTCTTGGTCTTCTTGGTACGGCCGAAACGAATCAGCTGCTGAATAGTTGGCATTTTTCTCCGATCCAACTGCTACTTACTCTTTGTGCCTCAGGCCGCGACGTTGTGGAAGGCACACTCCCCCAGAAGGATCGAATGTACAGCCAACACCCACCGGCCCGATGGCCCGTCATCCTCCCCTTGCCGTTACCGGTTCGGTTCACAGAATTCAGGGATGTTCCACAGGCAACCTGTGGCACACTTTTGATAACTATATCACATGCGTGGACAAACAATTTCAGCTGAAAACAAGCACCTCAGCCTCGAGGCTCTGTCGCCTCAACTTCGAATCACTTTCGCATCGGCCACTGAGGCACTTTTACTACTTCTGCACTCGGCGTTAGCATTACTACGTCAGTTGCACAGGAGGATACTATGGCCGTGAGTATTAGCAGCGCCGCTTTTTCTGATATCGGCTTAGTCCGCCGTGACAATCAGGATTCGTATGTGAGCCAGGATGGCCTCTACTTGGTTGCTGACGGTATGGGAGGTGGAGTCGACGGCCGCGAAGCTTCCGCTGTAATTATCGCCGAATTTGCCAAGCTTGCTCATGTTTCCATCCGCTCACGCGCGATGATTGAAGATTGCATTCAACAGGCTCAGGCTCGCGTTGCTGCAATGGCTCATGACGGGCGTATGGCAGGCAGTACGCTGACTGGCATTATTTTGAAGGATATTTCTGGCGAAGATCCCGATAACTGCTGGTACGTGGTCAATATTGGTGATTCTCGCACCTATCACCTTTCCGAGTTGCAAGTCGAGCAGGTCGTCGCTCCTCGCAACTTCCTCCAGCGCGCTCTTCACCGCAAGGAAACGCCTGACATTACCGATGCCACCTCGTCAACTCCGCGCTATTCTATTCCTACTTTGGATGCACCCCACCTAACTTTAGAGGGTGCTTCCTCACCAACTCATCCCACTCACACTGAAGCGAGCTCGTATGATGAGGTTCCTGCACCGGCGAGTAGCGACCAAACCATGGTGCTACCGCGAATCCGCAATCTGACTCGCGAGGACGTTACACCCGGAATGGCTTTGACCGCACAGGGAGAAACGGACAATGGTAATCTCAAGCTCGACGTCGAGGTGAGTGAGCAGAGGAAGGCCACGTGGGACGTGCACTCCTTCGTGCAGGTGACCCATGACCATTCCAAGCGCCAAGAGGTGATTGACGCCGGCGAAATGGACGAAGAGAGCGCCAAGAGGAGCATTCCGCGCAACATCATCACTCAGGCAGTAGGCTCCCCTGACGGCGTGTCGGCCGACTACTTCCGCGCCGGCTTGTACGGCCGTTTTGTGATGTGCTCGGATGGCATTTACTCCGAGATCGAGCCCACCAAATTCGTCGAACTCGCGTGCGCCCAGCAGGACGCCAGGACGGTGGCACAAAACCTCGTCAACGCAGCTTTAGACGCCGGAGGCAAGGATAACGCCACGGTGATCGTGGTGGATTGCCTCGATTCTGCGGTTCACCAATGGCGCTCGGTGCGTCTGGCGGAGAATGAGGACATCGAAACGATGAATGATTCGACGCTCATCACTTTGCGCACTGCTGTGAAGAGCAGCTCGGCCGCTAGGAACGGCGCAGCTCACCAGGCTCAGTGAGCAACACACACCGAGACGGTGCGCTCCGCGTAGCAAAACGCAGTAATCACACGCGCGGGCGGAAGGCCTCGAAAATCACCTCGTCAAACACATCTGCGCACTCAATGCGATCCAGCTCGGTACGCACCGTCCACGCCGTGAGTGTAGCCCCGGCACGACGCGCCACACGCGCTGGCAAAGACTTGCCCATATGCCATTCCAAAGCCAGGAAATCAGGGCGAGCATACCAGTTGAGCAGCAACGAGGCAGCGAGGAAAGCCAGGACATCCGAACGCTTCGGAAGCTTGCCCTGCTTGAGCCCCTCCACAACACCCGTACGACGCTGCTTCGAGAACGGTGCAGCCAGCTGACCGCGGATCACTTCCGGGTGATTGAGCTTAAACCAGCGCACCATACGCGAGTCAAACGATTCAATGCAATACTGCCCCTGATAAGCTTGCAGCAAATCGCACCCCTTACGCAGCAAATCCTCATCGAGCTGCTCAGAATGCGACTTAAATTCCACGATCAGCGGAACGCGACCATCCACCAAATCCAACACATCACGCAGCAAAGGCACATGCTGGTAAGCCATTGCACCCAGATTGCCGCGCTTGAGGTCCCCCATAGCAGGCTTCGCACTCACCGCCTTACCATCTCCCGCAAGGTTTGGCGCTGGGAAGAGCGGGATGGTGGTGAGCTCTTCATACGTGAGGTCCTTGATTGCCACATCGAGCCCCGCCACGCGTAACAGGTCAGGATCGTGGCAGACCACCACTTGCCCATCCTTACTCAGCTGAATATCAAGCTCAATGCCGTAGCCCGCTTCACAGGCGGCGGCAAAAGCTGCCATCGAATTCTCTGGCGCAACAGGAGCCGAGTCGACGACCGGCTCATAGCCTGCTTGAGCGGCCAGATCGCGAACCCAAGCAACATACTCGCTGGCCTCAGAATGTTCGTCACTCATAGCCGCACGCGACAAGCCCGAACCCGCGTCATGCAAGCCACGATGGGCAAAAAGTGTGACAGGAAGGCCCGTTTTCGCAGGAATAAGCCCCTGGCCAGGCTGCTCACGCAAACGCTGAGCCCTCGTGCGAGGAAGGATGCTCCATAACCAAGCAGCCCCGCCTAAAAGCGACAGTTTAACCAGCTTGCTTGCCAGGCTTTTGTGCTCTTTCGCCGACATGGTAACCTCTTTCCTCCTCGAGTCTTTCTCTATTTTATGCCTCAAGATTGTCAACGCATCAACCCAGAGGATGAAACGTGCGGCTGCGCCCCTCCCCTTGCCTTCGCCCGCGCGCTGCGCGAAGCGGGAGGGATATGAAAAAGTCCTCGCCCGAAGACGAGGACTGATAATCTTAAGCCCTACTGAGGCCAAGACAAAGCCGCCGTGACCTCAGAGCGAGCGTATTACTCCCGCGAGTCGTCAGAGGACTGAGAGTCGTCAGAATTCTGAGAATCGGAGTCATCAGAAGTCTGAGCGTCATCAGAGCCAGAGGACTTGTCGGAGTCAGACGTGTCGAAGGAGCCGAAAGTATCGGAATCCAACGAGAAGTCAGAACCGAAGTTCATGTCGGAAAGCGAATCGTCACCGAACTCGTTACCCAAGGAGAGATCGCCGAAATCAATGTCGTTGAAGTCGACAGAGCTCAGATCCTCGGTAGGCAGAGTGGAGATGACGGAATCCTGCTTGTCACCCATGTTGAAGGTGGTGTAGATGGAGTCGCGGATCACCTTATCTGGCTCAACCGTAGCCTCACGGTAACGGGCAAGGCCGGTACCAGCTGGGATGAGCTTACCGATGATCACGTTCTCCTTCAGGCCACGCAGGTGATCGACACGGCCATCGAGGGCAGCCTCGGTGAGCACGCGAGTCGTCTCCTGGAAGGATGCAGCAGACAGCCAGGAATCGGTTGCCAGAGAAGCCTTGGTGATACCCAAAAGCTCTGGACGGCCGGAAGCTGGCTTCTTACCGTTCTTCACTGCCTCACGGTTCTGTGCGGTGAAGACGTTGCGATCCACCAACTCGCCTGGAAGCATCGTGGTTTCACCCGAATCGATGATCGTCACGCGGCGAAGCATCTGGTGAACGACGATCTCCAAGTGCTTGTCGTGGATGCCGACGCCCTGAGAGCGGTACACATCGTGAACGCCGTCCACAATGTTGAGCTCTGCTGCGCGAGGTCCGAGGATGCGAAGGATCTTCTTTGGATCGACAGAACCTTCCATCAGCTGGGTACCTGCGGAGACGTGCTCGCCTTCCTTGACCAGCAGTGGAGCGCGACGGGACACCTGGTAGGTGATGTTCTCCATGCCAGGAACATCAGGGGTGAGAATGACGTAACGGCCATCCTCGTTCTCCTGAATGTGAACAGTTCCGTCGTACTCGGTGATCGGAGACTCGCCCTTAGGAGTACGAGCCTCGAAGAGCTCCGTCACACGAGGAAGACCCTGGGTGATATCGGATGCAGAAGCGACGCCACCAGAGTGGAAGGAACGCAGGGTCAGCTGCGTACCAGGCTCGCCGATGGACTGTGCTGCGACGATGCCGACTGCCTCACCAACATCAACCAGGTGGTTGGTTGCCAAGGACCAGCCGTAGCACTCGGCGCACACGCCACGCTTGGATTCGCAGGTCAACACGGAGCGAACCTTGATGGAGGCAATGCCGTGCTCGACGAGCATAGCGATGACGTCCATATCCACTGCGGAGTTGCGCTTGGCCAGAACGGTGGTCTTATCGCTTGGATCAACGACATCCTCAGCGAGCATACGAGAGTAAGCAGAGGAATCTGCGAACTTGTCGACGCTCAAGGTGCCGTCGTCGTTGCGCTCGGCGATCGGGATGACGATACCCTTCTTAGTACCGCAATCCTCTTCGCGCACGATCACATCCTGGGAAACGTCGACCAGACGACGGGTGAGGTAACCAGACTCTGCCGTACGAAGTGCGGTATCAGCCAGGCCCTTACGAGCGCCGTGCTCGGAGATGAAGTACTCCAGGGTGGACAGGCCATCGTGGTAGTTGGACTTGACTGGACGAGGAATGATGTCGCCCTTCGGGTTCGTCACGAGGCCACGCATTGCGGCGATCTGACGAATCTGCATCCAGTTACCACGTGCACCAGAGCGCACCATGATGTTCAGGTCGTTGTGAGGACCGAAGTTCTCCTCCATCTGGGAAGCAACTTCGTCGGTGCACTTCGTCCATGCATCGATGACTTCCTGACGGCGCTCGGCTTCAGTGAGCATACCCATCTCGTACTGCTCGTTGATCTTCTGAGTCAACTCATCGTAACGAGCAATGATGGCCTTGCGCTGTGGAGGAGTGACGATGTCGGAGAAGGCCATGGTCACGCCGGCCCACTGGCCGTGGTTGAAGCCGAGGTCCTTCAGAGCATCGAGGGTTGCGTCAGCCTGGGCGACTGGATAGTGCAATGCAATATCGTCGACGATTGGCTTGAGCTTGTCCTTCGGAACCTGCTCGTTGACGAATGGATAGTCAACTGGCAAGGTGCCGTTGAACAGGATGCGGCCGTAAGTGGTAGCGAACAGGAAGCCGCCATCTTGCAGGCGCTCTTCCTTCACCACCTCTGGCATACCTGGCTGTGGGTCAACAACCTTGACCTCGCCAGGCTCCCAGTTCTTGGACGGCACGAAGTCCTTTGGCATGCGGAAGAGAACCAGAGTGTTCATGGTAATCTCACCGGCATCGAGGGCCATACGAGCCTCAGGAATGGTGGAGAAGATGCGACCCTGGCCCTTCTCGCCTTCCTCAACGGTGGTCAGCCAGTACAGACCCAGAATCATATCCTGAGATGGCATGGTCACCACGTGGCCATCTGCTGGCTTGAGCAGGTTGTTGGAAGCGAGCATGAGGGTACGAGCCTCAGCCTGTGCCTCAACGGAAAGCGGCAGATGGATTGCCATCTGGTCGCCATCGAAGTCGGCGTTGAATGGTGCGCAGGCCAGTGGTGGCAGGTGAATTGCGTTACCTTCCACCAGGATTGGCTCGAAGGCCTCAATGGAGAGGCGGTGCAGGGTAGGTGCACGGTTGAGCAGCACTGGGTGCTCGGAGATGACCTGCTCCAACACGTCCCAGACGTTGGCGTCGGCACGGTCGATCAAGCGCTTGGCGCTCTTGACGTTCTGTGCGTAGCCCTCGTCCACCAAACGCTTGATGACGAATGGCTTGTACAGCTCGAGTGCCATTGGCTTTGGCACGCCGCACTGATGCATGCGCAGGCTTGGGCCCACGACGATCACGGAACGGCCAGAGTAATCCACACGCTTACCCAGAAGGTTCTGGCGGAAGCGACCCTGCTTGCCCTTGAGCATGTCTGACAAGGACTTCAATGGACGGTTGGAAGCGCCGGTGACGGCACGACCACGACGGCCATTGTCGAAGAGGGAATCAACAGCTTCCTGAAGCATGCGCTTCTCGTTGTTGAGCATGATCTCTGGTGCGCCGAGCTCGATCAAACGCTTCAAACGGTTGTTACGGTTGATCACACGACGGTAGAGATCATTGAGGTCGGAGGTTGCGAAGCGGCCGCCGTCCAGCTGGATCATAGGACGCAGGTCCGGTGGGATAACCGGGATGGCGTCGAGAACCATTGCTGCTGGGCTGGTGCCGGTGTTGAGGAATGCGTCCACAACCTTCAGGCGCTTGAGAGCGCGAGCCTTGCGCTGGCCGGTGCCAGTGCGCACGATTTCGCGAAGCTCCTCATCGGCTGCTTCGAGGTCGAAATCTTCCAGGCGCTTCTTGACGGCTTCTGCACCCATAGAACCGGTGAAGTAATCGCCGTAGCGATCCATCATCTCGCCCCACAGGTCGACATCGCCTTCCATATCGCCTGGCTCGAGGCCCTTGAAGCGATCCCACACGCTCTGCAGACGACGAATCTGGTCGTCGAAGCGGTTGCGGATGGCCTTCAATTCGCGGTTGGCAGCGCTCTTGAGCTTGGAAGAAGCTGCGGACTTGCCTTCGCTTGCTTCCAGGTCAGAGAGGTCCTCTTCCAGCTTGCGCTGGCGGTTGGCGAGCTCGATGTCGCGACGCTTGGTCATGGCATTGAGGTCGGTGTCCAACTCGGCCTGCAAATCTGGAAGGTCCTTCTGGCGCTGTTCAACGTCGACCGAGGTGACCATGTATGCGGCGAAGTAAATCACCTTTTCCAGGTCGCGTGGGGAAACGTCGAGCAGGTAGCCCAGGCGGGATGGAACGCCCTTGAAGTACCAGATGTGAGTGACTGGGGCTGCCAGTTCGATGTGGCCCATGCGCTCACGACGAACGCGGGAACGAGTCACTTCGACACCGCAGCGCTCGCACACGATGCCCTTAAAGCGGACGCGCTTATACTTACCGCAAGCGCACTCCCAATCGCGGGTAGGACCGAACACCTGCTCCGAGAACAGACCGTCACGTTCTGGCTTGAGGGTGCGGTAGTTGATGGTTTCCGGCTTCTTGACCTCGCCGTGGCTCCAACGATGGATATCCTCGGTGGTAGCCATACCGATCCTCAGCTTGTGAAACTGATTAACGTCGATCAATCTATTTCCTGTCTATCAGAAACTTTTTACTCACGTGAGGGAGACGAGCTCAGCGCTCGGACATTCCCCAGCTGTTGTCATCCAGAGAGGTGTCGATGCGGCTTGCCTCTGCAGCAGCCTTATCTGGGCGTTCACCAATGTTGAAGCCCAGCTGCTCGCGGGAGTTGCCAGCCTCGTCATCCTCGGCATCCAAGTCCACAGCAACGCCATCGGCGTTGAGAACTTCGACGTTGAGGCACAAGGACTGCATTTCCTTGAGCAACACCTTGAAGGATTCAGGAATACCAGCCTCTGGCAGGTTCTCTCCCTTGACGATTGCACCGTAGACTCGCACACGACCGTCAACATCATCAGACTTGACCGTCATCATTTCGTGCAGGGTGTATGCGGCACCGTAACCTTCAAGAGCCCACACCTCCATCTCACCGAAGCGCTGGCCGCCGAACTGGGCCTTACCGCCGAGTGGCTGCTGTGTGATCATGGAGTATGGACCAGTGGAGCGAGCGTGGACCTTGTCGTCGACCAGGTGGTGCAGCTTGAGGATGTACATCACACCCACAGCGACAGGCTTCGGGAATGGTTCGCCGGTCAGGCCGTCGAAGAGGCGTGCCTTACCGAACTTATCCACGAGGCGGTTGCCGTCTGCATCTGGCAGGGTGGTTTCGAGCAGGCCGTTGAGAGCATCCTCACGCACACCGTCGAAGACTGGAGTGGTGACTGGGGTGTTTGGAGCAGCCTTCTCAGCACCTGCTGGGATGTGCTTCTTCCATTCGCTCATGGTCTTGTCGATATCGATATCCCAACCCTGGCGTGCGATCCAGCCGAGGTGGAGCTCAAGCACCTGACCGAGGTTCATACGCGGAGGAACGCCCAGTGGGTTGAGCAGCATGTCGACAGGAGTACCGTCCTCCATGAACGGCATATCCTCTTCTGGCAGGATGCGGGAGATGGTGCACTTGTTGCCGTGGCGGCCGGAGATCTTATCACCTACGGTGATCTTGCGCTTCTGAGCGACGTAGACGCGAATGACGCGGTTGACGCCGCTTGGCAGCTCATCGCCGTCAGCCTCAGCATCTTCCTTGGTCTCTTCCTTCACTGCAATAACAGTGCCGCGCTCGCCGTGAGGCATGCGCAGGGAGGTGTCGCGCACTTCGCGAGACTTCTCGTTGAAGATGGCACGCAGCAGGCGCTCTTCTGGGGTGAGCTCGGTCTCACCCTTCGGGGTAACCTTGCCGACCAGAATGTCGCCGGACTCAACCTCAGCGCCGACGCGGATGATGCCGCGCTCGTCGAGGTCAGCCACAGCGTCTTCGGAGACGTTTGGCAGATCGCGAGTGATCTCTTCTGCACCCAGCTTGGAGTCGCGAGCGTCAATCTCGTACTCCTCGATGTGGATGGAGCTCAGGGTATCGTCCTTGACGAGGCGCTCAGAAATGAGCACGGCGTCCTCGTAGTTGTAGCCATCCCATGGAAGGAAGGCGACAACCAAGTTGCGGCCGAGTGCGAGCTCACCATTCTTGATAGCTGGACCATCAGCAATCACGGAATCAGCGTCGACGCGGTCGCCCTGGTTCACGATTGGAGTCTGGTTGTAGCAGGTGGTCTGGTTAGAGCGCTGGAACTTCGCCAAGCGATAGCTCGAGGTGGTTCCATCGTCGTTGGCCACGCGGATGAGGTCTGCGGACACGTAGTCGACGGTACCTGGCTTATCGGCGATGACGCAGTCACCAGAATCGTGAGCGGTACGCCATTCGGTGCCAGTACCGACCAGTGGAGCCTCAGAGCGGACCAGTGGAACAGCCTGACGCTGCATGTTAGCGCCCATGAGTGCTCGGTGGCCCTCATCGTGGTCGAGGAATGGAATCAAGGAAGAGCCCACCGACACCATCTGGCGTGGGGACACATCCATGTAATCCACCTTGGAGACAGGCACATCGTCTGCCTCTTCCTCAGCATCTCGAACCAGTGCGGTTTCGGAGGTGAAGTTACCGTCCTCGTCGAGCTCCTGGTTGGCCTGAGCGATGTAGTGGTTGGCATCCTCATCTGCGGTCATGTAGACGACTTCATTGGTGACGTGGCCGTCAACAACCTTGCGGTATGGGGTCTCGATGAAGCCGAATGGATTCACGCGAGCGAAGGTTGCCAGCGAGCCGATCAGACCAATGTTCGGGCCTTCTGGAGACTCGATTGGGCACATACGGCCATAGTGGGATGGGTGCACATCGCGCACTTCCATGGAAGCGCGGTCGCGAGAGAGGCCGCCTGGGCCCAGTGCGGAGAGACGACGCTTGTTGGTCACGCCAGCAAGTGGGTTGTTCTGATCCATGAACTGGGACAGCTGGGAGGTGCCGAAGAACTCGCGGATCGTTGCTGCAACTGGGCGAATGTTGAGCAGGGACTGTGGAGTGATGGACTCCGGGTCCTGCGTGGTCATACGCTCGCGGACAACGCGCTCCATACGTGACAGACCGGTACGCAGCTGGTTTTGAATCAGCTCGCCTACCTGACGCACACGACGGTTGCCGAAGTGGTCGATATCATCGGTTTCCACGCGCAGGTTGACAGCTTCACCATTACGAGTGCCCGCAAAGCTCTTAGCACCGTCGTGCAAAGCTACCAGGTACTTGAGGGTGGAGACGATATCTTCCTTGGTCAAAGAACGATTGTCAGGATCAATTTCCAAGCCGAGCTTGCGGTTGATCTTGTAACGACCCACGCGAGCGAGATCGTAACGACGATCGTTGAAGTAGAAGGATTCGAGCAGGGTACGGCCAGCCTCTGGGGTGGCGGTATCGCCTGGGCGGATCTTGCGGTAGACGTCGGTCAGTGCAGCGTCGCGGTCTTCCACAGCTTCCTTTTCAATGGCGTCGAGCACCATTGGGTAGCCTTGGAACTCCTGACGGATCTCATCGACGCTCATGCCGATGGCCTGGAGGAAGACGATGACGGACGTCTTACGACGACGGTCAATACGCACTGCCAAATCGTCGCGCTTGCCGATTTCGAACTCGAGCCAAGCACCGCGAGATGGGATGATGCGGCCACCGTACACAGCCTTGTCGGTGGTCTTATCCACTTCAGATTCGAAGTACACACCTGGGGAACGCACGAGCTGGGTGACGATCACTCGCTCGGAACCACCGATGATGAAGGTGCCATGAGGCGTCATCAGTGGGAAGTCACCCATGAAGACGGTCTGCGACTTGATCTCGCCAGTCTCCATGTTGGTGAATTCTGCGTTCACATACAGTGGTGCAGAATAGGTGTAATCACGATCCTTTGCTTCCTGCCAGGTGTGGCGTGGCTCTTCGAAATAGGGATCGGAGAAAGCCAGCTCCATGGTGTCAGCGAAGTTCTTGATCGGAGAGATCTCTTCAAAGGCCTCGGCCAAGCCAGAGGTGTGAAGAGTGGTGAAGGTGCCGTTAGCCTTGTCGCGCTCGACCTTTGCCTTCCAGCGGTCGTTGCCGACGAGCCAGTCGAAGGAGTCAGTCTGCACGCCCAAAAGGTACGGGAGCTCGATTGGCTCTCGAATGGACGCAAAGCTGACACGATTCGGCGCCTTGTGCAGCTTGATATCTTCCGCGTCGTTTCGCGCGTAAGTTTTCGTTGTGCTCTGTGATGCAGCAGCCAAGTGAGTCATTCCTTAATGTTCTTGTGCCGTTCACTACTATGGCCAGGGATCAAGGAATTGAGAAAAATACCGTGAGATTATCACAGCTCAAACTCTGACGGCCGCCATATGCCGCTCCCCTGATCCTTACTCAGGGTTGCCCGCCATATGACACGCCCATAAGCTGTCAATATAGTAGCACAAATCGCCGATAAGTTCAAAAAAACACTTCCCCTACCGGCGATTTGCGTGTACAATTTTCAGCTTTCGCGATCACTCACTCGCGAAGCCTCACGCTCACGGAGCTAGTGCGCGCGTTAACGTACTCCCCTAGCTTTCGCGAATAACAGGGCCAGCCCAATCCACGACCGTGCCCTGAATATGATCGCCGGTGATGGAATCAGTCCATCCGCCGTCGCACTGTTTCTGAGAATCTCGAACCTCTTGAGAAATGAGTTCCGTGAGATTATCCAGAGTTTCGGCCTTCACCATCTGCCCTGTTGTGTCAGCAAACTCGACGCGGACGCGATGGCCGTACAAATCCAGCCAGTCGTTCTCCACGGCGAAAACTTCCAGAACACGAGCATGAGGGCCGAAAGTTGGGTTCGTACCCACAGAAATGGCAGCAGTCCAGCGTGCCACTTCAGCAGGTTGCGTACTGATAATCTCCCCCTTCGTCACCGAGCCAGGAGTAGCGGAAAGTGCGGCAACAGAGGCGGGAGCAGGCAGCGAGTCTGCCGGGCCATAATCGATAAGCCAGCCGGAGTAAACGCCGTCAGCAGGCAGAAGGCCTTCATAATCGGGGGCAAAGTTAGCAGTCGGGAAGCCCAAAGTGCGTCCTCGAGCCTCACCGTGCACCACCGTACCGTCGACAGCATGCGGATGACCCAAAATCTCCATGGCCTGGGAAACCTTCATCTGCTCGAGAGAGTTACGCACCGCAGTCGAGCTCCACACGCGCACCTTCTTCTCTACTGGCTTGCCGTCCACAACGCCAGCAGGAACATGGATGAAGCCAGGGCCTTTGTAGTCGACGACTTCGAGGTCAAACATGCGGAAAGCTTCGGAAAGCCTTTGCACCGACTTGACGTTGCCGCCACGGTCGCGACCAAAGTTCGCATCCTGGCCCAAAACCAAGCGAGTCATACCCAGCGTGTGCACCGGCTGGCGCGAGTTCTCCACGCGCTGGCTAATGAGCTGGCCGAGGAATGCCGAGTAGGAAATCTGAGAGAAGGCCTGCGTAAAGTGCACGACGATGGCAATATCGATACCCGTTTCGGCGATATACTTCAAGCGCTGGTCGACGGTGGAGAGCTGCTGAGAGTCTGGCTCGCTGGCTGCTGGCTCCACACCATGCTGGGCGATCCAGGAAAAGAGGAAGCCAGGGCGGCGGTCAAAAACGATGGCAACAGAGCGAGAATTGTACGATTTAGCCAGCTCCACCACCCTCTTGAGCACGGCCTGGTGGCCCTTATGCACGCCGTCGAAAGTTCCCAGCGTCACCACGGAGCTGACTTTCGGGTCCAGACGTGGCCAAATCACGTTTCCTTGCTCGTCTGGAGTGAGGTAGTAAACCTTCATTGGTTCCCTTTCTCTGTGTTTCTCGCGCTGGGGTGACGCTACTGGCTTGTCGCCCGCGTGACCGCCTGTCGTACTGGCTTGTCACTCGCGTGACCGCCTGTCGTACTGGCCGGCGGCGCGGCTGGCCAGTGATGGCCGTTCACCGCATCTGCGGCACCAGAACGGTGGTCGGTTTGATGATCAGCTCGCCGCTGCGCTTCAGCTCGACACTGACCACGGCGATGGCTTGTTGCTGCTCGCCCGTGCCCGTCAGCGCTACGGCTGTCATTCTACCGTGCTCGACCTCGCCTGATGCGCGCAGACTTTCAAATTTCATTCCCAGCTTGAGCAGAGTTGCCACGCTGGTACTCACGAAACGGCCGAAACTCAGGTCGCTGGCTTGGTGCGCGGTCACGGGTATGCAGGCGAGCGTCCCGTTGACGGCTTGTGGCACGCTCATCACGCATTTCTCCAGATTATCAGCGCGCTTCAGGTCTACTCGCACCGCTTTTCGGGTGATGGTCTCTGACTCGCGGTTACGAAAGGTCTTGTCGGTCAGCTCGCATTGCAAGGCGTCAACCACGCTGAGATTACCAACGCGGGTTCGTCGAAGCCGTGTGAGGTAGCCCCCAACACCCAGGATGCGGCCCAAGTCTCGGCCGAGCGAGCGAATATACGTACCTGCAGAACACGTCACCGTTGCATCGACGTCGACGAATACGGGCAGCTCGCTCTTCTCAGCCGTGACGCGGTTGCGCGAATTCGCAGAGCTGGCGAGACTGCCTTGGGCTTCAGCCAGATACACAGGGCGAATCTCGCCTACTTCGAACTGACTAATCGTCACCTCGCGGGCAGGGATATCCACATCGTGACCACCGCGGGCGATGTCATAGGCACGTTGGCCATTGATTTTCACTGCGGAGAAGAAACTCGGCACCTGAGAGATCACACCCGTCAAATGCCCGCTAATGGCCGAACGAATGAGCTCGGGGTGGGCTGATAAATCAGCGAGAGTGCGCTGCAGGGCCAGAGGCTGATTCAGCGTCGTGTCAATCTCAGGGTGTGCAGAAATGTGATGGGCCAGGAAGCCTTCGGAATCATCGGTATGTGTGTAGGCACCGAGGCGAATGGTGGTGCGATACTGCTTGTTTTTACCGGTAAGAAGGTTGAGAAGCTTGGTGCCCTGGTTGTAGCCGACCAGCAGCAGGCCGGAAGCCAGCGGATCGAGGGTGCCAGCGTGGCCCACATGCTTGGTGTGAAGCGCTCCCCTGCAGGCGGCAACCACATCGAAACTGGTGACGCCCAGGGGTTTATCGATCAGGAGAAAACCTGATTCGGGCAACAGAGACTCGTTCTGCTGCCCGATCGAGGAAGAGGATGTCACGCTACATCCTCGTTTTCATCAGAATTTGCGGAGGAATCGTGGGACTCAGAGTCCTCAGAGTCCTCGTCGAGGTCATCGTCATCGTCTTCAGAATCGTTCTCAGAGGACTCGTCAGAGTCGTCATCAAAGTCATCGTCGAACTCTTCATCGTCCTCATCGTCGAAGTCATCGTCCTCATCCTCACGAGGATGACGGTACGGATCTTCCTCACCGGCGTATTGCGCGCCTTCACGAGAACGCTCGAGCTCTTCGTCGCGCTTCTTGGCGACCACGAGCACATCATCGATCTCATGAGCTTGGGTAGGAAGTTCGTCGTAGATGAACTCCAACTGTGGTGTCAATCTCAAGCCAGCCTTGTGGCCAACATGCGAGCGCAGACGACCAGCAGACTGACGCAAAGCCTGCTCGGCGCGCTTACGCTCACCACGAGCCTTATTCGGGTCGGTGAGCAGAGTCCAGTAAATGCGGGCGATCTGCAGATCACCAGTAACGCGCACTTCAGTAATCGTGACGCCTCTCAAGCGTGGGTCGTGAAGCTCACGTTGCAGCGAGCTCGCGACCACACGCTGAATCAGCACACCAATGCGCGCAGCACGAGTGTTTGCCATCACTTCTCCTTTGCAGCAGCGACGGCTTGTGCAACTTCGGCTTGAGCCTTAGCCTTCTCGTCCTCAGCCTTCTTGGCTTCCTGAGCTTGCATCTTGGCCTTCTCATTGGCCACGACCTGAGCACGTGGAATCTCACGGTCTTCGTAGGTCTCGATGATGTCGCCCTCTTGGATGTCGTTGAAGCTACCCAAGTTGATACCGGCTTCGAAGCCCTGCTTGACTTCGTTGACGTCGTCCTTGAAGCGGCGCAGCGAGGTGATGGTCAGGTCGTTGACGGTGACCACACCATTGCGGGTGATGCGAGCCTTGGTGTTGCGCTTGACCACACCATCGAGAACCATCACACCAGCAATATTGCCGAACTTAGAGGAGCGGAAGATCTCGCGAATCTCGGAGTGAGAAGTCGTAGCCTCTTCGAAGACGGGCTTGAGCATGCCTTCCAAGGAGCTCTGAATTTCTTCCACGGCCTGGTAGATGACGGAGTAGAACTTGATTTCCACACCCTCTTGCTCTGCCAGCTGTGCGACATTGCGGTTTGGACGCACGTCGAAGCCCAAGATGACAGCCTTATCGACTGCTGCAAGGTTGACGTCGTTCTGGGTGATGGCACCGACACCGCGGTGGATGACCTGAACTCCGACCTCGTTGGACACCTTGATCTTCATGAGCTCGTCTTCCAGGGCCTCGACAGAACCCGAAGAGTCGCCCTTGATGACGAGGTTCAACATGTCGACTTCGCTCTTCTTGAACTGTTCGTTCAAGCTCTCGAGAGAAACGACCTTGTGGCGCTTGGCCTGCTGGGCTGCACGACGGACGGCTTCACGCTTTTCAGCAATCTGGCGAGCAGAACGGTCGTCAGGTGCGACCAAGAACAGGTCGCCTGCGCTTGGAACGGAGGTCAAGCCGAGCACCTGAACTGGGGTGGATGGCTTCGCTTCCTGCAAGGAGTGACCGTTCTCGTCCATCATGGCGCGAACTCGACCGTATGCAGTACCGACCACGATTGGGTCGCCCACATGCAAGGTGCCTTCCTGAACGATGATGGAAGCCACTGCACCACGGCCCTTATCCAAACGAGCCTCGATGGTGGCACCACGTGCTGGCATATTCGGGTCAGCACTCAGGTCCAAGGATGCGTCAGCGGTGAGCAGGACGTCTTCGAGCAAGGTGTCGATATTTGTACCCTGCTTTGCGGAGATATCCACGAACATGGTGTCGCCGCCGTACTCTTCTGGCACGAGGCCAAATTCCATGAGCTGGCTGCGCACCTTCTCTGGGTTAGCGCCTGGCACATCGATCTTGTTGACGGCCACGACGATCGGCACGTGAGCTGCCTGAGCGTGGTTCAAAGCTTCCACGGTCTGTGGCATCACGCCGTCGTTAGCAGCGACAACGAGGATGACGATATCGGTAATTTCAGCACCGCGCGCACGCATAGCTGTGAAGGCTTCGTGGCCTGGGGTATCCAGGAAAGTGATGCGACGCTTTTCACCGTTGAGGTTGACGGACACCTGGTAAGCGCCGATGCGCTGGGTGATGCCGCCAGCCTCGTGGGCGGAAACGTTGGTCTTACGGATGGTGTCGAGCAAGCGAGTCTTACCGTGGTCGACATGGCCCATCACGGTCACGACTGGTGGGCGTGGCACGAGATTATCAGCGTTGTCATGATCCATTTCCTTATCCAGATCAATGTCGAACTGCTGAAGAATCTCCTTATCCTCTTCCTCAGAGGAGACCACCTGAATGGTGTAGCCGATCTCTTCACCCAGAATCTGGAAGGTGTCAGCATCCAAGGACTGGTTTGCCGTTGCCATCTGACCCAAGTGGAAGAGCACGGTGACCAAAGCTGCTGGGTCAACGTGAATGCGCTCAGCCAAGTCGGCAAGCGAGGCACCTTGGCGCAGGCGAATCACTTCGCCGTGGCCGTTAGCGATCCTCACGCCACCGATCTTTGGTGCGTGCATCTCCTCCTGATATTCCTTCTGCTTCTCCATCCTCGACTTACGAGCGCGAGAAGAGCGGGAACCCTGATGGCCGAATGCACCTGCGGTACCGCGGGAGTTCGGGCCACCGCGGTGGAAGCCACCGCGACCGCCCTGGTTAGAGTTCGGGCTGGATGGTGCGCCGGCAGAGACGTTGCGACCCCACTTGTTCTCACCTGCTGGTGCAGAAGTGTTGCGCGTGAAGCGGTTACCGCGACCACCGCGACCGCCACCACGACGAGAGTTGCCATTTGCTGGGCCGTTCTGGGAGTTGTTAGCCGAGCCAGGACGGGAGAATGGGCGTGGACGAGGGATGTCGGCTGGAGTTGGGAAATGCATACCCTGATGGGAGGTGTATGGGTTGTTTCCTGGACGTGGACCACCCTGGCGTGGACCTGGCTTTGCCAAGGTACGTGCTGGGCGCTCGCCACGCTCTTCAAAGCGACGGCCACCGCGCTCATTACGCTCATTACGATCGAAGTTGCGTTCACCGCGCTCGCCGTGCTCACCACGACGTGGGCGGCGCTCACCGCGGTCCTCGAAGCGACGGCCACCGCGCTCATTGCGATCATTGTGCTCGCCACCGCGCTCAAAGCGCTCAGAACGGTCGGAGCGAGAGTGCTCGGAACGGCGAGAATCATGCTCTTTATGCGAATTGTGACGGTCCAAGCTTGCTGGGCTCACGAACATACCCGGGTTCGGAGTTGGTGCAGAACCGGAAGTATGAGCAGCTGGCGTTGCCGAGGTGTGCTCGGAGGAGCCAGCATGAGCCGAAGCAGGTGTTGCTGGACGTGCAGCAGGGCGTGGGCCTGGCTTAACACCAGCAGCCGCGCTGGCGCCAGTGCGAGGAGCGCTCGGTGCTGGCTTGTGGGATGGAGCAGGGCTTGCCTGCTGTGAAGTGAAGGCCATTTGCAGCTTGTGCACAACGGGAGCTTCGACTGTGGAAGATGCGGATTTCACGAACTCGCCCATATCCTTGAGCTTGTTGAGAACATCCTTGCTACTGACGTTGAATTGCTTCGCCAACTCGTAGACGCGTGCTTTTGGCACTCAAACTCCGTTTCCGGACCACGCAAGCTGGCGTGGCCCACTTATCTTCTCTTACTTTTTCCTCTGGTGACGCTTGTTGAGCGTTTCATAGTGTGACCATGGCTGTTTTCAACCTCATCCCACATGTTCGAAATCGGACGGGTAAGCGCAGGCTTGCCCGTGTGCAAGCATAGCGCATCACCTCAACTGCTCTCCTCAGAGCATGAGGCAATGCGCTCGGCTGAGCAAAGTTCACCTCACAGTTCAGCGCTGGCTGAAATCGTGATGTGCGGTTTCGCCCTGAGCCAACTGAGCGGCATGCTTTTCAGCAGACTCCACACCGATCTTCCAACCGGTGAGCTTGGCTGCCAAACGAGCATTCTGGCCTTCCTTACCAATGGCAAGCGAAAGCTGAGAATCAGGAACAAAGGCGATGGCCGTCTCATTCTTCAAGCTCACGACTTCCACAGAGGTGGCGTGAGCTGGCGAGAGAGCCGCAGCGACGAACTTGGCTGGATCCTTCGACCAATCGACAATGTCAATCTTCTCGCCACCCAAGTTGTCCATCACCGCACGCACGCGCTGACCAGCAGGGCCAATCAAAGCACCCTTCGGGTTCACGCCATTTTGATTAGCACGAACGGCAACCTTCGAACGGGCACCAGCCTCGCGAGAAATAGCCATGATGGAGACTGCGCCAGAAGTGAGCTCTGGGACTTCACGTTCGAAGAGCAGGCGGACCAGTTCTGGGTGAGAGCGAGAAACGACGATCTCGGGGCCCTTCAGGCCGCGGTTGACAGAGACGACGTAGACGCGCAGACGCTGGCCGTGACGGTAATGCTCGCCAGGAACCTGTTCGCGCTTCGGCAGCAGAGCCTCGACGTCACCGACGCGAATATGAACGTTGTAATCGTCCTCGTCATCTTGCTGGACGATGCCGGAAATCAGCTTGCCCTTCTGGCCAGCGAAAGCGCCAAACACCTTCTCGTCAGCAGCCTGACGGAACACTTGGCGAATAATCTGACGGGCAGCCATAGCAGCCTGACGGCCGAAATCATGAGGGGTATCGTCGTATTCTTCACCCAACAGTGGTGCTGGATGCGGGTTATCTTCGGTTGGCTCCTGGGGGATTGCCTTACGAGCCCACACCGTGAAAGTGCCAGCGCGCTCGTCCAAAACGACGCGAGCATGCTGCTGAGCACCGGGAGTCTTCAAGTACGCGAGAAGGAGAGCCTCCTCGAGAGCAGAATTCAGTTTTTCAGGGTCAACACCATTCTGTACCGCAAGCTCGCGGATATCCGCCAAATCCAGTTCCATACCTCTGCCTCTCCTCTTCTTCAGTTCTGATGTTCACTTATACGTATACGTTTGCTTGAATTATACCGACGCCGTCCTTTGGCCAAAGGCTGGAACGTCGTATTCACCGGCTATTGTACGGTTTCATGCAGACTTATCACTTCGCGCATCGCTTCTCTCGTCGCCTCGCTCTCGCTAGCGCGCTGGCCGTGGTGGTGATGGGGTCTGTTGGTACGCCTGGCCTGGCAATGGCCGATACTGCAAATGCTGCACATTCGAACTCGGCGGCCGCACATTCTAATTCTCCTTCTCACCCGACGCCCGCATGGCGAACCGGCTTCTTCCCGCGCAACACTTCTGCTCTTCTCGCCTCTTCTCGCGCTTTTGCCCTGCTCAGCACCTGCACCTCGCACTGTGGGCAGGCAAGCTTGCAAGCGGCGGCTCTGCTGGCAGCTTTACCCGATTTTTCTCTCGAAGACGGCACCGTGCGTACTCGCGCTCTTCGTACGCTCGACTCTCGCTTTTCCCAGATTATCAGCCCGGATGTTATCAACACAGCAGAGAGTGCCAGCAGTGATAATCTCAAGGGCTCCCAGCAGGCGTCAGCGGTGCAAACTTCCGGCTCCGCTGAGCTCTCCACCCGTCTGCCCCGCCACCTTGCTGGAGCTTTTGCAGCTAGTTACGACAGACTCGCCATGGCGCAAAAGTACCTGATTATCCGTCATTCGCACGTTGAGCTGAAGCAAGATATGCTCCTCAACGTACAGGCTAGTGAAATGTTCGCCGCGCCGTTTGCCCAGGCCAATGAGGCGGATCCGCGCGAAAAAGCATACAATTGGGCTCCTCTCGCCTCCAATCCGGCAACTGTGGTCGACAAGGCGACCGGCCTGCCCGCCCCTACCCTGGCCGTTTTGTACATGGATGCGGCCCTTGAACAGGCTCACACTCTCGAAGAAACGCCCCAGATTACCAGTCTGAGTAACTCAGATCGCGTTTTGCTGCTGTCGAGTGTGACTCGTCTCGCGCTTCGCGCTTACCAGCTGGGCTATCCGCTCATCCTCACCGCGAACTGAGCAGGAAATAAAAAAGCTGATATGCCCGAAGGCATATCAGCATGCGCAGTGATAATCCTCAGCAAGGCGCTGAGCTACAACTCGCCAGCAGCGTTCACTCGCCAGCAGCTGCATCCAGCTCAGCAAGCTGCTCGACCACCATCTTTCGCAAGGTTTCAGCAGCCTGATCAGCAGGAACCTGCAGGGACTCACCAGTGTGACGGTTACGAACCTCAATGGTACCGTCATTGCTGAAGCCGCGACCCACCACGGCGATCAGCGGAACACCGATAAGCTCAGCATCCTTGAACTTCACACCAGCGCCAACCTTCTCACGGTCGTCGAAGAGAACTTCAACACCGTTACGAGAAAGCTCAGCAACCAGCTTTTCCGCCTCAGCGCTCAATTCGTCACCCTTACCAGCGATGACGACGTGAACCTGAGCTGGAGCAACGCTCATTGGCCATGCCAAGCCCTGCTCATCGTGATGGAACTCGGCGATGCAAGCCAAAGTGCGGGACACGCCAATGCCATAGGAACCCATCCACACGGGCTGAGTCTTGCCGTTCTGGTTGAGAACGGAGAAGCCCAGAGCGTTGGTGTACTTGAGACCGAGCTGGAACACCTGGCCGATCTCGACACCACGCTCGAAGGAGAGCGGGCCGGAGCCATCTGGCGACATATCGCCTTCGCGAACGCGCAGAGCTTCCACCACGCCGTCGGCTTCGAAGTCACGGCCGTAGACGAGGTTGACGTAATCCACGCCGTTCTTGTCAGCGCCGGTGTACCAGACAGAGCCGCGGGCAATATGGGCATCGACGAAGTAACGAACGGCAGAATCAGAAGCACCGTCAGCAGCCTGACGAGCCTGAGGGCCAAGCGCCTTTGGACCAATGAAGCCCAACACGAGCTCAGGGTGCTTCTTCAAGTCCTCTTCGCTCGCCTCTTCCACCTCGCAGGGGCTGAAGGCAGCTTCGAGGCGCTTCGTATCCACTTCGCGGTCGCCAGGAACACCGACCACCACGACCTCGCGCCACGCTTCCTTGTGCTCGCTATCGGCAGGGTGAATCAAAGTGACGGCAACATTCTTCAAAATGTCAGAAGCAGCCCACTCACGGCCATCTTCACGAGCAAACTGAGCGTTGGCAACCTCCACCATCTTGTCGATGGACTTGGCTTGGCCAACCTCCACCTCACTGGCGGCGGGAGTCGAGCTAAAATCAACAGGCTCTGGGGTTGGAGTGCTCAAAGCCTCCACATTCCACGTGTTACCCGCTGGGGAGAGCGCGTAAGTGTCCTCACCGATCGGAAGTGGAGCCTGGAATTCCTCAGAAGCAGAGCCACCCATTGGGCCAGAGAAGGACTTGACGATGACGTACTTCACGCCCACACGCTTGTACACGCGCTCGTAAGCGTCGCGCTGCTTGACGTACTCCTGCTTCAAGCCGTCCTCGTCGAGGGTGAAGGAATAAGCGTCCTTCATGATGAACTCGCGGCCACGGATCAGGCCTGCGCGAGGGCGTGCCTCATCGCGGTACTTGGTCTGAATCTGGTAAAGAACGACAGGAAGGTCCTTGTACGAGGAGTAATAGTTCTTGGCCAGAAGGGTGAACATTTCCTCGTGGGTTGGTGCCAGAAGGTAGTCGGCACCGTGGCGATCCTTGAGCTTGAAGATGTTCTCGCCGTACTCTTCCCAACGGTGAGTCACCTCATAAGGCTCTTTTGGCAGCAGGGCTGGCAGGTGCACTTCCTGAGCGCCGGCAGTTGCCATTTCTTCGCGAATAATATTTTCCAGCTTGTTCAAAACGCGCAAGCCGAGAGGCAGCCAGGTGAAAATACCGGGGGCTTCCTTCTTCAAATAGCCGGCGCGAACCAGCAGCTTGGCGGAGTCAATATCCTCATCTGCTGGGTCGTTGCGCATGGTGCGAACGAACAAATTCGACATTCTGAGAGCTTGTGTCATGGCGTCTACCTTATTACAACCTCTCAACCCAGTGGCCCAAGATTATCAGAACCACATATCGTCGTCATGGAAATTGGAGAAGAAAGGCGTGTTCCACCAGGAGTCGTCCTCGTCGAGATCAGGCATGGACGTGCTCTGTGTTTTCGGCGCTGGTTTGAGCTCATCGTCGCTGGTTTGTGTGGCTGTTTGTGTGGCGCCGAATTGTGCCTGCTGTGCAGGTGCGGCGCAATTGTGCGGCGTGGAAGTCACAGCGTAATTCAACGACGGAGAAGTGCCAGCTGCATTATTTCCATGGCCGCTAGCTTTGCTACCGCCCTCCAGCGCGAAAGGTGAGAACTCATCAAAGCTCGGCTGATGCAGTTTCGCCACAGCGAGCACACCCTGATGATGCAGATCCTGTTCCAGCTGCTCGGAATCGCGAATCAGAGCACTGTTAATCTTGAGCGCTTCGGGAGAAACACGGTAAGCGGTGTCGTTGACTCCCTCCAAATAGAGCCCTGCCAAGCTCGTGAGGCGAGAGAGGGCGACGTAACCCATGCCGTTAGTGAAGGAGCGTGACAGATCAGCCTCCTCGGCATCGAGAGTCATGCCCTGCGACTTGTGGATCGTGATAGCCCAAGCCAAGCGCAGAGGTACCTGCTGCATGAAGGCCATCTCCGTGCCATTATCCTCAAGCTTCCAATCGCGAGGCTGCATAGCCACCGTATTACCATTGTCAAACTTGACGATAGGCAAACCCATGTCCTCTTCAGGCAAGAAGTCGACAACGCGACCCAGAGAACCGTTGAAGTAGCGGCCTTCCGGGTCATTCCATAGAGCCATCACATGAGCGTCGTACTTGAGCTCCAACTGGTGAGGAGCTAAAACGTTTTTCTCCAGCTTGACCAAAGAATTGATATCACCCCTCGTGAAAGCCGTAAAGAAGTGCGACTCGTGGAAGAGGTCGTTCAAGCGGTCCTGGTTGATCTTGTCAACCTGCGCGTTGTGCGGGTAGAGGTGAATGACGGTTTCCGAGGCGGAAGGCCTCTTGCCCATACGAGATTGCAGCTCGCGCCGGTCGGCCACGCTCACCTGGTCGTTTCGAATGTCGGTGAGAATGTCGAGAAGCTCGCCGTCGTCTTGGCGGTGCTGCTCGGTGATGTAACAGGTGCGGAATTTCGCGGTTTCCCAGGCGAAGGAATCCGTCATGAAGCCGTCGGGGTTCTTGCCGTGCGCGAGGTATTCTTTCTCTACTTCTTCGACGCGAGGGTCGGGAGCTTCCAAGCCTTTGCGAGTGACAGGCGGGAGCTGGAAGAGGTCGCCAGCGAGAATGACTTGCAGGCCGCCGAAAGCGCGTGCATCTGAGCGGATTTTGCGGCAAACTTCATCCACCATGTCCACAACGGAGGCTTTGAGCATGGAAATCTCGTCGATGACGAGAATATCCGTACTGCGGATTGCTTGTGCGCGACGGCCACGAATTTCCGAGAGCTTTCTGGGCGTGAGCACCTGGGAAACGCCAATTCCTGCCCATGCGTGAACCGTCATGCCATCGAGGTGAGTGGCGGCTATGCCTGTCGAGGCAGTGACAGCGACGTTTTTGCCGTGTTTGCGTGCCCAAGTGATGAACTGGTTGAGAACATAAGTTTTTCCAGCGCCTGGCGCTCCAGTAATGAAAACAGAAAGGCCGGCTTTCATCAGTTCAAGCGCGTCGTGTTGCTTCATAGCACCTTCTCTCAGACGCTGGAATCACTTCAGTTCGGCTTGTGGTGAGCTCAGTAGTCGAGCTTCGACTCTCCCGACTTGTCAGCAAGCACCCGACCATGGCCCTCATATTGACGCAACAGAGAGGTTGCCTCCACATGCTCGCAGATTTTCTTCGCTTCCTCAGTGTCGGGGCCAGGAACAGGCTTGAACATCACTTCACGGTAGAAGCGCAGCTCGTCGATAGATTCGATGATGTCACCCAACGAGCGGTCCTGGCCATACTTTCCTGGACGTTCCACGAATGCTGCCGGGTACCAGCGACGGCACAGCTCCTTGAAGCTGGACACATCAATAGAGCGATAGTGCAATTGACTCATCAGGTTGGGCATGAAGTGGTCAAGGAACTTCTTATCCGAGCCAATGGTGTTACCAGCCAGGTGGGCTTTACCTTCAGCAGGCAGATATGGCTGAATGTAGTCGATGACCTGCTTCTCAGCCTCCTGGTAGCTCACGCCATGCTTCATCTTTTCCATCAGGCCGTTTTCCGTGTGCATATTGCGCACGAAATCATTCATCTGCTCCAAAGCTGCATCGCTTGGCTTGATGACGATGTCAATACCCTCGTCGAGCACGTTGAGATCGAAATCAGTAGGGACCACGGCAATCTCACACAGCTCGTCGTGGAACACATCAAGGCCCGTCATCTCACAGTCGATCCACAAAAGTCTCGATTCTTGAGAGCTAAAGGTCTGAAAATCTGCCATTACCAATGCCTTTCTTCATAACAGATCAGGACAGAACTTATCACCATAATATTAGCGGCGGACGTGATGATCCGCATTTTCTAACGCTTCCAGCGTCAACTGTTCAGCCCGGCTCGCAACCATATGAGAAGTGGCAAACAGCGCAAGGGCAAGAACCAGGAAGATTATCACCACGAAAATCGCCTCTAACTGCGGCCAAAACACCACGCGAATCAGTGTAATGAGCACCGCCAGGCTGCTCGCAATACCCATGCGTCGAATATTTCTCGACACGCGCAGCGAAATAGGCTTGTCGAGCACGACACGTTCCACCACGTCGAGTTCGGCCAGAATCCACACTCCCAGCAGGGACATGCTCATCATGTACGCCGGACCGGAGAGCATGTAGAGCTTGTCCGTGCGATAGCCGTCGTGGAAAGCGAGCTGTAAGGCGCGAGAATACTGAGGAGCAGCCAGAATAAAGATTGCCAGAATCACCATCAGCACCCACCCGGCAATGCGGGCTGTCTGCACGAAGTTCTTCGCTTTTTCACGGTGCGCTGCAATCCGCTCTTCGGCTTGTGCCCTGCGGTTTTCTTCCAGCGTGCTCATAAGCCTCCCTGGCAATCTCAGTGAACTGACAACAGTATCAGCGAACTGGCAATCTCAATAAACTCCTTCAACGCTAGCACGCGAGAGCCTCAGAATTCCCAGCGCGCCAGCAAGTTTTGCGCCGAGAGTTGAGGTTGCCGCCAGTTTGAGACCACCAACTCTCCGCGCCAGCTTGCGTCCACCAGCTTGCGCATACAAAAAGGGCTTGACCCTCACAAGCCAAGCCCTCACAACAACGCCGTCACAGCGAGCTGTTCAGAAACGTGCAGCGAACCACTCAGTCAGCGTTGTGGAAGCCAGTGTAGTTTGGAGCCTCACGAGTCATGACGATGTCATGTGGGTGAGATTCGCGCAAACCAGCGTCAGTGATGCGAATGAAGCGAGCCTTCTCCTGCAGCTCTGGGATGGTGCGGGAGCCCGTGTAGAACATGGACTGGTGCAAGCCACCGACCAGCTGGTAGAGGACAGCCTTGAGTGGGCCGCGATAAGCAACCTCGCCCTCGACGCCTTCTGGAACGACCTTGTCGTTACTCTTCACATCAGCCTGGAAGTAACGATCCTTGGAGTAGGACTTCTTACCACGAGGAGCCATAGCAGCCAGCGAGCCCATGCCGCGGTACACCTTGTACTGCTTGCCGTGCAGAAGAACTTTCTGGCCAGGAGCTTCCTCGCAACCAGCGAGCAAGCCGCCCAGCATGACGGTGTCAGCACCAGCGCCGATTGCCTTAGCGATATCGCCGGAGTAGTGAATACCACCATCAGCAATGCACGGAACGCCAGCAGCCTTGCATGCCAAAGCTGCTTCATACGTTGCGGTGAGCTGTGGAACACCAACACCAGCAACCACGCGGGTGGTGCAGATGGAGCCTGGACCCACACCCACCTTCACCGCGTCAGCGCCAGCATCGATAAGAGCCTGAGCACCTTCGCGGGTGGCGATGTTACCGCCGATGATGTCAACATCCTTGAATGCCGGATCCTTCTTGATGCGGGCGACCATTTCGAGCATGAGCTTGGTGTGGCCGTGCGCGGTGTCGACGACGAGAACGTCAACGCCAGCATCGCGCAGAGCGCAAGCGCGCTCCCAAGCGTCGCCGAAGAAGCCGATTGCGGCTGCCACGCGCAGGCGGCCCTGGCCATCCTTGGTGGCCATGGGGTACTGCTCCGTCTTGACGAAGTCCTTGACGGTGATCAGGCCGGTCAGACGGCCAGAGTGGTCGACCAAAGGCAACTTCTCCACCTTGTACTTGGCGAGAAGGGCGTGAGCATCTGCCTTGGTAATATCGGATGGGCCGGTGATCAGGTGATCCTTGGTCATGACGTCGGAAACGTGGAGGGTCGGGTAATCATCCGACTCGATGAAACGCATGTCGCGGTTAGTGATGATGCCGATGAGGTGCTCATCCTCGTCCACGACTGGCAGACCGGACACCTTGTAGGTGGCACACAGCTTGTCGAGCTGTTCCAAGGTTGCGTCAGCACGAATGGTGAGCGGGTCGGTGATCATGCCGGACTCGGAGCGCTTGACGATGTCAACCTGGCTGGCCTGGTCATTAATGGAAAGATTGCGGTGAAGCACGCCGATGCCGCCGTTGCGAGCCATAGCGATTGCCATGCTCGATTCGGTAACGGTATCCATGGCAGCCGAAATAACCGGAACCTTAAGGCTGATATTTCGGGTCAAACGTGCGGTGGTGTCCACCTCGGATGGAATGACGTCGGACTCATTTGGCAGGAGCAGGACGTCGTCATATGCCAAGCCGATAGATGCGAACTTTGGCGGGAGTGGTTGATATTGCGATTCATTCACATTGGAAGCCATATGCCAAAAGTACTCACAGCGCTTGACAGGTGTTTCTCGCTGTGGGTTAAAATTTTGAATTTCTTGAGATTATCACCGCGCTTGAAGCATCGCTTCGAGCAAGTTATACACGTCCAGCGTGTCCTTGGCATCGGAGAGCGCCCGATGTTTTTCCACCCTGGTAATCCCGAGCCGTATCATGACGTCTTGGAGGCGGTGGCGCCTTTCTTGCGGGAATTTATCGCGCGAAATCAGCATCGTGTCGATCAGCTTGTTGGTGACGCTTGGCAACAGGAATCGCTCGGCTGCGGCTTGCAAAAAGCTTTGGTCAAAGCTCACATTGTGGCCCAGAAGAGGCCTGTTGCCCAGCAGTTTCCGCACTGTAGGGAAAACCTCGCCCAATGTTGGCTGGTTGACGAGGTCACTATCGCTGATGTGCGTGAGCTGGACGATGACCGGCGCAAGATTAACACCGGGGTAAATCAGCTGCGAGTATTCGTCGACAATTTTCCCGTCAATCACCTTGGCCATGCCGATGTCGATAATCTCGCACTCTTCGGGTTTAAGGCCGGTGGTTTCGAGGTCGAGTGCGATGAGGTCAGCGTCCGACCAATCGAGGCTCTTGGGTGCAATATTGCCCAGCTCGTCTGCTGCAAGGCCTGAAAGTTGAGCTTGTTGTTCACCCTGCTGTACTGGTTCCTGCTGTGCCTGTTGTGATGTCGTGCTCATATCTGTTCCCTCGCTCACGCCTTATGCTCATCCTGGTGACGCTGATCTTGTGCCAGCCCTGAACCGCTGTGATGCGATTTCTTGTTCACCGATTTCTTGTTCTGTGATTTTTTATTCTGAGGCTGGCTGGGCTTGTCAAAGGTCAAGCCGGCCACAAGCTCCGCACCCAAAATCAGAACAGCGCCGACGAACACTGACCACACAAAGATCGTGTGGTCGTAGAAGTTCAAATCTCCCAAAATCAGCAGTGTGCCGAAGAGGATGACAAGTTTGAAAATCCAGTTGACCATGGTGGCCATCGTAAAAGTACGCATCGGGTTTTGCGCGCGCTTCAGCCCCGGCATATGAGAGGTCACCCAAAAAGCCACAGGAGTACTCAAGCAAAAGATCACTACCACCACAACGGCGAGCACAATAGCCCACACGTGTGGTGCTCCCCCAATCACGGCTCCGGCAATCACTTCCGCCAGAGTGAACAACGAGAGCAGCGGACGGGTTATGTGCAAAACTGCTGCCACATACCTGTCCATCATGTCGGCGTTCTTGGGCCGATCATTCAAAATCGCTTCGAGCTCAACGTCGCGCTGTTGGCTCTCATCGTTTGTGACATCACTCATCGCGACCTCCAATATGCTGGCCTGCTTGCGCGTGAGCGCGAATCTCTGCCAAACGGCGACGATAATGCGGAGCCATCGTCGCCACCGTCAACACTGGCACGACGACACAAGCCACAATGAAAATCTCCCAGAGCGGGACAAAAAGCGTGGAAATAGCGCCAAAGGAAATGAGGGCAGCCCAGCCCCACAAAATCGCAACGGCGCCACGAATCGAATGGCCAATGCGGATCATGCGATGATGCAAGTGCATGCGGTCAGGGTGCATCGGCGACTGGCCCTTCGCCAAACGGCGAGTAATAGCTAGGCACATGTCGAGCACGGGGATGAAAAGCACCAAGATTGGCAGAATGAGTGGCATGAAGATCGGCAAATACGTCGAGCTCGTCATCGTTGCCGGGTCGAGGTGGCCGGTGAGAACAATCGAAGCCACGGTCAGCAAATAGCCCAAGAGCATGGAGCCTGAATCACCCATGAAGAGTTTGGCTGGATGCCAGTTTTCCATGAGGAAGCCCACGCAAATACCCACCAAACACACATCCACCAAAATGGCCATGGAAGCGTAGCTCGGCTGAGTTCGGGCCAAAATATACGAATACGCGGCAAACGCGATACCGCCGATCGCGCAAATTCCTGCGGCGAGGCCGTCCAAACCATCTACAAAGTTGACAGCATTAATCGACGCCACAATCAAAAAGGCCGTCACCGCCATGGAAACCGAGGGGCTTGCCGTAATCAGCGAATGTCCCCACGGCAGCGAAACGATTTGCACGCCCTGCCAGGAGACGAAAACAGAGATGAGAATCTGGCCGGACATTTTGAGCATCCAGTCCAAATCCCAAATATCGTCGCACACACCGAGCAGGCAGATTGCTACTGCGCCGACAAGAATAACCCAGGCTTGGTGGGAATTGCGGAAAAGTCCGCCGATCCACGGCATACGGGAGGCGAAGAGGAAAGCGATGATGAAACCGAAGAGCATGCCTACTCCGCCCATGCGCGGGGTGGGGACGCGGTGAACGTCACGTTTGCGAATTTCGCCCACAGCGCCCATATCGATGGCGAGATGCCTGATCAGCGGGGTCACCAAATAGGTTGCCGCTGCTGCAATCGCTGCGATCAGAAGGTAAACGCGCATAACACCGCCTTTGCTAGTACTTCTTCGATGCTAGCTCATTGCCTTACTTCCTGCACGCAAGGCCTACTGTTGTGGATAACTGATAATCTCAGCAAGTCGAGACCGAGAGATTACCCCTTCGCGCAGCACGTCAATGCCCAAAGCAGCCCCAGGAGCAGCCTTCACCACCGTCGACGCAACCGGGCCAGGGGTCGGGCCAGCATCCAGGTAGAGCGCCACCGAGTCACCCAACGCAGCAGCAGCTTGCCACGCCGAGGTTGCAGACTCTTCACCCGAGAGGTTCGCCGAAGTCGCCGCCAGTGGCCCCGTCACAGCAGTAATCGCATGCAAAGCGTCACTATCGGGCACGCGAATAGCCTGCGTCAAACTGCCATCGTCCTCGCGGCGAACAGTGGCCAGAGGGGTCGACTCGCGAGCCTGCGCAATCGGTGAGAAACCACCCGGCAGAAGGGCTGCGCTCAAACGGTCCAGCGGCTGCGGAAGGCTCAAATGAAGCTGAGGCAGACGCTCCAACGAGTCGAGCAAAACCTGAATAGACTTCGCCCGCGGGCGATGCTTTGCAGCAAAAATACGCTCTACCGCATGCGCGTTGGCTGGGTCTGCTGCCACACCGTACACGGTGTCAGTGGGCACGACGACGAGCTGACCAGAACGGATGAGGAATGCCGCGAGTTTCAAGCTTTCCTCAGTGATAGGCAGCACGCGAGCCTTTACTTCTGCGCTGAGCTGTTGAGCGTACGTGAGCTCAGACGATTGCTTGGGTTGATAATCACTCATTGCTCTCACTCCTTCGGCCAGCTGCTCGAGCCTGTGGTTGGTACGCTTGGCTCCACCGGTCTGCTCCAGAATAATCCTGGGCGGTCATGATCTGTTCAAAACCGGCGTTTTTATAAGCTTCTCGCATGGCTTGGCCTTGGGTGAGGTCATGCTCCATGGCAACGAACCCGCCCGGTTTCAGAATAGAGGCTACGTGGTGGATCAAAGCCTGAGGGAATTTCATCCCGTCAGCAGAACCGCCGTACAGGGCCATATCTGGGTCGCTGCTCGCCTCGGGCTGCTCGATGGGCCTCACGGTAGGCAGGTAAGGCGGGTTGGAAATGACGATGTCAACGCCTGGGGTGAGCTGCTCCTTGCTTGCCAGTTTGGCGAAGGTCTCGTTCAAGAGTTTCCCCAGATTATCAGCCAGAACATCTGCTTGAATGCCGCAGAAATTGGGCAACGCATAGCGTTTTTCATTGCGCCGCAAGTAAGCAAAGGCGCCATCGGAAAGTTCCACACCAACGACGAGCGCTTGAGGCAATTCTTGTGCGATGCTCAGGCCTATTGCGCCACTTCCTGCGCATAGGTCGACGATGGTGAGCGGGTAAGGTTCGTCGGACTTACCGCTCTCGGCAGACTGCGCCATATGAGCCCGCGTCGAAGCGTCGCTAGCAAGCCTGCGAGCTGCTTCATCGAGAACGGCTTGTACTACGAGTTCGGTTTCGGGACGCGGCACAAACACACCCTGTCCTACCTGCAACTCCAAGTTTCTGAAGGGAGCATAGCCGAGAATCCATTGCAATGGCTCGCGGTTCACGCGCCTGCTCACCACGTCAGCAAAACTGGCACGAACGAGCTGCTCGTATGCGGCTTCACTCAACTCGCCGTCAGCTTCAGAACTGTTTCCCCCACTCTGAAAAACCCCAGTTCCCGCGTGGACCTCAGCGCTACTCCCCTCGCTCTGCGCCTGCGCAAACAGTTCGCGCGCATGCGCGAGCACCTGGCCCCACGGCTCGTTCATCACTTCCCACACGCGCAAGCGCGAGAGCAGCTGCCCAGAAAGCTCAAAGCGCTTGCCCGCTAAGCTGAAAGCGAGGAGTTCGCGGGCTTCAAAACCTGCTGAAGCCTGCTCAATCCCCGCATCCGTCAACACCTGAGAAAGCGCAGTGACGACAGTGTGCAGGCGAGATGGAGGCGCACTGATAATCTCAAGAAATGCTGAAGAAGGGTGAGCCATCAGTGAGCCTGCGCTTGCAACTTAGCCTCTTCATCAGCGGCAATGCACGAGTCAATCACCGCCTGCAAGTCGCCTTGCATCACCTTGTCGAGGTTGTACGCCTTATAGCCCGAGCGATGGTCGACGATCCTGTTCTCCGGGAAGTTATACGTGCGGATTCGCTGGCTGCGGTCGAGGTTCCTCACCTGCGAGCGGCGCGCATCAGAAGCCTGAGCCTCCGCCTCCTCACGCTTGAGGGCCATCAAACGCGAGACGAGAACGCGCATAGCTGCCGCACGGTTTTGAATTTGGGAGCGCTGGTCCTGCATGCTCACCACAATGCCCGTCGGAATATGGGTGAGGCGAACGGCCGAATAGGTGGTGTTCACGCCCTGACCGCCTGGGCCCGAAGCTTGGAAGGTGTCGACGCGAATATCCTTAGGGTCGATCTCGATTTCCTCGTCCTCATCCGCCTCCGGGAACACGTATACGCCAGCCGCTGAGGTTTGAATGCGCCCCTGTGTATCGGTGACGGGGATTCGCTGGACGCGGTGCACACCACCCTCATACTTGAGCTGCGCCCACACGCCTTGGGAGGGGTCGGAAATATGAGGTGCGCGAATGGCGATCTGCGCGTCCTTAATACCGCCCAGGTCAGTCTCCGTGCTCGACTGAATTTCGACATTCCAGCCCTTGATCTGGGCAAAACGCTCGTACATGCGCAAAATATCGCCGGCAAACAGCGCTGCCTCTTCGCCGCCCGTGCCTGCCTTAATTTCCATAATGACGTCACGTCCGTCGTCAGGGTCGTGAGGCAACAAGGCTTGCCTGAGATTATCAGCGCTGCTATTCCTCTGCTCTTCCAGCGCAGTCGCCTCAGCTTGCACGTCGCTCGCCTCAGGGTCGAGCTCTAACAGCTCGCGCGCTGCAGTCAAGTCAGCATCCGCACTCGAAAAAGCTCGGTAAGCGTCGACGACGACGCCGAGCTCGGCAAGTTGGCGGCCGAGTTTTTTCAGCGCAGCAGGGTTGGCTGCCACCTCAGGGCTGGCCAAAGAGTTTTCCACTTGGGCGTGCGCGCGCAGAGCAGATTCGATCGCCGAGCTTTCAATGCCGTAAGCGTTCAGCGCTTCCTCATGCGCGTTCAATGTTTTCAGCAGTTCGTCAGAACTCGCCATTCTCAGCCTTTCTTGCTTGCCCGTTCAGCGTTCCCAGTTGGCTCACTCGCAACAGTGAGAATACCTTCTTGGCTGGGTGGGCACCCAACTCATCGTAAATGGGCTCGCCACCGAACAGATCGTAAATCAAGTATGCCAACAAAGTCACCACACCCAGTGGCAACAGCTCCGCATCCGAAGTCATTTCCATCACGAGGATAATCGCCGTCAAAGGAGCCCTTGTCACCGAGCCAAAAAGCCCAGCCATACCCACGATCACCATTAAGGAAATATAGCCCATCGTGTTGTAACCCAGCCCCAGCGCAATGAAAATCTCAGCAACCAAGGCGCCGACCAGCGAACCGAGGGCGAGCATGGGCAGGAAAATACCTCCCGGTACGCCCGAACCATAGGACAGCTGCGACACCACCAGGCGGATCACCAGGAAGGCGACGAGCAGGCCAATGCTGTAACGGTTCTTGCCCAGAGCGTCCACCAAACCGTTGCCACCGCCCAAAAGGAAGGGGAAGTACACGCCTACCGGGAGCAGCAAAAGCATCGGGATAAACGGGCGGAAAGCCATCGGAATGCGCGCCCAGGAGTAGAAGTTGGTCGCCCAGAACAGGCTCTTTTCATAGAGTTTGGCAATCAAACCGACCACGAGGGCGAGGACGAGCAGCTGCCAGTACTGCCACAGCGGAAGCTTGTAGGTATCCGGCAGGGCGAAAACCGGGTGCAAACCGAACACTTGCACGGTCACTGCCGAGGCGACAATTGAGGAGGTAAAGGCACACAAGCCTGTTTTGATGGTGAAGCGGGAATATACTTCCTCCATCACGAAGAGCACGCCAGCAATCGGCGCGGTGAACGCGGCAGACAGGCCAGCTGCTGCACCGGCGGCGACGAGCTCTTTGCGCGTTTTTCTTGTGGTTCGCGACAGCGGGCCAAAGCCCATGCCCACGCACGCGCCAATCTGCACGGAGGGGCCCTCGCGTCCCAACATCATTCCAGGAGCGAAGCAGAGTAGGCCGCCCACAATCTTGCGCCACAAAATAGACCACCAGTGGAAGAAGATCGGCTGGGAAGCACGCAATCTCTTCTCCACATCAGGAATGCCAGAGCCGGAGCTCGCCGGCTGGGTGAGCACCATCCAGGCCACCACAAACGAGATCATCAGGCACACGGCTGCAATCACGCCAAGCCACCACCACTGGCCCATGCGCGCTTGAGCGTACACCCATTGCACGCCGAGCAGCAAATGCGAAATAGCACGACGGAAGAGCGAGACGATGACGCCAACGACGAGGCCGATGAGCACGGACCAGCCCATCAGGCGCACAGGGGCGAGATGGTGGTAATGATCCGCCCTCAGCTCGTCTCCCACATAGTCGACAGGGTGGCGAAAGGCTTGGCGCAGGGCGATTTTCTCATGGATTTTCTTGCCGCGCTCAAGCCTTTGTTGGCGGATATGCTGGCGCGAATGGTTGCCGGCTTTGACCCAGTTCACATGCCAAGAATCGTGTGTGCGCTGGCTTTTCTTGCTCGCCTTCTTCGTGCCAGTCTTCTTCGTGCCAGTCTTCTGCACACTCGCCTTTGTCGCGTTCAGTTCTCCTTCGTTTGTCTTCTGAACGCTCAGGTCGGCAGGTTGCTCGCTCTCAGCCTTCTCATGCTCTTCGCTCGTTGTGCTCACCACTCCACCTTAGCGAGCGTTTAAGAAAAGAAAAGCTCCCGGCCGCACGCCGAAGGTGCAACGGGGAGCTGTTAATCTCACGAGTTTGTCGAGATTATCACTGCAGAACAGCGAGAATGTCACGAGCAGAAACGATCAAGTACTCTTCGCCCTTGTAGGTCAGCTTGGTGCCGCCGTAGCGAGAATAGAGAACCTCATCGCCGACCTTGACGTCGACAGGAATGCGCTCACCCTTGTCGTTGCGGGTGCCTGGACCAACGGCCAGAACTTCACCCTGCTGTGGCTTCTCCTTGGCAGAATCTGGGATGACCAGACCGGAAGCAGTCGTGGTCTCTGCTGGAGCCTGCTTAATAATGACCTTATCTTCCAATGGCTTGAGTGAAACTGCCATCGCGAACTTCCTCCTTATGAGATGTTCCAATGGTGACTCCCAAGCGCGCGGCGGCTGACGAACACCCACACTTCAGAAGTTCCACTACAGGAGAATACCACGAATTAGCACTCATAGTGACAGAGTGCTAAACTCTCGGCGATTTGCACTGAAAGCGAACGGCTTGAGATTATCACCGCGATTATTCCGCTGCCATTCCCGCCTTCACCTGTGCTGTACTCCGCGCTTCGCGCGTAGCTGTCAGCAGGTTGTGGTTATCGCATTGCGATCAGCACGCAGCGATCTGCGCGTGCCAATCAGCGGGTTTTGTCGAGCACGCCGAGAACTTGAGCCATGCTCACCGACGGGGTCACGCTCTCCTCAATCTTGCGCTGCTCAGCAGTGCTCGGCTTCGTAGCCTTGGCGACTACCTTCTGCGACTTCACCGGCAAGGACAGTGCCTGGGACGGCGCTTCCACCGAAGCTTCAGATTGCGCCTTCGACGGTGCTGGAGCAGGGTTGTTCTTGAGATCGGAAAGCTTGGTGACTTGCGCCCCGGCCTGCGCAGCAGCTAGCTTAACACCCGCAGCTTGTGTCTTCTTCGCCTGAGCCTGCTGAGCTTGCGCCCTCTGCTGTGCCTTCATCTGTGCACGAGTGCAATCGGCAGAAGTGAGCTTGAAGATTTCTGCCGCACTCATCACATCAGTCTGTGGCTCGTCGCTGCTCTTGCTCTGCTCGGCGCGCTCACCAGCTCGCTTGCTCTCAGCGTGCAGCTCGGCACGCTCACTAGCTCGCTTGCTCTCAGCGCTCAGCTCTCCCCTAGCAGCTTGCGCGCTATTCCTCGTCACCGCCTTACCCACACGCTGCTCACCAGCCAGGCGGGAACGCTGCTCGGCCACTTGTTCTTCCCACGTCCTGGCAATCTGGGAGGCTCGAGCACCTAAGCCCAAAACAACGGCCAGCAAAGCCAGAGGAATGAGCACGAAAGCGGCGTTATAGTGGGCCACAAAAGCGCCAAGACCAACAGCGAGAGTGAGAACGAGCAAGCCTGCCACCAGGTAGCGGCGGCGGCGAATACTGGCCTTGCGAGCGGCGCGAACAGAGGCGATGTACGAATCGGAAAGTCGACCAGCAGCAGCTTCACTCATAGTGTCCTCCCACGTTTTGCGCTCGCGGGCCTGCTCATCCAGTTCCCGCGTCAAATTCACCGAATTAAGTTTGCCTGAGTTTTCAATAGCCCGATCCCTGCGAGTTTTCATCTGGTGCTGAAAGTAAGCCAATGGCGCCATTGCCAGTACGGCTACGATCGCAATTACCAGAAAGGCGAGGCTGGCAAAACTATCAAAACCCGGCATACCTGTTCCTTCTCTATTCTCCCTCACCACCCTAATAGTTCAGGGGAGAAAAAGCTCGCAAAACGCCTGAAGTTTTCCCCAGATTAACATCACAGATTAACACCGCAGATTATCACCCAGCAATTCTCCAGAGCTCAGAAGCCACCCGCGCATCAATGAGCGGCGATCGTTCAGCGCGCTCCCTCAGCGCACACTCTCGCGGCGCTCCCTCAGCGCACACTCTCACGACCATCCGCCTGCAAAGTTTCAAATTGCACGTGGTTGAGCACACCCTCATGAGCAACTGGGTCCGTCGCTAACAGTGCAAAGCACAGGTGGTCACGCCACTGTCCGTTGACATACATGAAACCTCGGCGCAGTCCTTCCTCGCTAAAGCCTGCTTTCTGTACGACTCTGAGTGAGCGGGAGTTGAAGGGAACAATGTCGACTTCTACGCGATGCAAGTGCGGACCAGTCGGCGCACTCAACGCCCAGTCACTGACCAAACCCAAAGCCGCAGGGGCGATATCGTGCCCAGCCCAGCCTTGTGCCACCCAGTAGCCCACAATTCCTTGGCGAATCGGGCCATATTGCATCGCCCCGATGCTTATTTCTCCTACCAGCTCGTCATCAATGAAGATTCCCCAGACTACTGAGTTTCCGTTAAGTTCATCTTCATGGTTGGCTTGCACCCATTCAGGAAACTGGGGTGCAGCAGCATAGTCAGGGTCGCAAGAATCCCAGGGCCTGAGCCAATGAGCATTGTCCGAGCGCACGCGAAGCCACTGTTGTTCATCTGCAGCTTGGTATTCGCGTAATACGAGGTTGAGGTTGTGAATGCGGCCGGTGAGGCTTACCGGGCATTCAAATCCGCCTCGGCTCATCTGTGTGCGTGCTTCGCTTCCTGTCAGCCATACTCGGATGGACTGCAATATGCTCATACTTCTTATTATGCTCAGCGTGAAGTCAACAGATTTTCATCTGCTCGTGAGAAATTCCGCGCTGCTACTAGTATCTTCTACAGATGTACTGAAGAAAGGGTTTTCATGCCAACCTATCATTACCGTTGCAAGAACTGCGGCTATGACTTTACTCAAGAACAGTCTTTTGAAGATTCTGCCCTCACCGTATGCCCGAACTGCCATGAAGAGCAGCTGCGCAAGGTGTTCTCTGCTGTCCCGATCGAATTCAAGGGCAAGGGCTTCTATCGTACGGACCACTCCTCCAAGTGAGTGAAACCTACTGAGTAACCTGCCCTAACAACTGCAGCATAATGTACAGCTCAACGTACAAGACAGGTGAGGGGTCACTCGTTCACTGATCGGTGCGTCTGCCGTATACGAGAGAATGAGAGCGGTATAACCGCTCTTTTTCTTTTTCACCCCGGGGCATACCCAGCTGCAACTGCGGTAGTGCGTGGGTAAAAGTAAAGATTGCCACCATTGAGGAAAGAAAGGTTGAAAAATGGCTGTTGCCCCTCAGGATTCCGTCGAGCAGTATCGCGAAGAAGGCGTGATCGCCGGTTTTAAGAAGTTCATTGCTCGCGGCAACATGATTGACATGGCAGTCGGTCTGGTCATGGGTACTGCTGTGACCACTGTCGTGACTGCAATCGTCAAGAACATCATTAACCCTCTGATCGCCATGATCTTTGGTAAGGCTGATATGTCTGGTCTCTTGGCCTTCACCTACAACAACTCGACGATCAGCTTCGGTGCTGTTCTGGACGCTTTGATCAACTTCTTCGCTGTCGCTGCTGCCGTCTACTTCTGCATCATCGTTCCCATCAACAAGGTGCGTGAATTGAGCACTCGTCTGGTCAAGAAGAATGCTGCCGATGCTCAAGCTGCTGCTGATGCTGCTGCGGACGCTGAAAAAGCTGAGGAAGAAGCTGAAGCAGAGAAAGCTAAGGCTAACCGTGAGCATGAGCTTGCTCTTCTGGAGAAGATCGCTTCTGAGCTCGAAGCTCTGAATAACAAGTAATTCTTCAGATTATCAGTACGCTAAAGGCCTGCAGGTACTCACCTGCAGGCCTTCTTTTTGTGTTCATGCGCTCTCACTGTGCTTTATCGCGTAGCACACGCGGTGACCTCATTCGCTTTGGCGCAGTCACGTTCCTCGCACGTGCACGCTCATTGAACTCGCAGCTCGTCGCAGCACATGCGCGTGCGCTACACTCCCGCTTGGTCTCGCTCAGCGCTGAAGAGGGAGAAGTGCGGTGGAAGCTCGCGCAACAACCGCTCCTCTTCCTTCTTCGCTTCAATTTTCTGCTGCGTTGTCGGGCCCGTTTCAAACTCGGAGAGGCTCACAGTGAACTTCTCTTTGCCTTTGTACACCACGCGCTTATGCTGGCGCGGCTTGCGCTTTGGCTTCTCACTGAGCGTCATGCTGCTCCTTCGATTCAGACTGTGCAGACTCTGCAGACTGTGCAGCCTCCGCCTCAGAGTGATCCGCTCCTTGCGCATCACCAGCAGGTGACGAAGCCGCCTCGCCACCAGGTTCGCTCCCCGGCTCACCAGTAGTCAGCTCATCTTCAACCTGAGCCTGCTCCCCTGCTTCATGCTCTTCTGAACCCACGGGATGCTCCACCTTGCTCTGCTCAACCAAATCCGACAATGCGGTGTGAGCTTGCTCGAGCTTCTGCTTGGTATCCGCATCGAGTGGGAGAATCTTCTCAATTCTGGCAATCTGGCGGTCAGGGTCAACAAACAAGCCCACGCTCCACACCTGCAAGGTTTTCCAACCAGCAGCAGCAAGCTGAGCCGGGTACGTGCGATGACGCAAACGCAAGGACGGGACAGCCATGAAAGCCTCGTCATCAGTAAACACGGCCAAAGTAAAGCCTTCACCCGGCTTACCCACCACCAAAGGCAGGTTCAAACGCGAGGTGCCGGAGTTCACACCATACGACACTGCCGTCTCATAGCCGCGAGCACGCAAACGCTGAGCCAAATCACTGAGCAACACACCAGCAGACTGGATGTGCTCCACCGCCTGCCATTCCGAATTCGGATCCGTACGGCGGATTGCGGAATGCTGCTCGCGCGACACCTTCTCAGCCCAGGCGAGAATATCCTTGAGCAGGCGAGAACCAGGTTGCGTCAATCTCGAGTCAACCATGTCAGCAGCCTTGAAGGCCGAGACGATCGTGAGATTACCACGAACCAATTCCAACGCCGAGTACAGCAGCATGTCGCCACCAGGCTGGCCCACCTCACCAAACTGCTGAAGCAGAGTGCCGCTCGGAAGCTTGCCAAAACTCGTCGAAATAATCACGTCACCTGGCAGCGCTGCACCCACCGAAGCGATAGTCAACACGGAAACCTGAGCCAGGAAGCGACGCATCACCTCCGAGCTGCGAGCCTCACCGTTAAGCGCCTCGACGATAAGCTGACGGTCCTCGTCAGTCACCGTAATGATGCTCAGATGTGCCGACGAGCGGGCAGGGTCGCCAGCCTGACGGCGAACTTCAGCCACTACTGCGGCCACACCTTCCTTCGTCGAGCTAACCACCGAATTGTTCACCGGCAAGCCCGTCGAATTGGTGAACACCCAGTTGATGGACTGGCGAGTCTTCAAGCCCACCGGCGCATCCCACGGCACGCCAGGAGCAGGCAAAACCGCAAGCTCACGGTGATGGGCGAGCAAGAACTGGACGAGAACGGCAGGAAGAGATGCCGGCGCAACAGGAACCTCCACCACCGGCAGAAGCTTCATCACATAACGCAACACAGGGTTGACAGTGTGCTCGCCATCGGCAACCACCGCGGCACTCGTTCCAGCAGCCAACGCCACAATAATCTGTTCGACGCTCGCACGCTCAAAGCCGTCCAGGATTACCACATCGGCGTGAAGGTTCGAACCAAAACGAGCGGCCTCACCAGCGCTCACCACCCAAATCGGCTTAGCAGCGGCCATGAGGTCAGGGAACTTCGCGGCAATCTGCGTGATATTCGAGGCGGCCGAAGTGCTGAGCAACTGGTGGAAGCGATTGGCCTTCGCCTCATCCGAGTACAGCAACTGCACGAGCTTCTTGGTGAGCTCTTGGCATACGCGCGGGCCGATAGTCTGGATGTGCTTGGCGTCCAAGGAGCGGAAGTCCTCCACCGTCTGGCGCAACAGGGAGCCATCTTGATCGCTCAAGATGCCTGTCGTATGAACTAGCTGCTCGAAAACGGTGGACCACCATGCCAAGCGCAGCTCGGCTGGAGCTTGGTCGGTTTCAATATGCCTGCTCGACAAGTTCTCCAGCAAGTCGCCCAAGCCTGCCTGGACGAGGTCGCGTTCCAAACTGGCGCGTTCGGGCAGAGAGTCGAGGTCCTTACGATCGGCGTAGAGGGCGCGCAGGTCGTGGTCGAGCTGGACGAAGCTGAGCTCTCCCAGCGGCGTGGTGCGCGGAGTGGATGCCAAAACGGCGTCCAAAGCGGTGATGTCCGAGTTGAGGTCGTCGAAGGAGTTGACCATCTCATCCAAGCCGTCTGGAATGGTCGGCCAGCCACCGCGGGTGACCATCTCGTGCCAGCGGCGAGACTGGTGACGAACTTCTTCCAACACTTCATGAAGGTCGAGATCGTGCATTCCTGGGCGTAGCAGGTGGCGGATTTCTCGCTTCATGCGATGCCTCTCCCACCAGCCCATCGAACCGGCCTGGCCCTTACGCTCCTTACGCTCCTTCTTGCTCAGCGTTGCTTCAAGGAAGGGGTCGAGGTCGCGTTCGAATACTTCAGGGGTGAACACGTCGAGAACTTGGCGCACTCCTTGCAAAACGTTGAGCTGCTGGCCCCATTCGGCTGGAGATTGTGGCACCGGGAAGCCGGTGGCGGTGACGGCTGCGGCGATCTGCTTGCGCAGTGTTGGCATGGTCTTGTCCAGCAGGCGGATCACGCGGATCGTCGCCTGGTGGGCTTGCTCATGCGTGTAGAGTGCGGCATGGTACCAAGTGGTATCTTGTGGGCCCAAGGTGTAGCCGTGAAGTTCGCCCAAACGCACCAGCTGGTCAGCATAGTCATCGAGCTTGCCGGCTAAGCGTTGAGCGGTTTGCTGGCTGAAGCGCACGCGGTTACGTGGCCTTTGCGGCAGGCTGGCGAGCTTGGCCAAGTGTTCGATGGCATCGTAAGCGCTCACCGACCAGGGCTTGACCTCGTGGTGCAGCTCGTCGAAGTAGCCGCTCAAACGTTGGCGCAGACCGGAGAGTTCGTCAGAGGTGCGAATGAAGGCGCTCATCGACTGGTCGGCGTGATTCTTGCTGTTGAGCGCGGCAACGAGGGTAGCGTCGATGTCGCGTGCCACTTCCGGGTCGGCAACGTCGGCGATAGCAGAGGCCATCTTGTTATGCTCGGCCTGCTGCTTAAAGAGTTTCTTTTGCTCCAGATTACCAGCCACATACAGCACCGATTTGCCCGTCTGAGCTACTCGTGATGCTACGGCAAGCGCTTGGCGGGCGGATTCGTTGCCCATCGCAGCGTTGATAAACAGCGAAGTTCCCTTCGACACCTGACGTGCTGCGTAACGCACAGTGTTGGAAACATCGCCTACTTCCAGCTCGGCGTGAGGGTCGGCATCCTCTTGGCTGAAGCTTTCCAGTTGGGCGTCGTGCAAGGCGCGGATAGAACCTGCATCCTCGGCGAGAGCTTGGATGATGACTGGCGTTTTCGCACGGTTCCTCGCGTCGAGCAAGATTGCTGCCGAGCGTGCGGCGAGCATGAAGCGAGGGTCGTTGAAGCAGCCGACGATCATCGTCTTGTCGATGGTGAAATTCGGGATGATATCTTGTACGGCGACTTCGATTTTTTGCAAAATGAAGCGCTCGTTGACAGCACCTGGGCGGTATTCGGAGGAGGTGATGATCTCGTCAATATTGAGGTGCACACCGCATTGTGCCAGGTGTGAGAGGAAGACCGGGTTGATGGTTACGCGCTTGATGAGCTTGAGCTGTGCTTGGCTCATCACCTTGTTTGCGGGGATTTCCAGTTGCGCTGGGAAGAGGACAACAGGCATGTGCTCAACCTGAATTGGCTCGCCTGCAGCCTTCTTCTTCTGTGTTGGCGCGGGAGTGGACGCCTGCTGAGCAGCTGGCCGTGTAGTTGCAGCCGGCTGAGCGGCTGCGACCGACTGAGCGGCTGCCGCAGCTTGCACGCCACTACCCTGCTGAGTTTGCTCGGCCGGCGCGTGTGCTTGCTCAGGCGCATGCGCAGAATCATCTTGTGCAGCGCCACGCTCAGAAGCCTGTACAGAATCAGCCTTTTCCACACCTTCCTGCGCGGCTGCTGGTTGTTCAGCTCCCTGCTCAGCCGCGCCTTCCTTCTTCTCCCCCTGGGCAATCAGCGGCTGGGTTTCACGCACGTGAGCGGACGAAGCAGCAGGTGAAGCAGAAGCAGGAGATTTCGCGGACTGATAATCTGGAGCCGTCCAGGAAGCGAAACCATAAGCGACAGAAAGCTCCTCAGAACCGTACTCCTCGCCATTCTCGCGCGTGAGGTGCCACAGACGCTCCACTTCGCGCTCGGCGCTCATACGCGTCGCCGACTCGCGGAAAAGCATGTCCACCGTCGCACTGCCCGAGCTCAAGAGGCGCGACATGCCGTTCGGGTTCGCCCCCGACAGGTCGAGACTTGCCTTGAGATTATCAGCATTGCTCAACGCCGAACTGTAATGCTGTTTGATCGTGGGCTTCAACCATTGGGCAAGCTTGGTTTGACCCAGCGGCTTGGCATTTTGCGCAGCAGGATTAGCAGACTGATTAGCTTCTGTATTCACAATTACCTTCCATCTGGCTCACCGCCACCATTGCGGCAAGGAGCATGCGACACAACGGGCAGAACAGGCAAGCTTAGGAGCGTGCCTCACGGAAAGCCTTGTAACCAGGGTTCGTGCTCAAAGCCTGAGCGATATCTGGGTCACCCAGCGAGCCGAGCCACTGGTACAGGTCGGCGTACAAGTACGGGTTGAGCGCCAAGAATGGCAGGAACTCATGGTGCTGAGCCATCGCATACTGACGCTGCTGATCGGCGGTAGTCTTAGCGTCGTCGGAGGTCATGCCATCAATTTCAACAGCAGGCTTCTGGCTCATCTGCCCGCGAGTCAAACGGTCAAACACAGAGCCAGGCTCATAACCCGTCGAACCGGCAGGAGCGTTTTGGGAAGACTGAGCCTGAAGGTTTTTCACCGCGTGCTGAGCCTGCTGGGCCTGTGCTGCCTGTTGGACTTGCTGGGCTTGGGCAGCGGCTGGGTCAAAGTTCACGCCTTGCGCGCTTTGCACGGCCTGGCGAACCTGACCTGCACAGAAGGCATCCGTCGGCTCGCCTTCTCGCACGTCAACGATCTCGTCCACATTGAGGTTGCGCTGCTGCTGAGCGGGACGAGCGCCGAACAGATCAGGAGTTTCTACTAGGCGCTGCTCTCGAATGGCGAACTGCTTGAGCTCAACACCCACCTCACCCAGCTGGAGCTTGACGTCAGGCTGGTCGAGGGACAGTGGCTTGTTGGCAGGAATCTTGATGAGGCGGCCGTCGTCACGCACCACATAGGTGCCATTCGTCGAGTTGAGGTCGGTGATGATGCCCACGCCAGTCTCGGTCACTTTCAGCGAAAGGTGACGCTTCGACATAGAGCGCTGAGGGTCGTCAATGTCCAAACGCTTGGAGTTGTCGTCAGGCAGGGATGCTGGGCGCAGAGGGGTGCGGCCGATGATGACGCTTTCGCCAGGAATATAGCGATACTGCTGGCCGGTGGCCAGAACGGTGATAAGCCAGCCATGCCTTACTTCTGTGGACATGTGAACCTCCGAACACTAGTGCTCTGCTTTTGCAGTCTCTAGCTTCAAGACTACCGTTTTGGCTCCATCATTGACAGATTTTCTGAGATTTTCAGCGATTTTGAAGCAAATTGGAAATACAAAAAGGGCATGCCCTTGTGGACATGCCCTGAAAGTAACAAGTGACCTGCTTATGCAGGCATGAATCACTTGAGCTCGACGGTTGCGCCTGCGCCCTCGAGGTCTTCCTTAGCCTTCTTGGCGTCGTCAGCAGACACGCCGGAGAGGATGGTGGAAGGAACCTTGTCGGTGAGAGCCTTAGCCTCGGCGAGACCCTTCTTGGTGAGGTCCTTGAGGACCTTGATGACCTGGATCTTCTTTGCACCGGCGTTGGTCAGAACGACGTCGTACTCGGACTTCTCTTCAGCAGCAGCACCTGCAGCTGGAGCAGCAGCAGCGGCAACAGCAACTGGAGCAGCAGCCTTGACGTCGAACTTATCCTCGAATGCCTTGACGAAGTCGTTGAGCTCGACGAGGGTCATGTTCTCGAACTGAGCGAGGAGCTCTTCCTGAGTGAGCTTATCAGCCATGATGGCTTCCTTTCATTTCGCGGTTTCCCGCACTTACATTTTTGTAAATCTTTGTTTCAGTGGCGAAGCGTTAGCCTCACACTGTCAAGCACACAGGGCATATCCCTGTAAGCTCAGGCCTGCTTCTGTGCCAGAGCGTCGATCGTGCGGGCAGCCTTGGTTGGCACCTGAACGAGAACGCGAATACCAGAAGCGAGAGCGGACTTGATGTCGCCAGCAAGCTGAGAGAGAGCACCCTCACGAGTCTGCATGTCGGCAAGACGGTTGACTTCTTCAGCAGTAAGAGTGCTGCCGTCAACATGGCCGCCCTTAACAATGAGCTGCTTGTTGTCCTTGGCGAAGTCACGAAGAGTCTTGGCAGTCGACACGTAGTCGCCCTTGATGAAGGCGATAGCGGACGGTCCCTTGATTTCTGCATCAAGGTCATCAATGCCGGCCTCATGGGCGGCAATGCGAGCCAGTGTGTTCTTCGCCACGGTATAAGAGACATCCTGGCCGAGCTTGACGCGCAGATCGGAGATCTGCTCGACAGTCAGACCACGATACTCAGTGAGAATAACAGCGTCAGCTTCCTTGAACTGTTCAGTCAAGGCCTTGATCGCCGCATTCTTCTGTGGCTTATCCATGGCGTTCCTTCCTTAACACCGTTGTTTCGAAGGAAATGTGCACAGGAAAAGATAAAGAACAAGCGGCGCACAAAATGCACGCAAGCATGCTTTCAACTCAACCTGCGCTGGCTTCCTCACGAATTTACCGGAGTTTGCTCCGACCAACGGTCTTTGGTTTGCGTGTGTTAGTATACACAGAACCCCTCGACGTATCCGATTACGACACGCCGAGGGGCTCAGTTTCTCAAACTCAGTAGTGAGCTCACATATTCATCACACGAAGTGATGAGCTCACGTGTTTTCACACTCAGTGATGAGTTCACATACGGCGAATGATGGCTTCCACCAAGCTACTCGCCGTTTCCGCATACGTCGAAATATCGAAGTGACGGAAGGACTCATACTTCGTATTCGTGTTATCCGACAGAGCGCGAATGACGAGGAATGGCAAGCCGTTCTTCGTGGCAATATGACCTACGGCTGCACCTTCCATCTCCACAGCATCTGCCTGCGTTTCCTCACGAACCTTGTTACGCAGCTCATCCGAATCCACAAAGTAATTACCAGAAGCGATAACACCCACCTTGTAGTTGGTTCCCTGCTCGTCCAAAGCCTGCTCGGCGATGCGGATCAATGCAGGGTCGGAACGGTATTCAGTCAAGCCAGGAGCAGCCTGACCCACTAAACGCATATCCGTATCCAAGTAGCGCAGAATGCCACCCAACACCACATCGTTAATGTCGAGCTCGCCCGACACGTTGCCGGCGATGCCAGAGAAGATAACTGTGTCCGGAGAGAAACGGGTGATGAGGTACTGGGTTGCAGCACCTGCTGCCACGGTTCCCATACCAGCAACGGTCGCGACAATCCTTACGGTGTTGCCACGATTGGTCTGAGCCATACCCACCGTAACTGGCAATCCTGCTTCGCTGAATTGCTGAGCGCCGCTGAGCCACTCTCCCAGTTGGCGGACCTCTTCATCCATGGCGCCGATGACGGCGATGGTGGCGGTGGTCTCTTCTTCGGTTTCGTTGACTTCGTCACTCATCAGGCGAGAGCTCCCATCGGATCCCAAGCGTCGAGCTCGAGGGCTGGCTTATTTAAGCCTTCCTGCAGTTCGGCGGAAAGCATGGACTTTGGCACAGCAACCTCATAGACGTACTCGTCGAACCACTCATCATCCATGGTGAAGTAACCCTTGTCGGCAACGTCCTCACCCCACGAGTTCTCCACGCGCCAACGCTTGGTGGTGGTGCCGTCGTCAGCAACATCCACACCGTTGAAGGCCATAGCGTGGTTCATTGCGGAATCCCAGTAGCGAACGCGCTCTTCCTTGTTGAGGCTCTGGCCGAAGCCATACACGGACTCATAGTCGAAGAGGTTCACCGACCAGTTGCCCTTCTGACGGTCAGCGAATGCGCCGCAATCGCAGCCGAACCACACCGGGATGCCCTCTTCCACGAGGATGCGACGAGCGAGATCCTTCATCACGCTCATATCCACGTTGAGGTACTCGGTTGGGTCACCGCCAGCGACATTACCCAAATGCTGGATGGCGATCTTCTCACCGCGTGGGTGCTCCTGACGTGGGTCGTTGACCAGGCACACATAATCTTCGAGGTGTGCTGGGCCGACGTACTTGTTCCAGAACTCAACAGGAGTCATTTCGCCGTCACGGTGGAAGTTGCCCTCATCGTCGGTGTACTCCCACTCGAAGCTTACTGGTGGCTCACCGAGGTTGACGGTGAGGATGGAGTGTGCACGTTCCACGCCTTCGTTAATCAAACGCTCAACTTCAGCAGCGTTGTCCTTGTTCTGGAACATGCGAGCCACCTGCTCGTGCAGCATGTGGCGCAGGTGCTCATCAAGGAAGCGAGTGTTCATCGAAGCTTCGGTCTCTGGGAAGAAGTCCTTCGGAACAGCACCGTACTTCTTGTACACGTTCATAGCCATGGTCCACTGGCCACCGTCGCCCATCACCGATTCCATCTGGAACTGGACGAGGCGAGAATCTGGGGTTTTACCCTGAGCAATGAGTTCGGCCATATCGCGCAGGAAGTAGTTGGCACGCTCGAGCTTGTCGAAGTACATGGCGTAGTTCTGGGAGAACTCGAACTCCTGGTTGGCGATGCCCATTTCACGCTTGGCGACGAAGCGAGCAACGTTGAGGGAGCTGAACAGCCAGCAACGGCCAGAACGACGCTGGTTGGTCACCTTGCCCTGGTTGAGCTGGGTGGAGAAGCGACGCTGCAAGAAGCGAGCAGCATCGTAGTTGTAAGCAACCTTATTCACACCATTTTCCACGCTGGCGTTCATAGCCAGGCGACGCTGTGCATTGGAGTCGAAGGAGGTGCGAATATCATTCAAACGCTGTGAGGTAAGTGGCTGATAATCTTGCATAATTGCCTTTCTTCCCAATTCTGAGCTCGAGGGTTTTACCAAACCCAAGATAAACAGATCCGACGCTCACATAAAGAGCATCGGATCATAAATTCGCGTATGTGCCTAGTCTGCTTGCTCAATATGACAATTCAGTTACATACAGAAACATAAGGAGTGATACCTGCGTTTGTTCTGATGTTCACTGTCACCGGTGAGCTTACTCCTCAGAAGTCTGTTCAGCTTCGTTTCCACCGTCCTGATCAGCAGAAGCATCAGCAGAAGTGTGAGAATCAGAACCTGACTGAGCAGAAGCATCCTTCGCAGCAGGAGCTGGAGCCGGAGCGAAGTTACCGAAAGCCTGAGCGAACATGGAGCGAATCTCCGACACACGCTGAGTAATCGAAGCCTCGCGAGTCTGCAACTGAGCAATACGCTCGTTCAAACCATCAATCTCGCTCTTGGCAGCCTCACGCTGCTCGTCCAGCTGCTTGCTGGCCTTGACGCGAGCTTCTTCCACCATCTGGGCAGCTTCAGCATCCGCATCCTTACGCTTCTTATCGGCGTAAGCGTCAGCAGCGTCACGAGTTTCATGAGCCTTCGCCAAAATCTCCTGGCTCTCCTTCTCACTGGCTTCACGGCGAGCCTTGAGGTCATCGAGCAGCTGGCGCACCTTCTCAGTAGCCTCGCTCTGCTGCTGGGAGATTTCGTTGCGCACATTCTCATACTCGGAAGCAGCCTGGGAGAGGGTGTCGGCGCGCTTAACGTCAGCAGCGTCGAGAATCTGCTGAGCCTGAGCCTTGGCAGCATCGGTGATTTCCCCGGCCTGGCGCTGAGCGTCGGAGATCATCTTGCTCACCTGTTCGCGAGCGCGAGAGAGCTTCTGGTTGGCATCAGCCAAAGCCTGCTGAATCTGATCATTCGTGTCCTTCTTCTGACGAGTGATCTCATCGGCAGCGCTCTTACGCTGCTGGGCAATCTGCTGGCTGGCATCAGCCTGCTTCTGAGCGATTTCACGCTCTTGAGCGCTCTTCCATGCCTGAGTTTGCTTGGTTTCTTCCTCACGCTTGTTCTTGAGCTCAAGGGTGAGAGCTTCACGCTGCTCGTTGCACTGCTGCTGGGTTTGAGCAGTCAGCTGGTCAGCCTTGTTCTGAGCCGTGGTGGTAATCGTGTCAGCCTTCTCCTGAGCCTGGGAGATGATGGCCTGGCTCTTGCTCTGTGCGTCGTCGAGCATGTGGCGAGCCTGCTGTTGGGCGGTGTTCACCGTCGTTTCTGCGCGTTCCTTAGCATTGCGCTCGATGCTGGCAGCATCCGACTTGGCGCGTGCGAGCAACTCGCTGGACGTTTGCTCTGCAGAGGCGAGCAGCTGCTGGGCGTTAGCACCCAGGGACGCGAAAGAATCCTTCGAAGGGGCAGCCTTGCGGTTCTTCTCCTTTTGCAACTGTGCTTCCAGAGTCAGAATTCGCGTGTCATACGCCTTAATCTGCTCGCGCATCAAGCGTGCAGACTCTTCGTACTCTGCCACCGCACGATCAACAGTTTCCTTGTCATACCCGCGCAACGTGATCGGGAAAGACTCTGGCATAGTTACCTCCGCTACCATCAGCTGCTCATGCAGACTGACCACATGTGTATTACTTCTCTTTCTACCACGCTCACCCGATAGAAAACTGACATAGCTCAAACTCGCAAACGCTTGTAATTTCAGGCAAACCTGGTGAACGCGCCGCTCATTTTTGCTCCGCGCTAGGATTGCAGTATGCGCGAATTCTCCGTAATCGTTTCTGGTTTCTCCGACACGCCAGATGACCCGACCTCTCAAACTGCTCTGAGCCTCGGTAGTGCTGAAACTCAAGCCTGGCTCGAGCAGGAAACTCAAGCTCATGTGCAGGTGACGCCCGTTTTAGTCCCGCTCTCCTTTGACAAGGCATGGCCTACCTTGCTCGCCACTATTGAGGAGGTTCAGCCTCAGATTGTGGTGTGCTTGGGTCGTCGTCGTGGCGCCCCTGGCATTGCTCTCGACCGTTCGGCGCGCAATCGCATTGAAACCAACCATCCCGATGCTGACGGCACGCAGCCTTTGCCCGGCCCGATTGAGGCGAATGGGCCTGCTGCTTACTGGACTCGCCTTCCATTAGGCCGCATCTTGAACGCTTTTGCCACGCATAATGTTCCCGCTTCCCTCAGTTCGGACGCAGGCACGTATGTGTGCAACGCGCTGTTCTACCATCTGATGCATTACGCTCACGATGCGCACAACCTGTTGGGCGGCTTGATTTGCCTGCCCGATTGGCGCACTACTGATCAGTCGGGGCTCGACCCTGCTGGTTTGACGGCCTCTCAGATGAGTTTGGCTGGAAGGCTCGTCATCGCTCAAACAATCCTCTTCCACGAAGAGCTCAGCGCGATGAACCCTCTGGTCCCCCAGCAAAACACGCATTAGCGCTCAAGATTATCACAGCTGAGGTTCGGGCACGATGATGTTCATAAACCTGCCGTTGCACTCAGGCCGCATGCTCTTCGTCCACTCGCGATAAGAGTAAAGCAGGGGATTTTCCAGCGTACACCCGGCGTGCTGCATCCCGTGGGGATTGACGGCAGGGTTGATGAGACGGCGCTGATAATCTGGAGAAATGCTGGCCCACAGTTTTTCGGTTTGCTCGCCGATTGCCGGGTCATCACTGTGAACCGTGGCCTCGCGCCAAGGGCTCAAGGAAAGCTCAAGCAACAGTGCGGCGCTCATATCGATGCCGCGGCCAGAAAAGCGCGTCAGCGTTGAGCAGCCGGGGAATTGCGCTTCAAAAGCGGTGGCAATCTCGTCACCAGTTTCGTAACAGTCGCCGCAAATATGAGGGCCAATCCAGATTTCCGTCGTAGTAGGCTCGGCACCCTTCTCACCCATCATTTTCAGCGTTTCGAGCATCACGCCATTTTCCACTCCCCTGCGCCCCGCGTGGCAAGCAGCAAAAACGTGGTGAGTGGTGTCAGCGAAGAGGAGTGGCGTGCAATCTCCCGTAAAGATTGCCAGGGCGACATCATCGCGCGTGGTTACCATGCCATCCGCATCGGTGTGCTCCTGGTCAAGTCCTGCCTGGTCGAGGTCGATCACGGTGTTCGAATGCACCTGGTGGAGCAGGACGAGCTTGCGGTGGAGCAGCTTTTCCAATTGAGCACGATGCTCATCGATGAGCGTTACATCTTGGCCCATTTTTCGCGCGGTAATTTCCGAAAGGTTGAAATCAGACGGAAAATGCGAGCCCACCGAATCAGGGTCCAACGCTGTGGTGTAGGCAACAGCTACTTTTTTCGGATCCGATAAGGTGAGACTCGCATTCAACAATCCGCTGTAATTCATACTGCGAGACTATCAGCCGCGGTTGAGCAGCTCCATCTCCTCAGCGCTCAGCTCAAGCACGCTGGCATGCAAAGAGTCGAGAATCGTCTGCGGACGGTGAGCACCAGGAATGGTGAAAACGTGCTCACCTTGAGCAAGCTCCCACGCCAAAATCACCTGCTGGTAGCTCACACCATGCTTCGTGGCTACTTGCTTGAATGGCTCAAACTTGCTCTCATCCACTGCACGTCGGTAACCACCCAGAGGGCTCCAGCACACAAAAGCCAGACCAAGCTTGGCGCAGTAATCCAGAATATCCCGCGTGGAGCGGTATACCGGAGAATACTGGTTTTGCACGGCGACGAGCTTGTCACCCAAAATGGAGCGGGCGATATCAATCTGCTCGACGGAGGCGTTAGAAATACCGATAGTCTTAGCAACTCCCTCATCAGCAAGCTGCTTCATGGCCTCGATCGACTCGGCATAATCGACCTTCGGGTCAGGACGGTGCATGTAGAGCAGGTCGATAGCGTCAACACCCAAGTTTTCCAAGGATTCGTGAGCATCGTGGATCAGACGCTCCGGGCGAGCATCCTGGCCCCAGGTAGGAACACCGTCAGTGAAGTTGCGGAAATGGCCGACCTTGCTGGCCACGATAACCTCTTCACGAGGCCCATCCCAGGTAGAGAGTGCCTGGCGGACCAAGCGTTCGTTGGCGCCTGGCTCTTTTCCAGATTCGTAGTAAGCCCATGCGGTATCCAGGTGGCGGCAGCCGGCGTCGAGGGCTGCGTGAATGGTTTCCACGCCTTTTTCTACGCCAAGGTTGTTTTCCAGTGAGAGTGGCATGCATCCCAAACCGATGCTCGTCGTGGTGTACGGGCCGAGCTTGCGCAGTGCGTTCGTGCTCATTTCATCTCCTTTGATTGATGACCGTTTATTCATTGCAGTTGGTTGATGACTGTTGATTGATGACCACTGATTGGTGGTACACAGCCAGTCATACAAAAAGCCTCAGAATAACCGAGTGTTTCTTCATCAGGGCACTTCACAATAAAGTCCCTAAGAACATGACTCGGTCATTCTGAGGCCTAGTTTATACGCTCCTCGTTCAGCGTGAGCTGGCAGCGACTTTCAACTGCAAGTCACATGCAGCTGTCAGTCGCGTGCAGCCGTGCGTGCCGCTCGAAAGTATCAGTCCTCGTAGCGGCGGCGCACAACGCGGCGACGCGGACGCTCGGAACGCTCTACGCGATCCTCATGGTACTCGCGGTAAGCGTTCTCATCAGCGCTGAACTCGCGGTTGCCACGGCTGCGACGTGGACGGTAGCTGCGCTCTTCGTCATCGTAGCGACGACGTGGACGACGCTCAGAACGCTCACGCTCCTGCCTGTCGGAACGATCCTCAGAAGCAGCATCCTCGTCAGCGTCCTCATAGTGACGGCGACGTGGACGGCGTGGCTCGTAATCATCCTCAGCAGCGTCATCATCGCTCATGCGACGGCGAGGACGACGAGCTGGACGAGCAGGCTCTTCATCGTCCTCTTCGTAGTGACGACGCGGACGGCGAGCAGGACGCTCCTGAGCTTCATCGTCATCATCGCTCATGCGACGGCGGGGACGACGAGCTGGACGAACAGAACCCTCATCCTCGTCATCCTCATAGTGACGGCGTGGACGACGAGCAGGACGCTCTTCGCGAGCTGGAGCTTCATTCTCAAAGCCTGGGATTGCCAGAGAGATCTTTCCTCGCTCATCGACACTCTCGACGACAACATCCACGCTGTCGCCTTCCTTGAGAACATCCTCCACACGCTCCACACGCTCGCCGTCGCGCAGGTTGCGAATTTGGCTGATGTGGAGCAAGCCATCCGTGCCAGGAGTGAGGTTGACGAATGCACCGAAACTGGTGGTCTTCACCACAGTGCCAGTGAAGCGTTCTCCAGCCTGAGGAACATGAGGGTTGACAATCTGGTCAATAACGTCAGAAGCCTTCTGAGCAGCTTCACCTTCATCAGAAGCGATGTAGACGGTGCCATCATCTTCAATAGTGATGTCAGCGCCGGTATCTTCCTGAATCTGGTTGATCATCTTGCCCTTCGGTCCAATGATCTCGCCGATCTTATCGACTGGAACGTGCAGGGTCAGGATGCGAGGAGCAGATGGAGCCAGCTCAGCAGGTCCGTCAATGCACTCGTTGATGATCTCAAGAATCGTGCTGCGAGCTTCGTAAGCCTGCTGCAAGGCCTCAGCCAAAATGTCAGCTGGAATGCCGTCAAGCTTCGTGTCGAGCTGAAGGGCAGTGACGAACTCAGAGGTACCAGCAACCTTGAAGTCCATATCGCCAAAAGCGTCCTCAGCACCTTGAATATCGGTGAGGATCTTGAACACCTGCTTGCCGTTGACCTCGCCGGACATCAAGCCCATGGAGATACCAGCAACAGGAGCCCTCAGCGGCACGCCTGCATCGAGAAGAGCCAAGGTGGAAGCGCAGACCGAGCCCATGGAGGTCGAGCCGTTGGAGCCCATGGCTTCAGAGACTTGGCGGATGGCGTAAGGGAACTCTTCTTCGCTAGGGATCACTGGTACAAGTGCACGCTCAGCGAGGTCACCGTGACCAACTTCGCGGCGCTTCGGCGAGCCCAAGCGACCAGTCTCGCCAGTGGAGAATGGCGGCATGTTGTACTGGTGAATATAGCGCTTGGTGTCGGGGCCGGAGAGTGCGTCCATTTCCTGACGCATCTTGAGCATGCCCAGCGTGGTGATACCCATAATCTGGGTTTCACCGCGCTGGAAGAGGGAAGAACCGTGGACGCGAGGAACTACGTCAACCTCAGCGGAGAGGGTGCGGATATCCTTCAGGCCACGGCCGTCAATGCGCTCACCCTTTTCGAGCACGCGACGGCGGACGATGGAGCGCTGCAAAGCCTTGAAGGCGTTGCCCAGCTCGCGGTCCTTCTCTTCGTCGCTCATATCTTCGAATTCAGAGGCGAGGGTTTGGGCAACCTTCTCCTTGATTTCGCGCACGCGCTCCTGGCGCTCGATCTTGTCAGCAATGACGAGTGCTGGGTCGAGGTCGGCGGCGGCGAGCTCTTCGACGCGCTTGTAGAATTCGTCGGTGTATTCAGGGAAGAGCTGGAACTCCTTGGTTGGCTTTGCAGCCTTCTTCTTGAGTTCGTTGATGGCGTCGCACAGGGTGCGGATGAATGGCTTAGCAGCCTCGATACCCTCAGCAACGACCTTCTCGTCTGGCTTGACGCCGTTGCCGTTGTAGATGAGGTCCCAAGCGTTCTTGCCAGCGCCAGCTTCGATCATGGCGATTGCCACGTCGTTGGCTGGGGTGATGCGGCCGGCCACGACGAGCTCGAAGGTGGCCTTTTCACGCTCAGACCAGCGTGGGAATGCCACCCACTGGCCGTCGATCAAAGCCAAGCGCAAGCCGCCAACTGGGCCTTCAAATGGCAGGCCGGAGATGGTGGTGGATGCGGATGCTGCGTTCAGAGCGAGCATATCGTAGGAGTCATCAGGGTCGACTGCCAGCACGGTAGCGGTGATCTGAACCTCGTTACGAAGAGTGTGTGGGAACAGAGGGCGCAATGGGCGATCAATCACGCGGCATGCCAAAATTGCCTCTGTTGATGGGCGACCTTCGCGACGGAAGAAGGAGCCTGGGATGCGACCAGCTGCATACATCTTCTCTTGAACATCAACCGTCAGCGGGAAGAAGTCGTAGTTTTCCTTTGGTGCGTGGCCTGCCACAGTGGTGGACAGGATCATAGAATCTTCATCAAGATAGGCTGCAACGGCACCATCAGCCTGCTGGGCGAGACGACCGGTCTCGAAGCGCAGCGTGCGCTTGCCGAACTTACCATTATCAATAACGGCTTCTACTGCCGTGATATCGGGACCCTCCACGGGTTCCTCCTTTGTTCTACCTAATACCTCACGCGTGTTTTCAGCCCTCTTCCTCGGGCTTTCAGGTCGCGGCGATGACCTTTCCCCTACACGCAAAAAAGCCCAGACACACACGTGCCTGGGCGGAAGACTCAGTGGCGAAGGCCGAGACGCTGAATCAGCGAACGGTAACGATTGATGTCCACCTTGGTCAAGTAATCGAGAAGGCGACGACGCTTACCGATCAGCAGCAGAAGACCACGCTGAGAGTGGTAATCATGCTTATTAGCCTTCATGTGCTCGGTCAGATCAGAAATGCGCTTGGACAGCAGGGCAACCTGAACCTCTGGGGAGCCAGTGTCACCCTCGTGGGTAGCGTACTCGTTGATGATCTGCTGCTTTTCTTCATTGCTCAGAGCCATAGCTCCTCCTTGTGTTCCGTTGCGCGGTGCCTTACCATCATGGCAAGGCGCTCTCTATCCGCGGGCGTTTCACGCCAGCTGTCAGTTTCTCACCACACGCGGACAACTACCGTACTGGTAATCTTGCGCCATTCTTTATGGATTTTCTTAAGATTTCCACCGACGCAACTCACCTGCGAGCCTTAGAGGTTTGCAAAAATAGAGATGCCACCGAAGAGCATGACTATCAGCATCGCCATTTCCACCAGCAAAAACAGGGTAAAAGCCATCCAGCCTTGCAACAAAATGTTGAGTGGAGAATCGCGCTTGACCATCACCAGCAGCAACACGAAAACAACGGCGAAAACCACCAAGCCAAACAAGGATGCCATCAGGCCTAAGTCGATGGCGTCGGCAAAAACGGAGGATTCATCGTAAACCACCCACGTGGAATACCAGAAATTCCATTTGAGCAGCCCCACCCCGGCGAGAAGTTGGACGACGAAGAAATTCGCGTAGGCCAGCCACAGCCAGCCAGCACGACGGGTCGCGCTCATCGCCCGGCCCAAGCAGGCGCACAGCAGGGTGACAGAAAGCCAGGCGACCACTGCCCAACCGCGAGGGTCAATATGTTGGAAGATGCGAATCACCTGGCCCGTCTTGCTCAGCGCCCAGGCTCGACCCATGCCGTAGGGAACGATCATGTCGAAGACGATTGCCACGAAAACACCGATTTTCGCTGCCGTGGATAGCGAGCTTTGCTTCTTTTGGTCGGCCAGCGAGAGGCGATAGTGAGGGGTGAGTGTGGACTCAACACCTTGCGTACTCTGCTCTGCTTTCTCCGCTCTTTCTTGCAAACGCAAAGCAGCGCGCTGTGTTTCGTCGTCCATACTCCCCTCCTCACATCGTCATCATATTGTTCAATGTCGTTGTCACACCTTGAATATGGTTGTCAATTGATTGCGCTGTCAATTGCTCACGCCGTCATCACACGTGGAGCGTCACCTCAGCGCAGCCAAGCCTCACAGCACCGAGCTGCGCAGCACATTCACCGACAACCCAGCAGCTGTGAAACCATGAGCAACCTCGAGTGCACGAGGCTCCACCACCTCAGAATTCTCGCACAACACCTCGTAGTAGCCCGAGCTCACCTCACGCACCTGCTGCGAGACCTCGTTGGCATTGAGAACAACCGTATACGCATGGCTCTCATCGCTCACCCGCCAGGCAACCACACCGTTCTCCATCGCCAGAACCGAAGCATGAGCGTTGATCTGCTGGTAAGAAGAGTAACGGAAGGCAGGAGTCGAAGCACGCAAAGCCCACAAATCACGCACAAAACGAGCTACACGAGCAGCAACAGGGTTTGCCAAACGATTCCAATCAATCGCATTTTGCGTGTCACCGGTGTTGTAGGAGTTGTGCTCTCCATCCTTCGTGCGCAAGAATTCCTGGCCCAGTTGAATCTCTGGAACGCCTTGTGCAAGAAGTGCTGCTGCAGTGGCGAGCATCTGACGACGAGCAACATCCTGCAACTTCTCCCCATCCAGATTCCTCAACACGGGGCTGGAGGTAATCGGGTTTCCTTGCTCATCAAGCTCGGCGTAACCCAAACTAATAGCAAGTTTATCGAAAAGAGTCATTCCGTCGTGAATTTCCGCATATTGCACCACTTGCGAGGCGTCTGCATGGTTCATCGCCGTTCCATGGCTCTTGACAATCTCTTCGTCTTGGGTTGGCTGAGTTCCCAGCATGTTGTAGGCGATAATCCGCTCTTTTCCTGGCTGGCCGGTAACAAAGCCTCTCGATGTCGGCTCGGAATCGAAGTCGGCACCCTTGAGATTGTCACGCAGAGAATCGTTAAAGAAGCCCACCGTTGAGCCAGTGCGGGAACCTCTTCCCTCTTGGTTATCCACCAGATTGGCATATTCCTGAACCGTCATCTGTTCAGTAGGAAGATCCGCGTGCATATCCCAGCCTTCACCGTAAGCCAGAATACTGGTGTCAATCTCATCCATCATCGCGCGAGCTTGACGAATGGTTTCGTTATCAATCAAGCCCAAAATGTCGAAGCGGATACCGTCGAGGCGGAAGTTTTCAATCCAGTAGCGCAAGGAGTCGATGATGTACTTGCGCCCCATCGCGCGCTCGCTTGCCACATCGTTGCCACAGAAGGAGCGCGAGGTGAGCTTGCCATCAACCGTGCGGAAGAAATAGCCCGGAACGCTCAGCGCCAGCGGATGCGTTTTCAGCGAGTACACGTGGTTGTACACCACATCCATCACCACGCGGATACCCGCTTCATGCAGCGCTCGAACCATGAGCTTGGCTTCGCGAATGCGCGTAGCCGGGTCATACGGGTTCGTCGAGAACGAGCCTTCCGGAACATTGTAATTGAGCGGATCATAACCCCAGTTGTAGTTGTCATCCGAGAATGGCTTGGTTTCATCAACGGATTCGAAGTCGTACATCGGCATAATCTGCACGTGAGTGACGCCAAGCTTGACCAAGTAATCGAGGCCGGTCGACTTGCCAAAGCTATTCGTGGTGCCCTTTTCCGTCAAACCCAGGAACTTACCGCGATGAGCCTCGCTCACGCCAGAAGTCGGGGAAATAGTCGAGTCGCGAACGGAGAGCTCAGCGATGCGCGCATCGGTTTGCAAGCTCGAGAAGTGCGACATGCGCGGAAAGTCAGGAATCGTCATCTGCTCTGGCGCAAGAACCACACTGCGATGGCCGTTCACCACTGCAGCAACGGCATAAGGGTCAGGAGTGGTGTTTGATGAGCCGTCTTCAAAAGTGACCTGGTAATCATAGGCCTGGTCGCGCAAGTCGCCGAGGACGGTTGCTGACCACACGCCCTTGTCGTGGCGAGCCATGGCAACGCTTTCGCGCAGTGGGGCGTCGCTGCTCTGGTCGCTGTCGTACAAGTTGAGGCTCACCTGGGCTGCGGTTGGTGCCCAGATGCGGAAGGTGGTGGCGTCGGGGTTCCATTCAAAGCCCAGATCGTTGCCGTCGTAGGCGTAGAGGGCGTCGAATTCAGGTGAACCAATTTCTACACCGTGGTAGGAGCCGCTGACTGCTGTGTTGTCCATCGTGTCTCTTTCTTCGCTGGCGCGCGCCCGTTCGCTTCACTGCTGCTCGTGCGCGTGCAAAAGTCGTTGTGTCTGTACCCGCATCCAGCTTAGCCGAAAGGCGGGCGCACTCGCCGGGCAACTCACTGCCTCTGGGTGGCAGCTCGCGTTGCCTCTCCTCCAAGCTCCAGCCCATGCGGGCCACCGCCGCCACTACCTCTCCTCCAAGCTCCAGCCCTCGCGTCCCCAGGCCTCAACTCCCCCTCGGCACCGGCTCTGGCTATAGTGAAACCTTATGAAACGAGCTCCTCAGGTTGTGACCTACACCTCCACGACGCAAGATTTCGTGAAGTCCGCCGACCAAAACCATCACCTTCCCGCCGGCTACCGCTACTATCACGGCCACGGGCTCGCGCAACGCTGCTTCTACCACATCATCTACTTCCTCGCCTACCTCATTTGTTGCGTCTACGGCTACCTATGGCTCGGCATTCGCATTAAAGGCAAGCGGCAGATGAAGCGTACTTTGCGCAAACTTCACGCCAAGAGCTCCTTCATTTATGGCAATCACACGCTTGCCGGTGGAGACATCGCGTTAAGCGTTTTGATGAACTACCCTCACCATATTTCCGCGGTCGTCGCGCTGGGAAATATCGGCATTCCGGTGATCGGCCCGATGTTGCACCAGCTCGATTTTCTTGCTGTTCCCCACACGCTTGAGGAAAGAAAAAACTTTAAGATTGCCATGACGCATTTGGTCGAGGACGGCACTACCTTCATGATCTACCCGGAAGCTCACGTCTGGCCGTGGTACACCAAGATCCGCGACTTCTCCTCTACTTCCATGCGTTACCCTGTGCGCTTTAAAACCCCGAGTTTCGTTGCCACCACAACCTTCCACCGCAGACGGTTTGCCTGGCTCAACCCGCGCCCCGCCATCACCGTGTACATTGATGGACCTTTTTACCCTGATAATCTTGAGGCAAGCGAACAGGAGCAAAAAGAGAGCTTACACGCCAAGATCGTTGAAACTATGCGTAAGAGGGCGGAACTTTCTGATTATCAGTACGTGATTTATGAAGAACAAGCAGACAAATAAAAACAGTTTGTCAACTCAGATCGGTGAGTGCTGACTTCCCAGACTCTTTGTCTCGTAGAATACCGGAAGGTTTTGTGCGCTTGTGCCTTGTGTGAGTGCTCGGCTGTACTTTCGCTGGTGTGCCTCAAAGCTGAGAAGCAACAGAAAACGATAAAGCGAGGTGACATATGCTCGAGCGCTCACGCACGAGACGACGAGTCACGACCTCACCACATGCTAGGCCTGCCAGCAGCATCAACCTGCTCTACTGCGGCGATCAGAACATGCGAGACGGACTTCTCATTTCTGTGCTTTCGCTGACCAAGCACACATCAACACCTCTCCACGTTTTCGTTCTGACAGCACATGTCAGCACACAAACTCGCGAATTCCTTGCTTTGCAAGAAAGCGATGTCGAAGCTGTGCGCGAGCTGATCACAGAGCATAACGCACAAGGAAGCTTGACTCTCATCGACATCACTGACCTTTTTGAAGCTCAGCCTCCTACGGCCAATATGCAAACGCGCTTCACTCCCCTGTGCATGTTGCGTCTATATGCCGATCAGCTCAGCGCTATTCCTGACCGTCTCCTCTACCTCGACACAGATATTGTTTGCCACAAGCCTTTTGAACAGTTCTACAACCAAAACCTCGATGGCGTCGAACTGGCAGCAGTGCTCGATTATTACGGACGCTGGTTCTTCCGCCAGAGGTATTCACATATGCTTCCTGACTATTTCAATTCAGGAGTGCTCTTGCTCAACATGGCCGAAATTCGCCGCACTGGTCTGTTTGCGCGCTGCCGCGATATGTGTGAAAACAAGTGGATGTTCATGCCTGACCAGTCTGCATTGAATAAATGTGTGCGATCCAAGGTCATTGCCTCCCATCGTTTTAACGATCAGCGCCGCTTCCACTCCAACACAGTTTTCCAGCACTTTACTACCTCCTTCCGCTTTTTCCCCTTGTTCCATGCAGTCAGCGTGAAACCATGGCAGGTGGAAGAGGTCCACTCTACTTTGCATTTGCACGAGTATGACGATTTGCTGGAAGAATTCCAACAGCAACGCTCACAACGCCTTACTGGAATTGACGTTGAGAGCAATACAGAAAGGATCATTGAAGATGAGTGAGCCAACCGCCACCTCCTTGACGGAAACCCAGCCAACTGTGACTGTTTTCTTCGCCTCAGATGAAACGTATGCGCCTTACCTTTCGGTAGCCATTACCTCTCTTCTCGCTAATTGCGACCCGCGTCGCCGTTACCACATCATTGTGCTGGAGCGCGGAATGAGCCATGAGCACCAGCATCAGCTTGTTGGCCTTTCTCAGCCCAATGCCACGGTGGAGATGTGCCATATTTCTGACAAGATCAATGACTTGGTCAATTCAGATAACAACACTTTGGTTGCAGACTATAAGACGACTACACTCTATTTCCGTCTGTTCATTCCTGAGCTTTTCCCCGACATTGATCGTGCCATTTACCTGGATACGGACACCGTTATCACCGACGACGTTGCACAGCTGTATGACATCGACTTGCAAGGTAACCTCATGGGTGCCGTCCATGATCAAACCATGGATGTGCAAGAAGCTTTGATTCGCTATTGCCAGGCTGAGCATGGTTTTGATACTCGCGGTTACATCAACTCTGGTGTACTTCTGATGGATTGCCAGCGCTTGCGCGAAATCAACTTTGTTCAGCAGTTTACTGAGCTGCTCAACACCTATCACCCTGAGCTTGCCGCCGTCGACCAGGATTACATCAATGCCATGCTTCATGACAGTCTCCTGTTGCTCGATCCACGCTACAACGTGTTGAGCGCCAATGGACCAGACGATGTTGCTGATCCGTGCATCATTCATTTCAACCTCTTCAACAAGCCGTGGAATTATCCTGATGTGTTGCGAGCAGACATCTGGTGGAAGTATGCAGCGCAGAGCCCAAACTATGAGGAACTGTTGTTGCGTTTACAGAACTTCCCTCCTATCAACCGTGAGCTGGACGAGTTGAAGAAGCACCGTTTGATGAATCAAGCGTGGGCGATTACCGATCATGCGAACCCCACTTTTGCTTCATTGATTAAAGATGGTGTTCAGGTTCGCGTGAAGATGTGAGCCGAGTTGCGCCAGACGTACCCGTCGTACGCGCGCGCAACGCTCAGCACTGTGCAACCTCACAGCCGTCCAGCAGCCGTCCAGCAGCCCGTAACTTCGTATTCGCTTGAGGAAAGGAGCCATCGTGATCGTCGGTGGAGATAAGCAAGCGGTAATTGACAATATTCAGCGCAATTTTGCCCTGGGTGAGATGAACCGTAAGGTGGAAATCAACGACCCGAAAATTACTGACCGCAATGCCCGCCTTTCCCTTGTTGAGCGTCACCTCGCGTACACGAGAACTTGGCGTTATACCGCGAAGAACTGGGCTGCTCGCACCATCGTTCACGCTCTGGCGGACCTGCTCAACTGGCGTACCAAGTACGTAGGCTTGGAAAAGGTGCATTCCATCCGCTCGGGCGCTATCGTCACGTCGAACCACTTCTCTCCTTTGGAGAATATGACGGTGACGGCTGCTATGCGGCACTCTGGCCATCGTCGTACCTACATCATCAGCCAGGATACGAATTTTGCGATGCCCGGATTCTTGGGTTTCTTCCTGAAGTATTACGACACCATTCCAATTACTAAGAGCCACGTGTACCTCTCGCGTCAGTTCCCAGCCATCATCGACCAGCTGCTCTCTCGCGGCCGTTTTGTGCTGATTTACCCTGAAGAGGAAATGTGGTTTAACTACCGTCGTCCTCGCCCGGAAAAGCATGGCGCTTTTGATTTTGCTGCTCGCGCGGGCGTGCCGATTGTTCCGTGCTTTGTGGAGATGCGCGATAAGAAGTCTGCTGATAACGAGCAGTTTATGAAGACGCGCACGATCATTCACATTCTTGACCCGATCTACCCTGACCCTGAATTGTCGGTGCAGGAGAATTCTTCCTTCATGCGCGCTCAGGATTACCGCGAGAAGGTTGAGGCGTACGAACGCATCTACGGCAAGAGTGTTGATGCTCCGCTGAGCGCTGAGGACATTGCTGGTTGGCGTGAGCCTCTGAAAACTGCTGAGCAGCTGGGCTTGGATGCTGAGCTCGACTCTGCTTTTGACTTGGAAACTCGCTCTTCGGCCGTTGAGGCGCTGGCTCGTAAGGAAGAGAAGAAGGCCGCACGTCAGGCTCGCTGGAAGCGTTCCACTTCCCGTCGCTCGTCGCAGAACGCTCCAGATTATCAGTCCGCTGAATCTTCCGACGAGCTTTCTTCGGCAGAGCAAGCCGCTGAATAACCCACCTCCTCTGAACAGCCAGCTTCCTGCGAATGAGCAGCTGCCTCGGCGGCAAGTGCTCGGTCAAGTCACAAGGGGGTGCCTTCTGTTCTTTCAGCTGGCACCCGTTTTCTCGCTCGAGCGTTTTTCAATCTGCCTTTTTCGTGTGTTGCCTAGACCTTTGTGCAAATCTGTGGCATACTAGTTTTTTGTTCGCGGGCGTAGCTCAATGGTAGAGCCTCAGTCTTCCACACTGATTACGCGAGTTCGATTCTCGTCGCCCGCTCTCAGCTATCGTTGCGAGTTCATTATATTTTCTTGTTGTTCGTAGATTTGACGTGTCATCTTTCTTGCAACAGTGCGTTCAGCATGAGCAGCACAAGATTGTCACTACACGAAACCGCCCCCGAACGGTGAAATGGCTTGTTTACCTCACTGCAGGTAGGAGCGCGGATCCACCGGCTGCTCGCGTTTGGGCAGCGTCTCCACGACAAGCGCGTACGATTGCTTGACGAGCTCGCGCACTAGCCCCACCGTCACAGCTTCACCAGGCGCAATGGTAATCCAGTGCTTCTTGTTCATGTGGTAGCCCGGGCTGATCGATGGAAAGTCGGCGCTCAGGGAAAGAACATCTTGAGGGTCTGCCTTGAGATTAACAATCCGCTGATCCCTGACCGTGGAGATCATGAACCACTTGCCTTTGACTCGGGCCGCATCCCACTCGAAAGAGAACGGGTAGAGTTCTGCGGCAGGCAGCTGCTCGGCTGTTTCTTTCACCGTGTTCCACAGCAGCTCATCGCTCATCACCGGCGTATTTTCGTCGCCAGAGGTCGTCATTTCCTCGTCGCCGGAGGTCGGTATCCCCTCATCCCTCACCGCAGGCCTATCTTCGTCGCTCATCACTCCCCTCCTTCCCGCTCACCTCGATCAGCGCGAAAGATTATCAGCTCGTTTACTTCCGATCGCATTCCACACTCGCCTGCACTGCTTGAACTACTGCTGGGGCGAATCCGTTCTTTTCCAATGCCACAACTCCTGCAACCGTGGTTCCACCAGGAGATTGCACGCAATCAGCCGTATCAGCTGCTGAAACGCCTTGCTTCAACTGCTCAGCAACCAGTGCAGCCGATCCTTCAACCGCGCGAGCCGCAATACGCGTCGCCATAGTCTTGTTGAAACCGTAGTAAACGCCCGCCCTCGCCAGCGCATCAATGTAGAGTGTGGTGAAGGCTGGAGAGCAACCGGCGAGTGCAGAGAATAGCGAGAAATCCTTCTCTTCAATCTCTTCAACGCTTCCTACCGCGGTGAAAATCTTGCGAGCAGTGTCAATCTCATCAGAAGTGCAAGCCGAACCAGGGCACAGAGCCGTCATCGAGCGGCCAATGCGTGCGCCAACATTAGGCATGGCGCGCAGAACAGGGATGTCAGGGCCAGCAGCTTCTTGCAATTGGGCGAGGCTTACCGATGCGGCGACAGAGATTACCATGGCTCCTGCTCCGACGAAACCCAGCATGCTGGTCTCCTTTCTGCTTCAGTGGTGGCGAAGAAAACTCGCGGTAACAGGATTAGTTTAGGCTCAAACCCAGTGATTGTCTTCAAGGCAAGCCGCGCTGTGCCGCTGGTTGCACTACGGTGAGCGCGCTTGAAGAATGTCGGTAAGAACAGAGGAGTTGGACTATGCGAATTTTGGTGACGGGAGCTTCTTCAGGTATTGGTGAGGCTACGGTACGCGCGTTGGTGAAGGAAGGCCATGAGGTTGTCGCGACTGCTCGTCGTGCTCAGCGTTTGGAAAAGCTTCACGAACAGACTGGCGCTACGGTGATTCCTGCTGATTTGACGAAGCCAGAGGATGTTACTCGTCTGGTCGAGCAGGCGGGAAGCACTGATGCGCTGGTGAATAATGCGGGTGGTGCCCGCGGCTCCGATCCTGTTGCTACCGGGAAACTTGAAGATTGGCAGGCAATGTATGAGCTCAATGTGCTCGCCACCTTGCGTTTAACACAGGCGCTCTTGCCTCAGATTCGCGAGAAGAATGGCACGATTGTGTTCATCACTTCGACGGCTGCTCATGAAACCTATGTGGGTGGTGCTGGCTACACGGCAGCCAAGCATGCCGAGGCAATGATTGTGGAAACGTTGCGCTTGGAGCTGGTCGGCGAGAATGTTCGCCTCATTGAGATCTGCCCTGGCATGGTGAAGACGGAAGAGTTTTCTCTCAACCGTTTGGGCAGTAAAGAGGCTGCTGAGAAGGTGTATGCCGGTGTTGACCAGCCGCTGCTCGCCAAGGATATTGCCGATGTGGTGGCTTTTGCCATTTCTCGTCCCAGCTATGTGAACTTGGATCGTATTGTTATTCGCCCGGTTGCTCAAGCGAATTCGTGGACGGTTGCCCGTAAGGGTACGAGTGATGGTGAACTGCCTACCTCGCCACTGGCTGATTGAGTGGGAAACTGAAGGCTGAACCGAACCGAAAACTGAGCCGAACTGGACTGGCTTTACGAGTTCAACTTCCATGGGCGCACAACATTAGGGTCAGCACCCTTGGAGTAGATCACTGATTGCAAGCGGTTTCTTATCGCAGTGTCTTGTTGAGCAGACCAACACGGTCCATCGGGCTGGTCTTCTCCCAGCGAACACCAGTGGTAGCGTCCTGCTCGCATATTGGCACTTCCCACCCAGTCGATGTTTTGAACGTGCCAGGATGCACGATCACCCTGGTAGCCTGCAAAGGTAATGCGAGCAGTCATGCCCTGGTTGTTGGAGATGCGCTCAGCCGGTGCACTTTCCGTAACAGTGTTGCCCGTGCCGTAAATGATCCACGTGTTGTTGTAGTTCTCAATGGGCTGCACGCTGTGGCTTCCCGCACCATAGATCAGGTCGAAAATACCCAGGTCGGCAAGCTCATGAGCCGAGTCCACCTGCCAGCTATCGGCGTAGTCAATGTATTCTTGCACGGAATGCATGGCGAAGACGACCAGGTCAGCACCTTCTTCCCGCGCCATTTTTGCTTGGTCGACGATGCGTTGAACATCGGCCGCATGGTGAGGGTCTTCTCGACCACGCAAACGGTCAATCATCCAATCCTCATCTGGCACTAAACCATTGACGGAAACCGTACCAGTGATAACGGCGATGCTCGGGCCGCCATCTGCGCTGTGCAGAATCATTGGCTTGATCTGGTCTTGGCTCGTGTATGAGCCGACTTGTTGCAAACCGTGATCTTGCATTTCTTGGCGCAAGAGTGCGATGCCGTCAGCATGCTGATCCCACGAATGGTTCGTCGCATGCGTGCACCCTTGGTAACCTACTTTGGCTGCTGCATCAACAACTTCCGGCGGGATAGCAAAAATCGGGTAGGCGCTGTAAGGGCCACCGCGATGAGCGATTGGGGTTTCGAACTCGCATACGGCAATATCAGAAGCATCAATGTAGGGTTTGAGCGAAGCGAAGAGGTCGGTGAAATCGAAGGCGCTTCCGTCTGCTGCCGAAGGGTTGCGCGCATATTGGTTCCACAAGCCTGCGTGGAAGAGCAGGTCGCCGTTGACGAGCAGGGAGACGCAGTCGGTTGCGCTGCAGTTTGCGGTTTTGCCATGGTGAGGCACGTGTGCAGCCGGAACTTCACTCTTTTTGCTGAGCGCCTTCTTCACTGGCTTCTCTACGCTTGTTGCCGCAAGCTGATGCGTGAACAGGGCGCGAGCTGGATTGAAAGTGAAGATGAGGGCAAGGCTCACGATGAGCACTACGAAAGCTGCGATCACTGCACTCAAGTAGGTGCGTGATCGTGGTTGTTGTTGAATGTGTTCACCGTGCATTGTCCACCTCTTCCCCGTATGTTTGTACTCCCTCTAGCTTAGCGCCAACCACGTCCTCAGTTATCTTTGACGAGGCTTCGCATTCGTTTCGTTTCTGAGGCTCAGCAGGCTGGTAATCTCAGTATTTCCCAAGATTATCAGCCCTTCAAATCCCCTGTGCGCCACAAGGTTTTCTCCCCTGCTCGCATCGCAGCGATGCTGCTACATGGTTACCTGCAAATAAGAGCTTCCGTTGTGAGTATGTGGCTCGTCAGATTGGAGTGAAGAAGAAGTATTCGCTCTGGGTGACTTCTGCGGAGCATGATGCGATGCAGCGTGTGCTCACCGCATTCCCTGACCAAAAAGTTCCTGCTGATGGCGGTGTGGCAAACAAGGACGCTCTCAGCGCACAGGCTTCTTCTGCACAACCGGAAAATCGATCCTCTCATTCCGGTACTACCTCTACGAGGAGTACTTCTCCTCGGCAGAGCTCCCCCTCACCATCGGGGAACAACTGCAGGCAAGCTGCTGAGCTGATGCCTTCCTTGTTCTAAGATGAGCTTATGGAAGAGCACGCGAGCGAACCTCTCATTACCCCTGCGAACTCACCTGCGAGCGAGCCATCGAGAACATCACCGAGCACATCGCAGAACACCCCTCGTCATAAGAGAGTTCTGCGAATAATCGTGCTCATCCTTGCTTCACTCATCACTCTCTGCGCGCTCATACTGGGAATGATCTGGTCGAATTTCACTGAAACTGGTTGGCAGTCAGGCTGTATTGCCATCCAAATACCTGACGGCAATTCCCATCACAGCTCTGATCACAGCTCCGATCAAACCTCCAATAAAACGTCCGCTGACACCTCAGGAACTTCTCCCAACAATTCTGCTTCTTCTCAGCACTCCTCACGCTCAGTAAACAACACCAAACATCAGCATTCTTCCTCCTGCACGGATTCCACCACCAGGTTTTCTGACGCTCAGATGCGCGATAAGGAAACAATCACCTACTCGGTGGAGCAATGGTTCCGCGATTGGATTAACCTGCACCAGCGCTGGACTACCGCACCTAATAAACAGATTGCGCAGCTTGATAATCTCAGGGTAAACTTCCTGTCCACGCCAGTCGAAGACTCCGAGCAAACTGATTCCAGCGTGGAAAACAAGCCAAACCGCTTTGCCGACGAGGCTTTCGTCAACGTCATCATGGACTTCACCCCTCGCTTCAGCGCATGGGAAGCCTTCTCTGCCGACCAACTTCTGCAACCGCTTTTCTTCAACGGCACTACGATTCATGTCGATATGATTCTCGAGCTCAGTTTGACGGCGAAACACTACTCGATCCTTGAGGCGATGACCGAGGCACGCTACCAGATTTTCACTGAACCGCAAACCCTTGAACCACCTCGACCCCAGCATCCCACTTATTTGCCGAAGGCTGGCCAGAAAAATACGTACGAGATTACCAGGAATTCCTTACTCGTCACCTACGATGGGAACAACTGGGTTTCCGTTCCCGGCCCGGATGGCAACAATGCCGTGGACGGGCTTGCCTATTTGGATGATCATGCAATTACTGCTCAGTTGCCGGTGAATTCCTATGTGATTTCGCCTGAGTTTACTGGTTTCTTGTATGACATGTCGAAGAGCAAGATGACCGGGCAGGCTGCTTCGAACTCGAACACGCCTGATTCGTCAACTGACAGTGATTCAGCACAGGTCAATCCTTCTCAAGGAAGCCCATCTGACGCTCATCCATCTCAGAGCAATGACCGTTACTCCTATGATCCCAGTGATCCTGACCAAGCTGCGCTCATCTTCTCTCTTGATGAGGGAAAGAACTGGTATTACTCGCCTCTCGGCCATGGATTTTTGGACAGTGCGTACATTTCGTACGCTCAGGGACGCATTTTGGTCGGTTATGACGTGGATGCAGCTTTGGGCTCTGAACTGATGAATGTGGCGATCTCCCCTGTTCCTTCTGCTGATCAGCTTGCTCACGCTTCGCAGTTGAATTCTGCCTCACCCTCTCACGGTTCTGGGAGTTCAGGCAATGCACCTTTGACTTCTGTGTCGTTGCCCTGGAAAGCAATTGTGCCGAGTGAGCGTGCTGATGACGTGAACTTGGCAACCCTGCTTCCTCAAGGGACAATTCTGATAGGCTACAGCGGTCATGAGAGTAACCCGCAGAAGCCTGCACAGTTGTACACCTCTACCGATGGAAGCTCATTCACGAGTGTCAGCGTTCCTGCAAGTGCTGATTCTCAAAAGCTTGGCTGGGAGCCCTTTGTTGTTCCTCGCCGAGTAGAAATTGACGCGAATGGCAATGTGTTTGTCGCTATCGGTCAAGGTCAAGATGGTGACTATGCACACAACAAGCGCTTCTACGAGGGCATCTATCAGCTCTTTGACGCTGATAGCAATCACCCTCGTTTAGATTTTGTACGCTCGCAACTGCAACCAGAAGTTCAGCTTCCAGGCTAAACCTTCACTGAACTTCTGGTTCGCAATATGGCGACCGCCACTAACCTGCCCTGCTAAGAATTCGCTAAATCTGCCTAGGCTTACTCATGGTCGAGATACTTCGGTACTGCAGGCAAGCTGTTGGGCTGATTCATGTACTGCGCCCAGGAGAGCACACGTTTCTTCATTTCCTCCACGTCAAGCACGCCATAGGCAAAGCCCTTGCGCAGCAGCGTTGGAGGAATGAACTTATCGTACTTTTGAAAGCGCGGCGCATAATGAGGGCCGAGCAGGTCAAGCGGGTCGAAGTCGCGGGCAGCCTCTTCGGTCACGATGTGGAAGAACTCCTCTGCGGTAGCTTCCATTTGCAGCATGATGTAGTACGGCTTGAGCGATTCCAGCTTTTCCAAGCCGAGACGCTCACCGCATTTTCTGGAGAGGAACATCTGCAACGCAGTGAACGAGTACGTACCCAGCCACGGGAACAACGCCCAAGTGTTTCCTCCCAGGTGAATGAGCGGCGAGTCGGCAAGGCCTGCATGGTCATACAACGAGCGAGCATCTTGCAAACGGAAGCGAGCATGGCGCATAAGGTACGGGTACATCGTGTTCTCAGCGAGAACATCCCTCATTCTTTCGAGAATTCGGGTATGAATGTCGCCCATCTCATCGCCGAAGAATGCAGGAACATTGCCTCCTGTAGGCTCAACATAGACTTCGTTGCGATGCCAGTCGACTTCCTTCACTTTCCACACATGTCCAGCAATAGCAAGCTTCTCGTCTTCTGGCGGTGGGAGAAGAACAGTACCCAACTGCTGTGAACCGTAATGAACGGTATATTCCTCAGTATCGTTGAAAACAGCGTAGAACTTGTAGTCATTAACTACTCTTTCACCCGTTGTTCCCAGGATGATCCCATCATGCTCGGTGAGCTCAATATGCCCGATTTTAATCAGGTGGGTCAGCAGTTCTCGGTAGTCATCGGTGCTGATATTGCTAAACGGCGAAAGAGTGAGAACTCGCGAGGCAAGCTCTGCAGGAGTCATCTCTCCATTCGATTTGAGCGTGCTCATCGTCTGATGGTAGAGAAGAGAGTACGGAAACCTGCCCAAACGAGGCGGTTCCACAAATCGCTCTTCTGTGTAGAGCTGAACCAATGCAATTCCTTGAATCAGCGACCACGGAATGCGCGCAGCAAATTCCGCATTCTTGTTCAGGTGATGTTCAGCCATCACAAACCACATTTGGGATGGCTGGCCTCGTCGGCCCGTTCTTCCCATGCGCTGAAGGAAGCCAGAGACGGTTGCTGGAGCTTCCGCTTGGAATGCTCGATCGAGTTTTCCCACATCGATGCCGAGCTCCAGGGTAGCTGTAGCGCAGATCGATTTCAGCGAGTCATCATCTTTCATATCCTCTTCTGCGCCCTGGCGTACTGCAGCAGAAAGGTTGCCGTGGTGAATGAGGAATCGATCCTCTTCCCCATTCTTCGCGCAATACTCACGAAGCAGTTGGCACAGCAGTTCGCAATCCTCACGGGAGTTGGTGAAGATGAGGCTCTTATGCCCCCTCGTGTGCTCGAAAATATAAGCAACGCTGGGCAGAGCGTACTCAGGAGCTTGATCCGTCGGCGGTTCAGGTTCGAGCGGAGCTTGGAGAAGTTCACCGGCGATCGCTGGGTCGCGATCATGATCCGCTTGATCCCCGTCATCGTAGAACTGTTCCATCGACAGCTGCCACACCTCAGGCTCGCTCTGAAAACGAGGAATAACAGTGCGCCTCGTTGTTCCGGCAGCAAGGAAGTCACCTACGGCGAGAGGGTCCCCTATTGTTGCAGACAAACCAATGCGGCGAGGGTCGCAGCCTGCCGTACGGCACAAACGCTGGATGAGAGCGAAGGTTTGCAAACCACGGTCTCCTCGCAACAGCGAGTGAATTTCATCAATGACGATGAAGCGAAGGTCCCCAAACAGCGAAGGGATAGCAGCATGCTTGTTGATCAGCAGGCTTTCCAACGATTCTGGGGTAATCTGCAAAATACCTGCAGGATGCTTGATCAGCTTAACTTTCTGGCTGGTGGAAGCATCACCATGCCAGCGGGTTACCGGGATACCCGCTTCCTGGCACAGCTCATTGAGCCTTCCAAACTGATCATTAATCAGTGCCTTGAGCGGAGCAATGTAGAGGACACCCACACTGGTGGAAGGCTTTTCTTCCAGCAGAGTGAGGATGGGGAAGAATGCTGCTTCCGTTTTTCCCGATGCGGTTGAAGCGCACAACAGCACGTGGTCATCCGAACCAAAAATGGCTTGACCAGCGGCATTCTGCACTCCCCTGAGCGACTTCCACCCAGAACGGTAAATGTACTCTTGAATGAAGGGTGCATACCTCGAGAAAACATCGATGCTGTGTGAGTTCTTGCTCTCCATTTTCCGCTCTTTTCTACTTACAACACTGAATTCTTCCTTATGAGTTATTACAAAGTGAACTGTGCGAACTGAGGCACAGTTTGGTTAGAAACACTCTCATCCTGCGCATAGGTGAAATCATCCGACTTCAGAAGCTCATCCACGCTCATATCAGGGTGCTGATAGATCAAATCCAACAATTCGATGAAGTCACGAATCACCTCGCGAGGGGTGATGTGATCATCCGCGCCAATACGCGCATACTCAATTTTGAGGAACTGTGCGAGGTCTTCATCGCTCAAATGCGGCTCGTAATCGTACAAGCCAGCATGCATATGCTCGAGTTTCTCACACAGAACAAGCATCTCTTCCATGCTCAACGGGTCGAGGCGAATCACCGGTGCGAGGAGGTCGCGGGCACCTGGGCGGGAGAACTTGCCTTCGGCCAAGCGGGAGCGGAGAGCTTCATACGAGTAGATTCCGCGACGGCTATCCTCCAAAGTTTGTGGAGTGGCACCCATAATAATTCCCAGGTAGCGAGCCTTGCCTTGCAAGGTGTCGTTATACATGGTGAGAATCTTTTCGTAGTTGTACTGGCGAGTAATGGCGTTCGGCACCTTATAAATGTTGATCAGCTCGTCGATCATGATGAGCATGCCTTCATACCCGGCCAGGCGGAAGAATTGGGCGAAGAGTTTGATGTACTCGTACCAATCGTCATCGGTAATGATGATGTTGATTCCCAAAGCTTCCTTCGCGTCACGCTTGAGCGGGTATTCTGCCCTGAACCAGCGGATCACTTTCTGCTTGAGCTCATCGTCGCCTTCCCGATAAGCCTGGTAGTAGAGGGTGAGCAGACGAGCGAACTCAAAGCCGTGAACCATTTCATTCATGGCCTGAGTAACCGCATAAATCTTGTTTTCTACCTGTGCTTCCAGTTCGGGAGCATCTGCAGAAAGGCCCGTCTCTTGCATGGTTTGAACCTGCACGTTGCTAATCCAGCGGTCCAAAATGAGAGTGAGGGCGCCACCTTCGGGCTTCGTCTTCGTCGACAAGTTAGTGATCAGCTCACGGTAGGTTGCTAAACCTTGACCGCGAGTGCCTTGCAGCCTGCGTTCTGGGGAGAGGTCAGCATCGGCAACAATGAAGCCACGGTCCATCACATAGTTTCTAATTGCTTGAATCAAAAAGCTCTTACCCGAGCCATACCTACCCACGATGAAGCGGAAGGAAGCCCCGCCTTCACTAATGATGTCAACATCACCTAAAAGCGCGTCAATTTCGCGTTTGCGGCCCACAGTGATGTACGGCAGGCCGATACGAGGAACGACGCCACCTTTCAAAGAATTGATGACAGTACGCGCAATTCGGCGAGGGATACGCCTGTTTTCGCGCTCCACGCTCTTTTCTTCACTCATCTTGATGTTCCTCTCTGAGCACAGCTCGTACGTCTTCTTCATAGTCAGGAACGAGCGAAAGGTTATCGCCATCGCTCTCAATGACGACATCGCCGATCTGCTCGTACAACGCATCATTGATAGCATCGGCAACCATCGATGCCATCAAATGCTTGTCGCGAAGGTTCTGGCTCACATCACTGCCCACAAGCAGCTTGGTTAAGACATCATGATACTGAGCAAGAACGCTCGTTTCGACCTTGCCAGTCTGGTCAGGTACATCCTCTAATTTCGTTGGAATAACAGGCTTTTGCGCAGGCTCTGGCTGCTGAAGTAGCTCCGGTTTCTGCGCGTTTTTTGTTTCTGGCTCGTTTTGCGCGACTTCCAACTCGATTTTTTCGCTCAGAGCGTTATCTACTCCCCTTTCTTCGTCGGTGAGCAGATTTTCCCGTGTCACATCAGCATCCCTGCGAATCGTCTTGAGCTGCGAAAAATCAATGGAAATCGCCGCAACCCGTGCCTTCGCCTTCTCCTCGCTCTGGCGAGCCTGATACTGCTGAACAACAGTGTGAGCAACCTGGTCAAAAACCTGATCTTGCGCCTTGTGCCGCAAGTAATGCCCAGTTTTCAAAAGCTTTCTCAGCACCAAATCAACCGAATGAACGAGTCGTCCGATGAGCTCGGTTTGGAAGAAAACCTTGTCATACCGCTTCATCATCCACTTTTGGTGGAGATATTCAATCGTCGTCACCTCAGTAAGGTGATACGTCACAGCCTGTTCTGGCCTGTCGATGAGCACGACAGCATCGCTCAATCCTTCTGACGGGTAGGTTTGCGGATTATCGAAGCACCGAACGAACAGGGGTTCACCCTCGAAAGGCGAGTCAGTGTTAATCTCACGCCATGCCTGGGCAAAAAGGTGGCGCGCAACCTCAGGGTTTTTGGCAACGGCAGGTGAAGCCGACACTTTTCCGCCACTAAAGTAGTCCAGCGCCTGGCACACCTCAGCATCGTTATGCTCGTCAAAATCCCTCAAGATTACCAGGTTGCTATCTTGTTCCAGCAGCTCAGGGTCGACATACTTGCGCATGGTTTGCGGCGGGAACGAATAGATAATTCCTAAGAAGAGCATCCAGCGCCGATACATGCTGATCGCTCCCAAAGGCCCTAAATGCTGCTTTCGCATGGCTTGCGTAAAGGCAAGAAGCTTATCGAGGGAATCTTGAACATCACGGGTACCAATGCCGTTGAGCAGCTCGTAAACGTACATGGTGAAGAATGCAGGGGAAGCCTGCTTGAGTGAGCCTTGCCGCACGTATTTGCGCCAAGTGAAGTAGCCGCGCAGTTGAGCTGCATTGAAATCGTGATAGGTCGGAGAAAACTTGATGAGATTCGTCAGCCACGGCTTGTCATCTTCATAATCTTGCATGAAGGTGCCTTGAACCACGAAGTTATGCGCATCGTTGATGTCACCATTGCGATGTTCATGGGTGTACAAGCTCTGCATTTGCAGAATTTTTTCCGGGATTTTCGCGCTGTTGCGCGGCAATCCGAGGTCGAGGGTTTCGGCCATGCGCTGCGCTTGTTCAGCGCGCTTACGCATCTCGGCGTTGAAAGCTTCTGTTGCGGCCGTGTGATCATGTACTGCGGGTTGGCTTGCGGCATCCTGTTGGTGCGGCGGGAGCATGGTAGGCGGCACGAAAAGCAGAGGGTCACTCACCTGGGCAGCGGATGCTTCAACAGTTTGGCGTGATGCTGGCGATGCCTTGCGAAGAGTCGAAGGCGAAGTTTCTGGGAAAGTCACTGGCGAAGTGGAATGTGGAGCAACCGGGTAAGCGGTTTGAGAAGCGAGAGGTTGTTCCTCGTTGACGTGCATTTTGTCGTAGAGTTTGCGTGCCATTCCGCGATACTTGCGCACGAGCTCCTGCGGGGCGTTCTCTCGAGCGATTTTCTGCGCGTGGTCGAGCAACATGTAGACGGAGTCTTCATCGCGTACCTTGTCGAAACGCACTCCGGCCCAGTCTTTTCCTTTCTTCCTGAAAGGCTTGGAGACTTGGCCCGAGACAAGAACACCGAACTCGTAGCCGCATTTGATGTCACAGCAGGGAACATCCTCGAAAGACTTTTCATCCCATAAGTCAATGATATAAGCGATAACCGTACCGCTGTGATGCTCGCTCACCGTGTATTCGTCAGGGTAATCTCCCCATCCCTTTTGCACGAGAACATCAAGCTCTTCTTGAGCTCGGGCATACTCTACGAGGTCGGAAAGTTCCACGGTCTGCCTTTCGTCGAACAGATGTTCCTCTTTTTGTTATAGCAGAAAATAAGAGAACAAAAAACGGAGAGGCAGAGCCCCTCCGTTTCCTGATTTTCACTTGTTCCGTTCACTACCGCTGCTCGACGAATCAGCAGGTGCTCGCCTTCACCATGGGAAGCTGAAGCGCGCTGATAATCTTGAGCGATGCTGTGAACGTTACTTTACCGACTCGAGTGCGTCAAAAACTGCTTCATAGTCAGGCTCATCGTGAGTTTCTGGGACGAGCTGAGTGTAAGCAACCTTACCTTCAGAGTCCACAATGACCACAGAACGAGCGTTCAGGCCAGCCAAAGCGCCATCCTTCATGCGAACGCCATAGTCCACACCAAAGTTGGAGCGGAAAGTGGAGCCTGTGGTCACATTCTTAATGCCTTCCACCGTGCAGAAGCGGCCTGCAGCGAAAGGAAGATCAGCGGAGATGCACAGCACCACCGTGTTGTCCAAACTAGCAGCGCGCTTGTTGAACTCACGCACAGAGCGTGCGCAGGTGTCCGTATCCAAGCTCGGGAAAATGTTGAGAATGACTCGCTTTCCCGCGTAATCAGAGAGGGACACATCGCTCATATCCGAGCCAGTAACAGTAAATGCTGGAGCTGGGGAGCCAACGGCTGGCAGTTCGCCAACGAGATGTACCAGCTCGCCACCCAAAGTAATCGTAGCCATACCTCTCATTATCGCGTATTGCTCAGCGATGGCGAGCTTGCAAGCGGTCAGCTGAATGAGGCAGGCGCACCCTTGACGGCAACAGTACTGTCACGTATGCGTGCCCATGTTGATATCGGAGTGCTCAACCAGTTCAACCAGGTGCTCGTCACCCGCTGTTGGGATGAAGACCATAACGAGGATAAAGACGAAGATGATGCCTGAATGGGACGATAACGCCTGACGCACTGTTCACAGCATTATCACTAACTTTCACTTCCAGCGAGAGCTCCTCACAGCACTGATATGCTTCTCACGTTAGAAGCTTCGGTGAAAGATGACAATGAAAACAACTGTTTTGGTGTTCCATCCTTCCCTCGAGAAGGCATATATCCACTCGCGCATGGCACAAGCTGCTCGCGATGCAGGAGCTGAGGTTCGCGATATGTACCAGCTCTACCCCGATTTCCAGATCGACGTGGATGAAGAAAAGCGCGTGCTCAGCGTTGCTGACCGCATTGTTCTGCAGTTCCCCATGTACTGGTACTCCTCTCCCGCCCTGCTCAAGCAGTGGGAAGATTACACTTTGCAACACGGCTGGGCGTATGGGCATGAAGGCAAAGCTCTCGCTGGCAAGGAGCTGCTCTTGGCCGTTTCAGCCGGAGCAAAACAGGAAGATTATCAGCACGAGGGTCGCTTCCACCACACTTTTGAAGAGATTCTCACTCCGTTTGAAATCACTGCTGAACATGTGAACTTGACCTACCTCACACCCTTCGTCCTCTCCGGCAGTCGAGATATTGAGCCGGGCAAGCTAGAGGACGCTTTGCGCGAATATCAGCAGGTTCTGAGCCAGTAAACCACACGCGGGCAGTTGTACCCATCAGCCGTAAAATTGTGTATGATTTCTCCGTCTAGGAGTGGAGCTGGCTCCACATCCCCCTCGGGATTAAGGAGTGACATGGCTGAGAACACTGCTGCAACATCTGCAACTTCAAACACCGCACCAACCTCTTCTCAAGGTGAGTTCTACCTGCGTCGAGCCACTGCTGATGACCTCGATGCAGTGATGGAGATTATCGAACAGGCTCGTGCCGTTCTTGCTCGCGATGGCATTCCTCAGTGGCAAGCAGGAAGGCCGAACCGTGGGGAGATTGCTCAAAGCATCGCCAAAAAGGTGACCTACGTCTATATGTCACCTGATGGCAGGGTTGCTGGCACAGCTTCTCTTGTTCCCGGCCCCGATCCCAATTACAACAAGTTGTATGCCGGCAAGTGGATTGAACCAGACGAAGAATACGTTGTTATTCACCGCGTTGCCGCTAACGCTGACTTCAAGGGCATGCATATGGGTTCGCGCTTGCTCGACGCTTTGATTGAAAAAGCACGTAAGTTGGGTTACCCACAAGTGCGCATTGATACCCACGACCTCAATGGGCGTATGCGCCACCTGATTAGCAAAGCTGGTTTCACGTACGTAGGGAAAATCCTCATTCACGGAGATTCCTACAATTCGCGTCGCGCCTACCAACTATTGCTCTAAGTAGGAACCACCCTTCTTCGCAGTAATGATGTGCTGAAGACGCGCGAGGTATTGCATTCTGGTTACTTTCTCAGCTGAGCTGGAAAAACTCAGGCGAAGAGGAATAGGCTAGAAGGCATGACTACATTAGATGCACCACAGAGCTCTACAGCTCCAATCCGTCCGCAGGATGACTTCTTCTATGCCATCAATGGCGAATGGATTAAGAATTATGAACTGCCAGCTGATAAGGCCGGTTACGGTTCCTTCAACAAGCTTGCCGATGATGCAGAAGAACAGCTGCGCGACATCGTTGAGGACCCCAACTCCACCTCCCCTCTTTCCAAGATCGTCTACAACCTGTTCATGGACACTGAACGCTTGGAAAAGGATGGTAATCAGCCTGTTCAGGCTTACCTCAAGCGCTTCTTGGACGTGACCAGCAAGGATGAGCTGCTCGCAACCCTGGGTGAGCTTGACCCTGTCGGTGGCCCAGCATTCTTCTCTATCGATGTGGATGCGGACCCAGGTAACCCAGAGATGAATAAGATGTTCATCGCTCAAGGTGGTTTGGGCCTTCCAGATGAGTCTTATTACCGCGAAGATCAGCATGCCCCTATTCGTGAAGCTTATGTTGCTATGCTCACTCGTCTCTTCCTGCTGGGCCAGGTGGATAGCGACGAGCAGGCTGCTCATGATCGTGCCGAGAATGTTCTGGCTGTAGAAACTGGTATTGCAAGCCATCACTGGGATCAGGTGACTGACCGCGATGACGACAAGACTTTCAACCCCACTACTTTTGCTGATCTCGCTGCTCGCATGCCTCATTTTGACCTTGCAGCTTGGGTTGCAGCCTGGCAGAAGGGCTATGATCAGACGCTTTCTGCTGCTGAGCTGCCTGCATCGATGAAGGATGCGATGAGCGAGCTCATCGTGCGTGAGCCTGACTTCTTCAATGGTTTGGATAGTGAGTGGGAATCTCGTAGTGTTGAGGATTTGAAGAACTGGGCTCTCGCTCATGTTCTCATTGGTTCGGCAAGCTATTTGAATAATGATTTCCAGCAGGCAAGCTTTGACTTCTATGGCAAGATTCTCAACGGTACGACGAAGATGAGGGACCGTTGGAAGCGTGCAGTCTCGCTCGTTGACACTGTCACTGGTGAGGAGATTGGCCAGGAGTATGTGAAACGCCACTTCCCTGCTTCTTCCAAGCAGCGTATGGAAAAGCTTGTTCAGGGTTTGATCGAGGCGTACCACGTTTCTATCACCAACTCGACGTGGTTGAGTGAAGAGACAAAGAAGAAGGCTTTGGAGAAGCTCTCCAAGTTCCGCCCAATGATCGGCTACACCAAGCATTGGCGTGATTACACTGCTCTGCACCTGGATTCGAGCCTGAGCTTGCTGGAGAATATGCATCGTGCTGACGCTTTCGGCGCAGGCATTGAGGTGAGCAAGGCTGGTAAGGCTGTGGACCCAGAAGAGTGGTTCATGACTCCTCAGACGGTGAACGCTTACTACGCTCCAAACATGAACGTCATCGTGTTCCCTGCCGCCATTTTGCAGCCACCATTCTTCGACCCTGAAGCGGACGATGCTACCAACTTCGGTGGTATTGGTGCAGTGATCGGCCACGAAATCGGCCACGGTTTCGACGATCAGGGTTCCAAGTATGACGGCGATGGTCGCATGCATAATTGGTGGACCGCTGAGGACCGTGAGAACTTCGAGAAGCTTACTCACGCGCTCATCGCTCAGTACGACCAGTTCGTTCCTCGTCAGCTCGAAGAGAAGTACGAGGCTGAAGGCAAGAAGGATCAAGCTCCTCACGTCAAGGGTGCTTTGACCATTGGCGAGAATATTGGTGACCTTTCTGGTGTGAATATTGCACTGAAGGCTTATGTTCTCAGCCTTGGTCTTCCTGCAAACAATGAGGAAGAGTTGGAGGCTGGTTTGGCTCAGGCTCCGGTGATTGATGGTAAGAGCGCAGCTGAGCGCTTCTTCCTCAACTATGCGGAGATCTGGCGTGGTGTCAGGCGTGATGAGATTGCTGAACAGCTGCTCATCATCGACCCTCACTCCCCAGCTGAGTTCCGTGTGAACGGCATTGTCAGCAACGTGGATGCGTTCTATTCCACCTTCCATGTTGAGCCTGGCGATGGCATGTGGATTGATCCAGATAAGCGTGTTCGCATCTGGTAATTCACCCACCTGCGCTGGCACAATGCAGCGTGAAAATCTCCATCCCCGTGTGATGGGTATAACTCACAGATGAAATGAAAGGCCGAGAGCATACAGCTCCCGGCCTTTTTGTGAGGAAGTATGAAAGAGAGGGTTTAGTTCATAGGCTCACATCGCTTCCGCGCCGACGAGAAAATCAGCATCAACGCTGTTCTTCTCCTCGTTTGCTGTATTCTCGTCGCTACCACCATCAGCATTGATTTCCTGGCTCGTGGTGTATTCGTCGAGCAGTTCAGCAGCATCCTCAGGGCAAGTGTCCTGTGTAATGTTGACACCTGATTGAGCCTTGCTGTCAGTAGTAGAAACAGGAGCTGTCAGCTGGTCGATACTCAGGTAGGACTTTGTTGTTGCATTTTGTGTCTTGCGTAAGCGTCGATAGGTTGAAGTCCCAAAGAGCAAGTCATGGCCCATGGATTGAGCTTTGAGCACGAGCAGGGAATGCTTATCGTCTCCTTCTCCCCATTCATCGGTTTCGAGGTAGCCACTGACTAACACGGAGTCACCTTTACGAATAGAGCCGGCTACATTTTGCGCGAGAACTCCGTAGCAGTGGACGGGAAGCCACGTAGATGGGCGCGCCTTCCACTGTTGTGAAGCAGCATCCCAATAGCTTCGTGATGCTCCTAACCTGAAGGAGCAGCCGCTCGATTGGCCGGTACGCGAATGTACTGCGAAGAGCTTCGGGTCAGTTCCTACAAATCCGCGCATGATGATGGATGGTGTGGTAGCCATTGCGCATTCCTTTCTCAGAGGGTTTCAGCACACTGCGTGTCAGTACACTGCGTGCTGCCAGGAGCACTTCAGAGGTAAAGAACATCAGCCGCAAAGAATCATTCGCGTTGCTGCTTGCCGTTCTCACTGGTGAAGCGTTCTGAGATGAGTGTCGCAGGATAGGCAAGAGTGAACAGGTAATTTTTGAAAATGTGGATAAAGTGCGACTTGGTTTTCCACAATTTCAGAAAACACTTGACAGTTCCAGTCGTGCCCCGCGACTCGGCGCGCTTTGAGAAAAATCGGAGCGCTCGCTACTATAAATGCGGGGATGTAGCTCAGTTGGTTAGAGCAGCGAACTCATAATTCGTTAGTCCACGGTTCAAGTCCGTGCGTCCCCACCACTCACACCGCTCATTCCAACGCATGCGATTGCTCCCACAAGCACACATTCCCTCTTTCGTGCGTCGTCACTCATTTTCCGCGTTTTTCGACACATTTTGTGAAAATCTCACCACAATAGCGCAGGGTGCGGCATATACTGGGAAACAGTGTTCCGCAGGACTGAGTAATTTCACTCACGTCCACGGCGCAGCCGGAAAAGGTCTCCAGAACCTCGAAATGCTCGCAGCGCAATGACGCAGCGTGGCAATCTTGGTTCCTACTCCCATTCGGCGGTTGTACTGCAAACAGTGCTCACGGAGGTTTACCCCGGAAAGGTAAGCCAGAAAGCAGCGCGGCAACGGAAGCACAGTCGCGATCCGCATCCGAGCGAAGGACACGCACAGCAGACTGTCTGGAACAGTCACAGTGTTTAAGGATGGTGAGGTATGTGTCAACACGACGTCAAACGAAGCCAAAACCTTCGTTTCGCTGTGCTTACGCATGCTGCAGCCACCACTAGTCCGAGAATCTGATGAGTACTGTTATCACGAAATCAACAATTCCTAGTAACCTCAACCAACCTGCAGCCGCACACCGCGTGCGAGTTCAGGAAAGTGTCAGCAAGGACAGCATGGCTACTTCACCAGCTGGCGGGGCAGGCGAAGCCTCATTTGAAAAATCTGAAGGCGCATCAACCGACTCTTCCCAACGCCACTTCATTACTCACGATCACGATGGTTTCCATCTCAACTACGCAGCACGCCAGTCTCACCTGCCGCATCGCAGGGAAATTCAAATGCGCTCCCGTCGCTTCTCCGACCACCTGCGCGAAGAAGGCGTAGCTCGCGCACTGTTCGGCTGGATGCGCAACAACATGTTCCTGAGCATCCTGGTCATCGTCGCCGTCGTCACGAGCTTCTTCAACACCCCTCAGTGGAGCTACGTCGACTGGCATATCATCGCCATCATGTTCGAGCTGATGGCAGTGCTCTGCGCCTTCGAACGGTACGGCGTGTTGCAGTGGTTCTCGATGAAAATTCTCTCCCGCGCCCACAACGAGCGCAGCTTGAGCATCGCCATGAGCCTGGTTGCCTTGGGCTTGGGCATGTTCGCCACCAACGACGTGACCATCCTGACCATCATCCCGCTGGTGTTGATGATGAAGAAGCGCACAAGTACGCCGATGTACTTGCAGATGACGCTGGTCACGATCTGCGCTAACTTGGGCTCTTGCCTCACCCCGTTTGGCAACCCGCACAACCTGTATATTTATACGCATTTCAACATCACGCTGGCCGAGTTCATGCGCTGGTCGGTACCACTGTTCCTCACCTCTTTAGTGCTCATTTTTGTTACCTTGGCATTCGTTCCCAAGAAGCCGATCGAGATTAGCAAAGACGACATTCCTCAGCTGGTGATGAAGAAGCGCATCATTCCGTTCGCTTTCCTCGCCGTTGTCGTTTTTGTGAACTTGCGCATCAACGATTGGCGTGCTGACGTGATCTGCGCCGTCATTGCCCTTGTGGTGACGATGCTCTTCGACCCTCGCGTGCTCTTCCACATCAACTGGAACCTGATTTTCACGCTGTTCTTCATCTTCATCGGCATTCAAAACATCGCTCATATGAGCTTCCTGCAGACTGCTTTGACCGCATTGGTGTCCTCGCCAATCGCCACATACATTTCTGCTTTGCTCATGTCGCAGGTGATCACGAACGTGCCGGTGACGGTGCTGCTGGCCAACTTCATCAATCATGGTTCGGCTGCAGCTCTGTTCTTCGGTGCTGATATCGGCGGTTTGGGTACCCCGATCGCTTCTTTGGCTAACTTGATTACCATTTCGCTGGCCAACAAGCAGTACCCTGAGGAGTCCAAGCCGTTCTTGCGTCAGTTCTTGACACTTAACTTTATTGCTCTGGCAATCTTGGGTACGCTTTTTGGCGTGCTTCAGCATGTCGGTTTGGTGTAGCCCTCAAGATTATCAGTTCGCTTTTCTCTTGTGCCTCGCATTCGTGAGCGGGCTCATCACATAATGGCTCCGGTTTTCGCCGGAGCCATTTGTTGTTTACAGCGGGTGAAGGCTGCACAAGAACTGTGGCAGCTCGCTGGTAGCTCTCGAGACCAAACCGGATGAGTTCAGCGAGTTCACCAATGCAGCGAGTTCACCAATGCAGCGCGCTCAGTTCATCAAGAAGTCGAGAATATTCATACCGGTATCGGTATTGGCCTTGAACAGCTCCGTGTAGCCGCAGCGCGTGCAGGAAACCGTAATGAAGCGCTTGTTCTGCACGTCAAAGATCTTCGCAAAGTTACCGCCAGTTGCTTGGAACTGGTCAGAGGTGAAGCTGCAATTGCCGCACTTCGCGCACACGTATTGCATTTGGCCAGGCTGAGTGTATGGCTGTGTCATCTTTACTCTTTCTCACAACAATAGAATTTCTTCATTATCGCATGAAATCTCGCACTACGAGTAACCACAAACTGCCAGCTCGTCACACCATTGCGCGCGATCAGAGAGGGTTAAAATCATGTGCGCGCCGCGCATAAGCCACCGCACATAACTACCGCTCAGTGAAATTTGGCCGTGTAGAGAGCCTATGGGATACTAGAAGAGGTGTGCTGGCCGCAAGCGTGACGCATAGGCTAGCAAAATCGCTGGAATTCCAACGTTCCTTAAGGATGGATCAGACTTGGCTGACATCATTTATCAGATGATCAACGCCCGCAAGGCTTTTGGCGACCGCGTCATTCTCGACGATGTGACCATGAGCTTCCTTCCGGGCGCAAAAATTGGCGTGGTTGGCCCTAACGGTATGGGTAAATCCACGCTTCTGCGCATTATGGCTGGCTTGGAACCGCTCTCGAACGGTGAAGCACAGCTCGCACAGGGCTACACGGTTGGCCTGCTGCAGCAGGATCCGCCGCTGGACGAAAACAAGACGGTGATCGAGAACATCGAATCCGCTGTCGGCGAGATGAAGAAGAAGCTCGACCGTTACAACGAGATTGCTCTCGAAATGGCTCAGCCAGATGCCGACTATGAGAAGCTCGGCGACGAGATGAGCTCCCTGCAGGCTGAAATTGACGCAGCTGACGCATGGGATCTTGATAATCAGCTTGCTCAGGCAATGGACGCCTTGCAGTGCCCACCGCCGGACGCGGATGTGAAGGTGCTCTCTGGTGGTGAACGCCGTCGTGTAGCACTGTGCAAGATCCTTTTGGAAGCTCCTGACCTGCTTCTGCTCGACGAGCCGACCAACCACTTGGATGCTGAGTCCATTCTGTGGCTTGAAGGCTTCTTGAAGAACTACAAGGGCACAGTTATCGCCATTACCCACGATCGCTACTTCCTCGACTCTTTGGCAGAGTGGATCTGCGAGGTGGATCGCGGCCAGCTCTACCCTTACAAGGGCAACTACTCCACGTACCTGGAAACCAAGGCAAAGCGTTTGGAAATTCAGGGACAGAAGGATGCCCGCCTTGCTAAGCGTTTGAAGAAGGAAATCGAATGGGCTCACTCCTCCGCGAAGGCGCGTCAGGCAAAGTCTCGTGCTCGTCTTCAGCGTTATGAGGAGATGGAAGCTGAAGCTCGTAAGTTCCAAAAGCCCGATTTTGCTGATATTCACATCCCACCGGGGCCACGTCTGGGCACTCAGGTCCTTGAAGTCGAGCATTTGCACAAGCAGTTCGGCGACCGCGTGCTCATCGACGACCTCTCCTTCTCACTTCCACGTAACGGCATTGTCGGCGTGGTTGGCCCGAACGGTGTGGGTAAGTCTACCTTGTTCAAGATGATCACTGGCTTGGAGAAGCCAACCAGTGGTGAACTGAACTTGGGTGAAACGGTGTCGATTTCCTATGTTGACCAGAACCGCGCTGGCTTGGACCCGGAAGCAACCTTATGGCAGGCTGTTTCCCATGGCGACCAGCTCATCACCGTCAACGGCATGGAGATTCCTACTCGCGCTTATGTTGCCAGCTTCGGTTTCAAGGGCACAGATCAGCAGAAGCTCGTTCGCGTGCTTTCTGGCGGCGAGCGTAACCGCTTGAACTTGGCTTTGACGCTCAAGGAGGGCGGTAACCTTCTGCTGCTCGACGAGCCGACGAACGACTTGGATATTGAAACCCTCGAGTCGCTGGAGAATGCTCTGCTCGACTTCCCTGGTTGCGCAGTGGTAATCTCCCATGACCGTTGGTTCTTGGACCGTTTGGCTACCCATATTTTGGCGTGGGAAGGCACGGACGATGACCCAGGCAACTGGTTCTGGTATGAGGGCAACTTCCAGGGCTATGAGGAGAATAAGATTCAGCGTCTCGGCCCGGATGCTGCCAAGCCTCACCGTTTGCATCGCAAGCTGACTCGCGGCTAAACGTAGGCTTATCAGGCTTATGAAGGCGAGAGAAACCGGTCAGTTTTCTGGCCGGTTTTTCGTATCCGTCGGCGAGCTTGGGCTTGTGGCCAGGCTCGAACCTGTGGCCAGGCTTGGGCTGTGGCATGGCCCGAGCTTGTGGCCAGGCTTGATCGTCTGGCAAGGCTTGGGCTCGCGAAGGCCGTTTCCCCAAATTTCGTCATGAACGACTAAGGATTATCAGTATGGGTGAAAAATCACCGTTTGAAAACCTCGTCAACGCTGTTCGCGCCGACGACATCACCGACCAGCGTCACGCAGTAGAAGTGGCGGAAACCATCATCGAAGAATGTCCTGAAGTGCGTACCTTCAATGCACCGAGCCTCTACTTCCCCACCGGGCGCGTCTACGGTGGCCAGATGGTGGCGCAAGCTCTGATGAGCGCAGGAATGAGCGTGGAAACGAAGCCTAGCCGACTGCCACACTCTTTCCATGGTTATTTCGTCTCGTCGGGTGATATGAGTAAGCCGATCGACTACCGCGTGGAAGTGCTGCGCGATGGTCGTAGCTTCTCCGAGCGTTCCATCCGCGCCTATCAGGGTGAGAAAACCCTGCTCACGGCAATTGCGAGCTTCCAGGTTGCTGGCCAGAAAGGTTTGGCCTTTGCCGATCAGCAGCCCAGCGACGTTCCTGACCCGGAAAGCTTGCCCAGCTCGATTTCACTGATGGAACCCTTCGCCCAGAAGTCTCCGTTGGCGAATTATTTCGCTAACGAGTCCAGCTGGGATATTCGCCATTGTGAAACCCCTGTTGTTCTGGCTCCGGATACGAGTGAGCAGGGCCGTCGCGGTGTTCAGATGGTGTGGATGCGAGCGATGAGCGCTGGTATGGATGCTGATGCCCTCGCCCAGGTGAAGAAGGATCAGCTGCTGCAGCGTGCGCTTCTGGCCACTGGCTGCGACCAGATTATGATGGAGCCTGCTCTTCGTCGTGCAGGTCTGAGCTACTCGATTCCTGGAATGAGTTTCACTTCTCTTGACCATTCGATGTGGTGGTACCAGTCAATCGATGTAACCCGTTGGCATCTCTACGTTCAAGATGCTCCTGTCGCCCGTCATTCTCGCGCTTTGTGCCGCGCTCGCGTTTTCCAAGACGGCAAGCTTCGCGCCGAGATTACCCAGGAAGCCATGATCCGTGTACCGCAAACGCACTGAGCAGAACCGCTCGTAGAGTAAGTGAACTGAAATTTCTTGAGATTACCACAGCGCATATTCCCCTGTGGTAATCTCCTTTCTTTATGTTCTCTGGTTGCTGTTGCGAAGTGTTAATCTTCCTGCGTGTTGAGAACTACGGTTCCCATAATCAGATCAGCAATAGTTTGCTTATTTGACGTCACCAATGGAAAAAAGAAAAAGAAGTACACGTCTATTATCTCTCCACAGGGTGCGCTTGAGTAGCGTGCAGCAAGGGATACAACAAGTTGAGGAAGAAGCAGCCAAAACAGCAGAGAGAAAACGCTCTCAGCGCTTGCGGCGAGTTTTCGCCTTCGACGAGCTCTTTGTCAAACCGGTAGCACGCTGCGAAGAGGACGCAGAAGAGGACGAAGAAGCGCCCGCTTTACGCGAAGCTTTCTTCGCCGCCACCTTCACACGCGGAGCCAAACGGTTCGCCAGATTCGCCACGGTGACCGGCTTGCCATCTTTCAACTCGTCCAAGGCCTCATTCACCTGGTCGGTGGAATCCTGCTGGTCGCCCACCACCATTTGCGGGCCACGCCACGAGCGCACCTTCACCAAAGCGGGAGTATCCGAATTGACCGCCTGCTCTGCCTTGGGAAGAGAGCCGGAAGCCTGCGAGCGAATCCAATCAGCCAGCTGCTGGTCATTGTGGAAGACCAACATGTTGGAATCCTTCACCAGCCTGGAAATCTGGCGGTATGTAGGAAAGTCAAGGTCGTTATTCATCGACTTGCGCAAACTGGCCACCTGCTCGGCAACCTCCGAGTTTTCACCAAACTCGGCGACCAAAGCCTCCAGAAGGGCCGTCACTCCCCTGTAGCACGTGATCGGATCCTTGCTCACATTCGAGCGCGAGTAGACGTTCACTACATACCAGGCCTGCGGGTCGATGCGCGTGTGTGCCAAAGGCTGAGCTTTACGCCAATTATTGCCCTTCAACACGTCAGTAACAGCAGGAGCGTCACGCTGAACCAGTAAGGCGAGTACCTGCTGCTCCATATGCGTCCACAAATCGCGCGCATCCACATAGCGCGAGCCGACAGAACCCGAACCGTCCGAGACTACTTTCACTGCGCGACGCGTCAGAGTTCGCAAAGTGACAGAAGGGTCTTTCGCTGCTGCTTGAGCCTTCTTATTGCTGCCCGGCTTCACACCTTCAGGGCCAAAGCCAGCCACCACATCGAGAAGGTCGACAAAAAGGTTTCCCAGCTCGTTGTGGTAGCGATCCGTCAGCAGCGGGTAGGTTTGCTGAGCTGGGTACACTTCTACGCGCTCAGCTCCCGTTTCCGTATCGGTCATCACCATAGCGACGGAATTGTTGTCGCGAGCTGCAGTCAGTCGATAGTTCTTCATACTTCTATTGTGTCATCTCTTGAGTCAATTATTACGGGAAGAGGGAAAATGGCAGGACTTTTTCTTCACTTGCTCTTCCTTCTTTTGCATCGCGTCGGCAACAGGACGCTTCTGGTTGGCTTTCACCGTTGGGTTTTCTGGCCCATCGATCGGTGGCAACTCACACCAATGCTCGACCACAATTCCCACGATCAGGTCCACCAGGCTCGCCAGCGCTGCAACGCCGCATTCCACCATGGTGTGCTGCGCCCACGGAGAGTCCGGGTGAACGGCGATAACGAGCAACTGGCCCACATACCAGCCCATCAGCGCGGGCCCTACAATTTCCAGCGCCTTGCCGAAAGCCAGCGTCATGAAAGCTCGCTGAGGGTCAAGAGAGGGCAGGTCTCCCTTGACGTAGCGATGCACTTGCCAGCCGAACACGCCGACAACAATACCCACCAAGATTAACAGCGCAGGAACCAGCCAGTTCGCGCCCAGCAGCGTCACAGGAAGGTTCTGCGTGAAGAGCGCGAACAGTGCGCCGACAATCAGGCCTGCTACGCCGGCTAACGCCATAACGTACCACGCAGTTCGGCGAATCTTCACCTTATTCTCCTTCCTCAGAAGTCGGGATGTCATTGACGGCATCATTGCCCAGAATCCAGGTTTGCGACACCATTTCCACACCATCACGGTCAGGAGCGTGCTTGAGAAGCTCCGTCACCGGGCCACCATGCTCGCCGGTGAATTCAAAATCAGGGTCGATATCAGCCAAAGGTGCAAGCACGAAAGCCCTCTGCCAAGCGCGCGGGTGCGGAAGAGTGAGGTCAGGGTGAGTCGAGACTATGCCGTCGAAGTCGATGATGTCAAGGTCAAGTGGGCGGGAACCCCAATGCACTTCACGTGTTCTACCGTGTGCTGCTTCGATGAGCTGGAGAGCTTGCAGTAGTTGAGGCGCGCTCATCGTGGTGTCGAGTTCCACTACAGCGTTGAGGAAATCAGGAGTGTTTTCTTCCATCCCCCACGGCGTGGTGCGATACAGTGGCGAGATTCCTACAATCTGGTTTCCTTTGAGCGCGTCCATGCTCACCACTGCTTGGCGTAGGGTGCTGGCGACATTTCCCAAGTTGCCGCCCATGGCGATGATGGCGTGGTGGACTCGCGGGCTGTGCTCGCCTTCTGGCTCCTGTGCAGCGTCGGCGTCGTAAGCTGCAGTCGTCTCTCCACCTGTTCCCGCGCTGTCGACAACATCGCGCGCAGCCATCTCTCGCCCAGCGGCCACCTCTCGCTCAGCCGATCGCCTACTCGCTGCCATCATCTCGCGCGCATCAGCTTCCTGACGGGCGTTCACACTCGAGCCGTAGAGCACCTCATCAGTCTCGCCCGCCTCCTCGCGCGCCTGCTCGCGCACTGAGCGGATCGGCATTTGCGTGCGGTGAATGCTCACACTCACATCGCTAAACGGCACGACCAGCGGCGCTTGCGGCTTATGGATTGTCACATCCACCGCTTCAATGGCCGCAGTGAGAAGAATGGCGGTGGCAATCTTGTTGGCTAAATACTCGAGCAAGTTCACCTGTTCACTTTTCACCGTGGAAACGATGCGGCGAGCGATCTGGCCATAGTCGACGGTGTCGGATAGCTTGTCGGAAAGCCCGGCCTTGCTCAAATCGAGGTGCAGGGTTGCGTCGACGATGAAGGTTTGCGGGTATTGCTTTTCCTTGGCAAGAACGCCGTGTGCCGCTTCGATGCGGATTCCGGTGAGCGTAATGGTGTCGCTCATTCACTCCTCCTCGGTTTTCGCTTGTTCGCTCGTGGTCGCCGGCTGATTCGCGTGAGTCAGGTCGGAGCAGGCCGGCGCGGTAGAGTGCTCAAACTGGCGGGCGGTCTCCCACACAGCGAGCGCGTCACGGCTGGCTTGAACATTATGCACGCGCACCGCCCACGCACCCTTTTGCGCGGCCAAAACGCTGATCATCGCAGTGGCCACATCCAGCCTGTCGTTACTCACTTCTTGACTCACTTCTTGCGGCTCAAGATTATCAGTACGAGCACTTCTCCCCAGCCCATCATCCAGCAGCGTCTTTTTCACGAAGCGCTTGCGGCTCGCCCCGATCAACACGGGGAAACCCAGTTGTTGCAGCTCTTCAAGGTGTTCGATCAGCGGGTAGTTGAGCTCAGGGCCGGGCTTGGAAAAGCCCAGGCCCGGATCAGCGATGATCTGTTCGGGTTTCACGCCCGAGTTGAGCACGCTGATAATCTGGCGGTGTAATTCGGTAACAGTATCAGCAACAACGCCATACTCGTACTTCGAAGAGTCGCGACCATCAAGCCAGCCGCGCCAATGCTGGACGATGTACGGCTTGCCGGTGCGGGCCAGAAGCTGAGGCATGTGAGGGTCGAGAGTGCCGCCAGAAACGTCGTTAATAATGTCAGCACCTTCGTCGAGAGCAGCCTGGGCGACGCTTGCACGAGTAGTGTCAATGGAGAGCTGGACGTGATGAGCGTGAGCATCCTCACGAATTGCTTGAAGAGTACGCGTGATGCGGTTAATCTCCTCGCTCTCGCTCACCCTCTTGGCTCCCGGACGCGTTGATTCTGCGCCGATGTCGATGATGTCAGCACCCTGCTCGATGAGAGTGTGGGCATGCGCTGCGGCGGCTGAGGTGTGCAAGTAGAGGCCACCATCGGAGAAGGAATCCTCGGTGACGTTGAGAACGCCCATGATTAACGTGCTCATACAATCCTTTCACCATACACAAAGGCCGGCGGCTGTGAAGCTCACCGGCCCTCGCGCTTAGTTGTTCGACAGACGAGCAGAATTGAGGATCAAACTCATTGCTTCTGCACGTGTTGTCGGGTTGACCATACGGCCTCGGATAGCCGAGGTGATGGTGCGCGCATTCGCCTTACGCACTCCGCGCATTGCCATGCACATGTGTTCTGCTTCGGTGACGACGATCACTCCGCGAGCGTCGGCGTACTTCATCAGCGCGTCGGCAATCTGAGCGGTCATCTGCTCTTGCACTTGCGGCCTGCGGGCGTATACGTCCACCAAGCGCGCGAGTTTCGACAGGCCCAACACGCCTTCTTTGCCGGGGAAGTAGCCGACGTGGGCAACTCCGAAGAAGGGAAGCAGGTGGTGTTCGCACACCGAGTAGAACTCGATGTCGCGAACGAGAACCATCTCTTCTGAGTTGACGGGGAAGCGCTTTTCCAAAATCTCGCGCGGATCGGTGGTCAAGCCTTCGAACAGTTCGGTACTGGCGCGAGCGATCCTGTCAGGAGTTTCCCGCAAGCCCGGACGGTCAGGGTCGTCACCGATCGCCTCGAGGTAGAGACGAACGGCTTGGCGAACCTTGGCTTTGTCGACTGGCGGATACTGGCGCTCCAGCGAATCCTCAGCGGCCTGAGCGTCACCGACCTGAGTGTCACCAGCCTGAGTGTCACCAGCCTGAGCGTCACCGACCTGAGCTGCCTCAGCGGCCTGTGGCTCGCCAGCTTTCAGGCGTAAAGCGCTGGAGTTTTCCTCAACACAGGACGAACTCATTGCTGCTTCAGCCTCTCCTCTTCACGCTCTTCAGCTTCCTTCGCATACTTGCGTAGCTTTTCAGGAATGGCAACCGGTGGGCGGTCAGAATCAGGCCTATTCGGGTCGGACAGCCACTGCCTGCGTTCAGGAGCCTTCTTAATGGTCGAGAAGATGCGCTTGAGGTCCTTTTCGTTCAAGGTTTCCTTATCCAGCAACTCGGTGACCATCTGGTCGAGCAGATCACGGTTATCGTTGAGAACCTTCCACGCTTCCGTGTGAGCGTTCTCGACGAGCTCGTGAACCTCGTCGTCGATAATCTCCTGCGTCTTCTCCGAATACGGGTGAGGAGCGATGTTGGAAATGTCATCACCCTGAGGTTCAGCAGAATTCCACTTCACCGCGCCCAAACGAGTGGAGAAGCCATATTCCATGATCATCGTGCGAGCAATGCGCGTGGCCTTCTCAATATCGTTGGAAGCGCCAGTCGTTGGATCGTGGAACACGATTTCCTCAGCCGTGCGGCCACCCATGGCGTACGCCATCTGGTCGAGCAAGCCTTCGCGCGACTCCGAGTAGCGATCCTCGGTTGGCATGACTGCGGTATAGCCCAAAGCCCGCCCTCGAGGAAGAATCGTGACCTTTGTGACTGGGTCCGTGTGATGCATGGCTGCAGCAACCAGAGCGTGACCAGACTCATGGTAGGCGGTGTTACGCAGCTCTTCCAAAGCCATGGAGTGCGTGTGGCGGCGCGGGCCTTCCATCACGCGGTCGATGGCCTCGTCAATAGCACGATTATCAATGAGCTGAGCATTCGAACGAGCCGTGAGCAAAGCTGCTTCGTTGAGCACGTTAGCGAGGTCAGCACCAGTGAAGCCTGGCGTGCGCACAGCGATCATATGCAAATCGATATCCGGAACGAATGGCTTGCCCTTCGCGTGAACGCGCAGAATAGCTTCGCGGCCTTCCAAGTCAGGAGCTTCCACACCCACCTGGCGGTCGAAACGGCCTGGGCGCAGCAGTGCGTTATCCAACACGTCCGGGCGGTTGGTTGCGGCAATGACAATCAAGCCGGTGTTGTTGTCGAAACCATCCATTTCGACGAGCAACTGGTTGAGCGTCTGCTCGCGCTCGTCATGGCCGCCGTTCATGCCGGAACCACGCTTGCGGCCCACAGCATCAATTTCATCGATGAAGATGATCGCCGGAGAGTGCTTCTTGGCTTCGTCGAAGAGTTCACGCACGCGGGAAGCACCGAGGCCGACGAACATCTCGACGAAGTCAGAACCAGCCATAGCGTAGAATGGCACGCCTGCTTCGCCTGCAATTGCGCGGGCGAGAAGAGTCTTACCTGTTCCTGGAGGGCCGTAGAGCAGCACGCCACGAGGAATGCGAGCGCCGAGGCGACGGTACTTTTCTGGGTCCTTCAAGAAGTCCTTAATCTCTTCGACTTCCTGAACGGCTGCTTCCTCACCGGCGACATCAGAGAACTTGGTCTTAGGGATCTCTGAGTCAGGAACGCGCGATTTATCAGCGCCTCCGCCCATGCCGAACAGGCCTTGGGAGCCGCCCATCGAGCGCGTGACCCACCACATCGCACCAATGAGCAAGAGCATTGGCAGCAAAGTGGTAATCAGAACGTTGATCCACGATTCACTCGGCACTTCGGAGTTAAACGTGTAATCCGAGTTGGTCTTGGTGACGTCTTCGACCGCCTTGACCACCTGGGTTGACTGGCCGAACACGTAGTAGAAGACGACGCGCTTGCCGTAGTTGACTTCGCGCTTGTTGACGGTCTTCTTGAAGTCGGACTTGAGCTCCAAGCTGACGGTTTGGTGGCCTTCTGTGATGGTTGCGCGCTTGAGTTGCTCAGGCTGCTTCATCAAGATTGTCAGGCCGTCTTGGGTGCTAATGGTTTTTGGAGCCAGAGCGCGGTTGACTTGCAAGCCAACGAGTGCGGCGAGGATGAGAACGACGATCCACACCCACACCTGCTTATACCATGGCTTGTTTGGCTTGTTGCCCTGCGGAACGTTCATGTTGTTTCGCGGGTCGCGAGGGTCGTTGCCGCGGCGAGGGTCATTGCCCCTGCCTGGTCCAAACCCCTGAGGTCCACCGGGACCTCCTTGCGGAAATGTCATTATGCCTTCCCTTCGCGGGCGAATACCTTGCCATCCACACTAGTGAAACAGTGCATACACTGATCCTGTGGTGGCACCGTGTTCTAGTTTTCCATGGATGAGTGACTGGAAGTTGAAATTATCCTGAAAGCTGTCTGATAATCCAGCATCGAACTGCACTTCAGCAGAGGCGTCGAGATGTGCGCAGTCTATGCACTGATCATGCGTCGGTTACCAATCAGGCAACGCAAAAGGCTTCTGACATGAGCCAGAAGCCTTCAACGGTATGAAAAGTAAGTCTCAGCGCACGTCGCTCGTGCGGACAGCTGCAGTTTCCCGAGCGAAGTGTCAGCGCACGAATGAGCACAGTGACAAGTTGAGGTATACGCCTTAGTTTGCATAGACTTTCGGGTCAAGAACACCAATAAAATCAAGGTTGCGGTAGTGATCGTTGTAATCCATGCCGAAGCCAACGACGAACTCGTTAGGAATCGTGAAGCCCAAGTAGTCGATCGGCACCTCGTACTCGCGACGCTCCGGCTTGCTCAACAACGCCATCACCTTCACGGAGGCGGCACCACGCCTCTTGAGCTCGGCAATCAGCCAGTTGAGCGTGTAGCCAGAGTCGACAATGTCCTCCAAAATCAGGACGTTCTTACCGGCGACGTCAGTAGTGAGATCGGAACGCACGGTAATGGTGTGACTGGATTCCATACCCGAGCCGTAGCTGGACAGGGACATAAAGTCGACGGGGGTGGAGATGCTCATGCGGCGGGTCACCGAGACGAGCGTATAGGCAGCACCCTTGAGAACGCCGATGCACAAAAGATTATCAACGTCGGCATAATCCTGGGAAATCTGTGCGGCAAGCTCGTCAAGCTTGGAATCAAGCTCCTCATGGGAGATGAGCACCTGGGAGATGGAATCTTTCACGTCATCATATTTCATGGTTTTATCCTGCCAATCTTTCGTTACTGCCAGTTAACAAAACGTGGGGTTCCTGTGAAATTCGATGCGCAGGTCGGTGATTGCCCTGGCTGCTGACGCGGTGGCTGCGGCAGGCACTGTGGTTGCGCTGGCTGAGGTTCGCAGACTTTTGCTTTCCTGCGTCTTCACCCTCTTGAAGCTCACCACTCTCCCTCGACGGTCAAGAAGGCGCAGTTCTGTGTTGAGCGTCGGTCTGCTGGCCAGATTCAGCACTTGGCGAACTTTCTCACGGTTAGGCTCCACATTTGCCCGCTTGAGCAGGCGCATCACAAGCCTTGAGCCCAGCACCTCGTCGTCGGTGAGCACTGAGGCTGGCAACTCGAGATTATCAGTGCCCTCAAGTCGCTTCACGCAGGTGCGTTCCAGCTCGTCGACTCGCCTTTCCAGGCTCGTACGAAGAGCTTGCTCGTGGTGGGCTACGCTCGCCAGATGCTCGCTCACGCCTTCCCCACCGAGTTCCTTCATCAGTGGAATCAGCCGCTGGCGAATCTGGGAACGCAGAGGAAGGTCGGAAGTGCTGAGGGCTGAATCGCCATTGGTGGGGTCATCCCACCACTGAACCCCGAAGGCTTCGCAGATGGCCGTAGTCTGGGCGCGTGTGATGTGTAAGAGCGGGCGAAGGAAGGCGACGTCATGGCGAATGAACGCGGGTGGCATCCCGACGAGCGCATCGGGGCCTGCAGAGCGCAGCAAACCCAGAAGCACAGTCTCAGCCTGATCATCCAACGTGTGAGCAAGAAGCACTGCGCTCGCCTGAATCCGCTTGGCGTGTGCTGCAATCGCGCGATATCGCGCGGCACGAGCGGCGGCTTCTGGCCCGCCGCGGCGAGGGTCAACGCTGATACTGATAATCTCAGCGTGTTCGCAACCTAAACCCAGCGCAACCTGACGAGTGTTGCGGGCGACCTGGGTAGAGCCGGGCTGCATGTGGTGGTCAACGCAGACGGCGGCGACGCGCCAGTTAAGCTCGCGCCCGGCGAGAATGGTAACGGCGAGGAGAGCCAGAGAATCGCGACCACCGGAGACGGCGACCAGCACCAGCGGCTGGGCAGGCTCAGTGTGCTGCGCGGGATGGGAGGACGGGGCGGTCTCAACGTGCTTAACGGACTGGGCGTGCTGAGAGTGCTGCGTCAGGGTCTCTTGTGCGCGAAGGCTTGCGAGCACGGCCTCTCGAGCGAGGCGAACTGCCTGCGATTTGCGCGGGCGAAAATCAGCAATTAAGTGCGGGCGGCGAACAGAAGAAGCGGGAGCCTCATCACAATCCATGCGCGCCTCCTAAGCTGCAATCAGGTCAACGAGGAGCTTATCAATAGCGCGGCTCGCCGCATAATGGCTCGGCGGATTGTTCACAATCACACTGACCATCACCACTCCCCCGCGCTTGGTTTCAATGCTCGCGACCATACTCGTCACATCATCGAGCGAACCCGACTTCAGATGGATCACACCGTGGTCACCATCAGTGAACGCGCGCAGATCACCCGTCGTATCAATCTCGCCGGATACGGGCTGGCCTTCCCAGGCGCTCGCCCCCGCTGAGTTGAGAAGCTTACCCTGAACAGCAAGCAGGGTGCGTGGGGTCAGAGCCGAGCCGTCAGAAAGGCCGGAAGTATCGGAAAGATTCGCCCCGGCAAGGTCCACACCTAACTTTTTCACCTTGTCATATACGGCTTTACGCGCCCCCGCCGGCGAATTCTCATAGCCCAGATGGTGAGCAACAAGACGGCCAAACAGCTCGGCTAGCGTGTTATCCGAGAGGGTGAGCGTCAAATGCAAGATCTGCCACAGCGGAGCAGAGTGAACAACCGCAATCGAGCGCTGAGAAGCAATCGCCTTCCTCTGGCTGGCACTCGCCTCCTGCTTGCCGTCAGCTCCCTGCTTCACCTGAATTCCCTGCTGGTTCAAGCTCGCGGCAAAGCTCGCCACCGCGGCAGGCACTGGGTTTTCTTCGCGAGGAGCATACGCCATCGCTTCAGAATCGGGAACGCCATTCTTCTGCCAGTCACCAAACTGCTTGCCCTGGTCGATGGCCATCGCGCTCGTCGGCGTGAAATAGCCGATTTGCAAGTATTCTGGCGGCATATGCGCAGGCATGGAACGGGTGAAGAAGCTCTCGTCGACAGCAAGGCTCACTTGAGTGACTTTCTGCTTCTTGAGTTTCGCGACCGTCTCCTGCGCTAAGCTCGCTAGGCCTGCTCTTCCGGTCACATGCTGAGGGTCACTGATACCACTTCCCAGCAGCATGTCACCCTGGCCCTTGATTATCAGCGTGGCCTGCCCACCCTGCTGGTTAAGTTCATACACCTCAGTAGCCAGCGTGGAGCTCATATCGAGCGTATGAACGGCAGCGAGCGCGGTAAGCGATTTCAGCGTTGAAGCTGGAGTGTACGCCGTGTCAGCATTGTGGCTGCTGACTTCCCTGCCGCGCCCGTCGGAGATGGCGAAGCCGTATTTATCGCCTAAATCTGGGGTCTTCTGGAAGTCGTCGACGGCCTTCTTCACGACGTTCATGTCCAGGTCGTATTTGCGCGTGGCAGCTGTGACGCTGGGAGTGACCTTTCTGCTCGCTACTGTTTCGAGCAAGCTTGCTGGCTGGTAAGGCACATTTTTTGAAGCGCCAGCGTTTCCAGCGCCAGAAGCGTTACCAGCACCAGCCCCGCCGACAAGGCTCGCTCCGCCCAACATGCCGCGCGTCACCATCTGGTTGTGGTCAGCGCAAATCAGGCCGGAGCCCACCACGAGCGCGAGCGCAGCAGAGAGCGTCACACGCGCAGTGCGGGACGCGATTTTTCGCAGCTTCGTCATGCTTCCTCACTCTCTGAATTGCTGGCAGTGACAATCTGGCGGCCTTGGTGAGCAATAGGCTTCCACTGAGGCTTAGAAATGAGGGCAAGAATTGAGATTGGCACCAGCGACATAAAGTACACCGGGAAACTGAGGCAATAACCCAACAGTTCCTTATTCGACGCTTGAATTTTGTCGCGCTCCAAAATGCAACACAACACGGCAAGTGCCATCATCAGAAGCATGCCGCCGACTAGGCCGATAATCCAGTTGATGAGCACCTGGTTTTGCGAGCTCACCGTAATGAAACCGAGAGCCGCGAAAACGTAACCAATGATGATGCGCAAGAACCACATCGCCGTGAAAGGTGCCAAAAACAGCGAGAAATCAAGAGCGGAGAGATCACGCTCACGGACCATATGCTCCACCAAAGCACCCGCATAGTAGCGCCACACCTGCAAGTAGCCCACCGACCAGCGCAAACGCTGCTGCCAGGATTGACTGAAACGCACCGGCTGCTCGTCATACAAAATAGCGGAATTGCAATAGCCGATGCGAATACCGTTGAGCACACAGTTCAAGCCAAATTCCGCATCCTCGGTGAGCAAGTGGAAACGCCAGCCGTCGTTCATGCGCATCACGGCTTGACTGAACATGAAACCGGTTCCACCCACCTGAGCGGAGTTACCCAGAATCATGCGCGAAGAGTTAACGAAGCGCATTTCGCGCAGCCACCAAATTCCCGAGCCGGAGGACACCCAATTTTGGTCGAAGTTCGAAGCGGTTCTAAAACTGGTGACCACCGGGAAGCCTGCTTGGAACACCTTATTCATTTCGGTGAAGTAGTTCGGCTCGACGAAGTTATCTGCATCGAAGACGAAGAAGGCGTCGTATTGAGAGGCTTGCCCGAGTGCCATCATCTTGTTGAGCAGGAAGGTGAGAGCATAGCCTTTGCCGATGTGCTCGCTGTCGAAGCGTTCGACGACGTGTTCGCCTAGGTTCTCCACCACTTGAGCGGTGTTGTCGGTGCAGTTGTCGGCGACAACCCAAATATCGATGAGGTTTTGTGGGTAGTCATTAGCTCGCAGGGATGCGATGAGGTGCGGTAGAACGTTCTCCTCGTTGCGCGCGGAGACGAGCACGGCGAAGCGTTGATCTTTGGCCGCCTCGGGGAAGACGCGAGGTTTAGCGAGGAGCGCGACCAGAATGTAGACCACTTGGTAGATGAGCGCTCCCGTGCCCAGCACCATGAGCAGAATGTCGAGTAGCTGAAGAACCAGCATTAGCGGTGAACCTCCGAGGTCGACTCAAGATTATCACCGCTGTTGTGTTCCTCGTCCGTGTGCGCAGACGCGCTCGCGAGGTTCTGCTTCATCAGATCCTGCGTCACCATGTCGGGCGAGGCCTGAGCTTCCTGGTTCTTCCTCCACTGCGCGCGCAGCGAACCGGCAGAACGCTTCGCCAAAGCAACCGTTTCCGTCGCATCCAGCTCTTCAGCACTCATGAACGGGTGGCCAGGGAAATCGCGCTCATGGTTGGCTTCGCTATTCTCCTCCGAGTAATCAGCAAACTGCTTCTCTGCTTGAAGAATCTGGAGGTCAGTAGCAGTGATAATCCTGCCGGATGTGGAGCGAACAACACGACCTTGGTCAGTAAGCTTCTGGGAGAGCAACTGTGCCGAGCGGGCGAGCTTGGACTTCGCCACCTTGCCCGAGCCCACGTCGAGCAAAGTCGAATCCACCAACTCCTGACGCTGCAAGTAAGCAGTCATCACCACCTGAACCGAAGCGACCACCGGCAGGGCGAGCAAAGCACCCAACAAGCCAAACAGGTTAGAGAAGGCAAACACAGCCACCAGGCCCACAGCAGGGTGAACTGCCATCGTATTCTCCTGAATCTTCGGAGCGATGAGCATGTTCTCTATTTGCTGGTAGACCAGCGTATACACAACAATCAACAGCGCGGACTTGAGCCCTTGGTCACTCCAGGCGACGATCACCGGCAAAATAGCGCCGATAATGCCGCCAACCATCGGCACAAACTGGGAAATGATCGCGTACATCATCGCCAATGGCAGCCAGTAAGGAATGTCCGTCACGCGCATATAAATGCCCATGCAGATGGCTGAAATCACCGCAAGAATGACGCGAGAGCTCAAGAAGGAGGACACCTGGCCCTCAATCACGCTCCACACCACCAAGAACCTGCGCTGGGAACGCTGAGGAAGCCAGGAGCAAATGCTGCGGCGCATATTGGGAAGCCCCGCCGAGAAGTAATAGGTGACGAAGAGAATGACCATCAGTGAGGTGCCAAACTCCATCAGCCAGCTGGCCGCACCTGCCGTCGAACCCAGAATGTCGGTAATCCAGGAAGTCTGAATATTCTGAGCAATGAGGTTACCTAAAGCGTTGAATGCGGGCAGCTGATAATCAAATTGTGCCCTCACAAAACTGGCGAGCTCCGAGTACAGGTGAGGAATGCCGGAAATCAAGCCCGTCACCTGCTGGACGAACATGGAGCCAAACATCGCCACCAAAATGCCCACCACAATAAGCACAGCAAACCACACGCTCAGCGCCGCCACTGAGCGTTTCCACCCGTGACGAACCAGGCCCGCAACAGCAGGTTCCATCGCCAATGCGATAAACAGGCAGATGATGACGTTAACGAAAAGGCCTTCCACATTCCCCCAGTACTGGTAAATAAAAATACCGAGGAAAATGGCGACCATCACCATCAGGATGGCGCGAGGAAGCCATGCCGGAGGTTTGCGCGGGTCATTCTCAGCCAGGAAGAGGCGGTTGACGTCGTACTTACGCCTGGCCGACTCCCCTGTTTCACCAGCAGCCTCTTGAGCTGCTCGCACTTGGTTGAGTTCCACCTGCTTGGTGCGCTCTTTGGCGATCTGCTCTTCTGGCGTGCCTGGCAGCACTACTTTTTGCTGCTCGCCAATCTGAGGGATTGCTTTCTGGCTTTTCATACGCACTGGCCTCACTGTTACTGATAATCTCTGTGTTCTATTATGCTCAAGAAGCCTGATTGTATGCTCAAAAGCGGGCAAATGTGAAGGTAGTGTCATATTCGCCGATAAAGTAGGATTTATGCTTTCCGTATCGATCATCATCCCTGCATGGAACGAGGCAGAACATATTGCCGACTGCCTGACTTGCGCCACTCGTCAAACCGTGGCTGCTGCGGAGGTGCTCGTCGTCGATAATAATTCGACTGATAATACGTGTGACATCGTGCAGCAGTTTATTGACGAGAACCCCGATGCTCACGTCAAGCTGATGCATCAAAGTGCTGAGCAGGGGCTCATTCCTACGAGGAATTACGGTTTTAACCATGCCAGCGGCGATATTTTAGGCCGCGTTGACGCCGATTCGATGTTGCGCCCCGACTGGGTGGAAGCGGTGAGCACCCTGTTTACTGAGGACCCTCAAGCTATGGGCGCTTCCGGGCCGGTGGCGTATTATGATATGCCTGCCCGCCAATTCTCGCTGAAGGGTGATGCTGCTATTCGCAAGCATATTTACAAGGCCGACCATGGCCAGAGCTTGCTTTTTGGCTCGAATATGGCTGTTCGTGCAACCGCGTGGAAGCAGGTTGCCAACGAGGTGTGCCCAGACAAGGAAGATGTGTTGCATGAGGATATTGACCTCTCCTTGCATCTGATCGGTCACCATTTCAAGACGGTGTACTGCCCTCGCATGGTGGTAGGTATTTCGGCTCGCCGTATGGATACGAGTTTTGAGTCGTTTAAGGCGTATATGCAGCGCTTTAAGAACACTTTTGATGCGCATCCGGAGCATTCGCGTTCGACGCGCCCGGAGTACTTGTTCACCGCGATGTACCCGATTTTGCATTTGTGGTACCCGATGTACCAGAAGGTGCTCGATTCTAATGACATCAATCCGGCTGCGCGCGCGTGGCTTAAGCAGCAGATGGAGCTTTCTGAGGACGATGCTCTCGATACGTGGTCGGAGTTCACGGGCGACACGGAGGACACTGACCCGCAGGAGATGATGAACCGTTCGTTGGGCTTGTCAATGGCTAATTGGCAGCTCAAGCGCGCAACGGCTCGCCAGGAGAAGGCGCAGGTCAAGCTGGAGAAGGCTCAGGCCAAGTTGGAAAAGGCTGGTGACAAGCTCGAGAAGGCTGGGGAAAAGGCTCAGGCGAAGCTCGAGAAGATGGAAGCGAAGGCTGAACGTAAGGAAGCCAAGGCTGAGGCGAAGGTTGCGAAGCGCTTGGAGAAGATTAACAAGAAGTCTGCTGAGTAACGCTAGTGAGTTGAGCGCTGGCTTAGCGCTGCGCGCGCGAGATTAGCACTGCTGTTGAACGCAGCCAGAAACGCAAACTGCCCGCACCAAAAGGCGCGGGCAGTTGTTTATGCGCTCAAGCTTCACGACGGTGCGCGATGAGGCGCGGTGATAATCTCAAGCCAAGTGGTTGCGGTAGGCGTGAGGTCAGTCGACCTGCTTCCAGTTGTCGACGTCGATGTGGTGGTTCGGGTTAGCCTGCCATGCCTTCCACGCAGACTCGACGATCTCCTCGACGTCATACTTGGCGTGCCAGTCCATCACTTCGTTGATGCGCTTGGGAGAGCCGATGAGCAGCGGCGGGTCACCAGCGCGGCGAGCTTCCACTTTCTCTTGGAATGGCAGACCAGTGACGCGGCGAACCTCTTCGACGATCTGACGCACCGAAGTGCCCTTGCCTGTGCCAACGTTGAAGGCCGAGTATGGGCGGTCGTCGCGGTCGAGGTAGCTGATAGCAGCAATATGGGCGTCGGCGAGGTCGGAGACGTGGATGTAGTCGCGCACGCAGGTGCCGTCCTCAGTGTCGTAATCGGCGCCGAAGATTGCGGGAGCCTTACCCTTCTTCAGGTTGTTGAAGACCATCGGGATGAGGTTGAGGATTGCTGGGTCTTCCAGCTCGACTGGGCCGCAGCCTGCCACGTTGAAGTAGCGCAGGGCGCAGAAGCGGATGCCGTGAGCCTTGGCGACGGCGTTACCCATCCACTCGCCAAAGAGCTTGGTCTGGCCGTAAGGGTTGATTGGCAGCATTGGCACAACGTCCTCTGGCACAACTGGTACCGGTGGAACACCGTAGGTTGCTGCAGAGGAGGAGAAGACGAGCTTTTCTACACAAGCGTCAACCATGGCACCCAGCACGTTAAGCATGCCGTTGAGGTTTTGCTGGAAGTAGTAGAGAGGCTTTTCCACCGACTCGCCCACCTGCTTGCGAGCGGCGAAGTGGATGACGGCGTCCACCTTGTACAGGCGCATGACTTGTGCGAGCACCTTGCGTGCTTCTGGTGCGGCGACGTCCTGAACGACGAGAGGGTTGCCGAAGGCATGTTCCTTGGTGCCATAGCTCAGATCGTCAACGATGACGACCTGTTCACCGCGTTCCTTCAGGGCATGAACAACGTGACCGCCAATGTAACCGCAGCCACCCGTGACGAGAACTGTCATGGTATTCCTTTCTTCCGGTGCTTCTATTATGACCGGTTGACACGTCAAACCCTTGTGTGTGCGTCGTTGACGTGTTCTGTGCTTTAGTATAACAAGAACTGTTCGCTTTTGTTCTCTTATGTTCGTTTTTGTTCGTTTTATGTTTCTGCGTACTGGGAATCTTGGTAATTGCTGGCAAATCTCTGTCATCTGCCCGTCACCTTCCTGTCACCTTCCCGTCGCTCCACTTGCAACACGCGGAAAAAACATTTCTTGCCACAAGCTCTTGCCAAGTCAGAAAGCTCCCTGTAATATCGAATCTTGGCTTGGCCCCGTCGTCTAACGGTTAGGACATCAGACTTTCACTCTGACAACGAGAGTTCGACTCTCTCCGGGGCTACTTTTCATTTCTCTTTCTTTGTTTCCCCTATTTCTCCCTCGGGTTAAGTGCGCCTTGCCGCACCCTCGCTCAACGCCACCCGCTCAATTCCCAGCGCAGTCTCTGGCCCTCGTCCAACGCTCCCTCGCCCCATTTCAACATGCCGTCTTTTTATCTATATCCTTATCGATAAGATAGAAAGCACTGCCAGGCAAAGTAGCCCGCAGGTGCAATACAGAAGTACATCTATAAGTACAGAAAGCACAGATTGGAAAGACTATGACAGACTTCCCATTTAGAGACCCTAACCTTCCGATCTCTGAGCGCGTCGAAGACCTCCTCTCCCGCATGAACGTTGAGGAAAAGGTCGGCCAAATGATGCAGCTCGACGCTCAGCAAGACCTCAACGACCTTATCTTCACCAAGCACGTGGGCTCCATTCTGCACACCTCCCCAGCTCGCCAGCGCGAAGCCTACGAAATGAACGAAAAGACGCGACTGCGCATCCCTCTGCTCGTCGGCGACGACCTGATTCGCGGCTTCAGCTTCTGGCCAGGCGCCACCATCTTCCCCGAGTCGTTGGGCCAAGCAGCTTCCTGGGACCCTGAGCTCGTGGAAAAGGCTGCTCGCGTGACAGCTATCGAAGGTTCTGCCGCTGGTGAGCATTGGGCCTTCTCCCCTGTTCTGTGCATTGCTCGCGATACCCGTTGGGGTCGCGTCGACGAAACCTTTGGCGAGGATCCGTACCTCATCGGTGAGATGGCTTCCGCTCAAGTCCGCGGCTTGCAAAAGGGAGCTAAGGCTGGTGAACCTCTCGCTTCTGACGCTCTGCTCGCTACTGCCAAGCACTTCGCTGGCTACTCGGAAACCTGGGGTGGTCGCGATGCTTCTGAGGCTTCTCACACCAAGCGTCAGATGCTCTCTTGGTTCCTTCCTCCGTTTGAGTGCGTTGCTCGCGAAGGTGTCGGCTCCTTCATGCTGGGCTACTCCTCTATTGATGGCACTCCTGTTACCGTCAATCACTGGCTTCTTCACGATGTTCTTCGTAAGGCTTGGGATTATCAGGGTACTCTGGTCACCGATTGGGATAATGTTGGCCAGCTCGTTCACACTCAAAAGCTCCAGCCTGATTACACGCATGCTGCTGCTGCAGCAGTGAAGGCTGGTAATGACATGATCATGACCACTCCAAAGTTCTTCGAGGGCGCTCTCGAAGCTTTGAAGGAAGGACTGATTAGCGAAGAGGAAATCGACGAGGCAGTTCGCCGTATCCTCACCTTGAAGTTCCGCTTGGGCTTGTTTGAGAACCCTCGTCTCGCTGATGAGGCGCGCATCAAGGCTGAGATTGGCAAGCCAGAACATGGTGAGCTGAACCTGAAGCTTGCTCGTGAGTCGCTGGTTTTGCTGCACAACAATGGTCTTCTCCCCTTCACTGCTCCCCTCGATGGTGCAGCACAACATGACACCGAGCAACCGAGTGCAGCACAACAGCAGAATTCTCCTCTCAAGAAGAGCATCGCTTTGGTTGGCCCGCTCATCGACGACGCTCAGGAGCAGTTGGGCGATTGGGCTGGCGCTTCTGGCCAGGTCAACTGGATGACGAAGGAGAACCCAGAGCCTCGCGAATGCACCACTACTATTAAGGATGCTTTCGAAGCCCTGCTGCCTGAGGATTGGACGCTTCGTACCGCTCGTGGTGCTGACATTGTGCGCATGGAGAAGGACCCTGCTGGTGATACTTTCCCCGATGGTCAGCCTCGCCCTCAGGTTGCAGTTTCTTGCCCAGTTGACCCTCGCCAGATCGAGGAAGCTGTGGAAGCTGCAGAAAAGTCGGATATTGTCGTCGCCGTCGTTGGTGACACCATTGAGCTCACCGGTGAGGGCCGTTCTACCGCCACTTTGGAGATGCTCGGTGGCCAGAATGCTCTGTTGGATGCTCTGGCAGCTACTGGCAAGCCTCTGGTCGTGGTGCTCATGTCCGGCAAGCCACTCATCTTGCATGAGTCTGCGATGAACGCGGATGCCCTGCTCTGGGCTCCTAAGCCGGGTATGAAGGGCGGTCAGGCGATTGTTGAAACCCTGTTGGGCCTGAACAACCCATCGGGCCGTTTGACGATCACCTTCCCTCGTCACGTCGGCCAGCTTCCTGTGTTCTACAACATGGTTCGCGGCCAGCATGGTTATCGTTATGCTGATTTGACCCAGGAGCCAGCTTTCGCCTTTGGTGAAGGCCTCTCTTACACTACTTTCAGCTATTCGAACCTCACCATCGAGGATAATGACACGCCATTTAGCACCTCTGATACGGTTCGTGTTCATGTGGATGTGACGAATACTGGAAAGAGGGCTGGTACAGAAGTGGTTCAGCTCTACCTCTCTGATGTGGTGACGTCGGTGACGTGGGCTGATCGTGAGCTGAAGGGCTTTGCTCGCGTCCATCTTGCGCCTGGTGAGACGAAGAACGTCACCATTGATCTTCCTGTCTCCTCCTGCTCGCTGGTCAACGCCGAGGATAAGCGCGTGGTCGAGCCTGGTGAATTTGACGTTTTGGTTGGTCACTCCAGCCTTGACAAGGACCTCATCTCCACTCGCTTTAGCGTTGCGTAACCTCTAAGATTGTCAGCACGCTAAAAGGCTTGCTAGTACAGGAAAGGGCGGCTTCGGCCGCCCTTTTTTGCATATTAAGACATACTTTTACAACCGTCTCCACACCATCAATCTCAGGCTTGAGCATTCACACTACTTCGTTTCTAGCTACTTTCTCACGCACTGAGTGGAGAAAACATAACTAGAGAGAATGTGTTATTTGTGCATCCATGAGAGTCATAAAACGCTGGAGGAATGTATCGCGCTGATAATCTAAGGCAACTCGAGTAGAAGAGTGCTGGAAGAGATTATCACGGTTAGCAATAGTGCGTCCCCTGGTCGGCCCATCAAGCTCAATGCACAAGTCGCGGGAAAGCCAGTTCGTTACCAAGCTCTCATCCAGCGTGATCGCCATGGCCAGAGGGTCAGGCAAAAAGCAGCCATGGAGAGCAGGGAAATTCACGGCATATGCCCTTTGGTAGAAAGCCGCCATCTGGCCAAGAAGGAGGCCAATGGGGCTTCCAGATTCCTTCCAACGCAGAGGAACATCCGTTGCCAAATGCGTGACAGCAGTCACGTCACGACCCACTATCACCAAAGGAAGCCCCGAGCGAAGAACAGTATCTGCAGATTCAGGATCTTGTGACACATTCGCTTCCGTCCAGGCATTAACTGACCCAGGAACAGTGAGCGCGCAACCCATCACTACAATGCGGCCCGCCTTCGCCATAGCTTCAGGCGCGCGAGTAATGGCAGCAGCCAGAGAAGTCAACGAACCTGTGGCAAGAATGGTGAGTTCGCTTCCATAGCGGCGAGCTGATTCGATGAAGAATTCATCTGCAGGCATTTTTTCAACCTCGCGAGCACTGTGAGGTAGTTCAACATCACCCACCCCGTTGAGCCCGTGGATGAATGCAGAACCAGGTGAAACTTCAAAACTGCGTGCACCCAGAGCATGTTCATGGCCAAGGAACACAGGAACATCACTGTGGCCGAAGAGGTCAAGAAGGTCAAGGCTGTTGCGGGCGGATTGCCGAGCAGTCGTATTGCCAAAACTTGCCGTTACACCAATCAGCTCGACAGGGTTACTCGAATCTGCAGCACCAGGAATGCCAGCCAAACCATGCTGAGTCGCATCCATGCTGGTGAGAAGGTAAATCAAAGCGAGTGCGTCGTCAATGCCGGTATCACAGTCCACAATCAGTTTCATACCTATCAGATTATCGAAGCTTCACTACCACAGAATCTGGCAACAAAAAATCCGCGCCCAGCTGAGCGCGGATACACAGATGAGAACAACTGATTGAGCTCACGCAAACGCGGGCAAAAATCAGGCTGACAATCTTAAGAAAGACGAGTGCGCTGATAGGTAAAAGCAACCAAGCCCAAAACTGTAGCCAACACGTAGCCGACAAGAGTGAGGCTAAAGGAGAGCAGGTAAGACTTACCCGTCACGTCATAGAGCACACCGTGCAAGCCCGTCGACAAGGCGAGCATCACGTTGGAAACGAGCGCAGCACGAGCGTAAATCTGCGCATAATGGCCAGCGCCAAAATGCTCGCGAATCATCCACGGAATCGCAACCAACAGATAGCCCTGCCCAATGCCAGCGAGAACACCACCGAGTGTTGCAAGCGAAGGCACGTGAATGAAGAGGATGATCAGCCAGCCTGCCACACCGAAGAAGACGTAAGTCAGCACTACTACAACCGCATTAAAGCGATCGAGAAGGGCACCAATGCTGCCTTTACCAACGGCAGCACCGATCATAATGCCTGTCACCACAGAAGCTGCAGCTAAAGGTGCCAAGCCCATATCCTTCTCAAACGTAGCCACATGCTGAACTAGGCCAGAGGCAATCTGAAGCAAAACCATCGACAGGACAAAGAAAGCAAAGGCCCAGGAACGGAAGGCTTGACGAGGGGTAACGCCACTACCTGCAGCTGTTGGCTTCTGCGTGTGCTCTTCTTCATCGTGGCCATACGCAAACTCACCTCGGCTCTTATCAGGAGCAAAACGCAGGAGAAGAGTGCACGGAAGAGCGATCAGAGCAAAAAGCCCTGCGGTCAAAGCGTACGATCCTCTCCAACCCAGAGTGCTCATCCAAGCCACAACAATAGGCTGGAACAACGCTCCAGCAAGGCCAGACAAGCCTAAAGCGATGCCCATCACCATGCCTAAACGTTTCTCAAACCAATTAGAAAGCAACGCCTGCGGAGCGAGCAGAACAGGAATTGCGTAAGCCGCACCCATAATGGCAAAGATCACATAGAACTGCCAAAAGGCAGTAACAAAAGAGCAGGCGAGAAAACTGAGAGCGACAACAGCAACACAGAGGAAGAGCACTTTGCGTGAGTCGTAGCGTTCGAGAATTTTACCGCCAACCACGAGCATAAGGCTTCCCATCAGCATCTGTACTGTCACAGTGAGGGCCACTGCTGACTGAGACACGTGGAAGACGGCCCTCAACGTAGAGAAGTACTGACCAGGCGTGTTAACGATGACACCAAAGCCTAAGAAACTGAGAACACAGCAGCCGAGAAACACCAACCATGGTGCTCTGCGTGCAGATGCGGATACCTGCATGTCATTCCTCCCTGTGAGCACAAGCGGTGCGAGCTCACACGTGAGCAGTAGGTCAGGCAGACGCATGAGCCAACTGGGCGCAGACGTGTGAGCCAACCCTGTGCGCAAACGTGTGTGCAGCCGTATGAGCAAAACACGCACCCTCTTGTGCGATCTATGAAGAGTCCAGCATGACAAAAAATTGTGCGCACTGTGTGGAAATAAGAAGGGAAAAAGCAAAGCAGGTGCAAAAACTTCAAAATTCCTACACCTGCTTGCTTTCTTTGTTCTCTCATTGCAGCCCCAAAACGCGAAAAGCCGGAACTTTCGTTCCGGCTTTCCCCTACCAGGGTGGATAACGTGGCTCGAACACGCGACCTCCTGAACCACAATCAGGTGCTCTACCGACTGAGCTATATCCACCATGCATTGCATATAGCAACAGGAGACTATGTTACACGAAATCCGAAGAAAGGGAATACCTCATTCACTTTCGGTGTGTTGCCCAGGGCAAACAGTGAAACACATCCGCATATACCCACTGCTTTTCCCTTGTCCTTCCATGAACAAAATACCAGAACTAGTGTTGCAGACTCTTTTTATCAGCTGCATTTATGAACTCCATCTCTGAACTCCATCACACACCGTTTTCTGTTTTGCTCCGAAGGTTTGTGTGTTGCCGCTGTTCATGTGCTATGGTTAACTCTGTTCGAAAGCTGTCGTAGCTTTGGGCGATTAGCTCAGTTGGCTAGAGCGCCACGTTTACACCGTGGATGTCGGGGGTTCGAGCCCCTCATCGCCCACTTTTCTCTTTATTCCACCTGTCGCCCCCCCCGTAGAATTAGTGAGCTTTCACCGTATTCTGAGCTCCTTCGCTCATTAATCGCCTGGAAGTTGGCCTAACCTTCATTTTCGAGTCGGAGTAATGATGCCTGCTCAACGTAAGATACGAATTATTGGATGGATTGTAATCGCCTTTATCGCCATAGCGATCATAGGTGCAATTGCAGAAGCTATTGACCCTCCCAAGCCGATAAAAGTTCCCTCTGTAATCGGTATGGAATATAAAGACGCTGAGGAAAAGCTAAAAAAGACCGGCTTCACCAATGTTGAAGAAAAGCGATCAGGAAAATCCTTCTATTCCGACGGCATTGTGCAGAAGCAGTCCCCGCAAGCGAAAAAATCGGTCGTCCCCGATACGAAGATTATCTTAGAGACGAAGTCACAATTACAGATCAATGCAGAGATACGCGAGAAAGCTCAACAAGCAGAACAAGAATTTAAGAACTACGCTCAGACCCTTGTGCATATGAATGGTTTGGAAGCACTCGGCAAAGCAAAAGAAAAAGCGTCGAAAGTTTCTCTCTCTGCCGAAAACAAGACTGAGCTCACTGAAGATCGCTTGAAGAGTGACCATAACATGGGTGTCGAATGGGAAGTTACCCAAGCTTTGGCGGATGATGATGAGATCAGCCTGACTATGGATACGGTTGATAACATCAAGGCAAAAACTGAGAAAGAGAGCCGAGAAAAGAACCTTGAAGCAAAGCTAAGCAAAGACTCAGCAATGGCAGCTTGCGAACTTTATGGAAAAGACCAGTATCCTGCCGGTTTCAAGATGCACTCTATTCTCGGAGTTCTTCAAGAAATTACCCCGAAGGACGACAACACTTGGTTCTATAAGGTTAAAGTCGACGTAACGAATGAGTTGGGCGTGAAGCTTAAGAATAGAACCCTCGAATGCTCGATTTCGGGAACAACAAGCAGCCCCGACGTCGTTCAATTTGACGTTTACTGATCGATGTCAATTCAATCGTCAGTTGACTGCTCATAACAGGCAAGGAAGTCGCACAGGCGCGTGCTTCCTTGCCTTTTTTCTTTACACGCAACATCGCATAACAAAAAGCGGAACACGTGAGTGTTCCGCGGGAGAAATTCATGCTGACAATCATAAATCGTACTGATTGTCACGCTGCGTACTGATAATCTAGGTCAGTGTTCACCGTTACCGAACTGGTTGAGCTTAATGCCATTCCAGTTGCGGCTGACAGTTTTATTAGCAGCGCAATTCATACCAGCAGCCTTTGCAGCATTATTGATAGTAAAGGAACTTGCTGCACCTTCGCGACCTGGCTTCGGAGTGATAACCCACAACGCCGCGCCTTCTTCCAAAGGAGTGGAGGCATCAACAATCGTGTCGGAAAGAGTATCCTCATCATCACCGTCACGCCACCACAGAATAGCGCCATCGACAGGTCCGTTATAATCTTCGTCTTCGAGGTCCGTACCTGTAATATCCGCAATTGCCTCGCGGATATCCTCATCGACGTCGTCATCCCACATCCATTCCTGGATCACGTCGCCGGTCTTGAAACCGAATTCCTTCGCATTATTAGTAGAGGTTTCGTTAGCCACGTGTTCAGCATATCAAGGCCTCACGATTGCACCAGCTCCACACGCGCAAATTTTTCCGTTGTTTACGTGAAGAGAGATCAGTAGAAACACAAGGAAAGCCGGCGATGGCTTCGCACGCTGCTCGTGCTAAGCTCTCGTTAGCCTCGCGACGACCTCACGCCAGCGAAAGGATGGCACCTCGCGCTAACCTCGCGCTAACCTCGCGCTAACCTCGCGCCGTGCAATGCGGCAAACTTGTAGCCTTACCCTGTCCGATGGCGACAACAGCGTCGTACGCCTCGCTCAACGTGGAAACGCGCACGTCACGAATGCCTTCAGGAATATGGCCGTACGCCTCAGCGCAGTCCGAGGCAGGGACCAAGAACCATTTCGCACCATCACGGCGAGCACCCAGCAGCTTCAAGCGCACGCCACCAATCGGCCCAACTTTTCCGTCCTTCTCCATCGTGCCCGTACCAGCAATCGTCACACCGTTGGTTTCATCCTCAGGGGTGACGCGCGTAATCGCACCCAAGGTGAACATCAAACCTGCAGAAGGGCCGCCCACATCGCCCGCACCCAAGGTGAAGCGCGCAGCGGAAGCGTCAATCCCCTTCTCGCTCAAGAACTTCTTGGCTTGCAACACGGCTGAACTTTGAGCGCTACTCATCTGCTTCTTCTGCTCAGCCTCATACTCTCCGCCCGTCTGCTCGGCAGGGAAAAACACTTCCGAAGGGTAAACCACCGCGTGAGGACTCACCCAACCCCACACGTTCTCAGCAACAAGGCTTGGCTGCTCCGGAATTCCCTCCACATTGACGGTGGTGAAAAGCAGCTTGCCGCTCTCTTTATGCGTTTTCACACCTGTGACCTGGATGGCGGCGACCGCATTCTTGCCGCTGGCACCTACTTGTTGCCCAAGATTACCAAGGACGTTTTGCGTAGGCCCTGGCATTTCAATGGTGAAACCGGTAGGAAGCGCCAAGCACACCACGCACACCAGAGCGAAAACTCTCCACGCGCTCGCAGTAAACCAGCGGTAGGTGCGCACGAAAACGTTGGTGGAGCGAAGCGAGTGCTCGTTTTGCGTGCTGATAATCTTGGTTTGGCCTGTATTCAGGCCAGCTGTTGAAGCTTCTGGTGAGATTTCGCCTTTATCCCTATGCATTTGCGCCATATCATTCATAGTATGGCATAAGGCTCAAAATGCTCTGACAGTTGAATGAACGGATGTGACATGGACAGCGAAGAACTTCACCAATGGATGCTGGACAGCTTTGGTGCTGAAGGCGGAGAAGAAGCCTGGCAGAATTTCCAGAAGATGCCAGAGAGCATTCGCGAGCAGATGATGCAGCAAGCGCAAAGCAACGGCCTACCCAGCCCTGACGAAATGCACTCGTTTATGGATTCGCTGCGATCCGTGAACTTGCAATCGCTCTCCCCCGACTTGGGAAGCCCTATTAACCGTAAGCTCTACAACACGATTGCTCACGGCTCGGTCAACGACCCAACCTCCGCAGCAAGCCAGGCTGGCCATGTGATTACTGCCGGCACTTTCCAGCGTTACACGCAGGCTCTCTCAGAAACCTCCTTGTGGCTGGATTCTGCTACTGATTTCACCCCAGCTCCGGGCAAGACGGGCTTGATTTCGCGCTCGGAATGGATTGACTCGACTGCTGACACGTGGATTAACCTCGCCACTCCTGTTGCTAAGGCGACCACGGAAGAGCTCTCCTCCGTGTTTGATGAGAACTTTGGTGGCGCAAGCTTTGGCGGCTTGGGCAGCGACTCTGACGGTGCGGACGGCGAAGATGGTGATAATCAGGTGATCGGCGTGTTTGCTGGGCCTGTTCCGATCCAACTTCCTGACGGCGTGAAGAAGCCGTCAGATATTATGCGCATGCTGGGTGTGACGAGTTTCTCCATGCAGATGGGCGTCAACGCGGCCCAGCTTTCTAAGGAAGTGTTCGGCTCCTTCGACCAAGGTATTGCCATGGTCAACAATGCTGCCGGCGCGGTGCTGCCGCAAAACATTGATGAGTACGCGCGCCGCCTCGATATTCCTCACTACACGGTGGTGAACTATTTGGTGTTGCGCGAGCAGGCTTTCGCTCGCCTCTACTCTGCCGCACCGTGGTTGCCGACCCGCATTCAGGTGTTGGTGGAGAAGTACGCGCGCGGAATTAGCGTCGACCGTGATGCTATCGAGCGTGAGTTGCGTGAGTCGACGGAGATGAGCCCGCAGGGTATTTCTGGGGCTGTCAACATGTCGAATATCGCCATGAAGGAGACTGACGAGCAGAAGGAAGCCAAGCGTAGCCTCGAGACTTTGCTCGCCTTGGTGGAAGGATGGGTGGATTGCGTCACCTGGCGTGCTGCTCAAGCGTATTTGCCGCAGTTGGATGCTCTGCGGGAGATGTTGCGTCGTCGTCGCGCGGTGGGCGGACCTGCTGAGCAGACTTTCGAGAACCTCTTGGGCTTGGAGCTTCGCCCTGTTCAAGCGCGCGAGGCCTGCCAGCTGTGGGAAGAGCTCACTGCTCAGGAAGGTATTTCCGGTAGGGATGCTCACTGGCATCACCCTGATCTGTTGCCAACTCTCCCCTCTTCTGAGCCTGTTGGTGAGCAGAAGCCTGCTACCCCTCAGCCTCGCCAGCACGATTGGGACTCTGCTCTCGACTCGCTGCTTGCTGAAGAGTCTGGTGATGAGCAAGACAAGAGTGATGGTCACGATGGTGGCGACTCCAGTTCTGACAATCAGGGTTCAACCCCAGATTCTCAGAACTAATGAATCTCATTTCAGGACACTGAAAGCCGTCGTTATCTTTACGATAACGGCGGCTTTCTCATACCCGATCCGTCGCTGCATCCTTTACTTCAGCACGCATTATGCTCGTATATTCAACAGCAACAAGCCGTATCTACGCCCGCCAACATCATCACCACACCAACCAAGCGCCAGAAAGCACGACGCAGGTGATGAGTTCAGGTATGAAAAAGGCTCCTTCACCGAAGCTTTCGAAGAAGGAGCCTGAAGCGCGCTGATAATCTTGAGAAACTCAGACGAGGAACAAGAAGATCAAGCCCAACAGTGGCAAGAAGCCCTGCTTCACAGCAGCGGCGCGCTTGTCAGGTGAAGTGAAGAAGAGCAGCAGCGAGGCGGCGAGCATGGAGCCCAAGCCAGCACCGATCAGTGCCACACCAGCAGGCTTGACGAAGAAGAACAACACCAAGCCAACGGCAGTAATCAAGCCCAAGAAGAGGTTGTAGAAGCCCAAGTTAAAGGCAATCTCTTTTGTAGACTGTGCCTCCTTGGCCGTATGGCCGAAGACCTTGGTAGCCTGCTTATCCCAAGAGAAAGCTTCCAAATACCAAATAAAAACACTCAGCAGAGCAGCCAAGCCGGAGAAAACAACCATAAGCCAGACCATGAGAACTCCTTACAGATACAACTCACATCGCACGAGCCACTTTAACGCTCTTTCTGCGTTAAAACTCTTTCTGCGTTAAAACTCTTTCCTCGCAAACAGCTTCGCGGAGACCAGATAAGAAACGTAATAAAGAGCCACGAAAATAATGGAGACTACGAGCATAATCCACCACAAATGCGTGACAATATAGCCCAAAACTGCCAATCCCTTATCGCCAACGAAGCCCATACCGACGCCACCGGCAATGCAGATGATGATGTACGGGATGATCGCCGCATACTGGCCCTTCTGGTAGCCCATGCCAAAGTAGATCGGCAGGGTAATCGAAAAGTCAAGAATGGCGAAGAGGATAGCGGTGAGAGCGCAGAAGAAGGACACTTTCGCATCGATCATTTTCAGCTCAGGATTACCAAAGCCCAGAAGGTCGGCACCCACAGAAATGAGGTAGCCGTAGACCAGGCCGACCAGAGTCGTCACCACCGCGAAAAGCAGTGAGGAAATATAACGGCCTCGCACCACGTCCTTGCGCGAAATGCCCAAAGTGACGTACCAGGCGTTCATATTCGTCTTTTCACCGTAGAGGAACGGCATGGTTGCAGCCGAGGTTCCGACGAGCACACCCATATAGGCACCAGCCAGCGAGCCGGCGGAAACGGCGATGAAGGCGCCGAGGACTAGCCAGAGGATGATGTATTTCCAGGAGAGCAACATCTTGTTGACCATCCAGTCGAGCCAGAGGATCTTCTTCATAGTGGTCTCCTTACTCACTTTTCTGGGGATAGAGTTGATGGTGTGGCCGAGGATGCGGCCAGGGATGCGGTCGGTGCAGTGGTTTTTCTCGTGGCACGCGAGAAGGACACCACAATGTCATCCAGCGATGCAGGGTGGGACGTGCACGAATCGGGAAGCTGCTGATAATCTAAAGCCTCACGAGCAATGAGAGCGTCAAAGCGACCAGCATGCTCATGCCAACCCACCAGCTGGGCTTTAAGCTGCTCGCTCACCTGAGCGGCCTCCCCTTCCACAGTCATGTACTTTGTCAGCAACTCGGCCTTGGTACCGGTGTAGAGAATTTCGCCGTCGCGAATGAAAGTGATGTCATCGGCGGTTTTCTCCAGGTCAGTGGTGATATGCGTCGAGTAGAAAACTGCATGATTGCCGTCGGAAACGAAATCTTCGAGCATTTCACCAATGTCGTCGCGAGCCAGAGGGTCTATACCTGAGGTTGGCTCGTCCATGATGAGCAGTTGAGCGTCATGGCTCAAAGCTGCGGCAATCTGCAGTTTGACAGACATACCGCGGGACAGCTCTTTCACCTTCTTGTTCTTGTCGAGGCCAAATTCGTTCAGGCGGGCGTAGAACGCTGCAGAATCCCAGTTGTCGTACACGTGTTTGCAGGCTGATTCCACTTCGGTGAGTTTCCATTCGCCCGAGTAGTACGGTGAGTCCATGACGACGCCGATTTTGCCGACGACATCAGGGCTATACGGCTTGCCGAAAAGCTCGATGCTTCCTGCTTGAGGGAAGACGATTCCCAGAATCATTTTGATAGTGGTTGTTTTACCGGCTCCGTTACGCCCCACGAAGCCCATGATGCGCCCGAAGTTGAGTTCAAAACTGACATCCTGCATGTGGAACTGGCCGTAGGTTTTTGCCAGTCCTTGCACCTTCAATGCTGCTGTTGCCTCCACCATCCACCTCCTTGTAGTTCATTTAGGCTCTATTCTTCCATACTTATGTTTCGTACGCCCAGGAAGGTAAAACTGACGGATTTGAGGCAGCGGGCGGGCGGCGGCGAGGCTGTGACAGCGCAGATAGGGCAACGCAGGCGAGTCAGCTGCAGCGCAGGCCTTAGCCTCACCCTCCCTGTGTGAAGCGACTCGGTTCGCGCTGATAGGTGGAGTATTCGTCTTTCGTGCGCGAGTAGCTGATCTCAACGTTCTTCTTTCCTCGCGTCAACGCAACATAGAACAAGCGGCGCTCTTCCTCAATGTTCTCCGTACCAAAAGGAATCATGCCGTCACTGGAGCCGATGATGAACACATAATCCCACTCCAAGCCTTTCGACGCATGAATCGTAGTGAGCGTGACCATCGGAGTGTTCAACGAGGTGATAGCACCCGAATCCACTCCCTTTTGAATGGCTTTGGCGAAGCTTTCCTTCGTTTCTCCCTGCCTATCAGCATGGCGAGAACGGTAGGCAATCAGCTTTTCATCCAATTCCTGTTGAATGACGGGAAGCTGAGCGTTAATGCGCGAAAGCACAGCAATATCATCCAAGGACACTCCCTTTTGAGCCAGCGCTTGAATGCTCGCAGCTACTTCCTGTGCTTCCCGCTTTTCTGTGGCGTAGGTTTTCATGAGCACCTTAGCGCCCGCACCTTTATTTGCTTTCAAGGTGACATACAGGTCAGGGTGTTCCGAATGAGATAGCACGCGGTTCGCATAGGAAATAATCGAACCGGTGGAGCGGTAGTCTGTGTCCAAACGAAGGTCAGCAGAAAGAGGGGCAAACTCCTCACCAAAATGGCGCAAATAATAGCTGGTCGCACCATTAAACGAGTAGATCGTTTGAGCAGGGTCCCCCACCACGCAAATATTGTGCTCCGGGGCCACCCACAAGCTGATCAGACGGTGCTGCAGTGGAGAAATATCCTGATACTCATCCACCGTGATCCAGCGCATAGAACGATGCACTGTTTGCCTCGCCTCTTCGCTCACACTCAGCAAATGAATGAGCAGGAGGAGAATATCGTTGAAATCAAAGGCGCGCTGATGTGCCTTGCGCCTCTCAAACGCGCGAATCACTTGAGCCATCTGTGCGTAAGAGAGCCCAGCTGGGTGCGGGCGATTTTCCTGTGCGGCAATAGTTTCATAGACTTCGGGCGTGAGAAGGCTTACCACTGACCAGTCGATTTCAGCGCGAATATCGTTGATCTCTCGCTTTGTCAACTCAGACTGCAGCTTCACCACCTCTTCCACTGAAGGGACGATGAAGCGCGAGGTTTTCGTGTCGAGGTCGGGAAACGGTTCTTCCACAAACTCCGTCCACAGTTCTCGCAACTGCTGCAACGCCAGAGAATGAATAGTAGAAACGTGCACGCGAGTCACTCCCAAGCCTCGCAAACGCTCGCGCATCTCCTGAGCAGCCTTCCGCGAGAACGTCACCGCATAGGTGAGGTCCTCTTGCCATGCTCCGATAGCGCAGGCATAGGCGATACGGCGAGTAATCGTCCGCGTTTTACCCGCGCCCGCAACGGCAAGAATGCGCACTGGACCCGAAATTTGGGTGGCAGCCTTGCGCTGAAACTCATCCAAACCATCCAGGATGGCCTCAGCTCGCTTCAAACCAGACATTGCACGCTCCTTCTCGCCCTTTGCCTCCTAGCCTAGCGTGCCCGGACAATCGAACAAGATTATTCGACACATGTGGATAACTTTCGTGCTGATAATCTTGAGCCGCACGAAAGCGAGAAGGAAACTGATCGGATTGCGCGTCAAATTGCTCAGAAGCACGCCAAAAAGAATGTAAGCCAGTAGAGTGGAAGTGTGAAGATTCTGCCTGCCTACTATGTTTCCGCTCTGGCCAGCGCCGCCGCGCCGAAACTGGCGATTACTGCGGTGACGCCGCTCGAGCGCGCTGCCCGCTCCAATGATGCGGAGGGCATTGCCATTGCAACGATCCACGACGCTCGCGGTGAGGAATTTGACGTGTCCGCAGCGACGGGAGATGCCAGCAATGCCACCCTCAAAGAGCGTTTCCAAGCAGGCCAAGCCGTAGCGAAAACGTCCCAGCGCAGCAAGCTCGACTTTTCCCTCGAGCTGCCGTATGTGTATAAGGAGATCCCGCTGCACGAGCAGGGTTCTGAGTTTCGCGCGGTGATGATCGCGGCGCATAACGTTGGTCATACCTCGTATTTGACGGCGTTGAGCAACGCGCAGGCAACGGCTTTGGGCTGGGCAATCGCGAGAATCCACCAGCTCGACGCGAATTATTTGTTGAGTGCTGACTCACAAGCTTATTCGGGCTCAATCGTCCGCGCGCAACTCGCACAATGGTTGCGAGCCTTGCAATCTCGCCAGCTCGTGGCTCCGGCAATCATGCACTCCTGGCAGCAGCTTCTCGACATGGAGCACGTGTGGAAGTATGCGCCGGCGGTCACGCATGGCGATTACGAGTCGGCTGATATTTTGTTTACTTCTTCTGACGCGGTGAGCGCGATTCTCAACTGGGAGCACTACCAGGTGGGCGATCCGGCTCGCGATTTTGCGTGGCTGACCGACCCGATTATCCCTGGCTCCTTGCGCGACCGCGTGTTGACGAGTTATGCGCAGGCGATGGACGCTCGTATGGACGGTTCGATTATGCCGCGCGCTCGTTTGTGGCGGCAGATGGGTTTGGTCAGCGACTTACTGGCTGGGCTTGACCAAGCTGATCGTAACCGTGTTGCTGCTGCTCGTCAGGCGTTGGATGCTGAGGCTCAGGCTTTGGCTCCTGAGGTTGAGGCGGTGGCTCCGCACCGCTCGTCGCAGGCTGCTTCAGCTGATTCTGGGGTTTCTAGGGCTGATGGAACTTCCCGGGCCTCTGATGTTCAAGGCGCTGCTGGTGGCCAAGGTGTTTCTGGTGGTCAGGGTTCTCCGGATGCTCACGGCTCTTCAACGGCTCCAGATTATCAGCACAATGTCAATCAGGATGCCGATGATTCGACCCGCTCGGGCGAAATCCCAGATCACTCTTCGGTGAACTTCTCCGCTGTTTTTGGCAGTGCATCTGAGGATGATTCGCCTTCCTCGGCAAGCCAGCCGTCGGCTCGGATCAGCCTCGACGAAAAAGGTGGGCTCGAGCGTTCTGGCTCGTGGGCACCTGACGTCACTTCCGCGAGCTCAGAGGCTTCTGCTGATGGCAGCTCGGCCAATACGTCCGACAGAACTGATGCCAACGTGGCGTCATCACCTGCTCAGAGCAAAGAGAGCAGTGATAATCTTGCGTCCTACCGAGCGGTGAGTTTGGGCTACGACCAGCAGCAAGTGGTTGCCAGCGACCCCACCCCGAGCTCTCCTGCTTCCGTCAATGTTGCTGATGCGGTGAGCCAGGTGATCAACCGTGTCACCGGCTCGAACACCCAAGAAAGCTTGGGAAATGACGCCGAGCCGAGCACCGTCGCCTTTGACGCGCAAGCAGTTGCTCAGGGCCGTGCGAAAGCGCAGAATTATCCGATTCACATTCGCGATAATTCAGGCGTGTCGGAACGTCCCCGCGATCACAGGTGAGCGCACGCCTTTGGTAGCGCACGCCTTTGGTAGCGTAAGCCAGCCAACCTCATAGCTCGCAGGCCAAGCGCGTCGACTGTCGAGCTGCTCGCTGAGAGGTGAAATTACAGTCGAAAGCAGCGAAATCGCGGCCTGCTGGCACCGAGCGATTAGAATAAACTCCTATACTCCGTTTTGAAAGAAGGATTTATGGACGTCGAACTGGGAATGATGCACTGCCCTCACCCTGTCACTTTTTCCACTGATTCCAGTGCTGAGGAAGTGAACGCCGCTCTGGTCGAGGCTCAGATGAAGGGATCCGTGGCCGATCTCGTTGATGACAAGGGCCGTCACATTTTGGTAAACGGCGCTGCTCTGGGTTACGCCATCGTCGGTTCGCAAACCCGCCGCCCGGTTGGCTTCGGCTCGTTGGAGTAAAGCTCAGCCTTTACTTATTTTCAGCGCTCCAGATTATCAGGATGCTTATGCCATTCGTACTGATAATCTGGAGCGTTTTTGTTACTCCACCACCGGCAACACGCCGCGCGTCACAATAGCCTGCAGAGTTTGCGGGTCGGTGAGATTCTCCCCCAACAGGTTGGGCTTACCGTGAGGCCCATGCCAATCCGAACCGCCCGTGGCCAACAATCCCAAGCGAGAGGCGAGTTTGAGCAGGCGCACCCGTTGCTCAGGCGAATTCTCGCGATGCCACACTTCCAGCGCATCCAAACCCAGATCGGCAAAATGGCGGATATCCTGGTCGCTCAAAATTTCCTTGTTGCGCGCAAAAGAGCCAGCATGGGCAATCGCGACAACGCCTCCCGCATCCTTGACGATGGTAATCACCTCATCGACTTGCGGGGAGATCACCGGCAGGTAAAACTCCGACTTGCTCGACACCGGGCCTAAGAAAGCCTCGGAACGGGTAGCAAACAAGCCTTTCGCCACCAAGGTGTCGGCAATATGCGGCCTGCCGATCGTCGTCTGAGCGGTGCCACCAGCCTGCTTGAGTACATCCTCCCAGGTGATGGGGTATTTTTTGCCCATCATTTCCACCATTTTCTTGGTGCGACGCACGCGGTTAATGCGAGTAGTGCGAAACAGTTCAGCCAGCGCTTCATTCGTGGGATCGTACAACCAGGCGAGCATATGCACGGAGGTGTGTCCCCATTCTGCGGTGATTTCCGTTCCGCGAATCAGAGGCATGTTCAGCTCGCGAGCGCGCTTTTCGGCTTCGCTCCAGCCTTGTGCAGAATCGTGATCGGTGAGCGCAATGCCTGCAATCCCAGCGTTCTTCGCCAGCTCGATCGCCTCACTGGGTGTGCACTGGCCGTCGGAAAACACAGTATGAGTGTGCAAATCCCAACCTTGGGAGTGCTCAGGCGACTCATGCCAAGCGAGGGCTGCGCGCACATGCGTACCAAGCTGACCTGCGCCAAGTTCGGCGCGAAGGCCGCCAGTTGCATCGCCGCGCTCGCCACGGAGCTGACCGTCACCCTCGCCGCCGACTTCGCCGTCAACGTGGCCGTGCAAAAGCGCGCGCTCCGCCTCGCTCATGCCGCCAGAATAGTCAGGCAGCATATCCGGCTGAGAGTCAGCTGAGAGATGGCGCTTTTCGCTGGTTTCGAAATCCGATTTCACGCTTCTATGCTAACCCAGACGCCTGCTAGTATAGAGGCATGGAAGAAACTGAGACTACCCACACTCTCGACCTCGATGCCGCATTCTCGTGGATGAAAGGCTGGAGACATTCATCCACGTGGCTCTACCTGGTGATGCTGATCAGCTCAGCAGTTGCCTTGTTCTCCTCGTTCGTGCTTTCTGCTGACACGCTCTACATCGCCCGCCATCCCAATGCGCGCTTGAGTTGTGACATTTCCGGCGTGATCTCTTGCACTCAGGTCGCACAAAGCTGGCAGGCCGAGCTGTTGCATTTTGGCAATCTCAGCATTCCTAACGCTTTCTTGGGAATTGCAGCAGAGTCGGTCTTTGTCACGATGGCCGTCATTGGTCTGACGAAAATGGTGCAACCTCGTTGGTTGGTTTTCTGCACGTGGTTAGGTGGAGCGGCAGCTTTGTGCTATTCGCTGTGGCTGTCCTCGCAGTCGGTTTTCGTCATCGGCGCGCTCTGCCCCTGGTGCATGACGCTGCTCTTCTCCACACTCATACAGTTCATGGCCTTAAGCCACGCGACAGTCACGGTTCAGCATCTGCCTCACCGCGGCTTCCTCTCGGGCTACTACCGGCCGAACCTTGACCTCATGGTCGACATTTTGGTGGTACTCGCCCTGGTTGCCGTCGTTCTCATTCACTACGGGCCTCGCCTTTTCGCTTAAGCTTGCTCAGTTTGTATACTTTAAGATTTTCACCGCGCTGAAACAGAAACGGCACTGCAACAAAACAGCACTGCAACAAAACAGCACTGCAACAAAACAGCACTGCAACAGAAAGCGGCTCACTCCTGAGGAGTGAGCCGCTTTCTTTACCTTGCAGGCAGTTGAAGTGAGGGCCGCAGCGAGGTGGGCTACTCAGCGAGTGGCCCGCCTCGAGCCGCGACATCAGCCGCGCTGATAATCTTTATTCGTCCTCGTCCTTACGAACCGACACCTGCAACTGAGTGGCAGACGGATCATCAGGAGTGCCGACCTCGAGGTGGTTAGCCAAGGTCTCCGCACAAATGAGCTTGGCAAACTGCTGAACCGCTGCGATACCCAGAGTGTCGGTGTGAGGAACGCCCAAGCGCAACCAAATGCGATCGGAAACTTGCAAGTGAGCTTCCTTACGAGCGTCCTGAACGGCACGAATCGTATCGCGAGCCCAACCTTCCTGCTCGAGCTCAGGCGTCAAGGCCGTGTCGAGAAGGACGAAGCCACCATTAGCCAACTGAGCCGAAACGGTCTCCTTGGCCAGCGCCTCATCCTTTTCCTCCACCTTGTTGGTCAGCGTGTACTCGGCAGGCTCCAGCGCAATAGCCCCATCAGGGCCGTCCACACTCACCACACCGGTTGCAGGGTCCTGATGCCAAGCGCCCGTCTTCGAACCGCGAATAGCGAACTGGACGAGCTTGCCCAAACGAGGGCCAGCAACGCGCGCATTCACACTCAACTGGTGCACCAGGCGCAGGCCATGCTGGTCAGCGTCCTGAGCAGAACTGAGCTCAACAGCCTTCACATCCAGCTGGTTTTCCAACAGCTCGCGGTACAGCTCAACTTCGTCGACGTTCTCGGTGACCACGGTCAGGCGAGCCAGAGGCTGGCGAACGCGAATCTTCGACGCCTTGCGCAGCGAAAGCGCAGTGGAGACGATATCGCGAACAGTGCCCATCGCTTCGACGAGCTCAGGGTCGTCCACCAGAAGCTTGCCCAACGCGGTGTCAGGCCCATCAGGGTTGGAAGAATCCTTACCCGATGGTGCGTCGAGAGGCTCGGTGACGTATGGCCAGTTGGCCAGATGCACGGACTCGCCACCCGTCAGGCCGCGCCAGATTTGCTCCGCTTCCATGGGAAGCAGTGGGGCGACGGCGCGAGTGAATGCCTCGAGAACCGTATACAGAACATCGAAGGCGTGCGTATCCTCATCCCAGAAGCGCTCTCGAGAGTTACGAATATACCAGTTCGTCAGCGTGTCGATGAAGGCCAAAGCCTCGTCACACGCATCGGAAATAGCGAGCGTGTCGAGGTCCTTTTGCATGGCCAGAATCGTGCGGCGCAAACGGGCGAGCAGGTAACGGTCCATCTGCGGCAGGCTGGCCACCTCGTCGGCGGCAATCGGTTTGGCAACATAGCCCTTGCCGTTGTTGGCAGCGTTGGCGTAGACGGTGAAGAAGTAGTAGCTCGACCACAATGGCAGCAGCACTTGGCGAACCGTATCCTTGATGGCCTTTTCGGTCACAATAAGATTTCCACCGCGCAGAATCGGCGAGCTCATCAAGAACCAGCGCATGGCGTCAGAACCGTACGTGTTGAATACGCCGTTGACGTCCGGATAGTTGTGAAGATGCTTACTCATCTTCTCGCCATCGTCACCCAGCACAATACCGTGGCACACCACATTCTTGAAGGCAGGCTTGCCAAACAGGGCGGTGCTCATCACGGTGAGCAGGTAGAACCAGCCGCGAGTCTGGCCCACGTATTCGACCACAAAGTCGGATGGGAAGTGGGTTTCGAACCATTCCTTGTTTTCGAAGGGGTAATGCTTCTGAGCGAAAGGCATGGAACCAGAGTCGAACCACACGTCGAGAACATCAGGAATGCGATGCATCATCGACTTGCCTGTTGGATCATCCGGGTTTGGACGAGTCAACTCATCAATCCATGGACGGTGCAGGTTCACTTCACCCTTGTCGTCGACTGGGTAGCGGCCAAAGTCGCGCTTGAGCTCTTCCAAGGAACCATACACGTCGATGCGCGGGTGGGCAGGATCATCGGAAACCCACACAGGAATAGGGCTACCCCAGTAGCGATTGCGGGTGATGGACCAGTCGCGAGCATTGGCAAGCCACTTGCCGAACTGACCGTGCTTGACGTTTTCTGGGATCCAGTTGATCTGCTCGTTGACGTCGAGGAGCTGATCCTTGATCTTGGTGACGGCGACGAACCAGGAGGTCACTGGCTTGTAGACCAGTGGGGTGCCGCAACGCCAGCAGCGTGGGTAGGAATGAACCATGGACTTGCTTTGCACGAGCAGTGCACGCTGGTCTTCAGGAACGCTTGCCACGATGCCGGTGTTGTGACGAAGGTCGCGCAAGATCGGTGTATTCGCGTCGAAGACTTGCGAGCCCTGATAATCTGGGACCAGCGAGGTGAAGCGTGTCGCATCATCTGTCACATCGGTGACGTGGATGTTGTGCGCTTTCAACGTGTTCATATCGTCTTCACCGTAAGGAGCCTGGTGAACCAAACCAGTACCTTCTTCGGTGTCGACGTAATCGGCAGCGTACACAGTGTAAGCGTTCTCGCCTGGCTGAGCGCCTGCCTGCTTGGCCAGTTCGGTCTCGAGGTATGGCATGGCCGGGTAGTAGCGGCGGCCCACGAGTTCGGAACCCTTGAGAGTGCGAAGAACCTGATAATCTTCACCCAATTCCTTAGTGAAGTCAGCGACGCGAGCCTGAGCGAAGTAGAGCTTCTTGCCAGCAAATTCGCCGGAAACAGGCTGGACTTCGACGTAATCGATGTCGTTACCCACCACGACGGCCATGTTGGATGGCACGGTCCATGGGGTGGTCGTCCAATAGACGAGGTAGGCGTCTTCATCGCGCAAACGCACGCCCAGGACGACGGTTGCCGTCTGCTCGTCGGTGTACACGTCGCCGTCCATGCGCAGCTCGTGTGCTGAGAGCGGGGTTTCATCCTTCGGGCAGTATGGCAGAACGCGGTTGCCTTCGTAGATGAGGCCCTTGTCGTACAGCTGCTTGAAGGCCCAGATGACGGATTCCATGTAGCCAACGTTCATCGTCTTGTAGCCGCCGTCGAAATCAACCCAGCGAGCCTGGCGGTGAACGTATTCTTTCCATTCGCCGGAGTACTTCATCACGGAGCGACGGCATGCGTCGTTGAAGGCTGCCAAACCGAGCTTGTCGATCTGGTCTTTGTTGGTAAAGCCCAGCTCTTTTTGAGCCTCCAATTCTGCTGGCAAGCCGTGAGTATCCCAGCCGAAGACGCGCTCCACGCGACGGCCTTTCATGGTTTGGTAGCGTGGGATGACGTCTTTGGTGTAGCCGGTCAGAAGGTGACCGTAGTGTGGCAGGCCATTGGCGAATGGCGGGCCGTCGAAGAACACGTACTCATTGTGGGCTTTTTGACCAGATGGGTTGATTTTCAGTGACTTTTCGAAGGTCTGGTCTTTGTCCCAGTAGCTGATGACCTTTTCTTCCGCTTGTGGGAAGTTTGGGCTTGGATTAACGCTACGGCTTTCACCTTCCACAACAGCCTTGGGGTAAACTCCCTGCTGTTCCTGCTTCGGTGTGCTCATAGGCCTCCCTCTACGCTGGATATTCCTCATATTCCAACGCGAGGACGCTTCTCCCCTTGTGGTGAGCGCGCGGTACCACCTCGCTTGCTGCTCGGCTTGGCTTGGCCTTGCTTTTGCTTGCCTTGCCTGTGCAGCCTCTCTTGTTGGCTATGTCGGGCCTTCCCGCTGGTTCTACTAGGCGGCTCGCTCAAGATTATCAGTGCGCTTTCTCCTTCTGCTTCGCAGCAGGAGCAGCAGCTTGCATCTTGGTCGGGCGCTGTTCTTCCAGAAGACTCCCCGGTGATGGCGGATCTTCGTCTGTGCGCTTCATTTTACTGAGCCACTGTGACGAGTGCACGCCGTTTCGCTCCCTTCGCAACTGAGGCTGTCTGCGCGCGACTGCGTCTCGGGCGTGCGTGGCACCCGGGCGGGCGCACCACCGCGCGGGAGCCCTCTCACTCGCTGTGCTCGATGTCGAAGTAGATTGCGTTCACACTGTCGTGCAGCGTGTTGTACGGTTGCAGTTCTCGCACTTCGCCACCGGCCAAGCCAGTGAGTTCAAAGCGCGGAATCGATCTTGCACCGCTCCCCTGTTGTGCCGACTGCTGTACCGCTTCCGCCGGCTGTGCCATTTGCTGGGCCACTGGCTTCATATGCTGATCAACCTGCTTAACCCACTGCTCAACCGGCTCGTCGACGGTAAGTTTCGCCCGTTGAGCCGTCTGCGCGTCATATGTAGCCACTCGCACAAGGATTCCACCGTACTGATAGTTCGCCTTCGGGTCGCTGTCACTCAGCGCTTCGCCCAGAACGTCGGGGCCGTATTGGAAGGCAACCCATGCCGGGTTATCTTCGTGACTGATTGCTTTCGCTGCTCGTTCATAGTTGAGCACGAGAGTTTCACCTGCTTCAATGTGCACGTGCACCCAGCTTTCGCGTGGGGCGAGTACGAGGTCATCATCGAGTGAGTAGACCACCATGGATGTCGCCCAATCAGGTACGCGCAGTTTCAATGACAAGTTCGTACCTGCAGGCGCGTCGAGGGTGAGCCGGATGGTGCCGTCCTGGCTGAGCTGGTCCTTCTGGGTGAGAGTCATGGTGCTGCTAATCTGGAGCGTCGAGGTGAGAGCGCGAGCAAGGTACACGCTGTCCCCGTCGCTGAAATAGGCTGCTTGCCCCAGAAGCGTCCAGTTTTCGAGGCCGGTTCCTTGGCAGCACCAGAATTCGCCGCGTGCCGGGCCGTAGACTTTCGCGTAGCCGGCGCGCATGGGTTGGAAGTAGGTGACCATGCCGGTGTGCGGATCGCGAGAGCCCAGGATCGCGTTGCGGTGGAGCACTTCGGCGCGGTTGGCGTAACTCGCTTCACCGCTCAAGCTCATCAGCAGGTAGCTCAAGCGCAGCAGATTGTGTGCGCAGCAGGTTTCGCAGGTGGAGGGGTTACGATACCCGCCGTCCTCGTCGCCCGACTGGTTGGCTGCGGCCCACATGTGGTCAAGCTCGTGGAAATGTTCGGCTTGGCTGGGAACCCCGATGGCGTAGGCGTAGGGACCGGTGGCGAGCTGCCAGAAGTTGCGCGCCGCGGCGAAATACACGCCGAACACGAGGCTTGCATCCTCATCACTGACCGGCGTGAGATTATCAGCACGGTAAATCTCGCGAGCCTTCTCATCCAGTTGCTTCATGTCGTAGCGCGGCAGCTGGTCGAGTGCGATGTGAAGCTTCGCTGCATGCTCGCGAATGTCGTCGGCAATGCCGTCCATGCTCTGGCTGTTGCGGGCGAACACTTCGAGGGCTCGTGCTGCTCCGATGAGTTTGGGGATTGTGGTGTTGACGTGCAAACCGGGCAGGCAGTCTTCCCCAGCTGCGAGGCGGATGAACAGGTCGAGTTCGTCGAAGAGATGCGCGGTGCGGGCGGCGAGTAGTTCTGCGTGCTGGGCGGAAAGCTCTGGCGCCTGCAAACTACTCTGTTCTGGCGTCTGCAAACCATGCTGCTCGAGTTCTTCTTCCGTACTCACCGCACGAGCGTCGGCCTGAACCTGGCTGTCAGTTTCCCCGCGCTTCCTTTCGGCGAGCGCCAGATTGTACAGCGCTTCATTCATTCCGCCGTATTCGGTGTCCAGCAGGGCAACATCCGGGTTTCGCGCATTCCACGTGCTGATGAATTGCGCAAAATCACGGGCAGTGCGCAGAGCAACCTCAGCCACCTTTTCGCTGTTGTTGTGTACTCCATAGGCTTCAAAATCCACGGAGGACAGGTCGATCAGGCCTTGCAACACTTTGTGCAGATTGTAGAAAGGCACCATCACACCATCAGCACCGCCAGGCAGCGCTGCCACAGGGTAAGCCGGCAAATAACCAGCATCTTCAGGGTTTGCTGCAGCGAAGGCGAGCTGGGTTTCGCGAAGCCCCAGCACTGCGCTTGCCGCCTTCTGCGCAAGTTCGTGACGCTGGGAATCATTGATGTTACTTGAGTGCAGGGCGTGCTCGCAGGCGCGCATCCAGTGGCCAAAATAGTGGCCGGTAAAACGCAGAGGCTTCTCTTTGCGCCCTTCTTCTGAGCTAATGGCTTGCAGGTCACCCGTTTTTTCGCGTAGCTCTTGGTCGGCTGGGTATTCAGCATCGTCAGGGTTGTCCTCAGCCAGGCTTCCTGCTTCCCAGCCTCCGTAGGTGGTCAGACCCTTAGTGTCGAGGCCTGCGTTGCGGCGGAATTCGACGAGGAAACGTTCGGGGTCGAAGCTCAGAAGGTAGTCCACCTGCATCGTGAAGGCTTGCGCTAAATTCTCATCATCAACCTGGGCGGTCAGGCCCTGAAGAGGCTGTTGGAAGTGAGAGAAGGATGGAAACGCTTCATTGCGCTTCTCGTTGTCGTCAGTATGCACCATTGCTCTGCTCTTTCACTGTGTTTGGTTAGAGATTATCAGAAACATTGAAACGTTTTACAACCACCCTTGTGGCAACATAAGGCAACTTCATCACTTTGCTTCTGCAGGGTGTGTTGCCTGCCAGTAGAACTCGACAAGGAGGTTCATATACCTCTTCACAATGGGATCAATGTCATAGAACAATTCATGTCGCGCACCTGGGAAAAAGAACGCTTTAAACGCAAGGCCAAGCTCGTGAGCTTTCTGCGCTACCTTTTTCTGCGCGGGAACATCCACATAAGCATCCTTTCCTGCGGTCATGAGCAAAACAGGGATTTTCACCTTGGCGAGCTCTTGCGTACTGGTAATCTGGGCGTCCATATTCAGAGCTTGGTCCACCCAACCCCATGTTGGGTTCAAGGTATGCTCCACCAGCTTGCTCTTGCGCACCTCGCGGAAATTGTGCTGGCGGGCAGCAGAACGCGAACCACGGTCTTTACCTTCACGCACGTTTTCCTCTTCCTGAGCCATGGCCGAGTCAAACTCTCGCTTACCTAGGGCAGGCTCCTCAGCCTTTCCAGCCGCGACATATCGACGCGCAAGCCAGTGCGTAACACTCGTGGGAACACCTGTTCGAGGCAAGTACATCGGAGAGGAGAAAACAGCTGCACTGAACAGATTGGGGTATTCTTCCACCACTCCCGTTGCAATTGCGCCGCCCATGGAGTGGCCCCACACGCACAGTGGCGCGCGCAGGTGGTGCATTTCATACGCATGCAAGCAACTTTGTGCAAAGTCAGAAATATAGCAGTGCCAATCTCTGATGTGCACTGAGGTAAGGTCCGAAGTTTCTCGAAGCGAGTAGCCATGGCCGCGGTGTTCGACAACGATCACGTCAATGCCGGCACTGAGCATATACCACGCAAATTCAGGGTATTTATCGGCGCAAGAGGTAAAGCCTGGGGAAATGGCCAGCACTGCCCACGAAGGACCCTGCCATACCTGCTGCTGCCCAATCGCTTGTTCAAAGCTGTGCTGATGCTTGTGGGTTAAGGCTTGGAAATCACTAACACAGTATGTCACCGTGTGAAGAGAGGTTTCACTCGGTTTATCCTCATCGCTGGGCACATGATTATCAGGTATATTGCTGTCATCCGTAGACGAGGTGACGCGAGTCCAGTCATGGTGAGCGATACTCGCCATGAGAGAGCGAATAAGTGGGAGGCGGTCAGGTACCTGAGCCTCTGTGAGAGGAATAATCTGTGGAATTTCAGTGCTACCCATAGTTTGATTCTTGCACAAGCTCAGAGCTTGCGCCTTGCGCTTTTTCTCCGCGTTTCTCGCCTACCGAAAAATGGCGTAACTGTGTCAGGACCCACAAAATTGCGTAGGAATTTTATTTTCCATGGTTTTCTTGGGGCTGATAATCTCAGTAATTGCAACGAAAAGAAACTTATCCACAATTTTTCTGAGCCTCTTGATTCTGTCGACTCTCACCGCCAAGCTGGAAACATGATGAACATGAACTCTGAAGAGCCACCTTTGCAGCCTGACCCGAGTAGCTCGGTCTCTCGCCAAGTCGTGCCTCGCGCGGCAATGACGAGCCCGGAGCACCCATGGCCTGTCACCATGGCGTCCTGGACGTTCTCTCAAGCAATCAGCACTTGGCCAAGTTTTTGGCTGGAAGGCCAGATTCAAGAGATCAACGCCCGTCGTGCTGGCTCCACCTACATCACATTGGCCGACTCCCAAGTGTCCAACACCACCTTGGAAGTTGTGGCTTTTGGCGCTACCTCTGCTCAGGCAGCCCAGTTCCATCAAGGTGATCGCGTTCTCATTCACGGCAAGCCCAACCTCTATCAGCGCTTCACTAAGCTGAGCTTTCTCGCCCAGGAAATTCGCCGTATTGGTCAGGGTGACTTGAAGCAGCAGATCGAAGAGTTGAGGAAAAAGCTGAAGGGTGAAGGCCTTTTCGACGCCGATCGTAAGCTTGCTTTGCCTGAGTTTCCACACCATATTGGCCTGATTTGCGCTCCTCAAGCTCGCGCTGAGGGTGACGTGAAGCGCAATGCGATGCTTCGTTGGCCGACGATCCAGATTACTTCAGAATATGTTCATGTTCAGGGTGAATCCTGCCCTCCTGATGTAATCGCTGCCGTCAAGAAGCTCGACGCTGACCCCGATATTGACGTAATTATCATCGCCCGTGGCGGCGGCGCTTTTGCTGACCTCGTTGGTTTCTCCGATGAGGGTGTTGTTCGCGCGGTGAGCGAATGCTCTACTCCCGTGGTCTCGGCTATTGGCCATGAGGATGATTGGACGCTGCTCGACCTCGTTGCTGATTTGCGCGCTTCTACCCCAACTGATGCGGCGAAGCGTGTTGTTCCTGATGTTCATGAGCAGCTTGAGTTGATTGACCAGTTGCGTTTCACGTTGCAGTCTGACTTGCAGTCTTTGGTGACGAGCCAGTTGCAGTTGATGCATGGTTATTTGACGAACCCACATCTGACGCATCCGATGAGCATGTTGGAGCCTTACTCTCAGCAGCTTGAAAGATTGTCAGAACGGTTGAATGCCTCCCTGCATCAATATGTCGATAGCGAGACGAATGCTATTACGCGCTCTCAGGCGACACTGACTGCACTGTCTCCACAGAAGACGCTGGACCGTGGCTATTCCATCATTCGTGATGAGGATGGCCACGTGCTGAGTGATGCTTCACAGCTCAGTTCTGGTCAGTTGCTCGCGCTGCTTTTGCGTCACGGTAGTGCAACAGCACGTGTGGAAAACGTTCACGATTAACACTGCGAACGAGTCAAATTTGCAGTTGAGATTGTGGGAATTGTTGTAATTAAGGAGAACACTATGGCAGATGAGAATAAGAAGAACAGCATGCTCGACGGTTTGAGCGAGGAGCAGAAGGCTGAAATTGAGAACATGAGCTATGAAGAGGCTCGTGACAAGCTCGCCCAAATCGTACAAAGCCTTGACCAAGGTGGTCAAACTTTGGAGAGCTCGACTAAGGCGTGGCAGTATGGTGTCGCTTTGGCTCAGCATGCGCAGGCCTTGCTGCAAAAGGTTGCTGAGCAGTTGGCCGCAGTGGAGGAATCGCAGCGCGCTGCAGGTGAGTCTGCTGGTACGCAGGATAACTTGGCTAACTTCTGAGTTTTCTGTACTGGACGCTTAGTTGAGTTCTGCTGTACTCTGCGCTCAACTGAACTGTGGCACACTGTTCGCGCAACTGAGTTCTGCGCTTACATGCGCGTAGCCTGCTTGGCCATGGCGAGGAACGCATCCACACTCGCATGTAGAGAATACTTCTCTCGTGCCAGCTGAGCATAGCGCGCAGAATACTCAGCGCGCTCGTTTGGGTGCTCGTACCACCAGTCGATCTGCTGGGCAAGCTGCTTTGCATTCCCCGCAGCAAACAGTGAACGCTGATGCAGGGAAAACTGAGATGCAGCAGAAAGTTCAGAGTCAGAGATAACCGGCACCACACCGCAGGCGAGAGCTTCCAACACGGAGAGTGATTCCAGCTCGACCAGTGCAGGGTGGACGAAAAGGTCAGCACCGTTGAGCGCGCGTTGTAAAGCTCGAGAACTCAAATAACTGATAGTGAAATTCTCCAGCTTCTCCGTGCGAGCTAGAGCGCGAAGATGATGATACTTCGGCCCTGTTCCACACATCTGGACGGAGATATGTGCGCGGTGTTTGCACAGGGCAAGTGCGCGCAGGAAGGTGTCGTAATCCTTCTCCCCTGCTAAGCGTCCTGAAGTGATAATCTTCATCATCCGCACAGTCAATGCGTGCTGCTGAGGTGGCTCAGCCTGTTGCTGAACCACCTCAGTTTGAACTTCAGCTTCCGCCTTCTCTTTCGCGCTATCAGGAGCCAGAACTTCAGTGAAGCGAGGGTTCACACCGTTAGAAAATACATGAATTCTGTTGGTATAGCCATGTTCCACCAGCTGAGTCTTGCCCATGCGGCTGGGAACATGGATATCGCTCACCCAGCGATACATCTGCTTCCAAAACAGGGTATATAGCCAGTTACTCGTCAGCCTTCTTAACCACGGAATCTTTCCCACCAAACCCGCAGAATACAACACGTTTTGCGGCATCAAGTGAAAACCAGCAGTCACAGGAATATGACGAGAGCGAGCCATGCGCACTGCTAATCTTTCGAGGCTAAAAGGCAGATACACGTGCACAAGGTCCGCGCCATCTAAAGCACGAGCCAGCACAGCCTTATCAGCATGAGCAAGACGCATGCGCTGTTTATGTGCCAAGAAGCTGACCAGAGGAATTCGCTGCTCGCGCACCGAGAATTCCGGCGCACCAATGCCCACGAGGCGAACCTCAAACCCGCGTCGCTGCAACTCTTCAGCAAACTGGCGAGCAGAATTCGAGGTTCCATTGCCATGGTCGTTCACATCGTCACACACGAGAACGATGGTTTTCACCCGATCACACCCCCGTTTTTCTCCTATTTTCCTCCTCCACTGTACCCGCGAGATGCCTCTCACACGCAACCAGCACGCATTAGACAGCAGAGCAGAGCACAATAGAAGCAATTTCTTATGAACCGCTACAGTTATTGGAGTTATTGCAATATGTAAGCGCGAAACGCCCAAGGAACAGCCTGGTTTCAGCGATTTACTTAATTTTCAGAATAATATCGGCGAAAACCACACGAACCCCGCTTCTCGGGTATATTCTGAAATCGCATTCACTGACGAATCAGACGTAAACCACAGTGCATCAGAACTGAATCACATGAGAATAAATCTGATCAGAACCAGCAGATAAGGGAACACCATGGTTGTGAGCTTCACCTACCCTCTCGGTAAACGAGTCGACTACTCACGTAAACTTGTTGCCGCAACACTCTTCTCCGACCACATGGTGCTGCAACAAAACACAGAGATTCGCGTCTTCGGCTGGGCCAATGACGGCTGGGATGTTCAAGCTTGCCTCTCAGGTGAAGGCGTCGATGTTACCGCTCACGCCATCGTCGACCCACGCGGTAGGTTCACTGTCACCCTTCCCCCGCTCGACGCGTGTGGCCCGCTCACACTCACTCTCAGTAGCGAGCAGTGCGAGGAAAAGTACGAGTTTCACGATGTGTGGGTCGGTGAGGTCTGGGTTGCAGCCGGCCAGTCGAATATGGAGTTCCGCCTCAAGGACAGCACGGGTGGAAAAGAACTGTGTGATAATCCTGAGCCAGACTGGGAGAATATTCGCTACTTCGCTACTCCGGAAATCGGATGGTTCGACCCGCAGTTTGCTCAGCGGGAGAAGAACAACACCTGGCAGCCGGTGAACAAGGAGAGTATCAGCGGCGACCTTTCGGCTGTCGGCTTCCATATGGCTCGCGTTCTGCACGAAAAGCTCGGTATCGCCGTCGGCCTGCTGGAATGCTATGTGGGCGGCTCGTCGGCAAGCAGCTGGATTAGCACAGCGCGGCTCAAGGAGGACCCTCGCGGTCAGCGCTACATTGACGAGTACGCTGAGCAGATGATCGGCGTTACCAGCGAAAGCTGGATCAAGAAGACTGCCGAATGGCAAAAGGGTTTCGACCAGTGGAATGCGGATGTCGCTCAGCTCAAGGAGCAAGAACCAGGCGTGTCGATGGAGCGCATCACCGAGAAGTTTGGTCCGTGCCCGTGGCCTCCTCCTGCTGGCCCATACTCTAAGTATCGTCCTGGCGGAACCGTGGAGAGTATGCTCGAGCGAATCGCCGGCTACCCTGCCCGTGGCGTGCTGTGGTACCAGGGTTCTGCTGATGAGAACCGTTCTGAGGATTACCGTTGGCTGCTCACCGAGCTCATCACCTCCTGGCGCGAGCTGTGGCAGAGCAATGATATGGCGTGGATCATCGGCCAGCTTCCTCGCTTCGTTGACATTGACGAATGGCGTAAGCCTCGCAACCCGAGCACGTGGAGCCGCTTGCGCGCGGCCCAGATGAATATTGGTCAGGATTTCGACTTCACCGAGTCTGACCTGTCCAGCGAACTGACCAGTAATCTATCCGACGAACTGACCGGTAACTTTTCCGACGACCTGACGGGAAACCTCTCCGATGAGCCGCAGTCGCGCTTCGCCGCGCTCTACTCGGAGCATGAGGAAAAGCCAGCTGTTCACCTGAGCAACGTTTACTGCTCAGTCAATCTCGACCAGGGCGAGTTCAACAATTTGCACCCTCTCGACAAGTGTCCTGTGGGCGAGCGCATGGCTGGTGTTGCGCTCACTCGCGTGTATAGCTTGCCTCAATTCTCCTCGTACGGTCCGCGCGTGGTGAGTGTTATCTCGGGTCAATCCGCTCAGATTGGTGCAAACCCGGAGTTGTTGGCAATGGCACGTTCGCAAACCTCTGACCTTGCCTCTTCGCTGATCGTTGTGTTCTCGCAGCCGGTTCATTTCGACCATTATTCTGACGAGGCTGCTTTCGAGCCTCAACCTCTGTTTGAGGATGCTGCGAAGTTTGCAAACACGGAGATGTCACGTAAACCATCGGATTCTGGTTTTGAAGTCGCTGGTGAGGATGGCATTTTCTACCCGGCACAAGCTGAGATTTTCACTGCCGACCACAACCTTTCTGTTGCCGTGCGTTCTGCTCTGTGTGCTCGGCCCATAGCTGTTCGCTACGGTTTCCGTAACTGGGGTCCAGCACCTCTGTTTGATGAGAAGCTCTCACCGGCAGCTCCGTTCTCGACTCTGCTCGATGCACGTTTTCGCGTGTTGTAATCAGGTTTGCTAGTTGCGAGGAGAGGGAACTGTTCTGCGCTCTGTTCAGTGGCTGTCCTGGGCTTCTGAGCGGAGAGTAGGTGGTTTGTTCTCCTTGCTGCTAGCGAAGTGATGAATGAGGACGCGAGAAACTCGTACATTCCTCGCGTCCTCATTTGCGCTACACTAAGTGAGTGCGCCCCGGTAGCTCAGTGGATAGAGCAGTGGACTTCTAATCCTCGTGTCGGGAGTTCGATTCTCCCTCGGGGCACGTAAAAACGTTGGAAAATAACAACGATCTACGGTTCTTGTACCATCCTTGTTTGACTTGTTCCGCGATGTTCTCGTGGGAAAGCCTGGTTTCTCTGGTCTCCTGGCAATCGATTACGCGCCTGGCGTCTATTCCGATGAGCTCCCCGCCTGCGGCTGGGTCAAAGAGAACTAATCACGGCGATCGGTGACACGGAGCTACTAGTCACTACGGCAAAGCTTTTCTCCCTTCATCGCAGCTCTGTGAATTATCTGGTTTTCAGCTTTGACGAATGTGAAAGGGCTCTAAAATGAGACACTATTATTTTGCCGGCGATTGTCGATATAACACCTATCTTATTGATCCTCTTTCTATGACTTTCAATGGCGATGACCCCCGAGTGCGGGTCTTCTCATCCAAAAAAGCGAGAGACACATATGTGAAAGGGCCGTCTGAAGCCTGTGCGCTCCCGGCGCGGATAGCTCACACATGGATAGACGCCTATACATGGGAGTACGCGCACACGGTGGACGATTATCTGCGCCGATACCCGCAAAACGATTTACGCTGCCTGTGATTTTCGTCGCATGGTGCCCGGCCATTGGTGGGGCACCATGTTGCGGAAACATCTCGCAACTGTTAAAACCGTAATAAGCAAAAGAGCACACAATTATGACGTGTATGAGGGGTGATCTTATGGGCTTTTGGATCGGTCTCGGGTTTTTGCTCAATACCATGATGACAGCAGACCAGTGGGGCGGGCCTCACTGGCTGGTTAGTCTCGGTCAAGGGATCTGCACATTATCGATACCGGCGGGGGCCATCGCCGGCATCTGGTCTATCTGTCATGACGTGAGGACGACTCCAACACATTCGGAGCCGTCCCACGATGACCGACAGAGTAAAGATAGGTGATGACCGTTCTGGCAGTTCTCTGCTGTTTCACCACACAAACTTCTTAGAATGCGGCGATATCCTCTTCATCCCCGTCTTGGTCAAAGGTAGGCGGAAGCATATTCGGATCAATCGGCTGCACAGTCACTTCGCTGGACTGCTGAGCAGGAGCAGCTGGCTGCGGGGCTTCCACCACGCGTACCGCGCCCGCAGTAGTACGAGGAGCTGAACCGGCTGAAACAGCAGAAGGCACAACCTGGCTTTGCTGAACGGAAGCGATGCTGCTTTCCACCTGATGCAGCCAGCCGAGCTTGGGGTCAAACTTTTGCGGCTCAATATGCATCTGCTTCAAAGCAGCATTCATCTGAATACGCGCCGTCTCCAACGTGTTCACTTTTTGCAGCAATTGCAGCTGTTCCTCGGAGCTGGCTGCGCGCATCCTATTCTTCAAACGCGCAATGCGCCCAGCATAGCCCGTGACAATCAAAGCCACAATCTGCTCGGTAATCCAGAACTGTTGTTCCGGGCTCACCTCGGGGAAGGTTTGTTCATGGCGCAGCTTGCTAATCTGCTCTTGCGAAGGAGCAGAAGCACCGGCAGCTCCAGCAGAAGAAGCGCCCGGCCCGCCGGCAGGTACAGCAGGCCCAGCCGCACCCGGCCCAGTAACGCCGGAACCACCGCGGCCACCAGCCGCGCCAGCGCCACCGCGCCCGCTAGGCCCACCACCAACACGAGCGCCGGGAAGCACACCGCGCTCGGACGAAGAATCAAAATCAAGCGGCAAACGCAGAACAATCAGCGCATTCACCACCGGTTCGAGAGCAGGGCCCACAGCCTTCCTTACTGCGTGCTGCCAATCTGGAATCGGCATACCAACAGAAGGCAAAGCCCCCAACGACTTGAGGCGAGTGAAAAGTTCAGCGAAAACCGTGTGAGGGAAAAGGTCAGCCGCCATATAGTTTTCCCACAAATCAGCATTCACCGCCTGCGGCATCTGCAACAAACCGGCCAGAACCCACTGCTCATTCTCCGCCAGCGCATCATGAACCAAGAAGCCGGACGCATTCGACCACGGCATCGACACTGATTGTACGGAGGAGAGCAATCGTGTGAAATACTCCCTATTCGACATCGACACATACGCCGGATTCGACGCATCCTCCAACGCCTTCTGCCACGGGCTCACTCGCGAGCTCGCATTCGAACGCCGCGGCCACTGGTAGTTCGACGAGTTCGCCGAAGTTCCCGCAATCGAATGGTAAATGCGCATCACCGAATCACGGTCCATACCCGTAATCTTCGAAATGGTGAGAAGCATGCCCTCACGCGCCACGCTCGAGCGCACCGACAAAATAATGCGCACTCCCCTATCCACCGCGGCACGCTGCTGCAGCTGATTGGAAAAATCGTAACCCGTCAACTGCTTGCGCAACACATACTCATGCAACGGCACCGGCTTGCTCGTATTCTGCGTGGAGAACAGAGCACGCACCGCCTCGTCTCCTCTTTGCAAACGCAGATCGCACGGGTCAAGGTTATCGGGGGCAACCACCACATAACTTTGCGTCAGCAGCTCCGAGTCAAACTGGTAGGTGCGCAACGCCGCCTTCTGCCCGGCCGCATCACCGTCGAAGGTAAAGTAGATTCGCGCCGCAGGAGAGATCGCCCCTTCATGCGAATCCTCACTCATTCCTGCTAATCCGGAGAGGGAATCGTCGAGAACCAAACGGCGGATGATCTTTTGATGGTTCATACCAAAAGCCGTACCGCAGGTCGCCACCGCCGTCTTAATACCGGCGAAATACATGGCCATCACATCGGTATAGCCCTCAACCACCACCACATGGCGCGTTTTGAGAATGCTCTCCCTCGCCTTGTCGATACCAAAGAGAATTTGATCCTTGTGGTACAGCTGCGTGTCCGGCGTGTTGATGTACTTGGCTTCAATCTTGTCCTCATCGTACAGCTTGCGCGCACCGAAACCCAGCGTCCTGCCAGTAATATCGCGAATCGGCCAGGTCAGACGCCCGCGGAAATAGTCGTACACACCGTTATTGCCTTGGCGCGCGACACCAGCATCCACCATTTCCTTGTAGGTAAAGCCCTTGGAAGCCAAGTGGCGCACCAAATTGTCCCAGCCGAGCGGCGCATAACCGCAGCCAAACTCCTCACCTTGAGCCTTGGTAAAGTTGCGTCCGGCGAGCAGCTGGCGGGCTGGCAGGGCTTCGTCGCTGAAAAGATTATCAGCAAAGAATTTCTGCGTCTCCTCGCACACTTGCAACAGGCGCGAACGTGGCGAGCCTAACCTCTGCGGATTGGCAGAGTTACCGCGCGGGGTTTCGTAATGCAAAGTGATGCCGTATTTATCGGCGAGAATCTCCACCGCATCGGCGAAACCGACAGAATCACGTTCTTCGATATAGCCGAAAACGTCACCGCCTTTACCGCAGCCGAAGCAGTGCCAGGTTCCCATACTCGGGCGCACAGCGAAGGATGGTGTTTTTTCGTCATGGAAGGGACAGAGGCCCATGTATTCGCCTGCCCCAGATCGGCGTAATTGCACAGTTTCACTGACGATCTCGTTAAGGTCAGCACGCTGGCGTACCAGTTCGATATCTTCTTGCTTGATTCGTCCTGCCATATTTACTGTGCGTCCTTACCCACATACCGAGCTGACTGTTGTTCCATAAACGTCGACGTTTCAAAAACATCATGATGCAAGCGCAAAGCTGAATTATCCGTCAAGCTTGCCACCTGGTCGATTGCCACGCGCAACCGCTCCCCATCGTTGTTCGCCTGCGCCCAGTCTTCCGCAAACTCGGGTTCCAGGAAGGGCGACGGCTTCTCCCCTTTTTCCATGAGAAGCGAGACGAGGTCTTGAATGACTTGCAGCTGGTAGCGATGGTAGTAGAGCTCTTCGCGCGGCTGCATGACGTAGTGCACTGCGATGCCTTTCATCGCAATAATCTCGTACTCCGTCTCTTCAGGGATGACGAGGCTCGCCGAATAGCGCGTCAGAGGGTCGTTACCGTAGGTGTCGCGCGTCGCCTGCTCTACGCTCGAGCAGAACCGGCCAATAAGGCTGCTGGTCAGGTTTTTAAGCGCGGCCAGAGAGCGCCTGGCTGCCCGATAATCCAGCGCGTCTTGCCACGCTTCGAGGCGTGCTAATCTCAAGTAAGCCTGTGTGAGCTTTTCTGCTTTCCACTTTTTTCCGTACCAATTTTGGGTGTCCTTGATGATGCGCTCAAGATTATCAACCTGCGCTACGTCTGCCAGCGAGCACAAGTTCATCACCACTGCATCCTCAACGTCATGCACGCTGTAGGCGATGTCGTCGGCGAGATCCATGACTTGGCCTTCCATCGGCTTGACCACATGGCTTGGCATACTTGCCGGAGCCCCGAGCCTGAGCCAGCGGAAAGCTTCTTCATCATCGGGGTAGATGCAGAATTTGAGCGATCGAGCATCGGTGGAAAACTCAGGAGCTTGAGCATACGTCCACGGGTATTTCACCGTCGCGTCGAGGGCTGCGCGCGTGAGGTTCACTCCAGCTGACCTGCCATCAGGGAAGAAAACTTTGGGCTCGAGGCGCGTGACGATGCGGAAAGTTTGAGCATTGCCTTCGAAACCACCAATGGCGGTGGCAATCTGGGCAAGGGCTTTCTCTCCGTTGTGGCCGAACGGAGGGTGGCCCAGGTCGTGAGCTAAGCAGGCACAGTCCACCACGTCCGGGTCGAGGCCGAGGGCTTCGCCGATTTGACGGCCAATTTGTGCAACTTCCAACGAGTGAGTAAGGCGGGTGCGAACGAAGTCGTCGGTGCCAGCGGTTTGAATCTGTGTTTTGGCGCCGAGCCTGCGCAGTGCGGAGGAATGTATGAGGCGTGCCCGGTCACGTTCAAACTCGGTGCGCTCTTGCGATTTCGCCGATTCGGGCGCCCAACGCTGCTCGTCCGTGTCAGAGTATCCCTCGAAACGGATTCGGTCAGCTGCTGTTGGCATAGCTCCTCCTTTCACGCTGTAAGACGCTCGCACGGTTGAACACCTGCCCCCCCCCAAAAAAAACGAGGCGGGCGTGTGTTCAGCATGCACATCATGCTCGTGTGAACGCCTCTTCTATTCTCTCGCAAAAAATCGATTCGAACAGATTTTCTGTTGCGTCGTGGAAAAGCTCAGCAAACCATACTGTTTACTGCGTTTCGTCATTTGCCCAGAGCGATACCGGCGTGTTCGAGCATCGCAAGGTCAGCGTCGGTCAGCACTTCACGCGCATTCTCGTAGATGCGTGGGAAGCGCGAGCCCAATCGTGTCAAAATCTCGTAGGTGATGGTGTTCGCACTTGCTGCCCATTCCTCGAGGTTGGGTTCACCATACTCGCTGCCGCGGCCAGGGCCAAAGAGCAGGACGGTATCGCCTTCGCGAATCTGGGAAATGAGGGACTGATAATCTGAAGCGCTTAATTCAACCAGATTGCCAGAATGATCGCGAATTTCCACCGTTTCCGCAGACAAGGCGAGCATAAATTGGTCCATGCACACCCTACCGGCAACATGGGCGATGACACCGGCCTCACTACCATTGCGCAGACGCACAGTTCCTAGCAAAACAGGGCCACCTTGATGCTCGGTGTGCTGCCAGCCTCGCTCGTTGAAGCCGGAGGCAGAACGAGGAATGCCGTCGGAGTAGCCTACCGGAACAATGGCCAATAATGACTCATGCTGTGTGATATAGGTACGCCCGTAGCCAATCGCATGGTTGGCCGGAAGCGTGCGGACCGTCGCCAGCTGAGCTTGCAGGCGAAGAGCAGGCTTCAAGCCATAAGCCAAGCCCAAACCCATTGCAGGGTCGGCACTATAACCATAAATTCCAATGCCGGGGCGGACCATGTCCAAGCTAATCTCGGGGCGTGTCAAACTGGCCGCAGTGTTCGCCAAGTGACGCACGGAAGGGGTAAGCCCCACCTGATCCAGCTGCTCGCTGAACCATTGATACGTGTTAATCTGCTCATCAGTCGAGGCGACGGAGAGCGGGTCATCAGGCGCATCAGCGACGGCAAGGTGGCTAAACTGGCCGACCAGCAGCAACGGCTTATCAGCAACCTCATCAGCAGGGTCGGTGGACGCAAGCTTTTTCAACAGGTCAAGCGCTTCAGGCAAGGCTTGTGGGGTGAAACCATTGCGCCCAAAACCGGTGTCGCACGCCACGTGAATGCGCACACGCTGGCCAATCTCATGAGCAAGCTGGGCAAGCTGGCGAATTTGAGAGAGCGTACTGACCGAAAAATCAATGTCGGCACGGGCAATAGCGGCAAGGTCTTCCGTAGCCGTCCACATCCAGGTGATCATATGCGCACGGTCGGCGCCAATACCCGCCTCACGCAAAATGAGGAGATCATGCGGCTGAGCAGCTCCGAACCAGGTTGACCCGCCGGCAAGAGCGGCAAGAGCTGTAGGCAGGAAGCCGTGACCGTAACCGTTGGCTTTGATCACTGTGAGAACTTGCGCATTATTGTTGCGCTCGCGCAGGCTGCGCACGTTGTCGCGGATGGCAGCGAGGTCAACAATGATCTGTGCTGGGTAGCGTGTGGTGGCCTGCGGGTAAGGGTTGTCAACAGGGCTAAAATCGAGTGCGCGCTCACCATGGAAGGTGTGAGAAAGATTATCAGAGTGCATTTCCTCGTGCATGAAACTATCTGTGTCGCCCGAATCCTGAGCTTGCTGTGTACGCATGCCTCCTATTGTGCCTCGAGGTGAGGTTGTGCCACGCGAAACAGCAGACTCGCCTGCTCTGGCTTTCACATTTTATTCAGCTTTGGGCAAGCGTTATCAGTCTTCCACCACAAACGCTCATTAATACGCATACCACTGTTTTTCGGCTACGATCGAGTAAGACAACGAATCGCAGCCTCGGGAGGTTGAGTATGACCACGCGCACCGAACAGCGCACCACCTCGGAACAGCGCAGCTCACAACAGCACGACTCTGAGCACACTAACTCCAGTCACCGTAACACCCACCACGCCACCGAGCGCTACGCCGAGCACTATTCCCCCTCTCGTCCGCACCGCCGCCCGCGGATGAAGCGCGCACCCCACCGTATTCTGCGCTCTTGGGAACACGAACCCCTCCAAATCGTCGTCATGGGAGTTTCCGGCTCCGGCAAATCTCACACTGCGCGCAACTTGGCCGAACAGTTGGGTTTTGAGTTCGTCGAAGGCGATGAGCTGCACCCTCAAGCCAATATTGAGAAAATGGCGTCTGGCACTCCCCTCACTGACGAGGACCGGTGGCCGTGGCTCGACTCGATGAACCACATCATGCAAGAAAACGCAGAGAAGGGTGTAGGAACTGTCATTTCCTGTTCTGCGTTGAAGAAGGCCTATCGTCGTCGCTTGGAAAACAATATGTTTGATGGCGAGGTCGTTTTCATCCAGCTTGCCGCCCCGCGCGAAGTTGTGGCTTACCGCATGTCTCGCCGTCACGGTCACTTCATGCCCGCTGAGCTTCTTGATTCTCAGTACGACACTCTCGAGCCTCTCGAAGCGCAGGAGAACGGTTTCGCTGTTCAGGTGACTTTGCCTCCTCGTCGTGTGCAAGAGTCGATTCGCACGCGTTTGGAGTTGGGTGTTGATTCCGATGGTTTCGCCGATTACACGCAAGACGAGCAAGATTGCGTATTCCTCACGCTCGATATCGGTAACACCACGGTGGAAGCCTCGCTGGTGCGCGATGGCGATGTCTTCTACCGCGACCGCTTGGACACTGCTGACCTTCTGGCCGCCGAGGAGAACCACACGTCAATTCGTGAGTTGAGCGCCTTCATGAAGGATGTGGTGGCTGGTACTCCGATTTATGCGACGGTGATTTCCTCGGTCGTTCCTCGCTTGAGCTTGTCTGCTCTGCGCGCGAGCCAGTATATTCCCGCTCATTTGGCCACGCCTGTCGTTGTGGACCCTGAGCTTTCCCGAGTGTATGGCGTGAACATTCCTGTTGATCCGCGCCCGATCGGCCATGATCTTCTCGCCGATTGTGTTGCTGCTGTTCCGCAGTCGAAGAAGCAGCCGGTGATCATTGTCGATATGGGAACCGCGACAAAGTTTTTGGTACTCGTTGACGGCGTTTTCGTCGGCGCAAGTATCGCTCCTGGCATGCGCATGATGGCCGACTCTCTGACCGCCGGCACAGCGCAGCTCCCCCAGATTTCCTTGGACGAGCCTTCTGCTGCTATCAGTTATGACACGGAAAGTTGCATGTGTTCCGGCGTCTATTTTGGCGCTGTAGGAGCAATTCGCGAGACGGTTGCTCGCATCAGCGACGAGCTGGCAAGCCCCGATTTTGCGCGCACCTTTACTCAGAATTTCCCCGAAGTGACGCTGAACTCAGAAGTCCTGGCCAAAGCTCCACTCGTGGTGGGTTGCGGTGGCTACCACCATCGAGTGGAGAACTTTAAGCTTTTCGGCACCACCACCTCAACTCTGGTTCACCAGGGCCTCGAGACTATCGGCGTGTCAACACTCACTTGGCTGTACTGCTCAACGCCTTCTGAAAATCACTAACCAGAGCACTCATCCACTCCAAGGTCGTGGCGTACTTTTCTGGCCTGGTTTCGGTCAATTCCACAGTAGGAACGCCCGCCTTCTTCGCTGCTGCGAGCACTTGCTTGGCTGTCGAGTCCAGCTCTTGCTTGTTCACGACGAGAACGTCCACCTTTTTACTGGTTAAGAGCGTTTCAAAGGAGTGTAAATCTGAAGGTGCCGGCTCAGACTCGTTTTGCACGGCTTGCGCGTAACCTCGAGGCGTGCGGTCCGTCAAGCCCAAGTCGTGCGCCAAATAGTCGGCAACTGACTCGGTGGCCGCATACGTTAAGCCCTCGGATGTCGTCGAGTTTTTCTCGAGATTATCACGAATAGCAGTAATCTCCTCTTCGACTTTCTTCTCCTTCTTCAGCCATGCGTTGTAGCGAGAAGAGTAGTCGGCCTTGTGCTTACCGTCGAGCTTGACCAGCTGCTCGTAAACTCCCGAGGCCAGGGTGCGGCGAGCTTGGGCAGAGAACCACAAATGAGGATTATCACCGTCTTCAGTGCCGTTCTCCTGGGCTGCAGAGACGAGCTTCGCATTACCGGTCTGAGCGGCGTTCTTAGCCCACGTGTCGTAGCCGGCGCCGTTGAGAACGACGAGCTGAGCCGAGGAGATGCGAGAAACATCTTGGGCTTGAGGCTCAAAATCATGCGCGTCAACAGAGGGGCTGGAGAGAATAGTTTGAACGTCAGCGTTATCTCCTGCAATCGCTTTTACCACAGAGGACCACTGGTTGACGCTCACCACCACGGAGAGCTTGCCCTCACTCGAGGAGGGGGCGAGCGGGCTTGAGCAGCCGACCATGCTCAGCACTGCGGCGAGAACGAATGCGAGCAGCGCGATCACACGCGCACGGTTGTGAGTTGCTTGCTTGAGCGTTTCTTTCATCGATTCGTTGCGAGTCATTACATACCTTCCGGTTTACTTTTCCGTACCAAAACGTTGCCCTGATCGTAAAACTGTTACTATCGCTGGTGTACTGAGCTGTGCTCGTCGATCAACGGTAGCGAAGGGTTATTCTCACCTGCGCGCTGAAGAGAACCGATCAGATTAACGAAGTTCGATGGTCTCGCGCAAGAGGTGACCCTCCACAAGCCCGTATTTTCGCTCACAGCTCAATTTGGCTGTGGAACACTCTCTCCTCCCCTGTCAGCGGATCGGTAAAACGCATGCGTCTGGCCACGAGAGCGAGCGGCGAAGAGAAATCGTCGTAGGCGCGGTCAATCACCGTGGGGTACAGATCATCGCCGAGCATCGGGCAGTTCAGTGCATTCATGTGCACGCGCAACTGATGAGTTTTACCCGTGCGCGGCCAGAGTTGGTAAATCGCCATATGCGGATTGCTCGCGAGTGTCTGCTTCTCGTGTTCACTCAGCTGTTCCTGCGGTTTGACAGCGATCAACGTTGTTGCATTGACAGAGTGCATGCTCACAGAATTGACACCGTCAGCGCCATCAGAACCACCAACAGCGTCAGCATCCTCACGATCCCCCAGCCCGAGTTCCGCAGCCTGGAAGATACCCACGGTTTTCTCAATATGCGAGCTGAGTTGCAAACCCCATCTGCGGGCATCCCTAGCATCTTCACCCTCATGAACCGCCACAAACTGGGCTCGATGCATGCCGTCTTCGTTCAACCGCTGAACTAGCTGCTCGCCCCGGCGAGGATTGACAAGAGCGCGCGCCAGCTCATCAGATGCCACGCACTCGTACATTTTGTGCACGGCTCGGCTTTCAAAAAGCTTTTGGTATGCTCCCCGCACGCTCTTGTGCGTGGTCATAACGAGAACTCCGGCAGTCGCTCTATCGAGGCGATGGGCAAGGCTGAGCTCCTCATTTCCCGTTTTCTCACGCATCTGGATGAGCGCAGTCTGGCGGTACCACATTCCTCTGGGCATGCTGGCCAGGAAATGCGGCTTGTCAACGACCATCAGATTGTCATCGCAATACAGCTGCTCGCAAGAAAAGGGGATCTGCGGCTCATTCATCACCCAGCGATGCTGCTTGAGTGTGCCATTGCCGATCGTTTTATCGCTCATACTTAATCATTCTTGCCCACTCACACTCTCCCGCGCTTGCAGGAGCACACCGTAGGCTTGCGCGATATGGTCTACCACCGTGCTTGCGGTCAGCGGTTGGCCCAGCTGTGCGACATCGTCAAGCTCAGCATCACCTCGCAGCAGCTGCACTGCAGACTCTGGTGTGATCACTCTGCTGGCCAAAGCTCCCGCAACACTATGCAGCAACACTGAGGTAGCGCACACAGTAGCGAGGCTGACCTTCCCGTCGCGCAGTTTCGCACTATTGTGCGCAATGAGAGCGCCCAAAATTCCGGCCAGAACGTCACCCGTACCCGCACTGGCCAGCCAGGTCGTCGGCGAGCTCAGCTCGTACTGCTCCTCAGGCGCGGCAATATACGTCGTATTGCCTTTCAGCACGACGACGCACCCCAGATTATCAGCAACATACTGTGCACACTGGCGAGGCTGTTCTTCCACTTGCTGATGAGTCCAGCGCTCCGAGGTGAGCGCTGTCATCACCCGCGCCATCTCCCCCGTATGTGGAGTAATCACAAAGCGCGGAGCCGAATCTTCAGTGGAAGTTCCAGCCTTTCTCGCCTTCCTCGCTTCGACAAATGCCAACAGCGCACCCGCATCAACCACAACGTACTCAGACGCAAACTCAGAGGCAGACGCCGAGGCGGAATCAGCGGCGCGAAGCGCGCCAGCCTCAACAACGGCCGATGATGAAGCGCACTGATAATCTTGAGCGAAAAGCTGGGAAATAAGGGGAAAGCGAGGTTCAGAAGCATCAAGGCCAGCGAAACCGGAGCCTACAACCCAGCAAGAAACACGAGATAACACGGAAGTAAGGCTCTCCTCATCGTCAAAAACGAGTTCAGGATGGGAAAGCAAAAGGCAAGCCTGAGCCTGAGCAGGCCCCCAGAAACGGCAGTAACCAGCGCCAGCCGAGCAGGCAGCTGACGCCGAGAGAATGCCTGCGCCAGGGTAGCGCTCAGAACCAGTCAGGAGAGCCACTACCCCGCGCGAATATTTCGAATCTGTGCGCAAGGGTACGCTTACGCACGCCTCACGAACAGAGAAAACGGTCATTCCACCGTCACCGACTTTGCCAAGTTACGAGGCTTATCAACGTCATTACCCTTCGCCTCAGCCATGTACATGGAGAAGAGCTGCAACGGGACGACGTCAACCAGCGGGCTCATCAAAGTCGGGCACGCAGGCCTGTAGAAAACGGTATCCGCATACTTTTCAGCATCCGGATCGCCTTCCTCAGCAACAGTAATCGTGTACGCGCCACGAGCCTTCACCTCTTCGATGTTGCTGATCACCTTAGAGTGCAGCACATTGCGGTTGCGAGCGCTCGGCACAATCACCACCACCGGAGTGCCTTCATCCACCAAAGCGATCGGGCCATGCTTGAGCTCGCCGGCTGCGAAACCTTCCGTGAAGGTGTAGGCAATCTCCTTGAGTTTCAGCGCGCCTTCCAAAGCCACCGGGTAGCCCACATGACGGCCGAGGAAGAGGAATGCCTTCGAATCGACGAGCTTGTGAGCCGTCTTCTTCACCACGTCAACGTCGTTGTCGAGAACCCACTGGATCTTCTGCGGCATCTGACGAAGAGAACGCAGAACCTCCTGGATTTCATCAGCAAACATAACGTTCTTGACCTGAGCCAAGTACAAGCCCACCAGGTAGGCGGCAGTAATCTGGGCGACGAAGGCCTTCGTCGAAGCGACAGCAACCTCAGGGCCAGCATGCGTATACAACACGGCATCCGACTCGCGAGGAATGGACGAACCCTGCGTGTTGCACAACGCCAGAACCTTGCTGCCTTGCTCGCGAGCGTGACGAATAGCCATCAGCGTGTCCATGGTTTCGCCCGACTGGGAAATAGCAATCACCAGCGTGCGCGGCGTCAAAATCGGGTCGCGATAACGGAACTCGTGAGCGAGCTCCACTTCCACAGGAATGCGCACCCAATGCTCGATGGCGTACTTGGCCACTAAACCAGCATAGGAAGCAGTACCGCAGGCAACGACGATGATCTTGTCGACGCTCTTGAGCTCCTCCACCGAAACGTGCAGCTCGTCAAGAGTGATGTGGCCTTGCAGGTCGAAGCGACCCATCAGGGTTTCGGCAACAGCCTGAGGGTCCTCATGGATCTCCTTGTCCATGAAGCTTGGCCATCCGCCCTTTTCTGCAGCAGAAGCATCCCAGTCCACGGTGAAATGCTGTGGCTCAACGCTGTTGCCGTCAAAATCGGTAATCTGAATGTCGCCACCTTCAATGCGCACGACTTCATCCTGACCCACCTCGATAGCCTTATTCGTATAAGCCACGAAAGCAGCCACATCAGAGCCCAGGAAGCTTTCGCCATCGCCTTCACCCACGACGAGTGGGGAATCATGACGAGCGCCGACAACGACCTGAGGTTCACGCACGTCAACAGCGAGGAGGGTGAAAGTACCTTCCAGCATCTTGGCGGTACGGCGCATCGCCTCCATCAGGTTAGCTTTACCCTGCTCTTGCTCGACTTGGTTTGCCACCACACCGAGAAGCTTCGCCGCAACTTCAGTGTCCGTATCAGAAATGAAGTTTATACCTTTTGCTTGCAGGTCAAACTTGAGCTTGTTGGCGTTTTCGATGATGCCATTGTGGATTACTGCCACACGGTTATCAGCGCTCAGATGAGGGTGGGCGTTCACATCGCTTGGCTCACCGTTGGTCGCCCAGCGCGTGTGACCAATGCCCACAGTTGCTTCTGGCAGTGGGTGACGCTCGAGTTCCTTCTCCAAGTTGGAGAGGCGACCAGCCTTCTTTTCGTAGGCGATATGGTGCATACCAGGAGCGACGAGAGCGACACCTGCAGAGTCATAACCGCGATATTCGAGCCTTCCTAAACCTTGAAGGCAGACTTCCAGCGGTTTGGTTGAAGCGGTCAGTGGACCAGAAAAACCAATAATTCCACACATGGGCTCTAGTCTATCGGTAGGTCATGGCTTTTGCGTGAAGTTCAGCTGATAATTGAGCTCGTGACGTACTGGCGGCTAGTGCGCGTCGCACTCCATCGAACCGCACTCCATCGAACCGCACTCCATCAAGCTCGCGCCTCGTCCCAGCTTTACCTTCTGCCCGACCAGTCTCGCATGTTGCGCAACCTCAAAGCTCTTTGCATGGCACGCTTATCTTCCGCTTCCTTGAGCGCGGCTCGCTTGTCGTATTCCTTCTTACCGCGTGCCAGAGCCACTTCCACTTTGACACGCCCGTCTTCGTTGAAATACAGGCTCAGCGGCACCAAAGCCTCACCCTTGGCTTCAACGGCACGTCCCCACTTGACCATTTGACGCTTGTGGAGCAACAGCTTCCTTTTACGCCTGGGCGCATGGTTGGTCCATGTTCCGTCCAAATACTCGGGAATATTGGCGTTTTCCAGCCACATTTCCCCGCGCTTGTCGACGGAGACGAAAGCTTGTGCGAGGGAGGCTCGCCCTTCCCTCAGGCTTTTCACCTCGGTGCCGGTCAGTGCAACGCCAGCTTCCAGCGTCTCTTCGATTTCGTAGTCGTGTCGCGCACGCTTGTTGGTGGCGATAGTCTTTTTATTGTCTTGTTTCTTCATTTCCCCTGGTCGATCTTTCCTGAGGAGTTTGTATTTCTTGAGATTATCAGTTCTCTTACTCGCTGCTGTTGCTATTCTATCGCATGCAAAAAGGCTAAGCTTATTTCCCAAGCTTAGCCTTCTGCGCAAGAGTTGATGACAGCTACTCTCAGTGGATGAACCAGTGCCCTGGAGCGTACAGGGTGCGGTTGGAAATCACACCCAGACCACGAGCATTGGATTCAGAGATGAGAATCCTATTGCCGTAAACTGCTTCGACGATGGCGACATGCCCATACACAGGATCAGCACCATCCTGGCCTGGAGCGAACACGATCACTGCACCCACGGATGGAGTTTGGTCAACACGATAACCATGAGCGCGTGCTGAATTCGCCCACTGTGCACCGTCACCAAAGTAGGAGCCTACTGGCAGACCGAGCTGGTGGCGACGAACATAAGCCCACCACGTGCACTGACCCCATGGATAAGCATTGCCGGAATCACCAGAGCTGAAACCAGGGTTGCTCGAGCTCGAGCCACCGGAGTGAGACGGAGACGGTGGGTTTGCTGGAGCCCGGTAAGAACCTTGGCTTTGCGACGCCTGCTGGGCAGCTTGTGCTGCAGCAGCCGCACGCTCTGCCTGGTATTGGTTCTGTGTAGCGTTCAACTGCGACTGGAGAGCAACAGCTTGAGCCGCCTGGCGAGCCGAAGCGGTAGTCAACTGCGACTGCTGAGCTTCCAGGTCGGCGCGCTCTTGAGTCGACTTTGCCACCAGAGCGTCGAGAGCCTGCTTCTTGCTTTGAGCATCAGCCTGTGCCTGCTGAGCGCGAGCGTTCTCAGCATCAGCTTCTGCCTTCAACTGAGCAATACGATCGGCGATAGCTTGCAACCTCTCCTCACGGTTTTGCGAGAGGGAAAGGTCCTCAGCAGAAGAGTTAGCAGCGTTAGCTTCAGCGCGGTCAACAGCGGCCTTCGACTGCATGGAGCTGACGAACTGGTTCGTGGACTTTGCCTGCGTCACCACCGCAACAGTGGTCGAAGCTGCGGAACCATGCATGGCCGAGCGGGCAGACTGGGCGAGTGCTGCGCGAGCATCGTCATAGTTCTTACCCGTCTGAGCGATCTTGGCTTTGAGGTCAGCCTGATCTTTCTGGGCAGCTTCCATTCTCTGCTTGGCTGCATCGGCGGCAGCTTGAGCTGTTTGAGCAGCTTGGGTTGCCTGGTCCAAAGCATCCTGTGCGGCAGGGATTTGGTTGTTGTTCAAGTCGTCGAGGGCGACGATCTTGTCGCGTAAAGCAGCGCTTACACCAGCGAGCTGGTTGCGCAGTTCATTGCTGCGTGCGCGGGCTGCATCTGCTCGAGCGCGGGCAGATTGCAACTGCGAGTAGGTCACTGCATGAGCGTTTGGAACATTGCTCTGCGTAGCCACCAGCGCAGTGCCCAGCGAAGCCATGGCGACGACGGCAACGAGAGCCGCCTGCAGCTTGCGGCTCACTGCTTGGCGATTAACAAGCACAGTTGCGTTCTTATAGGAGCGCGAATCGAGAGAATTCCAGCGCACTTCATAAGGGCTGTTATCGCAATTCTGAGGTTCCTGCTGTGAGGTTCGTCTCATACTGCGGTCCTTCTTTCCGTACTTTCCGTGGAATACATTCTTCGGTGTAGCCCATTGTAATGGGCTTTGCTGGGAAAATTTATGCAGTTGGCAGATTTTCCCATGCCTCTTTTTAATAATGCGTTCAAATTCCTCACCAGCACTGATAATCTGGAAAAACTCTCAGAAACTGGTGAGAAAAAGCTGGCTTAAACCTTGAGGTAACGGCGCAGGGAAATAGCCGAAGCACTTGCTGAGATTGCCACTGCCAAAATAATCAGCACCGGAGAGATCAAGGCCACGTTCCTCAAATCAATGAAGTTCAACCACAGTACATTCTGAGCAAGCCAGTCGGTGACGAACACCTTGACCAGCGTCGCTAAAGCAGCACACGCCAACAGCGAGCCCAACAGTGCAGCAAAGCCCGACTCAAAGATGAATGGCAGGCGAATCGTCGAGTTGCTGGCACCAACCAGCCTCTCGATTTGGGTTTGCTCACGACGGTTGGCAGCCGAAAGGCGAATCGTCGTACTGGTCAGCAAGATTGCCACGACGACCATCACCACAGCCAGAACAACGGTGACCACCGTGGCAGAGTCGAGCACAGCGAAGACCGGCTCGAAAATCTGACGCTGATCAACAACTTCTTCCACGCCATCGCGACCGGAGAGAACCTGCGCAACTTCCTGGTACTTCGAGGCATCCTTGAGCTTGATGCGCAGGCTATCCTGCATGTCGCTCGCAGTCAGTGTACGGCCTTGGTACACGCCACCAGGGTACTGCTTGACGAAAGTCTGCTTGAAGAACTGTTCGCGGGAAACGTAGGTAACCTTTTGAACGCTCTTTGCCAGCTGGTTGTGAATCGTGGTGATAATCTGGGCGGTTTCCTCTTGAGTAGGAGCCTTACCCGAAGAGCAGGTGGGAGCTGTCGACGTGCCGTCTGGGCAGAGGTAAACGACGACCTCAACGCGGTCATACCATTGGGCTTGAGCCTTGTTGACTTGCACCTGCAAGAGGGCCGAGGCGCCGATGAAGACGAAGGAAATGAAAGTCACCAACGTCACCGAAATGAGCATTGAAAGGTTGCGCTTGATGGAGGTGAAAGTTTCCGAGAGGATGAATCGCATTACTTGTCCTCCTTATCGTCCGAGCCATCGTTCACGCCATCGTCCAAGCCCATTCCCCAGGTCATGGTGTCCTCGGCAGACTGGAACACTTCGCCATAGCGGCCGGTGTGGCCGGACCTCAAGTTGCGCGCGAGCTCAGTGATGGTGTCGGGAGCTGCAGGTGGGTTGAGTGGCTTAGGAGCATCATCCTGATTAGCTTGCTGAGAGGCATCCTGAGAAGTTTCCTTTGAAGTTTGCTCAGAGGCCTCCTCAGAAGCTTGTTCAGCGTCATCGGAGTCCTGCTCAGCTGCAACAGAGGTCTGTTCAGTCTTGGCCTGAGCCAAGGGTTGTTCAACCTGAGCCAGAGGTTGTTCAACCTGAGCTTGAGCTTGTTCGCCGGAGGCTACATCTTGCTCGCCCGTAGCTGGAGTCTCAGCGCCCGTAGCTGCAGCGTGCACCACGGCCTGCTCCCCTGTCGGGTTAGAGACATGAGAGGCTTGAGAGCCTTGAGCGTTCTGAGAGTCAGCCTCAGACCAGCTCGGAGACTCACTCTCACCGCGACTCACACCAGCACCTCGGCGCACACCCACGTTGTGGTGGTCCGGGTTGTACAGCGAGGAATCGTAACGGCCATGCTCCTCATCGCGCACAATCTTGCCCAAATGAACTTCCACCACGCGCTTACGCATGGAGTTCACGATTTCCTCATTGTGCGTAGCCATCACAATCGTCGTGTTCGACGTACGGTTGATGGTATCCAAAACCTGCATAATTCCCACCGAAGTGGACGGGTCGAGGTTACCCGTAGGCTCGTCTGCCAGAAGAATCTGAGGGTGGTTCACATAGGCGCGGGCAATCGCCACACGCTGAGCCTCACCACCGGAAAGCTCGTGAGGAAGACGATCTTCCATTCCTGTTAATCCGACCATTTCGAGTGCTTGCGGCACCAAAGAGCGGATCACAGAGCGACGAGCGCCAATAACCTGCAAGGCGAAGGCGACGTTTTCCCACACCGTCTTTCCTGCCAGAAGCTTGTAATCTTGGAAAACAAAGCCCAAGTTACGTCGGTACTTTGGCACCAGGCGGTTCGGAATGCGCCTGAGGTCAGTACCGGCCACATGAATTTCACCTTCATTCGCTTCTTGTTCATGCAGCAACAGTTGGAGAAGAGTCGTCTTTCCAGAGCCCGAAGCTCCCACCAGAAAGACGAACTCTCCTCTTTCGATTGTCAAATTCACATGGCTCAACGCCGGACGCGCACCAGCTTGGTACACTTTCGTGACGTCGTGCAAGGAAATCATCGCCATTTGCTTCTCATTCCTCTTGGCTTACTCGTACCAGTGCTAGCACACGTTTCTGGAAACGAGACCGTAAAATCCCATTTCTCAGCTAGTGGCGTGCGAATTGAGTGCGTCGTGAGCAGTTCACTCCTGCTCTTGTGCTTCTTCCTTCATCTTCTCCTGGTGCCTCCAGCGAATACCAGCGTCAATAAAGGCATCAATATCGCCGTCGAACACAGCAGCAGTGTTCGAGGTTTCATAACCGGTGCGCAAGTCCTTCACCATCTGGTAAGGGTGCAGAACGTAAGAGCGCATCTGGTCACCCCAACTGGCCTTAATATCGCCAGCAAGCTCCTTGCGCTGCTTGCGCTCCTCTTCACGCTTGAGCACGAGAAGGCGCGACTCCAGAATCTGCATTGCTGCAGCACGGTTCTGAATCTGAGAGCGTTCATCCTGCATGCTCACCACGATGCCGGTGGGCAAGTGGGTAATGCGCACTGCAGAATACGTCGTGTTCACACCCTGACCACCAGGGCCAGATGCCTGGAAGGTGTCGACACGAATATCCTTATCCGGAATCTCAATATGGTCGGTAGCTGCAACCAGAGGGATCACCTCAACAGCTGCGAATGAGGTTTGACGGCGACCCTGATTATCAAACGGGCTGATGCGCACCAAACGATGCGTTCCGCCTTCCACCGACAGCTTTCCGTAAGCATACGGCTCGTTGACTTGGAAGGTGCACGACTTAATGCCGCCCTCTTCGGAGTAGGAAGTGTCGAGGACCTTCGTCTTCACACCGTGGCGCTCAGCCCAGCGCAGGTACATGCGCTCGAGCATTTGCGCGAAATCAGTAGCGTCCACACCGCCGGCACCCGAGCGAATCGTCACCACAGCTTGGCGCTCATCGTACTCGCCATCCAGCAGAGTGTTAATCTCCATTTCAGCGAGATCTTTGCGAATTTGCGCCAAGTCGTCGCTGGCTTGCTTCACCGAATCCGGGTCGTCCAAATCGTGGCCAAGCTGGTCGAGGGTTTCCACATCGTCGAGGCGCTGGGCCATTTCGGTGACGCGGCGCAGTTGAGCTTGTGCGGCAGAAAGCTGAGAGGTCACCTCTTGCGCATGGTCCTGATCGTTCCACAGGTCAGGCGCTGCAGCCTGCTGGGAGAGCTCAGCTACGCGAGCCTTAAGCTTTTCTGGGTTCAGCGCGTCAGAAATTGTTTGGAAAGTTTGGCGTGCTGCTGCCAGTTCGGTGGCGAAATCGAATTCTGCCACGTCTCATCCTTTCGCTGGTGTCACTTCACAATTCCTCAAGATTGTCAGTAACGTCTATTCTTCGTCTCTATACTTCTCAACTTCTCACAGCGCAGGCAAGCGCAATCAGTCGCGTGCGGTGAGAATAATCGGCTCGCCCTCCGTGATGGCGATGGTGTGCTCGCTATGCGCACCGTTGGAACCGTCCATCGAACGGATCGTCCAACCGTCGCTCTCATCCTGGTAGATTTCATCCGTACCCTTCATCAGCCATGGCTCAATAGCAATCACCAAGCCTGGGCGCAGGCGGAAACCACGGCCTTCACGTCCGTTGTTAGCAACGAATGGGTCACCATGCATCACATGGCCCACACCGTGGCCGCCAAACTCCATATTCACCAGATATCCGTAGGAGTGCGCAACCTCACCAATGGCGTGAGAAATATCGCCAATGTGATTGCCCGAATGCGCTTGAGCAATACCAGCCTGGAGAGCTTCTTCCGTCGCCTTGATCAAGCGCAAGTCCTCCGGGTCAGCATCCTTACCCACCACGAAGCTGATAGCAGAGTCACCTACCCAGCCATCAACGCTCAACGCCAAGTCAAGGCTGAGCAAATCGCCGTCCTTGAGCTTGTAATCGTAAGGTTTTCCGTGCAAAACAGCGTCGTTGACGGAGGTGCAAATATAGTGGCCAAACGGGCCGGTTCCGAAGTCAGGAGCATAGTTGACGTAGGGGCTGGCCGCATTTTCGCGGCTTTCCACCTGCTGATGCACATATTCATCAATGTCGAGCAGGTTGGTTCCCGGCTTCACTGTTTCACGCAAATGCTTGAGGATCTGGCCAACGAGCTTTCCTGCTGGTCGCATTTCCTTCACTTCTTTAGCGCTCTTAATCTCGATCATGGCAGTCCTTTCCACATGCTATTGAACCAGCTCAAGCAGACACCCAGCCCAATTTCAGCTCGCTAAGATTATCAGAAACGAAAAAAGGCACAGCGCGAACGCTGTGCCTTCGCTAGCAAAGCTAGCTTCTGCGGGCAGGGCGGGATTCGAACCCGCGGACCCGAAAGTCAGCAGTTTTCAAGACTGTCTCCTTCGACCGCTCGGACACCTGCCCAAGTGCTTAAGCACCGTTAACAGTATACAAGCACGCACGATTAACACGCAGTGATAATCTCAAGCCATACTGTAGGCGCCTAAGCAAGCGCAAACTCAGGCAGTGAGCTTACGAGTAGAAGGCTTGATAACCTCCTGGCCACCCATGTAGGGGCGCATAGCCTCAGGAATGACGATGGAGCCATCAGCCTGCTGGTGATTCTCCAAAATAGCAACCAGCCAGCGAGTCGTAGCCAAAGTGCCATTCAAAGTTGCGCACGAAGCAGTGCCACCGTCCTCAGTACGGTAACGAATGTTCAAACGGCGAGCCTGGTACTCCGCGCAATTCGACGTCGACGTGAGCTCACGGTAACGGCCCTGAGTAGGAACCCAAGCCTCGTTATCGAACTTGCGAGCGGCAGAAGCACCCAAATCGCCAGCAGCGGTATCGATGGTGCGGAATGGAACTTCCATCTTATTGAGCATGTCCCATTCCATGTGCAGCAGCTGCTGATGCATGTCGCGAGCCTCTTCAGGCTTGCAGTAGACGAACATCTCCACCTTGTTGAACTGGTGAACGCGGATGATGCCGTGGGTATCCTTACCAGCAGCACCAGCCTCGCGACGGTAGCAGGAAGACCAGCCGCAGTACTTGATCGGGCCGTCAGCCAGGTTGAGAATCTCGTTCTCATGCATACCAGCCAAAGCAACCTCAGAGGTGCCCACCAGGTACTGGTCATCAGGCTCGCGCAGGCGATAAATCTCGTCCGCATGAGCGTTGAGGAAGCCAGTGCCACCCATCACTTCGGGGCGAACCAGAGTTGGGGTGATGACGTTTTGGAAACCATGTTCGCGAGCAAGGTCGAATGCCATGGTGAGCATCGCGATCTCCATGCGAGCAACATCATTCTTCAAGAAGTAGAAGCGAGAGCCGCCAACCTTAGCACCACGCTGAACGTCAATGCCATCAACAAGCTCGCCCAGCTCCAAGTGATCCTTTGGCTCGAAGCCTTCAGCCTTGAAGTCACGAATAGTGCCCGTCTTCTGCACAACGATGTAGTCGTCCTCGCCGCCTTCAGGAGCTTCTGGCTCAACAATATTCGAGAGCTTCCAAGCTGCAGCATGATAATCTTCATAAGCCTTGTCAGAATCGGCCTTGAGCTTCTCTACCTCGTCCGAGAAAGCCTTCACCTCGGCGAGAACCTCGGCCTTCTTCTCTTTCGGGGCAGCGGCAACCTTCTTGCCCATGCTCTTCTGCTGAGCGCGAGCATCCTCAAACTTCTTCAAGGACTCACGGCGCAAAGTATCGAGAGCCAACACCTCATCGACGAGCTCAACAGACTCGCCGCGCTTACGCTGAGATTCGCGGACAACATCCGGATTCTCACGAATAAAGTTAATGTCAAGCATGGCTCTAGAGTAACGCTCAAAGCTGACAGGACAACACGTCGAGATGTGTAAATTCACGCCTTTCGCCATACTTGTTTATATGAATTTCTTCGATGGCATTTCTGGGCTGGAATGGCTGGCTATCATCGCGCTCATCGCGGCAGTCATTATTGTGTGGCGCCTTATTTTGCGCGCAATTGCCCATATGCGCCATCGTCAGGAAGAGATCTCGGCTATCAACTCGAGGCGCAACGATCCTGCTGAATATGCTTTCATTGTGAACCCCTCCAAGCCGGGTGCTCAGCAAATTACGGAGCATATTCTCGCGTTTTGCCGCGCTCAAGGCGTTCCTGAGCCTCTCATCATCGAAACTCAGCTCGACAAAGATGGTGAGGCGTGCGCTCAGGAGGCTATTGCTCGGGGTGCGCAGGTGATTGTTGCCGTGGGCGGTGATGGAACGGTGCGAACCGTTGCAGCCGGTGTCGAAGGCACGAACCATCCCCTCGCTGTCATCCCTATTGGTACTGCTAATCTTTTTGCGAGGAACCTCGGTATTCCACTCAAGCTCGACGATGCTTTGAGGGTTGCGCTGTCCCATGGCTCTCGTCGCGTCGACATGGGTTGCATGAGCCTTCCAGATTCTCACCGCGCCAAAGACAGGCGTGGGCATGGCTTCCTGCTGATTTCTGGCATTGGCTTTGACGCCACCATGATGGCTGCGACTGACCCGCGTTTGAAGGGAAGGATGGGCTGGCTCGCGTATGGCGTCGCTGGTATGAAACACCTTTTTGACCGCAAACAGATTGGCACTATTGCTATTACCGACCGCGATGGCGATATTCACACCTTCCGTGACGTGCAATTCCGCACTTTCCTGGTCGGAAACTGCGGTGCTATCCCGATGGTGAGCTTGATGCCAGAGGCCGATTATTCTGACGGTTTGCTCGACTTTGAGCTGCTCGACACCGACGGTGGGATTATCGGCTGGGCAAACCTTGCTCAAGACCTTTTCTACCAGACGATTTGGGGCCGTTCAGGCAAGAGGCTGGGTTCGGTGGGTTCGACTATGGACCATATGCAGGGAACACATGCGGAAATCTGGCTGAACCATTCGGCGTATGCGGAGGTCGATGGTGACCTTTTGTCGCAGACGAAGCATGTGAGCATTGAGGTGCATCATCGATCGCTCATCGTTCGCGTGCCGCGCAAGCCTGCGCAGTTTGGTGTGTCTACGAGCACTTCTCTGAGCGTGTCCAAGAGCGAGCAGTAACCCGCGTTCCCGCAAGAGAACAGTGCCCATCCCTGAAGGCCTGCCGACGTTTGCCGATGTTTGCCAACGTTTGCACTTTTCTCGTCCCTCCTCTTCCCTCTTATACGTAATCCCAAGCGATAGCGTTGGGCAAACGAAAGCTGACCAGCGGGTGTGGAAGAATAAGAATCATGGTTGCAAAGAACGCGGGAATGCCCGCTACCCCAGCTGATCTCATCAACGTGGACGAGGTTCTTTCCAAGTATTACGACCTCATCCCTAACCCAGAGAACCCGGCGGAGCGCGTCTCCTTCGGTACCTCTGGCCACCGCGGCACCAGCCTGAACGGCTCCTTCAACGAAGCCCACATCGTTTCGATCACTCAGGCTATTGCTGAAGAGAGAAAGAAGTCGGGTGTGACCGGCCCTCTGTATTTGGGTCGCGACACTCATGCTCTCTCCCTGCCAGCGTGGAAGTCCGCTATCGAGGTTCTCGTCGCCAACGGCGTGCGTGTTCGCATCGACTCTCGCGATGACTACACCCCTACCCCAGTCGTCTCCCAGGCTATTTTGACTCACAACCGTGCTGAGGATGGTTCTCAGCGCTTCGAAGGTGAGGACCTTGCTGACGGCATTGTGGTCACCCCATCGCACAACCCACCAAGCAATGGTGGTTTCAAGTATGATCCACCAACTGGCGGCCCAGCTCCTTCCGAGCTGACCAATGCTATTGCCAAGCGCGCTAACGAATTGCTGCCCAACTTCAAGCAGATTAAGCGCGTTCCATTCGAAGAGGCTATTAAGTCAGAGCTCATTGAGCGTTTCGACTTCCGTCAGCACTATGTGGATGACTTGGAAAACGTCATCGACTTCGACTCTATTCGTAACGCCGGAGTGCGCCTGGGTATTGACCCTCTGGGCGGCGCTTCTGTCAACTACTGGCCAGCAATCGCTGAAAAGTATGGCATTAACCTCGAAGTGATCAATCCAACTGTTGACCCGCAGTGGGGCTTCATGACCATCGATCACGATGGCAAGATCCGTATGGACCCGAGCTCCCAGTATGCCATGAAGGGTTTGGTTGACCGTTTGAACCAGGGCGCTTGGTCCAAGTACGACCTGGTGGGTGGCGCAGACCCAGATGCTGACCGTCACGGCATTGTGTGCCCTGACTGGGGTGTGATGAACCCGAACCACTACATCGCTGTGGTTGTGGAGTACCTCTTCTCTGGTCACCGTCCAAATTGGCCAGCTCACACTGGTATCGGTAAGACGTTGGTTTCTTCCTCCTTGATTGACCGCGTGGCAGCCTCTATTAACGCCAAGCTCGTTGAGGTTCCTGTTGGCTTCAAGTGGTTCGTGGATCCTCTCTTCACTGGTGAAGTTGCCTTTGGCGGTGAGGAATCCTCCGGTATGACCTTCCTTCGTAAGGGTGGTCGCGTGTGGACCACCGATAAGGATGGTCTCATTCCTGACCTTCTTGCTGCCGAGATTACTGCTGTCACTGGTAAGAACCCTGCTCAGCTGCATCAAGAGCAGGTCAAGCGTTTCGGTGAGAGCTGGTATAAGCGCGTGGACACTCCTACCGACCTGCAGACGAAGGCTCGTTTGGCTGCTGTCGATCCTCAGCTCGTCACTGCAAAGACTTTGGCTGGCGAGGAGATTACCAACGTGATGATCACTGCTCCGGGCAACAATGCCAAGATCGGCGGCATTAAGGTAACGACCAAGGATAACTGGTTCGCTGCTCGCCCATCTGGTACGGAGAACATCATCAAGGTGTACGCTGAGTCCTTCGTTTCTGAAGAAGCCTTGGATCAGGCTATTGAGGATGCTCAAGACGTTGTTGCCAAAGCAACTCAAGCCTGATGCTTCTCACCCTTGTTGCACCTCACAAGGTACAACTCAACTTGTCACTGCTCTGCTTCACTGAACATCGTGTGAGGCAGGTTGCTGGTAAGAGAAAAGCCGGGGTTTCCCCGGCTTTTTCTTTTCTGTGTTGATCTCTCGCGAACTGATAATCTTGTGCGAATTGAGAGCCTTTCCGAACGGGTGCTTCAGGCTAATTCGATAGGCTGAATGCTGTCAAACTCGTTTTGCATCGGGATTGCACGAATGTCAGAGGAGAGCAGGCACACGAGCAGCGAAGCAAGCATAAAGCCGCTACCTACCAGCAAAGTGACGCGATAACCCCAGTATTGCAACATAAAGCCGCCAAGTACGTTTGCCAGAGAGCTGACCCCAGCAAAGATAAGGCCTTCTGTGGCGACAATTCTGCCGCGTAAACGGTTAGGGATGAGCAGGGCTGAGAATGCGCCAAGAACGGAGTTCACACTGATCAGGGGAAGTGTTGAAATAAACAGCAGAATAGCGAGCGCACTGATGGTGGTGGTGAAAGCGAGAGGAACCATGAAGAGGGTAATCCAGGCGATGGCGATCACCATGATCTTTGCTCCTGTCAGGTTCTTGCTTGCCCAGCCGAGGCCTAATGCGCCGAGGATCATGCCAATTCCTGATGCAGAGTCGAGCAAACCGATAAGCGTAGGCGATGTTTTCAGCTGCTGTTGGTCCAAGATTATCACCGTCAAAATGAGTGTAATTCCAAAATTGACGAATGCGGAGACGAGGAGGACCATCGCCATAGCGCGGGCGTGAAGGAAGCACAAGAATATTTCAGAAAGCGAATTGTGCTTCTTTCCTGCTCGTCTCGTCCCCACACTGTTCGTTCTCACACTCTGCTCGATCGAACTATCTTTTCCTCTGCTTTCCTGGGCGCCGCTGTCAACAGGAATGGGATTGTCACTTTTCTCGTTTCCTGGGTTGAGGTCTGCCGTGATGGGCTTCGTCGTCAGAGAAAGCAGTGCAAAGAGGAGCGCAGAAATGAGGAAGGGAATTTCAGGAGCTAAACCGTAGAGGAAACCAGTAACAGGGGTCGAGAGAATCTGGATAATGGCATCTCGGCTTTGGTTGGAGCCCATCGCCTGAGCAAGCTGGTTCTTACTGACAATCTGGGGAAGAACGACATTCGTAATGTTGCCCAGCAAGCCAGACACCAAGCCGCGAATGACGGCAAAAACCATGAGAAACGGAATCGTCATCAGCCCCGCCGCATACACGCCGATGAGAGCAGCAAGAACAGTGAAACCAGCCAGCGAGCAGCAGTACATGAGAGTGCGGCGGTTCACCTTATCGGAAAGCATGCCACCGGGGATCATGGTAATGGCTTGAGCGATGGAATACAGGCCGCCAACTAAACCGGCAATACCAACCGAGCCAGAGATTGGGTACGCCAACAGAGTGAAAGCAAAAGCGCCGATAAAATTGCCGATAGTGACGGATGTGTCCCCGATGAACCAGAAAACGTAGTTGCGTTGTGCGAGCAAGGGTTTGGGGGTATGCGTATTTTTCATTGTGTATCCCTCCTCCCTGGCCCCTCCACTGTGGTGGCGTTGAAGAGGCGATGTTAGGGAAAAGAATACACTACAAATATTTCTCAGCGCGCAATACGCAATAATAAGTATCTGGATGAGTATCTGGATGAGTATAATGACACAGTTAAGTTATGAGCCTGTTGGATGATGTTTATCGCGCTTGCAAGCGCGCTATTGTTGCTTCCGACTGGTTATTTTATGCGCATCGTGGCTGCTACCGCAGTGTGCATGTGCCTTGAATGTGCTTCGTTTGTGACAGGTACAAACGCACTTCACATCAGAAAAATGCAGTGTCACTTTTTCTGCACTGTAATAACACGTTATTAGTTAACGCAGAGAACGAGTAATACGAATAACGACAAATACCGACGATGAATAAAGGAGCTGCCCAACCCGTGATAGTTGCAGACAATACCAAACGAGAAAAACAAGAAAAACAACACCCTACACCCCGCAAGCATAAGCGCCTGAAAAACATGGTGACTCCTGTGTTTTGGATTGCGCTAGCCACTACCCTTGTTCTGATTGGTGTCGCTCTGGCTTTTCCTCGCAGTTTTGAGAAAGCAAGCACAGCAACCCGAGAGTTTATCGCCATCAACTTTGGCTGGCTCTACCTCGTGATTATCACCGCAATGGTGTTCGTCTGCCTCTACCTCATTCTCACTCCTCTGGGAAAAATCAGGTTGGGAGACCCAGGAACCAAACCAGAACACAGCACATTCTCCTGGCTTGCCATGCTTTTCGCTGCTGGAATGGGCATTGGTCTGGTGTTCTATGGTGCCGCCGAACCTCTCAGCCACTTCGCTGTGTCCGCTCCTGAAGCAAAACTCTATTCACGCCAAGCGTTGCGCGACGCTCTACGCTATTCCTTCTTCCACTATGGGATTCATGCGTGGGCTGTCTACGCGATTGTGGCACTCGCGCTTGCTTATTTCCAATTCCGTAAGAAGGAGCGCACGCTTCTCTCCGCTACTCTTAAGCCTCTTTTCGGCGAGAAAATGGAAGGTATTTCAGGAAAGATTGTTGATGCTCTGACTATCGTTGCCACTGTTATTGGCGTTGCAACGACCTTAGGCTTTGGTGCAGCTCAAATTAACGGAGGCTTCCATTACCTCTTTGGTGTTCCAGTCACTCGTTTCATCCAGCTTGGGATTATCATTGTCGCAACAATCATTTTCCTCATTGATGCTGCCTCGGGAATTGACAAGGGCGTGAAAGTACTCTCCAACACAGCTATCGTGTTCTCCTTGGTGTTGCTGGTATTGGCACTCTTCCTCGGCCCTACTGTGCGCATCTTCAATATGTTTATCTCCACGACAGGCGACTACCTGAACAACTTCATCTCGATGAGCTTCCAGTCTGCACCTTATGCACCAAGTGAGCAGGCCTGGATCCGCAAATGGACTATTTTGTACTGGGCATGGTGGATTTCCTGGAGCCCGTTCGTCGGAGTATTTATTGCCCGCATTTCCAAGGGACGCACTGTTCGTGAATTCTTGACCTATGTGTTGGTCATTCCTACTGTGTTCTCCTGCATTTGGTTCACTATTTTCGGTGTGATGTCAACCGATTCAGTTGCAGCTGATCACTCTCTCGCACGCATGCCTATCGAGACTGCCTTGTTTGGCACCTTCTCCCACTACAAGGGTGGTATGCTGCTCTCTATTATCGCTATTGCACTCGTGTTGCTTTTCTTTGTTACTTCTGCTGATTCGGCAACGTATGTTCTTGCAATGGAATCAGAAAATGGAACACTGCAGCCACACACTCGTGTGATGATGGTGTGGGGCGTTATTGTGGCAAGCATTGCTGCAGTTCTCTTGTTTGCAGGAGGCTTGAATGCGCTTCAAAACGCTCTGATTATTGTTGCTCTTCCCTTCGCGGTAATTCTGAGCCTGGTGACTTTTTCCTTGGTCAAAGAGCTCCGTTACGAGGGAGCACAGATGGGCTTAGAGATTAAACCAGAAACATACCCTGCAAAAGGTGAGCCTTTCCGCTCCTATGAGGATGACCCAGCACAAGTTCAGGATGACCCAGCACAGGGTGAGGGCGACGCGCAGCAAGCTCAGGGCAACTCATCGCGAGTTCAGGGCGACGCGCAGCAAGCTCAGAGCAACTCAATGCAGGCGTAGGATAGAGCTCATGCCACAAAACGAGGTTATTGTCTACACTGACGGTTCAGCACTGAGGAACCCCGCCGGGCCAATGGGCTGGGCATGGTGGAATATGCTCACTGATGAACGTAACTATGGCGGAGCCATTATGGGAACGAACAACATCGGTGAGCTTTCTGCCGTCCTCGATGTGCTGCGCTTCCACCGCAATGTGATGAACCTCGTCATCCGTTCTGATTCGCAGTATGCCATCAATTGCTCCACCACCTGGGTGAAAGGCTGGGTTGCTAAAGGCTGGCGCAAAGCGGATAAGAAGCCTGTGAATAACCTTGCCCTCGTTCGCGCCATTTATGACGAGATCGAGTATAAGAAAAGCCAGGGTGGCTCAGTGCGCTTTGAATGGGTTAAAGGCCACGCCGGGCACAAGGGCAATGAGATTTGCGATACACTCGCCCATGGTTTTTCCTCCCAGCTGGATGAACAGACGAAACAAACCGGGCACGGCCACACACACCAGCCTGCCTATCGTGCAACAGACACAGGCCGTATGCCATTAGAGGGCTGGGCTCAGCTTTTGCATGATGGTTACATCGATTCTGCTGATGTTGACCCACAAGTGCTTGAGCAGATTGAACAGTATCACTTTTTCAGCTGAGTGATACAGGTCGCATTGCGAATGAGCTGCGCTAGGAGCCATCGTTATATGATCGCTTCGCCAACTCAAGCTGCGATCCCCGAGTACAGATCCCAACGCCGACCAAGTTGTCAAGGTCGCGCATCATCGTTTTGTGAAAGTAGCTGAAATGTACGTCCGTTACTTGACTACGTGATGCAAGTTGAACAGGCGAATCCTCTAACATAATGAGAGGAATAAGAGGAGGAACTATGTCAGAGCATGCCGCTGAGCGCAGAGTAGGTCAGCATTTGAAGACGCTTCCCTGCAAGAAGCACACTGGCGCTTGGATCACCCTTACCGTTTTGATGCTCCTCCTCATCGCTCTTGGTGTATGGGGGTATCACACCTACCGTCAAGCCCGTTACGTTATGGCGCAAGAGCAGAGTGTGATGACACAAGCAAAGAAGATCACTGATAAGGCGAAGATTGCTGTCAAGGCACAGGATCTCGTTACTTTGAAGGCCTTAGCAAAAGATCCTACCCTTGAGCAGATGAAAACGGAAACTGCTCATGCTCAGGCCGTGATGCATAACCGTAATTGGACTTTCCTCTCTCACATCCCAGTTTTGGGTAACGATGTCAAGGTAGTTCAGCATCTCACCTCAGCAGCACATGATGCAGTATCTGACATTCTTCCTCAGTTCTTGAACCCTCTGAGCTCCCTTGTCGATCAGAAATGGCAAGAAAACGGGCAGATTAACCTTCAACCTCTTCTTGCTGTAGAGAGCCAGCTAACTCAGGGAAGTAAGCAGCTCAATTCTTTGACATCCGACATCCAAAAACTGCCTCATGCTCGCATTGGGAAAATCGAACAAGCTCGTGTCAAGCTCGTCACCAAACTTGTTCCGCTGTCACGACAAATATCGAAGAGCCTAGATTCTCTCCAGTACGTCACAAAGTTGCTCAGCTCGCCAGAAGAGAAGACGATCATTCTTGCTTCAGCAACTACTGCAGAAATTCACTCTTCAAATGGTCTTATCGGTTCACTTGGCAACATGACCGTGGGCAACAACAAAATTCAGATGGGTGAATTCCATTCAAATTCCGAGTTTGAATCACTAGGAAAAATTATGGACTCTCCCGAAGCAGAGCGCATCTTCAATGGAGATGAACACTACTACTCCATGGATATTCGCGATGTGACAATTGACCCCGATTACGACAAGGTTGCTAAACACATTATGAACGCTTGGCAAGCATCAGCCTATCGCGTCAACAATCAGCCACTTGGCGTTCTCATGGTTGACCCTGTGTTTGTCCAGGAACTTATCAAGCTGACAGGAAATGTGAGTACACCAATTGGAATTCAAGTTACCGGAGACAATGCAGCAGCATTCTTGCAAAACGGAATCTATTTTGAATCCACCAGCAACAAAGTACAAGATACCATTTTCGGCGTCGTCACCGCGCAAGCAGTGCATAACATCGTTGATAATCTCAACCCAATGACTGCTATCAAGATTGCTAAGGTTATCCCTGACTTTGCCAAGCAGCGTCACATCTCCTTCTACTCTACTGACCCTCAACTGCAAAAGATTGCTGAAGATATGAACTTGACGCCGCGCGCTCAAAGTTCTGAAACTAAGCCTCAAATTGGTCTGTACGTGAACTCGAATATGGCTTCCAAGATGGACTATTATGAGCAGCGCAATGTGTCAGTCCAACAGACTGCCGGGCCACAGCAAGATGGAGTTACTGGTCAGCGCACCTATACCGTTACCTTAACCATTCAGAACACCTTGGATCCAGCTACGGTGGGGAATTTGCCAATCTATATCAGTGGCGGTGAAGCTGGCCATCTCAAGGAACTATTGCTCGCATACGCCCCACAAGGGGGTACTATCGCCAGCCAAGGTAACGAGTTTGTTCAGGAAACTTGGAATGGCAAGTCTCTTCTGCGCACGAGGTTCAACATTCTTCCTGGCCAGCAAGCAACATATACCTTCCAAGTCATTACTTCACCCAAGGCAACTACAGGATTAACTGTTGATCAAAGCCCTATGGCTCGTTGACAGATCATGTAGCTCGGCAATAAGTGCAACGGAATCAATAATCAATTGTAGAGATGCTGAGGCTTCAGAACGATACATTCACTCACACCTCGGATTGATTTGATGAATGAAACATCGATATAATTTTTCCTCTGGTTCTCCATAGGTAAATCGACCATATGCATACTAATACAAGATAACCAATGGCCGACAGCTGCATCGGTACGAAAAGCACAGCAAAGATAAAAATCACTGAAACACCGAAGGTAATAACAGTAGAAGATTGGAATGGGAGAGTAAAAGATCGAGCAATATAAATCTCAGAAAACAGAGATCTCCCAATTATTGCAAGCACAACTCCAAGAGATGCAAATACCGTAGAGTTCAGCAAGTATGTTCCTATCACAACAAAGACTCCACTGACAGCAACGGTAGCAAGGTTAATGCTCAACCATATGTTCTCTTTCCTTTTCACTTTAAAGAGGGTGGCACATCCTATCTCCATTTTGGCATCAAATATGCAAATGGGAAGAAAAATACCAAAGTAAAGTAGGCTTTCTTGGTAGCTTGGCAACCATAGCGACAAGATTAACACTGCTGGATAATAGAGTAAGTAAACGTAAGGCGCGAGCGCATCCAACACAAGATGCGTTGCCTGATATACCTTCATAATTTCTTTTTCTTGAGCCTGCCGCAATGCAGGGAAGAGCACCATACTCACTTGTTGCATGAAGAAAAGGACAAAATTAATGAGTGATAGTGCAAAGGAGATCCTGCTAAAACTTTGAATTCCCCAATGATTATCGATACTAAAGCGCAAGATACCAACAATCAGCATGCTCGCCGTATTCGCAATGAGAACTTTAATACCGACAACGATGTAATGACGTGCATCGTTAAGAACAGAAGAAACAGCTTCCATCTTCATGCCCATGAAATCACGAGCATTCCATATGCAATAAGCCAAGGAAATAGTCTTTGAAAGACAGTAGAAAATGACATAGTGCTCAAATGAAGAGTCATGTAAGAATAGCAACACCGCCATGGGTATGAGAAATAGCATTCGATCCACCATGACGGAATACGAATACAGCCTCGTCTCATTCATTGCCTGAAAGATGAAGCCCAAGAACAGACAACCATTATTGACGATGATGTAATACGCAAAGAGAAGAAGAACATACGCTCTTTCTTTTTCTATAGGAAGCAGAAGTGCAAAAGCACAAATAATTAGAGAAAAGAAAATCTCATAAGCAATGAGCAGAACGAACTGTCCATGCAAACGAGATTTGTTAATCACATTCCGCGATTTTCCTCCTTCAATCAGATAGATTCCATCTGACAATCCTAAATGGAAAAAACCAGCGTAACTGGCATAAAAGATGAAAAGCTGCCAGTATCCGAATTCTGTGACACCAAGCTGCTTGGGTAAGATGAGCGTGGTAATAATGCTAACGACAATACCAATTGCTTGCGCAAGGAACGCAACAGCCGAATTGTGGAGTAACTCTTTGTAATTCACTCTTTATTCCTCATTCCTTCGCAATTCTGCTGCAATGCTGGGTCTCCGCTTGAGGGGATGAACAATTCCACGAAAAACAGCCAAATGACACAGCGAATAAAGAATCCAAACGAGAAAATAGAAGTGAAGAGGATATTACTGAAGAAGGCAAAGAATAGCGCGCGGATTAAATATCCATAAACGAGAATAGAGAAAGCCGTCACCCTAGGGCCCCATGACTTCATTCTTGTTTGGCGGCCATATTCTTGCGCAGAATCACCTGCAACATCCAGAGCATTTGTTGGAATAATGAGCAGCCTATCAGCGTTCAAATTGTTGTATGTGTGCAAGAAAAGATACTCAAAAAGAAGTCCCAATAGGATCATCGCAATGAAAGTGCCACAAATGCCGAAGTCAAAGTAAGGATCAGCAAATGCGGTATACACATTTCCAAACCAAGTATTTCCTATGTGATGGTATTCTTCAAGACCAACATCCGGAATGCTAACCCCCAAGCGCTGATAAATAGATTTAAACGTCTGAATACCGAAATAACCGCTACTCATATGCTGGTTTGACACAAAGATATCAAGATTTTTTATTCCTCCAGCTAGGTAAATAAGAAGGTACCCGAGTGGACCGTTATACCCGGTTATATTCCGCCCAACAACAATAACGAGAATGAGAGTCAACACAACAAGGGCACTTAAAACTGCAACAATAAGCAGCATGCTCTTCCATGTTAAGGATTTCTCACGTTGCCCACTGGCATTTGCCAGAGTCATGTAAATAATCACCAGCGATCCGAGTATGAACCAGATTGTTCCTGCCTTGCCTCCTGTCAGGAGTGGTCCTCCTGCTGATAAGACAACATTAGCAATAATTAAGAGAGAGATAGGAGTTAGCAACAGCTTTAATCGAGAATTACCGTTTACTTCAGTAAGTCGTTTTGCAAAAAGATAGATGAGAGGGAAACCCATAGTTTCGCAGAAGAGCATGCCAATGTTAAGCATAGCTGGCAGACTTGTATCTATGTTTGAGAATTTCGTCAGCTGATCGTATACTCCTAACGCATTGGTTCGATCCACCATGATTTCGCCGTGATATGAGCTAACCACATGGAAAATATGCTGTAATGTAAGGGAATAAGTAGCTATTTGAAAAACTAGAAGTAGCAGATAGGTAATTATCTGGAATTTTTGCTTACCCCCCTGTTGCGAGAGATGGTGTACAAACCGATGCCACTTCTGGACTACGAGTCTTTGACTCACTACACCTGCAGAGTCTTGTTTCTGAGAAGCATTGAGATATCGACCGTAAAGGTAATAGACGATCAAATTACCAACGAAAAACGAGAAAACTGCGCCAGAAATGAGGAGAACAGTTTTCCAGTGAAGCTCAAATTTCCATTGCTGATAGCATATTAAGCCTAAGAATACCGCTACGGCGAGAGGTAGCCCCAGAAGCACGGTGGGATTAACTATGTCATGTCCGAGGAAGCGGTACGCACATACCACTAAACCAAGAAGAATCAGAAGCAAGAAAACAGTGCTCATCCTTTTCCTCTCTTTCTGAGAGCTTCGTTAAGAATTATTCTTATCAGTGTCTATTCAATATTTTGCGTAATCTTAAATAAACCCGACCTGGGTTGCGTGTAGGAGTATTGAGGGCAATCCAGCCTACTCGCCATGGACTATCGAAGAAAGTCTTTAATAGCACACGCGGATGGAGATACATTCTCAGAGGATAATGTTCTGCAACTGGAGTTATCTCCCCATGATCATAGGTCCGAATGTCAGCAAACGAATGCAGCAGTTGTGAACTAGGGTTGTAGAACTCATGTGCTAGCACTTTGAACGCTTCATCAGATGGAATAACTTCATCACGATAAGGACTATTCCTAAAGCTCCTGATAAATTCCAGAATTCCTTGCTGATACTCGTCAATTGTGACACGCGCCTCTGCTTGAGTCTCACTTTGATCGAGTATTGGTATGACAGATCCCCCAGCTTTCGCATATAGTAATGTAGTTCCTTCATCTGGCATGCATAAGGTTTCAAAAAGCTCACGAAAACCTGTCAGAAGAATTTCATTTTTCTCTGCATGTTCCCCGCTAAAAAAACAACCTATAGCTTGTTGAATAGTTAGAGGCGATTCCTTCGAGAGTCCTGCATAAAGTCCAACTAGATGAGGCGATTCTCCTGCGCTAGTTAATACCTTTTGGAGAGCAATTTGCATGGTTCCTTTCCATCCAATATCAATAAGCGCAACCGATCCTGAACTCATCTGTTCCTGGTGTAAATAATCGACAAGCAGCTGATACTGAGACTGGGCCTGAATAGGCACAACTTCATCTATCACAGATCGGATATTCAGAGGAAATGGTCGCGAAATAATCTGATTTGCCCTCAGACTATGCTCATCATAGATTTTCTTTCTCTGAGGCGAGGTCAGACCTAACTCTTTCAATAATTGAGAGACTGTCAGCAGCTTGTTTGTTAGCGAGAACTCAACAAGGGTTGCAAAGTCTTCATTCTGGGTTTCCTGAAGTTGCGAATACAAATGTGGAAGAAGTGTACTCTTGCGAGAGACATGGAGGTAATGAGTAGTGGGAAGAGATTGAGAATGCCACTCATCCCAACATTGTTTAAGGAACTTTCCCTCTCGGGAAAGGAAATACATCTTTGAGATTTTTCTCTCCCCAATTTCACGCTCAAGCCACTGCATCATAGCAGCAAAAACTGGACCAGCATAGATATATCCAAAATGACGAGCAAGCGAAGCAGTAGCAGTACCAGATTGGTGCGTTGACAGACCCAGCTGAGCAAAGCGTGAGAACCATGCAGTAGCATTTGGTGCGCTTGATGAACGGTAGTGAAGTGCTTTTATCCCGTGCAACTGCGGTTGAAGAAAGTCGCCACGACGAGAATCACCAATGTGCACCACATCACTTGGGTTAATATTTAACCGTTCGAGAACCTTGGAAAAGATAGTACCGTTATGTTTATTGGCCCGCATCTCACATGAGACAAAGATGCTATCAAATTCACCATACCCAACAGAGGTCAACATTCTCTGGAGGACAGAAGAAGGTAGATACATATCAGAAATGATGATCACAGGAATGTGAAGTTCTTTTAACTTTCTCACAGTCTTGAGCATTTCTGTGTCAGCATATGTAACCTTGTAGTGGTACTCAACTTCCTTAGATTTAAAATGTTTCACTGCCTCGGCAGAGAATTGCGTCATCTTCGCCAGCTGAGCATAGATTTCGTCAAGAGTAACCTCACCGTTCTCTTCTTGAGATGCTGCGACTCGCTGAGCACTCTCACGAAGAGCTTCAAAACCATGGTATTGGGAGAAGTTAAATCCCTCTCTTTCGAGACTTCTGCCAATGAGGGAATAGAGGTCAGAATCATTAGCTACAACTCGTTGAATGAGAGTACCAAAAATATCTACAGAAGCGACTTTATGTCGTCTGCACAACTCGATGTAGCGTTCAAGCACCCGTTGATTGTTCATAGTTCTTCACATCACTTACTCATACACATTGATTAGTTTGCGTACCATAGCTTCCACGGAGTAACCAGCTTTCATAACATCCTCAGCTGAATTTTCTCGGGTTTGATTATTTATCAAACAAGCTGATGTCCGCACAGTGCAAGCCCAATCTGCTGCATTTTGACTTGGCACATAACGCACTTGTTTAAGCGGATATGGGAGCATCGGAATATGAACACTTATCAGACACGAAAGTCCAGAAGATGCGGCTTCAATTAGAGAAAGACCAAAACCTTCAAAACTACTTGGCATCGTGAAAACATCAAGGGCACTGTAATAGCCTTGGGGATTACTTTTCGCCCCAGGAAATCGCACATATTCTGTGAGATTCTTTCTAGCAGAATACTCGCGAACTGACGATAATAGAGGCCCATCTCCCACTAACAGTAAATACGCATTTACACCAGCTGCTCGCAGCTCTTCCAATATATCTACTTGGAAAAATGGTCGTTTTGCTTCTGCAATTCTGCCGACAGAACCTATTAGCAGTGCGTTCTCTGGGATTCCCAGAAACTCCCGAACTTGGATACGCATAGTTTCATCGAACTTGTATTCGTTGGGATATATTCCATTGGGGATAAGCATATACGCCGAAGAGTCAAATAAATATTGTCCAGCATCCGACGAACAGGCGACTAATTGCGTCGCACTTCTTTTCCACAAGGTTTTTCCTATTTGATGGAATATCGCCTTTATACTTCTATGTCCTTCTCCAAAATCACTGTTATGAGAATGAACTATGCGTACAGGAACATTCTCTTGCCGAGCGATATTTGAATACAAGAATCCCATGCCATTCATCGTGCAAATGTGAACTACATCATACGCATTCTTTCGAAGTAGCTTACGAAACTCACGAGGGCTGGTCGTTAAACGCTTCAGCTGGTTCGGCTTAAACCCATGGAAAACGCAGTATCGGTGTGCTCCTAACGAAGCAAGTTCCTCATCATGAGCATCGCTCCAATCATGAGTGCAAAACACATCACATTGGAATTGATCACGAGGCAGCTCACGAATGGTATTCATGATAAAAGTTTCGATTCCGCCAAGGCCCCAACCCTCAGAATAAAAAAGAATCCGTTTCATAGCCGTATCATCCTCCAGCTCTAATGCTCTTCTCTTATTTGAGGGTTCATCAGAAGCTCTTGTTGTATTTCTTGACGCCAAACTTGGCCAGGAGGAAGCCAGTCCCCTTCTTCCACCAGTTCACCGGCTCAGGGCTCACCACAGGAAGCTCTGCGTAAGTGTAGCCATGCGTTTGCAGCCAGGGGTCAAGCAGACGCTCACTGACACGGCCCAAGTATCGAGCTTGGAAAGCATCGTCATAACTTGCTGGGTCGAGCTGCTTTTCCATGGCAGCAAGCACAGAGAACATCCATTCGCAGTACTCATCGAAGAGGTCGGCGCGCATCACAAACATGTTGAACAAGTGTGCGCTCGTCGACTTCATCTCTTCGTCCCACGCAGCAACATACTCAGGGTAGTGTTCTTGCAGCACTTCGCGGCACAAGTCGAACTGCTCATGATGGAAAGTATGAGCATAATGCGAATAAATCGTTTCGACATAATAGTTACGCTTCTTGGCTACAACAATATCGTGAGAAGCGAGAATATCGCGCATTTCCTCAAGGCCGATGATGCGATCGAAACGATCCGAGCTATGACTCCTTTTCAGCGAACCGAAATGTCGGCGATAATGAACCAAGCCTTTATAGTCAGCATGGTTGTTCTTCCACATCCAATACAAGCCTGTTAACTCGGAATAATACGCATTGCGATCGGAGATGTTATCACCTGAATCATCGCGCTGATAATCTAGGGAAAGTTCGGGGTGAAGAGCAGCACCAACCTGGAGAGGAAGATAGAGCGGGTCGGAGGGCATGCGGTAAGGCTTATGCGTCGCAACAGCCACCACAACGCTCGGCTTCCTGGAAACTTTCTCCTCTGCCATCTTTCTCTCCTTCCTTTCTCAATTCTTTGGACAGTACGTCTTCGCTATCTGCGGGGTTATTATCCGCGGTGGTTATAGAGCTCTTCTGTTTGAGCCTTGTAAGGCTCCCACCACGAGCGGTGATCAACATACCAGCGCACAGTTTGCTCAATTCCGCGCGCGAAATCAGTGTGCTGCGGGTGCCAATGAAGCTCAGTGGTAATCTTGGTGGCATCAAGGGCGTAACGGCGGTCGTGACCAGGACGGTCAGTGACAAAATGAACAGCGTCTGCACGTACACCCATCGCTTCACAAATCAGGGAAAGAACTTCGCGGTTACTTGTCTGCCCGTTCGCTGCGATGAGGTAAGTCTGCCCTGAGCGACCGCGAGTCACGATGCTCCAAATGGCGCGAGAATGGTCGTCAACGTGAATCCAATCGCGAATATTGAGTCCACTACCATACAGCTCAGGAGCTCGGCCTTGCAAAATATTCGTGATTTGACGAGGAATGAACTTCTCCACGTGCTGATAGGGGCCGTAATTATTCGAACAGTTGGAAATTGTGGTGTACAAGCCGTAGGTTCTGTGCCAGGCGCGCACCAAATGGTCGGAAGCAGCCTTCGTTGCAGCATAGGGACTTGACGGGTTGTACGGCGAGTTTTCAGTGAACAGTTCCGTTGAGTTCAGCGGCAAGTCGCCAAAAACTTCATCGGTAGAAATATGGTGGAAACGCACACCATAACGCTGGGCTGCAACCAGCAGTTGATACGTGCCGTCAACGTTAGTTTCCAAGAAAGGCTGAGCGTTCTCGATAGCGCGGTCATTATGCGATTCCGCGGCAAAATGCACTATCAAGTCGTGGCCGGGAACAACTTTGTTCAGCAACTCGGCATCACAGATATTGCCGTGGATGAACTCTACGTGGCTAGGCACAAGGCCCTCAAGGTTCGCACGGTTACCCGCATAGGTTAGCGCGTCAAGAACCGTGACATGAGTACTCGGGTGTTCTTGCGCAACATAACGCACGAAGTTCGAGCCGATAAAGCCCGCTCCCCCGGTCACAAGAATATTCTGCGGCTCAAAAACTCCTGTGTTCATCACCATTAATAAGCTCCGTCTCCATGGAAAACAGCGCCCACTGTTTTTATCAAGATTGCCACATCGGTGAGAACAGACCAGTTTTCAACGTAGTTCACGTCAAGAACTTCAGCTTCTTCTGGGGAAAGGTTCGAGCGGCCTCCAATTTGCCAAGGGCCAGTGATTCCTGGCTTGACCAACAAACGAGTAGAGTACAGAGAATTGTAGGATGCCACCTCGTAGTCACGCTGAGGACGCGGGCCAACCAGCGACATATCTCCCTTAAGAACATTGAAGAACTGAGGGAACTCGTCAATGGACGTCTTGCGGATGAACTTGCCCACCTTGGTAACACGAGGGTCTTCCTTCACCTTGAAGGTTGCACCCAGCTCCACACCTTCCTGCGCAGCAAGTTGCGCATCGAGCTTATCAGCGTTCACCTTCATAGAACGCAGCTTGAAAATCTTGAAGGGCCGACCATACAAGCCAACGCGCTCCTGAGCGTAGAAAATAGGGCCGCCATCCTCAAGCTTGATCGCAATACCAAAAATCGCGATGAGCAGGCAGGTTGGAATGAGAGCAAGAAGCGAACCTACAATATCCATGAAGCGCTTAATAATGCGCGTTGAGAGGGAATACTGCGACAGTGAGGCCGAGAGAATAGGCATCACTGACTGCTGGCGCAGAATGATGTTACTGCCTGCAATATGTGCCACCGAGGCGGACATGGCCAGTTCCAGCTCGCGGGCTTCCACAGCCAAAGAGAAGGCACGAGTCATTTCCGAGTCGATGTTGAGAACATCAGTGATCAGAACAGTCTGAGCACCATGGAGCTGAGCCCTCTCGGCAAAGCGGGAGTTGAAAGGAATCAGCGGGAAATCAAACAGATTATCAAGCTGGTTGTCATGATTCAGCTGCACCAGTTCCTCAGAGCTATAGGTACGATAATGATGCTTGCCATCAGCAGCAGGGAACATCATCACCGGGCAGATAGCAATGGGCTTGTACCCCGAAGCTTGACCTTTACCGGAAGTCAGTTGGTCGATCATTTTGCTCATACCCTGAGGCGAACCAACAAGAACCGTTGCATAGTCGAACTCTCCGCGACGACGATTGCGGTAAAGATAGCGACGCATCTGCCAGCGCTCAAGCATAGTGAAAAATACTGCCAGGACGACGGCAGAAATGAGAATCCCGCGTGAGAAATAGTATTTCGCTAGATATCCACACGTGCACAGCACAATAAATTCAATGCATCCGGCGGTCATAATGCGCGCGTAGAGGTTATAGCCTTCACCCATGAGATGACGTTCATAGGATCTCACCACGATAAGGGAGAGTATCCACGTCAGAACGAAAACAACAGCATAGGTAACATATGCAGATAGGTTATTTCCCTTTTCGGTGTTGAACACCCCGAGTGCAAAGAGAATGGAGAGCGCAAGAGCAAGGCACATCATCGCTGCATCGAGAAGCACCAGAGATACCGTATAGAACCAGCGCCAACGAGGAATGCTGACAATAGCGTTGAGGAGAGAATGCCGAATTATAGCTGTGCGAGGCTTATTTTCTCCCTCGTATGATTCCGAATAACTTCCATCAAAGAAACTGGAGGAGGTAACAGTCGGACGATATTCACTAAGCTGAGAAGTGTCGGTTATCTCATCCGAGTTACTCGGCGCAGGTGCGGCTGGAGATACCCCCCCCCCGCGTCAATTCTTGCTCGGAGACAATGGCGAGTGGCATCGTCTGTGTGGGCTCATCGCCTTCAACGCCTTCCGCGCTGTAAGCTGCTCGTGGCATGGGTACGGGAATATGAGCCTGAATCTGCATGTTTGGCACCTCTCGAGCCACAATACACCCTCCCCTACGGCACTTACTCTGACTGACTAAATTGTAGGGAGGAAACAGGACTCGATGCCACATACCTCTCATTTTCTTCACTTTTCGGAATGTCGGGAGCTCACGTACATGGTATTATTTCTGCTCACAAATACGGCTTCATTGCGATGCATTGCACTAGCGCCCTTCCTCAGTTATCCCTTCAGCTAGGATGAAACCAGTACAACTTTCTCAAAAGGAAAAGCAAGAGTGAGGAGCATTATGGATCAAGAACTACAAAACAAGCTGAAGAAGGAAGCTGGCATCAAAGCAGCTCAGTACGTCAAGGATGGCATGGTCGTCGGCCTGGGCACTGGCTCTACCGTTCGTTACCTCGTCGATGAGCTCGGCAGGCGCTGGCAAGAAGAAGGCCTTCGCTTCACTGGTGTCACTACTTCTCGCCGTACCACCGCTCAGGCGGAAAGCTATGGCATCAAGATCGTCGACATTGACGACGTTGACCATATGGACCTCACCATCGACGGCGCTGACGAGGTGGACAAGAACTTCAACGGCATCAAGGGTGGCGGCGCAGCCCTTCTGTGGGAAAAGATTGTGGCTACTAACTCTCGCCACTATATCTGGATTGTTGACCACTCTAAGCAGGTCGACACTATTGGCAAGTTCCCGCTTCCTGTCGAGGTCATTCCGTTCGGCGTGGGCCACGTCATCAAGCAGTTTGAGGCCAAGGGCTACAAGCCAGTTCTTCGCTTGGACAAGGAAGGCAAGCCAGTTCTCACTGATGAGAACGATTACGTCGTTGACCTTCACCTTGAGCGCATTGATAATCCTGAGGCTTTGGCTGCTGACCTGATTAACACGGTCGGCGTCGTAGAGCACGGCCTCTTCCTCAACATGGTTGACGAAGTTATTGTTGGCAACGAAGGCGAACCTCTCGTTCTCACCAATCCTAACAAGTAAATTTCTTAAGATTATCAGTGCGAAACAAGGGCCTGTACTCTTCGACAGTACAGGCCCTTCGCATACCCGCGGTAGATTAACAGTGCTGTTGATGCACTGCGCTCACCGTAGCCGCAGTGATAATCTCAAGCGCTGTGAGTTACCGGCCAACACCCTTTTACTGACCAGCGCGCCTTACTGTCCCTCAACGAGCGGCAACAGATCAGCGTAACCCTCCTCAGCCATCTTCTCGCGCGGAACAAAGCGCAAAGACGCCGAATTGATGCAGTAACGCAAGCCGCCGAGCTCAGCCGGACCATCATCGAAAACATGGCCCAGATGAGAATCAGAATCAGCAGCCTTTACCTCGGTGCGAGGCCTGCCCGGAATGCGGTAATCAGCGTGCTCAGTCAGCAGATCTGGCGAGATCGGTTTGGAGAACGCAGGCCAGCCACAACCTGAGTCGAACTTATCGGTTGAGCTGAACAAGGGCTTACCAGAAACGATGTCGACGTAAATCCCTGGTTCAAAATTCTCGTCATACTCGTTGATAAAAGGCCTCTCTGTTGCAGCAGTTTGGGTCACCGCATACTGCTCCAAAGTCAAATCCCACACTTTTTCAATGTATTTCTGCCGCTTCTTCACGTTGGCAATCCTGGAGAAAGAAATGTGGCAGTAGCCAGTCGGGTTCTTGACGAGATAATCCTGATGATACGTTTCTGCGGCGAAGAAGTTCCTCAACGGCTCAACAAGAACGGCAGGCTGCCGCGGGTCATGATCGACAAGCTGCTCGAGGGCTGCGGTGAAAACTTTCTTCTGTTCAGCTTGCTGCTGCTCTGTGCCACTGAGGAACATGGCGGTGCGATATTGCCTTCCTTCATCACCTCCTTGCTTGTTGAGGGAGAAGGGGTCGATGACGTCGAGGAAGAGCAAGCTTAAGGTGCGAAGGCTCACTTTCTCAGGGTCATAGTCTATTTTCACCGTTTCTGCTGCGTCTGTGATACCGGAGCATACTTGTTCGTAGCTGGGGTTGTCGACGAGTGATTGCGCGTAGCCGACGGTGGTGTTGACGACTCCGTCAACGTTTTGATAGTAGCGCTCGAGGCCCCAGAAGCAGCCTCCTGCAAAGTAGATAGTTTGTGTTTGTGCCATGAGGTTACGCTAACGCTTTATGAACACACTGTCAGTTTTCTTTCGCGAATTTCATTGTCAGCGCATTCAACTGAGCGGTTGCTGATAACACGTTCACAGTTCTCAGTTCACCGTTTACAGTTCACGATTGGATTTGCAAGCCGTCCATAACCGTGACAATGCTTGCTGCTGCTTGTTCTGCCTGAGCCATAGCCCGCCCCGGGCATAGGCTCGCGTCCGTCCGGGGTGGACGTGCCACCCGAATCGGACGCGACAGGCGCACCGTTCCGGGTAGGAGCGACACCTTGCGAAGGCGCCTTCCTGGTCAAGAACTTGTGCAGATAACGCCCCGCCTTGCGCATGTCGGCGACGCTCATGTCGCCCAGCTCGGGGCAGCTCTCGTACATCACCTTGCCGATGTGCTTGAAGCACTCGTCGCGGCGCTGCTGCAGGAATAACCGCAGGTCAGAGGCATTGTCTATCTGGACAAATACGTCTCTAAGGCGTATTTTTATACAAATGTGTAAATGATTAAGGGAGGCCGGGGCCATGGCGAATATGTTCGAGAAATACGCTGCCGACCGCGAGGCCGAGCAGAAGAAGATAGAGGAGGCCGTCGTCGCCGACACGACGGCGGACGAGAAGCGCACGACGCTCTCGCTGTCGCTCACCGTGAGCGACAAGAAGTCGCTCAAGATGATGGCTGCGGAGCGCGAGACGACGATTGCCGCAATCATTCACGAGTGGGTGCAGGAGCATCAGAAGGAGGTGAGCGAGTAATGGCGGACTTTGATACTGAGCGCGAGGGGCAGATTGAGTTTTACAAGACGTTTCTGCCGCGCATTGACCCGACTCTCACTTTGGATGACATTCTCGCAGACGATAACGATGGTGTGTTGAACGGCAATCTGCTTGAGTTCAAGCTGCGCGTGAACGATTTGAATGCCGTGCTGTCTCAGTGCGTGAAATATCTTTCTTCGCTGAGGATTAAAGGAAAACCGGTTCCCGCAAATATCATCATTGTTGATTTGAACGGTGAGCAAGCATATCTCTATAAGTCGGCTGATTATCTTGATGACATCGAGAAGGTATATGTAGGCGGAGCCTCTAAGTCGAATGCCGGGTTTGTTGGTTGCGCATACGACGAGAAGTACGCGTATGGTCAGGACCAGCTTGCCGTGACACATTTGATTAACCGCCTGAAGGAGACGGAGTTCACCCGCATCCATATTGACGAGAACTGCATTGTCGGTTGGGCGACGGCGTTTTATAAGGCTGTGCCGAATGCGCGTAAAGAGGATTTCATCGGTGATGATACGGGCAAGCACAAGACGATTGGCGAGATTCGCAACCCGTCGGTGTTCGCTGAGTATATCTATCCGTACAAGGGCACGTCGAACGTCAAGTTCCAGTACCTGATGGACAAGCTGAATGATACGCTTCAGAAGAAGAATCTGGGCGCGTTTTATACGCCCGAGCCTTACGCAGAGAAATCCCATGAGCTGTTGCGCATGGCGATTGGGCGTGTTCCTGCGGGTAACGATTATGTGATTATCGACCGCTGCGCGGGTACGGGTAATTTGGAGAAGGGTTGACGGACGAGGAGTTGTCCCATTGCATCCTTTCCACCGTGGAATACTACGAGTACAAGGTGATGCAGGAGATCCTCGGTTCGAAGGTGCGTCACATCATCCCTCCCATCGAGGCGGATGACACGTTCAACGCAGGTTTAGTGCGCGGTGCGAATGCACTGAGCGAGGAGTACGTCAACAACCCTGTTATCAAGCAGTACGTCGATGACCCGAAATGCACGATTATCTTGTTCGAGAACCCGCCGTATGCGGAGACGACGAGCATGGAGCACCAGCGCAAGGGCGCGGGCAAGAAGTCGTCCGGTTGGAAGAACAGCTTCGTCGTCACCGAGATGAAGAAGCAGGTCAAGGGCACGGCGCTCAATGACTTGGGCAACATGTTTATCTGGTCTGCGTTCGAGTATTATCTGCGTCAGCCGACCGATAGCTACGTGGCGTACTCGCCCGTAAAGTATTGGAAGGTGCAGCACCTCATTGACAAGCGCCTGCTTGGCGGCTTCTGTTGCAACCGTCGTCATTTCCATACGAATATCGACGCGTGCATAATGGTCGCTCTCTGGTCTAACGAGGATGCCGACCTCGATGCATTCGAGCTTCCGGGGTACGATATTGACGATGATGGTGCGTTGCAGCTAGCCGGTGACCTGCGCATCGCACGCGTCCACTCCATGTACAGTCGCATGTATTACGATAAGCGTACATTTGCTGACGATACAGAAGATGGCGTCCTTTTGAAGCATGATGGGCTGCTTGTAGAGGGACAGAAGCAACGAATAAAGCCGTTGTTTAACAGCAACATGCTTGGATACATGGTTGCAGATGGCCCCGGCTTTGATAATCCGGATTTGCATTCATGCTTACTTTCGGCGGGAATCTATAACGGCAACGGTTTTTTCCTGCGTATTGATAACTACCTCGAAAAGCTACCTATGTTCTGTGCATCTCGTTACATCAACTACAATCGCGAGTGGACGGAGCGTGCCCGCATCATGAAGTCGGGCGATGGCGCTGACCGCTTTAACGCTGACGTGGCGTCTGGCAAGCTCGACCGGTGGCTGCGCAAGTGCCTGCTGTTCACCTGTGTGGAGATGCAGAACCATATGCGGACGTTTACGGGCAGCGATGGTCGCTTTTACCGCAACGAGCTGTGTATGGACACGACGAACGGTCCGACTGTCGCGTCACAGGATTTAAAGAATCTCGTTTGTGGTCCTGCCGAGCAGCGTATCCTCGACCAGTGGAAGACGCTGATGGACGCAGTGAAGCAAACTAACGAATACGACCCGAGGCTGACCTACGGCGTGTACCAGATTTTCGCAGAGATAGACACGTCATATAAGGATGACGAGGGTAAGACAGTCTGGAACAACATCGAGGTGCATTCGGCGTTGCAAACGCTGAAGACGCTCGTTAAGGAGTATTACAACACCGAAATCGTGCCGACACTGTTTGAGTATGAGTTCTTGAAATAAACGAGTAAGCCCGTCGCTCTTTTGGGCGGCGGGCTTTATAATTAAATGCGTATTTATGCAATTCATCATATAGAAGGAAATAACGTGAAAGCCTAGAAGCAGAAAACGGGAGGGGATGGTGAACCTATGGCACGAAAAATCCCAAGACTCCAGATGCCACCCGCCCACTCTCTTACGTCCTGTACAACCGCGTTTCGACCAAGCTACAAGTCGAGAAGGGCGAGTCGATAGACGCTCAGCGCTTCGAGCTAACAAGATACGCCGAAAATCACAACATGCGTGTGCTCGGTGAGTACATTGACGACGGCTTTTCAGGAAAGAGCGTGCAGGGCAGGCCACAGTTCCGTTAGATGATGGATGACATCATCAAAGCGCAGCCGAGCAAGCGCCCGGCCTACGTCCTCGTGTTCAAGAGGATAACAGTTCGGCATAGCTGGAGATCCTCATTGCACTCACAGCTAATAAGTAAAAGGATTATAAGCCGAAAAACTGAGGATGCGAACTCGCACCTGCAACCTCGGTTGAAGCTCACGCTTAGCTGTGAGAAATATCAGCTAGCTATTGAGGAAAGAGCTGGCTACTGCGAGCTATCCTCCCCCTGCATATTAAGCTGCATATCAAAAAGGCCTCCCCTGAGGGAGGCCCAACCCGGTATTCCCGGGAAAACGTCACTTGCGCTGATGACGAGTCTTGCGCAGAAGCTTACGATGCTTCTTCTTGGACATGCGTGCACGACGCTTCTTGATGACAGATCCCATGACGGACCTCCAATCGATCGATCTCTACAATTACGGGTTAACCGAATCGTATCTTACAACTTTTTCCCGACTTTAGGGCGCACAAGAACAAGCCAGAGTGATAATCTCAAGAATTTCTCCAGATTATCAGCATCGCATCACAGCGGGAACTGCTGGTAGAAGTTCTTCACCGCGTCAGTGCTGCCGGTCACCTGGAAAACGCAGGTCGCATTGCGCCACACGGCCGTTGCACTACCCGAGCCCGTCTCGTGAACCTCGTACTGGCCAGTCTGCTTGCCAGAAACCATCACGTCACCAGAAGCCAAAAGCTTGCCAGAAAGGCCTTTGACGAGCGTTTCATACTGGCTTTGAGCAGCGTCATCCTTGCTCCACTGGCCCACGATAAGCGTGACATTCTGCGCTTCTTCACCAGTCGAGTAGACTACGGAATGCGCTTCGATGGGGTTTGCGGACTGCCAATCTTGAGAATTGGCAACCGTCTTGCGCGCGTACGAGCCGACAAGGTCAGGCATAGCCTTCAGCAGGGTTGTTGCGTCAGCAGGAAGGGCGTCAGGAGTTGCCGTCGTCTTCTGCTCGGTGCGCTTTTGCACGGTGACGGAAGTTGCCTGCTGGTTGGGCTTCATGAAGTTACTCGCCCATCCTGGGTAGACGAAAGCCGTAATCAAGCCGATGACGACGACCAGCACGAGGCCGATGATCACGCTGACCACTGCGGTAACGGCCTTATTGCGCGGTTCCTGCTGCTTTTTGACCTGCTCGCTCTCGGTTTCGTGTGGCGTAGTGGAGGCGTTCTCCATAACCTCGTCAAAGCTTGGCTGGCCCGACGGCTTATTCTCAGGATTCATTGAGCTCATGCCTTTATTGTGACACACTCAAATGACCTCTTGAGATTATCAGCGCGGGTTTTCCACAGTTTTCACCCGCTCAACTCGCGATATCTTTCTCAGTTCTCCACAGTTTTCACGGCTGTATTCGCCTGAGGAGAGGTTGTCGAGTAGCGTGGGGTTTATGGCGAAGGTTTCACGAACGTATTTATGCTCCGAATGCGGCTGGAGCGGTGGGCAATGGTATGGCCGCTGCCCTTCTTGCGGCCAATTTAACACCATTTCGGAATACCATGAGCCCAAACTACCCAAGGTGCTGACTTCACGGCGTTCGCGCGAGAGCGCTGTGGAAGCGGCTATCAGCAGAGCTTCGCACGGACCACGAAATGATGTGTGGGCCAACGGCAAGCCCATCGTGCGGGAAGCTGACACGCGAAGTGGATCCTCTTCGAGTTCGCGCACCCGTTCAACAAGTTCTTTAGCGCGCGGGACTTCTGCGCTTTCGGATCGAGCACAGCGAGAGGGCCAATACGACGAGAATGGTTTCGACCGTGCTCCTTTTGACCGTGAAGCTTTCACAGCACAAGGCCAAACTGGCGGTTTGAGCGAGTTTGGCCTCGAAAATATGAGCGATGCAGTGCCGGTAACACAGGGCGGTGTGGATAAGCAAGAGCCTCGCTTGCACACTGGTTTCTCTGAGTTTGACCGCGTTCTGGGCGGTGGCATTGTGCCTGGCGAAGTTGCTTTGATTGCCGGTGAGCCAGGAATTGGCAAGTCCACCTTGCTGCTGTCAACGGCCGGGAATATTGCCAATGCTAATCTCACGGTGCTCTATATTTCTGGCGAGGAGAGCTTGGGCCAGATTAGGTTGCGCGCGCGTCGAATTGGGGCGATGAGTGACAACCTGCTGCTCGCATCTACCACCGACTTGGGTACCGCGTTGATGCTGATGGAAAAGTACCGTCCTGCGCTGGCCATTATTGATTCGGTGCAGACTATCACTTCCGAGGAGTCGGATGGCATTTCGGGTGGTACGTCGCAGGTGCGTGAGGTGACGCGCGGGGTGATTGAAGTGTCGAAGGCGCTCAACATTCCGTCGTTTGTGGTTGGCCACGTGACGAAGGATGGCAATATTGCTGGCCCGCGCACGCTCGAGCATTTGGTGGATGTGGTCTGCCAGTTTGAGGGGGACACGAGGACGGCGTTGCGCTTGCTGCGCGCGGTGAAGAATCGTTTCGGGCCCACCGATGAGGTCGGCTGTTTTGACATGGTCGATGAGGGTATCGAACAGGTGACGGACCCCTCCGGCCTGTTTATCTCCTCTGACGATCAGCTGACTGATGGCACGTGCATTACGTTTACGATGGACGGGCATCGCTCGATGCCAATTGAGATTCAGGCTTTGACGACCGCTTCTGTTCTGCCCTCTCCTCGTCGTGCGACGAATGGGGTGGATGCGAACCGTATCGCCATGCTGGTAGCCGTGTTGTATAAGCATGCCCGGATCGGTTTGCTGAATAAGGATCTCTATATTTCCACGATTGCTGGTGCCCAAGCTCGCGAGCCGAGTTGCGATTTGGCGATTTGTATGGCTTTGGCTTCGGCACAGTCAGGTGTGGCGATTGTGCGCACAACGGCTTGCTTTGGTGAGGTGAGTTTGACCGGTGAGATTCGTGCTGTGCCTCGCCTCGAGCAGCGCTTAGATGAAGCACAAAGGTTGGGCTTTACGCAGGCGTTGATTCCGGTTCATCAAAAGTTGCGCAACCCAGGCAGGTATACGCGTTTGCAGTTGGTTCGCGTCTCTTCAGTACGGGATGCTGTGCACAAGCTGTCGCTGCGTGCTGCTCGCCAGAAGGCTGATTTTAGCGGGGATAGCGGTGAAAGTGGTGAGAGTGCTCAAGGTGCCAACGCTCGAAGTACACGTGCTCACAGCGCGGGTGCTCGCCCATTCACTAAGGCATCCACTTCAGCAACTGAACCTGACCAGTGGGCAAGCCGCGAGTTTTCGCCAAATGCCACACCTGACTTTGGTGGCCGCGCCGAGTAAGTGTGCACATCTCATGATCACCGTCTTGACAGGGCTCACACTGACAGACTAGTGGCACGGGAAGTGGATGCTACCGTCTGCTTCCCTCTCAATAAGCTTGTCAGCTACGAGCGCGGCAACGCACTTTTCCAGCTGCTGAGGCTTATCCCACAGCTTGTGCCACTGCTGCTCGCTCAAGGTGCTCACGCCACTGGGCAGATTGCGCAATGCTTTGAGCACGAGCCCGCGCACTTGACGGTCAGTCCCTTGGAACTTTTGCGCAGGCCTCGTCCGCTTCTCCCCCATATGCGGGTAGCCAGCCTTCTTAAACGCGCAGATTTTCACAAACGGGCACTGCTCGCACTGAGGGTTCTTCGCTGTACAAATAGTTGCGCCAATTTCCATGAGCGCTTCATTCCACAGCGCATCCCGATCGCCGCCTGACAATCTGGAGAGAGGCGATGGCTGTTGGCCTTGCGAAGACTCGAGATTTCGCGACGGCAGAAGCGAGTTCGCCAGTTCGCGATCCTTCTTGGTTGTAGCACCTCCAAAGCTTTCTTCACCCAGAAAAGCGCGGGTCTGCACACGACGAATATTCGTATCAACCACGGCGACACTACGGTGGTAGTAGAACGAAGCAACTGCCGATGCCGTATACTCGCCCACCCCCGGCAGGCTCAGCAGATCATCCATGTGAGAGGGAACAACGCCGCCAAACCGCTCAACAATAGCGGCAGCGCAATCTCGCAGGCGCAAGGCGCGAGAAGGGTAGCCCAGCGTTCCCCACGCAGTGAGAATCTCTGCGCTCGTTGCCTCTTTCATCGCTTCGGGAGTGGGCCAGGCAGCCATCCATTGCATCCAGTAAGGAACGACACGAGTCATGGGAGTTTGCTGGCTCATCACCTCGGAGACGAGCACTCCCCATGCGCTTGTTCCCTCAGCTCTCCATGGCAACGCGCGGGCGTTGGCTTCCCACCAAGCGTGGATGTCAGGAAGGAGTGTGGAGGAATAAATTGTTGGACGCATACCTCTATTATGCACCTGTCGGCATTGAGCCTGTGAAAGTGCCATTGAGTCTGTGAAAGTGCCATAACTTTTCACATGGATATGAAGCGCAGTGATGATAACGCGAATAAACAACTGGCGCTGAAGCGCTACAGGAATAGGGATTGCTGATGTACTGATAATCTCAGGAAATGAGGGGTGAGAGGTTAAGAAAAGACGGCACCCGCCACCTGCTCTGCTCAAGTGGACGAATGCCGCCTCTAGTAGAGTATCAAATATCCAAGAAAAATCTAGTGCAAAATTCGGATATACGACTTTTTTCTCAGAATTGTTTCCTCCGTTTAACATGATCGCGAGCTGACGACGAGCTGTAGGCACGCAAAGACCTGCGAAAAATAAGTGCACAGGTACACCCGCAGATCATTCTGGAGCGCAGAAGGCGTTGCTCATCATCTTCGCATACTCAGGTGCACCGGTTGCCGGGTTGACGTGCGTTCCATCATCCCAGAACCATTCGCTATGCCCTTGAGAATACGCCTGCCAGTCAATTAATCCAACAGTACCTGGGTTTTGTTTCACTAAATCGCGTAACACTTGGTTGTTGGCATCTTGCCAGTAGCGCGGCACACGCTCGCTGACCACATAGAGCGAACGACCATGCAAAGCTTGCAACACCGGCTGCCAAATCTGGGTCGAACCCATCGGGCCATTAGTGCCCAAAGCGATCACTACCGGGCGCTGATCGTCGCCAGGATTGTTGTAACTATTGAGAATGTCAGCTGCAGTTCCCAACTGGCGGGAGACCTTCGAGTCGACAATCGCGTTCGGCAGCGCCTTCTCGACGGCCGGCTTTGTGCCTTCCAAAATCGAGTCGCCGATAATAATCGGATTGGCCGAGCACGTGCCCTTATCACGGTTCCACTGTCGGTAAGCTAGATTGCCCGGCAGCGAAGCAGCAATGGGCTTCGGCTTGTCCGGCAGTGGCACGTCATGCTTGACGAGCGCCACTCCGCCCTTCTTGCTGCTCTTCTTATCACCCTTCTGAGCGCCCGCCTTGGAGCTTTTCTTGCCGCCCGTTTTGCCCGACTTTTCGCCGCTGGTATTGCTGGAGTTCTCCGTATTTCCAGCCTTTTCCCCGCTTGTGGTGGCGTGGGAAGAGGCCGCGGAACCCCCGTTGTTCGGCGCCAGATTATCAGTACTGGTAATCTCGGGCGCTGAGAGTGAGGCAGCGAGCTCGGGGCGAACGGCAATTTGTCGGCTACGAATCCAGCTTGCCCACGGCAAAGGCAGGGCCAAAGCCACCACCATGGCCGCACCCACCAGCCAAGCCAACACGTTGGTCAAGCGCAGACCGGAGTGCAGGAAGCCAGGGTGCGAGCCTTTTTCGGCGATTTGGTAGAACAGCTCAGCCACCACGGCGATGATGAGCGCGTCGACGAACCACTCCCACCAGTTCATTGGTGTAGTGCGGGTTGCCGGGAAGAAGGCTTCGATCATCACGTAGTGGACGAGGTAGAGCGAGAAGGAGCGCGAACCCAGCCATACGAGTGGTTTGCTGGACAAAACCGTCTCAGCAGCTGTCGTGCCATCGCTTACGGCGAGCATCGCCACACTGAAGGCGACCAGAAGCGCGACGACGAGCAGACCGCCACGGTAAATCCAAGTCGATTGCGAGTTCAGCAAGCTGGAGGCGACGGCGATAATGAGCATCGCCACCCAAACGAAGGCGTCACGGTACTTCGGCTCGAAGCCCAGATGCGCGTTGGCCTTGAACTTCTGGGGCACGAAGGCGGCGAAGTCGAGAGTGAGGATGCCGGGCGCAGTGAGCGGGGAATCAGCGCTCTTGCCAGCGCTCTTGCCAACGCTCTGAGCAGTCTTATGAACCGATTCACTACCCCGAATAGTGAGGAAGGCGATGAGTGCGCCCGCCATGAGCTCAGCCCAACGCGTGTCGAGGCCGTAATAAACGCGCGTCACATCCATAGGGTTGAGCAACCAGCAAGAAAGCCCCGTACTGACAAGCATCAACAGCACAGTAATCCAGCCCATTACCCCGCGGTTACCGCGCGTGAGCTTGTGCAAAAGCCAGAGCAGGACCGACCAGAACAGGTAGAACTGCATGATCAGCGCAACAAACCAGAACGGCGTGAGCGGGGAAGGAAGTCCCGCTTGGTCAAAGTAAGGGACTTGACGGAAAATCTGCACCCAGTTGGTGACGAAAAGTGCGGTCGGAACAGCGTCGCTACGAATCTTGGTGAGGGCAGACGGCAGCCACACCCAGGCCACGCCCGCAGCAAAAGCGATTGCCGCAAGAGTCGCTGGCCACATTCTCAGGATTCGCTCACCCCAATAGCCCAAGAGGTTGAAACGATGGCGATCCATACGCCCCAACAGCGAGCGGGTGATGAGATAACCGGACAGCACGAAGAACACCGTAACGGCGAGGAAGCCTCCTGGCATGAGGCTTGGCGTGGTGTGGAAAGCGATAATGGCAAGGATGGCCAGGCCGCGCAAGCCATCGAGGGCCTTCACGCGCCGGGGCTTGGGCTTAGAGTTCTCCTCAACAATCGACTTTTTCGCCTGGTTGAGCACATTGCTGGTCGCAGCCTTAACCTCTTGCGTCACCTTTTCCGCAGTGAATGGCTGGGAAGTTGGCTGCTCACTGTGCGATTGAGTTTCATCTGCAGATGGGACAGGCTCAGACTCCGGCTCAGGTTCTGGCTCAGACTCCGGCTCAGGTTCTGGCTCGGGTTTTTGATCAACCTCAGGTTCAGACTCTGCTTCAGCTTCAGCCTCAGGTTCAGTTTCATCCTGAGCTTCAGCGGCTGGCTTGTCCGAATCGTCATCGTCAGGCTGTGCGCTCACTTCGCTGTGCTGCGAAGGCGCATCATCAACATCGTCATGATCAGCTGCGTCGTCGGAAGCTAGGCTTTCCTCAGAAGTGCTGTGCTCCTGCAGCTCGGCCTGTTCCTCATCAGCATTTGCCTGTGCAGCTTCAGCTTCCGATTCCTCTTCCTCAGGTTCTACAAATTCCTCCTGTACAGGTTCCTCTTGCGCAGCCTCATCCGCATGATCATCAGCATGAAGATGGGAAACGAGCGGAGTCTCTTGAGCAACAACGCGCGGCGCAGACAGTTCCACATCGACATCGGCCGCACCAGAAGATTCCGAGGACACAGAACCCGCAGCCACAGAAGAAGCAGAATCTGGAGAAGAAGCACCCTTCGCCCCTTGAGCTGGCTGCGAAGCGCTAGCCGTTCGCGCGTCATTCTCACGCTGCTGGTTGCCATGCTCACGCTTGCCGTGAGCGCCAGTTTGCACCTGGTTAGCCTGGTTTGGCTCCAGATTGTCAGAACTGTTAATCTTGGCAGAATTGTTTGGCTTGTTCATCTCGTCAGAGTTGCCTTGAGCAACCTGCTTCTTCAAGCGAAAACCAATCCGACGCCGCCTGCGACTCATAACAACCACCCTTCACGCGTCTTCCTAATCTACCTGAGAGGTCAGCCATAAACGCGGCGACTTCACCTCGTGTACACAATTAGCCGTGTGCTGTAAGGAAAAGCCAGTGTTTCGCCCTCGCGAGGCCAGCATCACGAGTTAGACAAAGGCAGTTTATAAAGTGGAAGCATGAGAAACGAACAAGAACTTCGCCAGGAGCCTGCGACCGACCACGAGGCACAGAGCCCGGAAGACGCCAGTCAAGAGGTCACCGACGATGTGGAGAAGAGCCGAGTGGAGCGCGCCATTCGCCGAGCTCACCAGAAAGCCGAACAGCGCGAGCATATTGCGGCCAAGCATGAGGCCTTGAAGAAGCGCCAAGAAGAGAAGGAAGCCCAGCGTTTGCAAGCACTCAGACAGTACGAGCGGCCTTTGCCAGCAGGAATAAATGGCGATGAAAACCACTCCCTCGCCGCTAGCTCGACCTACCAGGATGGACCGGAAATCGCGCATATTCTTGAGCAGCCGACCGCCCCAGCCTCCGCAGAAAGCTCTGGCGAGTTCGAATACGGCTACCGCAGCTCGCACGTACCCACCGACGAGCTCATCACCGACGCGCATGGTAACCCGATCAATGTGACCGACGCGATGCTCGACAAGCGCAGGGCCGCAGAAATCAAGACTTCCACCCCTCATCTGGCCTTCTACTCGCCTCGAATCCCTGGAAACACAGGCTCTGCAATCCGCCTGTGCGCGGTCACCGGAACGATTTTGCACCTCATTGAGCCGCTGGGCTTTAATCTGCGTGACACCAAGCTTCGCCGCGCCGGCCTCGATTACCACGACATGGCTCACGTCGTGCTGCACGAAAGCTTTGAGGACATGGTCGAGTCGATGCCGAACTCGCGCATCATCGCTTTCACCGCATATGCGAAAAAGCAGTACACCGAGGTGCAGTACAAGCCGACGGACATCTTGCTTTTCGGCCCTGAACCGGGCAACATCCCCGACCCGATGGATATTTTCTTCGGCCCTCACGTTGCTGAACAAGTGCGCCTGCCAATGCTTCCTGCTCGTCGCAGCCTGAACCTCACGAATACCGCGTCGATCGCCGTGTATGAGGCGTGGCGTCAGCTCGGCTTCGCTGGCGGTCAGTAAGGAGCGAGCAATGCGAAAGTCTTTCTGCAACGTCTGGACTGATCAGCAGGCGCCACGCCATTTTGCGTCCTCTTCGGAACGCTCTTCACATTCTTCCGTGTCGTTGCGCACTGTGGTTCTCGCTTTTGTGCTCAGCTTCACGCTTGTTATCGCTCTGGTTTGCGAGAACTCGCCGCTTGCACTAGCCGATACGCTCACATCTCACTCTCTTGCTGCTGCGACTGCCGGTTCTCACTCTCCTGTCGCCGCAGCTGCCGGTTCTCGCACCCCGTTCGCCTCGGCCGCCACACAGCTTCATCGCCCCCATCAGCAGGCTTACGCAGCGCTTGCCAAGGGCCAGAATCCGGCGATCATCACACTGCTGGGCTCGCCCGAAGAGTCGCACTTTTCGGCGTTGAGCCTTTCTGACGAACAGTTGTGTGCCAATCTCGTGTCGGCCTCTGAAGGTAAACCCAACCAGATTGTCAGCGCCACCAGCTCAGCCACCTTGCAAACTGGAGCCTCAGCAGTAGATCGCTTCTCTCAGGCTCAAGTCGAAGCAACAACCCAGGCCGGCCCGCTGCTTCCCGAGCTCTTCGCCGCACGCCTGCAAAAGTGCACGCTTCCTGCCCAGTACGAGCCTCTGAGCGCCCAGCAGCGCGAGGAGATTACCAGCAAGGCCGCAGCAACAGCCGATGAAGCGGTGCAGAAAAGCGCTGACACCTCAACTCCCCTTTCCCGCCGCGAGCTTCACTATTGTGTGGCCACAAAAGGGGACGTTTCTGAATCGCTTGAGCAGTTCGAAAACAAGATTTTCAGAACGCTGAACTCCCCAGAAGGCTGGCCTCGCGCAGGTGTGACTTTCCGCTTCGCCAACGCCCAGCCGGACACTTCCCAGTGCGATTTCACCTTGTGGTTATCGCAGGCTGCTCTCGTTCCCAGCTTCTCCAGCTACTGCTCAGTGGAATACTCCTGCCGCGTGGGAAATGCGGTTATTATCAACCAATCTCGATGGAATGAGCCGACGTCCTCATGGCTCAATGGCGGTGGAAATCTGGAGAACTATAGGACGATGGTTCTTAACCATGAGGTGGGCCACAGGTTAGGGCATATGGACAACGAAAACGTGTGCGCAAGCCCCAATGGCCCCGCACCGCTCATGCAAGAGCAATCTATTTCGCTGCGAGGCTGCTCAATTCGCTGGTGGCCACAATCCCTCGAGCTGTGGACCGCTGGGTTGTGAGGCTGTGAAGCGGCAAACTGCAACGTGATGTTTCAGACTGTAGCGCAGTAATCTGGCAACATCTGGCAAAGCGCGGACACGAGCGCCACGGAAAATGCTCAAACCTGTACTGATTGGCACAGGAGCAACAGCACACTCGAGAACGTGGCAACAGTAACACTGCAAGAGCTCAACTGCTCACACTGGCCAGGTAACCCGGCGAAGCGCTCAAACTGCACCTCAATGCGCCATTTGCTCTCGAGGCATGCCTCTTAGGCGTAGAAGATTTCGTAGGCATCAGGAATCGAGCGGGCAGCCCCCTTCTTTTCCACGGCAAACGCGGCAGCAAGTGCAGCATGGGACAGAGCTGCAAGCTCGGTATTGCCATGCGTCATCATCGAGCTGATGAAGAAACCAGTAAAAGTGTCCCCAGCTCCAGTCGTGTCAACGACATTATCCGTATGAAACCTCGGCTGATACAGAGCACGCTCACCGTAGTGCGCTAGGAGAGCTCCCTGATCACCCATCGTTAAAATAATGGTCGTCGTTGGGTACAAAGTAATGAGTTTCTCAAGATTATCAATACTCTTTCTCACGATCTCATTGCTCACATCGGGGCGGTCAACATCGATAACCTCGCCTGGTATAACTCCCACCAAATCATCCAAACCTTGATAATCTTCAGGAGTATAGAAGAATTCGAGATGCTGCGTACTGGTAATCTCCTGCCGTTGTGAGGCTTGAGCAACAAGAGCTTGAGCTTCTCCCTCATTGACAAACAAGTAGTCGACAAGTGAAAGGTCAACCTGTTCCAGCAGCTCGTCAACAGGCGAGGCATTGAGGCAGACCGTCAGCTCGCGGCGATGAGCCTGCTCAATAATGTATGGCAGTTCACTCGTCTCATTTTGCGTGAGAATCCAGTCTCTCGGCTCAGTGCGCTCGAGGCAACGATCAATGTACTTACGCGTGAGGCTACGGTTAGAGCCTGGGTAGAGGACGATACAATTATCACCATGAGAGTTGCGCTGGATAATCGCATTTCCAGTGCGAACTTCAGTGTTAGTTTCAATCAGATCAGTGTGGACGCCGAAGGATTTCATGAAATCAACCAAGGAGGCGCCATCTTCGCCGATCATTCCTGCGTGGTATACCTCCGCGTCAGCGCGAGCAAGAGCCACCGACTGATTCAACCCTTTCCCACCTTCAGAAACAGTGAGATGAGAGGAAGTGATGGTTTCACCCGGTTTGACGAACTCATCAACGTCGTACGTGTAATCAATGTTGAGCGAGCCAAAATTGAAAACACGCGGATAAATACGTGGAAAGCGCTCCATTGCACTCCTCCCCTTCCCCTCTGAGAGATGAACCAATCCCCCTGCTCAGAGATACATCAGTTCCCGCTGGGAGATGAATCAAAATACGCCTTGAGAACATAATAAGCCGCAGCAAGCAAGGCCTGCCACGGCTTACGCAGTTTCAGTTATACGCAAATCACGCGCGGTGAACGGCTAGCGCGCTGGCAGAAGTGCGGGAGCGCGGCCAGCGTCAACTCGCATCACACCTGCGCAACAGGCGGATTGGTGAGCAAATCATCAGTGGTGTGCTCACCCTGAGAATCACGCCAAGTCAGCGAGCAGGCAGACACATTGGACAGCTGCTCGTGCAGGCCGTCAACTTCAGCACCCACACCCACGCCTGGGGTGAACACCAAGGTGGCAGCAGTACCCGAGGCACTGTCGTTCCACTGCAAGGTGAGGCTTGGCTTGCCCTCAACCTCGCCGCGGCTCCAGCTAAACTCACCATCAAATGCTGGCAACGTGTTGCGGAAGCGGCACAGAGCGTTGAGAGCCTGGACGACTGGACGTTTGAGCATCTCGTCAACTTCAGCAGTGGAGAAGTAGTGGCGGTTGATGTCGCGGCCGACATTCGTCTTATGCAGCAGCTCGAGGTCGTTCTTGCCAGCCAGGGCACCCACGTAGTACACCTGTGGGACGCCAGGAAGGAAGAACTGGACTGCACGAGCGGCCAAGTACTTTTCATCATCGCAACCCAGAGCAGAGTAGTACGTAGTGTTCACCTGGTAGAGGTCGAGGTTAGAAGCTGCAGCACCTGTTGCCTCCGCAGATTCACCCTTCGTGTTCTTCTTGATTTGCTCCACCAACTGGTCGACTTCATCATCAGGAACCAAACCGACCAAGGAGCGATCCATCTGGTCAGAACCGATGTCGATGACGCCGATTCCATCGTGAGTATCCAGCACGGTGACATCGTTGGTCGGACGAATATCGATCCAATGAGCCAATGGTTCGGTGCTGCCTGTGGTGAGTGCGTGCAAAAGCAAGGATGGGATAGCGAAGTCGTACACGTTATCCACTTTCTTGGCGATGTCCACTTGCTTCTTGTAGTGCGAGTGCACTTCGATGAGGATTTCCAGCCCGCGCTTTCCTGCTTCTTCACGCAGCCTTTCGATGAGCTTGAAAGTGTCGGGGGTCATGAAGCAGGAGGTGTTGGCTCGCTTTGCGCCATAGCCTACTGCGTCGAGGCGAATCTGAGAGACGTGTGAATGGCTCAGATGGTCGAGAATGCTCATCAAGTAATCCCAGCCGGCCTTCGAGTTGGTGTCGATGTCGACTTGCTGAGGGGTGAAGGTCGTCCATACCAGGCGGGTTTTGCCAGCCCACGTGTAGTGAGTGAATGGCAGGCCTGGGCGTGGGCGGTAAATTCCTGTGAGCTGCTCTTCTGTAGCTCCCTCAGGGAACACGGAGCTCATGGTGAGGAACATGGTGTAGTACGGTGACTTTTCGCCGTTCTTCATCACGTCCTGGAATTGCTGGGATTCCCAGCTCATGTGGTTGACGATGGTGTCAACCATGATGGAATGTGTTTTCGACAGTTCGGCCACATCATCCCATGTTCCCAAGCGTGGGTCTACTTGGGTGTGGTCGACGGGGTCGAAGCCTGCGTCTGCTCCGTCGAAGGGAGTAAAGAAGGGCAGAATGTGGACGCCTTCATAGACTCCGTCGAAGCGGGTGCGCAACACGTTGGTGAGGGACTTCAACGTTCCGTCACCTAAACGGTTTGCATAGGTTATGAGTTGAACCTTGTTTTTCATGCTGTCTCCCTGCTGCGGATTGTTCCGTTCCAGCTTGTGAACTGCTCAACGCTGAGTTCAGCCTCTCAGGTGAGCCCAGTTTTAGCTTACACTCTTCAGCTCATCTGAGCCACGCAGCACACCCCGATGGAATACTAAATTCGTCGGTTTTCTCACTACTGTTGGCCAACACTTCTCTCCTTCTCGAGATTGTCAGCTCGCTGTCACCACAATTGACCACTGCACACATTCCCGTGGAAAGTTTCCAGGCCACCACCTGTGTTTCAAACTGAGCATCGGTGAGCTCAGTGGTGATGCCCATAGCCTGAGCATGAGCCTTATCTAACAGCTCAACATCCAAGCTCGCAGGAGCAACCCACCGAGCGCGCAGAGCGAGAAGGGTGCGATACAAGTTGAGAACAGAATGAGGGTCAGCTTCCTCCTGAGCTTCACTAAACTTGGCAAACCAAGAAGGTTGTGGAAGCCATGTTTTCTCAGCATCACTAAAGCCGAAGTTCTTCAGCCGAGCATCCCAAGGAAGAGGGATACGGCAACCATCACGGCCTTTAAACGTGTGAGAGGAACGCTCCCAGGTAGGGTCTTGAACTTGCTCAGAGGTGAGATCGAGGTCCTCAGCAAGGCCGAGCTCATCTCCTTGGTAAAGGTACGCTGTTCCTGGCAATCCTAAGAAGAGGAAAGCTGCTGCTCGAGCGCGACTTGCCACCACAGAAGGCGAAACCTCAGGTTGAGTGCCATTCGAGGTCACCCAGTTCTCCACATTGGTGCCGACTGGCAGTGCCAATCTACTGGCTAAACGAGGAACATCGTGGTTTCCCATCACCCACACTGGGCTTGCTTTCACACGGTGTGCTTCAGCAAGTTCACGAGTGATAATCGCGCGATATTCGGCTGCCGACCAGTTAGCTTTCAGCAGGGAGAAGTCAAAAACAGCACCGAGCTCATCGGCGCGAGCGTAATCGTAAATGCGATGAGAGAAGGGCTGCCAGCTCTCCCCTACCGCATAAATTGCTTTGCCGTACTTCTTACCCATTCGATTCATCACACGACGCCAGCCGCGGTACACCTCATGTACAGCATCGCGATCCCAGAGAGGATCATCCCCGTTCAGCGAATGCGGAGAAGCATCCTCTGGGTTCTCCCGGTCGCGCAAAGGCTCGCGCAAGTCTTTTTTCAAACCGTGGGAAACATCGACGCGGAAACCATCGACACCCTGGTCGAGCCAGAAGCTGAGAATGCTCTCAAATTCAGCAATAACCTCAGGGTTATCCCAGTTGAGATCAGGCTGCTCAGCTGCGAACAGGTGCAAGTAGTACCAGCCGTCACCGATGGGTTGCCACGCTGAACCTCCAAAGTTGGAAATCCAGTTGGTTGGTGGCAGCTCATGGTGAGTGCCTTTACCTTGGCGGAAAATGTAGCGGTCACGTTCTGGAGAGCCAGGTGCGGCAGCTAGGGCTTGTTGGAACCAGGGGTGCTGGTCCGAAGTGTGGTTGGGGACAATGTCCACCAACACTTTCAGGCCTAATTGATGAGCTTTAGCGACAAGACGGTGAAAATCATGGAGAGTACCGAAACGAGGGTCGACATCGCGGTAGTTGGCAACGTCATAGCCACCGTCTTTGAGAGGGCTGGGGTAGAAAGGTGACAGCCAGATGCCTTGAACGCCTAGGCCTGCGAGGTAGTCTAGCCGAGAGATCACACCAGCTAAGCTTCCCTCCTGCTGGTTGCCCACGCCTGCGAAGGAACGTGGGTACACCTGGTAAATGACGGCGTTTTCCCACCAGCGCTCGGGCTTGCCTGGCCCATGCTTCGCATCCTGTACGTCGTTCATACCTCAGCCTTTCACCGAACCAGCGAGCATTGCCTTGATGAAGTAGCGCTGCAAAATGATGAAGAGAATGACAGTAGGAGCCATAATCTCCAAAGCGCCTGCGTTGAGAAGCACCACATCCGTCTGGTACTGGCCAACAAAGCTTTGCAAAGCGCCTGCCATCGTGCGCATGTTCGGATCGTTCTCCAACACCACAGCCAGCAGGAACTGGTTCCATGTTGACAAGAACGTCAAGATTGCCAGAGACGAAACCGACGGCAAAGCCAAAGGCAATTCAATTTGAGCGAAGATGCGGCCATGGCCTGCGCCATCAATCGACGCAGCTTCAATCAGATCAGCCGGAATCTGCTCAAAGCAAGAGCGCATCCACACGATTCCAAAGGCCAAGTTCAAGCCGATCAGAGGAAGAATCAATGCCCACCGCGTATTGAGCAAACCCATACTGGAAATCTCATAGTAGAGAGGAGTGACCAAGGTTTCGAATGGGATTGTCAAACCAACGATAAACAGCGCATAGAAAAGTCCTTTGACCGGAACGCGCAGGCAAGCAAAAGCGTAACCTCCCAGCGCCGAGCAAATGATGACCGCAGGGACAACGACGAGCACCAAAATAGTGGAATTGACCAGCAGCGGCGTGATGTTAGCCATGTTCCATGCTGCTGCGAAGTTTTCCCAATGCGGGTGAGCAGTGAACTGAATACCCTCTGGCATGGAGCCCCTCGGCTGAACAGCCGCCGAGAACATGGAGAGGAAGGGAAGAACAGAGAAGGCTACGGTGAGGATGAGCATGAGATTGCCCATCACACGGATCGACATTTTTTGTTTCATGATAATCTTCCTGCCCTTTTAATCGCGATCGCGGGTGACGAGAGCTTGAACAGGACCAACCACCAGCAAGACGAGAACCATGAGCGAGACTGCCAGTGCGGAAGCCAAACCAACCCTCTGCTGAGTAAAGGCTAAGCGGTACACCTGAACTCCAGGAACCATCGTCGCCGTTCCCGGGCCTCCTTGGGTTGACATGTACACGACGTCGAAACTCGCCAAGGCAGCGACAATCGTCATCGTCAAGCACACGCCAATCTGGCCTTTCAAACCAGGAAGCGTGATCGTAAAGAGGGTTCTCCACCAGCCAGCGCCGTCCAAAGCTACTGCTTCATACAACGACTGATCAATGCCGCCAATGCCGGAGAGCAAGAGAACGATGCAAAAGCCCAACTGCAGCCAGAAACCAATGATGCCAACTGCTGTCAAAGCTGTATGGCTATCGCCCAGCCACACTCTGGTGAGGTTTCCCAGGCCGACAGCTTTCAGCATTTGGTTGACAGTGCCGTTATCAGCAAGCATCCACGTCCATGCCACACCGGCAGCAGCTCCTGGGATCACGCGAGGAAGGAAGAGGAAGACTTGCGCCATGCCGCGAGCAGTCTTGCTCTTGAGGTCCTTGACGAGTACAGCGGTAACCAAAGCAATCGCGATCGGGATGATCGAGAAGAAAATGATCAAGAAGAAGCTGTGGATAATCGAACCGTACAGCTCAGGGTCGGTGAACACTTCCTTGTAGTTGGAGAAGCCAACGTAAGTGGAAGCGTCAATGCCATTCCAGCGGTACAGCGAGTACCAGAAGGTTTGAATGATAGGCCACAGCTCGAAGGTGATGTAGAACAACAGTGCTGGCAGCAAGAAGAGCAAGCCAACAAGCATTTGCCTGCCCGTGCGAGCCCAATGGTGAGCGCGAGCTGGTCGCGCTGGCTGAGCTGCGCTTGTGAACGTATTAGCGTTACTCACTTGAGTTCCTTCTCATACTGGCTTTGCAAAGAGTCCACGAACTTCTGGGCAGAATACGTGCCGTTGAGCAAGTTCTGCAGGCCAGGAACGATAGCCGATGCTTGCATGCCTGCAGTAGCGTTATTGATGTAATCCGTGGTGTTTCCACTCTTCACAACCTCGTCATAGGCGGTGAGAATGTCCTTGAGCACCAGATTGCCAGTTTCAGGACGCTCGCCAGTTCCCACTGCTGGGTAGCCATTGTTCACGGCAATCTGACGTGCTTGTTCACTGTGAAGGAAGTTCAAGAATGCTGCAGCAGCGTTCTTATTCTTCGAGTTTGCAGGAATGCCGAAGGCAGTCACAGCGTTGGCAGCAGCGGAAGCTTCACCAGCCTTGGTACCTGGGAAGGCAAAGAAGCCGGCCTTATCGCCCAAAGCCTTGAAAATCGAGTCAGAATACCACGAGCCAGAGGGGAAGAAGAGAGCACCACCCTTGGAAAAACGTGCAAGAGCAGTGGAACCATCGAGGGCAAGAGCATCCTTGGAGAAGTAACCAGCCTTGTTCCAATCTTGAATCATCTGAGCAGCTTTGACCGCGCCGTTAGTCTTGAAGGTTGCTCCATCTTTTTGGATGATCCAATCCTGAAGCTTTTGGCGGCCTTCGAAGTTGGTGACGAGAGCTTGGTAAATGTAACTGGTGCCGCCTTCCTTTGCTGGCATCATCATCGGAAGAATCCCAGCTTTCTTGGCAGCTTCCATGTCAGCAACCAACTCGTCAACAGTTGTAGGAGCCTTGTCAATGCCAGCCTTCTTGGCCAGTTCCTTGTTCCAGTACATTCCCGTCATGGAAACTCCGTCTGGGATGGCGTAGAGGGAGCCGTCGCCGATCTTGCCCTTGCTATCCACTCGGTACACCTCAGTTTGAGCAGCTGGCAGGTTCCAGCCATAAGCCTTTGCATAATCGTCGAGGTTTACCAGGTGCTTGCCGCGCACAGCAGAGTTAATGTCGGTGATGCGAGCGATATCAGGGGTGGAAGCAGCGGAGATCACGCGCGGTCCGTTCTGAGCAGACACGTTATCAGGGTCGTAGGTAGCCTTCACCTTAATGTTGGGGTATTTCTTTTGGAATGCGGCAATGAGGTCGTCATCGATCGGCTTGAGGCCAGCTCCATCCCACAAGGTGAGGTTGTAGTTGCCCTTGCTCACATCCGTGCTCACCTTTTCTTGGGTAGTGGAAGCTTGTGGGGCAGAAGCTCCTGGGCCAGCACAAGCGGCAAGACCAGACAGCATAGCAATTGCTGACATACCAGCGAGGATGGCGCGAACTGACTTTTTCATGTTTCTCCTTCGTCATTGAAGCGGAGCACCAGGAAGCTGCCGAGCTGAGCAGCTGTTCAGACCCTGCATGCTTACCGTTTAGTGCTAAACGTTTATCACACACCATAGCGAAGGTTATTTCCTTTGTCAACTCGCTTCAGGGCAAATCGACTCTCACATATATTTCCGTGGAGAGCTCAATTCATTGCTATTACTGGTGTTTTAGAAAAAGATTGCCACATATTTTGCAATCAGAAGAGAAGAAAAACTGCACCCCTCCCCTCACACCTCAGAACGTACAGCCTTACGAAACACCCTGCCCCCTCCATATGCTCATCGTTTAGCATAGAAACGGAAGAGATGCTGTTAGCTTTTGTTATCATAAGGACAGCACTCTTCACAGGCGAAGACAGCTAACAGAAGAGCTCGCCCATAAGCGGGCTACGAAAAGGACAGCTATGACGAAGGTTACGATCAAGGACGTCGCTCGCGAATCCGGCGTCTCAACCTACACCGTTTCCCGTGCTCTTCGCGGCCTCGACCATGTTTCTGAAGCCACTCGCGCACATGTCATTGCTACCGCACACAAGCTCAACTACACTATTTCGCGTTCCGCTTCCGACCTCGCCACTGGCTCAACTCACCGCATTGCTGTGCTCATGCGCGAGAAAATTTCAGGCTGGTTTGCTGGAGAGCTGCTCGATGGCTTGTATGACGTACTGGAAGCCGAAGGCTACAACTTGCTCATCTACCGCGCAGGTGACCTTCAGGAACGCTCCTCTGTTTTCTCCACTCTTCCTAGCGATCACAATGCTGATGCTCTCATCGTCACTGGTTTTTCTCCCTCCCAGCATGAGCAGGAGATGCTCAAGCGTTTGGGAATTCCGATTGTTGCTGTCAACTCGTCCGACATTGATTCTGCCGATTGCTCTTTGGCAATTGATGACATTCAAGGCGAGACTATGGCAATCCGCTACTTGGCAAGCCTGGGGCATCGTCGTTTCTGCTACTTGGGTCGCTTGGACCCTCTTCCTACCTGGGGTCGCGAGTTGCGTTTGGAGGCTTACCAGCAGGCGATGAAGGAGCTCAACCTCCACGATTGCGGCATTTTCCAGGCCGATCCTAACCTTCAAGGCTCTGTTGCCACTGCTATTGCTAGTATGCTCGCTTCCCCTGTCGTTCCGACAGCAATTTGTGCATGGGCCGACTCTCACGCTTTAGCTGCCCTTTCAGAACTTCGCCGCAATGGCTTAAGATTGCCAGACAACATTTCTCTGATCGGCTTCGATGGTTCTACGGTTGCACGCAACCTCGGGTTGACCACCATGTCACAACCTGCTCGCGATATGGGGCGTAAAGCCGCGCGTGCTGCACTCGACTTGTTGAACGGCGAGCCTCCTACTGAGCGCAAGCTCGTCATCCCCGCTCAACTCACGCCTGGCACCACGACCGGCCCTGCACCAACCTCAAAATCAATCAGCTATGCCAACTGAATGTGTGGAAACAGCTCATGAAAGCTTTTGCCTTCAATAAAAGGCTTTTCAAGTAATTGTGGATAGCTGTTTGATTCAACAATCGTCTTAAACTCGGGTTGCGATACGATAAGGTATCTCTCCCCAATTTGAGTGATCATGTACTGCTTACCCTCACAGTAAAAGAGAGTTTCGTTCGTCAAAGGTGGGGTTTCCTTTGAGTCAGGGAACTGACCCCAACCCAACACTTCTTGAGTAAATTCAGTCCATGTCATTTTGACGATCATCTGCTCACCGTGCCACGATACATAGAATTTCTCAACAAAAAAGAGGCTGAGCTCAGCCCAGCCTCTTGAACACGGTCGAATCAACGTGGTGACAATCTTAAGCCACTATGAATTAAGCCACCGTGAATTACAAATCGCGACCAGCAGCTGCACTTGCCACAGCAGCGAGCGCACGAGGAGCCTTGAAGCCCTTCTGCTCAAAGGCATCAGCAACCTTCTGAGCAATGCTACGCGAAGAACCAGCAGGGACAAGGGCGATAATAGAGCCACCGAAGCCGCCACCAACCATGCGAGCACCATAAGCTCCAGCTTCGCGAGCCACGTCAACAGCGACGTCAAGCTCGTCGATAGTCACCTCGTAGTCGTCACGAAGCGAGTCGCCAGAAGCGTTGAGAAGCCTGCCTGCCTCCACCGCATCGTGCGCAGAGAAAGCCTTCACAAACTCGGGAACGCGAGCGATCTCGGTAATCACATGCTTGACGCGCTTCTTCATCACCTCATCAGGCAAGCTTTCCAGAACCTCACCCAACGCGGCCTGAGAGTCATCAGCAGCTTCAACCTCATCAGCAACCTCACGCAGATTGGCCTTACCCAACAAGCTGGCAGCCTTCTCGCAAGTGGAACGCCGCTGCTCGTACTGGCCATCGCTCAGCTCATGGGAAGCGCAGGTGTCCACAACCAACAGCTCAGAGTTCATTGCTGCGAAATCGCATGGCTCGACTGTTGCCGACTGCAATGCCGTCAAGCCTGGGCGGAAGTCGAGCAACAAAGAGTGATCTTCACTGCAGCGCATGGCAGCGGACTGATCCAAACCACCTGTGGAAGCGCCCGCCATCTGGTTTTCCGAAGTGACTGCGGCAGCAATAAGCGTGAGACGACCTTCATCACTCCCACCAAAACCAAGCTGGTACACGTCATCGAGTGCCAGAGCTGTAGAGCACGTCATCGCTGCAGAGCTGGATAGGCCAGAGCCCAAAGGAACGCAGGAAACAAAGGCTGCATCAAAGCCTTTCACGTGGTCAAAACCTGCTTGTTGCAATGCCCAGGAAACGCCAACTGGGTAAGCGGCCCAGCCTTGTACACCGCGAGCTTGCAGCCCGTTCAAACGAGCTTGCCCAACATCGTTAGGGTTGAGTTCGGAGACGACGCGAACCAGGTCGTCTTCTCGAGGAGAGAGTGCAATAAACGTGCGGTGTGGCAGTGCGATTGGCAAGCACAGGCCTGCGTTGTAGTCTGTATGCTCACCGATGAGGTTCACGCGCCCTGGTGCGCTCCACACGCCGTGAGGCTGGTTGCCAAAGGTTGCAGCGAAAAGCTCCACCGCCTGTTGGGCTGCTACCTTGCGAGCTGTCGGCTCAATAAATGTAATGCTCATGCTAAAAACCCTATCTGTAATTCACACGGCTCACTTGTCGATGTCGACGTCGCCCAACTCGTGGAAGCGAGCGGCGATCTTTTCTGGAGTCGTATCAGAAATCCAGGCTGCCATTCCCGACTCGGAGCCTGCCAAGTACTTGATCTTGTTTGCAGCGCGACGGAAGGAGAAGAACTGCAAATTCAAGCGGTAGTTCTCGCGGCGCTTATCGTTGACAGGAGCCTGATGCCATGCGGCAATGTATGGCAAGTTCATTCCCTTACCGTCGCCCTTGTCAAAGAAGGCATTGCCTCGCTTGAGCAGGGTGGAGTACATCTGCGCGAGATCCCAGCGCTCTTGGTCGTCCAATTGGTCTAACGTCAGGATGCCGTCACGAACAGGAACGACGTGAACCTCCAGTGGCCAGCGTGCTGCTGCTGGAACATAGGCAACCCAAGAGTGGTTACGCATGACAACGCGCTCTTGAGCTTCAAGCTCAGCCGCAAGAATGTCATGAAGCAGGTTGCCGCCCGTCTTGTCGTGGTAAGCCTCAGTGTGCTGCAATTCTTTTTCGAGTTTCGGAGCGATGAAGGGGTACGAATAAATCTGGCCGTGTGGGTGAGCTAGAGAAACACCGATCTCCTCGCCATGGTTTTCGAAGGGGAACACTTGCTCAATGCCTTCGATATGGCTCAATTCTGCGGTACGGAAAGCCCATGCTTCCACAATCGTTCGAATTCTTGAGATTGGCAGGTCAGCAGGGAGGGCATCTTCGTGAGGATCGAAGCACACCACCTCGCAGCGGCCGTTTGCTTCGCGCTGTTGAACCAGAGGGTTTCCTGCAACAGTGGTTGTCGTCGCCTCGACGCCAGGGATCTGCTGCATGCTCGGGAATCGGTTTTCGAATACGACAACGTCGTAGCTCGTGTCAGGAATCTCACCATCTTGGTAAGCAGCACCTGGGACGCGAGCTGCCAAGGGGTTTCCTGAAACGGTTGCTCCCTTACCAGCGGTAATAGGCCTGTTCATACGCGCTGTTGCCATGGGGATCCACTCGCCTGTGAGAGGGTCGCGGCGCATGATAGGCGCTTGTGGTGGCACGAGGTTGCCGTTGGCGTCCTGGTGTGGCTCGAAGCGGTCGGTCAGCGGGCGTGGGTCGTACAGTTCGCGCGTCTTTGCGCCGGAAACGTAATCAGGTTCGTCGTCGAGGTAGAAGAAATCGCGTCCGTCGGCGAGGTTGGTGTGGGTAATGCGAATGTGCTCGCGCTCGTATGCTGTTGGCTCGTAGTAGCGCGGAGTGTAGGTAGCGGTGTCACTCATGGCTTTTTGCCCTTCTCTTGTGATCTGGCTTGCGACCCTGCCCTGCTACCTCGCCGTACTGCATTGGATTGCGAAGCTTCAGAACATGGTCTGGCTGTACTGCTTCTATTATGCACCCACCATGTTATTTTTTGTTAACTTTTGTTCGTTTCCGTTCGAGTACGGCCGGGAAAGGCATCACGCTCACACCTGCTCCAGCGGCGCGAACGGATCGGACGTCTGGAAGTGCGACACGGGTTGGGCGGGCGCAGGCGCAGGAGTTTGCCTATCCGAAACCACCACAGTGTTAATCCTCTTCTTCGTCCACATCATTTCATCCTGCGGCAAATCGGCGTCAGTAATGAGGCAGTCGATATCCGAGAAAGAGGCGAAGAGGGTCAACGAGGTGTTGTGCCACTTGGTATGGTCGGCCAAAATATAGCTCCGGTCAGCAATGCTAATCAAAGCCTTGTTCGTGCTGGCCTCCAAGGTGTTGGGCGTCAAGAAGCCTCGCGACAAAGCCACCGAGTGCGTACCCAAGAACAACGAGTTCACCCGCAACTGTTTAATAGCGCGGTCAGCCATCGGCCCCACCATCGAGCTCGAACGGGTGAGAACACCGCCTGTGGCAATCACTTCAATATTGTGCGAGTGTGCGCTTTGGCCCAGTTCGGCAACAGGAACCGAGTTGGTGAGCACGGTCAGGCCTTCACTCACTTCTGATTCGAAGAGGCGCTGAGCGAAAATATAAGCCGTTGTACCGCCGCCAATAGCCACCACATCGCCCGGGTGAACAAATTCGGTAGCCTTCTGAGCAATGCGATCCTTAGCTTTCACATCAAACTGGCTTTTCACCGAGAACAACGGCTCGGCAAGCAAGGCAGAAGCGGCCACAGCGCCGCCATGAACCCTGCGCACGAGGCCTTGGTCTTCCAATTCGACGATGTCGCGGCGAATGGTCATCGATGACACATTGAGCTCACGCGATACCTCAGCAATACGAATGCTTCCCGTCATGCGCAGACGAGAAAGCAAAAACATACGTCTTTCTGACCCAATCACTATTTCATTGTCTCATACAAACGAACAAAAGTGCACAATCAGCGCACATTCACAGTAGTTTCAACTTGCATTCACAGTACTTTGCCAGCTGCTCGCCTGCGCGTACCCCTATCCGCGCTCAATCAGCGCACATTCAGCCGGCTTTCATACTGAAATAATGCCGTGAAAACTCTTCACCTCATCCGACACCTGAGCCCAAAGAGGAACGTGTGCCAATACAATGACAAGTATGAAGAAAACTCAGCGCATGACCTTCCGCAGGTTCCTCATTCTGCTGCTCGCCTTCATCGTTTTATGCGTGGGCGGCGGTGTGGCAACCTCGGGCTACCTCATTCCTCTGGTGTGGGGACTGAATAAGTCTGTGGAAGCAGCAAAAAGCCAGATGGTGGCGGGTGAAAGCGTCAGCATGGATTTGACGGCACTTCCTCAGATGTCCAAGATCTATGCCGGCGACGGTAAGACTCTTTTGGCACAGTTTTATACCCAGAACCGTCAGGTCGTGGCACTGAAGGATATTTCTGACAAGATGCAGAAGGCTGTGGTCGCTCGTGAGGACCGCCGCTTCCTTGACCACTCGGGCATTGACCCGCAGGGTATTGCGCGCGCATTCGTCAACACGTACATCAAGAAGGGTGATACGCAGGGTGGTTCTACCCTCACCCAGCAGTATGTAAAGAACGTGTTGATGGATCAAGCTCTCTCTGCAGGCGATCCGATTACCGCGTATCACGCTCGTGAGGAGACGATTTCGCGTAAGCTTCGCGAGATGCTCATCGCTATCCAGTTGGAGAAGGACCATTCCAAGGCTGAAATTCTTCAAGGCTACCTGAACATCGCTCAGTTTGGTGTAAACACTTATGGTGTGCAGACGGCCGCTCAACGCTACTTCTCCAAGAATGCGAAGGACCTCAACCTGCGTGAGGCAGCAACGATTGCTGCAGTGACGAAGAACCCTGCTCATTATGATCCCACTGTTGACCCGGAGCAGTCTGAGTTCCAGCGCAACATTGTGTTGAACCAGATGGAAAAGTATGGCTTTGCTACTCCTGAGGAAGTCAAGGATGCGAAGAGCGTTTCTGTGAAGGATAGTTTGCATCCTTCCACTGTTCAGATCGGTTGCCAGACCGCTGGGAATGCTGCCTACTTCTGCGATTATGTGGTGCGCACGATTATGACCAACCCTGTGTTCGGCAAGACGGCCGCTGACCGTCGTCGCCTTCTCTACCAGGGTGGTTTGCGCATTTACACGACCTTGGATGTCACTGCTCAAAACGATGCGTATAACGCGATGGTGCGTCATTTGCCGATCGGTGATCCATCCGGCCTGGCAATCATGATGGCTGCTGTTCGCCCTGGCACCGGCGAGATTCTCGCTATGGCGCAGAACCGCAACTACACGGCAGGCGGTGGCGACGACAACTCAACCTCCATCAACTATGCCGTTGGCCAGGAGCTCGGCGGCGGTACTGGTTTCGGTATTGGCTCTACTTTCAAGCCGATCAACTTGGTGGCGTGGATGATGAGTGGTCGCAAGATCACGCAGCCGCTGAAAACGTCCATGTACTACCCGATCAACTCGTTTGCTTGCTCGACGAAGAAGTTCGGAACCTGGCATGTTCAGAACGCATTCGGCACGACGGTGAACCCGGAGACTCCTCTTCACGCTCTGAACTTCTCGCACAACACCACGCAGGCTTCAATGGGCCAGATTATGGGCTTGTGCCAGGTGGGTAAGGCTATGGAAGCTTTGGGCTACCAAAACGCTATGACCTCCGAGCAGGATGTAATGAAGAACCTCGAGCCAACCATGCTCATCGGTACGAAGAACACCTCCCCACTGTCGATGGCAACTGCCTATGCGACGATTGCTGCTCGCGGTAAGCGTTGCACTCCTATTGCTATTTCGAAGATGTACGGCCCTGATGGCAAGGAGATGCGAATTCCGTCGGCTAACTGCACGCAAACCCTCGACCCTGACCTCGCTGAGACTGCTGCTTACGCAATGAATAAGAACGTGACAGCTGGTATTGCGAATATGGCTCAGCTTGCCGATGGGCGTATGACGTATGCCAAGACGGGTACGAACGAAGATATCTCGATTTCTGGTGGCGGCTTCATCCCTCAGCTTTCGGCCTTCGTTTTGGTGTCGAACCCGAAGGGTTACGTCCCGATCGCCAACATGCGCATTAATGGTGTGTATCGCGGCTATTGGGATGGTGCTAATCTGCCAATTCCTGCGTGGAAGGACTTCATGGATACTTATATTCGCGACGCGCACATCCCTGCTGAAAATTCGCTGGGTAAGACGCCGTCTTCCAAGTACTTCTAAGTTGCTGGCAGGTAATCTCTCGGGAATTTCTTGAGATTATCACTGCGCTTCATATGGCGATGGGCTCACGCTCATCGCCATTTTTTATATTCGCCTCCGTTTTCGCCGCTCGCCCCCGGCCGCCGCCGGCCGTTTGCTCGCGCGGCCTGCCCTGCACGCGCGCTGCCCTGCTCACGTAGACTGCTCTGCTCACGCGCCGCAAACGCCTCTCGCTCGCTGGCGCTTCGCCGGAGTGTGCTCTCGCCGAATTGTTCGAGCGCGGTTCTCGAATTTCTGCCAATCTCACAGTAAGGTGAGAGAGGATGCACTGTTGCATGAGGGAGTGGTGAGATGAGCGACATGACGAGCAACATGATGGACACCAACGAGCCGCGTAACGGGAACTCTCACGAGCCGAGCGATCAGCCAACCAGCCAACAAAATAGCGAGTTGAAGAGCGAGCCTCAGCCGTCGCATGAGCCCAACCAGCCCGGCCAACTCGACCAGCCCAACCAGCTCAACCAGTCTGCTCAGCCAACTGCGACCCCGACGTTGCCCAACCTCACCGCAGACTTTGCCACCGGCGAGATCGCCATCGGCGGCTACGGCCAGCACGTCTCCCACGAATCTTCCGCTTTGCGCACCAACGCGCAGGATGCCTTGGACCAGTTGCGCTCTACCAGCGAGAAAGTCGCTTCTCACGCCTCCCAGATTGCCAAAAATGTGAGCTCGCAGACCAAGAAACTGTGGGACCAGATCTCCGCTTCGAGCGAGGAAGCGCATGAAAGGCGCATCACTTCCGCCGACCAGATCGAGTGGAGCGAGCCGGAGCCGATCGATCCGCGCGAAAATGATCCGCATATTGCCAACGCTTTGCAACGCATCGACGATGATCCTCAGACGACGGGCGATATGCCGACGCAGGCAATCCCCTCCAAGGCTGCTCAGGCTTTGGCCGCTCACGATGCTCAGATGGGTAATTTTGCGCGCGAGCCGTTGACCAACGAAGCGCCTGGCATCAGCTTGTTGTTGCATCACAGCGCGAAGGTGAGCACGAGCGATGCGGTCAAGCCACTCGACGCGCTCAACCATCACACTGCCCCCGCCCAAGAGGATGCGGGCGCCTCGGAGCCTGAACTTCCCTCCGATGGCACGATTGCCATTCCGGTTAAAGCTCCTACAAAGCCGCAGCCGCAGCCTCAACCTCAGGCTGAACCTCAGCTGGAACCGCACGAGGCTCACACCCCCGATTCTTCCGACCTCACGCAGCCGATCATCCACGGCATCATCTCGCATACGGGAGCCATGATCGCACCCGTCCAGCAGATGAGCACGGAGCAGTTCCAAGCGCAGCAAAAGCTTGAGCAGGAGCGCAATGATAATCTTCCTGCCCTCTTCCAGCCCTACACGCTGCATGGCCTCACTATGCGCAACCGCCTGTGGCTGCCTCCGATGGATACGTATTCCGCCGGCCTCGACGCCGTCCCCACCGACTTCCACTACCAGCATTACGTTTCGCGAGCGCTGGGTGGCTTTGGCATGGTGATTGTGGAGAGCACCGCCGTTACCGCTGAAGGCCGTATTTCTCCGGCAGACTTGGGCTTGTTCAACGACGCTCAGGCCAGTGCTTTCGCGCGTATCACCCAGGGCATTCGCCAAGCGGGTGCTGTGGCGGCAATCGAGCTCAACCATGCAGGCCGCAAGGCTTCATCGTCGAGTTACACGTTAAACTACGGCCACAAGTCGGTACCTTTAGAAGCAGGCGGCTGGCACAGTGTCTCCCCTTCTGCTCTGACTTATGGCGAGCTCAACCCTCCTCGTGCTCTCGAACATGACGAGATTATCAGCATTATTGATGCCTTCGTGCGTTCTGCTCAACTGGCGGTTCAAGCAGGTTTCCAGGCGATCGAGATTCACGCAGCCCACGGCTACCTGCTCAACCAGTTCCTTGACCCACTGAGCAACCATCGCAGCGATGAATACGGTGGCAGCTTGGAGAACCGCGAGCGCCTGGTGTTGCAGGTGTGCAAGGCTGTGCGTCAGGCGATCGGTCCTGATGTAGCTCTGCTGGTTCGCATTTCCGCTGTTGACTGGACGCCGGGCGGCTGGAGCATTGACGATTCCGTGCACCTGTGCACTCAGCTGAAAGCGCTAGGCGTTGACCTCATCGATGTGTCGACGGGTGGTGTGGTTGCGCATGATGGCAACCCTCAGGCTCCTTTGTGGCAGGTTCCGTTCTCGGCGCGCATCCGCTCTCGCGTGGGCATTCCAGTTTCCGCAGTCGGTGGCATTACCAAGCCCAAGCAGGCGGAAAAAGTCGTCGCTCATGGCAAGGCCGATGTTGTTGAGATTGGCAGGGCGGCTCTTCGTGAACCGTACTGGCCTTTGAAGGCTGCGTGGAAGCTGGGTGTACCTGACCAGCAGATTCCTTACCCTGTGCAATACCGTCGAGGAATGTTTACGCACGAGTTCGACGACTAGCACCAACTGAGGCACGAGTTCGACGACTAGCGCTTACTGAGCATCCTCGATAGGGTGACCGTCACGGTCTAAACCGCGCACTTTCGTGTTATACGCGGTGAGGAAATCAACGACCTGAAGGTCGTCCTCCATGTACCATGCGCTGAGCAGCTCATTGAAGGTGCGCTTATCAGGGTCCACAACCGGCACAGTTAACACATGGGTGTTCTTTTTCATGAGTAACAGTCCATTTGCAGCCAGCAGTGCTGTGCGCTTATTTCCATCGCCAAAGGGCTGCATTTTGGCGAGCTCACTGAATAAGTGCGCTGCATCGTGAAGAGTACCGCCGCTCGCGTTAGCTGCAGCAAGGGCTGCGTCCAGCCTGTGCACGTCGGGAACAGGCGGAATGTAATCGCCACGCATGGTGCGAACGAGAATGTTAGCGCTTTCGCGCAGTTTGCCTGGCTCGAGCGCAGCAGTTCGCGTCATGCTGGCATTGAGGGAACGGACAAAATCACGCGTGATGCCGTGCGAATAATCGTAGTGGAGCATAGCTTGCGCTGCATCCTGGAGATCTTGCAAAAGAGCAAGATCGTTGCGAGAGCCTAAAACTGTGGGATTGTTTGTCGTCAGGAATTCTTCGGTCGCGATATAGGTGGAACCGAGATTATCAAAGGTATGGCCCATGGAGTACAGCAGACCCGTAATTTGGTGCGTGTTCAGCATGAGGCTCATCCTTTCTCTTCTCAACGCGCTATGTTACTCGTTCTTCTCGAAAGTGACCGCAACTGGCTATCTCACTCGTCTTTGTGAAACTTCTCGCGCAGCACCAAGCTTACTTCTCCTCAGGATTGACAGTAAAGCCATAGGGCAGAGCATTGACTTGCTTTCGCACCCTGTTAAGCCCCTTCATCACTATCCGCTTCGTTTCAAGGATTATCACTGCAAGTAATCACTCACCCCACTGAGAAAAACTCTTCAGAAAGGTTCACACTTCTTTCTTTTCGCCAAAGAATACGGGGAGGAGAAAGCTCAACTTCCTCCTCCCCGCTCTCATGACATTTATTTATTATTTGCTTTTCTCTTCTCTCTCCACGGTTTGATGAAGAAGTTGTAGCAACTGCCCAGGCATCCTGCAACAAGCCACAGAGCTAGTTCTCTCCAGAAAAACGGTGAATGGAATACCTGAGCATAGGTGTGACCATAGGCTCCTACCCAAGGGGAGGCAAGAGCAGCTCCCAAAACACAGGTGAGAGGGAAAGCCAGAAACTCCAAGGCAGTATGTAGCTGTTTGCGAGTGATGCGAGAAACCTCATTCATGGCTTCTTCTTTCCAACTGATCTCAAGCCGTACTTGAGATGGTCAGATCAGCATACAAGATACAAGCCTCGCTGCACAGAGGAGAAGGCAAGAATAATTGTTACATTCTCATATCCACAGAAGCGAGTGAAAACCTTGCAGTATCAACGTTTTCAGCGAGTATGACGCGCACGTTGCTTCCAGCTGGTTTCGACGTCAACACCCACAGCTTGGCTTACCGAGGTGAAACCATCGCGGCGCAACAGTTCAGCGAGGCCTCTCTTGAGAATGGTAATCTCTTGAGGGCCTCTAAACATGAGCGAGGAAACGAACATCACCAAGCTTGCACCATGGCGAATTTTCTCATATGCCTGTTCAGGGGTGAAAACGCCACCAACGCCTGCAATAGCAAGCTTGTCGCCATAATAGCGGTACGTGTTTTCCACCAAATCCATGCTCGGCTTACGGCAGGGTGCGCCCGACATATTGCCCTGCCAATCTTGAGGGACGTCAAAGCCAGTACGGTCCTTACGAAGGTTAGCGATCGTCACCATCTGAACGTTGTGACGGACAATGACGTCGAGAAGGGCGCTAAACTGAGGCCAAGTTTTATCCTGCGGCATCTTGAGCGTGACCGGCTGGGAGCGAGGAATGGCGTCCAATGCGGTGAGCAGGCGGTCCAGAGGCTCGGGCTCCGTGAAAACCTCACCCACATACGTGTTCGGGCAAGAAATATTTACCTCGATCATGTCGGTGCGGTAGGCGGCGCGGCGGAAACTCGTCACATAATCGGCGATCCCCTGCTCCTCGCTCGGCTCGGCCATGTCGTTGGTACGGGCGATGGAAACGCTCATTTTCATGGTCTTTGCGGCGAGACGCGCCTTTTCCACACGGTTGATGACCACCTGAGAGCCGTCGTTGGGCAGGCCAGCGTGAATGAGCATTGACTCATATTGTGGCAAGCGGTGGAACCACGGCCTCGGGTTTCCCGCGCACACGCGAGCCGTCGTCGAACCTACCGTCTCGAAACCAAAGCCTGCGTTGTCCAGGCAAGCGGCCATATCGCAGTTCTTATCCAAGCCTGCGGAAAGGCCAAACGGATTGGCGTAATCCACCCCGCACACATTCGTGCGCAAGATGGGATCCGTGTAATCGAGCATGAGGCGAAGCATGCCCATCAGCGGCGTAACTTTGCCGGAAAGGCGGGCGAAAGTCGCTGTTTTTTCGTGCGCCTTATCCGGTTCCATGCCAAAAATCACCGGTTTGACGGCATGCTTGTAGGCGAAAGTGAACAGGTCCGTGGACAGCTTGTTGAAAGAGTTATGAACAGGATTCTCACTCACATACTTTTCCATCGTGGTCCTTTCGCCAAGTTCTCGCTTTCATCCTATTAATTTTCCTCGACTGCTTGGTAGGTGAAATCGTGGATGGTGTGGCCCTTATCCAAGCCCTTTTTCTCAAAGCTGGTCACCACTCGCCCGTCGAAGCGCTGCGACTCGGTGAAGAGCGCGTGAGGTAACTGCTCGGCTTCATCGGCGGAGCCTTTACCCACATGTTCGATGGCGAGGCTCACCTGCTGGTCACCCAAGTTTTTCCAGCCAGGCAGCTCGTCCATCACTTCATGAACGTGAAGCGCGTAGTCGTCAATATCGGTGGCAATTCGCCACAGACCGTTCTTCTTCAAGCTGCGGTGAATGTCAGCTGCAAGGGCTGGCTGAACGATGCGCCTCTTATGGTGCTTCATTTTTGGCCACGGGTCAGGGAAGTAGGTCCACACTTCGTCGACAATTCCGGTGGTAAAGGCACTGGCAAACAGTTCTGGCGCATTGACTTGAGCGATCCTGAGATTATCAATGTGCTCATTTCCAATGCGACGCAGGGTGTGAGCCACTCCCTGCACGTACACTTCTACAGCAAGGAAGTTGCGTTCTGGTTCGCGCAGTGCTGCGGCGGCAATGTTTTCGCCTTGGCCTGTACCGATTTCGACGACCAGAGGGTTATTGTTTCCCCAGTTGCGTTCGATGTAGGCTGCATCGAAGTGAAAATCTGGAGCGACGGAGAGTTCGCGCAACTCGTGGGCGTGCGGGATGTCGAGGACGTATTGGTCCGAGTATTCATCCCATGCTTTTTGTAGTTTTGCCGGCAATGTTGAGCTTCGACGGACGAAGGACACGATTCCTCGCCATGCTTCAGGTTTTTCTTGCATACACTCTCCTTTTCAGCTCATTGTCGCATACGCGCAGAACCTAAACTACCAGCGAGGAAGCGGTTGGCCAGGGCAATAGTGCAATGTGCGCAACATGCCCTGCTTTTCCTTCGCAGTAACGCTTAAGCCGTATTTAGCTTTAATGGCGATCTGCCGAGCAACATAGCCGCACTGGTACGCCTTGTTGGAAGGCAACCACTTTCCTGCATGTTTGTCGGATTTATCTTGGTTGGCTTTACCTTCCACTGCGAGAAGGTTGAACGGATCATTGCCAAACCGCGTGCGCTTGCTCACTGGCCAGTTCTTCGCGCCAGAGTTCCACGCATCATGAAGCGCAACAACATGGTCGATTTGCACGAGTGATGACGTGGCTTGGCCGCGCTGAAAAGCAATGGTTTTGCCCGTATAGGGGTCCTCAAGGTTTCCAGATTCTACTTGACATCGCTTCTGCTTCGAAAACTGAATATGCGTCAAGTCTCTGGCGAGAATATCGTCGCGGATCATACAGCCGTTGCCATCAGCGTCGATCTGTTGGTAGCGAAAAGCATCGCGAGAGTAGGAAGCATCACCCCTCTCACCTGCTGTTTTCCACTCTTTGCGTCGTACCACGTCCTCTTCACTCCCCGCGCTTCCCGCTTCGTTTTCTTCGCTTCTCACCGTAAGCGTCAACAACAGGGTAACGGCAGGGCCATGGGCTCGCTCTTGGCCTACGATAGTGCCCAAGCTCGGGTACATGCGAAGCAGAGTGAAGGCGAGAATGAGCCCGCATACACAGCTGAGCACAACGCGCAGCACTGCTGCTCGCCTCGCTACCTGCTGAGGCAGTGCATGTGAGCTCATCACACTCACCTCCACTCTGGTGCAATCTCGTGTTCACCGTCACCATGAACGCAGAACATTCAACGCGGAGACGTCACAGCACAGCGGTTAAAACACGGTGCTGAAAAACACTGTGGTTAAAACTCAGCGGTCAAAACACAGTGGTGAAAACACAGCGTTTAAGCGTACGAGAAGGTCAACGGATCATGGCCAACGCGGGTAGCCGTATTCAAACTGTCAATCTCAGCCATCTCCTCATCACTGAGACTGAAATCAAGAATGCTCGCGTTCTCTACCTGGCGGTTCAGATGCACTGACTTCGGGATCAGCACATAACCCTTCTGCAAGTGCCAGCGCAAAATAATCTGAGCATTACTCACCTGATGTGCTTGAGCCAAACGATCAATCAGGCCATCACCCGCGTGAAGGTCAGCCGTACGAGCCAAAGGCTCATATGCTTCCACCACAATGCCCTTGCTCTCGCAATACTCCACAACATCACGCTGCTGGAAAGTAGGGTGTAGCTCGATTTGATCGACGGCAGGAAGTTCCCCCACCTCATCAGCCAAGCGTTCCAGGTGCTCGGGCAGGAAATTGCACACACCCAAGGTGCGAATTCTGCCTTCACTCCTGAGCTTTCTGAACGCTTTCCACGTATCTGCCGAACGCCAGTCGAAAGGTGTAGGCCAGTGGATCATATACATATCCACATACTCAAGCCCTAAATCAGAAATCTGCTCGTCAAAAGCGCGAAGTGTGGAGTCATACCCTTGGTTTGTGTCCTTCACCTTGGTGGTAATCCACAGGCTTTTCCTGAGCTCTCCCTTGTCAAAACCCAGCCGTTTCAAGCCTTCGCCAACTTCGCGCTCGTTTCCATAGCCGGCAGCAGCATCAATATGGCGATAGCCAGCCCGCAGGGCGCCCTCCACCACATCGGCAGTCTGGCCGTTTTCCACGCGCAAAACACCCAGGCCAATTTGTGGTATGAGATTACCATCGCGCAAACGCAGCAGTGGCGTGGCAGGAACCTGAGCGGGCTCGCCCAGATTACCAACGTTCGATGTCCAGCTCGTCCTGCCAATCTCAGGCGAGAGTGGTGGGATACCAGCATCGCTCAGCTGCAGTGAAGCTGTCGCAGCGCACAGATCAGAACAAGTACTCATGCTTCTACTCTAAAACCGGTTCAGGTGCGAACAAGAATTTTTTCCAGGTGTGGATAAGCCGTGTCGTCGCCGTCATTCCAGCGTTTCTCGCCAAGCGCAAGCTCAAACTTTTCAGAAAACGTGAGCCACCACGAGCGTAAACATAAAAAATGCCTTAGCTCGCAGGAACTAAGGCACGGTTGGGATGCACTCTCGCAAGAGTGAACGGTGTCGCACATCACCGCTGTCCCCACGCCAAAGGGCTGAACTTTGGCGCCACGGCTAAGCGCAAGAGAGGAAACTTAGCCGAGCCCTCCTCTGTCAGGAATCCAGAGGAGGGACAAGTAAGGCCACAATGGCACACAAACAAGCTCGCGAGCCGTCAACTCACGAGGTGAAAGACGCATCAAGCGATATTGTTACGACCAGTGCGGTAGTAAGTATCGTTGATGCGCAACGTCTGCTCAAAGCTTTCGAAAGTGGTGTTCTCATCGATCGTAGCCAGCTCAACACCAGCAATACGAGCGAAGTCCTCCCACTCCTCACGGCCAACATTCGTGGTCATGCAGGTGTGGTGAGCGCCACCAGCCAGCAGCCAGCAGTGAACCATAGTCTCGAGGTCTGGACGTGGCTTCCAAATAGCGCGAGGCGTTGGAAGAGCTGCCAAAGAACCATCTGGCTGGTCAAGGTCAACCATGCCCATGGTCAGGCGGAAACGCTCACCCATATCAGCCAAAGAGACGACAGGAACGTTCTGCTTCTTCGCTGCGGTGAACACCACGCGCACAGGGTCATCCTTGCCGCCGATGCCCAGAGGGTGAATCTCCAAACGAGGCTTCTCAACAGAGCCCAGGCCTGGGTTCACTTCAAGCATGTGAGAACCCATATCCATCTCGCGGCCTGGCACGAAGTTATAGGAGTAATCCTCCATCAGCGACGCTGCGCCTGGCTGGCCATAACCCATGACGTTGCCGATGCGAACGAGCATGGCCGTCTTCCAGTCGCCTTCTGCAGAGAAGCCATAGCCCAGTTGCATCAAATGCTGTGCTCCCACACCAGGAAGCTGCTTCATACGGCCCAGGTCTTCGAAGTTATCGGTGGCAGCAGTGCAGCCATAGTGGTCGAGCATGTTGCGCATACCGCACTCTTCACGAGCTGCAGTTTCCAGTTCAGCGCGGCGTTCCCCGAGCAAAACTGGATCGACGTCATACACGCGCTGATACTCGGCGATGAGTGCTTCCACCTCGTCGTCACTGACCTTGTCAATCCAGTCGTTGAGTTCGTTGACCGACCAGGTGTTGATGGAAGTGCCGAACACTTCTTCTGCTTCCACCTTGTCTGCTTCAGTGACAGCGACGTTACGCATGTTATCGCCCCAACGCATCACCTTGGTGTGGTTGGCAGCATCCCAACCTGCGCATGCGCGCTCCCACACGCCGATCTTGCGAGCGACTTCTGGCTCGGTGTAGTGGCCAAAGACGATCTTGCGACGGATTCCCATGCGAGAGAGGATGAAGCCAAACTCGCGGTCGCCGTGGGCGGACTGGTTGAGGTTCATGAAGTCCATGTCGATTCCGTCCCACGGAATCTCGAAGTGGTGCTGGGTGGCGAGCTGCAGCAGTGGCTTCTTGAGTTCCTTGAGGCCGCGAATCCACATCTTTGCTGGGGAGAAGGTGTGCATCCACGCGATGACGCCGAGCACGTTCTCGTTGGCGGAGGCCTCGATCATGAAGCGCTTGATGGAGTCGGAATCCTTCAGGGTTGGCTTCAAAGTGATCTTGATTGGCAGGTCGTCGCTTTTGTTCAGCGTGTTGACAATGTCAGCGGTCTGCTCAGCAACCTGACGCAGGGCTTCTTCGCCATACAGGTCCTGAGAGCCGACGGCAAACCAAATTTCCTTGCCTTCGAATGGATTGACGTTCATTGTTGTCCTTTCATGGTGAACGTGGTGTTCACTCAAACTTGTTTCTTCAGTGCTGGTTACGCGCCGAGCTTGTGGCTAACAGACCCGCGTCAGTACGCACCTCAGGTCAGTGCGACCTACTTCAGTGCTGGCCGTAAACGTTGGTATAGCGGTCGTTGAGCTTAGCGATATCCTCAGGGTCAATCTCGATGATCTGGCCCAGCTGCTTGGCAGCCCACATGGTGTGCGCCACTTCCTCAGTCATTGCAGCAGCCTTGACCGCAGCCTCAGCATCCTTGCCGATGGTGAAGGGTCCGTGGTTTTGCATGATGACAGCTGGAGAGTGAGGGTACTTCTTCAAAGTTTCGACAACACCCTCGCCGATAGCTTCCGAGCCGATCAGCTTGAAGGGGCCAATCGGGACAGGGCCGCCGAACTCGTCACCCATCATGGTCAGGCCGCACGGAATGTTCTGGCCAGTGGCACCCCACGCTGTTGCATAGGTGGAATGCGTATGCACCACACCGTAAACGTTCGGCATATGACGGTAGATGTATGCGTGTGACAGCGTATCGGAGCTGGGAGCTGCCAGGCCGTCCACTACATTGCCGTTGAGGTCAGTCACCACCATAGATTCTGGAGTGAGCGACTCGTAACGCATACCTGATGGCTTGATCACCATGAGGTCGGCAGTATGCAGACGTTGGGAAATATTACCTGCCGTCCACACGACGAGATTCCACTTGAGCAGCTGCTCGTGCAGGGTTGCGACAACCTCGCGCACCTGCTTGACCTCGGCTTGAACCTCGGCTGGGTAGTCCTTGAGGCTCTTGACTTGTTCCATATCAGTCCTTTCTGGAGTTCATAAAATTTCCCAAGATTATCACTGCGGTGCCGCAGCCTGATAATCTCAAAAATTTTACTGAGCGACGGTAGCGATAGCTGCGTGCTCCACTGGCATTGCCTTGAGGAAGGCGTTGAGGAAGGCGTTGAAGCCCTCCACATCATCCTTCACCGGCTGAAGCGTGGTGGCCTCGGCGTCCTTGAACACGCGCTGGTCAAGGAAGTCAGAAAGGTCCGCCTCGTTAGCGTGGCGCAGGTAGTCGGCGAGCACCGCCATACCCCATGGGCCGCCTTCGCTGGCGGTGCTCATCACGGTAATCGGCGCGTTGCAGGCTGCGGCGAGCAACTTCTGTACGACGACTGGGGTGGCGAAAACGCCGCCGTGGCCGACGAGCTTGTCGATCTTCACGCCTTCCTGTTCGGTCATCACACGCATGCCGACCGTCACCGGGGCAAAGGCGGAGAAGAGTTGGGCGCGCATGAAGTTCGCGAGGCTCATCGTGGCTTGTGGACCGTGGACGAAGAGCGGACGGCCTTCTTCTACACCCACGAGTGGCTCACCCGAGTAGAGGCAATAGTTGAGCAGGCCGCCGGCTGCTGGGTCAGCTTCGTCGGAGATGGACGCATTGAACAGGGTTTTAAACAAGTCGTTTGTGTTAATCTCGAGGCCTGCCGCCTTGGCGAACTGGCCAAAAAGCCCCACCCAAGCGTTGAGGTCGGTGGTGAAGTTGTTGGCGTGGCTCATTCCTGCCATGTCACCAGCAGGAGTTGCCACCGGGTCGACCTGCGGGTATGCCTTGGAAAGCGCGTGCTCCAGAACAACCATTCCGAAGATGGAGGTTCCTGCCGACACGTTGCCGGTGCGCGGGCGAACAGCGTTCGTAGCCACCATGCCCGTACCTGCGTCACCTTCAGGAGCAGCCAGAGGGCAACCTGCCTCGAGCTCGCCGGTAGGATCGAGAAGCTTGGCGCCTTCCTCGCTCAATTGGCCTGCTTCCTGGCCTGCAACGAGTGGGGTTGGCAGCAGTTGGGCGATGTCGACGTGCAGCTGCTGGATTTCTGGCAGTTCGTTGAAAAGCGTGATGTCCTCGGCGTTGTAGCTGCGAGCCTGAGGGTCGATCGGGAACATGCCAGAGGCGTCGCCGATGCCGAGAACCTTCTTACCGGTAAGCTTCCAGTGCACGTAACCAGCGAGAGTGGTGAGGAATGCCACCTTGTTCACGTGTGGCTCAGCGTTGAGCACTGCTTGGTAGAAGTGTGCGACCGACCAGCGCTGCGGAATGGTGTAGTTGAACAGGGCGGTGAGCTTTTCACTGGCTTCGGCGGTCATCGTGTTGCGCCAGGTTCTGAATGGCACTAGGAGATTATCATCGCTGTCGAAGGCGAGGTAGCCGTGCATCATGGCAGAGAAGCCCATGGTTCCGATGCGCGTGAGTTTCACGTGGTACTTTTCCTCGACGTCCTTCTTGAGGTTGGCGTAGGCGTCTTGCAAGCCAGCCCACACTTCGTCGAGGGGGTACGTCCAGATTCCATCATCCAGGTGGTTTTGCCAGTCGTGTTCGCCTGATGCGAGCACTTCGTAGCTTTCGTCGATGAGGACGGCCTTGATCCTGGTCGATCCGAACTCGATTCCCAGGGAGGTGGCTCCTTGCTCAATCTGCGACTGCTTGCTCATAAGTCTCCTTTGACCTGTTGCCCTGTGTCACGCATGGTGGTGAGGTTTGGCTTGCCTTCACTTGAGGTGAAGCTCGCTTTACTTCACTTGTGGTGAGGTATGCACCTCTTGTTACTTCATTTTGTGAACGGTCACATTTTCTACTCTCAAGTATATCAGCGTTTGAGATTATCACTACGCTTTCTCGCTGCCTGTTTTATGTGAACGGTCACACGCGCGTGTCGCAGGCGTCCCCGTCGCTGAACTACAGAAGCTCCGCGCTTCCCCAACTCACTTCTCTGTGACTCGCGTCACGTAAGCTTTGGAGAATACCATCACACTCACTTTGCAGACAGCCCACTTCAGCGCTGAGAAACAGCACTGCACGAGTCACGAACGACCATTTGTGCCGGCAAAAGTTGCAGCTGAGGAACACCACTCGCGACCGCCAATCCAGCAGTTTCAGCCACAGGATCGCTTTCCGCACTGCCACTCACGCTCTCAGAGTTCCCAGCCGCACTAGCAGCACTAGCCGCGCTAGCCGCACTAGCCGCACCTTCATCGCCCAGCATTTCCATCATGGCCATCATCGCCTGCGTGCCCAGCTGTGCAAATCCGGGGTTCACACTGGTCAGAGCAGGGATTGCCACATCCGAACCGGGCATGTCATCGAAGCCCACCACGGACACATCATGTGGAACATTGATTCCCAGCGCATACAACGCCTTCAAAATCGCGAAAGCCTGGAGATCATTCGCCGCAACAATCGCGCTGGGCATCACCTCGCGTGGCAGCGAAGCAAACTGCGAGAGCGCAGCGCGATACGCCTCCTGCGCATCCCAACTCTCCAGCTCGCTCACCGTGTAGCTGATATCAGGATGCTGCAGCTTTTCCTGCTCCATTCGCTCTTCCCACGCCTGCCGACGCGCCCGAGCGTCACCCCACTGTTGCGGCCCGGCGAAGAACCAGAAGGAGCGATGTCCCAAACCCAGCAAGTACGTTAACAAAGATTGACAGGCTTCGTTTTGGTCAATGCCCACAAACCTCCACAAGTTTGGCTGTTCCAGCGCACTCACATCATGGCCATAGTCAGAGCTCGTCAGAACAACAGTTGGCACTTGAGCAGGAGTAGAGAGCACGGATTCAAACATCTGCTGAGTCGGTGCCAAAACGATTAATCCATCTACTCCCAGCCCGAGCATATTCGAGCTCAGCTGTTGATAATCGCGCGGTGTACACTCGCGCTCATCGACAATGCTCACAGACACGTACAAACCATGTGCGCGAGCCATTTCCTCGATCGCTCCCATGGTCGAGATTGGCCCGTAATAACTCACTCCGCCAACGATGAAGCCAATCGTCCTTGATTGCCTCGTCGCCAGTGCGCGTGCAGAGTTCGAGGGACGGTATCCCATTTGATCGATGACGTGTTGAACGTGAGCGCGCGTGCGTTGAGAAACATTCGGCGAGTTGTTGATGACTCGCGACACTGTTTGATAGCTTACGCCTGCTTGTTGAGCAACCTGACGAATAGAAATAGCTTTATTGTGAACGGTCACATTCTCACTATACGCCCAAATCGCAGGGCTGGATACATACTTTTATCGAGCCTGTTCCCTACTTGTGACACTTGTCACATGAACACATCGCCGCTCACACTCCTGTACAGCGAAAGTCAGCACACACTCTCAGCACACAAAAGGTATTTATCACACAAGTCGCCATGTCACGCGGTGCAAATCTGAAGGCCCATGCTTCTTGATGGCCTCACGATGCGCTTTCGTGCCATAACCCTTGTTATTCTGCCACTCGTACGCCGCATACTTATCCTGCTGAGCAAGCTCCTCCATTATCCTGTCTCGCGTCACCTTCGCCAGATCACTCGCCGCAGCCACGCTTGCACAATGCGCATCACCCTTCACCTGCGTCGACATCTGAGGAATGGCTGCGATTTGTGGCGCATGCTGGGAGTCCAGAGCCTTGGAAATATAGTCGTTGGGACCGTCCAGAATTCCGAAAACACGCAATGGTGCTGCACCTGGCACCTCAGCGTCACCAGCGCCCGACACAGCAGAAGGCTCAAGATTATCAGTACTGATAATCTCGTCAAATAATGAGGGCTGAATCGAGCCGGAAGTAAGGGAAAGCCCAGCCTTATAAGCTTGCTGCTCAACCTGAGCCAAAGCGCGCAAAGCAGCAACACCGAGGGCAAGCGAGATTCCCCAGGCGTCAATTTCCGCGTTGGAAGCAGCACCAACAGCCCACAAATCAGGCCACGAGCTCAACGAAGAATAGAGCTTTTCGCGCGACTTTTCGTTGAGCATCTTCGAATCACGCAAATGCTTGGGCAGCTGCTCACCCACGCGAGAAGCCTGGAAAGCCGCGCATCCAACCATCACCGGCCCTGCCAAAGCACCACGGCCAACCTCGTCAAAGCCGCAGATGAGCCCGGCACCCTGAGCAACGAGTTGTGATTCCGTCTCCCAGGTGGGAATGATTTGAGTCATGAGCGTCCTTACAGTGTTATCGAGCGTCCTTCACACCGCCCACACGTGCGTAAATCGAGTCATCACGGCCCAGCGAACGCCAATGCGTCGCCGGCCAGTACACGCTCAAAGCCACGCCATCAATATCTTTCAAAGGCACTAATCCGTTATTTCCATCATGGGTGTGATAACGAGAATCCGCAGAATTAGCGCGATTATCACCTAAAACGAAAACGTTACCAGCGCTCACTTTTACAGAAAATGCGAAGGAGGACGGCTGAACACCCGGGCGCAGGTATTCGCCTTCTTCAATGGCGTGGCCGTTAATAGTGATCGGAGCACCACTACCCTCGCAAGCCACCACATCGCCTGGTAATCCTATGACCCTCTTGACCAAGTAATTCGAGCCGATGAGCCCGTCAGATTCGCGACCCAGCCAGCCGCCCGGGTCCTTAAACACGACGACGTCGCCACGGTGAATCGGAAAGTAGCGGCCAGCGATTTTACTCGTCACGATGCGGTCGCCAATTTGCAACGTATCGAGCATCGAGCCGGAGGGGATCATGTAGATGTCGAAGAGGAAGAGGCGGATGAGCGTCACCACGAGAATGGGGATTGCAACGGCGAAAACGAGCTCGCGCAATGTGGAACGACGGCTACGATGTGTCACAACTGGGCCCTGAGGAACCCATGGAGCACGTTGATGCTGAGCACGCGGCCCCGCCTCCTTATCAGAAACTCGACGCAAATTCTGAGGATTCGACATCTTCTCCCCCGCTCGTCCACCTGAAGTTTGCCTCGCTTTGCTCGCCAGCAGCTTGGCCGTCGACTTTCGGCCAGCCGAAGCTCGCCTTCTCGCCAGATGCACGAACACCCGAGCGCGAGAATCGCCTCTCATCACTCGGGTGTCCATAAGTCCTCCAGCTGAAATCAGCTAGTGATCAGTTCAGCTTGCTCACTTCTTGGTGACCGTGTTATCACGACGCTCAACAATGCGAGCAGCCTTACCACGCAGGTTGCGAAGGTAGTAGAGCTTAGCGCGACGAACCTTACCACGGCTCACCACGGTGATGGAGTCGATGGCTGGATCGTAGATTGGGAAGCGACGCTCAACGCCCACACCGAAGCTGATCTTACGCACGATGAAGGTCTCGCGATACTTCTTTCCCTGGCGAGCAATCACGACGCCCTCGAATGCCTGCAAACGAGTGTGCTGGCCTTCGGAAATCTTCACGTTCACGCGAACGGTGTCGCCTGGACGGAAATCTGGCACTTCGCGGTTAGCAGCTTCAACCTGAGCGGCTTCGAACTTTTCAACAGCGTTCATTCTGAACCTCCGAAACTGCCGCAGAACAGTTCCTCATCTCACAGTGGCTTTTCTTCCCCGCGCGCTTGGGCCTGTTGTTGCCTGCTTCAGCATGCCAAAGCTTGAGCCGCATGGCTTTCAGCTTATGGCGTGAAGCATTGGCCTGTTGCGTCGCTCGGAAGTAGCTTCACTGCGCATCCTTTTCTCATAGGTTTGCCCATGAGATGTATCGATCCCGCACTGAGGCAGCCCGTTAGGGGTTGCCGTTTTGCTCAAGATTATCAGTGCTGATGAACCCTCACTGATAATCTTGAGCCTTTCAGTTTGTGGACTGATGCTGGAGGCCCTCTACGGCAGGCACTCCAGCCAATACGCTTTTGCTATTCTACTCAAACGCGGGTATAAAGCTCCCGCGCTCCCGCTCAGTTCTCACTGAACTCACTGAACTCGAGTTCGCACCAGCCCTTACTTGGACTCGCCCTTACTGGGACTCGTGCTTACTTGGACTCGTGGTACGACTTCTCAGTGTTCACCGACCACACGTTCTTCTTAGAAGTACGACCAGTCTTGATATTCGACACAGCTTCCATTGCAGTTGCCATCGAATGATCCTGGTTGTTGTAGTGATGCTGGCCATTACGACCCACGCAGTAAAGGTTGCCCCACGAATCCAGCCATGCGATGAGCTGATCGATGTCCTTGTATGTGTCAAAGTAAGCAGGATATGCCTTCTTGACGCGCTCACGATGGAAGTCGATCACGTCATCCTTAGAGGAGATCACCTGCATGCGGATCATCTCGCGGATGGCGAAGTCACGAGCCTGCTCATCAGTGAGGTTCCAGAAGTCGTCGCCTTCCTTGGTGAAGTACTCGAGGCCAATCCACACGGTCTCATCAGGGTCCTTGACCAGGTAGGGGCTCCAGTTGTTGAAGATTTGCAAGCGGCCAACCTTGTAGCCAGGGTCCTGAACGTAAATCCAGTTATCCGGAACGATTGGCGGGTTGCCCAAGGTTGGGGTGTTGATGAAGTCATCATTGACAATCTTGAGCTTCTTGCACAGCAAGCCGACGGTCACGAAGTCGCGGTATGGCAGGCCAACAGCGATATCGGTCATGTCCTGAGGAGCTGGGTTGTCGGAGCGGTCGAAGGCTTCAAGCAGGTCCTTCAATGGCATGGAGGAAATGAAGTCTTCACCTTCCAGGCGGGTTTCCTTACCCTCAGAGTCGCGGTAGGTGACGGCCTGAATCTTGCCTTCGCCCGAGTTAATTTCGGTGACGAGGGCGTCGGTGAGAACGTGGCCACCCATCTTGGTGACTTCGCTCTCCACGGTTTCCCACAGCTGGCCTGGGCCGAGCTTCGGGTACCAGAACTCTTCGATCAGCGAGGTTTCAACGTTCTTCTGGTTGCCCGAGTTGGTGGAGCGGAACAGCTTCTTAAAGGCGTTCTTGAGCACTGCCATGATGGACAGGCCCTTGACGCGCTGGGCACCCCAGTCTGCGGAGATCTCGCGCGGGTGGCGGCCCCACAGCTTTTCGGTGTAGCCCTCGAAGAAGAGGGAGTAGAGCACGCGGCCGAAGCGGTTGATGTAGAAGTTCTCGAGATTATCATCAGGGAGCTTATGCACGCACGACCACAGGTAGGAGAAGCCTGCCTTCATCGTCAGTCCAAAGCCCATGGCCTTGATGGTGTCGCCCGACAGCGAGATCGGGTAGGAGAAGAAGTGGTGGTTCCAGAAGATGCGCGAGAGACGGTGGCGCTTAAGCATCACACGGTCAGTCTGTTCTGGGTCTGGGCCGCCTTCGGTCAGGTTGACTGGCCTATTCAGCTTCTTGTCGTCGTAGCTTGGTGCACCTTGCAATGGCAGGATTTCCTTCCACCACTGCATAATGCGATCGTCTTTAGAGAAGAAGCGGTGGCCACCAATATCCATGCGGTTGCCATCATGCTTGACGGTTCTGGAAATACCGCCGAACTGCTTCGTCGCTTCCAGCACGGTCACATCGTACTTTTCATTGCCACCATCACGGAGCAATTCATATGCTGCAGTCAAGCCTGCTGGGCCGCCACCGATGATGACAACGCGATGCTTATCTGCCATGCTTATCCCTTCCTATACGCTCTCTTACATCTTGAATTATTGTCCGCGAACTGGTCCTTGGGGAGGTTTTCGAGGCGTTATGTGCGCAAACTCCCCCAAATATTCGCGTTTGAAAAGCCTTTGTGAAGCCGTTGTACTCTGTGCGAAAGCGTGCACGTCCTCGCCTTCACTCCACGTCGGGCTCGCCTTCACCCTGCACAGGCCTCAGCTTCCGACGCCTTCGCTAGAACTGCGACGGAATATCCATGTCCGCGTCCGAGTGTGACAGCTCCTCGACGTTGATGTCCTTGAAGGTGACCACGCGCGCCGACTTGATGAATCGGGAGGTGCGGTACACATCCCACACCCACGCATCGGTGAGTGTGAGCTCAAAGTAGACGTCTGTTCCCGTCGAATGAGATTGCACATCCACCTTGTTGCACAGGTAGAAGCGGCGATCCACCTCGACGACGTACTTGAAAAGCTTCAAAACGTCGCGATATTCGCGGTAGAGATGCAGTTCCGCATCTGATTCAAAGTTATCGAGATCTTCAGCACTCATTTTGTCCCTTTAGTCCTGCGTCTTTTTACGCGACGGACCTAGCTTACGCCACCATGCTCTCTTTGAGGTGGTCACTCTGCCTTCATCCTCTGGCCTGTCGATAGGCCATTCTGGCTGGTCAGGGTCAACTGGCTCTTCGTCACTATCCACCCTCACCGACACAGGATTATCAGCACGGCCAACTCCCCCGCGAGTTCGCATTCCGCTAGCGCTCCTATCGGCGCTTGCCATGCTGCGCGCCTGCCCTGCTAAGGTGCCATATCCATATGCTGCAGCTTCCACAGCCTGGGCGTAGCCCGATGCGAAGGAAGAACCCGGCTGCTCGAGTGGGTCGTAGTCGCGAGCAGAACCGAGATCAATGCCTTCATCATCTTCTACGGCTGCGTCATAGAGGCCTGCATGCACTTTTTGGTGCAGGGAGAGGGAATGCTGGTGCAACGCCAGCGCTTCTGCCATGCCTGGATTGCTTTGAATGACGCGCATTCCGAAGGCATCGAGGGCTTGTACTGGGTCGTATTCGTCTTGGATGGTCGACAGAATTTCTTGGTCCTGGTAGTGGTTGGCTTCGCAGTCCCACAAGGCGTCGCGTAATGCCACTTCCTTGGTGTATCCCAGCGACTGGTAGACGGAGAGTGCGCGCGTGTTCTTTTCTGGCACTTTGGTAATGATGCGGTGCAAGCCTAAGCCTTCTCCGGAGTCGACGGAGGCGAAACCGTAAGTCATGACGCGAGGCATGGCGTCACGCGAGTAGCTGCGTCCGCGGAAGTCTTTGCCGAGGATGACTTGCAGGCGTGCGCTTCTGTTCCACCCATCTAGTTCGGTCAGGAAGATCATCCCGATCGGCCTCAATTTTGTGGGGTCGATGGAATTGGGAAGCCTGGTTTGCATGGTCCAGCCGATGGATCGTTGGTTTCTCGACGAGTCGATGTTGGCGTCGGGGTCGATTTCTCCCATGGACCATGCCACGGAGTCTTTCACCCAGCTTTCGACCATGCTACGCTCGTCATCGCGTTTCATTCCGGTGATGGTTGAGGAGCCTGCCCAAGCGTTGATTTCGTCCATGAAGTCCATGTCTTCGAGGCGCACTGGTCGAAGAATTTGCATTTCGCATTCGATGGATGGAATGCGGACGGAATCGCAGAGTCGACGTTGATTGTAGAAACTCAGGTGAGTTTCGATGTCTTTGGCGCTCTGCTTCATTGCAGGCACTTTCAACTCTGGCTCAGCATGTGGCGTACTCATCGCTTACCCCTTGCACACTTGTGTCACCATTATCTGTTTTCATCATAGGCCAGCAAGCGTGGTTTAACTGAAAGTTTTCTGGCAAACTTCTCAAAATGCCAGCCTTACCGCACTTGATCAGCAATTGTGAAATCAACAGTCTGGAAATCAGCAGTTACAAAAAGGTGAGCTCTTTCCACCCTGCATCAGCTTGTGCTGTTTGGTAATCTGAGTTTCCCCAGATTATCAGAGCGGAAGAACTCACCTTTTACTCGTGCTTGGTGGTAGCGCCCAATCGCGCTACCACACTGCGCTATCACACTGCGCTATCACACTGCGCTATCACACTGCGCTATCACATTGTGCTACGGCATTCGGTGTAACACCGCGCTACGGCTCTGCTTAGGAGCGAACCTTCTTGATCACCAAGCTTGACACTGCCTTAGCATCAGCCTGGCCGCGGGTTGCGCGCATGACGGCACCGATGATCACGCCCATTGGCTTCATATCACCGTTCTTGAGCTTTTCAGCAACATCAGGGTTATCAGCCAAAGCCTTATCCATAATGCCGTCGAGCTCGTCACCGCCACCCACGATCTTGTAACCGTGCTTGGCAACCACTTCTTCTGGGGTACCTTCACCTTTGAGAACGCCTGCCATGGTCTGCTTTGCCAGTCGATCGTTGAGCTTGCCGTCAGCAATGAGCTTCTCCAAGCTGGCCACATCCGTTGGAGTGACTGGCAGCTCTTCCAAGCTCACCGACTTTTCGTTGGCTTCGCGGGAGAGCTCACCCAGCCACCACTTCAAAGCTCCAGCTGCGCTGGCGCCTTCCTTCACGGTTTCGTCGATGAGGTCGACTGCTCCAGCGTTGTTCACGTCGCGCATTTGGATGTCGGTGAAACCCCACTCCTTTTGCAAGCGTGCACGGCGATGGCTTGGCATTTCTGGCAAGCTAGCCTTGAGCTCGTCGATATGCTCCTGAGTGGTGTGCACCATGACGAGGTCAGGGTCTGGGAAGTAACGGTAATCGTTTGCATCCGTCTTCAAACGGCCACCTGCAGTGCTCTGCGTGCTCTCATCCCAGTGGCGGGTTTCCTGCAACACTTCCCCACCGTCAGCGAGCAAAGCTGCTTGGCGACGGATTTCGTAGATCAACGTGCGCTCGATACCACGGAAGGAGTTCACATTCTTCGTCTCCGAACGAGTTCCCAGTGGAGCATCAGGAGATTCACGCAAGGACACGTTCACATCAGCGCGAATATTACCCTGTTCAAGCTTGCCCTCAGAAATACCCAGCGCGCGTGCAATATCGCGGATCTCGCGGATATACGCGCCAGCAATTTCTGCAGCCTTGGCACCCGTTCCCGTCACTGGTTCGGTCACGATTTCGACCAGCGGCACGCCTGCACGGTTGTAATCAACCAGAGAGTGGTCAGCACCTTCAATGCGGCCGTCTGCACCGCCGACGTGGTTGTTCTTACCAGCGTCGTCTTCCACGTGGGCACGCAGAATCGGGACACGGAAGGTTTCGCCATCTTCGGTTTGAACATCGAGGTAGCCCTTGCCGTTGAGCGGCTTATCAGCCTGTGTGATCTGATAATCACGAGGCATATCCGGGTAGAAGTAGTTCTTGCGGCTCCACTGGCTCCACTCGTTAATGTGGCAGTGCAGGGCGAGGCCCAGGCGAATGGCGTCGTCAATGGCAGCCTTGTTGATCACTGGCAGCGAGCCTGGCAAGCCCAGGGACACGGGGGTGAGCTCCGTGTTTGGTGCTTCGCCGAACTTGTAAGGTGCTGGGCAGAACAGCTTGGTTTTTGTGGACAGCTCAACATGAACTTCCAAACCCCACACCGGGTCGTAGCGGCGAATTGCTTCGTCGAAATCCATCAGTTTTTCAGCCATGTCACTTCTCCTCAGCCTTCGTCACACGAACACCTGGGAACGCCTTCAGTGCTGCATCCACAGCTTCAGCCTTCTCAACTTGGTTAATCTTGTCCGCTTCTGCACTCGACACGTCAGCATTCTGAGCAGCTTGGTCAGCCCACTTGCTGGTTGGCAGTTCGCTGGCTTCTCCCGCTTCCTTGGCGAATGCAGCTTCGAGAGCAGCAGCTGGCTTGTACATCATGTCGTCATGCTTTGCAGGAGCCATAATCTGGAAGCCTGTTGGCAAGCCGTTGCCCAAGCCCATTGGCAGTGACATTGCTGGGATTCCCGCAAGATTAGCAGGAATGGTTGCCACATCATTCAAGTACATGGTCATCGGGTCAGTCAGCTCTTCACCCAGCTTGAATGCGGTCGTTGGGCTGGCTGGAGAGACGAGCACGTCAACCTTTTCGAAGGCCTTCTCAAAGTCGCGAATGATGAGGGTACGCACCTTTTGTGCAGAGCCATACCACTTGTCGTAGAAGCCTGCGGAGAGAGCATAGGTACCCAGAAGAATACGACGCTTAACTTCCGAACCGAAGCCTGCTTCGCGCGTGTAGGCCATCATGTTGGCGCTAGTCTGTGCCACATCTGCTGGTGGCATCATGCGCAAGCCGTAGCGCATACCATCGTAGCGAGCGAGGTTCGAGCTCACCTCAGACGGCATCAGCACGTAGTAGGAAGGCATAGCGTAGGAAGCGTTGGGCAAGCTCACTTCGCTCACTTGCGCGCCCATGCTCTTGAGCAGTTCAACAGCATGCTCGAAGTTGTGCGAAACAACGTCCTCATAACCCTTGCCGGAAAGCTCCTTGACGACGCCGACCTTCAGCCCGCTCAGGTCCATCTTCTGGCCTTCGCGTGCAGCCTTCACCACTGCGGGAGTTGGCTCAGGAATCGAAGTGGAATCGCGCTCATCATAGCCGCCGATCACTTCATGCAAGAGTGCGGCATCGAGAACAGTACGAGCGACCGGGCCGATCTGGTCGAGAGAACTCGCCATAGCGATGGCACCGAAGCGGGATACACCACCATAGGTTGGCTTGACGCCTACTGTTCCGGTGAAAGCGCCAGGCTGGCGAATAGAACCGCCAGTGTCTGTACCCAGAGCGAGTGGAGCTTCGTAGGCTGCCACTGCGCAGGCAGAACCGCCGCCGGAGCCGCCTGGAACTCGCTCAGTATCCCAAGGGTTATGGGTAGGGAAGTATGCCGAATGCTCGGTGGAAGAACCCTGTGCGAATTCGTCGAGGTTGGTCTTACCCAAGATTGGCATCAAGTTAGCCTTGAGCTTTTCGACGACAGTAGCATCGTAGGGCGGAATCCAGCCTTGCAGAATGCGCGATGCTGCAGTGGTTTCGATCCCCTTGGTAACGATCATGTCCTTGATGGCGACTGGCACACCGGCCATTTCTGGCAGTTCTTCTCCTGCTGCTCGGCGACGGTCGACTTCGTCTGCCGTCTTCAAAGCTTCGGTGGCGCTGACGCTGAGGAAGGCTTTGAGTTCTGGTTCGGCTGCTGCGATGACGTTGATGTGTGCTTGCACGAGCTCGCGGGAGGTGACTTCTCCTGCCTTGAGCTTGTCGGCCATCTGTGCGGCGGTCAGCTTAACGAGTTGTGCGTCATTCATGCGCTCACTCACTCTCCTCACCTCCGAGGATCTGTGGTGCGACGAACATGCCAGAGTCGGCTTTCGGCGCGCCGGCGATTGCTTCTTCCTGGGTGAATGGTGTTGCTGGAACGTCTTCACGCAGGTGAGCTTCGAGCGGGATTGGATTAGCCGTTGGCTCAACATCCTGGGTGGCCACTTCCTGAATGGAGTCGATGGCCTCGGAGATGACGTTCATGTCATCCTTGAGCTTGTCGGCTTCCTCGTCGTTCAGTGCGATGCGCACGAGCCAGCCGAGGTGCTGAACTTGGTCTTTCGTAAATGTAGGCATACTGCCACACTACCGAGCATTTCCGACATGGTGAACGGTAAGTAAACTCTTGATTTTCCGCGCATTTCTGCTCGGCAAGCTACTCATTTTTACTCGTTTTTCTGCCGCTTACTCTCTAGCTCATCTTTATCTACGCCGCGCTTCGCGTCACCACAATCCCTCAGCTCACGCGCATCTCGCCGCGCTCTCTGCTCGCGCATCTCGCCGCGCTCTCAGTTCACTGCGCTTGGGGGCTGGACTCTCCTGCTTCCAGATTTCCATGCTGCGCAACCCAGGCGTGCATCGCTACTGCCGCTGCCGCTCCTGCGTTGATGGAGCGTACGGAGCCGAATTGGGAGATGTAGACGACCTGGTCGGCGAGCTCTAATGCTTTTTGAGTTAATCCTGGGCCTTCTGCTCCGAATACGAGCAGGCATTTTCGTGGGAACTTGTAGGTTTCCATGGCTACAGAGCTGGGGACATTATCCAGGGCAATGATGACGCGGTCGGGTTCAGTGCGGTGGACGTGCTCGACGAGATCGGTGATGGTTGGCCATGCGTCGACGTGCTGGTAGAGCTCCGTCATAAGAGCGCCCTTGCGGTTCCACTTGTGTTTGCCGACGATATGCACGTTTCCTGCGGCGAAGGCGTTGGCGGTGCGCACGATGGAACCGATGTTGAAGTCGTGGGTCCAGTTTTCGATGGCGACGTCGAAACTGTGGCGGCCGCGCCGATCGAGGTCGGCTTTGATGGCTTGCACGCTCCAGTATCTATACCTGTCGAGTACGTTTCTGGTGTCGCCGTTGGTGAGCAGTTCGCTGTCCCACAGTCCTGGTTTGTAGAGGGGGCTCTCAGGATTATCAGGACGAGGCTGATCCGGGTGTTCCTCCTGCCATGGCCCTACTCCGATTTGCCGGAAGTGGGGTTCTCCTGAGGCCATGGCAGCTGCTGTTATCGGATTCGGCTCGTACATTCTTCTCCTTTAGGCGCGAGGGTCGTGTGGTGAGTCGACGTGAGAGGTGCTCACTTCGGTCACGTTGTAAGCATAAACAAAGGGCAGGCGGTGTTTTTCTTGGTCGATGGCTCCCACGACTTCGACGTATTTGCTTTCTTCTCCCGTCATGGCTCCTGTTCCACCGACGAGGGAGGCAATGGCGACGGCTTGTGCTCCGAGGTGTTCGATGACGGAGTAGTCGAGGCTTAATTCGTTACCTTTATGCAGGGTGATGATGGATGATGTTTGAATGTAGCTTTTTTCGGAGAGCCAGGCGTCGAGGAGGACGACTTTCTTTCCCTGTATGTTTTTGCCTTTGATTCCTGGGTAGACGAAGTCGATGGTGAAGCCGTCGATGGGCTCGGTGCTGGCGAGGACCATGGAGAGCACGAGTGGGACGGCTGCTTGGGTGAGTGCTCCGACGGCTTGGTAATCTTTGCCGGCTTTAAGGCCGCGTGCTTCGAGTTCGGCGAGGAGTACTCGTCCGGCGAGGTTTGCGCCGAGGCCGGAAAGGCTGACGGAGGTGAGTTCGGAGAAGGGTCGGGTGCCGATGTCGGCGCGGACGAGCTTTTCGAGAACTTCTTTTTCGTTGCCCATGGCGAGCTCCTTTTGCTTTCAAGGCTGGTATGCAAAAGCCGTGAATTTGTTGAAACTACTCGTATTCTACTCGTAGCAACATAATTCACGGCTTGAGCTGTGGTTGACTGCTTTATTCAGTTTTTTGAAATGTGTGAGATGTGTTTCCCGGCCGAGTTTCTGTCATGACTTTCGCGCTGCGCCGAGGAATACACCCCTAACACACCCTCACGGATCTCTTAAACAGATCTTTATCACAGAACTTTTAAACGCATCTCTTAAGCGGGTTACCCTAACAGATCTCTCTGTCATGTGGATTGAGCAGCTATATTTCGCTGCTCAGTCCAGCATTATTTAGAAGATCCAGTCGGAATCGTCAGTCGCCTGCATACCAGGATCCGTTGCCTGAGCGTTATAGTCGGGCGCCTGATAGTTAGTTTCAGTGGCGGCTGGGCTGTCGGCGATCACCTTAGTCTCAACGACGGGGTCGCTGATGAGTTCTTCTCGCGTAAGCGGCCTGACGACGTTCTTGTCACCTTCGAGCTGGTTGAGTGGCTCGATCTGCGAGGCATCGATGGCGTCGAGCTTGCGCGCTTGTGGCAGGATGGTGCGTTCGAGGTTACCGACCACCTTGTTGTAGTTGCCAACTGCTGTGGTAAGCGAACGTCCCAAGCTGGAGACGTGAGAGCCAAGGGTGTGGAAGCCGTTGAACAAGCTCTTGCAGATGGCGTAGAGCTTTTCGGCGTCCTCACTGAGGGTTTGCTGCCTCCAGGTTTGTCCGATTGCTTTGAGCACTGCCCACAGGGTGACTGGTGTGCACAGGGCGACTTTGCGCTCGTAGGCGTAGTCGAAGAGTTGCGGGTCACGTTGCACTGCGGAAGCGAGGATTGCTTCGACGGGGATGAACAGGATTGTCATTCCTGGTGCAGTGCGGAAGTCGGTGTCGTAGTCGCGCTTGGCGAGGTCGTCGATATGCTTCTTGATTGCACGGACGCTCTCGTCCATGAGCTTAGCGTATTCGTCTTTGCCTTCGGCGCTGTTCGGGTCGATTTCGAGTGCTCGACGGTAGGCTTGGAATGGTGTTTTTGCGTCGACGGGGATGACTTGGTCACCGGGCAGTTTGATGACCATATCTGGCCTGCTCTTGCCTTCTCCACCGTTGTTTTCCACAACGACTTGGGTGTCGAAGTCGACGTGTTCGAGCATTCCTGCTTGTTCGACGAGGTTCTTGAGGGTTGTTTCTCCCCATTGGCCTCGTGTCTGGTTGTTGCCCATTACGCGAACAATATTGCTGGCTGCTTGTTGCAAACTTTGCTGGTCCATCTGCAGTTGTTGCAGTTGGGTTTGCAGTTGGGTCGTTTCTTCGGTGCGGCCTTTTTCAATGCCGTCGAGGCGTTCACGCAGTTTGCCCAAGGAGTCTTGCACGGGCGCGAGAAGCTTGAGAACATTGGCGTTGTTCTGGTTTTGTGCTTCTTGGTTTTCACGGATTTCCTTGAGGCGTGCTTCGTTGGCTTGTGCTTGCTCTTGCTTGTGCTTAAGTTCGAGGTCGTTGAGTGCTTTCTGGTTTTCTTCGCGCACCTTGGTGAGCTCGTGCTGGTAGTCGTTTTGCAGGTCGAGTACGTGCTCTTCTGCTTCTTTTTGTTGAGCGCGGAGTTCTTGCATTCGCTTTTCGTCTTGTGCTTTGACAGATTGCAATTCTTGCTTCAAGAACTCGAGTTGCTGGTCTTTTTGGGCGCTGCTGGCTCGCTCAGCGGATTCTGCTACTTGGGTTGCGCTGAGTTTGCTCTGCAAATCTTGAGTTTGTTGTTGAGCTTGAGCAAGCTGTTGGCGCAGCTCCTCAAGATTAACAGGCTGTGTTGCTTTTGCCTTTTGCGCAGCAGCATAACTCGCCAGAGCCCATCCCAATACAAAGCCGAGGATGAGGGCTAGTACTGCAAACAATGTTTCCATTGTTTCCTCCTCATATATTTTAGGAGCGGTTAACCGCTCGCCTGAGCTTATTAACCCGAGGTCATAAACCCGCCTGTTTCTGTGTACGCGTGTTTGCATGCAGACGACTGCTGCGCACAAACACATGACTAGCACTGATGCATCAGCACAAGCTATGAAACAGGTCCACCCTCAACCTCATTTCACATGAAATCTGTGTTTCTGGAGTTCCACTGTGGTTTTCTCGCTCCACTATGGAGTCACAGCTGCACTGTGATTTCACTCATTCATCTTGAATTATCAGTCTGTAATTGCAGGAGACAGATGAGCCCAATCACCTTTCCACCTTACCGCACTATCGTACATTTGTTCGAAGCGTGTGTCAAGTATCACACTTGCAATTCCCACCCCGCTCGATGGAGATCTCCTCAACACCAGAATACTGACATGCTCATCTCGCACGCCCTCCCACACAACAATTTCTCCCTCGCGCAACAAAAATGCTCGATACACACGAATGCGTATCGAGCATATGGAGTCGATGGATATCACTCAACGGTTTCCCGGTGATATTACTTTTGAGCACACAGGGAGCGCACTGCCCTCACCAGTGCTGATAATCTCGAGCTATTCGATGACGCTGACCACAACGCCTTGAGAGCTCAACGTTACCTGCGAGCTGTCCTCGTCAACGCTTGCCAGCGAGGCGAGAAGAGGCGTGCCTTCCAGCGGAGCCTGCACCTCATGGTCAGTGCGGTTAAACAGGAAGATGAACTGACGAGTGACGCCATCTTCCCCGTCCTCACCCACACGAACCACGCGCAGAACATCGCTGCTCGACTCGACTGCGCTCTCCACACCCAAGCGAGGCAGGAGCGGCCGGAGAATACCAGCAACATCCTCATGGTTCAAACGGCAACCCAAGTAGACGCAAGCACCCCCACCAAAGGTGTGGAAGGTGACGGCCGGGACACCATTCATACCCCAGTCGGCAGGAGCCTCATAGGTAGCCAGCACGTCAACGCCCTCATCCACCGAGGTGACAACATCGGCGTAATCATGCGCCACAGCGCCGTTACTCAAGGTGAGCTTGTCCGGAGTGCCAGCGAAATCGGAGCCCAGAGGAAAGCCCTCCTCCACGCGCACACCCGTCAGCTTGCGCAGAGCTCCCGGGTAGCCGCCCAGCCAAATGCGATCCGTCTGGTCAGCAATGCCGGACATATAAGTAACGATGACCATGCCACCCTTACGAGCAAAAGCTTCCAATTTCTGCGAAAGCTTCGAACTCATCAGGTAAATATTCGGCACGACGACCATGCGGTGGCCATCCCAATCACCGTTTACCGGGATCACATCGGACGTGATACCGAGGTCCAACAGCGCACGGTAGAAGGTGAAGGCTTCCGGGAACTCGGCAAGCTTCTTGGTCGGGAGCGTATCGCACTGCAACGCCCACGACGACTCATTGTCGAAGAGAACGGCAACATCCGAACGCTTGAGACGCGTGTCCAACAAGCCTGCTTCAGAAAGAGAGCGAAGGTCTTCGCCCAGCTCGCAGACATTTCTGAAAATCTGGGAGTTTTCCCCAGCATGAGGAAGCATCGCCGAATGGAACTTCTCAGCACCGGCTTGAGACTGACGCCACTGGAAGTACAGGATGCCGTTGGCACCGAAGGCTAGGTGCGCCAGAGAGTCGCGAACCGTGTTGCCCGGCTTGACGCGATAGTTGATATTACGCCAATTCACAGCAGAAGTAGAGTGTTCCATTAACAGCCATGGGCTACGACGAGCCATTCCATCAACCAAATCAGCAGAATAGGTCAGCTCATCCAAATGAGCCTCGCCAGGAGTGAAGTAGTGATCGTTGGAGACGAAGTCCATGCTCGGAGCCCAGGCATCGTAATCAACACCCTGACCAGCTGCTCCAGAAACCATGAAATTCGTAGTAAACGGCTTATCGGGGCAGATTTCCTCGATGGCATCACGCTCAGCCTCGCAGAAACGCAACAGAGCTTCAGAGCTGAAGCGGCGGAAGTCGAGCATACGGCCCGGGTTTTGGAAGCCGTTGACGTGGCGCGGGACCAGAATCTGGTCGAAGCTAGTCACGCGCTGGCTCCAAAAGTCTGCACCCCAGGCTTCATTCACCGCCTCGATAGTGCCGTAACGCTCCTTGCACCAGGCTTGGAACTCCTTATTCGCATCATCGGAATAGTCGTACAAATTGTGGCAGCCGTACTCGTTGCCCAAATGCCAAGCCACCACATAGGGGTTGTCCTTGTAGTGCTCGGCAAGCTTACGGCACATTTTCAGCGCGTACTCGCGGTAGATCGGCGATGTTGCACGCCAATGCTGACGCGCACCCGGCCACACAGTTCGCCCATCCTCGTCGACAGGGAGAATTTCAGGGTGCTTTTGAGCCAGCCAGATGGCTGGCGAAGCCGTAGCCGAAGCGAGATCAACTGCGATGCCGTTAGAACCCAGCTTGGTGATAATCTCATCCAGCCAAGCGAAATCCCACACGTCTTCTTGAGGCTCAAGGCGAGCCCAGGAGAAGATTGCCAGAGAGACGAAGTTCACGCCTGCCTTCTTCATCAGGCGAATATCCTCATCCCAGACCTCGCGTGGCCACTGCTCCGGGTTGTAATCACCACCAAAGAAGATGGCAGGTTTCGAGCCAGAGAGTGCAGCAGGCCATCGGAAAGGACGGCGAGGCTTGAGTTCAGGGGCGATAAATTCCATGAAAGACCTTTCCCACAAGGGCAATACGTATGCTTCTTTGCATAGGGCGATACCAGCAAAACGCTGGGAGATTGCCACCGTTTACGTTAACCGTTAACGTTAACAGTATACGCACTTGCTGAACGATGCAAGAGGAAAACACAAACTGCCGTCAGGTTGTGTAGCATAAAAGGCAGAAATGCGACGAACACGCCGAACTGAGCGAGAAGTAAGTACGCTGACGGACGAAGGTGGCGAAAGCTCGGTCGGCACTCAGAACGCCGAGAAGGGAGCAGCATGGCTCGCAATGCACAGATACCAGCAAAAACTGCGGCACATAAACCTGCGCAAGCCAAGTCTGCACCTACCAAAACCGTGTCGGTGAAAACTGTGGCCGAGGTGGCCGGAGTCTCTGCTCAAACCGTTTCGCGCGTGCTCAACCACACTGGCCAGGTGAGCGAAGCTACTCGCGCCAAGGTGGAAAAAGCCATGCGCCAGGTCGGCTACCGTCCGAACTTTGCTGCTCGCGCTCTGCGTCGAGGCACTTTCCACACCTTGGGTGTAGTGATGTTCAATATTCATGCCACCGGTAATCTGGGTGAACTCGAGGGCATTAACAAGGCCGCGGAAAAGTCGGGCTACGCGCTGACCTTGAAGATTATGAACGACGAGCCTTACAACTTGGCCGAGCTCTATTCGTCGATGAAGCTTCTGCCGGTGGACGGCATTATTTTGCTGATGGACCGCACGCCTTCTGACATCGACACGTTCACCCCCTCCCCTGACCTTCCGATGGTGGCGATAACGAGCACGCCGATCTCTACTCTTTCTACGGTTGATGCGGACCAGGTTGAGGCGGGTAAGAAGGCTGTTGAGTTGTTCTTGCAGGCTGGTCATCACACTGTTTATTGCGTGAGCGGACCGGATGATTCGATTTCGAGCTTGCTGCGTTTGCGCGGTTGGCGCTCGGCCCTGCAGGAGCATCATGCGCCAATTCCTGAGCCGTGCCCTGGCGATTGGACGGTGTTTTCCGGTTATCACGCTGGTTTGACGCTGGTCGACGCGATTCGTGCGGGCGAGTGCACGGCTATTTTTTGCGCGAATGATGATATGGCTTCTGGTGTGGCGCAGGCTTTGAATAGTTACGGATTATCAGTGCCGCATAATGTGAGCCTGATTGGCGTAGACAACTCTCTTGATTCTTTGATCCCGAGCGCTCGGCCGACGTCGTTTGACCAGAATTTCTCGCAGGTTGGCGCGACGGCTGTTGACATGGTGATGAAGCAGATTGGCTCGTTAGAACCTCAGCCTGTGGAGCATCGAAGCATAGCGATGCGTTTAGTCGCGCGTCACAGCATTAAAAAGCTGAATTGAGATTATCAGAACGACAGAGTGCCAGCTACCCTGAAATTTCTCTCATAAGGTCATTACCCCCTTAAGGTAATTACTCCCTTACGGTAATTTCAGCGCAGCTGGCACTCCACATTCGAACGCAATAATACACGGTCGAGAACATTACATGAGCACGGTCAGTCGCGGCCTTCGCCCGCATCGCGATCCTTACGGTAAGCTTCGGCAATCACGCGCTTTTGGTCGTGCAGCTTATCCCAAATCACCGGCGCAACGGAATTGGGGTCGAGGCCTTGCTCTTGGGCTTCACGACGTGCTGCAAGTGATTTCTTCACGTCGATAACGCGCTGGTTGGAAGATCCACGGAATTGCAGACGAGAATCCTTGAGCCCTTCAATGAAGCGGCCGTCGATCAAAATGTCGCACATTCCCAGCAGGGCTGTTTTATCTGGCGTAGTTCCTGGCCTCATCAGCTCTTCCCAGGTGTAGCCGGTCCAGCACCAGATGTTCTTGGTGTTGCCAAACTCCTGACGAATATGATTGCTAATCTTGAGCAAAACTGGAGTATTGAGCATTGGCTCGCCACCCAAGTAGGTGACGCCTTCCACATAGCTCGGGCGCAGATCGTCGATGACTGCCTGCTCGAAGGCGGGGGTGAAGTCATGGCCTGCTTGGAAGTCCCAAATGGAGGCGTTCCAGCAGTTTTGGCAACGGAAAGGGCAACCAGCAACGTAAATGGAGTTGCGGATACCCTCTCCGTCAGTCACCACGAAGCGCTTGTAACTGGCAATGCGGTTAGCGCTCATTTTGCGCGCATCCCACTGTCCTGCTCGAGGGTTATTCGAGAAGGCGTACGGAATGCCAGGGCCACGGTTGTAACCGGGAAGGTCATGGGCAGCAAAATCGCGATGTCCGAAGGACTTCTCTGCTTTTTCTCGCACCGGCAGTGAGCCTGCGGTCTGAGAAGTAGCGGCCTGCGCCTCAGCGACACCTGTCTGAGAAGTAGCGCCAGCAGTTTGAGCTCCTGAACCGGCTTGACCACCTGCAGTCAGGTTATCCATGGCGTGCGGGTCGGTCTTGCGGAAGGCTGGAGTCGGGTCTGCTTGGAAATCCTTATCGAAGCCTGGCATCAAATCGAATTTCCGGCGCATTTCCTCGTCGAAGACATCAGCATTTTGCTTGTTATCCATGAAGTTCAGCCTTTACTCGCGAGTGTCATCCCACCATTCAGCAACGGAACCGTCCTGAAGAATCACATGGCCGGTTTCGCCGAGCATGTGCTTGACGCGGTGCGAAATCTCCTCGTGGCGGCCGTGAACCATCGGGCGCTCGACTGGGTTACCCAAGTAACCGCAGGTGCGCTTGGTCACGTTGCACTGGTGAGGATCATGGTTACCGCACTCTGGGCACTTGAAGCCATCCTCTGTTGGTTCGAAATCGCCTTCGTAACCGCAGATGAAGCAACGGTCGATCGGCGTGTTCGTACCCAGGTAGCCGATGCCGATCGAGTGTGCGTAATCCCACACTGCTTCCAATGCCTTCGGGTTCTTCTGCAAGGTTGGGTACTCGCAGTAGTGGATGAAGCCACCAGCAGTGTACTGCGGGAAGTCCTTCTCGTAGTCAAGCTTCTCCATAGGAGTTGGACGCAGCCACACTGGGTAGTGGAAGGAGTTGGTGTAGAAGTCGTGGTCGGTGACCCCTGGGACCTCACCGAACTTCTGACGGTCCAAACGGTTGAAGCGGTCAGTCAAGCTCTCTGCAGGAGTGGAGTACACCGAGTAGTGGTAGCCCTCTTCTGCTTCCCACTTGTGGCATGCCTCGTTCAAACGCTGAACGATGGAGAGAGCGAACTTCTTGCCTTCTGGGTCCCAGTGGTGGTCGGTAATCCAATCCTTGCCGTAGAACACTGCCGTTGCTTCAGCCAGGCCGATGTAGCCCAAGGAAACAGTGGCGCGGGAGTTCCTGAACAGCTGGTCGACGTCATCTTCAGGGCCGAGCTTGCCGAAGGCGCCGAACTGGTAGAGAACAGGAGCGTTCTTTGGCTTGGCTTCCTTGCAACGGTTGATGCGGAATTGCAAAGCGTGGTGAGCAACGGCCATACGCTCGTCAAGAATCTTGAAGAAGGTGGCCTTGTCACCGTGCGATTCGAGTGCGATGCGAGGAATGTTGAGGGAGACCACGCCGAGGTTCATACGGCCATCTTCCTCATCCTTACCAGTTTCTGGGTTGATCCAGCCTTGCAGGAAGGAGCGGCAACCCATAGGAGCCTTGAAGGAGCCGGTGATGCGAACGATGTTCTCGTAGAACACGATGTCCGGGTACATGCGCTTGGTGGAGCATTCCAAAGCCAAGGTCTTCATGTCGTAGTTCGGGTCTTCTGGCTCGGAGTTCACACCATGCTTAATGGTGTAAACGAGCTTCGGGAAGATTGCCGTGCGGTGGTTTTTACCCAAGCCGCGGATGCGGTTGAGGAAGATGGCGCGGGTGATCTCACGCTCGAACCAGCCGGTCCCCAATCCGAAGCCCACGGTGACAAATGGCGTCTGGCCATTGGACACACGGTTGGAGTTGATCTGGTATTCCATGGTTTGCATGGCGTCGTAAATATTCTTACGAGTCAACAGCTTGGCGTAGATTTCGCGCAACTGCTGCAAACGAGGAGCATCCTTGTGAAATGGCTCATCCAATGGCAGGTTCTCGCGGTCCTGCATGTGCAGAGCCTTAGGCTGCAGCTCGTGGAAGTGCTTGACGACGTTCTCAGCAACCTCAACATCGACAGAATCCGGGAGCATGATTTCTGCCTGCTCCAAGTTCTTCTTGTAGTTGAGCCTGGCGTAAGGAGCCATCATCTCATCGGCACGGTTAACGGTCTGGCCGCCGTACTGAGTGCCTGCAATGTCCTTGATAATCTGGGTGATTTGCGTTGCTGCAGTTTCGATGGACTTTGGAGAATCCATTTCGGCGTTACCCAAAGTGAAGCCTTCACGCAACATACGGCCGAAGTCAGGCAAGGAGCAGTTCGTCATTGCGGTGAATGGCGAGTAATCGGCGTCGTGGAAGTGGATGTCGCCCTTGAGGTGAGCGTTGGCGACATCCTTTGGCAACAGCGAAAGCGCGCGAGCCTTGGAAATAGCACCAGCGAGAAGGTCACGCTGAGTGGTGAAGACGTTGGCGTCCTTGTTGGCGTTCTCGTGAATCAAGGAGTCGTCGTGGTTGATCAGGCGAGCCACAGCTTCGTTGACGTCGCTAGCCTTGGCGCGCTTGATGTCGCGGTTCAAGCGGTAGGAGGTGTAGGCGCGGGCCACGTCGTAGGCATGCTGGTTGATCAGCGAGTGCTCGACGAGGTTTTGGATGTCCTCAATATGCACTGGGGACTTGAAGCGCTCGAGGCACTCCTTCTTGACGTCATCGACAACCTGCTTGACGACGGCATTCTCGTTCTCCGTCTCCTGCGAGTCGATGTCGCGGAAAGCACCATGCACTGCGCGAATGATGTTTTCCTCGTCGAAGTCCACAATGCGACCGTCTCTCTTGGCGACGCGCAGACCTCCGAGGCTGTCATGGCGCTCGTCAAGTACATCGGACACGTCTTCCAACGTGTCGGTGACTGGCCTTGTCAGCATCTGAGTCATACCTTCTCCTTCACCTATGCGCGTTGAGAGCGCACGAAACCCACGCTCATGGCATGGGGTAAACGCTTTCGAGCTTCCTCGGTCCCTCACTGTTCCGAGGTGCTTCGTTCAGTATAGGCAGGTTTCAACACAACATCTAGTGTTGTGGAAAAGGTTTTGGCACTGTATCTTGTGGGTCGCGTCTTTTGAGGCGTTTCTCACTCTTGGCCAAAAATTTTCGATTTGTTATCCACAGGCTCAGCCCCTCTCCTCACGGCGAACACGCCGAGCACGCGGATGGAGAGCATTATTCTGTGGTGATGAAGCGGGTTGACAATCTTGAAGTATCCCCTCCCAAGATGTCAGTTTCTGAGCAACAAGAAAGGCTGTACCGCAAGTTTCCTCACCGTACAGCCTTCCTCAAACCTCAGCTCAAGCTCTCCTCAAGCTTCAAGCCCCAGCTTTCCTCAAGCTTTCCTCAGCGCGCGCTACCCTACTGCTCCAGCTCGCTATAAGCCTGGGCATCCAACAAGCCCGGCTCAGGATTATCAGCATCAGTGGAGTTGACCTTGAATAGCCAGCCCTCTCCGTAAGGGTCACGGTTAGCGAGCTCGGGTTGGTTCTCCAGCTTGGAGTTGACGGCTGCCACAGTGCCAGAAACGGGAGAAATGAAGCTTTCCACGGCCTTTGAGCTCTCCAACTCGGCAGCTTGCTCACCGGCCACCACTTCGTCGCCCACGGAAGGAAGGTCAATGAAAACAAGCTCGCCCATCTGCTGCTGGGCGTAATCAGTCATACCCACGACGACCGGGTCAGTGGAACGATCCAGCCAGGCGTGAGCGGAAGTGTAGTGCAAATGTTCAGGAGTATTTACCATCGTTATCCGTCCTTTCCACGTAACAGAAGTATATATGTTATACCGGGCCTACCGTGCCGGCAGCCCGTCGCATCAAAGGCTCGCCGCACCTGAAGGCTTACCGCACTTCAGAGCGTGCGCAACCATTCAGCCATGCGGTCCACTGCCTCCAACACGACGGCAGGGTTGGTCGCCTCGTTGACGCGCACCCAGTTACCCCACTGAGGCCCGCCAAAGTCGGAGCCAGCAGAGCACACCAGCGCGCAGTTTTCCAACAGAGCGTCACCAGCGTGACTATCCCAGCACGTGTTCTCCAAGTAGCTCGTCAAGTCGAGGAAGGTGAGGTGCGTGCCTTCGCCCTGGATCAGGCGAGCGTGAGGAACCTTGCGAGCAATGGCCTCACTCAGCAGCAGGCGGTTCTCTTCGATGCTCTCGTTGAGCTGGTCCAGCCAGTCGTCACCGCGTTCCATTGCAGCAGCTTCCACCAGAGAACCCTCATGCGTGCCCTCTTCCACCTCGCGGCGCGTGAACTTCATGATGAGGTCTTGAGCAGCAGGGTCTTCGCTCGCCATGAGCAGGCAGGCGCGGAAGGAAGGAATGGCGTAACCCTTCGTTGCCGAGAACGCGACAATTGCCGAGGCCTCACCAGCCTCAGGAAGGCTGAGCAGCGGCACATAGTTATAAGGGTGCGGCGCTTCCAACTCTTCGGCAGTCTTGGGCTCGAGCGGCGAGTGGATTTCGTCAGCCACAATGCGCACATGCCAGCGAGCGGCGATCTTGCAAATCTGGGTAAGCTCTTCGCGCGTATAGATTGTTCCCGTTGGGTTGTTGGGCGAGCACAGCACCAGCACGGCGTTGTAGCCCGTCTCAGAAGGAGCTTGCGGCTTGTGTTGGGCGAGCTCCTTGCATACCTGCTCGAGCGCCTCGAGGTCCGGACGATGCGCAGGAGTGAAGGGGATTTGGCGCAGGGAATGGCCGCTGGTCACGCGGTGCAAGAACTGTGGGTAGGCCGGGGTGAACACCATGACGGTTCCCTCGTATTGCGCGCGCCCGTCCATATTGGTGGCGGTCGGGTCATGCTCGATGCGCTGGCCGAGCGTTGCCTTGACCACTGCGGTAATCGATGCGATCACGCCGTCCATGCAGCGGAAAGCGTAGGCGTGAACGTCAGCATTCCAACGCCTCTTGGCAAACCTCACATAGGCGGCTTCCATTGCTTCGCCGTCCAGGTGAGAAATATAACCCAAGTTGTTGGTGTTCAGCAGGTCCTGCATTTCCAAGCCGACTGCTGGGGCGAGCGGAACGTCCATTTCAGCAACGTGCAAAGCGATCGGCTTTTCGGCCCATTTTGGCTTGATAGCTGGGTTTTTGACAAGCAGTTGCTGAGCGCTCGGCTTGTCACCCCACTTTCGATTGCGGCGGGTAAAGACCTCGTCAACGCTAATCTTGGCGAAAAGGTTTTCGCTGCTCGGCGTGAGATTATCAAGATCAAAAGGCTGTTTTTCGTTGCTCATGTGCCACCCTTTAACGCAGTTTGCGCATTTCTCACCAGCAAGTTTGCCAAGGCCTCTGCCCAGATTGTCAGTACGAGAGAAACCTTTGCTAGCTATTCACACGTTCCTGCTAGGCGTTTTCCCTTGCGCCCGCTTCCAGCTTCTCGCGTTTCTGTGTTACTCCGTTCCACTATTTTTTACGTTTCCTCACTTATTTTTTACGTTTCTTCGCTTCCCTACTCTCCGGCACCTCGCGTTTCACCTCGTCTGTATCAACAGTTTTGCTTGAGATTATCATTCCCAAAAATGTGCCCAGAGAATAATTAGTTACATTTGTAAACGAAATCCCACCCTGTGTTCTACATTTACAGTTGTAAACATTCATCTGCTGCAAGGAGCGAACGTGCCTGAGAATCAGATGCCTCAGCACGAGGCCACGAAAGAAGAGAAGTGCCCAGTATGTGGCATGCCAAACTGCCACATGGACCACAGCAACATGGGCACAGACCACACCATGCACAACATGCACAACATGCACAACATGGATCACACACATCACGACATGAGTGACATGCATCACGACATGAGCGATATGCACATGGAACACATGAAACATATGCATGACATGACTTCCATGGATCATTCCGACCATATGGACCACATGGATATGGACCACATGGATCACATGTCTCATATGGGCCACGACATGCACGACATGTCCCATATGGACCACATGCACCACGACATGTCTGACGTGTCAGCGGCAAACCGCGCTATGTTCGGAATGCACGCAGCCATGTTCCGCCGCCTGTTTTGGATCGCACTCGCGCTCGGCATCCCGACCATCGCGCTCGACCCCATGTTCGCCATGCTCTTGCATTACAGCCTTCCTGACAATCTTGTGATGCGCCTTATTCCAGCGGCTCTCGGAACGCTGATGTATGTGTGGCCAGGCCGGCCTTTCCTCACAGACGGCGTGAGTGAGGCTAAGCGCAAGAAGCCGGGAATGATGCTGCTCATTCTGCTGGGCATCACGGTCGCGTTTGTGGCAAGTTGGCTGGCAACGCTCAATATTCTCGCCATTCCAACCTTCTGGTGGGAGCTCGCGCTTCTGATTATCATCATGCTCGCCGGTCACTGGATTGAGATGGCTTCCGTCGCCTCCACTTCCACTGAGCTCGACGCTTTTGCCGCCCTGCTGCCGCGTCAGGCACATGTGCTGGATTCGGCGGAGAACCTCGCTTCGGCGCATGATGTTGACCTTGCCCAGCTCCAGCCTGGCGATATTGTGCTCGTGAAGTCTGGCGAAACTGTTCCTGCCGATGCGACGATTCTGTCTGGTACTGGCTCTCTGAATGAGTCGATGCTCACCGGCGAGTCGCTTCCGGTGACTCGTCACACAGGAGACCACGTTACTGCTGGCACTATTCTCACCGATTCCTCGCTCGTCGTTGAGGTTCAGGCGACTGGCTCGCACACCACTTTGTCTACCATTCAGCGCTTGGTTGAGACTGCTCAGGCGAAGAAGTCCCCGACCCAGCTGCTTGCCGACCGCGCTGCAGCTTTGCTGTTCTGGTACGCTCTCGTTGCTGGCGTTCTCGCTTTTGCGGTCTGGTTTGCTGTGAGCGCGAACTTGCCGGTGGCTTTGGAACGCCTGATTACCGTGCTCGTTATCGCTTGTCCTCACGCTCTCGGCCTGGCAATCCCGTTGGTTGTTTCGACGGCGATGGGTGACGCTGCTGCGAACGGAATCCTGATTTCTGACCGCTCGGCGCTGGAAAAGCTCGTTTCCGTTTCGACTGTCGCTTTTGATAAGACGGGCACTTTGACGACGGGAACCCCTGAGGTTGTTGATGTTGTAGCCCTTTCCCAGATTATCAGCGCTGATGATGCTCTGCTGTGGGCCGCGAGTGCAGAGAGCGCTTCCGAGCATCCTCTCGCCCAAGCGATTGTGAGGAAAGCGGTAGGCGATTCGCCTGCCGATAGTCATCACGCGCTCCCCTCTGCTTCTGCTTTCACTTCCACTCCTGGTGTTGGGGTGAGTGCCCAAGTGGAAGGTCACCACGTGCTGGTGGGTGGAAAGGCCTTGCTGACTGCGCATGATGTGAGCCTTCCGTCAGACTTTGCATGGATTGACCCGAAGTTTGGTCCGACGACCACTGTTTTCGTTGTGGTTGATGGTGTTCTGAGCCTTGCTCTGCGTTTGAAGGACACTGTTCGTACGAGCTCGCGTCATGCTATCGACGAATTGCACCGTATGGGCGTGCGCACGGTGATGATTACGGGTGATTCGGATGAGGTCGCTCAGTCTGTGGCTTCTGAGTTGGGCATTGATGAGGTGTTGAGCAATATTCGCCCAGACCAGAAGGCCGATGCGATCAGCTCGTTGCAGTCGAATGGTGACCACAGTGACAGCGCCCACAGTGATCACACGCATGGTGACTGCGCTCACAATGGCCACGCGCAGGTCGTGGCCATGGTCGGTGACGGCATTAACGATGCTCCAGCTCTCGCACAGGCTGATATCGGTATTGCCATCGGCGGCGGAACGGATGTTGCTGCAAGTTCGGCTCAGATCGTTCTGGGCAGTTCGGACCCTGCCCAGGTTGCTCGAGCCATTCAGATTTCTCGCCTGACTGTGCGCAAGATGCATCAGAACTTGTGGTGGGCTGCAGGTTACAACCTGATTACCGTTCCCCTTGCTGCTGGCGTTTTGGCATGGCCTCCGCTGAACTTCAGCTTGCCGATGGCTGTCGGTGCAGCGCTGATGGCACTGTCCACTGTGATTGTGGTGATCAACTCTCGCCTTTTGGACTGGCAGTTGAAGAAGTAATCAGCCGTGTTGAAGTAAGTGGTATCGAATAGCGCTGAAGTGATGAACAGGGTTATTTGACTGGTACTTTCTGCTGGGGGCAAGTGTTGAGAACGCGCTGCATAGCAGCTTTCTCAGCACTTGTCACCCACAGAGAATACTTCTTTTTCACACCAATCTGGCGGGCAACATACGCACAGCGATAACCCTTATTGGACGGCAACCAGGTAGCCGCATCTGCGTCTGATTTCTCTTGGTTTGCAGGCCCATCAACTGCCAGCAGATTATAGGGATCATTGGCTAAACGCTCACGCTGCTCAGCGCTTAACTGCTGAGCACCCGTTGACCATGCGTTGGACAGTGCCACCACATGGTCAATCTGCACCGCTTCACTGGTTTGGCGACCGCGCAAGAAGTTGATGGTTTTCCCCGTGTAAGGGTCTTGCAGAATGCCCGACCTCACCACACATTTGCCGTATTTGAACGTCACTTGGCCGAGGTCTCGTTTGAGCACATCGTTGCGCGTATCGCAACCGTTGTGGTCAACATCCGCCCATGCAGGGCCGAATTTCTCGCGGGAATAGCCAGTGTGCGGTGCTTTACCTTTCACCGGCAAACTGGCAAGAGTCTCTAAAGCACTGCCTTTACCGTATTTGTTCTGGCTCGTAGCAGCTACTGCTGGGTTCTGCCCACCAGAAGATTGCCACAGCTTTTCAATGCTGGGCCATGCTGCGATGATGACGAAAACGACAACAGCGAGGGCCGTCCACATGTAGGAACGTTGCCTCGAACGAGACGAATGAGATTGTGATCGACGCGTTGATTTCATAGTTTCACCTCGCTGTTGTCCTTCACACCTGTACTCACGCTGAACAGTTCGCAGCAACTGACCAGCTACTGTGCTTACCTTGCGTACCTTGCTTACCTTGCTTACCTTGCGTACCTTGCTTACCTTGCGTACCTTGCTTACCTTGCTTACCTTGCCGTTGAGAAAACTGAGATAGGTACTGTATTTACCTCAGTACCTTTTTTACTCTGCAGCGGCCAGAACCATGGTGAACAAACTCATCAGAACAGTGGCAAACTGCTCTGGCTGCTCGAATGCAGTGAAATGCCCGGTGTCAGGAATTTCAACGAAAAGAGCACCGTGAACGCGCTCAGCGAAAGGCTTCATCACTGCTGGGCTCGAGGAAGGGTCGAGCTCGCCCGACACCACCAAGGTTGGTACGCGCAAGCTATCCCACGAATCAAACTGATCAGGCCGGCCTGCGGCCATACGCTCACGCCAAGCCAAACCTTCCACAGGCTGCTCGTGAATCCACTGGGTGAAGGTGTCGATAAAGTCAGCTGACTTCTTCACAGCAGAATCATGCTCACTAGGACGAGCGAATTTCATGACTGCTTCAGCACCCATCTCGCCTTCAGCATTATGAGCAATGCACAAGCGCCCGGCTCGAGCTTGAGGAGAATCAGCTGCAGGGGTAGAATCGCACAGTGCTAATCCTGCGACGGCCTGAGGTGCCAAAGAGTGGACACGAAGAACAACGTAACCGCCCATCGAAAGGCCTACCCAAATTGCCTTTTCATAGCCCAGCTCATGCAGCTTATCGATCATGGCTTGGCTCAAACGGTCGAGAGCTTGCGCGTAGGCACCATCTTCTGTGCGAGGGCCTGACTCTTCTTCACTCGGAACAGGCACACCAGGAGTTCCTGGCATGGAGAAGCCATAAACTGGCAAGCCAGACAGCTCAGCATCCTGGTCGAGTTGAGCGTTGAGCTTTTCTGCCATGCGATCCCACATGCGTCCGTCAATAGGGAAGGCATGAACCAAAACAACAGCAACTTTGCCCAACGAGTTGTTTCCTGCTGGACGATACGCGGTTACACCAATCTGCATTGTCATCACCTTTCTCTCTTTCTTCTCACTCTAGCGACAAAGGTGTAGCAGCACATGCAGCGTGTGCACGGACAAAAACCGCGTTATTTCGCCAAACCGTTCTGATAATCTGACGCGTTTTTAAATATGGACCCCCGCGTAGGCCAAACCGGCACGCAAAACCTGATCGTGACCGTGCAAAAGGCTTGCAAAATAGCGCTTATCCATTTTTGTTGGATCGGTCCATTCCACATCAACGGCGTCTTCAGCAGCTTGCGCGTCACCAGAAATCGGAATGACGTAGCACAGAGCAATGGCGTGCTGGCGCGGATCGCAGAAAGGCGACACCTCTGCGGGGAAGAACTCGGCCACCGTGAAAGGCTGCAAAGTGACGGGAAGCTGAGGAAGGGCCATCGCACCCAAATCTTGGGTAACATTGCGCAAAATAGCCTGGCGCACCGTCTCCCCGCGAAGAATGCGGCCAGTAATTAAGGTACGGGAGAGCTGCGAGCCAGAATCCTGCTCCGTCAAACGGGTCAAGCTCGCCACCGAGGTGACGCGCCCGCGGTCATCGACGCGCACCGGCACGATTTCAACGCACACAATAGGCACGAGCGACCGTGCCGTTTCCAGCTGCTCAGAACTGAGCCAGCCGGAGTTGGCGTTGATTTGGAAGTCGTCGGGGCTCACGTGGCGGAACACGCCGTCGGAATCCTCGCCTCCGTCGTCACCGTCGAAGTTATCTGGGTTGGGAATATCGCCACTAATCACGCTCATACCTCAATTTTTGCCTTCTTGAGCGTCGATAGCAAGAGGGGCGGGCTGAGCAGGTTCTGGCTTGTTACACTGCCTGATTCCTGTAATTCCTCTATTCCTTATATTCCCCTATTCCGTTTGTTCCTTCTATACCATTGATTCCATTTATTCTTCTCTTCCTTTTATTCCCTAGTTGCAGAAATTCAGCCGCAAAAGGAAAACCAGCGGAACGGAATAAAGTATTTCATAGCTCTGTTGGATGAGTGACAGATGTAAACGAAAGGAAAGACTATGGCAACGCATGCAGTGACCACCGATACTTTCAAGGAGACCACCGAGAAGAATGATGTCGTTCTCGTCGATTTCTGGGCAACCTGGTGCGGCCCATGCCGCGCATTCGGCCCAATCTTTGAGCAGGCCAGCGAGAACCACCCAGAGGCTTACTTCGCCAAGGTGGATGTTGACCAGAACCAGGATCTCGCTGCAGCTGCTGGCGTTCAGGCCATTCCTACCCTGCTCGTTTTAAAGAAGGGCAAGGTTGTTGCTCGTAACGTCGGTGCTGTTGGTGCTGCTGATTTGGAGAAGATCATCTCCAGCGCACTGGCCGCCTGAGAACTGGCAATTTAAGCTCTCCAGAGATTGAGAAGCAGCTCAGCTCTCAGACAAAGGAGACTGAGCTGTGAGCTGATTTCAGCTGATATCTTCGCTGATAATTTCAGAACTTTTGTGGGGGAAGTCACGTTCAATGACTTCCCCCACGTTTATACTGGAGTGTCAACGGCTTCGGTAGTTGGTTCAGCAAGGAAGCTGACGAAGTGGATGGCACTAGCTCGCCATTTCGAGCATCCTTGACGGCTCAGCTACGTGTGCGCTTAGGCGCCCCCACAAAATGTTGTCTATCACAGGAAAAACATGGCGAATCATAGTTTGCACAAGGCTCAAACGAAAAAGCGCATGAGCCGCAAGCAGATCACGCTTCTCGTTGCAGCCGCAAGTGCTTTGGCATTCATGGTTGGCGGCGGAATTCTCACGTCTCAGCAGTACTCTCTCAAGGCTGCTTCCACTCAGAAGGTCACTGCCTACTCCGCAACCGGTAGCGTTTCTCGTTCAACCGTGCGTGAGGAAATTCGCAATGGCCGCGGTGGGCTGGATAAGAACACCAGTTTTGTGAAGGTCGTCATTAATGGCCAGTCCCAGCTCGTCTTTGGCACCGATTTCACCACGGTGAAGTCCGTCCTCGAAGCTGGCGACATCACTCTCGAACCAGAAGATAACGTCACTCCTGCATTGAATGACAAGGTTTCCGAGAGCACTGTTATCACCATTTCTCGCGCCAACACCACAGTGGAGACTGTTAACTCCTCCATTGCTTTCAACACCATCGAGAAGAAAGATTCCAACCTTCCTGTCGGCACCACCAAGGTGGAGACCGAAGGCGAAGAAGGCGTGATGGAATCGACGAATTTGGTGCAAAAGTCCGGTTCTCGCGTGGTGTCCACCAACACTTTGGCTTCTTATGTGAAGAAGGCTCCTGTCAATAAGGTGGTTTTGGTGGGTACCAAGGTGGTTTCCACCCCATCAAGCTCGTCTTCTTCCTCTTCCGCATCTGCTCCTGCTAATTACGGCACCACCGCTCCTGTGGGCGAAGCTCAAGCTTACGCTCATAATCAGGTGAAGGCTCGCGGCTGGAGTGAATCGGAATTCACCTGCCTGGTTCAGCTGTGGCAGCGCGAGTCGGGTTGGCGTACCAACGCTCACAACCCATCCGGCGCTCACGGCATTCCTCAGGCATTACCTGGCTCCAAGATGGGCCCAGGTTGGGAGAACGACTATAAGGTTCAGATCAACTGGGGCTTGGGTTACATTCAAGGCCGTTACAGCACCCCATGTGGCGCTTGGGCTCACTCCAACTCCACTGGTTGGTACTGATCCTTCAGCATGCCGGTAGAGCACTCACGCATACTCGGTATAGCTTTCAAGATTATCAAGGAGGGCTTCGGCTCTCCTTTTTTATTGCTCAAGAATTACCCAGAATCCCTATTCCCCGCCGCCATAATTCGACTCTTTATATTTCCTGTTTGTTACGTGCTTGTTATGAAAATCACGCTTCGTAACATTCAAACCGCAGGTGGGAACTCAGGCGAAACCGCGGTATAGCAAGTGAAGCAAAGCACAAGAGGAAGCGCGGTGATAATCTCAAGTCATCCCGTTCACCCTTCCTTCACAACTGATAACGAACCTCGTAACATTGCCGCCATACGGTGCAATGGTCTTGTTTGAGTTGGCGACTGCATTCGCGACTCACCTCACGACGAGCTTTTGCGACCCGCCAATTGCTGGTAGCAGCACACAAGGGGCTTGTGGCAGCGAGGAAGTAACAAGATTCCTACGGAAATACCGCAGGTGCACGGCGAGCGAGCTTACCCGCACGGCCGCAACTGCAAGCGAAGGGTAGAAGATGGAAAAGCTTTTTAAGCTCAAAGAGTCTGGTACCAACGTCTCTACAGAGATCGTTGCTGGCCTCACTACATTCTTTGCAATGAGCTACATCATTGCAGTCAATCCTGGCACTTTGAGCGCTTCTGGAATGCCTTGGGGCGCAGTCTTTATTGCCACCATTATTTCGGCCGTGGTCGGCACACTGATCATGGCCCTCGTTGCAAATGTTCCTTACGCACAGGCACCAGGCATGGGCCTCAACGCCTTCTTCACCTTCACTGTCGTGAAGGGCTTGGGCTTCTCTTGGCAGCAGACCCTCTCGATGGTCTTCATCTGCGGTTTGATCAACATTTTGATCACTGTCACCAAGGTTCGTAAGTGGCTCATCAAGTCCATTCCTCCTATGATGCAGGCTGCAATCGGCGGCGGCATTGGCTTGTTCATCGCTTACGTCGGCATCCTCGACATCGGTTTGGTCAAGTTCACCAAGTCCGACAACGGTGCTGGTGCAGTCCCCGGCCTCGCAATCTTCAACAACAAGGCTCTGCTTCTCTTCCTGATTGGCCTTGCTCTCGTGATGATCCTTCAGGTGTTCCCATTCAAGGGTGCTCTTCAGATTTTGAACCGTGGCGCCTTCCTCTGGGCTATCATCATCACTTCTCTGATCGGTATTCCTCTGGGCGTGACCACCATGGCCAAGTCCATTTCTATCGTTGACGCTTTCCAGCAGCTTCCTCAAACCTTCCTCGTGATCTTCACTGACAAGGGCCTTCCATCCCTGTTCACTAATCCTTCCAAGCTGCCGCTGATCTTGGTGACTATTCTCGCCTTCTCGCTTTCCGACATCTTCGACACCATCGGTACCTTCGTTGGTACTGGTCGCCGTGCCGGCATCTTCTCTCAGGAAGATGAATATGCTTTGGAGAATGGCTCCGGCTTCTCCTCCAAGATGGATAAGGCTCTCTTCGCCGATTCCACCGCAACCTCGATTGGTGCTCTCTTCGGTACCTCTAACACCACTACTTATGTGGAGTCTGCAGCTGGTATTGCTGCTGGTGGTCGTACTGGCCTCACCTCGTTGGTTGTTGCTATTTGCTTCGCCCTGTCCACTTTGTTCGCACCTCTGGTTTCCGCAATTCCAACTGCAGCAACCGCTTCCGTGTTGATCATCGTGGGCTGCATGATGATGAGCGACTTCGCTGATATCGATTGGAAGGACCTCACTCAGGCCATTCCTGCCTTCTTCGCAGCCGCCTTCATGGCATTCTCCTACTCCATCTCCTACGGCATTGCAGCAGGCTTCATCTCCTACTGCATCGTCAAGGTTGCTAAGAAGGAAGCTAAGGACGTTCACGTCATCGTGTGGATCGTCTCGGCTCTCTTCATTCTCGACTTCGTCCTTCAGGCTGTTGTTGCCTGATCAGCGAAAGCTACGAAGTCCGCATCAGCTGGGTTTAACCCGATCGATGCGCTGATGAGGCAATAACTGAACACTGATTTTCTCCAATCAGTTCTCCTGTTACTTACTCGGCTGGTAGTCACTTCGGTGGCTACCAGCTTTTTTATGCGCTTTTTATGCACTTTTCTGCACTTTTTTATGCGCAGCAAGTCCGCTCACGACACGCCGTAGCTGAAGATTATCAGTTCGCATCATCACCCACCGAAGTATAAAAATTTATGCACGATGTTCATCGTACTTTTCCGACCGCGAGGCAAAAATCGGCAGTGATAATCTGGAGGGCACACTACTGCCAGCCTATTCTGCAACGTTACAGATTTCCCGACCAAAATCCGACTTTTCACCCTCAGAAACGCCTCAAATAACGGGCAAAATATGCTCTGAGCAAGCCCTGAAAATGAGCCTTCTCGATCACCTTCCCCAGCTCATTGGAAAAGCGCATCAAAACTGATAAAACAGAATCGGTGACGCAATAAGTCGATCACGTAAGGACTACGATGAAACACTCTTCTGAACCTCACCCTCACCGGTGGAAGGTTTACGCGGGGCACGCCGCCCTCGTGGTGCTCAGCATGGCAATGCTGGCAGGTTGCGGCGATAACGCCCTCAACCCTCTGATCGAAAAAGCACCCGAGGCCGCAGTTTCCGGCCTCCACGGCGAATACCCTATCGCAGGCGCCTCCTCCCAACTTCCTGCCGCAGCCACCTGGATTGCCGGCATCGAGACGAGCGCCCCTGATCTCCATATTTCTTACGACCCCTCCGGTTCCGGCGCAGGAGTTTCCACCTTCCTTCAAAAAGGCGTGAGCTTGGCCGCCTCCGACGTTCCCCTTTCCGATGAGCAGCGCACTCGTAGCCAGCAGGCTTGCGCTCTCGGCGAGGCTTTTGAAGTGCCGACTTACCTCTCGGCCATCGCTTTTGCTTACAATTTGAAGTCGGCTGGTCTCAACAACACAAGCAACCCGGTGAAGTTGACGCCGGTCACTATTACCCGCATTTTCAATGGCACTCTCAAATTTTGGGATGACGCTGAAATTAAGGCAGAAAACCCTGAGATTGCCACTAAGCTTCCTCACCTGTCGATCACCCCAGTCTGGCGTTCGGATAAATCGGGCACAACCGAGACCGTAGAAAAGTTCTTCCACGCTACGGCAAGCTCCGAGTGGCCAGGAACTCCGCAGGAAACCTGGCCTTTCGACGCCGGCCAGTCCGCTAAAGGCAACGCAGGTATTTCCTCCACTTTGCAGCAAGCTGAAGGAACGATCGGCTACATCGACTTCTCCCAGGTCAACGAGCTCGGAGCAGCGAGCATCATCACTCAGCAAGCTTCCGCTGAGAAGGGCGAGAAGGAAATTGTTGTTGCTCCAGGAACTGCTGCAGCAACCAAGACGATCGCCCATTCTCGCCTCACTACCGCAGGCGAAGCAGGATCTGTGCTCGTCGACACTGACTTCGCCATTCGCCGTGAAGGCGCTTACCCGCTGGTGTTGGTCAGCTACCAGATTGCCTGCCAAACCTACGAAAAGGATGACACCGCCCATTTCGCCTTAGCATGGCTGGATTGGGTGACGAGCCCCGCCGGGCAGAAATCTGCCTCGCAGATCACCGGCTCTGCCCCACTGCCCACTAATGTTCGCAAGAAGGTAACCAAGAGCATCCAGGCCATCAGCTCGCTCAAGCAGGCCAGCGCTCCCCACACCGCAGCTTCCACTCGCACCACTGATTTGAGGAGGCTCTGATGGCACACACCCAGCGTAAGCTCTTCAACAGAATTCAGCATTTCGAACGCGGCGGCGACCGCGCCTTCCGCCAGGTCACCACCGTAGCGGGCAGCATTGTTCTCGCCGTTCTCGCTGCCATTGCAGCCTTCCTGCTCATCAAGGCTCTGCCTGCCCTCAACGCAGGTTCTGCAGTAGAGCAGAAAACCATTCAAGGTTTGACCGGTGGCGTCGAATCAAACTTCTGGGCTTACCTCGGCCCTCTGGTTTTCGGCACGCTGCTCGCCGCAGGCTTGGCGCTCCTGCTCAGCTTCTTCATTTCCATTGGCGTCGCGCTTTTCATCACCCAGTACGCGCCGAAGCCTCTGGCCCGTACGCTCTCCTGGCTCATCGACTTGTTGGCAGCCATCCCTTCGGTGGTGTATGGCTTGTGGGGCGCTCTGGTTCTCGTCCCCTCGATGCAGCCATTCTGGGCGTGGGTGAATAAGTATTTAGGTTGGATCCCGCTTTTCGCCTCCCCACAGTCGAACCCGCCTCGCACTATCGCCACCGTGAGCATCATTCTGGCAATCATGATCCTGCCGATTATCACGTCGATGGCTCGCGACATTTTGGCACAGGTTCCTCGCTCGCAGATTGAAGGCGCTCTTGCCCTCGGTGCTACTCGCTGGGAAATGATGCGTATCGCCGTCGTGCCTTTCGCCCGTAACGGCATGGTTTCTGCTGGCCTTTTGGGCTTGGGTCGCGCTTTGGGTGAGACGATGGCCGTTTTGATGATCCTCTCTCCTGGCGCCTCCTACACCTGGCACCTGCTCGTGGCGAGTAAGCATCAGACTATCGCTGCCAATATTGCTAACCAGTTCCCTGAGGCTGACGCTCAAGGCGTTTCCACTTTGATTGCCACTGGTCTGGTCCTATTTGTGATTACCTTCTTCATCAACTGGGCTGCTCGCCGTTTGACTACCCCGAGTGGTTCTCAGCCGACGGCAACCATTTGGCAGAAGTTCTGGCGTGCTACCGCACAAGCTTTCTCTGCCTTGTTGCAAAGGTATCGCAAGGCTTCTCGCTCCTGGCGTCTGGCTCGCGCACTGGGCAAGGCTCCTCAGGCTGAGCTGACAGACACCGGCTCAGTGGCAGCTCGCAAGGAAACGGGTGAGATGAGCCAGCAGAAGCGTCACGAAGACCCTCGTATTCTCGCTGCTTTGGCTGCTTCTCAGGCTCATGCAGTGCAGAACTCGCGCTCGCACGGCCCGAACACTCCTTCTCACCACGCTTTGCCAAACTTGATGGATCGCTCGAATGTGGCTCGTCAAGCGCGCAACAACCTGATGACTGTGCTCATTTACGTGTGCGCTGCCATCGCGGTTCTTCCTTTGGCCGTGGTCCTCTTCACTGTGTTGAGTAACGGCATCACGAGGCTCAACTGGGACTTCCTGACGCACACCATGCGCGGCGTTGTCGGTGGCCTGGCCCCTTACGGTGGTGCATCCCATGCCATCATTGGCACGCTGGAAATCACCCTGGGTGCGATGCTCATCAGCCTTCCTATCGGCATTATGGCTGCTATCTACCTGGTGGAGTATTCGAAGGGTTCCTTCCTTTCGCGCACTCTCTCGACGATGGTGGGCGTGATGGCTGGTATTCCTTCCATTGTGGCCGGCCTGTTCTCCTTCTCGCTCTTCTCCATTATTGGCGGGCCGGGAACGGTGAATGGTTTCGTCGGCTCGTGCGCCCTCTCCGTATTGATGATCCCGACGGTGATCACCTCGACGGCGGCTATGTTGCGCGTCGTTCCGCATGACCTTCGCGAGGCAAGCTATGCATTGGGTGTGACGAAGACGAGGACGATTCTCCACGTGGTGTTGCCTACTGCGCTTCCTGGCATTGTTTCTGGCGCTACTTTGGCTGTTGCTCGCGTCATTGGCGAAACGGCTCCTCTGCTCATCACTTCCGGTGCCATTGATTCGACAAATTGGAATCTGTTCAATGGTCGTATGACGAGCTTGCCTGTGTACGTGTACAACGAGTTCCAGCAAGGTACCGCTCTGTGCCCTGCGGCGGCGAGTTCACAAGTTCCGGCTTGCATTCCTGGCATTCGTATGGAACGAGCCTGGGCTGCTGCCTTGGTGTTGATTGTCATCGTTTTGCTGCTCAACATCATTGCTCGCGCCATCGCCCGTTCGGTGCAATACGCTCACAACTCTTAAAGATTGTCATTGCCCCTATCCTCATTTCGAGAAAGAAAGCTTATGTTTGGTTTGAAACGTGCTGCTACCTCTACTCTTCCCCAAGCTCCTGCCCAAGGTTCTGGCTTGGAGATCAAAGGGTTGAACTGCTATTACGGTAACTTCCATGCGGTTGACGATGTGAATATGGTGATTAAACCGCGCACGGTGACTGCTTTTATTGGCCCTTCGGGTTGCGGTAAATCAACCGTTTTGCGCACTATTAACCGCATGCACGAAACCGTTCCAGGGGCGCGCAGTACGGGTGAGATTGTGATGGACGGTGTTAATCTTTTTGGCCCTTCTGTCGACCCTGTGGATGTGCGTCGCCATATTGGTATGGTTTTCCAGAGGCCTAACCCCTTCCCTACGATGTCGATTCGCGAGAATGTGCTGTCTGGTTTGACGCTCAATAAGAAGAAGGTGAGCAAACAGGAGGCGGATGACATTGTCGAGTGGGCTTTGAAGGGCGCAAACCTGTGGGATGGCGTGTCTAACAAGCTTGACAAGCCGGGTACGGACCTCTCTGGTGGCCAGCAGCAGCGTCTGTGCATTGCTCGAGCCATTGCTGTTCACCCTCAAATTTTGTTGATGGATGAGCCCTGCTCTGCTCTCGACCCTATCTCTACTCTGGCCATTGAAAAGCTGATCGAAGAGTTGAAGCACGATTACACCATCGTGATTGTCACGCATAATATGCAGCAGGCTCAGCGTGTGAGTGATTACACTGCTTTCTTTAACACTGAGGGCGTGGGCAAGCCTGGCCACTTGGTGGAAATGGCTCCGACGGCTGAACTGTTTGGCAACCCTCAGCGTCCGGAAACGCAGAAGTACATTTCTGGCCAGTTTGGCTGATCTTACGACGACACGGCCAACTTATGAGTAATGTCAGCTGAACGCGGCAATTCGTGAAGGCCTGCTAGTAGGCTGACACTATCCTGACTTTCACCGACGAGGCTCAGAGGTTCGCCCTCGTCCACCCCGCCATAAAGCCATCAGTAAGGCGAAAATCGGCTACACAGCGAGAAGAGGCAAGGCATTTTTCATGAGCGAAGAGCAGACGAATCCTGTCGACGAGAGCGAGCAAGAGGCTAACCACACTACCCACAACGCCGAACCGATCATCCGTTCTGAACGACACGAGCAAGCCCACAGCGCGGGTTTCCATGATCACAACGATCACAGCATTCACGCTCCTCACACTGCAAAAGCTAGCACCGATTGGGCTCATCGCCTCTACCATGCTCGCCAGCATGCTCTCGCTCAAATTTCTCGGGTGGCTCACTCTCCTGCCTGGTCACGCGCTTCACAGATCACACTGACCAGAGAACGTGCCTACCATGATGGGCATTTGACTCATCCCGCGTTTGTTTCCATTGCTATTCTCACTTTCGCGGCTTTCCTTTCGAATTTCACTCAGCTGCAGCTCACCTCTGCCCTGCCCAGCATCGATAAAGAATTTGGTATCCCGCTGGTCACTGGCCAGTGGATGACGTCGATCTTCCAGCTGGTGATGGGCGTCATGGTTCCTTTGACGGCATTCTTCACCCAACGCTTCTCTACTCGCCAGATTGTCATTAGTTCTATGGCGCTTTTCACCATTGGCTCGGTGATTTGCTGGCTTTCTCCTCTTTTCCCGTTAGAAATTGTGGGTCGTGTGCTGCAAGCTATGGGTGGCGGCGTCATGTGGCCTGTGCTGCAAATCGTGGTTTTCTCCACTATTCCTATTACTCACCGCGGCCAAGCTATGGGAACTGTGGGCATCGCAATGGCTGTCGCCCCGGCAATTGGCCCGACGATCGGCGGTTGGCAAACGGACGTGAACGGCTGGCGGTCCATCTTCCTCACGCTCGCTATTATTGGCGTAACCACAATGGTACTGTGCGTCTTCCTTTTGCGCAACTTTATGGAGAAGAATGCCAGCATTCACGCTGATTTCTTCTCTGCTGGATTGTCAACATTGGGTATGGGTGGCCTGCTCTATGGTTTCACGAATATCGAGGCTTACCCTCTCACTTCACCGGTGTGCTGGGCTCCTATGCTGCTCGGCTTGGTGACGAGCATTTGGTTTGTGGTTCGCCAGCTTCGCCAGGCTGTTCCGCTGCTCAACTTGCGCGTGCTGAAAAACCGTGCTTTTACTACGGGAACGGTGATCGCCTCGCTCTCCTACTTCGCGTTTAGCTCGATTATTCTCATGCTTTCTCAGTACATTCAGAATGATCGTGGTTATTCGGCGACGATGGCTGGTTTGATTATTCTTCCTGGTGCTTTCGGAACGATTATTTCGCAGTTCTTCTCTGGCCGTTTCCTCGACCGGCTGGGCGCTCGTCCTGTGGCTATTTTTGGTACGGGAATGCTCCTGATTGGCACTATTATGATGAGCTTTATTTCGGATAACACGAATGTGTGGTGGATTTCCATCTCGCAGTTTGTCCGTCAGATTGGTATGGGCGCCACTTTGATGCCTATCACCACCTGGGCTCTCAATTCCCTCTCTCGAGAGGATATGTCAGATGGCTCTGCCACGACGAATACAATTCGCCAGATTGCTGGTGCTATTGGCTCTCCAGTGTTGATCGTCACTTTGACGTCACTGACTGTGTGGCGGCATTCTCAAGGCTTTGGTCAGGCGAGTGCGAATATTTGGGCGACGCGTATGACGCTGATTATTTCAGCAACCATTTGCTCAGTGATGTTCTTGCTGGCTGTTTTCGGTGTGAAAGGTGCGGGTGCTGGGCATATTCATACGATTACGCTCGACCAGTTGCGTCGCCAGCGCAAGCAGCAAGAGGCCGCGTAAGCTCGCTCCTCACTGAAGTTGGCTTGCGCTCTCTTGGCGTAAGCTCTCTCTTTCACTTGCTTGCACAGCTAGTAAATGCGATTGCCTCTGAGCCTTTGTCCCTTATAACTTGCGGCATAAGCTCCGCTTTCCTGTGCAATAAATAAAGCGCCCCTCCCGAGTCGCATCAGGAGGAGCACTTTATTGTTTTACACTGGCGAGGCGCGTTAGCGCGGCTGCTGAACAGGGGTCGTGTTGTTGTTATTTCCCACTCTGCTGTTGCCGCGGCTCGCCGCCTGGTTGGCAGCATTGTTGTTGGCTGAATTGTTGCTCGAACTACTCGAATTGCTGGAGTTATTCGAGTTATCCCCACCTTCAGCATCGTCGTCATTGCCCTGTTGAGCTTGTTCTTCAGCCTCTTGGCGCGCTTTCTCTTCGGCTTCCTTGCGCGCCTTTTCCTCTGCAGCTTTCAGGTCGGCGGCGAGTTTCTCTGCCTGAGAATCTGTCACCGCTTTTTCAGCAGTTTTCAGCGCTTGAATCTGAGTGGTGAACTGTTGGGCGGTCACCGAGGAGTTGGAGTTGTTCAACATCTGTTGAGCTTGAGAAATGGCCGAGTTGAGCGAGTAGCGTACCGAATCGTTGGCAACTGTTCCCTCGGAAGAGGTGTAGAGTTTCTGCGCGGTGGCAATCTCCTCGGTTAAGGTTTGCTTTGCCCTCTCAATTTCCTTGGAATCTTGCGACTTCTTGATGCCAGCAATGTCTGCCTTGAGATTATCAGTAGCGTTATTCAAGCTCTCTGCTTGCCCTTTCATCGCTGTGGCAGTGCTGTGCAGCTCTTGCGTGGTAGCGGTTGTGGAGCAGGTTTTTGCTTGAGGAATGGAAACTGACACATCATGATGCAGGTTGGTAATCAGAGCACCATCTGTCACGTCTGTTGTGGCGAGATTCATGTACTGCTGAGCGTTCTGCTGTTCCTTCTTGTAGGAGGTTACAGCTGTTTCCAAGTTACGTACGCTGCTTTCGCAGGTCTGAACGGCTTGTTGATGCTGTTTGTTTGACCAGTATGCGTACACACCGTAACCGACACCAGCGATGACGAGAAGCCCGGCCGCGATGGAGGATGCGATGATCGCAATGGACTTCTTATGGTGAGGATCAGGTGTTTTCACTACGGCTGGGTTGTGCTGAGCGTCCTGCTCGTTTGACGCCCCCTCGTCGTCCGCAGGAATGCTCTCTTCATCGTCGGAGAGAGAATCCAAAGTCATGGTGTCGCCGATAGGGTTCATTTGACCGGTCTGCTCAGCAGAATCATCAAACTGAGAGTATGCTGGCACGCGAATAGGCGCCATGCGCATGGTGTCTTCACCGGTGTCGTAATCGTCGTCTTCGTCAAAGACGCTGGCCATAGTTTCTCCGTTCGTTTGCAAACTATAGCCTATTCTACCGGCAGCAGTGCCTCATTTCACGAGCTTCTTAATCTGGCCAAGAGTCACTTCGTTGGGCAATTTATCTTGTTTGGCAAGAAACACTCGTGAAAATGAGACGTTATCTACTTTCGAACTCGTAAAAGGTTCAGTCGTCAACGTTGTAAAATCATTAATATGAGTCAAGGCGTACTGTCCAAACACTTCGACAGCCTCTTCCTTACCAAAGTTTTCTTTGAGCTCCTTTTCTTTTTCGAAGTCAGCTGGACGATAGCTAAAGATTAACAGGATCTGCTTTTCATGCAACCACCCTGGGTCTCCTGTTCCAATTTCACGAATAATAACCTTGTCATGGGGTTTATGCTCTCCTTTGAGCACCCCAATAACCGAAAAGGTATATTTCGTGACAATTCCGAAAATCTCATCCCCTGTTACTTCTTTCTTAATCACTTCTCCCACCATAATATTTTGATTGTTCTTAGCAATCTTGGGCAGGGTCAATGATGTTTTTCCTCGCTCCACGTGCATTGTGTCTTCAGGCAATAGATACGAGGATTCATTGGGCACAGGCCAATCCTTCGACGGAGTAGTCAGCCCACACCCAATGAGTGAGAGTGTCAGAAGGGAAGTAAGCATTCCTGCGCATACTGTTTGCGTTATTTTCTTCTTCATCTTTTGTCCTTGAACTCTTTCTCTGACAGCGCTGAAGAACCCATTCTGTCATTTCACGAGCTTTTTGATCTGGCCAAGAGTCACCTCGTTAGGCAACTGTGCCTTTTTGAGAAGAAACACCTTCGAAAACGACACATTATCAACCTTGTTACTACTGAAAGGCTCAGTCGTGAGAGTGGTGAAATCATTAATATGTGTCAACGCATACTCTGCAGCTACGGAGGCGGCTTCTTGGTCTCCCCAATTTTCCTTGAGCTCTTTTCTGTCTTCTTGGTCTCGCGGAAGAACCGTAAACAGCAGTAGCACCTGTTTCTCTTTGAGATGCCATGGCTCTTCAGTGGCTCCTACCTCTCGGATGATCACCTTGTCGTGAGGCTTATGGTCTCCTTTGAGCACGCCAATCACAGAGAAGGTATTCTCTGTCACGATTCCGAAAATCGGGTCTGCTATTACTTCTTTCTTAATCACCTCTCCGACCATGATGTTGGTGTGATCGCTCACCATTTTGTTGAGCTTCAGAGGCGTTGCCGTTTTCTGTAGAGTCACTTTGTCCTCAGAAATCCCATACGAGGATTCATTGGGCACAGGCCAATCCTTCGAAGGAGTAGTCAGCCCACACCCAATGAGTGACAATGTACACAAGAAGATGCTGAGAGTAGCAATCACTCTTCGACGAACAAACATCGTGATCAGCTTTCACACCGTGAACATGTTCGAATTATTAGCAAGAACTAGTATTTCGAATTAATCCCTCTTACATCATCGGTTGTGAGATACTCTACTCCACTCTTGTATGACTGATCTGCGTTAGCATACATTACCGTATGCACATAATCACTATGCCCTAGTCCCCAAGCATGACCAAGCTCGTGCAACCAGATTAAGCGAACTTTACCAATTGGAGTTGAGGGTCGAATGATACTCTTATTCAGCATCACATCTGCCCAAGTAATCCTCTTACGGGGATACTTATCTGCATCACTGTTCGTATACCCTGCAACATTTTGGCTGCCATCTTTGAATCCAATCCAGTTCGTTCCACCATAGTAGCGTGCTTGTGCAAGCATCTTACCGTTGTTATTCCGCGAAAGATGCACGTGGGTTTGAGTGTTGTAATTGTCGATGGCCTGGTTGAGTGCAGTGGAATAAACTCCACTCACATCGCCGTAGGCACGAATCATCTGAATTGAGCTATCCCATTTCGCAGGATATGTTGAATATGCATAGGCAGAATGAGTAGGAATCGCGCTCGACACCCCAAGAATAATCAGAAAGACGAGTACTGCTTTCCCTAGCAGTCTGAAACCAAAGAGCTGACTGTTATAATTACCTTTTCTTGTGTTCATCATGCACCTTCTCTACCTTTATTTTTTCAAGTAATTACCACTTGTTTCGTTTGGTTAATGTTGCTGAATGGTAGAAAGAACCTGGCTGATATCAACTTCATCAGGGAGCTGATCGATCTCTGTATTAAACATTCTTTCAAAAGAGACCGATGAATCCGAACGATTGTTGTTCGAAGTAGTCCTCATGAGAGTTGTGAATGTTCTCTTATTAGACAAAGAATAGATACCTGCGGTTACACCTCGAACTGCATATTGATCTCCGAAGACAGCCTTGTCCTCTGGTCTGTTGGGGTCTGCAACAGGGTTAAGAAAAAGCATTATGACCTCATTCTGTTTGAGAATAATAGGGTCATTTTCGCCCGTTTGCCGCACTGTTATTGAGCCTTCGGTAGCAGGTTTTCCTTTCAGCGTGGAGATCACATTGACTGTAGAGAGCGTTACGTAATGATAGTTATCTACATCAAGAGCTGTTTCTTGCTGTTCAACTTTCCCCACAACAATAAGTGGGCTATCATCAGTTAATTCCTCCAAAGAAGCATATGATCGTTCCCTCAAAAAGTGATATCGAGAGTCTTCCATGCTTAATCCCACTCGAGGAGTGGCAATCTTCTCTTCATGAGTTTGAGAAGCGCTGCTTCCACATCCCAATAGTGAAACACAAACGAGTACAGAAAGTACTCCTGAACCTACAGTCCGGACAATGTTACTTGTCATCATTCCCTCAATTGACGTAGCGGATAGGGTTAGTCACCTCGTCTGTAGAAGAAGTCATCTTCGTTGGTAACTTCTTCTTCTCTTCTCCAGACCTCAGTGATCTTAGGTAGCGCACAAGGCGTCGAACGAAACAGTACTCACAGCAGTTTCTTTACTGCTTTTGCAGTATTCTATGCCCTACTTATTCCTTTGTCTAGATACCGTTTATAAACGAAACTTTCGAGAAGGATCTGCTTTTCATGGAGATGCTCGGGCTGCTGTGCACCCCACTCGCGGATAATGATTTTCTCATGCGGGCGATGCTTGCCTTTCAGCACACCAATTATCGAGAATGTACTTTTCGTGATAATGCCGAAAATAGGGCTCGCAGTAACTTCTTTCTTCACCACTTCGCCGACGATCACATTGCTGGAATCATGTATTAGTTGCTGAAGTGACTTGATACTTCCACTTCTTTCCACGGTAAAATTCTCCTCAGCAATCCCATACGAGGATTCATTGGGCACAGGCCAATCCTTCGAAGGAGTAGTCAGCCCACGACCAGTGAGAAGCAACGCTGTGGTAAGAATGACTGCAGTCAGTGAAAAGCTCAGCCTTCCCCCTACTTATAGTGAATCGCCTGAGCAATATCGCACAGTGGCAATCTTAAGAAACGTCTTCTCACAACAACACTTGCCAGCTTATTAGTGATTGTTTTCCTTGCCACAGGCTTTGGCGTGTACCAATGGCGTAGCCAACAAGAAGCGTTACAAACTTGCACGATGGTACTCGATTCTCTGAAGTACGACCTTCATCGGCTCAAGCAGCGCCAATCGTCAGATAGCTGTTTCAAGCGAAAAAGAAAATTTGGCTTAGCCCTCACCTCAATTAGTTGACAAAAGTATTGAATGTATCCGTCTGTTTTGCTCTCTTTTGGTGGAATAAAAATACTATTCGTCCAACAAACCATCCAGCAGATCCATCAGAGGGACATTCAAGACGATGGAGATCTTCAACACCTCCGTCACGCGCCAATGGATCCGCCCGATCAACTTCTTGGGAAGACGAGCTGGGAGAAGGCCTATGCGCTTTGCAAGCGGCTTTCAGCCATGTTTTTCCTCACCAAGAGGATACGAATATTCGAACCAATACGCGCATCATGTGCGAGATGTGAATCTGATGAACTAGACATACAAACTGCGTTTCATTCTTTCATTAATTCACCAAGAAGAACACTGCAGAAACAAATTCTGCCAAGGAGTATGAGCACTTTTTGTGCCCCCGCAGGGACTCGAACCCTGGACACGCGGATTTATCCCCTCCAGATGATTGCAATTCCAACAATATTTTGTAGGAACTACATTCGAGGCAACTTTTATCGTATAAAACCTGTCCTATCTGTAAATCTTTCCTTTGTACGAGAAATGCGGGAAAGAAAATCTATAACTATTTTTGTTCAATTCCTTCTATAAGCGTGTCGTAGGGACAAGACCACCACTTATGCATCATTAACTCTCCATTATCCGCATGTTTTTGGTTCGAAATAGGGACGACATCACCACCTTTGGAACAATTATGATCGGAAGTTGTCCAATTCTGTTCTCTGAAAGGGAGACAACAATGCCTGGCCCACTACCACGACCAATTCCACCAACATGGAACGAGCAAGTCACCACTTGGATCACCTGGCTCGCAAGTCGAGGCATCAGTTCCACCACAATCTACAGTTGGAAACATAAACTGTTAGCCTTCGCACACTTCACCCAACAACCACCAGAACTCATCACTGCAAACGATATTGAACAGTGGCTTGCACGAAACAAAAGCAGGAACACGAAGAGAGCAGACCTGTGCGCGATGAGAAGTTTCTACTCGTGCATGACACTGAAGAAGAAGATAAAGCACGACCCGTCACAAGACGTGGTGATGTCGAAGCGTTCTGTTCGTAAGATGACTCCTGCTCCTTATCAAAGTGTCATGAATTTGAAGAAGACAACTGAGCCTCGCATTCAGTTAATGGTGCTGTTGATGAGTGAGATGGGATTGCGACGCAGTGAAGTTTCAGCGGTGCACGCGCACGATCTGAATCAAGAATTGAATGGTAAGCTCACACTCACCATTCATGGGAAGGGAGATAAAGAACGGTTAGTTCCTGTCAGTCCTCGCGTGAAGAGACTTTTACTGAAGCAATTGAAGCAGAGTAAAAGCGGCTGGCTATTCCCCTCACGTAACCATGGTCATGAGAGCGGGAAGCATTTGACTGGAGCAACGATTGGGAAATTGGTGAGACAAGAAACAGGTTGGTCACCCCATGCGTTCCGTCGTCGCTTTGCTACCGATACTTTCCAGGCAACGCATAATATCTTCGCAGTGAAAGAACTTCTTGGTCATGCGAATCTTGCAGTCACACAACAATATTTGTGGACAGATCAACAAGAACTGGAACAAGCAATGCGTGATCTTAATGATTGGAGAACTCAACAACAGAAACTCATCAGGGTACAATAGAAGAAGAACTTGTGCCCCAATTGGGGAGGTAAACATTATGTTACAGGAGCGGATGATGAGAAAAATAGTAGACTCAGCACGACTGCTCATCATTCGGGAGATGATGGGATTGAGTTCTCACCAACTCGCTTCCCTACTCGGTGTAGATCACCGGTCTGTCATCCGGTGGGAGAATGGGATGTTTGAAGTTCCCGACTATGCTGATCGTAAATATAAGGAGTTGACCGAAGAGTTTGAAGGCTCAGCCGTCAACTTGGCGAAGGAAGCGCGCGCTCTCGGTTACGTTCCTGTACCTCATGATAAGAAAGCCCGATATGGTTTTCCCGCTTCGTGGTATCGAGCTGTAGCTCGCCGTGCAGTGGAGATATCCGGATTGCCTGCTGTATGGGATGACGCACTCACGAAGTAGAACAGAGGAAGCCCCTCAGAAAAATTCTGAGGGGCTTTGTTATGAAAAGAAAGAATATGAGTCATCAGTAAATCGTATAGGCAGCTCCTTTCCTTCTGTTACGCACAAGAGTGAAGATCAGTATGATCCAAAGGCAGAAAATGGATTCGAATTTTCGTTCATCTCGGACGAGTACTGATCAGAAGATTCATTCATATCATTATGAGCTTCGTCGGACGCCGGACTGTCAAATGAGGAGGCTGACTCTTCAGATGAAGTGTCAGTGTTCTGCTCTTCAGTGTTAGAGTCGATATTCAATTCATCCTGGTTGGAAACAGTTTGTTCTTCCTGATGCTCACTGTTATTCTCTGTGGACTTTTCCACAGGAGCGTCTTGTTCAAGTGAAGTCTGTTCAACTTCATCTGGCTTCTTCTGATCATCAGCTGGAGTAGAACTCTCATCAGCTGATTCATCAGAAGCGTCAGGAACAGACGGAGTCAGATCGAGCGCAACGATCTTGCGCAACTGGACAATAGGGATATTAACTTCTTGAGCAAACTGTGACAAACTCATTCGACGCAAACTCAAGAACTCAGTCAAAGCCGACTGTAGTTCCATCGTTGCGTTCTGAAGCTCCTGCGCAGAGCTAGCAATCGAACCTGTCAACTCTTCTAGTCTCTTCAAACTCTGACGATCATCTTTTAACATGCGATCAAACTTCTCTCCCAAGAAATTTGCAAGCTCACCATTCAAACGTCGAGCCATACTCAGCACCTTTCTTTTTCTCACACCACACAAACGTGGCATGAAACTAACGCGGTTGAACTGCCTTACGTGATAGGAAATGCGAATTTCTTGATCTCAATGCCACAAAAACATGTGTGAAGGAAGTGTGAAGCATGAAGAAAAGCTCTCCAAAGATATGTAATGAAAATGTGAAGGCTGAATTTTTCAGGAAACATTCAGACAATTCACATTGTGATGAAAGTGTGAACGCTCGTCGAAAACTCGCGTCCACTGTTCATGTCCGACATTGTCGGACAAACAAAATGTCCACGTTTTAGTGGACTAACAAGCCACGCCTTTGTCCGACGACAAAGGCCAGTTTTTTCACACTTCTGACGAAAAGTGAAAAACCGTTTTTCGGGAGACCCGAACCCCATACGAAGATCCGAGGGAAAAATGAAACAGATTGAAGCAAAAGATAAAACACGAGATATTCGATTCACTATTAGATTCACACAAAGTGAATTGGATACGCTCAAAGATCTGATGGCAGACTCGTGGCCGCACGTTTCAAGTGTGAGTGAGATCATTCGCATCTGTTTATTCAAGAGAACAGATTTCAAACACGTGACAGTGTTCACTGACCCATCGGAAATCAGCGCAGCAATAAACAAATTCGGAAGAAACCTTGACGCATATCTCAAACTTGCTCGCACATTGGGCATTGAAAAGGACGACCTCGCTGAATTAGAGAAGCTCAGTCATGACGTTACTGAGTTCATGCAAAACGTATGGGACGACTACAAGCAGAAAGTAGGTGTGCAATATGGCCGTGCTTGAATACGCGGGAAAAGATGGATGGATTCACTCCACACTCAAGAAAGCAATCCAATATATTCAAGACCCAGCGAAAACAACGAGTCCTGAAGGCAATCTTCTCATCTCAAACAGTATGCTCATCAAACCAAATGCTGATGATGAGACAGCATTCTTCTTCGAACGTTTCAGTCGCAACCCTCGAAACAGGAAGTCAAACAATCGTCTCGCTGCGCACTTTGTGCAAAGTTTCCCTGAAGAAGACGAGAAGAAGCTCACGCCCGAGCAAGTTCATGAGTTGGGTGTCCAACTTGCAGAAAAGATGACGGGTGGTTCAAAACATTTCATCGTAGCTACGCACGTGAGCCAGGCACACATTCATAATCACATTCTCATCGTCAACCATGATGAGATCACCGGTCGGGCATGGAAATGGAATCAGCGTGACTTGAAAGCGTGGCGTGACATGAACGATCGCATCAGTCTGGAGAACAGTTTGTCTGTTCTGCCTCCAGCAAAGATTGGCTACGAACCAGAGAAAAACAGTTGGAAGAATATTGGCGAGCGTTATGCATTCGCGAATGGTCAGAGCAGACTAGAACAACTCAGAATGATCATCGACACCACAGCCATGAACACCTCCACCTTCACCGAACTGAGAAAACAACTCACAAAGCACAACATTCAAATCCAAAACAGAGGAAAACATTTCACCTATATATATAAAGGAGTAAAAATCCGCGACAACCGCCTGGGAGAAGCTTTCACACCCCAAAACCTCTTCGCACGACTGCAAAAAACAACAGTCTTTGAAATCACTATCAACAAAAGACTCATCATCAACAAAAATAAGGATACAGTCACGGTTGCTCTGCCTGGCACGCACGGAAATCTGCGCCTCACCATCCCTCAAACACAAACTGTGAGCGACGGAACAACACTGCGCGCCTACATCGCAATCCACCGTGAACTCATTCTGCTCACCAAAACAGGACAACTCGATCACAAGATCACAGGAGAAGAACTCCAAAACTACTTCACGCCAACGCACGAGCGAGCCAGCATCACTCGCGTGAACAATGATGATGACATTCAAGAGATCATGCAGGCAACCAGCCACACCGCACAACAAGAAATCAGTATGCAAAAGCAAATTGATGAAGTGCGACAAGCGCTCGCCATCATCACCGCTTACGACCCTCAAACACAACACCTCAGTGTTGCTCAAAGCATGATCCAACGAGAACTCACTACCTATCAACAGCAATTAATGAAAATCGTCGTGCAAGAAACAATCCCTCTCAACCAGGCAAGCCCCGAAGATCAAGCACAAGCATGGGATGAGAAAAACCAGAAGATCACAGCGCTGGAAAACAAAATCCAAGAAGATCAGAAAAGACTCCAGCTCTTAAACAACGTGGCAAAACATGTGCAAGAACGCAATAACCACAGGAGAAACCGATAACCAAGAAAGGATTCTCCCATGGGAAAAGTCAGATACGGACAACACAACAACACAACAACAAGAACAACAACACCTCAACCGATAAACCAAGGAGAAAAATAATCATGGTCACACTACTCCCCGAAGAATTTGATACCACCGGAAGCCCAACCCAATATCTCATGGCGGCAACCTACCTCAACCACTCTGTGAACAACAGCATCGTCTTCATTGACACGGAAACAACAGGGCTCACCAGTGAAGACAAACTCCTCAGCCTCGCCATCACAGATCAACAAGGGGGCACACTCTTCTACGAGAAATTCAATCCCGGAGAACAACTTCTCACCACCGGCTGGCCACAAGCAGAAAAAATCAACCACATCAGCCCCACTGACGTGAAAAACTGCCGACCATTCAATGACTATTTCACCCAAATTGACAGTATCCTGCAAGGCAAGACCGCAGTTAGCGGGTATAACACGGATGGTTTCGACCTCAGCAAAATCAGGCAAGAAGGATACTACGGGTTCGACAAGCTCGCATCCCTCGACCTCATGCCACTCATCATTGCCATGTACTCACCCTACTGGAATGACCCCACGAAGAAAATCTACGAAAAAGCACCACACCTCACCGACGTGGCACGCTACTTCAACATCACCTACGACCCTCACGACGCACTCAACGACACTCGAGCAACAGCACAATGCTTCGCCCGCACAATGGAAGCTGTCCAAAAGCGAGCCCAAGAAAAACTCGCCCAGGAACAGAATCTTTCCAAGGACAACAGGAAAACAGTCATCACTGTTGAGAATAAAGATTTTCGCGGAGTACCGTCAATCTATGACGCACTCTACCCCGCTATCATCCCTGGTGAAAAAGCTCTTGATGGAGTTGACGAAGTTCACTTCATCAACTGTAACTTCGAAGGCTTGGAACGAATCCAACTCGACGGACTCGTTGGCCAAGCTATAGCCAGTTTCGACAAGTGCAATTTCAACAAAACAAGCTTCTGGGATCTCGGATCTAAAACCATACCCACCAACTTCACTCATTGCACCTTTAAAAACAGTCATCTTCAGGGAATCGGAGAGGACTACAACTTCCAAACCTCACTGCATGACTGTGACCTCAGCAACGCTACACTGGAAACCCTTTACTTTGAAGAAGGCTCATTCGCCAATATCAATCTCACTGGTGCACACATCAATGAATGCACATGGTACGTACCTGACGATTTCACCAACGTGGACTTCACCGACGTAACCCTGCATAATGTGGCGTTCGACTATGTCAAGCAAGAAATCGCACAACAGCTCATCCCAGTCATGCGAAACATCACTCTCGACGGAGTCAGCGTCATCAACCAGGTGGGGTATTACCAGGCAAACAATCGCCTCTACACTGCACCCACGCTCAACCACTACGAGCTCACTATGAACGGCGACTATGCGCCCACCATGGACGGAGATGTAGAGTACAGCAGATGGAGAACCATCGAACAAGACATGTATTCCCCTGAAAAAGCAGAGCTCCTCTTCGCCCAAGACCTGCCAGGTCATGAACCAGAACAGCACAGAGGATTGAACCGTTAATGCGGCAACAAAAACACAAGCACCACTCACACAACAAACAACGACGGTAAAGAGAAGAGATCCTCACCATTATGGTGAGGATCTCTTCTCTTATCTCCTCTGATGCCGTGAAGCAGACGGGGGCATGACAAACGCTGCTGATCAACGATTCTAGTATTCTCTAGCTTTTGTTTATTTCTCAGCGATTAAATAAATAAACAGCATAATTTCAATGTTTTGCAGAAAATCTATTGAACAATCGTTCTACCAATTTAAATAAACTTTCTGTGACTAGCATCACAAGAAAACTGGGAAGAGGGGAGTAGAAAAAAATGAAAGCCTCGCAACAGTGCGAGGCTGAGAAAATCATCGACGCAAACGATGAGGTAACAGGCAACAACCCCCAATTATTGGAATGACAATTATACTATGAAAGTAGAAAGCATGTAAAAACTTCAACTACTGGCAACTAAAGAAAGGAGGAAATAGCTTGAAGAAGAATAAACTTGCCAAGCCTATCCTGAAGTGGGTAGGCGGTAAAAGACAATTACTTGATGAAATAGAGCAAAGGCTACCAAAGGACATTAGCTATTATGTTGAGCCTTTTGTCGGTGGCGGTGCAGTTCTCTTTGATAAACAGCCACAACATGCGCGAATCAACGATTACAACAAAGAGCTCATCAATGTTTATATGGTTGTCAGAGACAACCCAGACGAGCTCATTACAGAATTGGCTGTGCATGAAGAGAAGAATGAACAGCTGGGCAGTGAATGGTTCTACCATGTTCGAGGGCTTGATAGAGAACCAGGGTTTGACAAACTATCGAGTGTTGAAAAAGCTGCAAGAATTATTTACTTGAACAAGACTTGTTTTAATGGACTTTTCAGAGTGAATTCTGCTGGTCAACTCAATGTTCCTTATGGAAGGTACAAACACCCTAATATTGTCAACAAAGTTGGCATCAGAGCATTGCATCAATACTTCACTGAAGCAGATATTGATATGCGCCAAGGAGATTTCGCTGAATCCCTCAAAGATCTGCCAAAGGGCGCCTTCGTCTACTTAGACCCACCATATATGCCTATTACTGCAACCTCTGCATTTACTGGCTACACGCAAGACGGTTTCGGATACGACGAGCAAGTACGCTTACGAGATGAATGTATTAAGCTGCGTGAGCAGGGCATACATTTCTTGCAGTCAAATAGTGACTGTGAAGAGATTCACAAGCTATATAAGGATTTCACAATAGAAATAGTAACGGCAAAGCGTTCTATCAATTCACGTGGTGATAGAAGAGGAGCTGTGACGGAGGTATTGATTAGTGGCTGATTCCATGGGTAAATTGGACAAAGCTTGGAAGGAGATATTAGCACAGTATCCCATTGAGGAAAATACTCGTCAAGGTGGGGTATATGAAATCCAAGCAAACGAAATTAAAGCTTTCAGAGAACCCCGATTGATGACAAAGTTTGATACTTCAGAATCAGTTGCTAATCCTCTCAAAGAGCTTGGATTGAATGTACTGCCAGTTTCTCGACATTCCTATGTACTAGGAAAGTTTAATTTGTATGAGAAGTTTCCAGATGTTACGAAGTTGAAACCGACGCCCATAACCTTACCCGATTACGAAACCTTACGATTAGAAAATATCACAAGCGAATCGAATGCGATAAATGCGCTTCTCGCAACGCATACTTTGGAGAATTTTCTTAATGAAGAAGAGCAAGGCCTATTGGAGACTTTCAATGGTCGAATGGGAACTGGTGATTTTTCGTTTGACGTTGATCTATTAGATGGTACAACAAAGAAGACCATCAATGTTAGCAAGGCGCAACTTGAAATTGATGGTGGTTTTGAATCACAGCAGTCTGTATGCATTATGGAAGCCAAGAATATTCGTCATGATGACTTTAATGTACGACAGCTTTATTTCCCGTATAGAAAATACCTTGCTATAGTTCAGAAACCTATTAGATTAGTATTTTCCCAGTACACAAACCTGACTTATTATTTGTATGAGTACGAGTTTACTGAGCCAACTTCTTTCTCTTCAATTAAATTACGAAACAAACAAGCCTATACGTTTGAAGATTGCCAGATTTCAGAGAAAGATATTGTCGATGTATGGAAGAACACGCCTGTGATAACTGATGATAATCAGGATAAACAGGTGGATAAGAAAATTCCGTTTATTCAAGCGGATAGACTTGATAGAGTAATATCGCTTGCGGAATGCTTAAGCTCTGCTGAAGATAATACGTTGACTACAGAGCAGCTTACCGAGCATATGGGCTTGGTAACACGACAAGCTGCATATTACCCAGCTGCGGGTGAATATTTAGGACTGTTTCAACGTTCGCGGAATGCAACAAGTCTGACAAATACAGCGCGCAAAATACTGAACATGCATTATAGAGAGCGCCAGTTAGCTTACACCAGACTGATATTGCAACATCAAATCTTTCATGATTTATTCGGTATCGTTGTGAATAGTGGTGTATTTCCTGATAAAGCATACGTTGAAAAAGAAATGTTGCGACTAAATGTCTGCAATGAAGGCTCAACAGTGCATCGTAGAGCAACAAGTGTTTTGGCGTGGCTATCTTGGATTTTTGCACTCGTAGACGATGAAATCTAGTTCCTTTCCTGTGATTGTAAAACACTTCCATCCCTGGTCATTGTGAGGGCGAGGGGCTTTTCTATTGCCGCTAGTCCTCATCGTCCCTCAATAAACTTGATAACTGATTCCCAGTCTTTATCAGAAAAATCCTTTTGCTGAGCCCTTCTCACTGCAACTCGCGCATTAGAAGTATTCATAATATAGCCAGAAATATCTGCCGAAACGTGATTATCACGAGTTCGTGCCGCAGCATCAAAGAGAAAATCCTTCTCTTGAGAGCTCAAATCAAGTATGTTGGCGATCTCATCAAGCTTGTTTTCTGGAGCAGCACGCCTCCCCTTCTCAATATCGCCCAAGTAGGGAGCTGTGATATCTAGACGAGATGCAAACTCTCGCATCGTCAAACCTTTCTCCTTGCGCTTATTCGCAAGAAAAGTACCAAAGTCCTGTTCCATTTCCGTTCTCCTTTTCGTTCTAGTGATAGCTTATCAGCTAACGTGGAAAGGGCAAAATCTGTTCAGAGCAAAACACAGCAATTATTTCTGCGGCTCTTCTCACTTCTGTCGAGTGATGCAGAAGATCTTCTCGTCCCAAGACCTGCCAGGCCATGAACCAGAACAGCACAGAGGATTGAACCGTTAATGCGGCAACAAAAACACAAACAACAACAACCAACAGAAAAACCAACAGAAAGGAAAAACAATGGAAAACTTCCAAGTAACCGACAAAATCTGGGATGAGGTTCAGCCTCTCACCGTCAGCCAGTCAACAGAACTGGAAGCCTTGGATAATCTCTTCGAGAAGATTGCTCAACGCTCCATCGATGAAGACTGGCAAGAGCCAGACACACCAGAGAATCTCGAAGAAAAGAAGGCTGAACTCTCCGAAGAAGCTGAATATGTGAACTTCATCCCCGTCAACAGTCTCTTGGGGGAAGCTATCTGCAAGTTCAATAGTGTTGATAATACAAGCCTTGACGAGGTGAACAGGCTTGCTCAGGCAATGAATTTCAACACTGTTGTGGTGGATATGCGAGAACTCGGTATGGCTACCAATACCGACGTACCGCAGTACGCTTTCGCATACGCCAGTACATACCCTTATCCAACTGAGGATGAACGCCCAAGCCTCATCGCAGGCCACTACGGACAAGATGAACAGCTGGAAAAGCAGTTCCTCAATTTCTGCAATGGTGGTGACAACCTCGCGCAAATTCAAGAGCGCGAGAACAGGGAACAAACCCATGACGATCCAGGAATGAGCCGTTAAAAACTCAACACGTAAATAGTCAATCACACCTACAAGTAATGTCCCCAAACCCTGGGGACATTACTGTCTCACAACAAATAAGGGAAAATATGACAACACAAACACCACAGCCAGAACTTGACAAGCTCGACAAAGCTAAAAAGCTTATGGAAAAGCGCAAGCAAGCCCTCGAAACTACTTACCCTCGTCACTTATTTGACTAAGAGTCACGTTGGCATATGATTGCATGGTCATCTTTCTCGATGCAAACATATATTCAGAATAGTAGCCTCTTTTATTCGCTGAATAAGCTATCTGATATTCATATTGTTTAACGTTCTTATCGGAATACAACCTGCATATTTGAGGCGCTTTGTCATAAGTGAGTATCCAGTTCCAATCCGGCTCAGCGACGAGGCGCTTCGCAACCAGAGAGTGGATGGTTTCGGTTGCATATGAATTATAAAGATTCCGTCCCTGCACATAGTAAGGAGGATCCGCAAATATGAGACTGTTCTTCATATCGCAGAATTTGCCATCAGAAAGCAATTTGAAGAAATGGCTGGCCTCTAGGTTGCTAACAGTGATTCTCTCTTTTTCCGCTGCTATTCGCTCTATCCTCTTTTTGAGTGTGCTTTTGTTAAATCGAGAAGAAATGTTGTATTTCCCGTCTTGGGCGGCACCTCCTATCGGCCCACCTTTGATGACGCCACTTACGTTCATGCGATTAAGCATGAAGAAGTCGAATCCTTTCCGTCGAATATCCGAATAATGGTTGAAATCGTATCTTTTCCTGATAGCCTTCCAGTATTCCGAGTACTTCGAAGATTGAGCCGTGGGCTTTTCATCCGAATAGTCAAAGGGGACGCGGTCGATTTCACGTAGCAGATATTCGGGTTCGTTGACAAGAGAATACCAAAACGAATATACGCCGTCATCAAGGTCGTTGATAATAACTGCATCTACACGACCCGACAACAAAAGATTGATAGCAACGCCTGCTCCGCCTGCAAAAGGCTCGATATAGGTTCCGGTTATATGGTTAGTCTCCAACACGTTTGCCACGAAACGTGTGATTTTACCTTTCCCGCCGGGGTATCGCAACGGGGTATTGGAACCGTTTGTCAGCTTACTTTGCGCCATAAACATGAATGATATTAGAAGATTCCCATTTTGGCCAGTTCGTTCGAGTCATACACCCTGTTTTTTGAACTGCACATATTGCTGACAGAGCATAGCAAACAATACCGCATCATTCGACAGCCTCATGATGGTATCTATGTCGTAATCCTTCATAGACTTGTGCGACCCAAGCGATGAGTATTCAACGGACTCGCCGAAATCGGTATTTTCGATTACATTATGAGCCTCTTGGTAGGTGTCGAATACAATCCTCCCGGCCTGCAGATAGTCTTGGAATTTGTTGTTTTTAAACAGGCTATGGACATATGAGACGTTCTCTTTATGCTTTGCGCTGACCCCTTTGTTGGGAAGATCAATCTCATTGCAGGATTTGTCCAATGCAAGAAGGGACAGTTCGAAGATCACACGTATCGCCGGCGCAATCAAGAATGCTTTCGCCCATCTTTTGGTGCTGTCGTCCTCCAGTACTCCATATGCGTTCAAAGCGGCAAGCATAAAGTTCGTGTCTTCGAATTCCGGCGCGTCGGTCATCCATTCCGGATTGTTGTACATCGCACCAAGGTGCCGGTCTCGATTTGTGGCGAACTTGCTGGCGAAATCATGATTGAGGCGTTTCGCGGCAAGTCTTGGCGACCTGACCGTTCCTTGTCCTTTTTCCTGAAGAGGAATGATTATGTCCTGCTTGATGACATCGTTATTGAGGCGTGAAATAAGGGTGCCGTTCTCTTGACAATATCCCTTAACCTCATCAGCCAGTTCTTTGACTTTGTCCAGTTGCTCGGGGGTTATTATATCCGGATTCTTGATATCAAGATATTCCTTGACCGGAGCCGAGTTGAAAACCCTTCTCGTGCTGGTCGTAGCGTTCGACCCTCCGAGATAGCTTGTCAAGGAATCTCCAAACTGATTCTCGAACGGCGTTTCAAGCTTGTCCGAAAACGTCTGCCTTCCTGAGAAGCGGGCTTTGGCCTCAGTGCTCCATGGAATCGTGCCGGCACCGTCCTGAGGGCCGTTGTGCTTTCGATTGAGGATTTCCCTCAGCTTATCCCGTTCATTGTCACCGAAAACAACGATGTCCAGACTGCTCGGAATGTTCTGCGGATATTCCGCAACAAGGTTCTTCAATCTCTTGTAATCTCGGTCATCAAGAAGTTCACGGTAACAATCTGGGTTTTGCAGCAATTTGATTGCAGACAATCTCCTATTCGCATCGTGAATCACATACTTGTCGCCGGCCCTTGTAGCAAGGATCGGCTCAACATCGTTCTGATAGCCATTCTCCGCTATTGACGATGCAAGATTCATCAATTGCCGCTTTGATGTCGATTGAGACTGTGCACTGAAGTTATAGATTTTATTGAGTTCATCCATCTGGTCGATTGATGGTTCAACTCTCGGGTTCGTCTCCCAGAGACATAAATCCGATACATTGACATTTATACGTTCCATAAATAGTTCCTCCGCTCCACCGAAACAAACTCAATTCATCACCTTATCCTATGTCCAATGATATCCCCAGACCTCAGTGTTATCCTCTCCCCGTTATCTAATCGGCACCGCTCCAGCCGCGTCGAAGCCCTGCCTCTTCGCGTTGTGCCACCAGTCGATGAGTGCCGGCCATGCGTGCGGTGAGCAGCAGGATCAGGCAGGATATCTGTCCCAGCACTCATGGCACGAGGAATCGCCCAAGGAATCCTCCACCAATTGAGAAACGAAGACAACCGTTAATGCGGCAACAAAAACACAAAAAACAACAACCACAACACCACAAACCAACAGAAAGGAAAAACAATGGGTAGCGAAGACGAAGCAATGAGGCTCATCAGCCAAACCGGAGAAGGAGTCGTAAGAATCGGAGTGGAACTCACCCCACAACTCGTCAAACTCCTCACCTGGCTCGAAAAACACGGACTCCAATTTGCCCGCTGGGCATACGACAAGAGCGGACGAAACCAGGTCTCCCTCAAACGACTGCGCTATATCGCCCGTGAGAGTGGAACAGGCATTGCCGCGCTGAACCTTGAAGGACTCGAACCAACTGACCCCCGAATTAATCTCCTCAGGCAAGAGTTGAAAAACACGGGAATCCGCTACTCTTTCGACCCACGTGAACCAGGACAACTCTTCATTGAAGCAAACAATGAAGTATTCGCTAAAGGAGCATTACAACGAGTAGGAATCCTCGTGGGAATGCAAGCGCAAGAAAAACTCGACACCCCAGCTGAACGTCAAGCGCGCGACGAGGCACGAAAAGCACTCCCCACGCCACTCACCCTGGAAGAGCGAGAGAAAGTCCCCACACACACCATTAAGGTGTACTCTCCAGCATTGGATATCAGGCAAGGATTACTCGAAGATAACCTCGCTCGAATGGGAATCCCCTATGTTTCCCACACCAACGGTGAACTCGTGAACATCAGCTTCCGAAGCAATCAAGCCGTAGCTGTGAAAGCGCTCATTGATAATCTTGCTGCAAACAAAATGGTCACTCATTTTGACCAGACGCGAGTGGTCAACTATGAGGATCTCACACAGGCTGCAATGCAATATTCTCTGCGCAATGAAATTGATCGCAATAATATTGCCATCACAGAGCAAGATCCCGACATTTCCAGTGAACTCACAACAGTAGAAAAGAATCTGGGTGAAGCACCGGAAACTCAAGCAATCGCAGCAGATCAAGAAAGTCAAGCGCTCGCACAGGAAGCAATCCGAAACGAACAAACCCCCGTCGCTCCTGAAGCTTCAACTAGTGTGCCAGACCAGCCTGCCGCATCTACTGTGGTAACACAGCCGACTGCACCAGCACAATCTGCAACACAACCTGCTCGCGGCATGAATACTGAACCGCTCACAGACAAGCAGAAAGAGTTCCTCTCCGACCTCGAAAAGCAAGGATATATCACCCGCAGCGAACGGGAAATGCTCACCAAGAAAGGTGATGTCACGACCTTATTAAACAAGGTGCATGAGCAGAATCCCAACATCGGATGCAAACTGGATGCCGACTATGCGACCAAGATTAACGTGCACATGGGCGATGACGGAATGCTTCACATGGGTAAGCAAGGGTTTAAGGAGGCTTTGAAGACCGCGCAAGAGCTTCAGCAAGCGCAGAAGCCTCTCACCGTCAACGCTCCAAAGGTCAACCTTCCCGCACCTTCACCAAGGATGAAGTAATCATGGGAACATTCCACATCAACAGCATACAATCCGTCCCTATGGCGAACGTGAGCTTAGAACAGGCATGGAATGATGTTCAATCCCAACCGATTGACACATTTCTCCCCCTCGAACTACAGCCTCGTGAGCTACGCCACATCGTGTCGAATGAACGATACTACCTGTGCCACCTCGGAACAGATACGCAAGACTTGAGCTTGCCCAGCTACATGTATACGCTTCCAGCTCAGACGCCAACATATCAGGCGATAAAAGAGTTCTTCGAACATGAGGGAATCCCGCGAGAACTCACCAGTACAAACGGGAAACTGTGGACTTCGATCAACGGTATCGCCACATATATTACGTCCCATGCCATGTATTGGGCGGGAAATACCATGACTCCAACACTGAACCAACTGTTAGCCCAGTTGATCACGGTAAATTTCAGCCGATCAGCCAATTACGAGCCGAATACGGATCATGTTCCTTTCTCCTCAAGACCAATCACAGGATCAGTAATGATAAATGCGATTCCGCAAACTAGTGCCGCTCACATGCTTGATGGGTTGGATTATGAACCTTTCACACCAGCAAGCCCTTTAGGAAAGCAAGTTGTTCAAAACTTTGAACAACGAAGAGAGTTCTCAGAGAAAGAGCAAGACCGGTATTACGGTTCTCCTCTCATCCATGTCAATGAAAGCTCCTCACTCTACCAGGGACTCACCCAATGGTATGAGAGTGATCCTCTCACCCAACAGATAGTAATGACAGACCTTTCAACTGTCATTGCTGACCCTGATCATGATGGCCTCTGGCTGGCCTCATTCTCATCAAACGGTGATCAGCTCGACACAGGAACATACCTCGATGGTCTCGATGCGCTCTGTGGAATGAGCACACCACTGCTCAATAAAGAACTCGCACAAGAGCAAACAATCGAAGGGCTAGTGGAATTTCTCCACGGTAATAGGCCTTCATTCGCACAAGTCTTACGCAATGAGCATGTACTCACTGCACACCAGGAAATCTCGTTCGCCAACGAGAAGGAAAGACACGAGGAACTCTCCCATTGGGGAAGACTTGCTCACCATGAGCACAGTATCGAAGAACATATTCCCCTGGGAAAGAAAGGAATCAGAAACCTCATCAAACAGCAAACTCAAGAAAAACTACGCTCAAACCAGCCAACAATTAATGAGCAAAAACAACAGCTCAGTCGATAACACGGCAACAAAAACACAAACACAAACAACCACCAGAAAAACCAACAGAAAGGAAAAACAATGGTCTTCCTCCATAATGATGTCAACGATATAGTTGACTTTTTACGCAGTGCCGATCTCGGACATGGCACAGTAACAATCTACCGTCACGCCAGTGATTTATATGATGATTCGCCCAAATACCAAGAGTTCACGATTGATACACAAGATCTTGATGAACAGATTAAAGATCACACACATGTGGCTGACCAGTTCATCAAGATCGTTGGGAACGCAGTAGAAGCACAGGAATTGAACTTTAATGAGTATTTCCAAAAATACTCGGGAAAGTATGACTCCCAAACAATCTACAACAGGTACAGTCAGAGTCGAAAAGATTACACAAAGCTTTTCGACTCAGATGGCCTGAACATTAAATATATTGACGCCGCACCAGGAACGAGCCTAGAAGGCGCGCAGCAGTTCTTAAACTTTCTGCGCCAGCATCAACCCGAACTCAGGGACAAGGTTGAACGCGCAATCAATGTCAGAGTGTATGAGAAAGAGATGAAATCTCCCACTCTCCTTCCAGACAGTGATTATCAGTTGCCTGATGGCAGCTTTGCTCAATGGGAATATATCAAACCAGAGCAAGAATGGCAGCCAAAGCAAGTATGGGAGACCAGTAAAATTCCTCAATACGCAGCTGATTTCGGAGATTACTTCTTCGAAGATACAACTCTCGATGATGCTATATACAACTGCGCTGACGACAATACGGATATCTCCTGGTATGACCTGAACCAGTGGATGACTGATCAAGACCACATTGATACCTTCGAAGAAACCCTAGAAGAAGGCCTCATCAACACTCGCGATTTCGACTATCATCAGGCCGTGCAAATTGCGCAAACAGAGCATATGCGAAACACGCTCACCGAGCATAAAGAAGACTTGATCAAAATGGCTGGTTGGGAGCGTGCAGCAGAACTAGGAATCTACGCCTTGGAAAGAAACACTGCTGAAGAAGCTGGAGAACTCCTCTTTGACCAGGTTGATCTCACGGATGATCAGATGACGAGAGATACTCTCAATTCCTCGATCGATGCAAATTTAACAGAGATGATCAATGAGCAACTTCCTGAAGAACAGCAAATCAGGCCTAATGAGTTACAAGAGTGGATTAAACAAAATCCTAGGAACCCCCTCTTCGTCAGCCTCGAGGGTGCGCGCATGGAGAGCACGACTTTGAAGAATGCAGCAGAAAAGCTGGGAATTAAAGTCGGTGACCCCGTGGAAAAAAAGCAGACAAAAGCTCAAGCACAAGTTAGTGTGGAAAGCTCAACGAATCTCACTAAGGAAGACATGAGCATTCAAGCCTCAGAAGATCACTCTCCTGACGCGAACGCTCCAGATCCCACTACTGAAAAGGTGAGTGAATCATCTCCAGTGGTGCAGCCGTTGGGCAAAGAAGGCATCAGAAACCTGATAACAGAACGAACCCAACAAAAAATCCAACACGTAGAAACACCAGCACCACTCACACAACAACAAGAACAACAACACCTCAACCGATAAACAAAGGAAGAGAATGACAGCGAGCATCCGCGAGACCATCACTAACAAACCTCACGATAAGGAGGAGAAAACAGGAAAACAGCCACCAACCGAGTTGATAGAACAGCTTCTCAACAAGGATTTCGCTCAAACAATCCTCAATGAGCCAGCAGTAACCGTGGCACTCAAAATCAACGAACTCAAACAAAAAGTCGAAACAGAAAGGAAAACACAATGAATGAATACGAAGACGAGTTCGACCTCGAAGACGACCCTTACCAGGTCATGTTAGAACGGGAAATGGAAGAGGAAGAACTCGACGATTATCCCGACATGACAAGCTTTGACGCCGACTTCGATAACTGGGAAGAAAGCCAGGATAACAGTCGCCAACAGGTTGACCTCGAAAACAGTATCAACCAAGAATCACACGAAACGAAGCAGGTTTCTGACGATGCGTGGATGAACAAGCCCATGACTTCAGGCCAGCGTCGCCTCTTGGAATACTACCGTGATCAGAAAAAGATCACACAAGCACAACTGATCCAGCTGGAAGGTGCAACCTTGAGGGAAGCTCATGACTTCATCAACACCATCAGCAAACCAATCAACCTCAGTCAAACCTACTATAAGGATCATCCTGAAAAGTCACGAGACAACTACAAGAAAGAACGAAAACAGGAGAGTAAGTACTATCAGATTACTGTTCCACGAAAGTTCGTTCACACGCACACCGCAGTGACAAAAGAAGGCGTGAAGTTCTCAACGTTCAGTGCGATGATTCCAGGTAAGCTCACCATTCACGGAGAAGAACTGAAAGGATACACTCTCAACCAAAGTCTCAGTGTCAACGCCGAACGCCAGTTGAAGAATGATTCGCAATTCTTCACCGTGTACGTGCGCAAGGATAAGCCTGTGCGCTTGCACAAGTATGACAAGCAAACACAGAAAAACAGTGATATCACTGTTAAGCCTCAAGAGCTTGTGCAAGCTTACGCGAAAGCACGGCAAGAGTATAAAGAGCAGGTGAAGTCTCAAGCTCGTCAGGAATCTTCGCCTGATGACTATCATCCTCACCGCACCATGTCACACTCCAACCAGATTAGTGAGACAGAAACAGCGCAAATGAGGAATGCTCGAACCTGGTTCAACACGCATATCGTCGGCAAAAACAACAGTCTGAGGTTGAAGAGTGACGCGCAAGTCACCCTCCACAAGGTATCTAATACTATCCGGTTGAACAATGTTCCACCGGAACAAGTATTCAGCTTCCTTGACCATTACTATGCGCAACAGCTTGAACCAGTTCAACCACCACAACCAGTGCAGCAGACTCAACAAGCTCCCATACCCCCGCAACCAGCAGGCCAAACAGACATTTCCACAGCAGTCAAGCAAGCCGTTCAAGCCAACCTCACTACTGACGGGAAATTAGGTAAGCAAGGGTTTAAGGAGGCTTTGGAACAGGTATCAAAAAGTGATGCGCCCTTACCTTCAAACCCCACAAACTTAAATCAACAAGGAGGACGAGATAACCGATGAGCGCTAACAAGTCCACTCAAAAGCAAGTGAGTTGGACTGCGGCAATCATCTTAACACTCATCAGTGGCCTTGCTACCAACATGGTTAGCAAGGCCATTCGCGTTAACATGGCCGCAGGACTCGCACCAACAGAAATCATTGCTCAACCAGAAAAGCTAGTCGCCAGTCTCTTTCCACCATCCATTGACCCTACTGACCTTCTCGTCAGCGCGGGCGTGAGCATTCTCGTGCTCCTCATGATGCTTCTGTCTGCCGACGATCGGAAAACCCGAACCGGTGCAGAAGAAGGCTCAGCAAAATGGGCGACTCCTAAAGACATGAACAAGTACATGGCTGAAGACCCGCAATGGAATCTCATGTTCACTGCGACGGAAGGTTTGTGTACGCAAACAAACCTCACGTATCGAAACCTCAACGTCATGGTCATCGGCGGTTCAGGTACAGGTAAAACCCGAGGATATGTGAAACCAAATCTTATCCTGGAACGCGCGGATAATCCCATGAGTTTTGTTGTCACCGACCCAGACGGTGGTACGAAACGAGAATGCGCAGACCTCTTGCGCAAGCGCGGTTACCTCGTTCAAGCACTCGACCTCAACCACATGAACAAGAGTGCACATTTCAACCCGATGGACTACATTGACCCCGTCACACCCGAAGCGTCTGTACTCCAACTCGTGGATAACTTTATGAACAATACGAGTGGAACGGGAAGTGACCAGAAGGAAGACTTCTGGACGAAATCAGAGCGAGCCTTGCTCACTAGTCTTCTCGCCTACGAGTATTTCACCGCAGAGAAACCCTCTTTCCTCGCAGCAGCAGACAGAGTACTACAAATGAAAGCCTCGGAGAAAAACGGTGATGAGAAATCCGAGTTCGACATGGAAATGGAAACAGCAAAAGCTATCGCTGACAACCTCAGAGAACTCGACAGGCAACACAAGCTCTCACCAGAAGATGCCGCACTCGCCAATGGTATTGACTTCGCCTGCCGCCAATACGAAACCTACGCTAAAGGCGCTGGTGAAACCAAGAAGAGCATTATCATTAGCGTTGCCGTGAGAACAGCACCACTCCAGATCAACACAGTACGAGAACTGATGACTGATACAGAGGAAACAGAACCTACCGCAACTGAGAGTGATTGGGTGGAAGAAGATCACAATCTTGCGCTGAAAACAGTGGGAGATAAGAAAACTGTCATCTTCCTCAACCTTCCCGATATGGATACGAGTTTCAACTTTATCGCCGCCATCATGTATCAATGCTTGTTCCAAGCACTCATCAGACAAGCCGATGACGGGCAGACCGGTCATCTGCAATATCCGGTGCACATGTTCCTCGACGAGTTCGCAAACATTGGGCGCATCCCCAATTTCGAACGTCTCATTGCAGTGATCCGTAAAAGGTGGATCAGTTGCTCTATCATCGTGCAGAATCTCGCCCAGTTGAAAACCATGTACAAAGACTCATGGGAAACGATCACGGGTAACTGTGATAACATCCTCTACCTTGGCGGTAAGGAAGAATCGTCAGAAGAATACGTGAGTAAACAGCTCGGTAAAGAGACGATCCAAGTTCGCGGTAGCTCCATTAACTCTGGTAAAGGTGGGGGTAGTACGAGTTGGTCAGCGCACGCGCGAGCGCTCTTGGATGAGGCAGAGCTCGGTAAGATCCCTGACGAAGACTGCATCTACATGATTAGAGGCCTCGACCCGTTCTACAGTCAGAAGATCAGACCGATCAGTCTACCCCAAGACCCCGCAGAACTGAAAAGATTCCTCAAAAAGAATGAAAACAGCGTCTACCAGGGCTACAACATTCACAAGCGGATCGGCGGACTAAAAATCAAACAAGAGAAGAAGCACGGCTGGCTCGCCCGCGCATAAAACAAGTGCCTCACCTGAAAAATCAGGTGAGGCACTTTATTTAATCCAAAACCCCTGATGAAAGCAGAATCATCATAAAACCGTTGAAATATCAACGAAAGTTTATTTAAGGCTAGTCCTCAAGATACATTTTGCGTCCACCAGGAGCGACAGAAAACAGACCGCCATTCAAATTCACCGTCTCACACAAATAACGAACGATCGGTTCACAATGCTCAGGAACTTCAAAATGAGTCTGATGACAAACCTCAGAGTATAACATCACAACCCCTCTCGCTAACACGACGCTTCCTTCTATTTTACTCAAGAAAAGCCCCTAATCACAAGCAGCCTTCCACACAACCCTGCGAAGGAACAGACCAATCCCGCACCGTAGAAGACGGAGGGGCAACAGGAACAGAAGGACGAGACGGAGCAGAAGGAACACGGCGAGGAACAACAGGTGTGGAGGGAGCAGTATTGTTCTGTTTTTGTTTCTGCTGGTTCTCTTCTTCCGCTTTGCGTGCGGCTTCCTCGTCAGCCTTGCGCTTTGCTTCAACAGAATCACGCACCGACTGTTCTGCCATCTTTAGCTCTTCAAGTTGCTTGTCCAGCTTGGTGTAGTCAGCAGTCTTCTCTTTCACAAGCTTATTGGAAGCAGTGAGAACAGTGTTTAACTGGTCAAGAGTTTTCTGTTCTTGAACCTTACCGTGAGAATCTTTGACTAACTTTTGGCCAACTTTCACTTCAGCAGTCAACACATTACGCGACTGAAGAGTACGCGATGCGGTCAGCTGCGACATCGCAGTAGTGATACGCTGTGAAACCTTCCTCACATGAGCAAGCTCACGACGCACCTGTTCCACCTGCTGACGCTTCACAGAACACTCAAACGAATGCTCCTTCACTTCACTCTTCACCGCACTGTTCAACTTGGCCAAAACAGTCGGATCAGCAACCAGATCAGAAGAAACAGTCGCCACCAGACGGCGAGCAGAAACCTTCTGCCGCCGCACCGACTCCACCACATCACCCAACTGACCAGACAACACTCGACACTGTTTCACTCGAGCCTCACGTGCCAACAATGCCTGACGTTGGGAAGCCTGATACGAATACCAGCCCACACCAGCAGACAACCCGAACCCCACAATGAGCACACCCACCAGCAAGAAAGGAAGCAAACGACGAAAAGTCCACGTTCGCTTCACCTTCACCGGAACATCATCCACCAAATCCACAACTGGAGAATCAATACTCTCAGAAAGAGTGTTGACTGAAAGTGGTGGTGCAGGAGGTGCGACCGTCTCACCGCTACCCACAGTCTGAACCTCACCAGTTTCAACAGAAACTGGAGAAACAGGAGTGTGTTTCACTCGTTTCCGATGATGAAAATGCGCCGGAGGAGCAGGAGGAAGAAGAGAATCCACCTGATGAAAACTCACCTGGGGATGTGATAAGAGCCTCTCACACCAGGTTTCCAACTCAGGCCAACACACGCGCGAATCGAGAATCTGCTCCAGAATATCTGTCTTCACCCGATGAGCATTAAACTCATACCACGTATCCGTATCAGACAACTGCTGATACAAATGCTTCGCATTCTTCAGATTAATCGGACTCACCATCAGGCCTCACCTCTGGCGGTCGAGCACCCTCAGGCACAGCAAAATACAACCATTGCGGATCAGGCTCAGAAAAACGAACCACCTTACCCTGAGCATCATCCCAATAAACCTTAAACAACACCGGTTCAGAAGGAACATTCACCAACGAATTATCAGAAGCAAGCCAAGAAGGAGTTAACATGACGCGCACCTCAATCAACCGATCGTGAGAATCAGGAGACACACCTTCAACAGCATTAATCAAAGGCTGATCAGAAATCACACGCGCCGTGAGCGTATCACGGAAAACCGTGTTCCACACTGGTTGATACGAGCGAGCAAGACTCTCACTCATCCCCGCTTTCATGAGTTCATCCGCAGAAACAGCATGAACTTGGCCGTTATCTTTACGCCAAGAAAGCGTCAACGACACCAAATGCTCCATCTGATGCAAAGTTTTCTCACTCAATGGAGTCACAGTCAAACCACCCTGTCCGCCCAGCGAAGAAGAAGATGACTGTTCTTCTTCCGTCTCGCTCTTCTGTGGCGCAGAAGCAGATGGAGACGAAGACGCAGAAGATGAAGATTCCGGTCGAGAGAAAATACTCTCCACGATCACCAGCACGCAGATAAGACAGAAAACGATAAGAGCAATCCAACTCTTCTTACTCACCGCAGGCTTCTGACCATCATCCTCGCGAACATCTTCACCCATGAACTCATCACGATGAAACCCAAACATAATTTCTCTCTCCCTCTAAACTCAGTACCAACCATTGGCTTGCGAATGAGCCCACGCACCACACGGGTTACCATACCGGCCTTGAATGTAACCTAAACCCCACTTGATCTGAACCCTATAGTCATCCTCCCAACCAGGCCCCATCTTCGAACCAGGCAGTGCCTGAGGAATACCATGAGCACCCGAAGGGTTGTGAGCGTTGGTACGCCAACCCGACTCGCGCATCCATAAAGCATTCAGGCAATCCATTTGATGATCAACATCACTCGCCCACCCATGCTCAGCAAAATGCTTCAACGCAAACCGCTGATACTTCCCCTTATCTGTATTCTTAGGATCAAGTGCAACATGATTCACTGTCACATCAGAAGTATCATCATCAGCCTGCTCAACACCACACACAGTGGTAGAAGAGGCATCCTCATCATCAGAAGAAGCGCCAGCAGGCAAATGAGCATTATGCTTCACGACAACACCGCCATTATCAATCTCAGATTGAATATGTGGAATAGTGAACACCCGCTCACCATACTTATAGTTGGCATACTCCTGAATACGAATATTATTCCCATTATTCTCAGCAATATACGCTACATGACCATACGTCGGATCAGAGTAATCAACATTACCTTGATAAGAAATGACATCACCAGGGCGAATATCTGACGCTTGCTTCACAACCTTCCAACCAGGCAAACGACCAGGCAGACCCCATTCATACCCATTCGCAGAAAGATGAGGTGAATACTTATCATGCACATTATGCGGATGAGGGTGAGCCTCCTCATCCTCAATCAAACGCCACGCCACATAATCCGTACAATTACCATACGCAAACCCTAAAGGAGAATCAGCATTCAAACGCCAAGTCTCACCACGCGCATAATACGTATCCTTAAAATGATGACCGGCTACCGTTGACACTTCAGCATCACTCACCTGCGTATCAACACTGGTTTCACCGCCGCAACCAGAGTCCCCACCCTTCGCAAACGGCGCAAAAATCATCGCCACAATAGCAATAAAGATCAGCACGCCAAGGACGATCGCTGCCACAATCGGATTTGACATAATATAAGCGATAGCCTTCGCAGCCAGCCGCACCAACTGCTCCACCATACGCTGCACCTGCACCCACAAGCGTTGCGCCATACGAACAGCAGTCTTACTCGCTCGAGCAACCGTCTTCACACCCGAACGGTTCACCTTCGCGGCCAACCGCGCCGCACGCTTCGACTCCCGACGCAAAGCACGAAGCTCACGCCTCGACAACTTCAAATCCTTCAACGGTTTACCCGCACGCTTCGCACGACGCATCAACCGTCGAACAGTCAAACGATCATACAATCGTAAAGCATCACGTCCACGCTTCACCGTCTTCCCACCCATGTTCACCACACGACCTGGTGCATGAACAGCCGTCGAACCAACCTTACGCGACGCTTCCACGACACGTTCAGCAGCGATATTCTCACTCGCACCCTGAGCATTCACACCACGAGAAACCTCACCCAACGCGCGTGAACCCAGGCCAGCAGCCTTCACACCCGTGTTCACCACCTGTGCCGCACCAGAAGCCGCAGCACCGAGCACGCCAACAGCCACACGACCAGGAGAAGCACTAGGAGCATCTGGAAGACGAACAAACGAGTTTGCGGAACGCAAGCCAGACACTTGCGTTTCAGAAAACTCATTCAACTGGTCACCCAAATGAATTTGACTCGTCAAATCCAAATCAAGACTCGAGCGAACATCAACCATACGCACTCACCTCTGCTGAGAGGCGGCATTCGTCTGATTCAACTCAAAAATAGGATTATCCCTAGGAATACGACCATCAAACGGCACAAATACATCACCTGCCGCAATCAAACCCGTACCAGGCTCACCCGTAGCAAACAACGAGACTTGAGTATCAGACAATTTCAACAACGATTTCACCGTCTGAGCATCCGTCGCATTCATCCTCAGCAACTCCAAGAACGACGAATTAGACAACATCAGACGCGCCTGATGAGACTCTAACAACTCCTCAATATTCTGAGTAATACCAGTAATACCCGCACCATACTTACGAGCTCGCTTATAAATACTCAAGAAGAAATCAGCAGCATACTTATTACTAAAGAGAGTATGGAACTCATCTACATAAATCCAAATGCGACCTTTACCCTTCGCACGATTATCTTTAATACGATTCCACACATGCTGCAAAACAACCATCATGCCAAATGTCTTCATGCTGCCGTCCAAATGCAACGTGTTAAACACGACAAGACGATCATCCGCATTCACATTCGTCTGACCATTAAAACCAGACTTCGAACCATTCACAAAAGGAATCAAAGCATTCGACAACTGTTGCGCTTCAGGACGCTCATCCAACATCAACAGTTCATGCAAACTACCCAACGTTGGCTGTTTCAACTGAGGGTTATATGACTGGTACATTCGCGTGACAACATCATCCAACACACCCTCCTGTTGAGGGCTCAACCCGTTCACGCCACCAATCAAACTGTTCATCATGCCCATCACAGAAGACGTGCGCTCACGGATAGGATCTTCATCATTATCCGAGTTCAACGTAATCTCCAACGGATTCAAACGTTGAGAAGAACCCGCAGAAACATCAACCAGAGCACCACCAAACGCATTACGAATCTTCTCATACTCACCCTCAGGATCAATAATGATCACCTGATCATACGGGCGAGTCAACAACACATGCTCAATCTCCCACTTCGTCGCAGCAGACTTACCCGAACCCGTCGTACCCAAAATAAACCCATTCTGGTTCAACAACCTCGTGCGATCCACCACAATCAAATTGCCAGAAAGCTTATTCGTACCATAGAAAACACCCGTCGGATCAAAATGCTCTTCTGATGTAAACGGAATCATGATCGCCGCCGCACTCGTCGTCAAAGTACGACGAACCGGAACAGGCCGAGCACCCAACGGCAACGTGCATACCAGAGCGGGAAGCTGCATGTGACGCATCGCATCACCCTGCAAACTCAACGAACTCAGGATCTGACGCACTTCCAACACACGCTGATACAGTGTTGACTTATCTGGCGCATCAACACCAATCACCACGAGAGCATCAATCATCTTCTCATCAGAAGAGTTCAACTTATCCAACAAATCCTCAACCTGCTCCGACGCCTCTTCCAAATTCGGGGGAAGATAATCAGCGGGCTGATGTTCACGAATATTACGTTGACGACGGTCAGCAATCTCCATATCCAAAGAAGTCTTCTGCTGTTTCACCAGGTCAATACCCGCGCCACGCTCAAACGGGGACAAGTGAATATTGATACTCGCTGCACCCTTCAACGCAGTAATACGCGACACCAACTCATCAGACAAGCGTGGTGGAAAATCACGAACCCAAATGCTCGTATGATAAAAATCCTTCTCCGACTCCAAAATGTGAACACAACTCGGATCACGTAAATCAAACGCCCACGGGGTCACATAATCACGCGAATCAGTCTTCGACTGAGCAAACCCCTCCTCACTGAAACGGAAACCATCATCCGGCATGAGAGCATCATGAACAGCACGCAAACGCTGAGTACGATCCAACCTTTTCACATGGCAACCCATAGACGCGAGACGAGCAGAAACCTGCAACACGAGACGGTTCAAAGAAGCGACAGCACGCTGAGGATCATCATCCTCAACCGTGAGCGTCAAAAGTTTCTCCACCAGAGTGCCGGACGTGGCGCGACCAATCTGACGCTTCAACAGTGAATTAAACTCCGTACGCCACTTATCATTCGCATCCTGCAACAACGGCATTTCCACACTATGAGCCAAAGACTCAATATTCACCTGGCGAGAACGCACCGTCACCTGTGCTTGCTGGCCTTCCACCAGCATGTTCAACACGGACGCCCACTCATTAACAATGTGAGCTTGCTGATCCGTATCCGAAGCCTTATAACTCACATCACTCATCACCAAAGTGGAAGACCACTGGTTATCCCCCAAATAGGCTTGACCGCCTTCCAGCATGGAGTCAAAACCAACCCACTCTTTCGCCTGACGCTTCTTCTGCTGCGTCCTCTGACGTTCAAACTCCGCCTTACGCTTCGCACGACGCTCACGCGACGTGTTATTCGACATGCTCACCGAAAGCTTCTCAGAACCGTTATTCTTCTTCGTCTTCATCCTTACTTCTCCTTCATCGTCGGCTTCTTCGCACTCTTCACCACATGGGCAGAGCCTGAATGGTAAAGAATCCGAGCGCCGAAATAATCACGCATGGCAAACACCAGCCACTGTTCCGGTAGCAAGCCCATAGGCCGTGGGAACGCCCACAAAGCAATTGGGAAATCAATAAGAATCAGACCGAGAGCAACCACAACCGGGGTTACCACCTGGGGGAAGAACCAAGAAAGCGCACCCAAACCCAGAGACGGAGGGGTCATCAACAAGACACCGCAAAGACGGCGGAAGCTCAACCCGAACAGGATTTTCGGTTCAATATTTTCAGGATCGCTAAAACAATCAACACTCAGACTCATAGGAGACTCCTTACGCAGCTCCAATAATGGATTTAGAGATTTCCTGGCTAGACCAGACGAGCACCGCTAACACGGCAGCGGCAAGAAGAAGCGCAGGGTAGAACTGCATGAGAAATGCGATGGGATCCATATTTTTATCAGGAGGCAATTCAATAAGCTGCTTCAACTGTTCATCGGTTACTCCCTGATGGAGCGCTTTCACAGCATCAAATTGCAGCAGCTTGTCACCAGATTTGGAGAGAACAACAGCTCCACCAAAATTGCCCCTAATGCCTTCAAACCACGAAAATGTTTTAGCAGCAAGACCGCCAATCCAACTGAGGAATCCCAATACCTGTGCTTTAGGATCATTAGCGTAATACTGGCGTAAAGTAATTTTTTGAACGAAGAAATGTTCTCCACGCAACCACTGTTGGTACACAAAGACGCTTACCCACAAAGCAACTAGTCTCAGAGTGGATGCTGCATACGATTTGAGATACGAGTAACCCCATTGTTTTGTCTCATCCGAAGCGAAGAAAGCGAAAGGGAGAGGTGCGAAAAGACTCATGATCAAAAGCTTGAACATGAGTACGGTCACCATGACTCGGATGACAATCTGAACAACAACACAAACAAGGAATGGGATGAGAAGGAGAACAAAGATTTTAATCTTCTTCACGCCATCCCAACCGGAGACATTTTCAATGCCCTTCAGCAAGATGGCTTCAGCTAAAGATGTATTCGTGTTTTTACCGTGGGTGAGAATCTGTTCTTTCGCATTACTGCCTTTCGAAAACATCCATTGCCCAACGTTTGAAATCAACTTGAGGACAGAACGCGCATTCAACACCAGCAGAAGGCAAATGCCCAGTTTCACCGCTGTACTCATAATCAAGCCCAAGAGAGCATCCCCCTGCGCTTCAAAACGGGAAGCAACCTTACTCAATTGCAACGCGAAAATAATAACAGCAAGCGCAGCAGCAATAGGAAGAACCATTGCCGTGGAGAGAGTCCCCATCGTATCCCACAGCCTGCTATCCCCACCAAAATTCAAAGGAGTACTCTTCAACAAATCAGTGGTATCCGTATCAACACCTTGAAAGATCATGTGCGCCATGCCTTTCAAGTCGTCATTACCTGCAATAGGAATCATGAGAAATACGCCTTCCCCTCTCCACGAACAATCTCACATGAGAACCACGGTTAGCCTTTAAGCCCTAACCAATTAGGAACATTCGCCACAATCGGGGCGAGAATAATAATGCCCACACCGCCAATAGCATTCACAATGTTGGAACGCGCCGACTGACCATCATTATCCTGATATTTCATGAAAGCTTGAATCACATTCCAAATCGCAACACCACCGCCAGCAACACCCAGAATCGTTGCCAACGTGGTGAAAACACCTGACAAAGCTTTCGCCACTTCCGCATTAACAGGAGCATCAGCAGCCAACGTCCACAAAGCCATAAACATGAGAAAATCCTTCCGATCTCACCAATAGGAACACCAGCAAGGATGCACAAAAAGCGCAGAAACATGCCACTCAGCGGCACTCACCCACAAGGAAGCAACAACCGTATCAACAAACCAACAGAAAGGAAAAACAGTAGAAAATGCAACTGATCATCGCAGAAAAACCAAGCGTGGCAAAAGCCATCGCCACCGCACTCGCCATTCACCCACAAACTGAACAAGGATTCATCAATCTCGGAACAGTAGATAACAAACCCACCATCATCTCCTGGGCAGCAGGACACCTCGTCGATCTCGACCAACCCGCCGCATACAAACCAGAATGGAAGAAATGGAACTGGGATGAACTGCCTATCGATCCTCACGGCAACTGGAAGTGGACTGTCCCCACAAACGCGAAAGCACGCTACAGTGTCCTCGTCAAACTCATGAAACAAGCAGATACCATCATCAACGCTTGCGATCCCGACCGCGAGGGCGAAGGCATTTTCACCCGCATCATCCAGCACGCCCACCAAGAAAACAAGACACTCCTGCGCTTGTGGGCGAACAGTATTGATGTTGACGGTATTCGCGCAGCATGGGAGAATCTCCAGCCAGCGAGTATGACACGAGGGTTAGCTGCCGCATCCGACGCACGAGCGAAAGCCGATTGGATGACCGGCTTAACCGCCAGCCGCGCATATTCTCTCCTCTATAACCGTAAGTGCGCGATCGGTCGAGTAGAGACTCCACTGTTGGCGATGATTGTTGAACGCGATCAGCAGATCGCAAACCATCAGCCCACACCTTTTTATCGTGTGCATATCCCCATGGATGGGTTCACTCTCGTCTCGCAAAAACTCGACACCAAACAGCAAGCAGAAGAATTGCTCGCTGCCATTCCTGATGAAGTGATGGTCACAGTTGAGCGCAAGCAGATGGAGCAGAAGCCACCACTGTTACATTCGTTGACGAGCGTGCAGCGGGAAGCCAACCAGCAAGCAGGCTTAACCGCAAGCGAAACCTTAGCCGCCTTGCAGTCCACGTATGAGAAAGGTTTGACCACGTATCCGCGCACGGACTCACAATACATCACCACAGATGATGTAACATCACTCGCTCTCTTGCTTGAAAGCTCCTTCCTTCAATCCTCCCAGTTCACCACTCAGATGAGCGGTAAGCATAAGGCGGAACAAGTAGCAAACAACAGGAAAGTAGAAGGGCACACTGCTCTGCTCCCGACCAACAAGTTGACGACTGATGCTTACGCCATACTCTCCGAGCGAGAGAAGACTGTGGTGCAACTGGTGGTGCGTCGCATGTGGGAAGCCACCAGCACTCCCCGCATTCACACGCAAACGAAAGTTAGTTGCACCATCAACAATGTTGAGTTCAGTGCAACCGGGGATACAACTATTGACCCAGGGTGGACGGTACACGAACCATCCTCTGCCAGTGAAAAAGGGAAGGAAAATCACATTCCCGAGAGTGTGGAAGACCACTCAATCTGTGCCCCAATTGGGGCGCTAAATTTCACTGAGGGCTTAACTCAGCCGCCAAAACCCTACACCGACAGCACCCTCCTCGCCGACATGGAACACGCAGGAAAACGAGTCGAAGACCAACAACTGCGTACCGCCATCAACGACGACACCAACCATTCCGGCGGTATCGGAACACCAGCAACCCGCGCATCCATGATCGAGAAAACCATCACAAACGGGTACGCACAACGCAAGGGAAAACACATCATCAGCACACCAGAAGGCCAACAACTCATCAGCGTGCTCGCACCAGGCCTCACCAACGTGGAAGCAACAGCACGCATGGAACAAGGCCTCACCCAAATCATGAACAACCAACTCAACGAACACGATTGGCTCACCCTCATCAGCCAACAAGTCGCCGGAATCCCCAGCGCCGCACAATCCCACTACCAAGAAAGCTTCAAGAAAGGAAACACCATGCAAGACCAACAATCGTATGGAAACTGCCCACAATGCGGACAACCCGTCATCAAAACTGGCAGCATCTGGCAATGCTCCACCAACAAAAACACGAAAACTGAATCCGGACAATGGACAACCAGCGGCTGCGGTTTTAAAATCTTCCCCACCATCGCAGGCCACAAACTCACCGACAAACAAGTCAGCAACCTGCTCGCCAACAAAGGAGTAAAAGCAACAGACCTCACGTCGAAAGCAGGGAAAAAGTTCACCGCCACACTCAAACTAAACCCTGAAACCCACCGAATCATCTTCGACTTCGGAAAGTAAACAATAAAGCCCAATCCGTAAGGATTGGGCTTTATCTATTCTGCTCGCGGAGAGAATAACACGAGCAGAATCATCTTCATTATGCGCAGGCTAGGATCACAATCGAGGGATCGTAAGGAAGTTAAGAACAATCTAAATCGCATCCCGGCCTACACCACAGGTAATCACCATTATCACCCCTCATGCCACCATTCTTCACCGAGCTCGACGAGCACCCCACTTCATCCACGCCAAATCAAGGAGTGCAAGAACAATCAGAACACCCGCAGCAATAAGAAGAGGCTCAACACCAGAACCAGTCGAAGCAAGCTTACCTTCTTGAGAGGAAGCCTCACTCACCACACGAGGATAAGAAGGAACAGTCACACTCGAATCATGAGATTGCTTTCCCTTCCCCTCAGCAGTGTTCTGCTCCCACACCGCATACAAAGTACGATCACCATCAACCATGAGACGTGAATCCACAGGAACACTCACCACAGCACTGCCCTCATGATCAGCCCAACCAACCAGATGATAACCCTGACGAGTCAAACCAACCTGAGTGGAAATACTATCCCCATCAACAGCATGAACAGTAATCACCACATCCCGCGGATCGTTAGAACGGAAGAGAATATTCCTCTCCGTTGGATGAGCAGGAGTCAAAGCAGTAATCGGAATAGCCTTCTTCCACGACGCATACAAAGTAGTATCCGCCTTCACCGTAAGCTCAGAAACTTTCTCGCCTGAACCATCAGTATTCACAAACCAGCCCATAAACTGGAAACCCTCACGCACTGGCACAGGGAGCTTCACCTGATGACCATAAATCTCATTCACAGCAGAAAAAGGAACAATCCCGAACAGCAAAGCAGCACCAACAGCAACAACAGCCAGTGAACGCCTCACACTCTGCAAACGCATCATTCTTCATCTACCTCACAAGGAAAAGAGAGACTCACACCAACCGTGAATCTGCATCAGAGGTAGACAACAAACCACAAACACATGCCACAACAACAAAAGGGTGAGACCGTTTTTCGGTCTCACCCTCTCACACTCCTCTCAGCGTGAGAGGAGTGTAGTAAACACCCGGTGAAGGGTGGAATTTTTACTTGCGCTTACGGGCAAGCAGAATACCTGCACCACCAGCAGCAAGCAGAACGACAGCCAACACGGCAATCACCGTGACGCTAGCACCGGTGGAGGCGAGCTGTGGGCGCTTACCATTCCAATCGTCAGACGCGGTGATGTTTGTGCCTGCGCACAGGCCGTCTGCGCCTGGGGTTGGCAGGCTGGCTGGCTTGTCGGCGGTCTTATCCTGTGCGGTTGTCTTGTCGCCCTGGGCGGCTGGCTGGCCGTTGTCAGTCACGACACCACCAATACCGTCACCACGGGGAGCGTCCAGATGAGAGACTGGCTTTTCTGGGATACGGTCACGTCCCGGCGCAACCTTCCCCGCACCTTCTGCCACGGCCTTATCCAACGCGCTACCGTCAGCAGGCTTATCTGCCTGTGGCTTGGTTTCAGGCTCGCTCGAGTTGTCTGGCAGGCTGTCTGGGTTGACTGGGCAGACGAGACGTGGCGTACCGGTGACGGTTGCCCTATCGGTGTGATACCCGTTTTCTTTCACGCCCGAGAGTTCACCGTAGACAGTGACCTGCTCACCCGGCTGCAACGTCTTGCCCTTGAGTGGGGTGAGGTCAATATCCTTCACCGTGCCGCTACCGGCAACAGTCTTATCCGACAACGTGATATCAGACAGTGGGGTGTTGCCCGTGTTGGTGATGAGGAAGCCAATCTTCGTGCCGTCTACAGCGTTTTCGAGGGCTTGCTTCGGGTTGTTGCGGTCGCCCAGCTTGAGGCCACTCTTCACGTCGTACTTTTCCACGCTCAACTGTGGAGTCTGGTCTGGCGTGCGAGTGACAACCTTATTCGACTTGAGCGGCTTACCGTTCAACGTTTCAGTGAACTGGTTGACCACCTGTTCAGCAGGCTTCAAACGCTTCACCTGAAGGTAAACCGTCCAAGAGAACTCATGCTTGTTCTGCGACAGCAAACCGAGCAGGGTCTTTCCAGCGGTGAACGTGAGGGTTTCCGGGTCAGCCTTCGTCAGGTTGAACAACTGGGTTTCCCCGTTCTTGGCGAGCAGGCTCTTGAGCTGGTCGCTTGGGGTGAAGGTGGAACCGGCGAGCTTACCACCCTTCTTCACCACTACCGTATCCCCGTCGTACAGGTCAGATGCCGCGTAGAGGGCGTACTGGCCGGTGAACTGGTCAAACTCTGCTGGGAGCGGGTCAGTAATAGTCCAGTCAGTAACCTTCGCATACGCGCGGTCAGCAGGAAGCAGGCTGGAGTTGAGCTGGTACAGGAAGTAATGATTCTTATACACAGCCTGATTGTTGATGCTCTTATCGCCCACCTTGATAACCACGTCCTTGGACGGGTTCAAGTCCTTGAGCGGGTTCTTCACCGTGTTGGTCTGACCGTGCAAATCATTAGTAATCTGCAAGGCGGTGTTTTCCACAACCGTGTTCGGGTCAACCTTGATGACCGTGTACGGCATGAGCACGTGATACGTGTGGCCGAGCAGAGCCTGGTCGATAGCCGGGTCAGTCAACGGATTATAGGTCTCGTTCATGGCGTAGGCCTTCAAGTCCTTCGGCTGGGTGGCCTTCACGGTTTCACCCGTGGCTGGAATTTCCGTGTCAACGAGCTTGGCGAACGCATAGACTGTGCCGTCAATAATCTTGAGATTGAACTTGTCGGACACGTCCTTACCGGTCTCGTCAGTAACCTTCAGGTCTTTCTCATCAATCTTGAGATACTTGGTGTTATACGAATCGACGATGCCGAGACGATACACCTTATAGGCCGGGTCTTTGATGGAGAGTGCGTCGAGGAGAATATCATACTGTCCCTTATCCCCCTTCAACAAAGTCTTACCGTCAATGGTGATGGACGGGTCGCCTTGAGCAGGGTGTTGCTCATCACCCTTATGAGGTTCTAGAACAGGTGGCTTATTCTCGACAATGTTAGAAGGCGTCAGCGAGTTTCGAATCTGGAACTCCCACTGATTATCCACCTTCTTCTTACCCGGAATGTCCTTGGACACGCGGCCTTCGAAACGCACTTGCAACTGTGGTGCACCCTGCTTCACCCACTCGTCAACCAACTTCTGGTCGGTGACGGTGAGAGTGAACGTGTGCTGCTTCTCATCAAAACGAGTGGTGTAGTGGGAACGTGCCACCATCTGCCCGTTAGACAAGTTCTGCATTTCCACAGTCTGCTTATCAGGGGTCAAGAACGTGTCGTACGTGTCGATGAACTTAACGTTCTTGACAGTGTAGCCGTCACCAGCCTTACTAAAGTCTGGCTTAGTCTGCAACACGTATTCAACCTTCTGACCAGGGAACACAGTCTTCAAGTTAATGTCGGACTGGTCGCCACCCTGAGAGGCTTCAGCACGCACTTGCTTCTTCACCGGTGGAGCATACACGCAAATATACGGAATGTTCGTGTCATAGTCAGCATTGTTGACAGTTTCCATACCGGTGTTGGTGAACTGTTCACCCTTATTCTTCTCCGAGTCGGGAAGAACGCAGGTGTTGATTTCATCGCCCGGCTTCAAACCCATGTCTTGACGCATCTTGGCTGCACCGTGGCCGTGTGCGAGAGCAATCTGTCCCGGAATCAACAGGGTCACTTGCAGTGGCTTCTGACGTCCCTTCGTGGTCAGCAGGAACTCAGGCTTCGCCGTAGCAGTCACCTTTGTACCCTTCTGGCTGATGGTGAACTGTTGCGTGATATCCGTACCCGTGTTCACAATGTCGGCCACGCTAGACTTCACGTCATCAGACGCGTCAGCCGCATACACGCGATACTGGGCGCGGTCGGCTGGCTGGAAGATGTAGGAAGCATTCTGGTAGTCATCAGTCAGGGTGAACGTGTCCATGTTCTGAATCAGGTCAGAGCGGACAACACCATTCACCACGCTGGCTACCGGGTCGCCGTCCATGAACACATGCTTATCCGCACCCGTAGCGTTCGACCAGTCAGGGTCGATAACAGCCGTCCACTTCCCCGTCTTCTCGTCTTGGCGAATCCAACTCTTATCCGGGGTTGGCTTCCACGTGCGGAACTCATGAGTATCACCGGTCATGGTGTGCGTCTGATTCCATGTGAGGGTTGGAGTGTCCTTCACGGTAGACATGTTCGGGTGGTCAACAGTCACGTCGAAAGTCCACTTCATGTCATGCGCGCTCGGAAGCTCCACATTCGGGTCTTTCCACGTAGCAGTCACGGTCTGGGAGGCGGCATCATACGAAAGATTGTAGAGGTTATCCACGTTCTTCTTCGCCGTCACGTCCTGCATGTGGATATTGTCTACGCTCAGCTTGTTGCCCTGCGGGTTAATCTTATCCACAACGGTGAGTTCGTAACCGCCCTTACCCGTGTTAAACGTGATGGTGGTCTGGTTCTTCATCAGGCTTGCGGAAACAGGCTTCTGAACAGCCTTGAGCAATGTCTGTGGTGGTTCTTCTGGCAGGACGAACGATTCAGCCGGGTCATGGTCTTGCGAGTCCACAGCGGCTTCCATATCGTCCTGCTTGGGAATCTGCAAGTCGAACCAATAGTTACCAGCAGCCCACCCGTGCGCGTGAGGCTCACCCAACTTCAAATCAGCAGGAGTGAACTCTGGACTCGTAATGCTCCCCGCCTGAGTGAAAGTAAACTCTTTTTCCGCCTGAGCGGCTGGAACATTCTTATTCCCGTCGAAGTGAAGAATACTCTTCGCCTTCAACGTCACACCAGTTGGAATATGTTGTTTGATTTCCTTGACGTCAACCACGTCATGGACGGGTTCAGTGTTATCTACTGCCGCGTTCGCTTTGATAGCACCCGTGGTCGCGTTCAAACCGTAGTTGGTGAGAACCATCGTCTCACTCTGCTCACGGTCAGGCATGTTCACACCAGAGTCCATATTATTCTGCTTATCAATGGTGATATCAAACCAGTAGGTGCCGATAGCCCACCCGTTCTTCCACCCAAAATCAGACGGGCGGAACTGAGGCGTGTTCGTGTCGCCTACATGGTCAATGGTGAAATCGTGGCGTACTGCCTTAGCAGGTTGTGCGCTCGCACCATGACCAGGCTCATAATTCAACCACACGGTCGCACCGAGCCTGTTTCCTGCTGGCCATTGACCTTTCGTCACCCTCGTGTGCACAGTGTCATACACCGGCTCATTATTACGCAGGTACATGTTACCCGGGTGAGCAGTCGTCGACACATCAACATGATAGGAAAGCGCAGGCTCGTCTTCATTCAGAGCAATAATCATCAACTCTGTGCTATGCGGATCCATATGATCCATCATCTCGTCTGCGAACGAGTCGATGGAACGACCATTCGACCACACCTGAGACGTATAATAATCAGTCCCTGAAGGCGTTGTCATTCGGATTCCATCTACTGATTGGTGGTAAGCGTTCTTCCAATCCTGAACGCTGAGATAACCATCTTTCGTGGAATCGTTAAATTCGAGACCATCTTTATCCCAAAGCAACACGGCAATACCCACAATACGAGGGTTCTTCAACTGACCACCAGAACGAGCCTTAATACTATCTCGCGCTTGATTCACAGCATGACTGATGAGAGCATCAGAACCGCCACCTCTGCGAAAGCCATTCTCATCAAGGAAATGCCTCACCGTGTCATCATTTAACCCACCGTAGCTATCTTTGTAGTACCAACCATACTGAGTACCACCATTACCGATAATGGTCGTACCATGACCATCACTGGTACCAGTACCAACACCAGCAAACGCGGCAGTCATACCGCCTGCCAGCGTAGCTGAGGCAACAATGGTTGCGATGCCTGCTCGCCAGTGTTTGCGTAATCGCTGTAAAAGAGACATACCAGTACTCTTCCTTTCTCTGCGATAACAATATTTCCTTCATGAAGAAAAACTGAGAAATCAACAGCCTCTCACTCAACAGGTTGAAAGCAATAATGAAACGACTGCCACGTTTCACCAGCCCAACCTCAGTTGAAAAGCCTTTCTGTTCTTCTTCATGCCAACACTCCTAGATAAAAAGAGAAACCTGAAAACGGGGAATGGAAAACCAGACCACCACAGCCAAGGCTAAAACATGCGACCAGTCAGATAACGCGAGAAAAAGACCAAAAAACAGAAAAGAAGAAAAAAGAAAAAAGAGATAGCTACGGTCACAAACAAAAAGAGAGGCTACCGTATAGGTAACCTCTCCAAGAAGAAACAAACCAGTATGTTAAACTAACCCACATTAACCGACAGTTTTACAACCGCCGCTTGAATCAAAGTTATATAGTTCAATTGCAGAAACCAACAATACGGCACCCATCTTCTGGAGTAGCCAGATTGCCATTCGATTTATAAATACTGCCTTCATTTCCGCCGATTCTCTTTGTTGTACCGCCGCCGTTATTTTGTGGTGCACTCGGTGCTGGCGCACGGTAGGTTTGAACAGGCGCGCGATAAGACTGTGCTGGCGCACGGTAGGTTTGTGCGCGGTAGGTTTGCGCTTGCTGAGCAGCAGCAGCGGCAGCTTGTGCTTGACGTTCTTCTTCCGCCTTGCGTGCAGCCTCCTCATCAGCCTTGCGCTTTGCTTCAACAGAGTCACGTACTGCTTGTTCTGCCTTCTTCAGTTCGTCGAGTTGCTTGTCGAGCTTGGTGGAGTCAGCAGTCTTATCTTGTGCGAGCTTATTGGAAGCGGTGAGAACAGTGTTTAACTGGTCAAGCGTCTTCTGGTCTTGAACCTTACCCTGAGAGTCTTTCACTAACTGTTGGCCAGCTTTCACTTCAGCAGTCAACAGGTTGCGTGATTGAAGGGTACGCGACGCGACAAGCTTGTCTACTGCACTGGTGAGGTTAGCGGTTGCGGTTTTCACGCGGGTGAAAGCACGCTTATTCTTACCCGCGTTCACCCTCAACTGGGCAGTGTTCAACGTGCTCGCACAGGAAGCAACAGTCACACTCACCGGCTTCACTGCGGTAGCGAGAGTGGTGTGGGTGGTCTTATCCGCCAGCTTTTTCACATCGAGCTTGACCAACTCGGTTGTCGCCTTCGCGCTCTGTTGAGTGTGCAGGTTGGTGAGTGCATTCTGTAAGGGTGTGACTGTTTTTACACACGCGCTTACCGCCTGGGAATGCTCATGCTGATGGTATGCGTAAACACCACCGGTTATCCCGCCTGCGAGAACAAGCACGCCTGCGGCGATACTCGCGATGAGAATGGTGCGCTTCTTCTTGGTGTTCACCTGTGGGGTGGGTGTTTCTTCCTCGTTCATGATCTTTTCCTCCACTCTCTATACCCCTTATATATAGGGGCTACTTTACTGAGCCTCAGGCTTATCTTCCTTTTCACTACGTTCCAGCTCATGCTGCAATGCCGCGGCAAAGAACTCACTCATCTGCCTACCATGCAAGAGACAGTAAATCTTCACCTGTTGCTTCAACGCAGCAGGAATAATCAACGAGGTCTTGACCATGGGCTCAGAAGGCTTCTTACCCGACTGGGCAGCCATACCCGCCTTCGCATTGGCATTAGGAACAAGATTCAAATTCTGCATTCTCAACTCCTTCAACACGACCAATTTCTCTCATTATATACTCTTAACCTCCTGCCTGTCCACACAGTCATACCGTCAACGGTATCACCGTACAGAAACTGATACATATCTACACTCACACCTGGGGAGAATACACATTCAAAAACCGGGAATGCTGACCATCAAACGTCAACGTAGCCACACCTGTTCGCCCGTTACGGTTCTTCGCGACAATCACTTGCGCTTCACCCATATGCTCACCAGGTGTATAAACTTCAGGACGATGGATCAGCAAGACCTCATCAGCATCCTGTTCAATTGAACCCGACTCACGCAAATCCGACAACATCGGACGCTTATCCTGACGCATCTCTACAGCCCTATTCAACTGAGATAAAGCTATCACTGGAACATTGAGTTCCTTAGCCAACAGTTTCAAGGAGCGGGAAAACTCAGCGACCTCTTGAACACGGTTATCCGCTTTCTTAGAAGAGGTCAACAACTGCAAGTAATCCACCACTATCACACCCAGAGGCGGCAATGATGAGCCACGACGGAGAAACTCCCTCGCACGCGCACGAATCTGCATCATAGTGAGCATCGCCGAATCATTAATATGCAACGAAGCAACTTTGAGCCTGTCTTGCTCACGACGCAGTAAATCCCATTCAGAAACCGTTAAATTCGCATTCATGATCTTTTCCAAGAAAATACCCGTCTGAGCAGCGAATACGCGCTGCATGATTTCATCCCTGCTCATTTCCAGAGAGAACACGAGAGCCGTCTTCTTCTCTTGGAAAGCCACATGACGAGCAATGTCCATCGCAAACGTGGACTTACCCATAGCAGGACGCCCCGCCACCACAATGAGCTGACCAGGCTTAAGCCCATGAGTCAAACAATCAACCTCACTAAAACCTGTAGAAAGGCCAAAGGAAGCACCCGAAGCAATATCCTGCAAGCGTTCAAGAGTCTCCTCTCCCACAGAATAAGCATCATGGAAGGAGTTCTTCTCTTTCGCTCGCGTCAAATCCAGCACTAACTGTTGAGCACGATCAATCACCATATCCACATCAGACTGGGAAGCTTTACTTCCCATCTCAGAAATGGTCACACCCGCATACATTAAATGACGAAGCAGAGATTGATCACGAATAATCCTGGCATAGCCCACGGCAGAACCCACACCAGCACCACTGGTCATCACCAGCTCAGAAAGATAAGGAGCTCCACCAACCTGAACCAACTGCCCATCCACTTGTAACTGGTGTGCGAGCAGAACTTGATCCACAGGCTGCCCCTGCGCATACATCTTCACCGCAGTAGAGAAGATGATCTGGTGACGAGGCTCATAAAAGTCTTGAGCATTCACCACGTCGATAACATCACTGAAAACCGTGTTATCAAACAAGAGGGCTGAGAGTAAAGCTTTCTCAGCTTCCGTATCATGTGGTGGCAATAAAGAGTTCATTACAACCCTCCAAAGGTATATACCGTTCTACCACAACTCACGATACCATACATACCGCTGTATGTATATACCGCTATAGGTATTTCTCTAAAAACTGGGTAACATCCGACACATCATGAACAGCACGCGCAACAAAGTGCAAACGAGAAGGAGACTTCAACATCATCATCGCCTGACGCAACTTCTCATGAACCTGCCGAGAAGTTAAACCATAAAGCTCAGCAATCTGCGAAACAGGAAGAGCCGCTTGATCCAAGCCATAATACAAGTTCACCATCAAACCCAAATCATCAGGCAAAGCATCCAACAGCTCACGTAAGATCCGATGAATCTCTTCAACATCCTGCCTCACCGAATTCACATCACCCTCAAGCAGGTCACCCAGTTCGCGCACATGACCATCATCAGAAGCAACAGGCTGATTAAGACTCTCCACAAACGCATCAGCAGCCAATAATCGAGAAACTGCTTTCCCATTTCTCACACCTAACTGATCAGCAATCTCCTCATCAGTCGCACCCTTCTGCTTTTTCAAAGCAATAGTCTTACGCAACTGAAAAGTCTGCGTCTTCGACAGCATCGTATGCCCCGTAAACTCATGTTTTGCGTGAGCAATCTCGCGCTTCACGACCGTAACGGCGTAACTCGCAAAGCGAGTATTTTGATGACGATCATAAAGAAAAATGGAATGATACAAGGCAATATAAGCAACCTGGGTGAGATCAAGATGATCCATAACAGCAGAGGACAGACGAGACGAGCGAGCGAGTCTCTCCACCAGGGGAGCAAACATCTTCAACAAATGAATTGCTGCACGCTCACCATCGGAGACCAACCACCGATAGTCTTTCACTTCATCTTTGGCGACAAGACCTTCAGAGAGTTGATGTTCAGCATAAATACCCACATCAACTCTCTCAAACAAGTCTCGTTCCTGTTCAACAGTGAGCATCATCACTCCACAGAAGTAAAGGAATGAATCACCGTGAACAGCTCAGAAAAAACGTCAGCATACCCACACAAGTGAGAAGGAACAGTGCCAAACACACTCTTCAAATCCTGACGCTTATCAATGACCGTATCGAAGCGTGGAGTGTGCAAAGTATCCAACGCTTCACTCGCATTCCTAAAAGCGCGAGTCTTCCTCTCACAACAACACAACAACAACGCAGCAGGAATTGACTTCGGCAACACCTCGAGCGTCGCCCAGGACTGCTGAAGATCAGTGGGGGACTCAGAAGAAGGAATCAAAACAAAATCAGCTTGATCCACAGCTTGGTCGAAAGCACGACCTGATGGTGGGCAATCCACGAACTCCCACACGTTCGGACTCGTGGCTTCTTTCAGCGTAACCAAATTCGCAGGCAGAACAGCAAACCCTAAATCTCGACCTTGTTCTTGAGCAACACTCATCCACAAACTCGCAGATGCTTGAGGGTCAGCATCCAACACTCGAGCATGATAGCCTCGCAGCTGGCAGGCCAAAGCAAGCATCATCGCCGTCGTGGTCTTACCCACACCACCCTTAGCATTAGCAATAACGATACGCATAATAACTTCCTTACTTATTCCCATGCATATTTATAGCGGTATGTCTCTCCATACCGTATTCTTTATTTACTTATAGGTTTCCAGCCTTCAAAACTGAGAGAAGCCTGACCTTCCGTACCGGTGTACTCTTGCGCAGAACACCGAAACTAGTCACGTTCTTGGCAAACAACATGTCCTTCTTCGACCACGCCTTCATGCTTCACCTCCCTTCACGTATCGCTTCAAATAAACCGCATCAACACCCAGCGTGTGATGTCGCCGCCTCATCGCCTCATCACGCAAAGCCCATGCCAACGCTGAAGGATGCTCATCCAACCATTGCTCAATAGCGTGCGGATCTTTCGTATCAACACCTTCGCCTTGCATACGTACCACCAGACGGCAGCGTTCGTGATAATCCAGGCCACCCACAATTCCCACCGTCAAGCCAGTAGAAACCGCTTGAGCAATCATCTTGTTGCGTTTCGGGTCGATCATGCCCAGCTGACGCCCCAGCTGAAGGTAAACGGGATCAGCAGGGGAAACAAAGCCGAAGAGCTGATCGGCAAGCCATTGAGGCAAAGCTTCAACTGAAAACGCTCGAGTTCTCTTCATCACGCCACCTCCAATCGCTCCAAGTGCGCCGCGTAAAACTCATCAAGCCACGAGTACACACTCGCCACAGTTCTAGGAAGGGATTTCACCGCCTGGTACACGTCATTCAGTTCGACGGGAACAGTGAGAATCAAGTGATCTTTCGTCATTCGCGAGTTAAAGTTTCGATCCTGCCACCAGGCTTGCGCCTGCCGACGAACTTCAGTCTCGTCACGCTGGGAATCAGCAGCAACAGAGGTTTCTTCGCGAACTCGAGTAGAGCGAACCACGCCGTAGGAGCTTTTCTCGCTCAAGAAAACTTTCAAGCTCATCACGTAGCGAACTTCCTGACCTGCTTTCGAGGCTAAATACGCTTCAGCCGCAGCTAAGATCGTTTCCACGCCCACATCAGCAACCGCAGCACACCAGCGAGGCCACAACGTGCGAGTATTACCTGGAGCTTTAGGCCATAAGCTTGCAAGCTTGTCAAAATCAGATCGCGTTTTCGCAAACTCAAGATCATTTTCAAAATGTTCCACAAGCTTGCTCACACCTAAAGCCGTTTTCGGTGCACAAACAGGAAGCACGGAAGAATCCTGATCGTCATCCTCGCTCACACTCTCAGCTTCCATCTCCTCCTGAGGGAGAGGAGAGAGAGAAATATAACTGGTTATATCTCTGGTTTGGGTGACATTTTTGACCAAATTTTGTCGGGGGTGGGGTGACAATATTGTCACCCCTTCTTCATCAACGACCGCTTCGGAAGAAGCGCAAACCTCATCACACGATTCTTCTTGAACAGTATTCATCATCAACTGCCATACGTGCGGACGACGACCAGCAGGATAATGTTCAGCAAGACTTTGATTACCAGAACGAATAATGAAGTGCTCTTCAAGCCACGTCAAATAGCGTTGGATACTACGATCGCTCAACCCCGTACGATCCATGATCGTGCTGATACTTGGCCACGCCTGATCACTACCAGGGCGGCAAAAGTCAGCCAGAATGAACAGGACACAACGTGCACCTGAAGGGCAGGAGTTCAACTGTGAACTGGAAGCCCACCGAAAAGCATCGAGACTCATAGGATTCTCTCTTCTCCTCAAAAATTTCAGCAAAAGTACAGAAAGAAAATATGCATTTTCTGCAATTTCTTGCTAAAATCACGATTGCGGGGTTCACTTCTACCGATACGAGCAAAGATCAGGACGAACTGAATCCGCATCGCCGGTAAAGGTTCTACGCCTTTACCGGTTTTTTCTTTTTCGTCAAAGCGTGAACGTCAAGATCAAGATCAGGCCACAAGCCCAAAACAAAATCAGCAGAAATGCCAAACGTGCGATAAATGATTTGCAAGTCTCGAGCATTCCACTGCCTCTTACCCTCAAGTTTGTTGACAAAAATATGCGAGGGAAGCTCACAAAGATGGGCTGCTTGCACAGGGCTAATACCCTGCTCGGAAAGCCAATCCCTAAAGACTTGGTATGAATTGTTTCTTGCCATACCAATGATTCAAGCAGAAGAAAGAATGTTAAAAAAGAGAGTTGGAAGGTGGGGAATTATCTGCAAAAAATCGTGAGAAATAATTCCTAGTCGGTTTCAAAACCGCTATATAACTCTTGAACAGGGATTCCTAGAGCTTGAGAAATTCTGAAAACATCACCCACACGCCAATGTGTTCTACCAGTCATTTTTCTCGAAAAGACATAGCTGGGAATGCCTACGGCCTCCCTCAGCTTCATTTGAGTCATACCCTTCTTCGCCAGCCATATACGAATATTCATGCTAATGATCTCATCATCAGTGAAGTCACTCACGTTGTACAAAGACATAAAACCCCTGACCTTTAACATTCCTTTACGATCAGGAGAAAACAGTTTTGAAAGTAAAACTGCACCGAAGTTACGAGCACCTTCTGTGCCCCCGCAGGGACTCGAACCCTGGACACGCGGATTAAGAGTCCGCTGCTCTAGCCAACTGAGCTACAGGGGCTTGCTTTCTGAAGCCAAGAGATAACTATAGGCGCTTCACAATGAAATGCAAGTCTTCGGCGAGTCTGGCGTGTCGCACGCACAGTATGAGGCGCGAAAACGCACTCACTCAAACAAAGAGCTCCCGACGCATGCACATCGAGAGCTCTTTATTCATCTGCTCAGCCGAGAGGCGCACTTCACGGCAAACAGCCCGCCGCATAGCTCAAGCCGAGGCGCAGTACAAGCCGTGGCTCGCAGTGCACCTTACAGCTTGCCCAACAAACCATGGTCACGCCCATCGCGAGCAAAAGCTGGAACAGTGTCAACAGGAGCAGCAACACGAAGAGTTTGACCGCCCTCGTAAACAACGCCGGAAGCCAGATCCGTCCAGGAAGCGCCAGCAGGCAAGTACACGTCACGTTCTCGCGCACCCACAGACGTCACAGGTGCGATGAGCAAATCGGGGCCATAGAGGTACTCATCGGCGATATCAGCAACCTGAGAATCGTGAGGGAACTCGTAGAACAAGCCACGAACGAGAGGCGCACCAGTGGCTGAAGCCTGTTCGAAAAGCTCGCGCGAATAAGGGCGAAGAAGCTCACGAATACCAATAAACTTGCGCAACACGTGCTCTACCTGCTCCCCCATTGCCCAGGGTTCATTTTCCACTCCAGAAGGCGAACGACGAGAGCCATCAGCAGCTCGCACATCAATACGACGCCACGAACCGTCAGATGCTCGACCACCGCGGTCACCATGGTTGCGCATTACTGCTGAGAAGCACGAGAATTGAGCCCAGCGGCAATACAGCTCACGGAAATCAGGATCATCGACATTGCCTGAGTGGAAACCACCCATATCAGTGGTAAACCACGGAATTCCTGCCATTCCCATGTGGATAGCGCAGGTGATTTGAGCTCGCAAGTCGGCGAAACTCGAGCGCACATCGCCAGACCACACGAGCGAGGCGTAGCGCTGAGAGCCCGCCCAGGCGCATCGCGTCAAATTCACAATCTCACCTTCACGGCCCATGGCAAGCTGGCCTTCGTAGAAGCCGCGGTTAAAATCGCGCGGGTATGTATTGCCGACTTGTAGCACTGGTCCGGTGGAATAGCGATAGTTGTCGAAGCTATAATCTTGGAATTCTGGTTCGGCTTCATCGAGCCAGAAGCCGTCGATCCCCAGCTCTGCGTAGTTTTCGCGGCACTTGTTCCACACGAATTGGCGAGCTTGCGCATTCGTCGCATCGTAGAATTGGCTTGGCCCTTCAAAAGCCATGCCCATGTTGACGCCGCGCTGGGTACCTACCAGAAGGTTCTTTGCCTTCAGCTCGGCATAGTTTTCGCTGTCCCAGCCTACTTGTGGCCATACGGACACCATGACTTTGATTCCCATGCTGTGCAGTTGTTCGCACATGCTTTTGACGTCGGGGAAGAATTCTTCTTCGAAGCGGAAATCTCCCATATGTGGCCAGTGGAAGAAGTCGATGATGATCACGTCGATGGGGATGTTGCGCTCTTTGAATCCGTGGGCAACGTCGAGAACTTGCTTTTGGTTGTAGTAGCGCAGTTTGCATTGCCAGAAGCCTAGTCCCCACTCTGGCATGTGGGGTGCGTGGCCTGTGACGTCGGCGTAGCGGCTTTCAATGGTGGCATACACACTGAGATTGTCACTGGCTTTCGGCGCTGTTACCCAGTAATCGAGGTGTTTGGTGGAGTGAGCTTCCCACAGGGTTTGGTTGCGAGCGAAGTTTACTCGTCCGATTGCTGGGTTGTTCCACAAGAATCCGTAGCCGTGGGAGCTGACGACGAAGGGGACGGAAGCTTGTGAGTTGCGGTGTGTGAGTTCTAGTGTGCTTCCTTTGAGGTCAAGAACGGGGTTTTGGTATTCTCCCATTCCGTAGAGGTGCTCGTTTTCTGGGGTTTTGAAGCTTGCTTGGAGGCTAAAGTCACCGCCGAGGTGAGCGCGGAAGGAGCGGGCATGCAAGCTCAGTGCTCCCCCGCTGCTTGATTCTGCGAAGAGTGGCTTCCCGTCAGCTGTTTCAAAGAAGATGCGACAGGAGGATGTTGGCTCGTCCATTTGCCCGCGCCCATAGTTTTCTTCAATGCGTACGACGAGGTTGCCGTTGCTCAGCGTTGCGTTGTGGCCTTCGATGCTGACGTGAGGCTGTGCTTGGGCGAGTACCGGGGAGGCTTCGTCTGTGCTCAGTAAGGCTTGCGGCAGATTATCACTGATGGGTTGCATCCAGCGCGAGCGTACTCGAACGGAGTCTTGCCCCCAGGCTTCGATGCGCAGGTATTCTCCGTTGCCGCGCCATTCGAGGCCTTTCTCGTCTGGCGTGAGGCTCAGTGTTGACAACATTGTCATGCGTTTTCCTTTCAACGGTTATGTCGCACATTCACCTCATCAATAAGGCGATGAGGTTTGGTCCCCTTGTTCAAGAACTGCTATTCCCTCTCGCTCTACAGCACGCATGCGTGTTGATAATCTTAAGCCATTCAGCTAGCCAATAAGCCCGTCAGCAGCGGCCAGACGCTCGTACTCAGCGCGCGTCAAGCTCAACACACCACCATGCTTGGTATGAGGAGCCATATAAAACTCCTCAGATTCCAGCGGCTCAAAGCCCTCATCAGGGTTCGTACTCACCATAGGGCGGTAACCGATGGAAGGGATGACATCGACGTACAGGTACCACTTATCCTCAGAATGGGAAGCAAAGAGAGCCGGGCCTTCGACGCCGCCCGGGTTGCCATCAGGATCCCACGAGGCACCCACCTCATCTTGAATAATATGCCAGTCTGCCTCAGGCTCCCACCAACGAGGAGAATCTGTGTAATCCAACCAGATGCCTGGCTGAGGCCCATTATCCTTTGTCGCACGATATGTTCGCACAGTCCCATCGGCCAGGCGACGCTGAAGCATTGTCGTATCAATAGTGGTGTGACCGCGGTCAATGAACACACCGCCAAATTCGAAGGTTTGCTGCTCGAAATCTTGGGTTGCTCCCCACAGCACGCGGGCATAGACGGCGGGGTCTGCATGGTGAGTATCATCGTCGTCAAACAAAGTGCTGGACCAGTAGACGACGAAAGCTCCCCTGCCTCCTGGGTGACCTTCTGGATAGTAGTTTTCGACCCAGGTTGCTTCGGGTGCCCATGCCATGCCCAGTTGTGCGTGTGTTCCGTCTGCTCGTTGGCTCATGTCGAGCGTGTGAGGTTCGCTCCAGTGGACGAGGTCGTCGGAGTACCAAATGATGAGGTTAGTGCTGCCGTGGTGGGAGAAGGCATACCAGTCAGGGCCCCCGTCAGAGCCGGCGCCGTGGGCGAATACTTGCAGGTCGGTGGCGAGGATGTAGACGCGGCCGGTGTGTGGGTTACGCACGAGGTAAGGGTCGCGCACTCCTTTGGTTCCCAGCGGTGAGGTGAGGATAGGTTGACCGTTGTTGAGTGGCTTCCATTTCTCAGGATTGTCACCGTCGGAGAGGTCGAGGTAGATTCGTTCGGCATAGTGCTCTGGGTCCTCGATGAAGTGGACGAGGAGATAGCCGTACGCTTCGTCTGTGGTGGTGGCTGGTTGTAGTTGGTTATTGTTATTGGGTTGCGTGATGGGAGCGCTTGCCGTGTTGTTGAGTTGTTGTGGGTGGTTAGTGTTGTTGAGTTGTTCTGGCGACATCGTTGTCTGTACCTCCGCCTGCTCTGTAACGTTTCACTAGTGGCGTATATCAGTTTATCAAGGCTGAGAACACTGACAAGTGTGTGTACCTTAAAAGCGCATCTGTCAACAAAAAGTGCCCATGCGCTTACACGCATGAGCACTGATAATCTCCTGGTAATCTTGCGCCACTCGACGTCAGAACCGGGAGCAAAAATGGTGATCGACTTTGCCGTAAACCATTTCATCACAATGCTCGAGAACGGCAGAACAATGCCAATGACGAGCATGTAACCGATGACGAGCCACTGGGTAAGCGAGGCTGCCGCACCAAAAGCCTTCGACAAATCAGGAAGTGCAATGTTGAGTGCGATCTCGGAGTACATTCCCGTAAAACCGCCCATGTACAAGCCCATGAGCACCATATAGGGATGTTTCACGTGAAGCCTTGCCGCTGGTGCTGCCTGTGCGGCCTTCATATTTTCCTTATTCGTAGAATTCATCAGAGCGGTTTTATTACTCACGCTCGTCAATACCTTTCCTCAATCACGATGAACACGGCCACAACAAAAAAGCGGACAGCCCTTGCGGGCCTCCGCCTCAGCGCGAAAACATGAAATGCGCGAACCGCGTTCACCGAGCAGCTTCGCCAGCTGCCACACAAGCTTTTAGATTATTCACAATTCACATTCCTCATAAGCGCGTGTCGCGAACTCCTCACTTTCCTAGGAAATATGCACGCTGGTAATCTTGAGAAATTTCCCCAGATTATCAGAGCCGCAGGCGCAATTTTCCAGTATTGTGGAGTGTACGGGGAAGGCAATTCAAGGAGGAAAGCCATGCCACTGCACTACACGAGCGTCGCGGACGCAGGAATTCAACCGATTAATCTGGCGCAGATGAGGCAGGACGTGCACCTCGACTTCACGCATGCCGCATGCCTTCTCTCCGTTGAGCCTGAGGTTGTGGAAAGGTGGGAGCGTAACCTCGAAGTTTTACCTGTTGCCGTGTATAAAAAGTACGTCGCCACGCTGGAAAAGGCTGGGCGCATCTATCAGCAAGACCCCGATAACCTTATCTTCACCATCGATCTGGCGAGCCTCGATAGGCTGGACCACCCCATGACCTATACGGCATGCACCGAGGAGTATGTGGAGCAAGTGCTTGCCCTGGGAGTCGATTTCCCTGAAGATTTCTGGCCTTATGAATTTGTGCCCGAATACCCTATTGTTTTGCGCGAGCAGATCGCCTATGAGACCGAAGGCATCGAGCCCTACCCTGGGTTTGGTGAGGCATGGGAGACTTTTCAGGACAATCTGGATGAGGTTGACAGCATTGTTCACCAGATTCTCGCGGACCAGGGAGGCAAGGTTCTCTACGACGATGACGACTATTACGGTTACGACTTGCCTGATGGCGTCAATTTTGAAGGCGATTCTGTTGCTCTCGCAGATTTAGCGCGCGAGAACAATACCTTCGACGACGACAGCACCTTCGACGATGACGACTTCGACGACGGCAGCACCTTCAACGACGGCGACTTCGAAGATGCCAATGACGCCGACGACGATTTCAGCGAGTCCTACACCGATGCCAACTTCGCAGATTTCGCTGCTCGCCTCTCTCAATTCAGCTCTGGCCAGGAAGATGGAGCACCTTCCCTGCGCTATGACAATGGCGCAATCCATTTCGAAGTAGTCGACCTCGACGCCGGCAAAGATGCTGATACGCAGACTGACACGGGCGCAACTCGCAGTGCAGCATTGGATGCTGATACCAATGCAGATGCTGTAACCAGTGCAAACGTCAATGCAAACGCTGAAGCGAACCCGATTCCCATCACCTCCGCGCGTATCCAGCGCGGTGATGGCTCGCTTTCAGCTTCACACTCTACCCCACCTAGCGAGTGACTCAGCAGCTCGCTTAGCCAAGCAACCCAAACAGCCACCGCCCGCTCAAGTCACAAGGCCTTTCCCGAGCGCTTGACTAAGAAGTCACGCAAGTGAGGGACACTGATACGCAGAACACCGCGTTCAGGAGATTCAATCACATTCTGAGCGAGCAAGGACATGCGATACTTGTTCACCCAGCTCCTGCTCCTGCCAGTTTGAGCGACCAGCCGTGCCACCGTTGCGCCAGCCTCTTGTGGTGTGCTCACCTGCGCAATAGCTTCCAACAGTTGCCTCTCACTGGCAGTCAGCTCGTGCAAGATCGGTTCACAGACCGCATCGTCGAAAGCGAGCAGCGCATCAGCAGTGCCAATCTTGAGGTGTTGAGCTGTAATTTCCGCGCTTCCTTCTGTCTGCGCCGCTTGCCACATGTAGTAGCCAACCAGCTGGACCATGTAAGGGTAGCCGCCGGAAAGTTCAGCCGCCTGGAGAGCACAACTCTGGCTTATTTCCTTGCCCGATTCGCGCACCGACTGAATATATGCATTTTTCACGTCTGGAATAGCCACCGAATGCAGCTCGCGACGCAATGCTCGGCGCAAAAATGTAGTAACACGGTTGTTCGTCAGCCCGTTGACCATGCGCGGCAGGCCGGCAAAAACGAGCGCAATCCCCTTCTTTTCCTCGTCAGCAATGTTCTGCTCGTCCAAAGTAGTGATGACATGTTGGACAGCAGTCGCAATGTTGACTAGGTCCTGCTCGCTAATAGCCTGGGTCTCATCGATGGTGATGAGAAGTCCCTTGCCTTTCTTGATGTACTTGCTTTGTATCGCCGCCAGTAATGCCTCGCGAAGGTCCAGCGCCGCCCTCTCTTTGCTCACACTGGCCTCTCCTATACTTACTGTTCCGAGTCCAGCAAGATTAACACTCGGCGATAATGAAGCGTGAATCTGCGTGCTCGGCTGCGTGAGTGCTGCAAGCAGACGTTCAGTGAGACCCGTTGAAGCAGTGTCCGAGATTGTTTTCCATTGTTGTTCTTGTGCGATTTTTCTCAGCTGTGTGAGGAGTACCGTTTTCCCGTAACCTTGCTTTCCAGTGAGAAGCATAATTCGCCCTGGAGCTCCTGCACCATTGATCAGTGCTTCACGAAAGTCGTTGAGAACATTCTCACGGCCGATCACAATAGGAGGCATCTTACCTGCGGTCGGCTTAAAGGGGTTCATTGCAAGCTTCTCTCTCGTTCGTTATGCTGCAGAGATAATTCTTAGCTATTATTTGTACACCATTGTACATGCTTGTACACGAATGTACACCTTTGTCCACGATTGTGCACGATTGTATACTATTGTCCACGATTGTGCACGGTTGTGCATGAATGTACATACTTGTACACGGCTGTATACGAATATATTCGCTTGCCCACATTTTTCTTCTATCCTTGATTCATCAAGGAGATTGCAATGGATGAAATTGACGAAAAACTGTTCGCCCTGCTCGAAGGCGTATGGACGGAAGAAGAGAAAGAAGCCCACGATCTTGAAGATTGCGGTGAATCTTTCATCGCGACATATTGTGCATATAAATCAATGCAAAAGCACCATATCTCCGTACCCGAAAAGATTAAACCGGCGGTACTTGGAATCGTCAAAGATTTTTTATAGGAGGCTGGCATACATTTCTCAATGACAATCTGTGGAACATGTCACCTCTCTCACTTGAGCATGCTTTCATGTATTGAAGCCAGTACATAAATAGGCGCTCCCGGACTCTCTTCCCAATACACAGCAACAGCGGGTAGCTTGCGCAGACTAACGCTCTCAACTATGGGCAGAAACTACCATACTGGCCATGATGTCCATGTTTCTCAAGTCTCTGGAATGACAGGCTTCCGAAACGGCATGCCGTTGACAACCTTGCGAACGAATGTTTCTCAAGTCTCTGGAATGACAGGCTTCCGAAACACCACTGCACATCAGCCGTATGATCAACGCGTTTCTCAAGTCTCTGGAATGACAGGCTTCCGAAACAAAGTCAAGGTTTACGAGGCTTCTGTGATCGTTTCTCAAGTCTCTGGAATGACAGGCTTCCGAAACTTAACGGTAGTACGATCAGCGCGCAAGTCAGTTTCTCAAGTCTCTGGAATGACAGGCTTCCGAAACCAGCCTGCATCGTCTCAAGTGCATAAAGCGGTTTCTCAAGTCTCTGGAATGACAGGCTTCCGAAACATACCATCACACGCCCCACCCTTCAGGCTCGTTTCTCAAGTCTCTGGAATGACAGGCTTCCGAAACCCTTAGCCCTGGCTTCCTTCTCACTCTTCAGTTTCTCAAGTCTCTGGAATGACAGGCTTCCGAAACTGCGCTTGCGGGTTGTTTTGAGTCCCAATTGTTTCTCAAGTCTCTGGAATGACAGGCTTCCGAAACGGTGTGCAGTGCTTTTTATTCTATCATCTGGTTTCTCAAGTCTCTGGAATGACAGGCTTCCGAAACAGAAGCATCGCGTACCATGCCCGCGACCGGGTTTCTCAAGTCTCTGGAATGACAGGCTTCCGAAACAAAAACACGATGCCGAGGATGCAAGCGACAGTTTCTCAAGTCTCTGGAATGACAGGCTTCCGAAACTGTATATTGTCGACATGGACAGCCAGCTAGGTTTCTCAAGTCTCTGGAATGACAGGCTTCCGAAACCTTGACGGCGCGGCATGTGCATTTGCGGGCGTTTCTCAAGTCTCTGGAAT
>NZ_MWWU01000003.1 GCF_002259595.1 Aeriscardovia aeriphila
AAGCTTCGCAAGGCTGTACCCTCTATTCGTGGAGGTGCTCACGTCACCAGCCCGGATGCGGAAGGCACGTACAAGGCTTTGGAGAAATACTCCACCGACCTGACCAAGCAGGCACGTGAAGGCAAGCTCGACCCAGTGATCGGCCGCGACCGTGAAATTCGCCGCGTCATGCAAATTCTCGAGCGCCGCACGAAGAACAACCCTGTTCTCATCGGCGAAGCAGGCGTTGGTAAGACCGCCGTTGTGGAAGGCCTTGCCGAGCGTATCGTCTCCGGTGACGTTCCGACCGGCTTGAAGAATAAGCGTCTGGTCGCTCTCGACTTGGGTTCGATGGTGGCAGGCAGCAAGTACCGTGGCGAGTTTGAGGAGCGTTTCAAGGCTGTTCTCAACGAAATCCGTCAGTCGGATGGTAACGTCATCGCCTTCATCGATGAGATTCACACCATTGTGGGAGCAGGCGCTGCCGAAGGCTCGATGGACGCTGGCAACATGCTCAAGCCGATGCTCGCTCGTGGCGAGATCCGCATGATCGGCGCAACAACCCTCGACGAATACCGCGAAAACATTGAGAAGGACCCCGCTTTGGAGCGCCGCTTCCAGCAAGTTTTCGTCGGCGAGCCTAGCGTGGAGGACACTATCGCCATTCTGCGCGGTTTGAAGCGTCGTTATGAGGCTCACCACAAGGTGACTATCGGCGACGATGCTCTTGTTGCCGCAGCAACACTGTCAAACCGCTACATCACCGGCCGTCAGCTTCCTGATAAGGCCATCGACCTCGTCGACGAAGCTGCTGCACACCTGCGCATGGAGCTTGACAGTCAACCAGAGGAGATTGATGAGCTTTCTCGCACTGTCACGCGCTTGCAAATGGAGCAAATGCAGTTGAAGAAGGCCACTGACCCTGCTTCTCAAGAGCGTTTGGAAAAGCTCGAACAAGAGCTTGCCGACACCAAGGAGAAGCTCGCTGGTTTGAATGCTCGTTGGGCAAAGGAAAAAGGCGAACGCGAAAAGGTAGGCGACTTGCGTGCACGCTTGGACGCTGCTCGCGTTCAGGCCGATAAGGCTACTCGTGAGGGTGATTTGAGCACTGCTTCGCGCATTCTCTATGGTGAAATTCCTGAGATTCAGAAGCAGTTGCAGCAAGCTCAAGAGCAAACCTCTGGCACTGATTCCAGCACTGGCAACAGCACTGATTCCAGCGAACACGCTTCCAACGGCGCATCTCAAGGTGCGCCTCAAGAAGAGCCGATGGTTCCTGACCATGTAGATGCGCAATCGGTAGCAGAGATTGTTTCTGATTGGACAGGCATTCCTGTGGGAAGGCTTAACCAGAGTGAAGATGAAAAGCTGCTTCATATGGATGCTGAACTGGCCAAGCATGTTGTCGGTCAGAAAGAAGCAATTGAGGCGGTGGCGAATGCTGTTCGTCGTGCTCGTGCTGGAGTTTCCGACCCGCATCGTCCTACTGGCTCGTTCCTCTTCCTGGGCCCTACTGGTGTTGGCAAGACGGAATTGGCAAAGGCTTTGGCTGGCTTCTTGTTCAATGATGAGAAGGCCATGGTTCGCATCGATATGTCCGAGTACATGGAGAAGGCGTCTGTGTCTCGCTTGATCGGTGCAACTCCTGGCTACATCGGTTATGAGGAAGGTGGTCAGCTCACTGAGGCTGTTCGTCGTCGTCCTTACTCTGTTGTTCTCTTCGATGAGGTGGAGAAGGCAAACCCGGAAGTGTTCAACCTTCTGTTGCAGGTGTTGGATGATGGCCGTTTGACGGATGGCCAGGGTCGCACGGTTGACTTCACGAACACTATTCTCATCATGACGTCCAACTTGGGTGCTGAGTACCTGGTTCGTGACGATATGGATGAGGAAGCGAAGCGCAAGGCTGTGATGGACACTGTTCACGCTCACTTCAAGCCTGAGTTCTTGAACCGTTTGGATGAGATGATCGTGTTCAAGCCTCTGACGCAGGAAAACTTGTCGGCTATTGTCGACTTGCAGGTTGCTCAAGTGGCTAGCCATTTGACGGATCGTCGCATCAAGTTGTCGGTGAGCAAAGCTGCAAAGCAGTGGCTTGCGATGATGGGTTACGACCCTGCTTACGGTGCTCGTCCTCTGCGTCGCTTGGTACAAGTTCAGATTGGCAATCAGTTAGCAACTATGCTTCTGTCTGGCCAGATCCACGATGGCGACACCGTGTTTGTGGACCACACAGCTGACGAGGATAAGCTCACGCTGGTTTCCATGCCTGACGACCCGCTCTCTGCTCAGGCCGTGAACAAGATCGAAAGCTGAGTAAGCCTCACAGCTTTCACTCGCCTGCGCGCGTGAGCTCACAGCGTCGCACGTTTTCAGCTCCCTTCTTTCTCTTCGGGTTACTCCAGAGGGAAATGTGAGGGAGCTTTTTCTTTGCCTCATTTACAATGTTGTACGATAAGGGTTTCGCGGTGCCCTTCCATCAATTCTGCCCGCAGAAGAGAGAAACCTTTATTGAAAGGTGAATTATGCGCTACAACGTTGTAGAGAAAAACGGTTTTACCATTTTCTACCGCGAAGCTGGTGACCCGAACAAACCGGCATTCTTGCTGCTGCACGGTTTTCCGAGCACTAGCCATTACTTTAGAAAGCTCATGCCTATTCTGTCTGAGCATTTCCACGTCATTGCCCCTGACCTTCCTGGTTTTGGTCAGACTATCGAGCCGGAAAGTTTTATCTACTCCTTTGATAATCTGGTGAACTTCACCGAAGCTTTCACCAAGGAGCTTGGCCTGAAGCACTTCTACCTCTACGTTTTCGACTATTCTGTTCCGATTGGCTTTGAGTTTGCCACCCGTCACCCCGATGCTGTGGACGGCATCGTCGTGCAAAACGGTACGATTTACGTCGAAGGTTTAGGCGAACTGTTCACTGAACTCAAGGATTATTGGGCTAACCCTACTCCTGCGAAAAGGCGACGCTACGAACATGCGTATTCAGACAACATTATTCGCCATTACTACGAAATTGGGGAAAAGCCAGGTTCTATCAGCCCCGATGGGTGGTCTTTGGACGAGTTCTATTCTCTGCGTCACCGCAACTTTGCTCACGCTCAGAATGACCTCATCTTTGACTTCCGCTCCAACCTGATGAACTATCAGCGCATGCAAGATTATGTTCGTCACTACCAGCCTCGCGTTCTGGCAATCTTTGGTAAGAATGACCCTGCGTACACAATGCCGGGAGCTTACGCCTTTGCCAAAGACGATAGAAACGCGCAGGTCTTCCCTATTGACGGCGGCCATTTCGCCTTGGAAGCTCATTCTCCTGAAATTGCTGAGATTATCATTCGTGAGTTTGTCAGCCGCGAAGCAGGTGACGCTGTTCACCGCGCTGCCTTGACCTTGGGTGAGGCGACGGAGAGCTAGCCTTTCTCGCATTCCTTGAGATTTTCAGGCCGTTGCCACAGGTTTCAACTTGAGTATTGGTGAGTCTACGAAGCCTCGGGCACAGAAATGAGCAGATGTCATGGTCTATTCCGAATCTTCCGATGAAGCAGTGCAAGCTCTGGTCGACACTTTTGCTTCGGCAACCCCTCCGCGCACACCACGGTGGAAGAGGTGGGCGAAAAACCATCAGGTTGTGCTTGCTGTAGGCTTTTTTGCAACGCTCATCCTCATTGCTGCAGCAATCATTGCCACACTCGTCATCAACTACCACAAGTCTTCTCTCGGTGTTGAAACTCTTGATTTGCAGCTGTCAAGCAAGCAAGTTTCCACTCTGGAAAAAGGCTTAAACCGCAAGATTACCAGCACGCCACAGCTTCCCCAAGTGCATGCAGAAATCCATTCGGAACTTACTTTGACGACTTCTGCTTCCCCGCAATCTACTCAAGATGTCGCTCAATCGGAGAAGCTGTTTGCCATGGTTGCCTCCGGCTCAGTCAACGCTTTCCTGACTCCTTCGAGTAATCTCGACGTCACTGCAGGCAACAAACTTCTCACTCCCATTGCCGAAGTTGCAACGCCAGAGCAAATGCAGGAACTTTCCCAATCTGGGCTGTTACTCGATGCTGAGGGAAAGCTCACGCACGAGCTTTCAACAACAGGTTCACACAAAGCCGTGGCTATTGCTTTGGATACCACTGCAGTGTGGAAAAGCATTGATGGGCCGAAGAATGCCGTGTTTATTTTTGCCAATGTGCAGAAAGGAAAGCAGCTTCCGCGTGCAGCGATGGAATACTTCGCAGGCCTTTCTTCTGCTACTTCCTCGAATGCTGACGATTCTTCCAATTCACAGTGAGGTGAATGATGAGCCGCATTGCTCAGATGTATGAATTTGCGTGCCGCGTGGTTCTTCTTGTTCTCGTGGTTCACATTGCTTTTCTCGTGTTCAGCCTCGCCGGACTGGTAATCTTGGGCGTTTTCCCAGCCTTTTCCGCGACTATCGCGACGTATCGAGCTTGGGTGAGGGACGTGAAAGATCGGCGCTGGAGCGTCAAGCAAACCTGGAAACTCTTCTTCCGTTTTTGGAAAGACGACCTGGTGTGGGCGAATATTCTCGGCTATCCGCTCACTTTGATCGCCGTTTTTCTCTTCGTCGATTACATGCTGGTCAACAACAATTACTTGGGCGCGCCAACGTATGCTGTGTCGGGAATCTTGTTGCTGCTCAACGTGGTGTACTCGCTATTCGCAACGCTCGTGTGGGTTGTTCGCGCGAATTTCGATGAGGATTTCTTCTGGATTCTCAAGCAAACGCTGACTTTGGTCATCGTTCGGCCACTGTGCTCGCTGATGCTCATGATTGTGCTGCTTTTGGTGCTGTTCAGTTACGCGAAATGGCCTGGTTTAGCTCTTGCTTTTGGCACCTCTGTCCCGCTGTTCGCCGTTGTCGTGGTCGTTTATTCTTTCGCCAGATTGCCAGGAATGGATATTCACGTGTTGGAACCCAACCCTAAGTTCGCCAAGAAACGTAACCAGCAGCGCAGCCTGTAAAGTAACCAGCACAGCTCAGATGTGCACACCACATGCTTATTGTGCATACCACGCTGTTAGTTCAACCGTTTAACAAACCAGTGTTGTGAACCAGTGAGCGGGTAATTCTCAATTCTGCCAATCTCGTGATAACCGAAACGAGGGTAGAAAAGCTTGCCTTGGAAGCCAAAAGTGTTGAGCAGAACGTGCCGAGCTCCTGCCTGCTGACCAGCTTTCTCCATACGCTCAAGCAGAAGCGAGCCCCATCCTTGCTGACGGTACTCAGCTGCTACAACAAGGTATTCCACCTCAAGCCACTGGCCAAAAACCTCGCCATACACTCCTCCAACAAGCTTTCCCTGGTCTGTCAACCACACGGCAAGCTCGTGGCTTTCTTTCGTCTCAAAATGGTCGCGGTTAAAGTCACGCAGCATGAGGTGAATGTGTTGCGTCGGAGCTTGAGCATAGCTGTGAGCAAGGTGACAGGATAACTCCAGATTTCCACTGCGCACACTCTACTCTTCAACAGCTGTGCGTTGCGCAAGAAAATCTGCTCGCGTCAGCTGCATCGAGGTAGAGCCATAAGTAAGGCCCGCAAACTCGAATGCTTCACTCTCATACCCCACAGGAAGGAAACCTAGTTGATCGTAGAGTTTGCGTGCTGTGGGATTATGGTCATACACTTCGAGGCTGATCAGGGACAGCCCGCGTTCAAAACCGTAAGCTATCAGAGCACTTAACGCTTCTCGCCCGTAGCCCTGCGCTCGCCACTGTGGGGCAATATACGCGCGAAGGTTGCAACTGTTGGTCTCAGCGTCATAATCGTTGAGAACAACCTCTCCGATAACAACGTCATGGAGGACGATAGCAAACATCGCTCGCTGCTCGTCTGCGGCGAAGCCTTGGTAAGCCTGTTTCACCTCGTCACCAGACCATGGCAGTTGAACACCATGGTCTGTGATGCTCACAGGTACGCCCGTGAGAAGGAGACCATACCAGTCTGTTTTCATGTACTCGTAGAGTGTGAGCCCGTCAGCGACGGTGATTGGACGCAGCACGAGCCGTGAAGTAGTCAGTGGCTGGCGAGGGTGGAAAATGCGCATGTCATTTTCCTTCGCAGGAGAGGTGGGTGCACTGATAATCAAGTCGTCGTCCTCTTCGTCGTCGCCACGTTCAGCGACAACAACATTGCGAAGAGAGCCAATTCCTGCGACTGTGACGACTGCTTCATCACCAGGGTGGAGCTCGCCAGTAGGGTCTGCGCAACCAGTGAGAATCATGTCGCCAGGCAGCAGTGTGGCAAATTGAGAGATGAAGCTGACCTGTTGAGCGATGGAATGGAGAAGGTGGGCAGTGTTGCCTCGTGCTGCAGGCTGATCTTCACCGTTGAGGCTGAAGGAAATGTCAGCATTGGTAGGGTCGAGGTCTGTTTCAATCCATGGGCCAATTGGGCAGGCCGTGTCGAAACCTTTCGAACGCACGAGGAAGGGGTCGTCACCTTTCACGTCGTAAGCGGTGACGTCGTTGACGCAGGTGTAGCCCAGAACGTACTTCAAAGCGTCTTTTTCGCTGACGTTACGAGCCATGCGGCCCATGACCGCGCAGACTTCGGCTTCAAAATGAATGCTTCCTGCCCAGTGTGGGAAAACGATGGGATCATCTGGTCCGCAAATTGAAGTGGACGGCTTCATGAAGAGCAGCATCCGCTCGGCAGGCTCTTCAGCAGTTGAGGCTTGCGCGACTGGCTGCTCACTATCGGCTGGAGCCTGGCCACCAGCTTGTTCGCTGCTCGGTTTGCGGTAGTTTTTCATCACGCCGTACACTTTGGACGGCAGAAGTGGTGCAAGCAGGCGGATTCCTTCGCCCTCTACGGGGTAGCGCTTACCTGTCAGGCTGACTTGTTGGGTGGAGAGCGGGTAGCCGTTGAGTTCGATCAGGTAGTCTTTTCCATCAGTTTTATCGGTGTTCACAAAGGCGTAGCGCGGCTGGCTATCTGCCTTTTCACCGGTTTTCACAAAGCGAGCAATTCTCATGCTTCTCATTCTAGTTGGAACGCTTGGCTAACTGCGAACCTTGGAGATGCACGTCACATATGGGCCTGTGCTAGATGGAAGACCAATGGACGCGTTCCTCCGAAGGAGACGTAGGCTGTCTCTGGGTTTACCGGAATCCCGAATATGCGATCTACTTCAGGCATATCCCACTTCACGAAAATGGAATGCGGGTCGAGTGGAACATTGTCGGGTACAGATTGCTGAATGACTCTCTTGTAGTCATCCATGCTGTTCGCGTTGACGTAAATTCGTCCTCGATAGCGAAATACTGTTATTCGAATCCGTCTTCGGGAGAACATTGCGATTATCGACTGCTGAGGAAGGTATACCACACCGAGTTGCTGCTGTTGAGTCTGTGCTAATCTTTGCGCTGCAGCAACTTGCGGATAGAGAGACGTGCGCCCTGCCATGACGAGCGCCATGAGCTCAAGTATCAAGAGAACAGCAAGAACGCCTCTCAAGGAGTTAGTTTTTCCGTTTTTCTTTTCTGCGACGCGATCAGTAACCATAGCTAACCTTCAGAAGCGGTATTCTTGTTCCATGCCTCATAATACGCGTCAAGCTGTAAAGCCTTCCCTCGCAGCTCACTCTTACTATTCTTCGGTTTTCTGTTGGTGGTTGGGCCTCTTTTTTATGGCTCAAGCCGCTACAGAAGGGTTGGCACTACTCACGTCCCATGAGTTCAGCGAAAGATTATCACTGCTCGAGACTCGTCATTTCCTGGTACTGCCCTCTCGCACGCTGTATTTCTTACTCTGCGCAATAGCTGGCTTCATTGTTTGGCTCGTTTGCTCCCATTATTCGAAGATTGTTCATCGCAGCCAACCGAGACTTTTCTCTAACACGCTACTGTGCAGTATGACAATCTTTATTCTGGGGTTGTGTGCTGCTTCGATTGTTTTCCATACAGCAGCTCTGAGCATAGCTGCGTTATGGATGCACGCTCCGATTATAGTTTCTTAGGAGAAGCGATCATGCGTTTCAATACACAGGCACGTTGGTATTTTTCTCTTTACGAAGCTCGCGCTTTTACTTCTTCTCAAGCGAGACTCGAGCAAGCTCTACGCCTTGATATATCAGGCTTTATTTCACTGTTCTGCGTATTCAGCGGTATCTACTTTATCTCTCCGTACGCATTCTTCCCTCAATGGGAGAATGATGTTGCGAACCACCATGTTTTTGGTGTCATGCTTACAGATCATGTTTTCTTATATAAATTCATGGAATATGTAGCAATAAACTTACTGATTCTCTCTTGGTATGTTCGCTTTGAGGTACAACATACCAAAAAGCGCTTTCACAATCATCATTTCGCCACTTTTGACGAGTTGAACCCTCAATCCGTCATGTTTCCCATCGCCAATTCCTATGGTTTCTTCCGCCCTAGGTGGATGAACATTACGTATTACATGCTTGAGGTATACCTGTTCTATATGACTGCTGTAGCCATCAATCCATTCGCAATGATGAATCTGGTGAAGTAATCACGTGTTGTGTGTCATAGAAAGAGCATCTCTCTACAACACACAACACGAGAAACTGTTCACATAAGTTAACTTCTTATGCGGTTGCTAGCAAAATACCGAGAGCAGCTCCAAGAAGCATCAAAGGCGCTTCTCCGACGATTGGGTTGAATTTCTGTGTATCTACTTCTGATTGTTGAAGGCTTGCGAAAAATTGAATTACTCCTGTGAGCAAAGTTGCAATAACAACTTGAACCGCTGATTGAGAAACGAGAAGTTGTTTTGCTACTTTCTCGAAGTTCAGGGTGTATCCAGAAAAAGTAAACTTGAAGATCACCGAGAGAGAAGTTTGCGCAGATACAGACGATTCTTCGTTTGACGGAAGAATATCAACTGTAACAGCGATATTCGCATATCCTGCTCCAACGGATATCGAGTAGCTCAAGTTACCTTCAGGGATAGCCATGGCAACCTCGTCCAATGTGGAAAGAAGACTATCACTGGAATAAGTCCCTTTCACACCCAGCCGAGAAACTTCAGTGGAGATTTGTTCCTTTGTGTCACTAGAGATTTTCCCAGATTTCATATCTTTATTGACATTGAATTTCTGAGAAAAGATGCCTTCGTGAGAAACGCTATCAGAAATCTCCCCATAAATGTCCAACTTAATTCCTGGAGCAGTAATCGTCCGAACATAGAACTGAGAGTTGAACGTCCATTCCACTCCCAGGAATCGCTGGCTCATTCCCAGTGCTTCAAAGAACTTTTGAGCATACTCTTGCCGAAGTGTTTCACTCGTGTCCTTGAAGCCATCAGAGATTTTGACATACGGCATGGGGAAGAATTCCTGAGTACCTTTGTCTCGTCCAGAATAAGCATCACGGTCGAGGTCAAAAGAGTACTCTCCCTTCGAAGAATCAAATTCTCGGAACTGGTCAAATGCCCAATTCTTCGGCAATGGATACCCAAGGTTTCCAGCGAACCCCGTGGAAAGGTCACCCACAAAGGAAAGGTCCGTATAGCCCAATTCATGCATGCGAGTGCATAGCAGACGGGTACCATACACGCCTACTCGATACTTACGAAGGTTGCTACTGCTATTAAAGAAGAGCCTGATTTCGCGGAAATAGCGCGCAACGAATGAGTTGATTTCATACTCATACATATCGCTGTCTACTGCGAAGTAGATTACCGTTCCTTTGGTAAAACCACAACGAAGAGCTGCTTCAATAGCACGCTGAGCATCCTTATATCCTTGAGATTCAACGAAATGGCTCTTCTTTTCACCTCCATCTTGGTAAATCGGGAACACAGAAAGCCCTGCAGCCATCAAAGAGGAAATCTCATCAGGCGTGAGAGCCTTACTCACTTGTTTCTGCAGGGCTTCATTCCATACAAAACCAGTGAGGTAACGGCCAACGTGGGTATAGCCTGACTGAACAAGCTGCTTTGCCTTTTCATCATCAAGAATCGTGGCACAATCACAAGCTTTACCTTCTCTGTCCGGGTTTCCTGTTGAAACAAAGAGGCTCATCCAAGTATCAATATCAAAGCGATTGGTTTGAGCTAAGCCATAATCCTTCTGGAACTGAAGGAGCGCAGTATATACATCACCATTCCAGTGCTCTGCATCAATTTCCACAGGATACTCATTGCACACGAGCATTGCTTGAGCAAGCCAAAGCCATTCAGGGTAGTTTTCAGCGTTTAATGCAGAGATCGTCAGCAGGTGAGCTTTGGTGCCACTGCCAAAATATCCTGTAGCATCATCAGGAGAATAGCCTTCCAACGACTGCAATACCTGAATCAGTGCAGTATTCATTTGACGACCATACACACCATCACAAGGGATGATGCCCGTATACCTGCGATATTGAGCATTCACATGCTGCTGAATAATACGAAGCTTATTCCCTTGATCCGTGTGATTCACAAGTCGGAACTGATCCATGCTCAATAGTGACTTCATCACTTCAAGCGTGACGACACCATCAGCTGCAATATTCATATCCCTCTGCAGGTTTTCCACGCCAGCCTGGGTACCGCCATAGAAATGTTGAGTAATGTCCGAAGCACCGGTCGAATAACCTTTGCACCACAATGCGCCTTGGATGATGGCGTAAACATTAGATTCGTTCTTATCTGAATCTGCTTGCGCATGAATTCCAGAAGGCCAACGACTCATAAACAAACGCTCAGTTGACGGGCCAAAATTATCAGCTGTTTGGCTGATTCCCAATTCAATCTGGAGGGCCCTGGTCAAAGCCCAGATGGTATCCCGTCCTGTATGACCATTTTCGTCAACATAGCCGAAGTTCCTGTGTTGCCGATATGTTGAGTTGAGCCATTGTTGAGTACGAAGTACCATTTCGTCAGTCATATGTAAGCCTTTCTGTAGACGTAGGTTGACTGGAGAGAACTGATGCCCTCTCACTATCACTGCCGCAACATTGAGGTTTGTTAACCGTCTATCAGAAAAGAATTTTCTTAATCACAGGAAAAGGAAATTCCAGCATCTTGTTTTCGCATTTCACGCAGCAAAGTTGCGAGCGCGCGCGAATGCTGCCGAGAAATCGCTGCTCGAGAGACCCCTTTTTCTCTACTTATCTCAGCTGCTCGTTCTCCTTCCCAGTAGATTGCTCGGAGAATTTCCTGTTGCTCTTGAGTGAGTTGAGGAAACACAACGAACATTTCATGAAGAAGACTGGTAATCCTTTCTCTTTCCTCTTCGCGTTCCAGCATTTCAAGAGGGTTAAGACTCTCTTTATCTGCAATGGGGCCAGCTACTTCTTCTTCAGCTTCAAACGAGCACAGAGCAACTCTTCCCTTTAAATCTGTCCGAAAAAAGTGATGGCAGGCACGTTCCTCTTCAGCCCATATTTCATGAAGAATTTCTTCAATGCGACGAGGCGGGATCTGAGAAAGCGCGCAATGTTCCTGTTGAGCGCGTATACGTCGATCCTCTTCAATAATGACTTGTTCTTCACCATCACTGAGGTCGAAACTCTCAGTAACGGACTTGTTTCCGCCGCTGGGAGCTTCATATTTTAATTGAATACGGCTCAACTGCTTCCCTTCCTTCTTCGAACATCTGTTCGATATCATAGCTAACAGTGTTCGCCGTATTCTTATTCCCGGTCAAGGCCCCTTTTGTTAAGTCAACCGCATCTAGCTACATCACTGACATGTTTGCCCTTTATCGCACCACCTTCTTCCAGACAAAAATGTACGTCATTGTGATGTACAATTTTCATATGACAAACACACATGAATCACCCCATACTTCGCGCATCAACATGCGGCTGAGCAGTGAACAGCGCGAAATTATTGATAAAGCTGTAAAGCTCAAGGGTATGACCCTTTCTCAATGGGCTATTGAGCACCTTGTTGAAGATGCTCAAAGCGAGATTGAGCAACAAACGATTCGATATATCTCCAACGAGTCTTTTGAAAAGTTTCTCGAACTTCTCGATGAGCCACCATCAAGTGCTGCTCAAGCACTTTTGGAAAGAGCCCCGGAATGGCTGTGAAAGATCAAAGGTTCACTAAGCCTCGCAAGCTGGAGAGAACTGACAATCTCGAAGAGTTCTCCTGCGGTGTCATCGAAATCGATGATTGGCTTCATCACAGAGCATTCTCATCACTGAAAAGCGACGCTGCCATCACGTACCTTTCCTTCAGCGAATCGGGAAAACTCGCGGGCTTTTATAGCCTCAGTTCATACAGCATTGCTCGACATCGAGTCCATGGCTGGCTAGCCCGGAATACGCCACTACAAATTCCAACAATCCTTCTCGGCCAGCTAGGAGTAGACCAAGAGTTTCAATCTCAAGGGCTCGGCTGGAAACTCCTTCACAATGCCGTCCTACGGTCTCTATCAGTGGCTTCCCATGTAGGCTCACGCGCTCTCGTCGTAGAACCTGTATCTGAATCTGCAGCGCAGTTTTACCATCGCTTCGGTTTTGAAGATTTACCAGATACAGGATTGCTGTTTTACAAGCTTGTTCCATCCTCGCATCATGCATAACTCACTAGCGACCAATGCAATACAGACTTCAACCCGTCTGCAAGCGACTTCGAAACGTTAAATAAACGCGCGCGCCCCGAAAATACCCGTGCCAATGCGCAGCTGAGTAGAGCCTTCAGCGATGGCCCAAGCGATGTCGTGAGTCATTCCCATGGAAAGCTCCGTGCAGTGTTGCGTTCCTGGCTGCTCGGAAGTGACAATCTTGTCGCGTAAGTCGCGAAGCGCGGCAAAGCCAGCCCTGACGCGCGACTCGTCAGAAACGTGAGCTCCCACCGTCATCAAACCGGCGAGTTCAACACCTTCCGTCGCCGCAATGGCGAGGGCTTGCTCGTAGGCTTGAGCGGGATCGCACCCCGACTTTGACATTTCGCCCGACTCGTTGACTTCGAGGAACACTTTCTGCGCTGCACCGGTAATTCCACGTGAAACAAAACGCTGGCCGATCTGAGCCGCCTGCTGAGCGCTATCGACAGATTCGATGGTCGAGACGATGCCTAAAACCTTGTTAATCTTGTTTTTCTGCAGCTGGCCAATGAGGTGGTAGTCGACGCCCAGCTGCTCGATGTCACTAGCCAGGAGGGGCGCTTTGATCTGGATTTCCTGCGGCCGGTTCTCGCCGATCGCGCGAATTCCCGCGTGGAGAGCCACTCGAATTTCGCCGACATCGCGAGTTTTCGTAGCCGCCAAGATTGTCACTTCGGATTCATCTCGACCGCTCGCTGCACACGCCCGTGCAACCTCGTCGCGCACGCGCGCCACACCATCGCGGATTTCCTGCTCGCGCTGTGGTGTAATGACCTCGTTCGTCAGATCCTTGTGCTCCAAATATGCGACCATCGCTCCTCCTCAGGCCTCTAGCCTACTTTTCGCGCCGGATGAGTGGCAGCGCCGGCGAAATGAGGCCTACCGCGCGTAACCGTCTCCATCGCCTGGAGCACACCATCTTGTTCGCCACGACGGTCCAAACTCGCCTTCATCCACACGACGGGCCGACACAGCCCGTGTCGCCACGACGGCTCCACCCCTCACATCGTGTTGCTCACAAACTGATGGAAAAGCGCACTTCAAGGTCGGCTGGGTCGACGGTGCGGTCCTGCTCTCCCGCTTGGCGCAACGCTTTCGCCAGATTTTCAGCTTGGAAGGATCGGTATTGTTTCACGAGATCATCTGCACTGATATCTTGACCATCCCCGATGCCCAAAATCCCAGCAATGTAGCCCAACACCGCTTCGGGCTTAACCCCTTTGGATCGCAAAGTGGCCAGTTCGAGGTCCTTATCACGCTTGGCCAACCGCTTTCCTGCCGCATCCGTCAGCAGCGGAATATGCCAATATTGCGGGTTTCTCGCCGTAGGGCTTGCCTGTTCGCGCATATCACTCTCACCGTTCGCACCACTCTCAACGCGCGCTAAGACCTCACCACGCTCGCTTTCTGAGCGAACATCACTCTCACCGTTCTCCGAACTCGAATGCGGCATGTCAACAGCATTGCTGGCGAGAAGAGCTTGACGAATCCAGATTTGCACCGCGGTAGAGCGATCAAGATCGCGCCCGCGCACAATTTGATTCACCCCTTGGGCGAGGTCGTCGTACACAACGACAAACTGGTAGGCGTAATGTCCGTCTGCGCGTTTGACAATCGTGTCCCCCACATCCGTGGTGAGGTTCCACTTTTGTGCCCCGCACAAAACATCGGTGAACCTCACCACGCTTTCCGGGCATGTGCTCGAGGTCGGCACAGCAATGCGCAGGCTGTGTTGCCGCAGCTCGCCAGCGATGCCCTTGCGGATTTCTCGCGCTGTGCGCGGGCGAGCTGCAGGCCGCGGGTCTGCCACGAGCTCGCCGTCAGGCGTGAGCCTTCCGCCGCTCTCGTGGGAGTAATGTCGACAGATCCCTGGGTAAATCACGAAACCATCCCCGCGTTGAGGCGCGCTGGCCGCGCGAATATCCGCCCTCGAGCAGAAGCACGGGTAAATCAAGCGATCCGAGCCCAATGCAGGCAATTGTTTCACATCAAACTCTATGAGCTGTTTCATCGCCTCGCGGTACAGCTCCGTGCGCTGCGACTGCCAGATTGGTTCACCATCCCAATCCAATCCCAGCCAGGAAAGATCATCCATAATCCAGCGGTCTGCGTCGGGCATCATGCGCTCGTAGTCGATGTCCTCAATGCGCAAAACGATAGATCCGCCAGCTGCTCGGGCGGCCAGCCACGCCAGCAGCATGGCTGCGATGTTACCGAGGTGCAAGCGCCCTGTGGGACTGGGTGCGAAGCGCCCGACGATAGGGCTGCTCACCTGCTCACTCATTTCACTCACACCTACTCCTCGCTGGTCATCAAACTTCCGCAACCGCCTTCACTCAGCTTCCGCGCGCGGCCTGCTGAGCGAACGCTCACGCGATTCGGCCGGTCCACTGAGGATTACTGTACTTGCTCTGCGCGAGTTCGCGAGCCTCTTTCAACACATCTTCGGGCAGCTGGTATGAGCGCAAACCCGGAACGAACTCATGTGCGTAACGGGCCATCGCTTCCATAATTTCGCGCCTGCTCATACCTGATTGGCTTTTCATCGGGTCGACGCGCTTCGCGGCAGACTTCACCGCGTGCGCGGCAAGCTTTTCCTGGTGTGGTCGCAAAACTTGCGTCATGGCAACCGCGTCGATGTCGTAAGCCATGGTCGTGTGGTGCAGCACCGCTCCCGGTAACACGGAACCCGGCACTCCAGCTCCCGCTTCACTCTTGGGGTACCTTCTCTGCGCAGCGCCACCGATCTTGCCAGCCGGGCTCACCACATCGTTCAAAGGTGCGTGCGCGGCCTTAATTCCTACGCTTCGCAACGCTCCAATCGCCCACGCCTCGCACAGGCGGTACGCATCTTCAGAGTTCAAACCTTCAATAAAGTCACGGGGAACAGTCAGCGAATAGGTGATCGTGTTGCCTGGCTCGACGAACATTGCCCCGCCGCCGGTAATGCGCCGAACCACTGTGATTCCGCGCTCACGAGCCGCTTGCATGTTGACTTCTGCGCTCAGCGACTGGAAAAGCCCAATAATCACGGCCGGGCTTGCCCACTCCCAGAAGCGAATCAGCGCCGGCATCTCGCCCTTCCTGGTCCGCTCGGCAATCACTTCGTCGACGGCCATCTGCATCGCGGGCTCAAAAGGCTGCTGGGCGGAAGTCTGCGGCTCAACAATGGCTAAATCGAGGGAATTCCAGCGCCTCTTCAGCTCGTCCCAGCTCAAGTTTGACGATGTGAGATTACCAGTATCGAAAGCATCCTGAGGCAAGCCAGGCTTCTTTCCTGTGCCCGCTTCACTCGCCACACTCTCTTGAGCCTGTTCGCCCACAAGCTTTCCCGCTGCTCGGCGCACAGCCAGTGCCAAAGCTCTCGCATCCGTGCCTTCCAGATGCAGATTGGCAGGGATGGCTGCTGCAATGCGTTCCTGATAATCTTGAAGGCTCCATGTGAGGGGCAAGCCGGAAAGTGCGTGCTCCACAGGGGTGAGGCTGGCGTCACCGCCGAGATCGTCGTCGGCAAAGAAGTCGCCGTCGAAACTCACCTCGCTGATGACGGGCGTTGCCAGGCTTTCCGCGGCAATCGTCGCTGAAATGAGCTTGCCATCGGGTTGCTTGTACGAACCGCGTGCACTGACCATCGTCTCTCCTCTCGCCCGGCTTCTCGCCCGGCTCTCTCGCCCAGCTTCTCGCTCTCCCACTCTCGTAGTGGCGAGGGGAAACTGGCTGGGCTCAGCCTCTTGCAGGCAGATTATCACTCCGTTGCTCAGCATAAACAAAAAGGACCGGAAGGCAATTGCTTCCGGTCCTCATCAGCTCAGCGAGTAACTGCACCTAGCAGCACTTACTTCGTCACAGCAGCCTTGGCTGCACGCCTGCGCGAACGAGCGCGCAAGAACACCTTTCTCAACTCGGTCAGCCACAAAGTGACAGAGGAGAGAGCGAAGGCCTCGAACCATGAATGCCATGGCAGCGGAACAGTACCAAAGGCAGTGTTCAACCATGGAATGTAAATGACGGCCATCTGCAACACGAGCGAGAGGGCCAATGCCATCCACAACCACTTATTAGTGAACATGCGCTTAAAGGCGGATTCCTCACCCGAACGCGATGCCAAAGCGTTGAACAGCTCAGTGAACACCAAAATGGTGAAGCCCATCGTACGAGCCAGTTCAAGGTCATATGCCTTAGCAGCAGGCTTGAAGGCGTAATCGTTAATCAAGCCACCTGGCAGGTACAGATCCATACCGAGCAAAGTGACAGCAGCCATGATGATGCCCACGAAGATGATGTCACCCCACATCTCTGCGTCGATCACATGGTCTTTCACGTTACGTGGTGGACGGTTGAGAACCTCATCGCCTTCCACATCCATGCCCATAGCCAGAGCAGGTGCAGCATCAGTCAGAAGGTTAATCCACAACAGCTGAACCGCGAGGAGCGGAACAACAATGCCTGATGTGGATTCTTCACGCAAACCAATCCAACCGGCCAACAGCACGCCAGCGAACACGGTGAACACTTCGCCCATGTTGGAGGAGAGCAGGAAACGCAGGAACTTCTTGATGTTATCGAAAATTCCACGGCCTTCCTTCACCGCCTCAACAATGGTGGAGAAGTTGTCATCAGCCAACACCATGGTCGAGCTTTGCTTGGTCACCTCGGTACCCGTGATGCCCATAGCAACACCAATATCAGCAGACTTCACAGCAGGTGCATCATTCACACCATCACCAGTCATGGCAACGATATTGTTCTGACGTTGCAAACTCTTGACAATCTTGAGTTTGTGTTCCGGAGCAACACGAGCGTAAACATGAGCCTGAGCCGTCTTCGCATCGAGAGCAGCACCTTCCAACTCATCCAATTCAGCGCCGGTTACTGCCTGCTCACCAGGCTGAGCGATACCCAAGTCAGTAGCGATACGAGCTGCAGTCAGCGGGTGATCGCCAGTGATCATGACGGTACGAATGCCGGCATGGTGAGCCTGGGCGACAGAAGCGCGAACCTCAGTGCGAGGAGGATCAATGATGCCGACCATACCAGCCCAGATCATGTCCTTCTCGATAATCTCAGGATGTTCGGAAAGCTCAGCAGCATCACCAGCAGCGTTGATGTGAGCGCCTTCAATCTCATCCAAAGAGCGAGCATCACCCAACGGACGGTACGCCATACCCAAGGTGCGGTAGGCCTCAGAAGAGAGGGCCTCCACCGAAGCGATAATGTCCTGACGGTCACCTTCTGTCATCGGGCGAACCTGACCGCCCACAGCGATGCGCGTGCAGTAGTCGAGAAGAACATCAGGAGCACCCTTAGCGAACACGCGGAGACGACCATCATTAGAGTCATCTGCCATCACCACCGACTGACGCTTACGCTCCGAGGTAAACGGAATTTCAGCGACGCGATGGAAACGCTCAGCACGGTAAGCGCCGATCTTACGAGCGCCAACAATGACGGAAACCTCAGTAGGGTCACCCTCACTCTTCCACTCGTCTTTGCCCTTTTCGTCGGTCGCCTTCACCAGGTGGCCGTCGTTAGCCAATGATCCCACGCCCAGAACAACGCGAGCTTCGTGACGCAACACATCGTCATTGCTAATCTCTTGGCCTTGAGAATCGGTGAGCTGACCAACAGGAGCGTAACCAGTACCAGTGAGATGAGTACGTCCTGACGGAGAAATAATCGTCTCCACCGTCATCTCATTACGCGTCAAAGTGCCCGTCTTATCCGAGCAAATAACCGAGGCAGAACCCAAGGTTTCCACCGAGCTGAGCTTGCGCACGATGGCCTGATGCTGGGCCATACGCTGCACGCCCAAAGCCAGAACGATAGTCAAAATTGTTGCCATACCCTCTGGCACAGCAGCAACAGCCAAGGAAACTGCCAACAAAAGCGAGTTAATTCCATCTTCAAACGAATGGAAGCCCTGCGAGAAGAAGAGAACTGCGATCACCAAAACGGCGATGATGATAACGGCGATACCCAACAGCTTGGAGACGCGAGCCATCTCCTTTTGCAAAGGAGTTTCGCCGCTTTCGTCCTGGTTGAGCATGTCGGCGATCTTGCCCACCTGAGTGAACATGCCAGTGCTCGTCACAATCGCGCGACCGGTACCCTGGGTCACTGAGGTGCCGTTAAAGATCATGTTCTTGCGATCACCCAAGCTTGCAGCCTTCTCTAAGGTTGCAGGAGCTTTCGCAATCGGCACCGATTCGCCCGTCAAGCTCGCCTCAGCAACGCGCAAGCTCGCCACCTGGAACAAACGGCCATCCGCAGGAATAGTGTCGCCCTCGGAGAGCACAAGAATATCGCCAGGAACCAGATCAGCCGTATCAATGCGCTGAATATGCCCATCGCGCAGCACCGCACATGTCGGCTGCGTCATCTGAGCCAGAGCATCTACAGCCTGCTCCGCCTTGGCTTCCTGAAGGTAGCCCAACACTGCGTTGACGATCAACACCAAAATAATGACGAGAGCGTCAACAGGAACAGCTTCCTTCTCCCCGCCAGCCATGTTATTTTGCACGATCCAGGCGATGAAAGAAATAATCGTTGCAGCAATCAGCAAATAGACCATGGGGTCCTGGAACTGCTGCAAGAACTTCTTCCACTTGGGAACAGGAGGCTTACCCTTGAGCTTATTGGGGCCGAACTTTTCCAAGCGGCGAGCCGCTTCATCACTGCTCAAACCCTTCGCCATGGAAGTATGAAGAGCCGTTTGAACATCGTCAAAGGCCATAAGCGAAGGATCGCGATCCAGCTCACCTGTCTGCTTATAGGTCACATCAGATTCGGAGGTCATCAATTTCCCTCTGGTTTGCCGCGGAGTAGTCAACGAAAAGGCACATGATCATAGGTATTCCTCAGCGTTACGGCTGAGAACCTCGCACCATTTTCGTTGCGCGGTCATCATTCGTAGCGACGCTGATCGGCGCCGCCTGACATACTTCTCCAGATTATCAAAAACTCTTGCCCGCCGGCTACTTCGTCACAAGAGCGAAACAGGAAGCCCGCGCAAGGCGGCGGGCGGGCCAGCACACTGCGAAGCACGGAACAAGTGCGTAACAAAGTGGTCAAAATGTACACAAGAGCCTCTCGCAGCCTGAAAATCTCGTGCTTTGGCTGATAAAAACGGTATTCTAAAACCAGTAGGTAGTGAACTAGGTAGTGAACGTGACGCATTCAGGCGCACCACCTGAATTTCAGCATCGGAGGCATCATGGGATTTCTTGATGGGTTCGAGAGCAAGATTGAGAAGACCGTTGATTCCGTTTTCTCCCGCTTCGGCTCAAAGAACATTCAGCCTGTTGATCTGATGCGCTTGCTCGAGCGCGAGATTAACGACAAGGCCACGCAAATTGATCAAGAAAAGACGATGGCTCCGAACGAGTATCGCCTTTCCATGAGCACTCCTGACTTCGACCAAGTCATCAAGTGGGGTGCGGAAGCCCTTGCCAACGAGCTTTCCGACAAGCTGACCAACTACGCCGAGCAGCAGCACTACTCCTTCTCCGGGCCTGTCGTGGTGATTTTCGAAGAGAACACCGATATTCCACAAGGCCGCCCGCAGGTCAGCTCGCAGGTTGTTCAGGGTAAGATCGCACCCGTGACGGACGATAAGTCCAGCCCACGCGACTTCCCTGTACTGGAAATCTCGGGCCGTCAATACCTGCTGACCGCCGCAAAGACGGTGATTGGCCGCGGTTCTGATTGCGACATCGTCATTGATGACCCGGGCGTCTCCCGTCACCATGTTGAGATTGAAATTACCCCTCAGCATGTGGTGGCTCGCGATATGGGCTCGACCAACGGCACCTATGTGGAGGGTCACCTCGTTCCTGCTGCAAGCCTGATCGATGGCAATACCATCACGATCGGCCGTACTCGCATGCTATTCTGGGCAGGCTCAGAACCTCGTAACTGAAAGCTTGTGGCGCAAAAGCCCTGATTTTACTGAGAAGATACCTGCATGACTGAACTGACTTTCGCCATCCTCAAGTACGGTTTTTTAATCGCCTTGTGGATTTTCGTATGGCTCGCTGTGCGCTCACTGCATCGTGACGTGACAGAGGGTTTGGAGCGCAAGCAGCGCAGTCGTCGTCGCGCAGTCCCCGTGATGCCTGCTCAAGCGCCTCTGCGCCCTACTCCCGCAAGCCCCCTCGACGCGATGAATGCGGCGGCAGCTCCTGTGGCGGGAGAGCCTGTGGCCCCTGTAGCCGGTTCATCTCTGGCCAGCGAGCCTGTGGCACCGATGGCTGGCGGTGGGCCTCTCACCCCTGGCACGCCCGAGCCGCTGTTGGGCGACTCCTACTCGGCAAACCCAGAACTTTCCGAGCTTTCCGTAGGCAAAAGCGCTGCTCAACAGCCTTCTCCGCTCGCTTCTCAGCCCGGAAACGAGCCTGTTTCTCAGCCTGGGGCGCAAGATTATCAGTCTGGTGAATCGGAGCCTGCAGCAACTTCTCAGTTCCCGCTGACTCCTTCTGCCGGTGCAACCAGTCAAACCGGTGCAACAAATCCAGCCAGCGCAAGCAACCCGACTGCTAACCCGAGCGCTGATCCTGCTGATTCGCTGGATTCCCCTGCTCTTCACCACGCTATTCCACAGCCATTTGGCCGCACACCGATGCCTCCTGCTCCCGCTCCAGCAAGCGCAAGCAACGAAGCAGGCACAGGCAGCCCAACTACTCCATCACCTGCAGCAGGCAGCCCAGCTTCCGCACAAGCCGCAGCTTCCGGTGCCGCTGGCGACATCAACTCTCTTGCTCATCTCGTGAGCGCCACCACTACCAAGGAGACAGCGCGCTCCGCCATGCCTAGCCAAGCCGCGACCATGCTCGTCATCATCGACGGGCCGCACGCAGGCGCAACCTTCCCGCTTGACCAAGGCAACATCACGCTGGGACGCAGCACGCACAACACCATCGTGCTCGACGACGAATACGTTTCCGGCCATCACGCCCGCGTCTGCCAGGACCCTCAATCAGGCCAATGGGTTGTCGAGGACCTCGGTTCGACCAACGGCACGTACATCAATGAATCTCGAATGCCGGGGCGCGCAGTTCTCAGGCCCCGCGTGCCGGTTCGCATCGGCGCTACCACCTTCGAATTGAGGTAAGCGCATGGCAGAACGAAAACTCAGGCTTCTTTCCACCGTCCTCTCCGACGTCGGCTACGTGCGTGCCAACAACCAAGATTCCGGTTTCGCCGGCTCGCGCATCATCGCCATGGCTGACGGCATGGGCGGCCACGCGGGCGGCGACACCGCATCGACCATCGCCATCCGCACGCTTGCTCACATCGAACGCAGCGAACATCACGGAACCGTGCTCTCCATGGCGCAAACGCTAGAAAAGTCGATCCTCGCCGCGCATGACGCCATTGTGGGCCGCGCGAAAAAGGAACACCAGCTCGCCGGCATGGGAACCACTGTTGACACGGTTGCGCTGACTCGCGGCTGGTGGGTGCTCGCCCATATTGGCGACTCTCGCGCTTACCTGCTGCGCTCCAACCAGCTCATCCGCGTCACCAAAGACCACTCTTACGTTCAGCATTTGGTCGACACCGGCCGCATCAGCGAGCAGGAGGCCCGCAATCACCCGCAAAAGAACGTGGTGGTGCGCGTTCTGGGCGATTTTGACATCGACCCTCACCCTGATATTTCCATTCGTCGTGCCCAGGCTGGCGACCGCTGGCTGCTGTGCTCCGACGGCTTGTGCGGCCCGTTGGAAGATGAGACGATTCGCGAAATCATGCTCTCCACCCCTGACCGTGAAGAGTGCGCGCAGCTGCTCGTCAACGCCGCTTTGAAGGCTGGCTCTACCGATAACGTCACTGCCGTGGTTGCTGACGCCCAGTATGCTCCGCGCGAGAACTGGAGCTTGCTCAACCCCAACGCAGGCCTGCAGGTTCCTCTGGTGGCTGGTGCTGCTGAGGCTGGCATCCATTCCATTGCCGACGTGGTTCACCGCCCGGTTGCCACTGCTCCAAAGCTCAAGTCGCAGTCTTCGCCGGCAGAAAAGGCTGCTCTTTTGGCTCAAGGTGACGCTCCAGATTATCAGTCCGCCTCCTCTCCTGCACCCGCATCTTCGCCTGCTGATGAGGCGGCTGCGCCTCACGCTGATGCGGTTTCGAGTGAGCACGGTGATAATCTTGCGCCACACAAAGTGAGTGACGAGCCCGTGAGCGAAAGCCAGCTGAGCGACGACCAAATTCTTGTCGAGCCGACGCACAGTGATGATGCCGCCGACGAGCAGATGACGGATACCGGCGAAATTCCGATCGTGCAGAAGAAGAATGGCACGATTACCGCCGACCCTTCTGACCCAGCCGTCAAGCGTGCTGCCCGCGAGCGCAAAGCCCAGGAGGTTGCACAGGAAGCGGCCGCTGCGAAGAAGAAGCAGCGTCGTATTATCGCTTGGGTCGTGGCAATCTGTATGGTGCTAGCTGCGCTGGCCAGTGGCGCAACCTTGCTCACCCACTGGGCCATGTCGCAATGGTACGTGGGCATGAACAACGGCAAAATCGCCATTTACCAGGGCGTTCCTACCCAAGTTTTCGGCTTGAATTTGAACCGTCTCGAAGAAGAAACGGACACGAAGGTGTCGAGTTTGCCTCGAGATTGGCAGACCCAGTTGAGTAAGGGCGTGAAGGCGGACAACAAAGCGGATGCTTTGGCTCGCGCGCTCAAGATCAGCCAGCAGGCCAAGGAGCAGGAGAAAAAGAAGAAGCAGGAGGCTGAGGAGGCCAAGAATGCTGCGAAGGACGCGGCGAAGGCGGATAGCTCCAAGGACTCCAGCGACTCGAACAGCTCAGATTCGAAGACGTCGGCCAGCAGCGCAAACCCGAAGGATAACCTCGAAAGCCAAGCGAACACCTCGAAAGACGGAGGTGCAGCATGAGCCGTCGATCGCACACCGCTGATGCTGCCGCTCGGCGAGCCAGCGTTCACACCAGCGCCAAAGCCAGCGCTAAGCCGGCCAACAAGGTCACTTCACTGGCCGGCCTGCGCACCCGCCATATTCTGCTGCTGCTCGCGGCCATCGCCATCGGCCTGCTCGCCTTCGTGCAGATGTCCTTGCGTGTGACGGGCACAGTTCCGCGTCAGTACTGGCTGCCGCTGGGCATTGATATTGCACTGTTGGTGGTACTCGAGGTGGTAATCCAGGTTCGTCATGTATATGCGTCGAGCACGATTATTCCTGCTATGAGTTTGCTCGCGCTGATTGGCATCACCGAGATTACGCGCATCGACTATTCTCAGCGCACCTTGGGCTATTCATCGAATTCAGGCCAGCGGCAGATGATGTGGCTTGCGGTGTCGACAGCTGTTGCCATTGTTGTGCTCTTCTTCTTGCGTGATTACCGTATTTTGCGGCGTATTTCTTACGTGTGCATGGCGTGTGGTTTGGTGCTGCTGCTCGCTCCGGAGTTGCCTGTTATCGGTCGAGAGATCAATGGTGCTCGCATTTGGATTCACTTTGGTCCGTTCTCCCTTCAGCCTGCTGAGTTTGCCAAATTGTTCTTGGCGATCTTCTTTGCGACGTATTTGTTTGATCGTTCGGATCAGCTGGCTGTCGGCGGAAAGAAAGTGTTGGGCGTGCGCTGGCCTCGTATGCGCGATTTGGGGCCGATTGCTGTAGTCTGGGTGGTCAGCTTAGGCATTTTGGTGCTTCAGCATGATCTGGGTACGTCGTTGATGTTCTTTGCCATGTTTGTGGGCATGCTTTTTGTTGCTACTCGGCGTAAGTCGTGGCTGGTGATTGGTTTTGTCGCTTTCATGGCTGGTGTTGTGGTGGCTGCTCGCGTATTCTCGAACTTTGCTAACCGTGTGAACATTTGGTTGCATCCTTTCGATCCTGCTCTCTATCAGCGTCAGTATGGCGGTACGTACCAGGTTGTTCAGGGCTTGTTTGGTTTGGCTTCTGGCGGCATGTTGGGTACGGGTTTGGGCAATGGTCACCCTGCCATTACACCGTTTGCAAATTCTGATTTTATTTACACCTCGCTGGGTGAAGAGGTGGGGCTTCTCGGTTTGCTCCTCATTTTGGTGCTCTATTTGGTGATTATTGCTGGTGGTTTTACTGCTGGCATGGCTCAGAGCGATGGGTTTGGCAAGCTTTTGGCAGCAGGATTAGCATTTTCCATGGCTTTCCAGGTGTTTACTGTTGTTGGCGGCATTACTTTGGTCATTCCTTTGACGGGTTTGACCTTGCCGTACCTTGCTGCTGGTGGCTCGTCGCTGATGGCGAACATTTTGTTGGCCTCGCTTGTGGTGGCGATCTCTTCTCATGCCAATACGCCTCGAGATTCTCAGATTTATGATCCGGACACGATTCTTGCTCAGAAGTTGCAAGAGCAATTAGCAGCTCGCGCTGCCCGCCAGGCGCGCGATCACCAGCCAGCGGTTGCTGCGGTTGCTGCGTCAGCCGGTTCAACGTCACCTTCCACTCCTGAAACGCTTGCCACGCAGCCTGTCGCATCCGCAATGCAGCCTGTCGCGCCGGCAACGTCACCTTTGACGCCAGCCGCACACGATGCAGCTCAAGAGGCAGCTCAACAAGCAGGAGAGAACCGCGCTGATAATCTGGGAGAGGAGGAAAAGGCATGAATCGTTCATTGCATCAGCTTTTTATTGCCGTTATTGCCCTCTTCCTCGTGTTGGTGGTGTCCACCTCAAGCTTCATGGTTTTCCGCGCTGACGAGCTCAACGCCGACGCGAGAAACACACGAGCCCTCTACCACGAGTTCGCTGTTCCCCGTGGAGCAATCACGGCGTCTGATGGCACTATTTTGGCGCAATCAGTACCGTCGAAGGATGCGTTCCAATACCAGCGTCAGTACCCGCAGCCTGAACTGTATGCGCCTATCACTGGCTACTTTTCCGTCGTCTCGCGCGCCGGTAAAGGCATTGAGAGCTCGGAAAATTCGCTGCTGACGGGCGAAACTGATTCGTTGTGGTTGCAAAAGTTGAAGTCTGCTTTTACTGGTCAAGCCAACCAAGGCGCGACTATCGAAACGAGCATCAACACCAAACTGCAAAATCTCGCTTACCAGTCGTTGCAAGGTAAAACGGGCGCTGTGGTGGCAATCGAGCCGTCGACAGGACGTATTTTGGCCATGGCCAGCATGCCCAGCTACAATCCGAATGATCTTGCCACGCATGATACGAAGGCTGCTGCTCAGAACTATTCGAATCTTGCCAGCGTCTCTCCGAGCCCGTTGAATAACAATGCGATGCTTCAGGTGGGCGCTCCAGGTTCCATGTTTAAGATCATCGTTTCTGCAGCTGCCTTTGAATCGGGAGAATACAACCCGGACAGCGTTATTCCTGCACCTTTAGAGTGGACTCTTCCTGGCACAAACTACAAGCTGACAAATGCGGAAACGTGGATGTACCGCGCTGATGGAAAGATGCCGATGCGTGAGGCTTTCGCGTGGTCGTCAAACACTGCTTTTGCGCAGTTAGGCGTGAAATTGGGTTATGACAAGGTCAACGAGATTGCCACCAAGTTAGGCTTCGGCACGCAAATTAGCATTGACCGCGGCCCGGGTTCGAATGCGTACCAGTCGGTGAAGTCGCAATTCCCGAAGCCCGTCAGCGATGATAAATTAGCTTTGCAAAGCATTGGTCAGGGCGACACGGTTGCGACTCCTTTGCAAATGGCGATGGTTTCTGCTGCCGTGGCGAATTCTGGTACGCTCATGCGTCCTACTTTGGTCGATACGGTGAGAAGCTCTGATTTGTCGGTTATCTCGCAAACGTCGCCGTCGATTTTGAGCCACCCGTTCAGCTCAGATACTGCAAGCAAGCTCAATGAGATGATGCAAGGCATGATTACCACCGCGTGGCCTGCCCTTCAGATTCCTGGGGTGAAGGTTGCTGCGAAGACGGGTACTGCGCAGTCGGGAACGAGAAATCAATTCGTCAGTGGTTGGATTACTGGTTTTGCTCCAGCTGATAACCCTAAGATTGCTGTGTGCGTGTGGCTGCAGGATATTCCCTCGCTTGCCGGCGACACGTCTGGTCCGATTATGAAAAGTCTGATGGAGGCCTATCTCAAATGAAACTGATTGAAGGCCAGATTATCCACGGACGTTACCGCCTCGACGAGCGCATTGCCAAGGGTGGTATGGGCGAAGTGTGGCGCGCTACTGACATGGTTCTCAACCATGAGGTTGCAGTGAAAGCTCTGCGCTCCGATCTGATTAACGATTCTTCTCGTCTCGAACGCTTGCGCACAGAGGCTCATAATTCTGCTAATCTCGCGCATCCCAACATCGCTGCCCTTTTCGAGTACTACGAGCACGACAACTTTGGCTTCCTCGTCATGGAATTCTTGCACGCTCGCTCGCTGGCCGACATTTACAAGGAGCGTAAGCGCATCCCTACTCTCGAGCTGCTGCCGATTATTGAGCAGGTGGCTCGCGGGCTTCACTTGGCTCATGCGCATGGCGTCATTCACCGCGATGTCAAGCCGGGCAACATTATGGTCAGCGACCAGGGTTTGGTGAAGATCACTGATTTTGGTGTGAGCTATTCGACTAATCAGGCTCAGATTACCCAGGATGGCATGGTAGTGGGCACGGCCCAGTACATTTCCCCGGAGCAGGCGCAGGGCGAGCATGCAAGCCCACAGTCTGACATCTATTCGTTGGGAGTCGTGTTGTATGAGGGCTTGGCTGGCCATCGTCCTTTCACTGGTGCGACGCCGGTGGATATTGCTGCTGCCCAGGTGAATGACCCTGTTCCCCCGCTTCCTCACGACCTTGACCCGGAACTCGTGCAGTATGTGATGCAGATGCTGGAGAAGGACCCTCATAAGCGCCCTGCTACAGCCGTCTCGGTTGCCACGAGATTGTCACAGATCGAAAATCGCCTGATCCGCCAGGAAAATGGTGAAGAGGATTATTCTGTGTCACCAGCTGCGCATGCACGCACCTCTGCGCCTTCTTCCTCCCCCGCTTCGTCGTGGAAGTCCACCTTTGCTTCTGCTGGCCGGCTGAGCTTGGTCAACCCCTTCGTTAACTCTTTGGGTGACAGCTCTGACAATATGCCCAACGCTTCTGACGAGCAGGAAGCCTCCCAGCGCACAAATTTGGAGCGTGGGCAGAGCCCTTATGTTTCTGTGCCCTTTGAGGTTAACCCGCTGGTTTCCAACCCGTTTGTGTCGAGCCCCGATTCGCGTTCCTTGGCTCCGGCCCCGCCGAGTGACTCGCTCAGTGGCGTTCGCTCTCAAGCGGTGTCGAGAACGCCTTTCGTTCCGCCGATTCCTCAGGTTTCTGTCGCAGGGGAGAGCAGGAACGACGGTGATATGGCGCAGTGGAAATCTCAAGAAACTCGTCAACCTCACCGGCGTGTGATTACCAGCAAGCCAACATGGTCAAAAAATGTGATAGTTGGACCGCCTGGCGAGGAAAATGCGCAGGTTATACCCCCGCAAAATCGGCAAAATTCAAGTAATAGCAAGCGTTTGAGTAGTGTGGAGCCTTCCCAACAGGCTGGAGAGAGGGCAGGCTACTCTAAAGAGAGAACAGGCGAAACTGGAGGTCAGAGATGAATCAAGAGATCCCGACCGAGCTCGCACAAGGTCGCTATACCGTCGGTGCTTCCATCGGTCACGGTGGCATGGCAGAAGTGCACCTGGGAACGGATACCCGTCTGGGCCGCCAGGTTGCTATCAAGATCATGCGCGCGGACTTTGCTGAGGATAAGACCTTCCTCTCTCGCTTCCGTCGTGAAGCGCACTCTGTCGCTATGCTCAACAACCCCAACATCGTCTCTATTTACGATACGGGCGAGGAACTGGTTGAGGATGCCGACGGCGAGACGCATAACGTGCCGTACATCGTCATGGAGTATGTGAAGGGCCAGACTCTTCGCGATATTCTCAAGGAAAACGGCGCGCTCTCCGTTCACGACACTGAGCAGATTATGCTCGGCGTGCTTAACGCCCTCGAGTATTCGCATCGCATGGGAATTGTGCACCGCGACATCAAGCCGGGTAACATCATGATCTCCGACCAGGGTGTGGTCAAGGTCATGGATTTCGGTATCGCGCGCGCTATGGACGATTCCGCTACCACGATGACCAAGTCGCAAGGTGTGGTGGGCACGGCTCAGTACCTCTCCCCTGAGCAGGCTCGTGGCGAAGAGGTCGATATGCGTTCCGACCTCTACTCTGCCGGCTGCGTGCTGTATGAAATGCTCGTCGGCCGCCCGCCATTCGTCGGCGACTCTCCGGTGGCTATTGCTTACCAGCATGTTTCGGAGACGGCCACCCCGCCAAGCCAGCTCGTTCCTGGCCTGCCTCGCGTGTGGGACCAGATTGTTGCGAACGCGATGGCTAAGGAGCGTCAGAACCGTTACGCAACGGCCGCTGAGTTTAAGAACGACATTCTGCGCGTGATGAGCAACCAGCCTTTGGGCGATCGCACTGCCGTTCTCGACCCGAATACGCAGGCCGCTTTGGCTGACGCGGGCCCGGCAACCCAGCAGTTTAACCCGTTTACTGATACGACGGGTATTGGCGCCCAGCCGGTGGGTAACGCTGAGCCAAGCCGCGCTGAAGCTCGCGCCAAGCAGGCTAAGAAAAAGAAGATTATCATTTGGTCTGTTGTTGCGGGCCTGATTGCTCTTCTCGCTCTCACCTTCGGCATTATCCAGCTCATTCACCATTCTGAGGCTCAGATTGGCACGGTGCCAACCATCACGGAGGATATGACCGAGGCGCGAGCCAAGCAGCTCGTCGAGAAGGCCGGCTTCGTGTTTAAGGCGGAGCAGGATACTGATTCTTCGAAGGCGAAGGGCATGTTCACCAGGCAGTCGCCGCAGGGTGACACCAAGCTGAAGAAGGGTTCGACAGTGAAGGTCTGGTTCTCTGCTGGGCCGGCACAGTCTGCTGTTCCTGATGTTCAAGGAATGAGCCAGGCTGAGGCAACAGCAGCTTTGAAGAAGGCTGGTTTCGTGGTGGGTTCGACCACTTCGGAGGATAGCCCGACTATTGAGAAGGATATGATTACCAGAACTGACCCGAAGATCGGTTCTGTGCAGCCGAAGGGCTCGTCGATCATTCTCTACATTTCTACGGGTAGGACGACGGTTCCGGATGTGTCGGGTAAGCCAAAGGATGAGGCTCAGAAGATTCTGACTGATATGGGCTTCTCGCTGACCATTCAAACCCAGTCCAGCTCGGATATTGCGAAGGATTCTGCGATTAGCACGGACCCTGCTGCAGGTAACACGGTGGACCAGAAGTCGATGATCACTCTGGTGATTTCCTCTGGCCCTGACCAGGTGAGCTTGCCATCAGTGGCCTCCGCTTCCACGGTTGCTGATGCGATGAATATGCTCGCGAACCGTGGTGTGACGGTGACGCTGGCGAACGGTACACAGTCCGATTATGTTCACGTGAAGGTGACGGACGCTAACGGCAAGGACATCACCAACGGTGGCACGGTGGATAAGGGTTCGACCATTACCGTCTTCGGTTCGAAGCCAGTTGTGGATAACGGCCAGCCGCAGACGGGCGATAATAATTCCGCAGACAAGTCGGGTTCACACTCCGGCGAGTAAACCACAGTTGCACCGGTCGCTCAGAACGCCGAGAAGTGAGCTGCTTGGCATCAGAGCACTGGAGAACGCCGGCAGCACCAGAAACACTCAAGGCGGCTTATAACCTAGCACCACTGAGTTGAGAGTTATGAAAGAGGGGCTTGGCATCAGACGATGCCAGCCCCTCTTTCGTTCGCTACTAACGCTGATAATCTCAAGAAATGCGGTTTCCGCCCCAGCGACTACATCGCGCCACCCGAGATGTTGGAGTAGTTGCTCATCAGCTGCAGGTAAGGCACGTTCTGCACTAGCCACGGGCACACATACTGGAACATCACGGCCACCACGATCAGAAGCATCAAAACCAGCTGAAGCAGGCGCACCGAACGGATACCGGGCAGCACTCGCCACAGCAGGCCGTAGAGGGAGAGCGCGTGGTTTGGCTTGCCACCGTTCGCGCGGATCTCACGGTCGCGACGCAAAGCTGGCCAACCCCAGGTGAAGGCAGCGGCAAGGATGACGCTGATCAGAGCCAAAATCAGGTAGAGCAGCAACGCACCAGTGGAAGGAATTTGAGCAGCAGTCGTTGGCGAGCTTTGAGTGAAGGAAACTTGGCCAGTCGAGCTCTTCGAGGCGAGCTCTTGAGGGATGCCGTCGGAAACATTAGCCCAGTACTTGAACTTCGCATAGACGATCCAACGCTGGTAGCCCGGCGTGTAGCGCGGAGTACACGTGGTGAGCGTCAGGAGGCGCTCTTTCGGCTCAGCTCCCGCCTGGTGTGGCACGGGGTAGATGACGGAGACTTCGCTCGGGTCGACGATCTCGTGGCTATCCATTTCGTAGACGTACCAGTGGTCTTTCGTGCGGAAGACGATCGGGTCGCCCTTGTGGAACTTGTCGACATCGGCAAGCGGCTCACCATAGCCGGAACGGTGGCCTGCGACGGCGAAATTACCCATCCCTCCTGGCATGACGGTTTCGGTGTAGTGGCCGACTCCGTGGCGGGCGAGCTGGTCGAGGCCGACGCCTTGCACGACGAGAGATCGGTAGGTTGAGCCGAAGCGCGGCACGTACATTTGGCCAATCACATCGCCGTAGGCTGGCTGCGGGTCGACGGGGACGTCACCCTTTTGTGGCTGGGCGATCTTGAAGTTTCCGCCGGTGGTAACGGCAGGCGCCGTCCAGCTCAAGGATTTGACTTGCTGGGCTTGGCTTTGCGCGGACACCACGCCGGTCCACCACAACTGCCAAACCACATAGATTACCAGGAGCAGGCCAATGGTCAGGCAGATTTCTCCCACAAAGCCCAGGCCTTCCAGGAACCAGTTGCGTCCCTTCTTTCGCGCGCGATGGCTTGGTGGCATCGCGGCGGCCATGCTCTGAGCCCGCGGAGCTGTTGGCATAGGTGGCAGCGTGCTCGTCTGCCAATCGTGACCCGCGGGGCTGAACGACGGAAGTTCGCCGTCAGCTTGCGAGCCACCGGCCTGCGAGGCGTCATCTCGCATTGGTACATCTCTCATAGACACATCCCTCATAGGTACATCCATATAGGCACGTTCTGGGCACCGTTACTTATAGGCACAGAGTAACCTCTGAACCTGAAAGTTTACGGCGTACAGCTTAATTCTTTTTGTTACTCGATGAATGGTTATCAGCCTGGCCAGCGGTACTGTTGCTGCTCGCGCTCCCGTTCGTGCCGTCACTCGTACTCTCACCAGAGCCAGCCATATTCTCTTCCGAACCCACATTCGCACCCGATATGCTCTCCACCGCATCCTTTTGCGGCAGAACGCTCGCATATTTCAGCTCTTGTGTGGCGGCAGATGTTTTGGGGAAGTTCAGCTGCTCGTCTAAGCTCACTTTCCAACCCAGGCCGATGGAAGCCACATATTCCAAATAGATTTTCACTGCGGTTGAGTTATACAGTGCTGCTTGCATCTGCGCTTGTGGCCCGATGGCACGGATTACGTAGGGTGGAGCGTACTGTTTTCCTTGCAGGAGCAGGACGTTGCCCACGCAGCGTACGGCGGTGGATTGTTGGACGCGCACTCCTTGAATGGTCATGGCTTCTGCACCGCCTGCCCATAGGGCGTTGATGACGGCTTCGAGGTCTTGCTGGTGGACGACGTAATCGTTGACGTTTTGGTCGCCGATAGTGTCGTCGCCCGATTGTGCGTTTTTCCACAGTGGCGAGTCAGAAAGTGTCACTGTGATGGCAGGTCCGCTCAAGGCAGGGAGCACGCTTCGTTGGTCTTCCTCGCTTTTCACTGGCTTCGAGCTGGTGTCTCCGAGTGATTTTCGCAGCGTGTCAATCTCGGTGGATAATGTATCGACGTCTTTTTGCAGGTGTGCAACTTCGCTTTCTCGCCCGCGCAACAGGCCAGCAGTGTCCTCGGAGACGCGAGAGGAGCCATTGGCTTGCACGTTGACTTCGAAAAGCCAGCCCACCACCGCACAGACGAGGGCAAGGACGATGCCTGATTGCACACTTCGGGCTGTCAGACGGCGCTTTTGTGGCCTATGCTTTCCTCGTTGCTCCATACTTCTCCTTAATTCGCGGAGAAAAACCTCGACGCAATCCACTCTAGTCGATAAAGTGGGAGAGTTAGTGGACAAGGAGGAGCCTCTATGGCTGAGAAGAAGGACTTGAAGAGCACCGAAGAGGCCGAGAAGGCAACTGCCGTAGCAGCTTCTGAGGAATCTACCAGCGATGCCCAGCAAGGTAAGGACAAGCAGGGCGAGCCTGGTGAGATTGATCTCAACGAAGTCGATAAGCTTTTGAACGCAAAGGGCAATGAGAAGGATCTGCCGAAGAATATGCAGCGCCTGATCGCCCGTGAAAAGGAAAATAACAAGCGCGTGGAGGAGTCCATTAAGGGCGCGAAGACGAATCCTTCCTGGTTCGTGCCGCTCTTCTGCTTCCTCATGATCTTGGGCTTGCTGTGGGTCGTCGTGTACTACATCGACACTCAGCGCACCGGCGGCGTCGGCTACCCCATCCCAGCTATCGGTAACTGGAATTTGCTCGTTGGTTTCGTCATTATGCTCATTGGCTTCTTGATGACCATGTGGTGGAACTGAGCTCGTCCTTCTCTCTGGTATTTCTCAAGATTGTCACTGTGCTGTTACCAGCACAAGAAAGTCAGGCCTTCGGGTCTGGCTTTTATTTTTCTCACTGCTCTTCTGCGCGTTCGCTCATGAGTTGTTTCTGGCACAAGCCGATTTCTCTCGAGAGTTCTTTTCTGTTGTCAGCGCGCTTTCGTACGCGTTCTTGGTGATGAGCAAGACTTCCTCAGCGGCGCGTTCTCTCGGCGAGTTGCGAACGCGTTCATCTGTGGTTTTCCACACACAGTTATCCACAAGATTCAGGAAGTTATCCACACTTCAATTCACACCTGTGCATAAATCACATCTCTGTCATTCAGTATCTGCTCACTTATCCACACTGATCTTGCCTGAAATTCCAGGCCTTACAGGCGTAGAACGTATGTTCTAACTGAGAAGACCGTACTTTATCACCAGAGTTTTCCACACCTGTGGATAACTTTGTGCACTTTTCCACTGCCTCTGCGCTCCTCGGTAAAGTTATCCACAGCTTTCTTTCTGAAAAATCAACAAAACACAAGATCTAGTGCTTATCCACACCTTGCCTTCCATATGTGGACAAACTTGAAGTTGTGCACATAGCCTTGACAAGACTGAACTACAAAGCTCGCCTCCCAGCAGTAAGTCATCACTCATTTGCCTGTGGAAAACAGACCTTTTCTCCCCTTTTGTCCGCTGTTTCTTCTGATTTTTTCGCTTTTCCCAGCTATTCGCCATAAGATGGAGTCAAGACGCTGAGCGTTTCGACTGAATCGAAGGAGCCACTATGGAAAAGAAGTCATCGGGAATCTGGAAGTTCCTGGCCATCGTCTTCGGTGCAGCTTTGGCTGGAATGGTGTGCTATTACGTTCACCAACAGAACAACCCTGAGTACGATCCTTGGGAGAAGCCGTGGAAGAACAGCTCCTCTCCTATCGATCTGATTCACGCATCTTCTCCTGCCGACGCTGACGAGGATGAAGAAGACGAAGACCCTCTCGAGCTTGATGAGGATGCTGACTGACGCTTCAGATTATCACTAAGCGTAAGCCATTCGTGCTTCGATGAGCCCAGTTGCTCATATCATGCTTCCCGGTGTGCTCTCCTCACGAGGGCACACCTTTTTCTTGGAATTGACTGCTTTCAGAGAATTTACCTCTCTCGATTCTGTTAATCTCTCTTCACTTCATTCCAACGCATTTCTGACGGCCTATACCCCAGCTTGATAATCTTCACAATCAATCGATTACAAGTACGGTATCATGGTGTGTAACTTCAAGTCCTTCTCTCATCAGATCGATTTCTTCCCTGAGTAACGGTGCTTATGGTGAAGTAACACACCTGCGGAAAGGCGATCTCATGCATAGGAAATTGACAGCCTCGTTATCCGCTTTTATCTTTTCACTGATTCTCGCTTTTCTCGCGTTTTCAGTGTCACAAGCCGTGACTGATATTCATAATCAATCACTGGGGATACGCGGCGAATATACGAGGCTGTCAATTCCCCAAATGGATAATCCCAGCCTTGAACGCAAACAACAACAAGAAAAAGCACTGATAGCACTCCAGCAATACTTAGCTCAAGAAAAGATCATCTTCATCAGTGCTACTGCAGAAGGAGAAGGCAGCCCAAGCATCATTACATACGACCCTCAATCCACCACGTGGGCTCAGAAAGTGAAACCCTCTCAAACCTATGCTATTGAGGGAAGTTATTCGCAACAGTTATGGGAGAAGAAGCAGAAAAACCCTTACCTTCCTCCCTCGATTTCGACAATCAATGGAGTCATCACTCCTGATGCTTCTCTCCAAGGCGAACCATATCAATTCATTCATGGCCTGGATGGAAAACTCCCACCAGTAGGGCAAGCTGTTATTTCTACCCAAGACCCTGAGAAAATTCAACACATACAAGAATTACTCACCCAAGCCACACTTCACCCTCAACCCCTTCCTCGCATGACGTGGAAGAACGTGCTCATCATGCATAAGGAGATCGATTTCACACTCTTGGCCTCACTGCTCAGCATTGTGGTATGCGTCATGGCATTAAACGGTGTGTTAGAAGAGCTTATTCCTGAATTTGTCATCCATACCTATAGTGGCGGTACTGCTTTCAGCATTGCCTGTAAATACAGCCGTCATCAATTTCCTGCAGTTATCATTTCTTGCGGTGCAGGTACGGCCTTCTTCTTGCTTATAAACTGCGTATTGCAGTTTGCCCACATTAATCAGTTTCTTCTCGGCCTGCTGTTACTGAGCGGACTGGTCAGCAGCATCATCGTAGAACTGATGCTCTTCCTCATCGTTTTCAGCCAGCTACACGTCGCATTCGCAGCTACTCGAAACAAGTAAGAGAGGAAGGAGGTTACACATGCGTCAGTTATTCCACGAAATAAGAAACGGGATTACTCTCGTCACACGCCATTTCGTTCAGATCATTACCATTATGCTGTTAATGGGTTTAGTCTGCTTCAGCATCGGCATGAACCTCTCCACAGTTACCGATAAGGCAATTGCACTCAAACAAAGCCAAGAACTGAGAGCACATGATCCCGTCTATTTCAGCGCGTATTACGATAACAGTGTCCCGAAAACACAAGATCAGTCCGCAATACATATTCTTTCTACTGAGCTTGCGAAAGGCAGCGCAGTCAGCTATGTGAATACGAACATTGAATTGTCCAACAAGGATTTTGCTAACCGCCATCACGTGCTTATCGTGATGGGCAAGAAGACAAACCTTGCTGTATTTGGAATTCCCAATCCACAGTCCACGAAACCTCGAGCTTACCTCGGTGCAGATTTACCAGAAAAATCGATCGACCTTCCCATTGCCGGCTACCATCTGACAGCCAGCCAACACTTGCCCTCTCACGCAAGTTTCTTCTCTCCACACGGGTTTGGTGAAAGCCTGGCTCATCACGTCGTCATTGTTCTACCACCCTCCGCGCTATCACGTATGGATGAACAAGAGAAGACTCGCGCTCTTTTTAACACGATTTTCTTGATGAAAGAGCCTTCACATATCAGTGATGACGACCTCTCCCTCTTCTTGCACTCTTGCTACAGCTGGGGAATGTCACTCGTCCCACAAAACCTATCAGTGAGCCTTCCTGAACAATTTCGGAAAGTGGTGGCACTCACTATCAGTTATGTTGTTCCCTCTCTCGCTCTTCTTATCCTCGTCTTCTTCCTCTTCTTCTCCTTAGGAAAAACTTTGGTACGAGAAGAGTTAACCGAGCTGCGCATCCGCTACTTCTTTGGAGCAACTCTCGGCTCTTTGAGCATACGAGTGATTACTTTCCTTCTGCTTTCTCTTGTTGTTCCGGCTGTACTTCCCTCAGCTCTCCTGGCCTACCAAGCACAACAACAATTTGCAATACCCGGGATTATCATTCTCACCTTCACTCTGGTCGTTTTCCTGGTATGCACTCTCACCACCATGCGAACTATTAAAAGGAGCATCTCATGATTAGCACAAACGTTTTCAAGACCACTGAAAACACGTCTTCACTCCCAGACATCACCTCTTCGCTCCACGAAAACACGTCTTCACACCCAGAAAGTACTCCTATGGATCAGCCACTGAACCAGCCACTGGATCAGCCACTCTTGGAACTCAAACGAATCACTCACCGCTACCATCAAGCCGATAGCGTCATCACCGCTCTCGACACTGTTAATCTGGAGCTACTCCCCCATGAAATAGTGTGCATTATGGGCCCTTCAGGAGGAGGAAAAACGACGCTACTCAACATTTGCGGCTTCCTTCTCCAGCCTGACCACGGAAAAGTTGTTGTCAACGGGAAAGTTCCTGATTCTTCCTCTTCCCACCGCGCGCGCTTGAGAAACCAAGTGTTTGGCTATATTCGGCAAGATTACGCCGTCATCGACCACGATAAAGTGTGGCAAAACGTCGCGATACCGCTGGAATACCGCGCCAAGCCTCTCTATGGGCGCAAGGCGAAGGCATTGTGTTCGCAAGCTCTCGCCAAGGTCAACCTCGCAGGTAAGGAAAACGTTCGCGTCGCTCAACTGTCTGGCGGCCAAAAACAGCGCGTGGCAATCGCTCGCTGCCTGGTCAACGAGCCGTCGATCATTCTCGCCGATGAGCCGACTGCTGCGCTTGACCATGAAAATGCGCATGAGATTATCACCCTGCTGCGTGACTGGGCGCACGATCCTTCTCAGCGCCACGGGCTGATTCTTGCCACGCACGATCCGCGTATTCTTCCCTACTGCGACAGAATTTTCTCTTTGCAGGATGGCACTCTCACGCAAGAAAGCGCTACTCACTTGCAAGCCTGAGGTATGTGTGTCTCGACCTATAACAAAAGCCTCCCACTGCAAGCAATGGGAGGCTATTTATCGCACTGATAATCTCAAGCGATTACTAGTTCAGCAACTATCGCTGATCACTTGTGCTGAGGAAGAGAACCCGTCATCCACACGCGATCCAGGTAATCCTGAATAGAGCGATCAGAAGTGAAGAAGCCGGAGTTCGCGGTGTTCAGAACACCCATGCGAGTCCATGCCTGCTTATCCTGGTAGGCAGCTTCGATCTTGTCCTGAATGTCCATGTACTCACGGAAGTCAGCAAGGGCCATGAATGGATCCTTGTTGATGAGGTTCTCCGTGAACTCCTTATAGGTGTTTGGATCACCATAGGAGAACATGCCGGAAGCAATAGCGTCGATAGCACCCTTGAGGTCTGGGTCGCTCTCATAATAGCTACGTGGGTTGTAGTTGCCGTCGAGCTTCTCGACATCCTCGACCTTCATGCCGAAGAGGAAGAAGTTCTCAGCACCAACGCGCTCACGGATCTCCACGTTTGCACCATCCAAGGTACCCACAGTGACAGCGCCGTTGATGGCGAACTTCATGTTGGAGGTACCGGAAGCTTCCTTACCAGCCAGCGAGATCTGCTCGTCGAGGTCGGTGGCAGGAATGATGCGCTGAGCGGAGGTGACGTTGTAGTTCTCAATGAACACCACGCGCAGCTTGCCCTGCAATGCTGGGTCGTTGTTCACCACACGAGCAACATTGTTGATGAGCCTGATGGTGAGCTTTGCCATAGCGTAACCAGGAGCAGCCTTTGCACCGAAGATGACGGTACGAGCCTGGAAGGTGTTGATATCCCTCTGGCCAGACTTCAGCTGGTTGTACAGTGCGATGACCTGCAGAAGCTTCATAGACTGGCGCTTGTACTCGTGCAAGCGCTTGATCATGGTGTCGAACATGGAGTTTGGATCAATTTCCACACCCTGAGTGCGCTTGAGCCAGTCGGCGAAGTCCACCTTGTTCTGGTGCTTGACCTCGGCGAACTTCTTCAAGAACTGTGGATCATCCGCATACTTCTCGAGGCCCTTGAGCTGCTCGAGGTCGTTGAGCCACTCTTCACTGCCCAAAGTCTTAGTGACCAGTTCGGACAGGCGTGGGTTTGCCAAACGCATGAAGCGACGTGGGGTGACGCCGTTGGTGACGTTGGTGAACTTGCTTGGGTAGAGGTCTGCGAAGTCCTTGAGAGTGATGTCCTTGAGCAGCTGAGAGTGCAACTCGGCAACGCCGTTGACATGAGAGCCAGCCATGGTTGCCAGGTAAGCCATACGCACGCGGCCGTTGGAGTAGATGCGCATACGCTCGATGGCCTCTGGGCTGGCGCCGTGCTTGGCCTGGTCGTGTGCTGCCCAGTCGCTGATCTGCTCGATGATCTCGAGGTGGCGAGGAAGCAGTTCGCCCATCAGCTTGGCATCCCACACCTCGAGTGCTTCTGGAAGCAGGGTGTGGCAGGTGTAGTTGAAGGTGCGCTGAGTGATGGAGAATGCGGTATCCCAGTCGTAACCATACTTATCGATCAGAAGGCGCATGAGCTCGGCGATGGCAATCACCGGGTGAGTGTCGTTGAGCTGGAAGGTGATCTTGTCTGGGAAGGTGGTCATATCCGGGTGTTCTTCACCTGGGTAGAACAGGGAGATGGCGTCAGCCAGGGATGCTGCAGAGAAGAAGTACTGCTGCTCCAAGCGAAGCTGCTTGCCAACGTAGGTGGAATCTTCTGGGTAGAGAACCTTGGTGATGGATTCTGCCCAAGTCTGGCCCTTGACTGCGTCCTCATACTGGGAACGGTTGAAGGTGAGCAGGTCGAATTCGTCGACTGCCTTGGCGCTCCACAAACGCAGGGTGCCGACGCGGCCAGATTCATAGCCTGGAACCATGTAGTCGTAAGGAATGGCGCGGAACTGCCATGCTGGCTTCCATTCGCGCTTGCCGTCCTTAGTGGTGACGACAACGCCGCCCATGCCAACGCGCTGTTCGCGGCGGTAGTTTGCCTGCTCCCATGGGCTGCCCTTGTACAGCCAGTAGTCTGGACGCTCAACCTGGTTGCCGTCCTTATCGAACTCCTGGCGGAAGATGCCGTAGGTGTAGCGAATGCCGTAGCCGATTGCTGGAACGGCCTTGGTTGCCAAGGAGTCGATGAAGCAGGCAGCGAGACGGCCGAGGCCACCGTTGCCCAGGCCTGGCTCAACTTCCACATCTTCAACAGCGTTGAGGTCGAAGCCGAGCTCCTTCACAGCTGCTTCTACCTTCTGAGGAACACCAGAGTTGAGGATGGCGTTTGGCAGCTGGGTGCCGAGCAGGTACTCAGCAGAGAGGTAGCCAACAGCTTTGGTGTTGCCCTTCAGGGTGTCCTCACGGGTTTCAATCCACTTGTCAGCGAGAAGATTGCGCACCACGGTAGAAACCGCCACATACATATCCTCGTTGTTGGCCTCGGCGAGGCTCACACCGCGGGAATGACGCAATGCAGCAATGATCTCGTCCTTGAGTTGCTCACGAGTGATTTCGTCGCTCACAATATGCTCTTTCTGTGATACTGAGCCGGGCGGATGCGTTTCCAGCGCATCCGACAAAGAACCCTTCGCCCGCGTTGGCCCCTGACATTTCACCGTCATGAGCGTGTGGGCGGCAAGCTGCTTTGCCTCAGAGCACGGTTGTGCTCCTCTACGTCCAGCCGCGCGATATTAGGAAATCGCGACACTTACTTCCATTATGGGAGGCTTTCGCGATGTGAGCAACTCATACACTGCAACTCCCGTAGAATTTACAAAAAGCGAACGGCGAGCGAGGCTAAACTGGCACTATGCCTGCAATCAAAGAAAAAGACCTCGAGCGTGGCCGTCGCGATTTTCTGCGCTGCCAGGAAGCGTTGCAGCATTTAGCTTTGCGCACCTCGGATAATTCTGCACTCACTGGCTTGACGGGGCCTGCTGACCCTGCTGACCCTGATTTTCTGCCTCGCCCGGTGCTTGCGATGGCGGTTCGTTACAGCTTGAATGTGCTGGAGCGCGCGGTTCCTGGCCCCTCGACTGAGCTTCGCGTGCCGCCTTTCGCCGCGGTTAAGCTTTTCCCTGGCCCCGACTCTGATCCGCATAATCTCACTCCTCCTGATGTGTTGGAGATGGATTATTGGACGTGGCTTCGCCTGGCTTGTGGCATTACGACCTGGCAGCAGGAGAAAGACGCAGGCAATGTCGCTCCTGTTGGTGAGCGCGACGAGCAGGTGGGTAGGCTCGTTCCCCTCCTCGTTTAGTTTCTCCTTCTCTTGCCTGTGAGATTGTCACTCTTCTCAGCGGCGCGCTACTAGCCTTTTCCAGATTGTCAGTGTGGGTACTCTTCCTGGTTGGCAAATCGAATGCAGCCTTCCTGATTGGCAAACCGGATGCTGCCTTCCTGGTCGGTATTGTTGCGAACCTTCCGCTGTTGTTTTACGTGAAACTGTTTTATGTGAAACTGTTTCACGTGGAATTCTAAAGTTTCGAAATGGGTAGCTTGGGGCTGATAATCTGGAGAAATTCAGCAAGATGCGCTGGAATAGAAGTGACTGCACACAAAGAAGCGAGCACCACGTGCCTCACCACTGTCGCAAAGAAGCGTCAAGGAGAAGGAATGACGAACGAAACAAACCACGAGCAGAGCTCGAGCGCAGAAAGCTCAACCATAAGCCCAGACGAGCTCGCCCACTTCGACGAAATCATCCAGACAACAGTAATCGAACACAACCCGAGCCTCACCGGCTTAGCGCGCCTCAACCCCGGCATTGTGTACAAGGAAATTGACGGCGAAAAACTCATGATGGATGTTCTCCAGCCACAAGTGCCCAACAGCGAACATCCCCACTTCCCGACCGTCCTCTTCATTCAAGGCTCTGCCTTCCAAACCCCAGACCGCAATTATGAAATCCCTCAGCTGGCCGAACTCGCACGCCGAGGCTTTGTGATTGCCACCGTCAACCACCGCAATTGCACGCAAGGCCACCCCTTCCCCGCCTTCATGGAAGATGTGAAAGCAGCACTGCGATTCCTGCGCGCCCATAGTGACGACATGTTCATCGACCCTGAGCGCATCGGCGTATGGGGAACCTCATCTGGCGGCACCACCTCTCTGCTCATGGGCCTCACTTCAGGCCTCAACATGTATAACGACGGATCTCATGCCGAAATGAGCGATAAGGTCGCCTTTGCCGTTGACTGCTTCGGCATCAGCGAACCGCGCGATATGATTCCCCACCCTGAGGATCTCAGTGCAGATTTAAACGGCATTTGGGTCAAGCTGCTCGGGGTTAGCGACCTTTCTGAATCATCGTTTGCCTCCAGCCGCATCAACGAATTGAGCGCAATGCACATTGTGCAGCACGAGAGCGAAGGGCGAACTTACCCGCCGTTCTTGCTGCTCCATGGAGATAGTGATGGCCTTGTGCCCTATGAACAGTCGCAAAAGGTGGCGCTGGCAATGAAGAAGGCAGGCGTCGACGTCAGTTTCGTTCGCGTGAGCGGCGCGGACCATGAGTACGACTTCTGGAGCCAGAAAACACTCGATACGATTTTCACCTTCATTGAAAAGCATGCCTAAAGGCACATGGCTGAGAAGCTTGATTGTCACTACGCAGAAGCTGGGAACATCTCGTTTAGTTTGGCAGCGTTATGAGAACACTGATGGCACTGCTTTGACGCTTGATAGAGATGTGACTGGTGCTGGCCGTGGTGCTCACTACTGGGCATGTTCTTCTCCTGAGCGCAGGATGATAATCATCCTGCGCTTTGTGTTCTTCTTTTTCTCATTAGTTTGTCCGTTTTGTCCGTTTGTGATAATCTAAGACAACCGCGGAGAGGAGAATTGAGATGAAACTTGCAATCCCTTCAGAAACAATTCCAACTTCTTCCCGCTTCGCCATCCAAGGTTATGGGAAAACCTATGAGCTGACCGAGGAAGAGTTTACTGCTGCATTGAAGGCCGTCGACAATATATCCGATGATTCACGAACCTTAACTACAGGTGAGGCAGCAAAGATTCTCCATGTCAGTGGGAAAACTGTCGCTCGTCTTCTCGACGCAGGACAGATTCCCTTTTATCGCAACCACGGCACAGGCCATAGAATGGTGAAATATCGCGACATTCTGGCTTATCAACAAAAGATTGAATACCGTCGCAAGCTCCTTTCCGCTGCTCGCAGCATGGCTGACAGCATGGGCGGATATGACAGCGAGAAGTAGAGGACGACAATGCGTGCAGTCCTAGACTCCAACCTTTTCTTCTCCATGTGGACACTTGATCCACTTCTCAGCTTTGCCGAAGCAGATTTCTATCAACCCGTATGGTCAAATGTCATCATGGCTGAAGTAACAGAACACTTGTCTGAAGTATGGAGCCATGCTACAAAAGAGAAAGTCTCAGCATTTTTACAAGCGATCAATTCGGCTTTCCCCGAAGCACTCATCTCACTTGCTGCTAACCAGATATTCCCAATTTCTCTTCCAGACCCAGATGATGAACATGTCCTTACCGCAGCAATTCAGTCACATTCAAACTTCATCGTAACTAATAACTTAAAGCACTTTCCTCAGGAAAAACTTGCAACACAACATGTGGCAGCCATTAGTCCCGACAACTTTTTATGCCATCTTTTTGAATCTAGCCCAGAAGAAAGTAGCATCATCATCCAAGAATTAGTCAGCGAAAAGAATCATCCACCTCGCTCTATCAAGGATGAGATTACTCATTTACAGAGGGTTGGACTCACTCAGTTTTCTCGACTTCTGGAGCAAAATTTGTTGCATTAATCATTAATAACGACAGCATTCACACGAAAGAGAGGGGCTCTTCATGATGAAGAGTCCCTCTCTGTGCACACAATTTCAGTGAACTGATAAGCGAACTGGCAACAGCTGAGCAAGCTAACCTGGTCAGTTAACCGCTAACCCGATCGGTTAACCATTAACCCAATCCGTCAGCCAGTCAGCCGGCCGGCTAGTCAGATCAGAAGCCAGAGCCACCGAAGAGACCGAATGGATCAATCAGTCCATTGCCGAAGCCATTGCCATCATTGTTGCCGTTGTTTCCATTGTTTCCGTTATTGCCGTTGTTGTTCTGGTCATTCTGGCCGTTGCCATTGTTCTGGTCGTTGTTGCCATTATTGTTGCCATTGTTGCTGCTCGAGTTGTCGCTGAGCGTGCCTTCCTTCTGGTCGAAGGTAGCGTTGAGCTCCAAAGTCTTGCCGTTACGAACAACAGTGAGCTTGACCTGCGCATTGAGTGCCGTTGCACGAACTGAGCCGAGCACCGAGTACATCGAGCTGACCGACTTTCCGTTGAAGCCAACGATCACATCACCAGTTTGCAAGCCTGCCTTTTCGCCGACCGAACCGTTGAGCACCTTCACAACCTTGGCACCCTCGACAGTTGCGCCGTCAACCTTGGCCGAGCCGTCGGAAATGGTCACGCCCAGTTGCACGTGGGTGGCATGGCCGTCCTTGATAATCTCGGAGGCTACTCGCTTCACCAGATTGGCAGGAATGGCGAAGCCGATGCCAATAGAACCGCCAGAAGACTGACTGGACTGGGAAGCCGTAGCGATCGAGGAGTTGATGCCGATGATCTTGCCAGCCGCGTCGAAGGTCGGGCCACCAGAGTTACCGGGGTTAATGGCCGCGTCAATCTGAATGGCGTTGGTGACAATCTCACTGTTATTGTTTTCATCCGACACAGCGACTGGACGGTTCAAAGCCGAAACGATGCCGGTTGTCGCAGTATTTTCGTAGCCCAAAGGATTACCAATAGCCATAATTTGCTGGCCTACGGCAAGCTGATCGGAGTCAGCGAAATCGGCTGGCTGAAGGTCTTGCGGAGGGTTCTCCAAGCGGATGACGGCGAGGTCAGTGGTCTTGTCGGTACCGACGAGCTTGGCGGAGTAAACCTTGCCATTGTTGAGCGTGACTTGGATGCTCTGTGCACCTTCAATCACGTGATTGTTAGTGACGATGTTGCCATCTTTATCGATGATGGCGCCGGAGCCGAGGTCAACGCCGTTTTGCACGGCGACCTTGACGGAGACCACCGATGCGGCGACCTGCTTGTTGAGTGCTTGCCAGTCGATGGTCTTGCCGGTAGGAACCTTGGCGGTGCCAGAGCCGTTACCAGAGCTCAGCTGGCTGATGCTCGTTTCACGTGGAACAGAGATGAAGCCGGAGGAGATTCCACCCCACACCAAGCCTGCAGCCAGAGCTGCTGCCACACCTGCGGACAGCAGAGCCACACCCCACTGAGGCATGGCATTCTTCTTCTTGGTTGCTACTGGCGAGCCTGCTGGAGCACCTGGCATTCCAGCGTTGCCGCGGAAGCCGAAGTTACCTGGTGTATTGGAAGTACCAGGGGTGCTCGCAGTGCCTTGGCTATTTGCGCTGTTTGCGCTGCTCGAGCCGTTTTCCGTGCCCGAGTCGTTTGCACTACCAGAGTTATTGGGCGTGTAGCTCGAGCTTGGTGTGTAAGGGTTGCGGCTGGAGTTGGAAGAACCATAGCCGTAGCCGTTGGAGCTGTAGCCATTTGCACCATAGCCGTTGGAGCCATTGTTGCTGGAACCATAGTTACTAGCACCATAGTTGCCAGCGCCATAGTTCGAACCGTAATTGCCAGCGCCATAGCTATTGGAACCATAACCATTGGAGCTGTAACCGTTCGCACCATAGCCATAGCCGCTGGCGTTGTAGCCGTTCTGAGAGTTCTGGCCACCCTGATTGCTCAAGCCATTCTGACCGTAGACGTTCTGACCATAGCTACCCTGGCCGTAAGAATTCTGGCCATAAGCGCTCTGGCCATAAGCGCTCTGACCAGAGTTGCCAGATTGCTCGCCAGAAGTCTGCTCACCCGAAGCCTGCTCACCAGAAGTAGACAGCGGAACAGTTGGCTGCTCGTTGGAAAGCTGCTCAGTAGCTTGTTCGCCAGTAGCTTGCTCGCCGGTTGCCAGCACACTGGTTGACTGAGTCTGCGTGGTATCGGCAGTTGCAGCGTTCTCGTCGTTGCTGTTGGTGTTGAGTTGAGAATTGTCATTAAAAAGCTCGTGAGAAGAATTCTCCGGATTCGAGAAATCCGGGTTCTTCCCGTTCATGTTCTGATCCGTCATGTTTCTCCTTTACGTGGCTTGGAAAGCCGTTGTTTCTCATGGCCAAAGCCAGTTTCATGTGCGACTTGGCGAGCCACTGTTGTGTGCGGCCTGCTCGGCCGCTTACGCTCGTTCTTGTTCTGGTATTATCTCAACTCTTTAACCTGAAAGCCTTCTGAATGTTCTCCGAAAATGGGAAATAAGTTCTCTTCGAAAAATATGGCATCTGCTGAAAGCCTCCTGGCCAAGCGCTCTTTCCTCAGGGTAGCGCCAAGCCTAGCTTCAACAGATGCCATTATTTCAACTCATGCGATGAGTCTCATCTTCCGTTTTATCTTCAGTTTTCTCAGTCATCTTCAGTTTTCTGACTCATCTTGAGTGCCAGCACCCCAGGTTTCACACCCGGAAACCATACAGCACTGCAATACAGAGAAAACGCTGAGAAGAAGCGCGGTGATAATCTTGAGCGCTTACTTCTTCCATACCACAATGTCGTTGACACCAGCATGCAAACCAGCCAGAGGGCCAGCATTATCCAGCTTCTGACGCGGCTTGCCAGCAAGGTCCGTATCCACGACGATGTCGGAACCATCTGGGTTCTCGTAGCGCTCCTCCACCACACGAGGCACACCCAAGTCAACAGTTGCCACACGAGGCGTCGTAAACTCAGCCAGAGCTTGAGGAACGGTGATGAGCATATGCAAACCGTCGTCCTTCATCTCAGTGGCAATCTCAAGGTGCTCAGCCATAGTGATGCCCGACTTGTCATGCTTGGACACCGGCAGATTACCAGTGAAAACGTTACCAGCCGCAACAATGGGCTCCGGCAGACGAGGGTCGCCTTGAACCCTACCAGAAGCAATCTCATCCCTGTTGCGCTGCTGATACTCTGCGAAACTGCTCGGGTAGGTTTCATAGGCCGCCATGCCCATCTGGCCTTCCTCACCAGCAGGGTTGAGGAAAACGTTGTTCATGTAGCGATCGTCACCAGAGAACACGAAGGACGCGCCCGCAGGCTCAGTCGTATGCGGGAAATGGTTCGGCGTGAAACGATCGAGAACCTGATGAGGCTGAATTACACCGCCAATAATGTTGTTGACAAAGGCGGAAGCATCGGCCCAATCTTCGAAAGTATATGGTGAGAGGAACGCGTTGTTATCCACCAGCAGAGGCCCATGCGACACCTCCACCATCAGGTCACGGCAATTCTTCTCAAACACGTTCGAGCTCACGCGCGTACCCTGCGCCTGCCAATCAAGCCACATGCCCAGCGAGCAATCATGAATGTAATTGTGACGAATGCGCGTATCGAGGGCAGCATGCAACTTAATTCCAGCAACTTCCCAACCGAAGAGCTCGCGACGAGCGCCTGCACGGTAAATATGGTTGTTTTCAATCAAGCTGAACGCGCCACCCATATGGCCCGCAATACCAGCTTGACCGCAATCATAAATCGTGTTGCCTGCTACGTAATGCGAGCCGATCACACCCTTACGCCAGCCGATGCGCAGAGCCTTGAACACTGCTTCAAACTGGTATTGGAAGCCCGGCTTGCGGTCGGTGCGGTACCACTCGTTATCGCCCGTCTCTTCGCTGGTTCCTAGGCTAATGCCCACAGCCTTGGAATCGTGAATGACGTTGTTAACTATACGCCAGCTATACGCCCAATTCGGGCCAACTGCACCCACCTGATGAGCCGTTGGCGGAGCGAACTGAGTGGCAACATTCTTAAACTCGAAGCCCTCTACCGTGATGAAGTTGATGTGATGATGCGAAGGGAAGAAGCATGTGGGGCGAGTGGTAATCTCGGTCACCTGCTCGTTGGGGTCTTCGCCATTGAAGTTCGCGAAAATAGTTGTCGTTTCCGCTTCGTCGTCATGCTCAGACATCCACACATACTGGGTATACTTCGCATCGAAAACAGGAACCTGCTTCTTGGTCACGTAGTCTTCAACCGTTTCGCGTAACTCAGGATTATCAAGCTGGTCTTTGCGCGTCACTTCATAGAGCTGGTGACCGTTAATAAACACCTCACCAATGTGCTTCGGATCATCCACACCCGGACGCGGCAGAGCAAGCCAATCACCAAAGATCTTCGTCGTAAACGGGTTGAAAGCGCCAAAATAAGAATCAGGAAGGGTGAGCTTGTAAATGTTACCTTCTACCTTCTCCCAGCCAGTCACAACTTCAGAACCAGTGACAACAGGGCGAGCTTCACCCGCTGCTGCGCGATAGGTGATGCGATGGTTTTCATCCAGACCACCGCGTGCAGGGTCAACATTCTCCCGGTAAGTGCCTTCATGAACGATCACTTCATCGCCCGGTTGCGCGAGCAGCGCTGCCCGCGAGATTGTTTTGAAGGGGTGTTGGGCGTCGCCTACTGCGCTGTCCTTGCCCTGAGGAGAAACATGATATTGCGTCATTGCATTACCTTTCTTGATAGCGGAAATCAGTAAAAGTAGCTTCCTGATAGAAGCCGGATACGTCGCAGCACGCCAAACCAACGAAACCGCCTGTGAAGAAGCCGCCATAGCTTGCTGCAATGTATTCGTCAGAGAATTGTGCTGCGTCGAGTCCCTCAACCAGTGTGTTCCACGTGGAACCACCGTCGAGAGAGTAGTCATACGCGTAGGTTTGTGTACGAACTCGAGTGCGCAAACGAACTGAGTGAACACCTTCAGGCAGTTCAACACTTGCCGCAGGAGCAGAATAGCCATTTCGATCGTTTACAGCGACTTGCAGCTCTTGTTTGCCCGTTTTCTCGTTAAAGGTGACGAAGATCCACGACCAACTGAAATCGTTGTAGTAATTCGTCAAACCGGCCATCTGCATGTAGTTCGTCGGGTCGAATTCCAAGCTGACTTCTGCATCAAAGTTTTGAGATTGCCAGCGACGAGCGACGAGGGAGAGATTGAAGAGATTAGCAAGAGAGCCTTGGCCTCTCAGTACGAGCTTGCCGTCACCCACTCGTCCCATTTTCTCAGAGAAGGGAACACGCAGAGTATTCCAATCTTTGCCTAATTGAGGAGAAGTGAAGGTGTCATGCTGGTAGCCGGAATTCTCAAATTCTTCAGAATCTGCAATGTGTGGAGCATCCTTGGGCTGCTCGACTTCAACTTGGCCAGCTTGTCCGCTGACAATGCGTGGCCAGCCTTCGCTATCCCATTCAACCTTTTGAATAGAGGTTTCGCGTCCCAGTGTGCTCCAGCCGCGAACACCATGGCGAGTGTCCCAGTCATGCCACCATGGGCGAGAGACGAGAGAGGCGTAGTACCACTCGCCTTCTGCGGTTTCTACAATCTGTCCATGTCCTTGTTTTTGCAAGGGGAAATCTGGTGTATCAAAGTTGGTAATCAGTGGGTTTCCTGGCATCACTTCAAAGGAGAGTGCATCCAAGCTCTTCGAGCGCGCAACAGACTCTTGGTGCTCATATTGAGTTCCACCCTCGGCGCAGAAGAGGTAGTAATAGCCATCCTTCTTGAGCAGGTGTGGGCCTTCTACAATTTTGACGTCAGTTCCACGCCACAAGGTTCGTCTGGTGGAAGGAAGGAGCTTGTGCTCGACAGGGTCATACTCTGTCAAGGTAATACCGTCGAAAGCATGATGGCCGGGGCGGAAGTCCCAGGTTTGTTGAACAAGGTACTTACGTCCATCATCATCGTGGAACAGGCTTGCGTCGAAACCCGTGCGATCCAGCTCAATAGGCTCCGACCAAGGGCCATTAATGTCATCAGCTGTGATGAGATAATTGATGCCATCTTTAAAGGCACCGTTGACCACTTCAATGTTGGAATACACCAGCCAGAACTTGCCATCGGCGTAACTGAGGTCGGGTGCCCACACGCCTCCAGAGGAAGGGATGCCTCTCATGTTGATTTGGCTCGTCCGCGTCAACGGGGAGTTGAGCAACGTCCAGTGGACGAGGTCCTGTGACTGATGCAGGCGCACTCCTGGCCACCATTCGAATGTAGAATTGGCAATATAGTACGTATCACCAACGCGGACAAACGATGGATCAGGATTGAAGCCGTGAAGTACCGGGTTGATAATCATTCTTCCTCCTCCTTCTTGCGAGAAAGATCAGCGCTCATCGATATATGACGAGCAAAATTCATAAACTCATGACGCTTAGTTGTATGTTTCCACTCTGGTAGAGCTGGCACATCAGGATTGCCATCATGTGCAAAGCGAGCCCAGAAACTCGTCATGGCATGAGCGACGTCGTAATGCCAGCCTTCGAAAGGACGCCAGCATTTTCCCAAAGTAGAAAATACGAACCACAGGTCGGAAGAGTGGAAGGACCCAGCGTCATCTCCCGGCATGGAAATGTCAAAGTGGTAGTAGTAGGGAGCACGATACTTGGCATCGATCCACTCGTCGATGAACTCAAAGTTTCCTAGCTGACCAGCGGGGATAACTGTGCCATCATCCGCTGTTTCTAGGAATTCTCCTGTTGTGTTGCCGATGATGACGTCAACATCTGCGGCATCATGAGAGCGAATAATGTCCCGTTCTTGTCGATCCAGGAAATTGCCGTCAATGCACGGCTGCCAATTGACGAGCATGGGCCATTCGCCTTCATGCCCACTTTCTGGTGGAACAGGGAGGTTTTCTGCAGCCTCGAGAAGCTGACGAGCAGGGATTGCTCGCGCTTCTTCGAGGGTGGTCACTCCGAGAGCGTCGAAAAGCCTCACCCCATTGGCTTCTATTTCTTCTAATGAAGCGAGATGAGCGTTGAAGTAACCCAAGCCGCCGCCAGACTGCATAATTGCATGGTGGAAGAGACCGGTGTTACCTGGAGAACAGATTTGAGCAAGCACACTTGCAGCGCCCGCAGATTGACCGAAAACAGTGATGTTATTGGGGTCCCCACCGAATGCTTCGATGTTTTCTTTTACCCATCGAATTCCTGCTTGCTGGTCCAGGAAACCAAAGTTAGCTGCATTGCCGAGTAGCGGGTGGGCAAAGAAGCCGAAGACGTTTAAGCGATACGCAACACTGACGACGACAACATCATGGCGAGCGAGCTGTTGCCCATCAAACTCTTTTTCGAAGGTGCCTCCTGTTTGGTAGGCTCCGCCGTAGATCCACACCATGACCGGCTTTTTCTCTCCCACAGTGTGAGCTTGCTGCCTGTTACCTCGCAGTGCAGGAGTCCACACATTCACATAAAGGCAATCCTCGCTCATATCGACACTGGGGTCTGTTCCCCATTCTTTGTCGTAAAACTCATTGGAGTTGCCAGGAGTAGGTTGCATGGCAGTAGGAGCAAAGTCGAAAGTTTCGAGAATTCCCTTCCATGGCGTGACAGGTTGAGGTGCTCGCCAGCGTAATTCACCTACAGGAGGTTGCGCAAAAGGGATTCCGCGGAAAACGGTGATAGCCGGGTCTGTGGCTGCAATACCCTCCACAATACCGGAGTGAATTCGAACCTGACGCTTCATTGCGTTACCTTCATCTTTGCCGAATAATACGAAAGTTTCGTTCCTTTTTCACGAAACATTTAGTAACTTTCGCTATAATCAAGATATCTGATTTGAAGAACTGCTGCAATTCCGGTTTGCCATTGTTGCCGAACGGAATTACTCCACAGAACGGCGCAAAGAAGCCCTTTCTCAACGCTTTTCTTCACCACACACGAATCAGAAACGGAAACTTTCGGGAGTGCACATCATGGCTCAACAGACAAGCGCACATAATCAACATCTCACTCTGGCCGACATCGCCCGCCAGACCAACTATTCCATCTCTACCGTCTCCAAAGTGCTCAATGACCAAAGCGATATCTCTCCTGAAGCAAAAGAAAGAGTTAATGCAGTACTCACCGCTTCAGGCTATAGGCGCAAATCACGCCAACACCGCCACCAAGAGTTTATTGATATCGTCTTCTCCTCTTTCTCCAACCTCTGGGCCTTCGAAGTAGTAAAAGGCGCTCTCAACACGGCTTCGCAGCATGATATTCGCATCACCATCACCGAATCGGGAGACCGCAACCACCCCGCAGAAAACTGGGCAAGTGACCTCGTCCGCCGCCACCCTCTCGGAGCAGTGCTCGTCTTCTCCCACCTCAGCACACGAGAACGAGAAGAACTCGACAAAAACGACATATTCTATTCCATCTTTGACCCTTCCGGTGAACCAGAACCGCAAGATTTCTCCGTCCGAGCAGACAACTGGAATGGCGGCATGCTCGCTGCTCGTCACCTCGCTGACCTCGGCCATCAGCGCATTGCCATGATCACCGGGCCAGAAGTAATGCTGAGCGCTCGTGCTCGCACAGAGGGCTTCATTGCCGCTCTCGCTGACCGCAACATCAGCTTTAATCCCGCCTTGAAACGAGAAGGGGACTTCACCATGGTTTCAGGCCTCAGAGAAGGCCTCGAACTGCTGAATTTGCCTGCACAAGAGAGACCAACAGCCATCTTCGCTGGCAACGACCTGCAAGCGATGGGAGTGTATGAAGCTGCTCGTCAAGTTGGATTACGCATCCCTCAAGATCTCTCCGTTGTCGGCTTTGACGACTTGCAAACCTCATCCTTCATGAATCCGCCGTTGACAACCATCAGCCAGCCTCTTCAGCAGATGGCAGGAATTGCAACACAGATGGTGATTAACCGTGCTAATCATGAGCATTCAGATATGCATGTTGTTCTCCCCACCAGCTTGATAGAGCGCGAATCTACTGCTCGTCCTCAGAACTAAGCGAACACTGAGGAAAGGCGAAACTGCTCCTCAGCACTTGTGGGGCCAGCCCTCACTACTCTTCCTCGCTGCTTTCTTCTGATCTTTCTTCTGAGCTTTCTTCGCATCAATGTCAGGCTCATTCACATGAACATCCATGCCAGGAATGCGTCCATAACAATAAGTGGACAGCACAATGAGGAATACAGGAATGGAGAAGCCAAAAGCAGGAATCAAACCTGGCCACTGCCACGCAAACCACCACGTAGCAGCATAAATGAGAAGGACAATAAAACTATTCTTCACCCGAACCACAGCCATCATGGCCGCATACTTGATCACCCACCATGCCGACTGCTCAAAGTTCGCCTGGATCACTCCCACTAAACTGAGAAAAATACCATAAAGGAAATTGACGAGCAGCAGGCCTCCGGAAACACCGATTCCTACCACACCTACCGGGTTATTTTGGACGATCCAGTATTCCCACACAAGAAACAGCCAAACAGCAAACACCGGGTAACCGACGAAGTTAGCACTCTTCAAATTGAGCTTCCATGCTTCATGGAAAGTGTTCCACGTGCGCTTCACCGTCCAGTGCCGGTCACTCACGTCGAGAGCCCACGTGCGAAAAGTAGAATACAGACCGGCAATCGAGGGGAAGAAACCGACAACAACAGCTCCCATCAGCGTGTGAACGAGAAAAGCTATATGAGCGATGAAGAGTGTGAGCACAACTTTGCACACAAACTCATAACCTTCTGCTAGTCGATGCATGGTATACCCCAACTCGTGTGTACGTCTCTGTATTCGCTACTTTCAGCCTAACTACGAATTCACGGGACGCGGCAACAAGGCGGAAAGGTTGCCTATTGTTGCCAGCACTGCTCGTAGGCAACACCCGTCATCTTTTCTATGGTGTGGCGCACTTGAGGGTCAATATCTGTGGCAACACCACCTTCTTGGCGTCGTTTAATTTCTTGAAGCACCAGATTGTCAGTGTTCCTGTTAATCACCAGTGTGCGAGAAGCGAGCCAGCCCACTAGCACGCACAAGGCATAGATACCGAGGAAGAGAGCCCCAAGCGCGATGTGAGCACTCTGAGTTTGCACGCGATGGGTAGCATCAAAACCACTGAAAGAAAGTACCCCGCCGATCAGCAGAGAGCACAGCCCGCCTGCCGATTGACGGATAAAAGTCTGCGCGCCCAAGAACGTTGCTGACCGATATCTCATGGTGACAATCTGGTCAATATCAGCCATATAGGGGAAAACTGCCCAAGGAATGTAGTTGGTCAAAGCTTTACAAGAGAGCATCCACAACGAACCAGCAACCGTAAAAATAACCCATATCACTGTGTGTGAATACTGTGCCGTTGCCCACAACAGAGCAAACCAGATGAGGCCAATAACACTCGCCGAATAGTTCAGCGCATAGAGCTTACGCGGGCCTTGCTTGACCATAATACGAGCAAAAACCGGCATAAGTGGAAGGGAAATAATAGTGCACGACAGCAGAAGCGAGCCGAAAGCAGCAGTCTTATTCCAGTTATAAATCACGAAGAACATGAACAGCTGGCTGAAGGTATCCTGCGAAACCATACACAACACATACGTGACGAGATGCTTGCGAAATTCCGCGATTTTCACAGTAGAAGCATACTCGCGAAGCATTTTCCTACATCGGCGCGCCCATCCGGAAAAGCCAACGCGAATAGGGACGTAATCTGGGTGTTCAAAAGCTGAAAACCCCGCTTGCGAAGGGGTCATTTCCCACGTTGCTTTCCAACACAAGAAAACAGCAACAGCAAAAGCAAGAGTCATACCCATGGCAAACCACATGTAGCCATCCGGCTTTTCCTCTCCGGCATAGCTCAGTACCACACCCCCAAGCAAAGGAATTCCCGTACTCGCTGCGGTTGCTGTGAAAAGCCGAGCAGTTGACAGCTGAGTACGCTCGTTAAAATCAGCTGTCATCTCTCCGGGAAGAGCACCGTAAGCAGTGGCAAAAATCTGAACGAGTGCGATCCACAGCACATAAGCACAGGCATAGGCCCACGCAGATAAGCCAGGAATCCACAAAAGGGTTCCGATAAAAATCCCTGGCACTGTAACAAAGAGAAAGAGACGACGACGCCCAAACCTGCGCCCGATGGCGAAGCGATAGAAGTTATCGTCGAGCACACCGAAGCCGAGAGCGACAAACGCGCTGACAATAGCACTCAAGCCCAGCACTGTCTGGCTAAAACTAATATTCAGCCCACAAAATTTGTTCCAGTACAGGGATAAATACGTGGAAACCAGAGCGCCCTGCCCTCCTGCATAGAAGTCTCCCAAACCGTAGCCGATGGCAGAAAGCATGGTCACTTGGTGTGAACGAGGTCGTCTCATCTCACTTCTTCTTTAACCTGCCAGTGGTCCCACAATTGCACGTTCCGACGCATATGTACCTCAATCCACACGAATTTCAAAAGGACTTGCCAGCAAACCCTCACTATTTACCAACGCTATTCCCGGAGCTTCTGACCACAAAAAGCGCAGCAGATCCCCATGTTTCACGTGAAAATCAGCAGGCAGAGCAACATACAAGGAGCAAGAAGAAGAAACCGCTGCATCAAACCTCTTCCACCCTTCAGGGCGACAAATCTCCACACTCAAAGCAGCCTTCGCAACAAGCCCTTGCCCCACATGAGTAAAGAAAATCTGAATCCCCTCATCTGTGAGTTCAGCATGAGAAACCAGAGGCCCCATCGCCTCTGCACCACTCACATCCTTCATCGCCAACGCTGCTCGCGCCGCACGGTAACCAATCGTCTTCTTATCCACAGGGTGAAGATCATTGTTCTCACCGACGTCATAACAGGTCACCATAGCCGTATGATCCATACTCAACAGGCGACGCTGCTCATCACGCAAACGTGCCCACCCATCAGCCTCAAAAGCAATGTTGGGCAATTGAACCTCGATAAAGGGGCAAGAAGGATCAGCAAAAACTTCTCTCCAACTCTGCACGAGCAGCATCATCTTCGCTGCATACCCCTCAGGAGTGCGAGTGGCATTTGTTTCACCCTGGTAATACACAATCCCTGTAATGCTCATCCCCTGCAAAGGTGCGATCATGGCGTTATAGCAGGAAGAGGGAACGTTATAGAGGAAGAACTGCTGAGGAGCAGGCTCAACACTCACACTGCGCTTGTACTTCCACTGCACAGTATTCAGGTCAACGAGAACCTCTTCCCCACTGTCAGTAACAAGGCTGAGAGTTCGCTCTTTCCCCTCAGCAAAGCCACCACAACGCTCACCATCAATACACAAACGAATAGCTATCGTCATCGTTTCCGCGAGCTTGTCAATCCCATAATCACGCGGAGGGTAACGATACCCGGTTTCTCCCACTGTGATCCCATTGACGAAAACAACATCCTGATCAACAAGCGTACCCAAGTGAAGCATTCCCCGCTTCCCTACAGCATGCTGAGGAATGCTGACTTGCGTTCTCACCCACACAACTCCCGCATCAGCAAACTCAGGGTTATGCCAATTGAGCGCTTCAAGCCCAGAACTGTTCCACGTGAAGTCATCACAGTCAGCAGAACTCCACCCCTCCTTCAGCCCAGCGTCATACTGATCAACCAATGCCAACCATGCACGACTTGCCTTCTCATACACCTCATGAGACGCTTTCGCATAACCTGGCTGCGCATATTGCTCCGCCCACTGAGGAAAATAACCTAAACGCTCCAACCTGCCACGATCAATCCACGTCTCCACAGGCGTCCCACCAATCGCAGTTTCAATCAGAGCAAGAGGAACATCACTGGCCTTCCTCATATACTGCGCAAAAAAGAAACCAACACCCGACTCATGAGAAATATCATCCTTGCCTACACTCACCCACTGGCAGCGTGGAAGGCAGCTCTTCGGCCCATCACAAGCTTGAGCCTCCTCAATCCGCAAATAACGAACCTGAGAATCACTCGCCTGTTCGAACTCCTCCCCGAAACGCGACTCTAATCTCCCAGTCCACAATTGCATATTTGACTGACCGCCGAGCAGCCACACATCACCAAAGAGAATGTCGCGGTAAACGCTGCTCTCTTCACCGCTATCGACCCGCAGGATGTGAGGGCCTCCTGCTGCATGCGCAGGAAGGGTGAGTGAGAAACGCCCTTCTTCATCGCTCATGACGTCGTCAACAAGGGCATCGTCGAGCCAGAGGCCTATCTCTTGTTCAGCTTGCGCTTTTCCTGAGATTATCAGCGCTTTGTCTCGTTGAATGATTGCATTATTGGCAAGCCATTGAGGCTGGATATACATAGCTACTCCTTAGGAGTATAGAGAACGTCCTTGTTCGTCGGCGATGCCACTGAGTCTCCAGAAGAAGGTGTTGATCTGGTCTCGCCAGTTGATTGCGTTCGCCTTCTGTCTGCGAAGGCGTTCAGCAACGTTTTCCCAGTCTAGTGGCTCTATATCGCCTTGGATGCTATTCCACTCATCTACGAATTTTTCGACTTCTTCCACACCAGCGAAGTGGGTGTTGTAGATGTGTTGGATCACTGTTTCACCAGAATGGAGGCGATAGGTGTAGTTCACGTGGTGGAAGAAGAGGAGAAGTTCATCAGGAGTTGTTTCTGGCTTTTCCAAGGAGGAATAGAGGGATGGATATTGGCCGACGAACCCTGTTCCTGTTGCACTCGTGCGGTCGACGCCGACTCCATCGCGGTCGGCGTAGTGATAGGTTCCCCACCGGTCAAACTCATAATCGTCAGGTCCAGGCCCGTAATGCCCGTTTCGGTTGACCATGAAGCCCACTCCCAGAGGAGCACAGTAATCTTCGTAGGCCTTATTTGAGCGGTTGAGGATCGACTCGATCACTTGCTTGGTTGCTGTTGTCGAGTTTTCGAAGCTCAAACCTACCCATTCATGGGCAATCTCCTGCGATGTCAGGCTCTTGCTCCAGCAGAAGCGAGCATAACCGTAGAGGTTTGCTTGGGCGAGGGTATTTCCTGTCCAATTCTCATCCATCCCCACATTGGAGATGGCGGCAAAACCAGTGAACTGCGGCTGTCTGGCAACACGTGGTAAGCGTTCACGAATGCTTCCTTCTGGGCTTTGCCATGATGCCATACCAATCCATTGTGGCAGTACGTAGTTCACATCGATCTGGTGGCCGAGGTATTCCGCAGTAATTTCAAACTCCATGATGAGGTTTGTTTTCTGCATGCGCGCCAGAAGTGGGCTGAGTGGCTCTCGCGTTTGGAAATCGATAGGGCCAAACTTCACTTGGAGCACAGCATTGTCGTCAAACTTTCCGTCGAGTGCAGCGAAGTTGTCGAATGCTGCTCGAGCTCGGTCTACGCTACGATCTCGCCAGTCGGTGTGTGAGTTATAGACGAAAGCTCGCCAGATGACGATGCCGTGGTGAGGTGCGAGTACTCGAGCAAAGAGATTAGCACCGTCGGCATGGTCTCTGCCATATTGATAAGGCCCTGGTTCTCCTTCAGAATCTGCTTTGACAACGAACCCACCGAAATCAGGGATGACTTCATAGATGTGGTCGACCACCTTTTTCCACCATGCGATTACTTTTTTGTCGCACGGATCAGAGGTTGTGAGGTTGCCGATTACTTTGGGTGCTGCAAAGTTCACAGATAAGAAGCTCTTGATTCCAAACGAGCTGAAGATGCGTGTTATCTCAGCAATTCTCTGAAGGTACGGTTCCACAATGAACCGTGTAGCATATGAGCGAACATTGACGTTGTTCAAGCTGATGGCGTTGATTCCCACAGATGCAAGGAAGCGCGCATAGTCGCGAATTCGAGATATGTCACCGCGAAAAACATCTGCTGCGCTGCGCTCAGGAAAGTCGAAGAACTCTGCATGAACGTTGCTTCCCCATCGTCCGTAGAAGATGGATTCTCCTGCATACCCTCGTTCAACCGAGCCATCTGCTTGATCCCACTGGTTGATCATTCTCAGTTTTTGGTCAGGGATTTCGGTGTGGCTGTGCTCGGCTTTGAGGCCAACATCGCGCAGCCAAGCATAGAAACCGTATAGTAACCCCCTCGTCGAGGAACTTTCGATACAAACATTTCCATCCTGTGCTACGTCAATGGAGAAGCCTTCTTCGTCCAGGCAGCTGCGAACATCGCATACCAAAGTGACTGTCGGTTGAGTGCTCTGGGGAGCGGAAGTTACCAGTGGCAGATGGAGCCACTGCGCTATTTCACTGCGCAAACGCACAGATACAGCATCTTCGCTAACCCCGATCAGTTCTATGTGAAACACTCGGTTGGATAATGTCTGAGAAAGCCAAGCTTGGTTCAGCCACATCGAATATCCCATTATTATCAGCCTTTCACTGCGCCGACCATGACGCCCTTTTCAAAGTACTTCTGAAGGAATGGATAAATGACAAGCAGTGGCAGCGTTGCCACAATAATCACTCCATACTTAATCTGATCAGCAAACTGCTGTGCTTCCACACCGCTGAGAGCAGAATCCTGACCCATTTGATTGGTCTGGTTTGCCAACAGAATCTGTTGTAGCACATTCTGCAATGGCAGCTTATCTTGTTCGTTGACGTAGATCAGGCCTGTGAAGTAGTCATTCCAGTGGCCGATTCACTGTAAGCCCGTGAAAAATCACCGTTTTCAACGTTGCTTCTTGTTGCCACACACATTGCTTGCATATTTTGGCAACAACTTTTCTGTAACGATCGCAGAAAATCTCTTTTTCCTGTTTTCCCAATCTTCTGCCCGCAAAACTGCGTATGTATCGAAAATTTCGTTTTCTTATCGATTCCCTTGTCAATAAAGCCCCAGATCTGCTTTATACTGGAAGTAGACAAAGATGTAGGAGAACAACAATGAAAGTTGCAGCATGGGAAGCGTTCCGCACCAGCGAGAACCGCAATAGCCCTGTTCAGTCCACCTTCTCTTCACAAGCATCCCCGGCACGAAAAACCTTGCCTGCTGCAGAAAAGATTTTTTCTGGTAAGAAGCGCATGAATCCAGACGATCGCAGAGCTGAGATCGTCCGTGCGGCCACTGATGTGATCAGCGAAAAAGGCTTCCAGGCAATGAGCATGCAAAATGTTGCTGACCGCGTGGGCCTCACCGAATCTGCTCTCTACCATTACATCCACACGAAGTCCGACCTTCTTGACCTCGTTCTCCGCTCTTCCTATGATTCTCCCGAGGCAGACGAGTTCATCTACGGCCAGAGTGCTGGCGTAGATTGCGATGGTCACATCGTCTACTATTTCCCTCGCTTCTGCGTCAACAACATCGTCTACAACCTTCACCGTCCGCAACTGGTAAAGCTCTTCTCCCTGCTCAACGCTGAAGCTTTGAACATTGAGCACCCGGCTCATGAATTCTTCCACGAGCGTTCGGCAAAGCATTGGTCGTACATCTCCACCCTGCCGTGGGTCACTCCTGATTTCTATGACACTCGCCGTTTCAAGCATCTGTGGATGCTGTGCATGTCTGCAATGGATGGCTTGCAATATCGCTGGTTGATGGATAGCAATTCCGACTTGCTGGAAGAGTGGCTTGCCTTCTCCGAGGAGCTTTTCCCCGAATCTCTGTGGGGTGAGCTTCTCGACCCGTCACTCTACCACGATGAGAAGGGCTGCTTGCTCCCCTACACGCAAGCTCAGCAGTCTCACCATTAATTCGTTGGCCACCACTCACCTACCCTGCAAGATTTTCACCGCACCATTGTCACCGCAAGGTTTTACTTGGCAACAGGCAACAAAAGAGGGGCGATAGGAAAACCTATCGCCCCTCTTCACGCTGATAATCTTCAGCTGTGCACTCAAAGCCGAGTAAGTAACACTCTATTCTCAGCAATTACAGTTCTGAGCGCTCAGACTTCAGACTCTCACTTCGCAGCTTCAGCAACCTTCTTCGACATCGCCATATGCTCGTTGATAGCGGCATAGTCGAACTTCTGGATATCCTTGAAGCCGAAGCCATCAGCCTTCGTCGTCATCTCTTTGATCTCTTTATCAAACTCGGACTGCGAGTTGGCAAGAGCTGCCTTCCAGGAAGCAGCGATGACGGCAGAGTTGATCTGAGTGCGCCTTGCCGACTGTGCAGAATTCTCTTCTGGAGCAGAGTATGGGACACCAGCCTGAACCATCACCATCTTGTGCTTGTTCAAGTACTCGAACTCCGTCTTAGCACCGTCCATATGCTTCGACCAGTCGCTGAGCAGCGGGTTCGTCTTCTTCAGCTCACTTGGCCACAAGAAGGAGTTATAAGTTTGCTTCGTTTCTGGGTCAATATCGTTTGGTGCGATTGTTGGGAAGTTCAAAGCGCAAATGCCATCAGCATAGATGCCGCCACCCCACTGGGCTGGAACTTCCACACCTTCCGAGGCGAACTGGACCTTCTCGCCAAATTCAGAGAGAACAGGCTGACCATCCTTCATTTCCCACGTCAAGCCCTTCGGGCCAGCAGTAGTACCGTTGCTGGAGGCATAAACGCCTTCTGGAGAGTAAAGCCAGTTGATAATCTTGACCAAACGCTGCTTATTCTTTGCCTTCGAGCCAATTCCAATGAAGTAGCTCAAATCGCCTTCGTTAATGAAGCCCTGGGAGTACGGACGCATGGTCTGCAAAGGAGCGAGAGCGAAACCAACACCCTTTGCCTTACGCTCGCCAGAATTGAAGCTCGGCTTACCCAAGAAGGAGAACGGAGAGAGCAGAACCTTACCGTTGGTCACCTTGTCGTGAAGCTTGTCCCAGTTTTGAGAGGAAGAATCGGGGTCAACCAAGCCCATCGTTTGAGCCTTGTGCAGCCAGGCGAGAATCTTTTGGTAAATGCCGTCCTTGGTCAGAACAGTCTGCTCGTCGGTTCCGTCAGCCTTGAGGAAGGCCGAACCCTGATTAGCATAGCCAAACCATGCGGCCATGTGCTGAACGAAGGCCATACCTGAGCCATCCCAATCCTTGAACATGGAGATGGCGTAAACCTTGTCGTCCTTTTGATCCTTGCGGGCGATGTCCTGCATCTGCTTGAGAACGTCAAGGAACTGGTCCATATCCTTGATCTCAGGGTAGCCAGCCTCACGGTAGTAATCCCAACGAATGTAAGGCTCATCCTGCGGCTCAACGCCTTCCGACGGCTTGGTTGGCGAGGAGGTGGACACACCCATTCCCAGGCCCCATACGCCGTTCTTGCCTGCGATCTTGGCGAGCGCGTCAGACGACTTCTTGAACTTCTTGATGTTATCCATTCCCTTGAGGTAAGGGGTCATGTCGGAAATCAGGCCTGCTTTGACGAGCTTCTTCATGCGTCCGCCACCCGTCGTGGTAATCACGATGTCACCAAGATTGCCAGCAGCAGAGCGCGTATCGAAGAGCGTTTCACCGCCACCTGCGACGTTAGGAGCAATGATGTTGAGCTTGACGTTGAACTTATCCTTAAAGATCTTTGCAGCCCAGCCCTTTTGGATACCTTGGTAGTTGGCTCGGCTATCAAAAACGTCAACAGTGATGAGCTTGCCATCATCCTTGGTGTTCACTGCTTCACTACTTGATGCGCCACAGCCTGCGAGTGCCAGCGACACGACAGTCATCAGGCCGACAACACCTGAGAACTTCTTGAACTTCATCTCTTATCCCCTTCCAAAGATCAACTCTGATCCTTGTTTGCGTGGCCACGATTGGAGTAACCACACTGTCACGCTTGCGTGCCTGATAACAGAATAGCATTAATTTATAGAGTTATAAATAAGATTTCAAAAGTTTTTCTCCCGCTTTTTGTTTTCGCACTATTATCCTTGTCATTCCGCCGTTTCTCCAGATTGTCAGCACGAAAAAGGCGCACTGAAAACCAGTGCGCCTTCGCGATAGCTTTTTCAATTATTCCGTTAAGGGGAAACGGGGAATACCTATCAGCCCTTCACAGCGCCGAGGGTCATGCCCTTGACGAAGTAGCGCTGGAAGAATGGATAGACGAACAGAATTGGCAGAACAACGATCACTGCAATCGTCATACGAATAGACGTTGGAGTCTGCTGCGTTGCCAACGCTGCCACGTTAACAGCTGAACCAGCGGAGGCACGAACCTGAGCAGCAAGGGCGCTGGCCTGGTTTAGATACTGGTACAGCAAGTACTGAAGGGAGTACAGCTTCGAATCAGTGATGTAGATCAAGGTATCCTGGAAGGAATTCCACTGGCCCACAGCCGAGAAGATTGCCACGGTTGCCAGAATCGGCTGGCACATAGGAAGAATGATCTTTCTAAAGATCATGAACGTTCCTGCACCATCCACCTCTGCTGCTTCTTGCAAGGAGGCTGGAATCGACTCGATGTACGTCTTGACCAAAATGATGTTGAATGGCTGGACAATTGCTGGGATGACGTACACCCAGAAGGTGTTGGTCAAGCCCAAGTTACGCATGGTGATGAATGCTGGAATCAAACCTGCGTTGAAGTACATCGTGACGATGACGAAACGGTACCAGAACTTACGATGCCACATCTGCTGCTGAGTGAACATGAAGCCCAGGAATGCAGAGGCGATAACCGTCAGAGCAGTGCCGATAACGGTACGGCCGAGAGACACCATTGCGGAAGTGCCCAAGCCGTCGAGAGCAAACACCTTGGAGTAGTTGTCAAAGTGCAGGCCCTCAATCCACCAGTTGATCTTGCCCGATGCAGACAGCTGATTATTGGAAACGGAGTTGATAATCAGGTAGTAGAACGGGTAGAAGCACAGGAAGGTAAAGATGGCGAAGAAGAGAATGTTGAAAATGTTATAAACATTCTCACCCTTACTATGCTGGCGAATGCGCTGATTCGGGTCCGAAGGATGCTGTGGGGCACCTTCCTTGAGCTTCTTCAGCTTCTTATGCACATTGTTGTTCTTGATAGAAGATTTCATGGTGACCTTATTCGTTGCTGTTGCTGTCGTCATTTTCCTCACCCCTTCTATCAGAAGATTGATGTGCCACGGACGCGCTTAGCCAGCGTATTAACCAGCCACAGCAAGACGACCGAGACGAGAGACTTCAACATGGAGATTGCAGTTGCCAGCGAGAGGCTGTTGTTGCCCATACCAATGTTGTACACGTACAGATCCAACACCTGAATGTGTTCCTGGTTGAATGCGTTCTGGAACACGAAGTACTGATCCATACCGTTGTTGAGGAAGTTGGAAACGCTCAACATCAACAGAACGATGTAGGTAGGCATCAGCTGCGGGATAGTGATGTGAATGGTCTGCTGCCAGCGGTTTGCACCATCCACCTGTGCTGCTTCATACAGCTCTGGATCAATGCCAGAAAGTGCTGCCAAGTAGAGGATTGCGCCCCAACCCAGGCCCTTCCATGTGCTCCACAGAAGCATCTTGATCCAAATATGTTCACCGGAATCGAGGAAGCGAACTGGCTTAGAGATGAAGTGCAGGTCCTGAAGGACGGTGTTCACCATGCCGGAGCTGGAGAAGAGTGCGAATGCAATTGCGTAAACCAGAACCCAGGAAATGAAGTTTGGCAGGGTGGTCAACGTCTGAATGATGTTGCGGAACCACTTGGAACGAATCTCATTCAAAGCAATTGCGAAGGCAACTGGGAAGAACGAGGTCAAAATGCCCAAACCAGAAATGCCGAAGGTGTTGAGAAGCACTTGACCAATGGTCTTGAGCTGAGTCGGGTTCGACCACAGCATGTGGAACCACTGGAAACCGACGAATTCCGATTCAGAGAGTGGAACAGGTGGCTGATAATCATAGAATGCGTAAACCCAGCCAAACAGTGGGTAGTAAGCGAACAGAACAACGAGAATCAGAAATGGAACCGTCATGAGCCACATCATGAAGCCATGGCGTTTGTCAGGAGTCCATCCTTTCTTCTTACCGAGATTGCTGCCCTGTTTCGGGTCGTTCGCGTTGAGTGCAGATTCGTCCGGTTGTGCTGTAGCGGCCATAGCTGCTTGCAACACACTCATTTGAGTGCGCGGAGCGGCAACTGCCACCGTGCTCGAGCCGGTTTCTCCGGAGCCCTTCCTGGAGCCGTGCTTTAATGCCATTTCTATTCCCTCCGTTGAGGAAATGTGACAATCTACGTCACGCTCGTCGTAACGTATATCACCACATCGTGATTCAGAGCGTCCTGCAACGCTGCAGGTCTCTCCCCCTTAGTTCCACAATAAACTCGAGATAATCTCTTGTCAATAGAGTTATAAATAAGGGGATCAGTGCAGTGCTGCCCGCCTCGATCCCCTTATGTGATACTTGTGAGCTTAACCGTTTAAGCTATTGATGTCAAACAGCTCCTATGGAGCCATTCACTCACTTATGGGTTTTCTCATACTCTTTGACAACCTCGTCGCACACCTTGGTATGAGCATCAATAGCGTCATAATCCGCCTTCTTGATCTCATCAAAGCCCATACCTTGCGCCTTCTCGATCATATCCTTGATGTGCTTATCAAACTCAGAATCAGAGTTAGAAAGAGCAGCCTTCCACGAGTTCGCAACAACAGCAGTGTTAATCTGGCTGCGCTGAGCAGTGAGCTTCGAGTCCTCAACAGGAGCAGTGAATGGAGCACCAGGCTGAAGAATAACCTTGTCCGTCTTCACCAAGTAATCCATATCGGTCTTGGCGTTTTCCATATGAGAACGCCAATCTTCCAAAAGCGCATTTGTACGCTTCAACTCCGAAGGCCACAAACCTGGGTTATAGGCCTGCTTAGTCTCCGGGTTAATAGCGGCAGGAGCAACAGGAACAAAGTTCAACTGCTGACTGCCTTCCTGCCAGGTGCCACCACCCCATTCGGCTGGAATCTTCACTTTGGATGAATCATCAGCAACAGCGCGGCCAAGCTTAGTGAGGACTGGCTCGCCATCCTTCATTTCCCACGTCAAGCCCTTCGGGCCAGCAGTGTACTGAGAAATATCATTCACACCTTCTGGGGAGTACAGCCAGTTGATGAACTTCACCAAGCGCTGCTTATTCTTTGCCTTAGCACCCAGCGCAATAGCAAAATTGACATCACCAGCAGGGCGGAAACCAGTAGCATAAGCCTTCATACCCTCCAAAGGAGCAATCATAAAGCCAACACCCTTGGCCATGTTTGCCTTGGTGTTTTGGCGCGGCTTACCCAAGTAATTCCAAATAGACATCAACACAAGGCCATCTTGAACCTTGGTACCCAAGTTATCCCACGACTGTGTCGACGACTCCGGGTCAACAATTCCCGCCATTTGAGCCTTGTGGACGAAGTTGAGCATCTTTTGATAGATGCCATCCTTGTCCAGAACTGTGGACTTATCTGTACCATCAGCCAAAGCAAAGGCAGAGCCTTGAGGATTGTACCCATACCAGCCAGTCAAGCCTTGAACATTGCTCATGAAGGCACCATCCCAATCCTTGAACAGGGAGATGGCATAGATATTGTTCTTACCAGTATCCTGGCGAGCGCGATCCTGCATCTTCTTTAACACGTCAATAAAGGCATCCAAATTCGGAATTTTCGGATAGCCGATTTCCTTGTAATAATCCCAACGGATGTAAGGAGAGTAATCTGGCTCAACAGCTTCTGGCTTACGAGGATCCATTCCAGCGGCAGTCTGGTGAGCAAAGCCCCAAATGCCCTTCTTTCCAGCAATTTCAGCCAGAGCGTCAGAAGAGGCTTTGTTGTGCTTGAGCCACTTCATTCCGTCCATATACGGTGTCATATCAGCAATAAGGCCAGATTTCACCAGTTTAGACAGGCGACCATTGCCCGTCGAGGTGATGACGATATCACCCAAGTTGCCTGCTGCTGAGCGAGTATCAAAGAGGGTATCGCCGCCACCTGCAATGTTCGGAGCAATAATGTTCAGTTCGATGTTGAATTTATCCTTGATAATCTTGGCAAACCAACCCTTTTGCATACCTTGGTAGTTTGCCCGCTGGTCGAAAACATCAACCTTCATCAGCTTGCCATCATCCGACTTATCAACGGGAGCGCCCGCTGAACCACAGCCAGCGAGAATAAGAGCACTTGAGGCAAGGGCAGCTACAAGAGCCTTTTTCACATTGTTCATTCCAAACCCCTTACATTTCTCGAGAGGTCTACACTGACCTCTCTCACATTGAAACGTAACATTTCGCCGGGGTGAAGTGAACAGTTTTTCAAGAACTCGAAAATTTCAAAATCGTTGCAATTATTGAACTTTTATGATATTGTTAAAGGCTTTAACTAATTGGTTTTGGCCTGTTGAGCAACACCCTTCAATCGCTCTCATATTAATGAACTGCTTCTCTTGAGATTATCACTACCCATTTTCTACCGCTGAGCGATGTCGACGTTTGCCATGAGCCAGATATCTTGGCTCGACACTCCTCGCCGGAATCGCTCCTCGTTGGCATCACCCCTCGTTGGAATCACTCTCGTCCGCATCGCTCATTTGTATTACTGAACTGCGTTGATATAGGTAGGCTTTTCTTCCGGATGTTCAACCCTTCTAAAAGCAGCAAGCAAAATCAACGTTTTCGCATACACAACCCACGAGAAGCCAAACACCAAGAACAACACGAGGAAAATCTTGGAGAAATAAGCCAGCGTAATAACAGCAATATCAATAGCGAGCAATGCCAAAGATGTTTTTTGCTGTTGCCAGCCAATCCCCAATGCCAACTTCCACAACTGACCCCACTTGTTGTCGTAACGAACTTGGAGGGGGAAGAACCATTCCATGGTGATAATCTCAAAGGCTGCGAAGAAGAGAATGATGACCAAAGCGATATAGGAGCCAGGAACAGGCATCTGAACCCAAAAAGCCAAGCCAAAAGCGATGAGTGCGCCAACGGCAAGGAAAATCAAGCCGCCGAAAAACGCATACTTCCATTCACGCACCCACCGGCGGAAATACTCGCGTACCAGCGGGATATCCTCATGGTCGTTGTAAGCAAAAATAGTGCTAAACAACGCGGCAACGCTCGGGCCCAACGTGACCAGAGGAATGCACGTGAGCACAAAAACGACATTGAGAGCAATGAAGCGCCACAAGGTGTCAAGGAAGCGAAGAATGGGGCTATTCGGGTTGAAATGCATATTGCGATAGTACAACAGTCTGCTGCCTGTGAGCTGAGAGAACACTGAGACGGGCACATGTGAAATGAGAAAAGGCATCGCTAGGGAACTGAGAAGGAACCCATTGACAGCAGTTACTTAACCGGTTAATATCACTCAGTAAAGGGGCAACGACGCCTCTGCCGTTTTCAGTGATGAAAATCGGCATCATGCTGGGAATCAGCGGTGAAAGGATCAATATGAAGCACATTCGCACAAGTGCGGCGATCGGTGCAGTTCTCGCTCTAAGCTTGGGCTTAACCGGTTGCGGATCGTCAGCCCAGGAAACAGTCACCACCAAAGATAACGGCGAACTCATCACCATCGACTTCTTCGACAGCTTGGCCAACAAGGCAGGAACTCAAAAAGGGTGGTTTGCCAAAGTCGTCAAGGACAAATTCAACATCAAACTCAACATCATTTCCCCTATCGTCGCCGGTGGTGGCGATACCTTGTTCGACACCCGCGCTGCAGCTGGCAATCTCGGTGACGTCATCGTAACCAGCAGCCAAAAGATGACTAAACTCATCAAGGCAAAGCTCGTCTCCGATATGACTCCTTACCTCAAGGATGCGCCCCACCTCACCAAATTCGAGGACGCGGCTAAGGCTGTCAACGACGTAATCGGCCAAAAGAGTGGCATTTGGGCTTACCCACAGTCAGTAGCAGACGGCGATCCAACGCAATCTTCCGCAGCAGTCGACCCTGACAACGCGCCTTACATCCGGTGGGATTACTACCGTGAGATCGGCTACCCAGAAATTAAGAACCTCGACGATTACATCGATGTGCTCAAGAAGATGCAGGATAAAGCTCGCCAGGATACTGGTCAGAACGACATCTACGCCATTACCTTGTTCAAAGATTGGGATGACACCCTTCTTCGTCAAGCCTCTGATTTCGCGCAAATGTTTGGCTATGCTCGCCACCACAATGTATTCTTCAAGCCAGAAGGTGGCAAGGCAGAAACCCCGATTGACAAGAACGGCATCTACCAAAAGATGCTGAACTTCCTGTTCAAAGCCAATCAAGCAGGAATCATTGACCCAGAATCGCCTTCGCAAAACTGGGACAAGTTCACCCAGAAAATTACCGACGGCAAAGCTCTCTCCTCGTTCAACTCCTACGTCAATTGGACGCAGAACACACCAGCTAACGCAGAAAAAGGCATCGGCATGTTCCTCGCCCCACTGCAGAACATGAGCCCGTTCTCCACTGGCTTCCGCCCAACTGGCGACCCTGGTGCAGTAATCGCCTTGGGCTCCAAAGCCAAGCACAAGCAGCGCTTGGTAAAGTTTATTGATTGGCTGTACTCCTCTGAATACACGTACATCACCACGTCGAACACCGCAGGCCCAACTGACCTCGCTTGGAAGAAGAATGATAAAGGCGAGCCATACCTCACCGACTTTGGCGAGAAGGCTGTTTTCTCTGCAACAGGGCTCAACATGCCTGCTAGCTGGGGTGGCGGCAGCTTCGTTGACGGCGGATCTGCCATCAACTTCCCAGCAATCAATTCCAACTCCATCGACCCCGATACGAAGGAATCGTACAACCCGCGTGTGTGGAAGACGCAGCTTGCCAAGCCAATGGACAAGGTAACGGCTGATTGGTCTGAGCATATGGATGGCGCGAAAACTACAATGCAGTACCTGACGAAGACGAACCGCAGCACTGTTGCTCCTGGTTCAAGCTTCTCTCCTGTTGAAGCGCCGTCAGCTTTGCAAGTGCTGATGGGCCAGATTGATTCCAAGATTATTTCTCACTCGTGGAAGGCTGTGATGGCGAAGAACCAGGCTGAATACGACAAGGAAATTGATGCCATGATCTCGGAAGCTCAAGGTTTGGGCTACGACAAGGTTGAGAAGTTTGACCAAGAGCAAGCAGCCAATTGGCAGAAGGCGATGAAGCAAGTCGCTGATAAGTATGCCAAGTAGGAACGATCCTGAGCTCGGTAGGGCTTACTAGAGCTTGCTAAGGCTCAAGATTGCCACCGCGCTGAAACACAAGTGCCTCACGGTTTTCCCGTGAGGCACTTTTCGTATGTTGAAGAAACACCAGCAAATATCACACCATCAAGCATGATGAGGGGTAACTGTCGACGAGCGCACCATCAAGGTATAAGGCTTTTCTTTTTGAGAAGGAGCTTCGTGCCCATCGATCAGAGCCAACAGCATCTGTGTGACGCGCTCACCCGCGTTGACAACATCGCGATACATCGATGTCAAGGCTGGAGAAACCGTCGAGCATAGAACAGAGTCATCCCAGCTGACCAGCGACATATCGCGAGGAATGGAAAAGCCATTTTTGCGCAAGGCCACCAGGCCTGCCAAAGCCATCACATCATTGTCGTAGATTATTGCAGTTGGCCGCTCATAGCGAGTCAACAATTCAAGTGTGGCGGCCGTACCGCCTTCCGATGTGTAATCAGTAGCGATTGAGGTGTACTGAATGCCCTGCTGCTCGCACATGTTCTTGAGGGCTTTCTCGCGGATTTGCGTGTGAGAGAGGTTTTCGGGGCCACTGATGTGAGCGATGCTCTTATGCCCCAGTTGTGTTAGGTGTTCGAGCACCATTGAGCAGGCTTGAACGTCGTCGCTAAATAGCGTTGGTAGGTGTGGCACCATGGAGGGGTCAGCAAGGGCGACAACAGGAAAGTCAGGATGGTCGACAAGAACGCTGAAGCGTGCGTCGTGAGCTTCGACGTTGGTCAGGATCATACCGTCGACTGCTCCTGAGGCAATCCATTGTTCGATGACGGGTACTTCTGCTTGAGCGGTTGATGCTCTGCGCAGTACGAGAGAGTAGTTGTTTTTCTCGCATTCTTGGGTGACGCCAGCGATCAGGCGCATGAAGTAGGGTTCGACTGCTGCTAATGAGGGGTCGCCGTCGAGAATGAGGCCGATGCTGCGTGATTTTGCTGCGGAGAGGCTCTGCGCTGCTCGGTTGGGTTGCCAGCCGAGGTTGTGTGCTGTTTGCAGGATCTTGTCTCGTGTTTCTGGGGAGACCCCTGGCCTTCCGTTGAGGGCATAGGAGACCGCAGAGTTCGATACGCCTGCAGCTCGTGCCACGTCAGCAATCGTGATTTTTCTGCGGTCTTCCATGTTTCCTCGTTTCTCGGCGCCTCTGTGCGCCGCCTGTTGTACTAAAAAATTAGCACAATAGCTGCGCTTGTGTGTGCTCGTATGCATAAGGGCGTGCAGATTCTTCTTCTGCACGCCCTGACTCACGAGCTTGAGTACCCTGAACGCTTTACGTTCTGGGGAACTCGCTTTTGCTTTAGCGCTTCAGGTCGTTTGCACTTCTCAGCACGGCAGGCTGAAGGAATGCTTGTGGGTCTACCTCGTGGGAGGTAGTGATGTTCCACGTGACACTTTGGCCTGCGGGGAGGCTGACAAGCCCGCCGGTGATGCGCGCTTGCGGGTCTACCTTGTCGACCATGCAGAACAGGTCGCGCGTGAAGCTCTTCGCCGTCGCAGTGAGCTCGTAGGACGTGTCACTGAGCTTGGTCACACTGGCGTTGAAAGCCTCCTGTGGTGCTTGCAGCTGCTGGTCGATCACTTCGCTGGGGTTGTAAATCACTTGTTCGAAGCCCTCTGCCGTGGCCACGATAATCTCGTTGGTAGGCTCATCGAATTGCGCAAGATTATCAGGCAGAATGATGCGCATTTGCTTGCCGGCTTCAATCGTTGCTGTGATATGCTCGCTGGCTCGTACCTCGCCCGCGAGTGTTTGCCGTGAAACAGTCCATTCTCCTGACCATGTTTCCCGTGTGTCATTCACAGCGATGAGTGAGAGCTGGTCAGAGGTGAATGTACCTTCACCTTCAAAGGAGAGTTTCTCGCGTTGCTTGTCTGATACTTCTTCCTGAATGGTGGCAAAGCGTGGGGCAAATACACGCTGGGAGGCATACCACAAAGGCTTGCGGTGGCCGTCAAAGTCAACAGCTGCCCAGGAGACGACTGGCCAGTCGTCATTGAGCTGCCAGATCAAAGCACCAGCGTTGATCGGTTCCAAAGAGCGCATGTAGGCTACACCGAACTCAATGGCGTGGGCTTGCTGAAGTTGAGTTGCCCAGTGCCAATCTTGAGGGTCAGCCCATTCATCGGTAGGAAGTAGCCAGGAGCGTGAGCCATCAGAGTTGATCGTCATATCACCAATATGGCCGGGAGTTAAGTGAGAGCGCATGCCACGGGCGAGCTTGATCTGACCCATATTGGCTTTCTGATGGGTGAGCATTTGCTTGCCCTCCAAGCTCAGAGGTTCGTCGTGAACGCTTCCCACCAAGGTAGACCATGCAGGAGGTGCCTGGTAGCCGAATTCGTCAGCAAAACGAGGGTGATAATCTCGATAATCCTTGTAATCACGGTGATTCCACACATCCCAAATGTGGACTGTGCCATCGCGGTCACTGTTGGCAGCGACTTGATCGGTAAAGCTCATCGGAGAGCTCGGCAGGTACACGTGAGTGGGGTCAAGCTCGCGCAAAAGCTTGGGGAAGATCTGCGAATAGTAGAGATCTCCCCAGCCCTTCTCGCTGTAACCGCGAGAATTGCGCAGCAAATCGTCGTCACGCAGCATGGGCTGGTAACCCCAGTCAGCATGAGCCACATAGTTTTCGTTGGATCCATTCCACACCACGAGGCTGGGGTGAGAGCTTAAGCGGATAATCTGCTGCTCGGCTTCTTGGGTGATGCTGGCCACGGTTTCTGGGTCTTCGGGGTAGGCGCCGCAGGCGAGCATGAAATCTTGCCAGACCATGATGCCGTAGCGGTCTGCAAGCTCGTAGAAGGTGTCTGTTTCATAGATGCCGCCACCCCAGACGCGGATCATGTTGGAGTTGCTTTCCACGAGGTCGCGGAAGGCTGCTTCGTAGCGTTCCTTGCTAAAGCGGGTCAGCAAGGCGTCGCCAGGAATCCAGTTGTAGCCGTGAGCGTGGATTGGCATGTTGTTGATGATGATTTGGAAGGCGCGGCCTGCATCGTCAACAGAGGTGTTGATTGCCACGGAGCGCAAGCCGATGTTGTGTTCGGCGTAAGCATGCTGTGCGTGAACGCTTAAATGATAAAGTGGCTGCTCGCCGTAGCCCAATGGCCACCACAGTTGTGGGTTTTTCACGTGCAACACGATGTGAGCTTCGTTGCGTCGAGTTTCAACAACTCCTTCTTCTTCGCACACCAGACTTCCGTCTGGGCCGGTCAGGCTGACGTGAACAGGGACGTCGCTTCTGCCTTCCAAGTAGTTATTCGTGGTGATGGCATGGTTGACGCCTTCACGTTCGATGCGAGTGATCACTTCGACGCGAGCGTCTCCGTTTTCTTCCAAGCTCACCAGTGGGCGGACGGAGTCGATGCGCTCGCCATCCCAGCAGTCGAGGCCGATTGGCTGCCAGATTCCGCTGTTGGCAATGTCAATTCCCCAGTCCCAGCCAAATTGGGAGCTTGGCTTGCGAATCTGGTTGAAAGCATGATGTTCGGTGTGGGGCAGGAAGCCGATTTTTTGCTCACGGGCGTTGGAATAGCGCACAGGTGATGTCAGAGAAATGGTAATCTCGTTTTCTCCTGCGTGAAGGTAAGGCCTCACGTCAAAGCGATAGGTGAGGTAGTAGTTGTCCGTGTGGCCGACGACGCGAGAGTTGATGCGAATGTCAGCGACGGTGTCGATTCCGTAGCAGACGAGGTCTTGGCGAGTGCGGGACAGCTGTTCGGCAGTGGGGGTGAAGGTGGTGGAGTACTCCCAGTCGACGTCACCGACCCATTGCAAAGTCGCTTCGTTGCTGCCATCGTAAGGGTCGTCGATCAAGCCTGCGTCGAGCAGAGCGACGACTGCTTCGCCGGGAACGTGAGCTTCGATTCCTGTGCTCAGCACGTCTTGAAGGTGTGAGTCGGGGATGACTTCAGGGTTGAGGGCGCGTACGTGCCATGTTGAGGGCAGAGATGAAAAAGTTGTTGGAAGCATCAGCTTATCTCCTATCTCATCGTTGAGAATTCGTTTTCTAAATAAGAGAATACCTTAACCGCTTCAGAAATAGTAGTGGTTTGAGATTATCAGCACTGATAATCGTGAGCAAAAAGCCAGTACCAGCAAGCCTACACCAAGGTAAGCTCACCAATACTGGCATTTTCACGCATCCTGACACTCTCGCACTGAAATTAACTGCCCAGCAACAGAGGCTGGCGTGAGGCAACCAGCGCAAGGTGCCCAACGCCACATTCTGGCGGTTAAATCTGGTTGGAGTGCGCGATCTCGCTGTAACGAGTGGCAGAATCCTTCCAGATGCGCTCCTGCGTGTCATAATCGACGCGAATAATGCCAAAACGCTTGGAATAACCAGAACCCCATTCGAAATTATCGAGCAAGCTCCACGCATAGTAGCCAATCACCGGAACGCCGGCTTCAATGGCATCAGCCATCGCCTTAACGTGATCGTTTAAGTACACCACACGCTTTGGATCATGAACAATCTTGGTGCCATCAGGCTCAACGCTCACCTCATCCTTCCAAGCAGAACCGTTCTCGGTAATCATGAGAGGAAGAGAGGGGAAACGACGATGCAAATCAAAGAGCAGCTTCGTCAGTTCCTCAGGGTTCTGGCTCCAGCCAGTATCCGTCAACTCGCCTTCGCCAGGGAGGTAAGCGACATCTTCCAAGCCAGGGACAGGCGGCTGCTGAACGCGATCAGCTGCACCTTGAGGAACAGGAACGCCACCAGCGTTAGCCAGCGAACCAGAAGCGGACAAAGCTGCCAGGCCAGCAGCATCTTCACCCTCAGCAGGCTTCGTTGCCTTGGCGGCAAGTTCAGCCAAATGACGACGGTAAGCCATCTTCTCAGCAATCGGTACACGCTTGAGGTACACCGTGGAAGCAGAGTAGTAATTGACGCCCAAAGAGTTGATTGGCTGATGGATAATCTCCACATCGCCAGGCTTAACAAAGCTCCAATCCGTCCAGTCGCGAGTCAACTCGAAAATTTCGGGATCATAGGCGCCTTCGAGCATCGGCCCGAGGAACACTTCGTTATCCAACAAGTTTTGCATATGCTCAGCAAGCCTATCGTCAGCGCTATGAGAAGCAGCATTGCGAATCTGAAGGTTTAAGGTAACCGAGCACTTCGCCTGCTCACCCAACTCTTCTCGAATAGCCTTGATTGCCAGGCCGTGAGCCAGGTTCAAATGGTGAACTGCTGCCAAAGCCTGAGCATAGTTAGCAATGCCCGGCGCATGAATGCCAGAACCATAGCCCAAATATGCAGCACACCACGGTTCGTTCAAAGTGGTCCATGTATCCACACTCGAACCGAATTGACGGGCGAGTTCACGCGCATAATCGGCGAAACGGTAAGCCACCTCGCGGTTTGCCCAGCCGCCGATATCTTGCAAGTACTGTGGCAGATCCCAATGGTAGAGCGTGACAACAGGCTTAATTCCTGCTTTCCTCAGCTCAGAGATGAGCGAACGATAGTAGTTAATGCCTTCCTCATTGACAGGCCCATCAAGGCTAGGGAAAACGCGCGACCAGGAAACGGAGAAGCGATAGGCCTGCACACCCAACTTCTTCATCAAAGCCACATCTTGCTTGTAAAGGTGGTACTGATCGCAGGCAACCTCACCAGAAGAACCGTCAGAAATGTTGCCAGGCACTGCGCAATACGTATCCCAAATGGAAGGCGTGCGGCCGCCTTCCTGTGCAGCACCTTCTACCTGATAGGAAGCAGTAGCTACTCCCCATGTGAAGCCTTGAGGAAAAGTAAACGTCATAAGAACTCCTTCACACCGTTGTGCGAGTTAACAGCCTTAGCTGCCTGCGGATATACGAAAATGAATCCGCACATCATTCAGTCAGCCTTCTTATTTATTAGTTTATAAATAGGGGCTTGGGATATCAAGAGGCTTTGTCACTCAGCCATTGAGGACACTTTCTCCCCCGTGAGCGTGTAGGTATTGCAATTTCGCTACAGTTGGGCTTTATGAGCGAACACGATGAGATTTTCACTGCTGATGCCTCGGCCAGCGATCCAGCTGCCGCTTCGGCGGCGGCCAGCGATCAGGCCACGAGCGCCCCAGCTGCCACCTATCCAGCAGCCTCTACTTCCAACCCTGCTGACCCCGCTTTCCAGCCGCATTATGGCAAGAGAAAGAAGGAGATTCAGCACGTTGATCCTGACGATGAAGGCGCTTGGGTCACGCCACCAGCCCTCGCAGAAAAGATCAGCGAATCAGACGCTCGCTCAGCAGCTCTCGCTCACAGCGGTTGGCACGCCATCAGAACTCGCGAAGAGCAAGCTGAATCCCTCGCTCACGCCATCGCCCAAGGACGTGACGCCTTTGGTTTTGAGCTGAAAACTGAGCTTCCCAACGGCATGGATAACAATGGCAAGCAAGGTTTAGGCCAGGGTGGGCGTCGCCACGGCAGAACTGGTGTTATCCACACTCCTCACGGCGATATTCACACTCCTGCTTTCGTGCCAGTGGCAACGCAAGCCACGATGAAGGGTGTTCTTCCGGAGCAGATTCGCGGGTTGGGCGCGCAATGCATGCTTTCTAATGCATTCCACCTCAACGAGCGTCCAGGCCCAGAACTGATTGACAAAGCTGGTGGTCTCGCTGCTTTTGAAAATTGGGATGGCCCTACTTTCACCGATTCTGGCGGTTTCCAAGTGCTCTCCTTAGGTGCAGGCTTCAAGAAGACTCTCGCCATGGATGTCACTGGACTGAAAAATGATGATGTCATTGCTGAAGGCAAAACTCGTCATGCTTTTGTCGATGAAGATGGCGTCACTTTCCACTCTCCTCTTTCGGGCAAGAAAGAGCGTTTCTCTGCTGAAATCTCGATGCAAATCCAACATCAGCTCGGTGCGGACATCATGTTTGCTTTCGATGAGCTCACCACGCTGATGAACACTCGCCGTTACCAGGAAGCTTCTGTCGAGCGCACTTTCCGGTGGGCAAAACGCTGCGTTGCCGAGCACCACAAGCTCACGCAGGAGCGCAGCGATAAGCCGTATCAGGCCTTGTTTGGTGTTGTGCAAGGTGCAAACTATGAGGACCTTCGCCGCCGTGCAGCTTCTCAGATTGCCAGCCTCGACTTTGATGGTTTCGGCTTGGGTGGCGCTTTCGAAAAGCGCATTATGGGTGAGATCTGCGCGTGGATCTGCGATGAGCTTCCGGAAAATAAACCTCGTCATGTGTTGGGCATCGCCGCTGTCGACGACATTTTTGCTGCAGTGGAGAATGGCGGTGACACTTTCGACTGTGTCGCTCCTGCTCGCGTGGGCCGTAACGGCGCTATTTACACGCATGATGGCCGCTATAACGTGTTGCGAGCTCGCTTCACTGACGATTTCCGCCCGCTGGAGGTGGGATGCGATTGCTATACCTGCCAGCATTACTCTCGCGCTTATGTTCACCACGTGCTCAAGTGCAAGGAAATGACGGGCTCGACTCTGGCCACCATTCACAATGAGCGCTTCTTCGTGCGTTTGCTCGATGAAATTCGCGATTCTATTGATGGCGGCTGGTTCTATGAGTTGCGCGACGAGACGCTGGCTCGTTTCTACCGCAATGGCTCGAAGGGCTAGAATTTCTCCAGATTGTCATCGCAGCTGACCCTCATCCCTCTGCATTCTTCCAGCCCTGGGATGAGGGTTTTTTGTTGCCCGTCTACGCCCATCACGTGAAACATTTTTTCGTTTATCAGAAAATTGTTTCACGTGAAAGATTACTCGGAGGAGAATAATCGCAGCGTGACAATCTCAAGAAAGGCCTTCAAGTAACGAGCCTGCACTCATCCTCAGGCGCAAGTTAACGGTTATGTTAACGGCTCATTACTCGCATGTAACTCTTTAAAGCATTGCAACGATAGGCTTCTCACACTTTCCATCACAATATCATCACACAATACCCCTCTTTTGCGTCTCCTTGCCCCCACACAATGGTTGAGTCTGAACGACGATGCACCTGCACACAGGGCATCGGACGAGAGGAAGCGTTCCACTCTGCACGAGGTCCGCTTATCCATCCCTCTCACGGACAATCCACGAGGCAGACGTCTATTCTGCCCACTAAGGCGAAGTGACAAGGGTAAAAATAATGACTCGAACGATTGAATTGCCGCAGCAATCCCGTCAGGTCAACCAATTGCGACATTCTGAGCATGTCAACACTCTCAATGAGCTGCACAACGAGTTGCACGAAGAGCTGGCTGAGTTGAACAAGCATCACCATGCGCTCTCCCCCGAGACTGAAAAGATGGAAGCCACTGCTCACGCAGCATCAACTCCAACCGACGCTCAGAGGCTAAAAGAGCATACTGTGAACAAGCACGCGGTCAGCCAGGTTGAGCTCGAACGTCAGGCATACCGCAGAAAGCAGCGCAATAAGTCCATTGCAACAAGCTTGATCAGCACGGTTATCCTCGTTGCTGTCGTCGTCGTTGCTCTGCACAACTCCCCCGGTTGGCCACGAGTCAAGGAAACTTTCTTCTCCCCTGAGTACTTCATGAAGTCGCTGCCAGCAATCGGCCAGGGCTTGCTGCTCAACTTGCGCATTCTCGGTTTTGCTGTTGTCGGCGTCGCAGTGCTCGCCACCGGCCTGGCACTTCTGCGCACCAGCAAGTCCCCCGTGCTCTTCCCGCTGCGCGTGCTGGCTTCTGCGTACACCACGCTGATGCGCGGTATTCCTATGATCGTTCTGCTCTACCTCATTGGTTTCGGCATTCCAGGCCTCGACCCAACTCACCGCATCGACCCTGCTCTTCTCGGTACAATCGCCGTCGTGATCGACTATGCAGCCTATGTTTCTGAGGTTTTGCGTGCCGGTGTGAACGATGTTCATCCTTCTCAGCGCGCTTCTGCTCGCTCTATTGGCTTGTCTGCTTCCCAGACCACATGGCTTGTCGTCATTCCACAGGCAATTCGCAAGGTGACTCCTGCTTTGATGAATGATTTCATCTCCATGCAAAAGGACGTCGGCCTGATCTCTGTTCTCGGCGCTGTTGACGCTGTTCGTGCTGCACAAATCTCTGTGGCAAGCTCCTACAACTTCACCCCATACGTCGTGGCGAGCTTGATGTTCATTTTGATGAGTGTTCCGTTCATCATCTTCTCCGATTGGTACTCCGAGCGTCTGCGCAAGCGCGAGCTCTCTGGCGGTACTGTCTGAGCGACGGTTCAGCATTCCTGGCAATCTGAAGAAATACTTATTCGCAAAGGATTATCAATGGCTTCAGCTCTCCTCACTAGCAAGCAGGCCAGCGTGGCTCACGTCGAGGAAAACCCAACCAGCATTCCAGCCGAAAAGAACCCGGTGGTGCTGCGCATTGACAATATTCGCAAGTCGTACGGCGACCTGGAAGTGTTGAAGGGCATTTCTTTCGACATCCACCAGCATGAAGTGGTCGCCCTCCTCGGCCCGTCTGGCTCTGGTAAGTCCACTTTGATGCGCTGCGTTAACTTGCTTGAACAGGTTAACGATGGCCAGATTTGGTTGGGTGACACGGACATCACTGATCCAGCCATCAAGCAGGATGACATCCGCGCTCGCATTGGCGTGGTGTTCCAGCAGTTCAACCTGTTCCCACACATGAACGTGCTCAACAATGTCACTCTCGCTGCTCGTAAGGTTCACCATTGGGATAAGAACCGTGCGAATGAGCGCGCGATGGAATTGTTGGAGCGCATTGGTATGGGTGCTCGTGCGAAGGCTTTCCCTGATCAGCTTTCTGGTGGTCAGCAGCAGCGCGTTGCTATTTGCCGTGCTTTGATGACGAACCCTGAGCTTTTGCTTCTCGATGAGATTACGTCTGCTTTGGACCCGATGCTCGTCGGTGAGGTTCTCGACATGGTTCGTGAGCTCAAGGAGCAGGGTACGACCATTTTGATGGCTACGCATGAGATGAGTTTTGCTCACGATGCTGCCGATCGCGTGGTTTTGTTGCGCAAGGGCGTCATTGCTGAGAATGGTACTCCTGAAGAGGTGATGGATAACTCTCAGGATCCGCAAACTCGCGAGTTCTTCTCTCACTTCCGCGGCTGATTTTTCTGCCGTTGCTGAGGTTTTCAGCTTGGCTGGTGAGCAGCTTGCCGTTTGCGAGGTGGTGGCTTCGTGGTGAGTTCGCCTCTCATCGCTTGAGATTGCCACTGCCGTGATACACATGTGGGGAAGCACGAAAGCGTGCTTCCCCACATGTGTATGTCCAGCGCTGCGCGCAGCCACTATTTAGTCGAGAGTTTCAACCACGCGCAGAGCAACCGCTGCAACATCGCGAGCGGTTGCACTCATGCGTTCTTCTGCACTTCCTAATTCGTCATATGCTTCACCGCACTGGTTGGAAAGAGAGCGCAAAGCCAAGAACGGAACACGGCAACGGTGAGCAACATGAGCGGCTGCAACACCTTCCATCTCCTCGCAATCACCATGCTCGTTTGCTCGGGATGCCTCGAGAACAGCAGGGTCAGTGTTGAATTCGTCGCTGGTGTTGATCACGCCCGTGGTGAAATGATGGCCACGGTAACTGCTGTTTTCTGCTTTCCAGATGCGCACAGCCTGAGAATCTGGAAGCGTATGCGAACCAGCAGCTGCAACCTCATGGTCAACACGAGCCTTCTGAGAAGCAAGGTATTCTTCACGCTCGGCTGGAGCAACGCTGTAAATCTCGGAGTTTGCAGGAACTTCAGCATAGCCCAAGCCGCGCAAAGCCTTCTGTGCCAAGGCGACCAAAACAGGGTGAGACGGGAAAACCTCAAGGAAGGGGTCGCACTCAGCAATGATGGCAGTGTTCGTTTCCAAGTACTTGAGCTCCTTGCCAACGACGATGTCACCCACGTCGAGCAGAGCATTCAAGCCACCAGCGATGCCAGAGAAGAAGAAAACATCGGGCTGAAATTGCGTGATCAAGAACTGTGCAGCTGCAGCAGCTGCAACGGTTCCCATGCCCGCAACGCCAACAGTCACAGCCTTGCCAGCAAAGAAGCCGGTGCTGTAGGAGACGGCGTAACGCTCATCATCGTGACGATCTTCCAGGTGCTCGCGAATAAGAGCAGCCTCGCGCGGTAAAGCGCAGAGAATGACAACGCGCGTCACCGAAGAAGGAAGAGGAAGGTTGAGGGATGGTGTTGACGATGTTTGTACCATGTCGGTCCTTTGCCGCGTAGTAATGGTGTCGTGCACAGCGTGAATGACAGCGAGAAACACTGGCACGTGTGCTTTTTTATGGTCTCGAAATTACGTTAATGCAATGTTACAGAAGGTTTTTTTCAACCTTCACAACCTGTGTTTGCAAGCTAATTTAGTTAACGCTTTGTTACACACCTCCTTCAGCCATCAGCAAAGCAAACCACGCCAGCACTCACCTGCCATCCAGCGAAAAACTGACGTGCTACCCACGACAAATTCACAGATAAAACATCGAAATCGTGAGAAAATGCGCCTATATTTTCCAGATTGTGCGCAGATCCACACAAATATGCGCAAAAGAGAATGCGCGGTGACAATCATGAGCGATAAAAGTGGAAAATTGGGCGACGCTGCATAGATAAAGACCATTGTAAAAACAAGTTTTTTACAGCAAGATTAACAACGGCTTGAAGCTGAAAAACAGCGCAAATTCGGGCAAACTGCCCCGTAAACTCAGAAGCCTGAAGTCCGTGAAATCCTTAAGAAGGCGGGCTATCAGCAACAACATCCGCGGATCTTTTAAGGAGAAAATTTCATGATCCGTTCTCGGGTATTCCGCGCAGTAGCTGCAAGCGTTGCTATTGCAACTCTGAGCCTCACTGCAGCCTGCGGTTCAGCCCCAGCTGAAAAGAAAGCTGCAGCAGCAGAAAACGTCGCGACTGTAACCCCTGGCAAGCTCACCATCGCCACTGGCCTTCCTGCCTATACACCATGGGTGATGAACGACAAGCCAGAATCTGGGGAAGGCTTTGAAGCAGAGCTTTCTTACAAGCTCGCCGCAAAGATGGGATATAAGAAGAGCGACGTCAAGTGGGTTCGCACCACCTTCGACTCCGCCATCGCTCCAGGCGCAAAAGACTGGGATATGAACATCCAACAGTTTTCCATCACCCCAGAACGCAAGAAGGCCGTTGACTTCTCCCCCGTCTACTACCGCCCATACCAGGCAATCGTCGTTCGCAAGGATTCCAAGTACGCCAACGCCACCAGCATCTCTGACTTGAAGGATGCTCAGATCAGCGCCATGGTGGGAACTATTTCCTATACTCTGGCCGTTAAGACCTTGAAAAAGGACATTAAAACGTACAACGACAACGCTGCTCTCGCGCAGGCTGTCGACTCCAATCAAGTTGATGCCATGGTCGTCGCTGTTCCGATCGCTTCCAACATCGTCAACTCTGGCCAAGTGAAGAACGGCAAGGTTTTAGGTGCTATTCCTGGCACTGAAGACCCTGAAGGCATGGCAATCGTGCTGCCAAAGGGCTCTGCTGTCACCGCACCTTTGACCAAAGCTATGAACGAGCTGCTGAAGGATGGAACGGTCAAGAAGCTGCAAGATAAGTGGCTTTCAAAGTACACGACCGGCGTTCCCATGCTCAAGAAGTGACGCGCTGAGCTGCTTACTGAGGGCCGCTTTTACTGAGAATGACTTACTGAGAGTAGCTCACCGAGTCAGTCACCGGCCCAGGAGCGCGCGAAGTAGCTCTCAGCAACTGTCGCACAAAAATCAATCTTTTTATCGCACACTATTTATTTTTTGAGACGAGCAGAACATTTCTGCCAATCTCGCACAACCAAGGTATTCCTCATTCGTGAGGTATTCCTTCAAAGGAGACACCATGAATAGCTCTCGCATCCTTCGCACCCTCGGCGCAACCCTTTCCGTTGCAGCACTTGCTTTCACTGCAGCCTGCGGCTCTTCCGCACCAGCTGAAAAGAAGGCGAGCTCCACCGAGTCAAGTAGCAAGTTACAGACCGTGACTGCCGGCAAGCTCACCATCGCCACCGGCAACCCTGCCTACACCCCATGGGTTATTGATGACAAGCCAGAATCGGGCAAGGGCTTCGAGGCTGCCATCGCCTACAAGGTTGCAGAAAAGATGGGCTTTAAGAAGAGCGACGTCAAGTGGGTTCGCACCACCTTCGACTCCGCTATTGCTCCTGGCGCTAAGGACTGGGATATGAACATCCAGCAGTTCTCCATCACCCCAGAGCGCAAGAAGGCTGTGGACTTCTCCCCAAGCTATTACAACTCTGCACAAGCTGTTGTCGTTCGTAAGGACTCCAAGTTCGCTAACGCCACCACTCTTGCTGAGCTCAGGAAGGCAACGATCGGCGCTATGGTTGGCTCCACTTCCTATGACTTCGCCAAGAAGCTCATCAAGAGCGACATCAAGACCTTCAACGACAACGCAGTGCTCGCTCAGGCTGTTGACTCCAACCAGATCGACGCTCTCGTCATTGACGTTCCCGCTGCTTCCTACATCGTGGAGAGCGGCCAGGTGAAGAACGGCAAGGTTCTCGGCCAGATCCCAGGCAGTGACGATCCAAACGGCACCGGCATCGTGCTTCCTAAGGGCTCTTCTCTCACCCCAGCCGTCACCAAGGCTATGAACGAGCTCATCAAGGATGGCACCATCAAGAAGCTGCAGGACAAGTGGCTCGCCGCTTACACCACCGATGTTCCAACCTTGAAGTGAACTGTGGCGTGATGCTGCTCGGTGAACTGTGCCGTAATGCTGCTGGCCGCTCAACTGCTGCCATGCAGACGAGCGCTGTTCGGTGAGAGTTAGCGCAGCTGAAAAACTGAATGAGCTGAAGGCTCTTGATGCGCGACGATTACTCGGAACGCTCAAGAGCCTGAAGCATACTCAACCAACTATCCCTTTTGTCATACCAACCTTTTCTCCTGGCTTGATTCCTATGGTTTCTCCTGTTTCTTCCGCTTTCGATAACGCCGCTGGCAACACTTCCGCCACTGGCAACACTTCCGTTGCCGATTTCCCTTCTTTTGCTTCCTGGGCGCAATACGTGAGCTCGCATACTAATCGCTCTTTGGCTGGTAACGTTCTTCCTTCCCAGATTTTCACTACCGAAGAGTCTCGCCTTGCTGCACACAATTGGGGCATCATTCTTTCCGACCACGCTTCGCACCAGGTTTCGCAAGCACACAACCTCACTTCTGATCTGGTGCACCCTGACTACGACGTGCGCGCGCTTTCCGGCAAAGACGCCATGGATTACGCGCAAGCGCACATGCCCGTCAGTGCAGGCTTACTCGAGCAGTTGCAAGCACAAGGGCTTAACTTACACGGTGTCCGTATTGCCGCATGCCTTATTTTGGAACCGAAAACTGCTGTTCTTCTGCGCTTGCTGAAAAAGGCTGGCGCTCAAGTCGGCGTGTACTGCGGGCCTTCCTCAACTGACCAGCGCGTAGCTGACCAGTTGAAAGCAGAAGGCATCATTGTGGAAGCTGATTCTCAGTGGACGAATGAAGAAGCTCATGAAGCAGCCCTTCGCCTTCTCGACGAACTCCACCCTGATGTGATCATTGACGATGGCGCTAGTTTTGCCCGTCTCGCTGCCCTCGAACGCCCGGAGCTCATCGCCAACTTGCGCGGGGTGGCAGAGGAAACGACAAGTGGTGTGCGCGCATTCCAGGCTATGCAGGATGCTCACGCTCTCACCTTCCCTGTTATCGCTGTCAACGATTCTCAGCTGAAAACAGGTTTTGACAATTCCCACGGCACTGGCGAAACATGCGTCACTACTTTGCAAACGCTGCTCGGCTCGGATTGTTTTGCTGGCCAGAACGTCACGGTTGTCGGTTACGGCCCGGTTGGCCGCGGTTTTGCTATGCGCGCTCGAGCTTTGGGCGCTCACGTGAGCGTATGCGATGTTGACCCTGTGGCGGCGTTGAAAGCTGCGTTCGATGGGTTTGCCGCGGTGGAAATCTCAAGCGTTTTGCCTACTACTGACATGCTGGTTTCAGCTACCGGCGTGCGTCATACCGTGACGGTTGAGCACCTCCAATCGATGAAAAATAACGCTATTGTGACGGTTATTGGCGGCATCGCTAACGAAATTGCGTTGGATGACCTCGGCTTTACCCTCACGCATCGGCCTGTCGAGCAGCTCAAGATTTCCACTACGCATACTCTTCGTTTGATCTCGGGTGGGGATGGCGTGAATTACACCGCCGGCGGCGGCAATCCGATTGAGATTATGGACTTGAGCTTTGCCGTTCAGATCAGTGCAGTTCATGCTTTGCTCACCAGCAGCTTTACCCCCGGCTTGCACCGTTTGGGAGCTGATGCTGACCAGCGAATCGCGCGTTTGGCGCTGGCCGCTCGCGGTTTTTCGGTGAGCTCGGCCGTGGCGGATAACGGCTATAACTGGACGATGACTCGTTTTGCGGAGGCTCAAAGTTAATGGAAAACACTCGTAACATTGCGCTCAACTCTTCCTCCAGCGCGACGCAATCTGGCCTCGACGATGACTTGGACTCTTCGACAAATGCGCTGAACCACGATTCCTCCGGCGCGCTCAACCCTCTCGAGCAGGCGACGAATGCGGAGAAGCTGACGCACGTGACGCTCTATTCTGCACCTTTGGTCATTCCGGTGACGGGCCCGCTGCTCATTGATGGCGCTATTGCGGTGAGCGGCTCGCGGGTGATCCATGTGGGTACGCGTGAGTGGGTGCTCAAAGTGTTGCGCGAGCAGTTGAGTAGCTCTGCTCAGGTTGAGGAGCGGCGCTGGAAGGGCGTGATAACCCCTGGTTTAGTGAATGCGCATACTCATTTGCAGTACACGAATATGCGTGAGGTGGGCGAAGGCCATTACGCAAATTTCCGCGGCTGGGCGGACGGTTTCAACGTCGTTTATGAGCAGTTGCAACACCAGCCTGGCTCTATTTGGCGTGATTCTGCTTTCGATGGCGCTCGCCAGTTGGTGGAAAACGGTGTGACTGCCGCTGCTGATATCGTCACTGACCCGGAGGCTGTGGGAGCTCTCGCTTCGCAAGGCTTGCATGGCATTGCTTACTGGGAAGTGATGAATTGGGATAATCAAGATTGGCAGACTGCTGGAGTGCCTGCTCTGATGGAGCAGATTGGTGCCATGCGTCAGCAAAGAATTCCGAGCATTGGAATTTCTCCTCATGCTCCGTATACGCTTGCTTCTGAGCCTTTCGTTGAATTGCCCGATATTGCTCGCCAGTTGAATATGCGCTTGCACATTCATTTGGCTGAAACTCCTCTGGAAGCTGGTGGCGATGGTACGACGTTGACAACATATTCTGCTGCCACGTGGAACAATCGTGATTGGGAGAGCTATAAGGCATTAAAGAATGCGGGAATGGACGCTTCTGCCATTCAGTTCCTCGACCAGCTGGGCTCTTTGGGCCCTGATGTTCATATTGCTCATGGCGTGTGGGCGAATGCGGAAGATCGGCGTATTCTTCGTCAGCGCGGTGTGGGTGTTGCTTTGTGCCCACGTTCTAACCGCATCACTGTGACGCAGAAGGATGCTCCTTTGCGCGAGTACTTGGAGGAGGGAAACCTGCTGTCGGTGGGAACTGATTCTCTGTCGAGCTCGCCTAGCCTTGATGTGTTGGATGATGTGTCCATGCTATGGGATTTGGCTCGCGAGCAGGGTTATGATCGCCCTGATCTTGCTCATCGCCTGATTCGTATGATGACGTTGGGTGGTGCCGCTGTGATGGGCTTGCATGTTGGCCCGGGCCGCTTGGGTCAAATTAACGCGGGCGCTCCTGCTGACCTTGCTTTCTTTGATATTCCTGTGGAAACTCACTCGCCTGCTGATGTGGAGCATACGTTGGAAGTGTTGGTTCGCCAGGGTGCTGGCACGAACCGAGCGACGGTGATCAATGGCCGTTTGGCTTATAATCGCAATGCTTTTGACGCTGCTGAAGAACCTGCTCCCGCTGCTCACTGACTCGCAGCGCTGGCCTCAAGCCGGCCACTGAACACGCAATTGCACTGAAGGAAAGGAATCCCATGAGTGTTTCATATGAAACAATGAGTCCGTACGCTCAGCACCTTGTCAATACGCTCCAGCTCGAAGCACACCCCGAAGGTGGCTGGTATCATCGCGATTGGCAGAGCCCTACTTCTGTCGCTGGCAGCGAACGTCCGCTGGCTTCACTCATCTACTTTTTGCTGCCGAAGGGCGATTTTTCCGCATGGCATCAAGTCGACGCTGACGAAATCTGGCTGTGGCACGGCCCTGCTCCCGTCACGCTTCAGCTTGCTGGCAACGGTGATCAGCCTGACCTGAACTCACTTTCTGAGGTCACTCTAGGCTCTGGCATTACTCCAGATTCTCAGAACGCCACCACCGTCACTGGTCATTACCTTGTGCCTGCTGGTGTATGGCAGCGTACGCTGCCCACCACTGCGGATGCGCTTGTCTCTTGCGTGGTGAGTCCTGGTTTCGAATTCCGTGGTTTCACTCTCGCAAACGAGAACCCTGAGAAACACTGAGAAGTTCTATCGCTACGTTTCACGTGAAAAGTATCTTGTTTCACGTGAAACAGAAAAGTGTGCGCAACAAAACACTCCTGCCCGCTGATCATCTTCCTCACTCCCCACCTCGACTTTGCTTAAGCTATGAACAAAGTAGGGTCTTTGCCTCGGTACTCCTCGATATTCTGTAATCGTCTCTATTCGTTTCCTGCCAATGAGGTCACGATGAAATATGCACAACTAGGTACCAGTGGCGTGGAAGCCTCTCGCGTCGCCCTTGGCGTGATGCGCATCAGCGAAAAGTCGCCAGAAGAAGCCGTTAAGATTATCACCACGGCAATGGATTGCGGCATTAACTTCTTTGATACTGCTGATGTTTATGGGGCTGGCAAGTCCAGCCAAGTGTTGGGCCACGCTTTGAAGGATGCTGGTATTGCTCGCGACAAGGTGATTGTGCAGACGAAGTTCGGCATTGTTGCTGGCAAGCGTTACGACTTTTCGAAGAAGCATCTGCTGGAAGCTCTCGATTTTGAGCTGAATAATCTCGGCGTTGATTACGTTGATTTTGCTCTGTTGCACCGTCCTGACACGTTGGTTGAGCTCGATCAAGTTGCTGAAGCTTTCAATGAGTTGCAAAATTCGGGTAAGGTCCGTCATTTTGGCGTGAGTAACGTCAACCCACGGCAAACGGAGTTGTTGCAAAGTGCTGTGGACCAAAAGCTTGAGGTCAATCAACTTCAGTTTGGCTTGGGCCACACTGGCATGGTGGAGCAGGAGTTCCACGTGAACATGTCGGATGCGTCAAGCGTTGACCATGATGGTGGCATTATTGCCTACTCGCGCTTGAAGAAGATGACGATTCAGGCGTGGAGCCCGTTCCAGTATGGCTTCTTTGAGGGTGTGTTCGTTGATAATCCGAAGTTCCCTGAGCTTAACGCTAAGCTAGAAGAGCTCGCCAAGAAGTACGATTCCACGAAGAATGGTATTGCTACTGCTTGGATTTTGCGTCATCCAGCTCAGATGCAGGTGATTTTGGGTTCGATGAATCCAACTCGTATTCAGCAGATGGCTGCTGGTGCTGAGGTCACTTTGGAGCCGCAGGAATGGTACGATCTGTACTTCGCTGCTGGCAACGATTTGCCGTGATCTCTGTATTGGAAGAAGAAACCAGCTAGATTAACAGTTCAATGAGAGGTTGAGGTCGATATGACTTCACCCCCTGAGTTTTCTTCAAATACAGAGCGCGGGGAGTACGTTTCTTTGCGTACTCCCCGTGGTGATTCCTCCGAAGCATTCCGCTCTCTACGAAATGCTCTCCTTCTTCTTTCTCATATTCTCATTCTCTCAGTTTTTGCAACAATTACAAGCCTTCTTCCAATGGTATCGAAGGCATTTTTCTGCCTTACATCACAAGCATTTATGGTTTTCGTATTATCCTCCAACAAATTCTGGGGAGGAAAAACTGAGACAAGAGTAGGATTATCACATATTTTTACGGGTTCTTCTACTCATTGACATCGTGTGCATTTCTTTGCAGAAAACTACCGTAAAATAAAACAAATTCGTAATAAAGTGAGCGGTCGCTCGCACTTTTCACATAAAGAAAGTGAGCTTTCAGCTGCTGCAGCTGGAATCGAATGGATCGTCCATTCTTTCTTCCAACCGCAGCAAGCAGGAAACCGTAACCACTCAATGATTCACTTGGTCATCTGTTCATAGTTGTTGAAGAGAATCTTCACACGCTCATCATTTGTTCGACATGGTTTTGCAGCACCGAACGCTCGGTCAACCACCTTGTCCAACTCCTGGTGAGCTTTACGAAGGTCTACAGGCATACCAGCGAGATTATACAGCTCTGCTAATGAACTCTCAGGGTAGTTCGCACGAGCATCTAACACTACTTTGCCCGCCGCAATCACTTTCCCGCGCAATTCCTCACTGACGGCTGGAAGTGGAAGATTATTCCACACCACCGTGTTAGAGAACCGACAGTCTGACTTGAGCCTTCCGCCGATAGCCTTTTGCCAAGTTATGAACATCGACGATTCGATTATCGCAAACGCGAAACCATCAGGATCAGCACAAGTAAAGTTAGCATTACTTGAGATCACATCAGGATCAAACCAATCACATGTTGCATACTCACGATCCGCACTAAACACGCCAGGAATCGCAACATAACGAGTAGTGGGCTGAGCTCTTTGAGCAAATAGCCACGCAGTAGATGCCATTTCCCTGGTGGAAGCAGCTGAACTGTGCTCTCGCATCTCTTTTACCTGCTGAACACGATTTCTTAATATAGGAGATTTTGTCCGATCTGCAGGTGTTGCATCTTGCAACCACAAGCACCAGCGATCAATACCATTAATTAGCTCACGCGAGCCACGGAACGGGCGCACATACTTCGCTGCAATAGGATCAGCCATCGCTTCCTCATATTCGTCACGAGAATCAATGATCAGATGACCGCCATCTCTAGGCATCGAACCAAAGTTAGCCAAGGACAGCATGGGAGAAAGTGTTCCCAACTTCTGTGATCTCTTCTCTACAAAGACATCTTGCGCAGACGCAAGATAACCATTTATATTATCGGGGTGAGAAATCTGTGGATCCCCACTCAAATCTTTATAAGAGTACAACGATTTTTTGGCCTGCTTCTTCTTTACAAAACCGACAACAACCACATGCACATGAGCCATATCCGTTGATTGTGCATCCCACGCGAACGTTGTATGCGCAAACCGAATATTCCATCCCCATACCTTTAATGGTTGAAAAAGATACGAAACTTGAATACCTTGACAAATGCTATTAGTTGTGACAAAAGCAAATTCAGTATTACGCACATCCCTCAGGTAACGTGCAGCCTTATAAAACCAACAGGTCACATAATCAAGATTTCCATCATATCTTGGCCCCCAAATCATTTGCATATCACTGATCTGGTCTTCTGTCTTTTTATTTCTCCCCACAAACGGAGGATTGCGCAAGACGTTACATTATCTTCTGAAACATATAGCGCACCTTGTCCAGGCGGCTGTTTGGACGGCGGGGCTGGATGACTGGCTTGCCGACAGCGGCCTGATACCCTTTCAGTTCTGTAAGGCATACGCTCTGCCCGTTGGTGTAAAAGGCCAGATCAGTACGGTATGCCTGTATACAGCGGGCGGGAATCTCGCCAGTAAAGACAACTTCATCCTTTTTTACCTGGACCGTTTCGATGGTGGCACAGTATTTCGGTGCATCATGATAAGCCCTGGAAAGATATTCCCGGGGCGCATAGAGGGTGAAGGAGAGATAAGGTTCCAGCAGTTGCGTCCCTGATTCCTTCAATGCCTGTTCCAATACAATCGGGGCCAATGAGCGGAAGTCCGCCGGCGTGCTGACCGGACTGTAATAAAGCCCGTATTCAAAGCAAATCTTACAGTCCGTTACGTTCCAGCCGAACAAGCCCTGCTCCAGCCCGTAACGGATACCATCCCTGACAGCGTTTTGAAAACTCTGGTTCAAGTATCCCAGCGAAACCCGGCTCTCGTATTGTACACCGGAGCCAAGCGGGAGTGGTGTAACAGACAGTCCGATGGATGCCCAAAACGGGTTGGGCGGCACCTCGATATGGATGGTGTGGCTGGCTGCTTTGAGCGGCCGCTCCATATAAATGACGGTGGGTTCCTTTACCACTGTTTCAAGCTTGTATTTTTCCGACAGCAAAGCGGAAACAACCTCCAACTGCACCCGGCCCAAAAAAGAAAGAATGATCTCATGGGTGATGGAATCCACCTCGCAGCGCAAAAGCGGGTCAGTATCCGCAAGTTGCGTAAGAGCGTCCAGCAGCCGTTCTCTTTGCGCTGCCGTTTTCGGCGCAATCGACGTCCGCAGCATGGGGAGGGGGTCCTCACGCCACCTTTTACGAGGGAGCCGGGTTGGGTCCCCTAATACATCGTTTAACCTCACGCTGTCGCTGGGAAGGATAACAATTTCACCCGGATAAGCGGTGTCTGTCCGAACAATTTCCCCTTTGGATGGAATACGCATCTCTGTGATTTTCAGCTTTTCTCTCCCGGCCAGGGCCACCGTATCCCGCAGGCGCAGCGTTCCGCTGTATAGCCGTAGATAGACACGCCGCTGGCCGCAATCTGTATACTCCACCTTGAAAACGCTGCCGCATAGGGCGGCGCTCCCCTGTTCCCCAATCGGTTGGAACAGCCCTGTCACCGCATCCATCAACGGTTGAATGCCAAGGCCCTTTTTGGCGCTGCCATAATAGACCGGGAACAGGGAGGCGTCTTGAACCCGCCGCTGTTCCTCCCGCACAAGTTTTTCCCGGCTGATTGGTTCTCCTGCGATATACTTTTCCAATAATTTATCGTTATTTTCGATGACCGCATCCCATGCTTCTATGTCGGTATTTTCCTCCAGGACTATTTCCGGGGACAGCGACACCGTCTGCTTGATGATAATATCGGCGGAGAGCTTATCCCGAACAGACTGAACCACGCTCTGCAAATCAACGCCAGCCTGGTCGATCTTGTTGATAAAGATAACGGTGGGAATGTTCATTTTCCGCAGGGCATGGAACAGAATACGGGTCTGGGCCTGCACGCCATCTTTAGCGGAGATCACCAAGATGGCCCCATCTAAAACAGCCAAAGAGCGGTACACCTCCGCCAAAAAATCCATGTGGCCGGGCGTATCCACAATGTTGACTTTACATCTGTGCCACTGGAAGGAAGTGACTGCCGCTTGAATGGTAATCCCACGCTGCCGCTCCAAAAACATGGTGTCCGTCCTCGTTGTCCCTTTTTCGACGCTCCCCGGTTCTGAAATGGCTCCGCTGGCATATAGCAGGCTCTCCGTCAAGGTCGTCTTTCCAGCGTCTACATGGGCAAGAATTCCAATATTGATTATTTTCATGTGATTGTCCTCCCTTTACTGCCCCGAAGGGCATAAAAATCCCCAGCAGTAAAATACTTTTACCACTGGGGATGATAATTTGCGGACATACACATATACAGCATACACCTGTTTGTGAGTGCTGTTTTTGGGGATATGTCAAAATTGATAAGGCAAAAGTATTCTTAAATTGGGTACAAAAAACTAAGCCCCTACAAAAGGGACTATCATAATCCTTTGTTCCCACTATTTGATTATAGTTTTATTTAAGAATACCTTGCCGCATATTTTTTACTCCTTTTCTGGACTTGAATTATTATATCACATCAGTTTTAGGAAAACAAGTATCTAAAAGAAATTTTTCTTCCCCTTATATGTAACAATCATACCGGCTTCCTAACGTTCAGAATGGTTTCTACTGTCTGCTGCGGTGTTTGGTTGGAATTGTCCAGCCAAAAGCCGATCCGTGGTGTTGTCTGCATTTTACTAAATACAAATTCAATGTATACAGAAAGAAATATATAAGGAGTGGGAGGGATTCCGCCGTAGTCGGCATTGTAGGAAAATCCAAAAGTTTAGATTTTCTCAAAATGCTTATCTTTTGGTCTTTGGTTCGGAATAGTGTAGTGTTGGCGGTCTATCTATTGTTTTCGGTTGCTTGCTTCTTTACCGTACATGAGCATTGAGCGATGGTATCAATTAGGACGTTATGCGCTTACCCATCACATAGTTGCATTCAGAAGCAGGCAAAAGCTCATTCCAGTCATAACGCAGCGCATTCGCCTGAACAATGTTGCCAGAATCATGCAACGGAAGATGAGGCAAGGCTTGGCTCGCAATAATCTCCGTATCATCCAAAGCCTGTTGTTCAGCAATCCACAACGCTGTTTTCGCTACAGCAACAGCAAAATCATTAATCTCAATGCCGTGGAACTGGTCAATGCTCACCTTAACAAAGGAATCCTTACCACCCAGCTCCAAATAACCTTGCCCGTGGAGCATATCAGTCAATGCCTGGTTCTCCAAAGCACGCAGTTGGAGGAAGGTTTCCGTTAAGAAATTACCCGAACCACAAGCAGGGTCAAGGAACTTCAAAGAAGCAAGCTTAGTTTGATATTTTTGCAATTGAGTGATGCGAGCACGCTCCCCAATGCTCTCATCCTTCTCAATTGCCTTCAGCTCAGCTTTCAAATCATCCAAGAACAGTGGGTCAATAACACGATGAATGTTCTTCACCGTCGTGTAATGCATTCCACCTTGACGGCGTTGATTATGGCTCAACGTCTCTTCCATCAAAGAACCAAAAATGACCGGGCTAATTTCTCTCCAATTAAACCCTTCACCAGCTTTGAGCATGGCATCGCGAATTTCCTCGGTAAAGGGTGGAATTTCAATAGCTTCAGCGAACAAACCACCATTGACATAATCAAAATTCTTTAACTCATCTTCCAGGTATTTATCCCGTTTCGCTTGTGGAGTGTTCAATACTTGGAACAGTTCAATCATCGCGCGGCGCAAATGCTGAACATCATTATTTTCAACATAATTGCTAAAAGCATTACTGCCAAAGAGGCCAGCATCTTCCGCATAGAGGCAGAACACGATTCTCACTGTGAGAATTGCGAGAGAATGATGCGATTGGGCTTCATCAGGGTCATCATATTGTGCAGCAAGCGCATTATGAAGGTTAGCAACGAGCAAGCCTGCGCGCTCGGAGAGTTTTTCTTCCACTCTCATACGAGAGTGTTCTTCGTTAAAGATCGACGTTAAAGTGCCTAAATGCTCAGCGAGGTCCTCGAGCGCAAACTCATCTGCAGGCTCCCCTGTAGCACGAGGATCTTTCTCCAAGTCATAGAAGCGGAAAGTGTTGAAGTTGCATGTGCATATCACTGCTGGCTTCATGCTCAGCGGAAGCGAATCAGCATACCTCAAAGCCTGCTGAACTGGCGTCACCATAGTGCCCTGACGTTCCTCAGGTTTATCCAGATTAATTGAAGCACTCTTCTGTTCAACTAAGAAACGAGAATCAGGAAACAACAGGTCAATATAACCACCGATAGAAGTGGGATATTCCGGCTTTGCAAGGTCTGTTACGTGCGACAAGCCAAGAACATTTTCTAACAAGTCAACCCAAAAGAGCTGTGTCTCCTGTTTTTCAGCTCCGTGGCCTTTCCACCGCTCAATAAATGTGTGTGCCTTCATCTGCTGCTCAAGAATACTCATGGTGTTCATCATTCCACAAAGGCGAAAGCCGTACAACAACGCCTCTATCAGAAAGAAATAGAGGAAAAGAATAAGAACACTGAAGGAATAAGAACACCACAGCAACAAAATGCCGCACTCCTCAGGCAGATGCAGCAACTGCATAACCGAGGGAATGCGGCATGGGAAAGCGCTTCAATAGGAATGAACCCTACAAACAGAGCATTACTCAGCTTGCGAGCTTTCCGAATTGCTTTCTGAGCTGTTCTCCTCTTTCTTTTCTGAACTCTTCTCTGACTTCTTTGCCAAAGATGCGACCAGACCAGAAGGAAGCGGCATATGCTTCGGGGCTTGCGGTTTTGCTTCATCCGGCTCAGTCTTGGCCTTCAAAGCAGCCTCTTCAGCCCACTTGGCATACTCGCTCATCTCGCGATCTTCCTGGAACTTTTTGTCGATCTGACCGAAAGGATCAGCCTGAGGAGTTTCCTCCTCTTGCTCTTCACGGTTTGCCAGCTCACGCTGCAGCTGATCATAGTCAGTATCAGTCGTCAGGTACTTGAGCTTTCGCGCATTGCGCCTCTGCTTCGCCTTCTGACGTCCGCGGCCCATTCGTTCCCCTTCATGTCGTTGGCTGCCACGCAGCCGAAACGGCGGGCAGCGCTAATTCATCGTACTTTTCACCGTCTCGACAATACACCACAAGGCGCAAAACGTGTGAAAAAAGTGAACAGAATTCTCGAGTTCTCAGAAATATTTCACTTCCCGTTCAGTTTTCGCGGCTCACAGGCTGCGTTCGTCGATAAATCTCGCTGGCGCTTTCAGCGGCCACTCCTCCGCGCGGCCATCCAGCGTGCAGCTCAGAACAGGGCATTTTCGGCGCGCAGGAGCAAGCGAACTGATAATCTCAAGAAATTCCAACTTTCCGCAGGCCTGGCCATAGAATAGGAGCACACAGGCTGTACGACATCGGAGGATATATGCTCAACGAAGACGAGCTCACCAACGAGCCAGCAAACACTTCACATGACGACCAGCACGTCGAACTGACCGCTGCCGGAAACGAAATGAGCGCCAGCTTCCTCGCCGCAAAGAAGCGCAGTGACGAAACGAAGGAAGCCCTCGAAAAAGACCCCTCGAAATTCCGCATGCTCACCGGCGACCGCCCCACCGGCCGCTTGCACCTGGGCCACTACTTCGGCTCCATCAAAGAGCGCGTTCGCTTGCAAAATAAGGGCGTGCAAACCAACATCATCATCGCCGACTACCAGGTGATCACCGACCGCGACACCACCGAGCACATTCAGGACAATGTTCTCAACCTCGTGCTCGACTATTTGGCCGCGGGCATCGACCCGAACAAGACTATGATCTACACGCATTCTGCAGTTCCCGCCGAAAACCAGCTGATGCTGCCATTCCTCTCGCTGGTCACCGAAGCCGAACTGCTGCGCAACCCAACCGTGAAGTCCGAAATGGAGGCGAGCGGCCACGACCTGACTGGTTTGCTGCTCACCTACCCTGTTCACCAGGCCTGCGACATCCTCTTCTGCAAGGCCAACGTCGTGCCGATTGGCAAGGATAATCTGCCGCACGTCGAGCTCACCCGCACGATCGCTCGCCGTTTCAACAAGCGTTACGCCAAGAAGAAGGCCGTTTTCCGCGAGCCGATGGCCCTGCTCTCTGACGCTCCGGAAATCCCTGGCTTGGATGGGCGCAAGATGAGCAAGAGCTATGGCAACTCGATTATGCTCGGCGCTACTGCTGAGGAGACGGCCAAGCTGATCAAGAAGTCCCCGACCGATTCCGAACGTCGTATTACTTTCGACCCGGTGAACCGCCCTCAGGTTTCTGCCCTGCTCACCACTGCTGCTTTGTGCACTGGCCGCTCGGCTCAGGAGATTGCTGAGGAGATTGGCGATGCTGGTGCCGGCGCTTTGAAGGCTTATGTCACCAAGTCGGTGAACGAGTTCCTAGCTCCTCACCGTGAGCGTCGCGCCGAGCTCGCCAAGGACATGGATTCGATTCGCGACATCCTGCACGATGGCAATAAGCGCGCCAACGAAATTGCTGAGGAAACTCTCGACCAGGTCCGCTCTGCGATGGGCATGGTTTACTGAGCTCGCGCTTGCCTCTTAGGATTGAACCCACTGCTCGGTGCAAGAACGTGGTTACAAGTGCAAAATGATGCGAAAGTCATGAAGCGTGCTGATAATCTCAGGAGATTTGCCTGAAATTGCGAGCATTTCCTGCTCGATAATAGGCCAGCCAGAGCCTGCATTTTCGCTGAGTTTGCCGCCATGCACCTCGCGCGTGCCGAAAGGAATATGTTGCACCAGCGCCGCAAGGGTTGCGTTACGCTTGCTGGTGCGGGCTTCAGCTGTGGCAGAAAACGGCGCAAAGAGGCCTCCAGGGCTCGTAATCTCCAGCCTGTCGTCATACATATCCATCAAGATTGGCAGTCCGAGCGAATCTGGCGAATAGTCGCGGTGGACGAACGCATTAATCAGCGCTTCGCGCACAGCGTTCCACGGGAAACAATGCAATGTTTCCGCTGCTGCTCGCAACTGCGTGCTGGCAGAGGAGCGCAGTTCGCCCGTCGCTGCTCGCATGACAGCTTTCATGATCGCGGGGATTGAGCCGTTGAAGGTGATTGTTGGAGGGTTCGCTGGATTTGCCGCGCTCATCGGGTTAACGGGACAAGTCGAGCTGGTGGGGCTAGTCCGCCGCGTCGAAGTGACCGACCCAGCAGTATTCGCGTGAACATGGTCGACGAGTACAAGGTTGAGGTGCGGCATGAATTGTTGCGGTTGCTTGCCAAAAACGAGGAGACCAGCGAGGCTGGGATGCAACTCGCCTTTCTTATCAGCGACGAGAACACCGTAGCGTTGAGCAACGGCTTGAACACTGCCAGAAACTCTGACGCCACTGCCATCTGCCGTGCCTCCACCGGCAACTGCGCCGACCCAACGCTTTACCAGGCGATCATCAAGGTCTCCTATTGTTGCACGGGAAACAATGGCGCAATCATGGCCGGAGCACAGCTGCTCGTTTTCCTGGAATCGGTGAATTTCGTAAGCACTCATCCGGTAGTCGCCATCGCCTGTACGGATAAAAGCGCCACGTTCCAGCCCATATTTTTTCACGTAGCATGGCTTGAGCGCAGCATCGATCGGCGGCACGTTTGCTACCACAACAGGCTTTCCTGCTAAATACAGCACTTTGATGTCAATATGAATGGCAGGCTCGATCTCGTTGCGCGCTGAACTAGCCAGCCTGGCTTGCAATTTCTTGACGTCAATGTCAACGGGCTGAAAATCTTTTTCCGAAACGCCTAAGATTACCACTCCGCCAGTTGTGTTTGCGAATGCGCAGAGTGAGTCCACGACGTTGCTCGGGTATCCGCGCGCTTCTTTCATCTCGTATTCGGCGATATCTGTGCCTGCGTCGCGCATGCGAGAGACTGCACGTTCGAGTTCTTCGTCAGTGGTAATCTCAGGTGTTTTTCGCCCAGTTGTTGCTCCTGCGTGAGCTTGTAGCAAACCTGAAGCTTTGAGTGGCCGGCCGCTCATTGTTGCTCACCCAGCCCTACTCGCATGTCAACAGGGCCTGTAACTCCAGCGATTCTGTAGCCTCGACGGGGCGAATACTTCGAGCCGACGCCTTCCACAGCGCCTTTTTCAAAATCAGCCATAGTGGCCTCAGGAACGATGTGAATATCGTTGCGCGCAATCTGAAGTTCCTCTGAATACTTTTCCATCGGCCACCTCAGTTTCTTTGACTACGCAACCTTCACCTATATGGAAACTATTATCGCATTCTTTATTGAAAGAACCTCGGAACCTAGGAAGTTAGTAACTTCCTAGGTTAAAGGTTACTTCCTAGGTAAGTTCCCAGGTTCATAGGTAACTTCCCCAGTTACCTCCACGGTGAAGCTACTGAGCTCACTCACATCCATTGCAAGCAGGAGAAAGCCCAATGATAATCTTGAGCGCTAATTGTCGTAACGCCAGTTGCCATCAGTAAGAACGCGAGCCATAGCCAAGCCAATCGGCAAGCAAATAATGACCATGAAGGCGCGGAACATCCAATCAAGAGCTTGCAAAGTGGAGAACTGGCCCAAATAGAACATCGCGCGGTACATATACATGCCAGGAACCATAATTACGATGCTCGGAACCGTCAGGCAAATGCGAGGGTAACCCATGTGAACCGGCAGCCAGCCGCGACGAACCGAAGTACGCCATGCAGAAGCGAGCAATCCGGCGAGGAGCGCGCCCAAGAAAGCCGCCATTTCAGCAGAAACTCCAAAATCAGTAAGCTCCAAGCGCAAGGCGTCAGTAATCGCGCCGATGCAACCAGCCACAAAGCACATGCGCTGCGGAGAATTGAACATCATCGAGAAGCCCCACACGCCAATAAAGGCAAAGACCATGCGCAAAATAGCCTTCACCCATGGGTCAAGATTCTGCGGCTCGAAACCTTGCGGGTTCAGGTGCACGATGGTCGCCACCATCCAGCCGGCCAGCGTTGCCATCAAGATTATGCAGAACACATACGCCAACCGCTGCACGCCAGACGGGAAGTCGATTTTCGCCATATCGAGGCCACCAGTGATGAGCGGGAAGCCTGGGATGACGAAAAGCATAGCGCCGATATAAGCCGTGTCATGATGCAAGGCCGTCGGGTCTGCAAGAGCGAGCAAACGCAAAGTGCCGGTGCAAGCCAAAGCTGCCAGCGCGACGCAGACGAAGGTGACGAAGAACTGGTTCAAACGGTGAGCGAAAAGCCTGCGGCGCAACCAGTGGCCTAAACCTGCTCCCACGAAAGCGCCGAGCATATCGTACGGCCCGCCACCCAAGAGGAAAACGAAGGATGCGCACGCGCACGCCGATGCAAAGCCTGCCAAAGCTGGGCCATACAAAGGCTTGCGATGCTCGATCATGTCCAAACGCCGATGCGCCTGGCCAACTGTCATGCCCCGTTCTGGATCGGCAATTGGGTCAGCCCGATTGGCCGCCTCTCCTGTTGCAGAAGCGTCGTCGTACTCTTTGTCGAGCTGCTGGTCGCGCGTGAGCTTACCGCCTTTCTTGGCCTTGCGCTCGACCTTCTTGGCCACATCAGCAGAGAATTGCGAAGCGTCACGCACCTCAAGGTGCTCCATCAACTCTTGGGACACTTCCGTTCGCTTGTGGTACATCGATTTTTTGCCGAGATTAACACTGAACCAATCAGCAAAATGCTCGAGAAGCCAGATCCTCTCCGTGTTCACGCCTGTCGTCGGCAAGTCAATAACGTCGGTAATGCGCTCTCTGCCGTCGGTATAGCTCGCTTCGATATCGGTGAGGTTCACATCGGCGCGAACATGCACTCCCAGCGGGTAGGCAATGCGGTGCATCATCTCGCGCACACGGAAACTTCCCGTTCCTGACGCCAAATCCATCGCGCCCACGCGCATGATCACGCTCGCTTTTGCCGCGATCCCCGCTTCAGCAATCGGCGTATCCCAGTCTTTTTCAACATCGTCCATGTCCAACGGCACAGAATGCGTGTGATATTTCGATACTGCTGGGTCACCGGCTGGCAAAATGCTCTTGACCGAGGAGCTTGCTTGATTGGCATTGCTTGTTTCAGGAAGTTCGTCACTCACGCTTCATATATAGCTCACGGCCTGCCTTGCCACGCTATTCGCGTTTTGCTCACACTGTGAGCCTTCTGCGGCCCACCTCTTCGTCCATCTCTCCTAAAGTAGTAAGCAGAATAGTGATATTGCATAAAGCAAGGTGAGTTTATGTCTGTGTGGTTCAACATCGTCATGATCATCATCTTCCAGCTGATTGGAGCTGTGTTCAGTTGCACCGAGATGACGCTCGTCTCCCTGCGCGGTTCGCAGATTGACCAGATGGAGTTGGAAGACGCTCGTGGCGCCCGCGTCGCCAAAGTGGCGCGCAACCCGAACCGCTTCCTCTCAGCCGTCCAGATTGGCACTACGTTTACTGGCTTCCTGTCAGCATCCTTCGGAGCTTCGGCCCTCACCCCTGCTTTGATGCCGGTGTTTCGCCATTGGGGAATGAGCACAGCAGCCGCAGATGTCACAGCGACGCTGTTCCTTACACTGGTAATCTCGTATACTTCCATTGTTTTCTCGGAGTTAGTGCCCAAGCGTATCGCCATGCAGCGCACCGAAAAGATTGCGCGCGCTGTAGTCCCGGGAGTTGACGTATTCGCCACCATCTGCACGCCTTTTATTTGGCTGATCTCCAAGCTCACTAACCTGCTTGTGCGCATGCTGGGCTTTGACCCTAATGAAACAGAGTCGGAGGTTTCTGACGACGAGCTGCGCGTTCTGGTGAGCACGAATGCGCGTATTTCAACCGAAGAGCGCAATATTTTGGACGACGTTTTCGACGCTTCCGACACCGTGATTTCTGAGGTGATGCGCCCGCGTGCTGACGTTGCTTTCTTGAAGGCTGATATGGCGTTGGGTGAAGCTCGCGACGCAGTGCATGACATGCCGTACTCGCGCTACCCGGTCATCGGCGAAGATTTCGACCATGTGCGCGGCTTCGTCCATGTGCGTGATATTCTCGATGTTCGCAACGATAAAGCGTCAACAGTGGGCGATGTGATGCGCCCGATCACGTCGATTCCCGGCACCTCTCGCCTGCTGCCAAGCTTGAGTTTGATGCGTAAGAAAGGCCAGCATTTGGCCATTGTGATCGACGAATATGGCGGCACGGACGGCATCGTCACTTTGGAAGACCTCACTGAGGAGCTGATCGGCGATGTTCGTGACGAGTACGACGTGCCTCAGGAGTCGCGCACTGATTCTCGCACGATGAAGAACGGCATCACCCAGGTTGATGGCGCGATGACGATTGAAGATTTCGCTGACCTGACCGGCATTGAGCTGCCGGATGGCCCGTATGAGACGGTGGCTGGGTACTTCCTCGCTCAAACTGGCGCCATGCCAACGATTGGCGACACGTATCACAGCGATGATGGTTACGACATGTCAGTGGTGGCGATGGAAGGCCGTCGCATCATGACGCTTCAGGTTCGTCAGCGCACTCCTGGTGCTGAGGCTACTGCTCAAGCTATCGCCCAGGACGCTCAAGCCTCTTCACCTCAAGCCTCTCAGAAAAAGAACTGAGATTATCACTTCGCTGAGGTATCTCTTCTGCGGCGCCTCTTTAGCGGCGCCTCGGAGAACTGAGATTATCAGCGCTAGAACAGCTGATGCTCGTCCAAGCGATGCCTGCGTTCCTGCCAATCGGGAAGGTATGCTTGCATGCGCTCACGGAACTCTTTTCCGTGCCCAGAAACCCACAGATGAGTTATCTCATGGACGATGATGAGTTCGGTAAGGTCTTCGTCAAGCTCGCCCAGCACGAGGTTCAGGCGAATGATTCCTGTATTTACTGTGCACGAACCCCAGCGCGAGCTCATTAAACGGTAGCGGATTGCCGTCGGGCGCTTGCCGATAATCAGCGTCCAGTGTGGCAAAAGGCGGGCCAGGCGTTCGTCGAGCACTTCTCGCGCAGCTTTCTTGCGCTCTTCACTCCAATGGCGAGTGTCAATGCTCTTGCCTTCGAGAAGGTTGCTGTTGTAGCGGGCTCGCCACATTTCAATCCATGCGCGGCGGCGAGAAACGAGTGCGGCGATCTCAGCGGACGGCATTTTCAGAGGAGCGGAAATTTCCAAATGCCCATCAGGGCCTTTGATGCGCAAATACGCATTGCGAATCGGCTTACGCAGCAGGGTGACAGAGTAGCCTTCAATCTCCACAACTTGTGCGGGGCGAGTTGAACGACTGCGAGGTGCATTCCGGCGTGCTGCTTGTTCGCGAGAGGGACGCTCCCCTGGCTGATGCACTGAGTTGAGAGGATGTCGTTTTCCCGCTTCGCCCCAACCAAACATGTGCCCTCCCCACTCTGCTTTGCTGTCGACACGCCTATAAGGCTTTATTGTAATCTGAAAGAGGCGCATTATTTCAACGTTTCACCAGCACTTTGAAAAATTATTGATTTTCTCAGGTTATTTTCTTGACGGATCGGGTGTTTCGAATTAATCTTTTCTTTTGTTGTGATGTAACGCCTGTTACACGCGATGGGCTCATAGCTCAGCTGGTTAGAGCGCATCCCTGATAAGGATGAGGTCGGAGGTTCAAGTCCTCCTGAGCCCACTCGATCAGTGATCGAATGGGGCTATAGCGCAGCTGGTAGCGCATCTGCTTTGCAAGCAGAGGGTCGCCGGTTCGAACCCGGCTAGCTCCACTCTCAGCCACCTTCGGGTGGCTTTTTTGTTTTCTCAAACACTCCAGCACCGCAGGGTCAGGGGTATAGGGGTTCTTCGGAGTTGAGGGTGGTTTTAGGGCATGTAGGAACTTTTGGCGTGTAGGAACTTTTTTGGTGCTTTAGAATCCGTTTTGGGGGGTTAGAAGTGCTTTCTTTACGGGTAAAGAAGCGGACTTCTAGCGCGGAATCTGCTTGTCAGTTTCTTCTTATTTCGGTTTCTTAATATTGCAGTTTTCCTTGATTTCCCAAGCTTGTAGGGTCCTATTCATGTCTTTTCTTGCTTCTTGAGATTATCTGTTGAGTCCTACTGAATTGAAGTCTGATACCGCTATATAAAGCTGGCACATCCACAGATTTCCGACATATTAACGACCCAGACTAAAAAGACACCTCGAAACGCCTACTGCCACAAGGCCTCACAAGGAATATAAGCACCATTTCAGTTCCTATACACTTGCGAGTGGTGAGCACTCATAAAACCGTTACACTTCATTGGGCTACAACAATGGAAAAGTGAAATTCATACCTCTACTGTGAGGCAACATTCACCAGCGAGTAAACCCAACAAGCACATCTGTTTCCAGGAACTTGCAGACACACTTTCTGGCCTAGAGTGAATGTGAGGCTCCCACCTTTCAAACCCGCAACACGCAAATAAAAGGAAGACCTCACACAACATTCCAGACACACTTATAGGCCTATAACCACTGTGTCCACTCCGAGTTTTTCAATTTTTTTTAAGAAATTCGGAGTGAGGTATTTCTAATATCCTACAAAACATTGGAATATCAACGTTTGTAAGCCATACTTACAGACTCCGAGAAATTCAATTTTTTTAAAATTCTCGGAGTTGGCATTGAAACTGGTACTTTCTCGCGTCTCTCTACGTTCACAACGAATAGCCGCTTCCATTGCTATGTCATAATCTTGGGCGACTCTATGTCATAATTATGGGGAAGTCTATGTCATAATTATGGTAATTTCACTGTCCTAGCCGATGGTATCTGGTTTCTACTCACACTGTCATGAACGCAAATCATTACCTTTCGCAGCTTATGTAAATCAAGTAGTCCGGCTTGAGTGAGAGGCCTTTTCTCCGAACGCGAACAGAGGCGAGAAACAATGTTGACACCGTGTCACACCTGAGGTACATTCATTCAGGTTCAAAAGTGACACAGTGTCACTTTTGTTGTGCTGCAAGCGTTGACGAGAAAGGAGAGATATGCCATCATCCACATTCCTCAACCTTCCTGCGCAAAAAAAGGCGAGGGTGGAACAAGCGCTCCTCGATGAGTTTTCTCGCGCACCCCTCTCCCAGGCACAGGTGAGCAACATCGTTGCACAAGCTCAGATCGCCCGCGGAGCTTTTTACCGCTATTTCGACGACCTGAACGACGCTTACCGTTACCTTCTGTGCCAGGCTCTTCGTGATTTACACCACGACCTTCCTAGCTCCGCACCACGTAGCGAAGCCCAGGAAAGCGAAACCCCGAGCAGCGAAGAGGGCTCAACCGCACGAGAGGATAAGGCGGGGGAGAATCAGCAGGCTGATAATCTTGAGAAACTCAAGCTCAGCGCATACCAGAAAGCCCATGCTTTCGTCGAGCAAGCCCAGCAAAGCCGTTATTACCAGCTGATGTACTGGTTTTACCACGAGAACAATGCGAGCTTTGCCCCCAGCAGCTTCCAGCCTGAAGAGAGCCCCACAACTTGGGCTATCGCAACGCTATCCCACGCGGCCATTCGCGAATGCTTGCTTGACCGCGATAATGCGCACCTCTACCTGGCCCGTTTCCGCGAGTCTTTAGAGCACGTGAAATAGCGGGTACCTTCAGCTCGACGTCCGCAGAGCTTGGCGGCCACACTCGTTTCCTATTCAGCCGAATTCGTTTCGGTCCGTATTCGTTATCGTTCATCGTTTTACCCACATGAAGGAGCTTTCATGCTGCTCGCTATGAAGGAAATCAAGCGCGAAAAATTGCGTTATAGCCTGATTATTCTTCTCGTCGCACTCATCAGTTACATGATGTTTATTCTCTCTGCCCTAGCTTTGGGTTTGGCGCACCAAAATATGTCTGCACTCGACGACTGGAACGCCAACTCCATCGTTCTTAATGAGCAGGCTGAAGGTGTGATGCGCGCTTCTGTCCTCACCTCGCAGCAAGTTGAGAATGCACAGAAGCATACTGATGGCGAGACGGCTGCTGTTGGTTTTGTCAGCACTCGCTTGATCACCAGCGCCGAGAAGAAGGAAAGTGTCAATTTCCTTGGCGTGAAGAAGGATTCTTTCATTGCCGATCGTGTGAAACTTAACACGGGCCGTATGCCGCTCAAGAGCCATGAGGTTGTGTTGGACCAGTCTGTTGCCGCGAAGGCTCAGCTCGCCGTAAACGACCAGATTACTTTGGGCAACGATACAACGCTCTACACTGTCGTTGGTATTGCTCATGATGCAAAGTTGCAGATTGTTCCTGTGGCTTATGGTCTGCTTTCTGATTGGCACCGCATCAGCCCTCTTGCCCCGAATATTGAAGCTTCTGCCGTTGTTTCTACGAAAAGCTTTAGCACGCCGGAGAGTTCTTTAAACCGCTTTACTATCTCACAGTTCATTCAGCTTCTGCCTGGTTATAGTGCTCAAAACAAGACTTTCGTTATGATGATCGCCGTTCTCGCTATTGTCACTTTGGTCATCATCGCCGTGTTCTTGCACATTATCGTGTTGCAAAAGCTGCCCAATATCGCCGTTTTGAAGGCTCAGGGCATTCCTACCCGCTACCTGATCGGCAGCACTGTGGAACAGGGAAGCATGGTGGTAATCTTTGGCCTTTTGATCGGCATTATTCTGACGGTTGCCACTGCCCTTCCTATGCCAGCAAGCGTTCCGATGGAGTTCTCCCCTCTTCTGCTGAGCGCGACGGCCGTTGGTTTGGTTGCGATGGGAGTTATTGGCTCGCTCTTACCAGCGCGCAAGATTGCCACCGTTGATCCGATCGCTTTGATGGAATAACTGTCGCAAACTAACGCTTTCCGAACGGCGAGCTCAGCGATTCTGCCTTGAAAAATCGCATGTCACTGCGAGCGCACCCCAAATTCCCTCACCACAACTCACTAATACGAAAGAAATGGTAAAAATGCCTACTACTCCCGCTTTGCGCATGACGCATATTTCAAAAACGTATGGAACTGGTTCCTCTCAAGTTCAGGCTTTGCGCGATGTGTCACTGAGCATTGAGCGCGGCACATTAACGCTGATTCTCGGGCCTTCTGGTTCTGGAAAGTCAACCTTTTTAACGATCGCTGGCGGCCTTCAAACTCCCGATTCTGGCGAGATTAGCATTGACGGTCAGCCGATGAAGGCATTGAGTAAACGAGCGCAGGATCGCCTTCGTTTGGAGAATATTGGTTTCATTCTTCAAGGTCATGACCTCGTGCCTTACTTGACCGTCATGGAGCAATTCCAGCTTGTTGATCGTGTGAAGCCCAAGGGAAACATCAGTAAAAACGAGTTGTTGCAACTGTTGAAAGACCTTGGTGTTGACCAACTGGCTAACAGCCTTCCTCGCGATATGTCCGGCGGACAGCAGCAGCGCGTTGCTATTGCTCGTGCTTTGTACACCAAGCCATCCCTGGTTTTAGCTGATGAGCCGACAAGTGCGCTGGATAGCCATTCTGTGGAAGTTGTAGGTGAGCTGCTGCAATCTGTTGCTCATTCACAGAACACGGCAATGGTTGTGGTGACGCATGACACTCGCCTTGTCACGCTTGCTGATGATGTTTACGACATGGAGGATGGCGTTCTCACTCATCGCGCGCGGTAATTCCCTCTCTTTCGTGAATTATCGAGAATGTTCAGTTGGGTCATGAATTGACACCTATGCCTGAGGCTATTGCGCAGTTGCTCTCACTGTAAAGTTTGAAGCTCATCAGGCTCGCTATATTTTTGTTGCGCAGCTCAGAGTGCCCGAGCACTCTGAGCGCTTTTCCCTCAGCGCAATTGAACACTTTTATTGAGTTGTTCCTCTTCTTCGATAATCTACTAGCTATGAAAACATCACATCGACTCAGCGACGCTGTACATATTTTGGCGTATCTGGTGATTAACCAGGGTGGGGACCTGTCAAGCACTCGTATTGCTTCCAGCATCCAAACGAACCCGAGTTCGGTGCGCACTTTGATGTCTGATATGCGTAAGGCTGGTTTGATCAGCACTCGTTCCGGAGCTGTTGAACCGCAGTTGACTCGCTCTGCTGCTGCTATTTCGTTGTATGACGTTTTCATGGCGATCACGATGGATCACTCTCTTCTTCACGTCGATCCCAACACCAATATGGCGTGCACGGTCGGCGCGAACATTCAGGCCGTATTGCAGCGTCACTACGCTGAGATTAACAATGTTGCTGAAGAGAAAATGAAAACGATTACGCTTGCTTCGATTGTTTCGGCAATTGAGCAAGAGCATGCAAAGAAGATGAGCGAGCATTGATAATCTCAAGAAATGCTGAGCTTATTCCCGGTTTTACTCTCAGGGAACTCTCTTCTCTTTGCTCTTGTAAGGGTTTGCGTGCGTTAAAATGAGAGTGATCACAAAAGAGATATGAGAGAAAAAGAGGTATAGCAATGGCACTGCTGTATACCAATCCAGGCTTGGATGAGGAAACCTCCGAGAAGATTATCACTATTTTGCAGAACCGTTTGAGCAATGAGCAGGAAGCTGCTTTGGTGCTCAAGCATGCTCATTGGAACCTTGTGGGACCAAACTTCATTGCTGTTCATGAAATGCTCGACCCAGAAGTTGACTCTGTGCTGAACCAGGCTGATGAGACTGCTGAGCGTATTTCTCAGTTGGGTGGCTCTCCTATGGGCCGCGCTGACGATGTTGTTGCAAACCGCAATTGGGATAAGTTCGAACTGACTGGCCGCAAGAGCGTGGAAGAGTACTTGAAGGCTCTGATTGCTTATTATGAGCAGTTCATTGCTGCTGACCGCGAGGCCATTAAGCAACTCGACGAGCTGGATGTTATTTCTTCCAACATCATTCAAGACCACGTGCAGGACCTCGAGAAGTTCCTCTGGTTCATGCGCGCACATCTCGCCTGAGCTTGAGATGAAGAGACGTTAGCTAGCAAAGTCGCCAGCCCTCAAAACCGCAGTTTGCACTTGTTGTGAGCTGCGGTTTTTTGTTACCTACTCCACTACTCAAGCACATCAGCATCGGTTCTGATAAAAAGATCAACGCAGTCGGCGGCTGGGCAGTCTATCGCAGCTGAGAACGAGGTAGAGTTTGATGACACTTCACAATGAGTAACGGGACACTGGAACATCCAGCGTCCCGTTTTCTTTACGTTGTTATTCTGTTTCTGGCAATCTTGAGAAAACGGACAAGGCTGGCAACATCGTCACTGAGCCTAGCAAGGAGACTTATCATCACGACGATGGCATAGAATTCTGCTATGCGAATTGTTATTCAACGAGTTTCCCAAGCAGCTGTTAGCCTCAATGCTCCTCACGTCCCCAGCGATGTTTCACGAAAAACACCTGATCCTGCTTTCCCTGAGGAGGCTACTCTCGACGTCATCCCTCAAGGAACAACTCATACGAGCTCGGCTGGCTTTATGCTCCTCGTTGGTGTGAGCGATAGTGATACAGAAAAAGAAGCACAGTGGGCTGCAAAAAAGATTGCCAACATGCGTATCTTCCCCGATGCTGAAGGGAAAATGAACCTATCGCTGCTCGACGTTCACGGTTCCATTCTCTCTATTTCGCAGTTCACTTTGTTTGGTGATATTCATAAGGGTAATCGGCCGAGTTTTATGAGTGCTGGTGAACCTGTTCATGCAGAGCAATTGTGGCATACTGTGAACACGTTATTGGCGACTGAGTATTCCATCGCCGTTACTGAAGGTTGGTTCGGCGCTGACATGGCAGTGAGTATTACCAATGAGGGGCCGACTACTTTGCTGTTGGATACTGACCGTGATATGCCGCATAAGGCTTAGTTTCTGCGGTTGTGATGTGTCCGTGCTGATAATCTCGAGAAATATGAGGTAAGCACAGCGAGCACAGAGTGAGTGGCCGAGGGTGCTCATCACCGGCTGAAAGTTACCGCTGTGTTAACGCAGCCAGTTGCTTGTAACATTTCGTAAACGTGAGTTCTCTAGGTTACTGCCTTCGGAGGTGGTAGCCATGGTGGCTTTCGATTACGACGATATTCAGCTTGTTCCGGCGAAATGCATTGTGAAGAGCAGGTCTGAAGCTGACCCCAGCGTTGAGTTTGGCCCTCGTCGATTCCGTATCCCCGTTGTTCCAGCGAACATGCAAAGCGTAATTAATGAGAATCTCGCTGTATGGCTGGCTCAGAATGATTATTTCTACGTTATGCACCGTTTCCAGCCTCAGGAGCGTTTGGGGTTTGTGCGTCGTATGCAGGAGAAGGGCTTGTACGCCTCGATTTCTGTGGGCATTAAGGATGAAGAGTACGGTTTCATCGATGAGCTGAAGGCTGCTGGGCTTACGCCTGAGTACATCACGATTGACGTAGCTCATGGCCATTCGGTGTATGTGGTGAAGATGATCGAGTACATCAAGAAGCAGCTTCCTGGCACTTTCCTCACTGCAGGCAATGTGGCAACGCCGGAGGCTGTGCGCGAGTTGGAGAATGCTGGCGCTGACGCCACCAAGGTGGGTGTTGGCCCCGGTAAGGCGTGCATCACGAAGCTCAAGACTGGTTTTGGTACTGCAGGCTGGCAGCTTTCTGCTTTGCGTTTGTGCAAGAAGGCTGCTCAGAAACCTTTGATTGCCGATGGTGGAATTCGTCAGAATGGCGATATTGCGAAATCTATTCGTTTTGGTGCGACGATGGTGATGGTTGGCTGGATGCTTGCTGGGCATCGTGAGTCGCCCGGTAACCTTATTTCTCTGGATGGTAAGGATTACAAGCAGTATTGGGGTTCTGCCTCGGAAATTCAGAAGGGTGCCTACCGCAATGTTGAGGGAACGCAGATGCTCGTTCCTTACCGTGGGCCGATTGAGAACACTTTGCGTGAGATGAAGGAAGATTTGCAGTCTTCTATTTCCTACGCTGGTGGGCGCGATCTCGATGCTCTTCGTCACGTTGACTACGTGATTTTGGGTCACTGAGCTTGCAGGCTGACTGGCTCATGGAGAAGGAAAGCCTTCCCGGCGACTGTTTCACGAAAAACAATGTCTGTCTCGTGATGTTTCACGAAAAACATTGCTTATCTCGTCGCTAGGGAGGCTTCTTGGTACTGATAATCTCAAGAAACTCTTCAGATTATCAGCGCTTTACTTTTTGGTCAGATCATAGAGAGTAACGCCATCCGCAGTTTTCGCTGTGAAATTCTGAGGCCGCGACCTTTGCGGTTGAGGCGAACTGCACGAATAACCGTGGGAAAATCGTGAGTCAACCTCTGAGTGATGTTCCACGTGCAGCTGCTCACTATTATGCGTCGTGAGGTTTTCTTGATTACTCGTATTCATGAGGTGCTCCTTACTTCTGAGGTGCTCCTTACTTCACGGTTTTTATTGAAAACCCATACCTTCAGTGAGCCTCCAGAAACTCGGCGTAAAATGGAAGAGTTCCCGCAAAGAGTTCCTCATGCGACGTAACATACCTCATAAAGAACTCTGCATATAGTCCGAATGTAATACGGTGTTACAAGTATGAATGATAATCTTCAGAACAGCAATGGCGCTCTCAGCACAGCAAGCTCTCAGCTCACCCATCCCCTCCCCTTTGAAAACTCAGGCCGCCCTTTCTCCGGCTTCGCACCGATCGAACGCTTGCAAATCAACCATCTTCCCGACGACGAGCTGCTCTACTACGCCACATTGCCCACAACAAACGTCATCGTCCTCGACACCGAAACAACCGGACTCGAACCCAGCGACGAAGTGATCTCCTACGGCATCTGCACAGCTCAAGGCGACGAGATCGCCAACCAGCTCGCCCGCCCTACTCGCCACACAGCTTGGCCAGAAGCCGAGAAAATCAACCACATCAGTTGGGACGACGTGAAGGCTCAACCTCACTTGACTGAACTTGAGCCTTCTCTGTCTGCGCTGTGGGCGCGCTCGGCCCTGCTCGTGGGCTACAACATTGGTTTTGACCAGCGGCTGGTACTACAAAGCGGTGTTAATCTTCCTGAAATTGAGGCCTTCGACCTGATGGAGGCCTTCGCACGCCTGCACTGCCAATACAACAGACATCGCCCAGGTTACCGCTGGCTCAGGCTTGTCGACGTCGCGCACATTTACGGCTACCACTACGAGGCTCACGATTCGCTCAATGACGCGCGCGCAACGGCCTTCTGCTACCTCGCTTTTCGTGAGGAATGCCTCAAGATTGCCACTGCTCGTAACCTCACTCAGCAAATGCCTGAGCTTTGATAAAATAAAACGTCACATATAAAGGATTCGGTGAGGAGAAATATGGCAGGCAATATGAGGCAAGAATCGCATAATGCGAAGCGCTCACGCCTGGGTAAGGCAGTTGTCGGCTCAGGTGGGCGTCACCGCAAGTCCCTGCGCGGCAAGGGCCCTACGCCTAAGGCTGTCGACCGCGTGTACCACAAGGCTTATAAGGAGAAACTCGAGAAGGAAAAGCGAGATTTCGCTGATCCTCGTCTCGCAGCACGCCGCCGCGCACAGAAGTATGTCAAGAAGAACGATGAGCTCGTCATTGGCCGTAACGCGGTTCTCGAAGCGTTGCGCGCTGGAGTTCCTTCAAGCGACCTGTATGTTGCCGCCCACATTGAAGGTGATGACCGCACCCGCGAGATCATTCACCTCGCCGCTGAAAAGGGCCTCAACATTCTTGAAGCCGACCGCCTGGAGATTGACCGCATCGCCCGTTCAGAGAACCATCAAGGCGTGGTACTCAAAACTCGCCCGTTCGAGTATTCTGACCTCTCCGAGCTCGCCGACAAGGCTGATGCTGTTTTCGAAGCCACGGGTAAGCGCCAGCTCTTCGTTGCTTTGGATGGCGTGACGGATGCGCAGAACCTCGGTGCTGTGATCCGCTCCGCTGCTGCTTTCCATGCTGATGGCATTATTCTTCCAGAACGCCGTTCCGCTTCGGTGAATGCAGGTGCATGGAAGGTGTCAGCTGGTCAGGCTGCTCGCATGCCTGTAGCTCGCGTGGTGAACTTGAACCGTGCAATTGAAGCGTTGCAAGAGCGCGGTTACTATGTGGTCGGCTTGGATGGCGGCGGTTCTGCTGACGTGGGTAGCACCGGTTTCGAGATGGACCCTCTCGTTATTGTTTTGGGTTCAGAAGGCTCTGGCTTGAATGCTCTGACGCGTACGAAGTGCGATGTGATTGCTGGTATCCCGATTTCGCAGGATGTTGAGTCGCTGAATGCTTCCGTAGCTGCTGGTATCGCTCTCTACGCGACGGATCAAGCTCGTCGTGTCGCGCAGCAGCAAGATTAACAAGCATGAAGAGCCAAGAGCGCCCGCAGGCACATAGTGCTGAGTGCTGATGCCATGCGCTGAAACTGGGCGCTGAGAGCTGGGCGCCTAGTGCTGGGTGTCGGTCGTTGGATGCTCAGTGCGGAAACGCCTAGCGCTGGTGTTTCCGCCAAGCTCAACTCATGCACTGAACTACACTGATGGCCGATGTTTTTCGTGAAACATCGGCCATCATGCGTTTTATTCTGCTCATCTGTCGGACAATTTAGTCCGTTGACCACACGGCTGCATCCTGATCGTCGTCCTCTTCGCGAGGTCCGCGCGAACCAAATTCATCATCAGGAATGTCAGCCACCGAGTCATCGTCGATCACGCCTGCATCAGCATCCGCGTTGATTTCGGCGAGAGACTGCTGGTCGAGCTGAGTTTGTGGCAACACCGTTTTGATGTAGTCGTTCGTCGCCACGGGCATGGGCACGTCGTGGCCGATCTGCTCGGCCATGTACCAGCGGTGCGTGAGCACGTCGTGGAAGAACTGTGCCGGCTCGACGGTGGTCTGGTATTCTGGCGGGATCATGCGAACTGTTGGCTCGTAGACTTCGCGCATCCAGTCAGTGGCAACGATCTCTTCGTCTTGATCTTGCCTCCATGTCGAGGCGCGATAGCCGTCGAGGTCATTGAGCAGGCGGCGAGCCTGGTTTTCCTGCACGTCCAAGCCGGTAAGTTTGAGCAGCTTGCGCGAAGCGTAGCCGGCGTCCACCACCATTGGGCGCACGCTGATGCGCCGGCCGCCGTCGACCGTCTTCACATCCAGCTCGTCGACGTCGAAGCCCAGTTCGTTGAGCTTTTCGACGCGCTTTTCGATGCGCCACATTTCGTTGGTACCAAAGCTTTCGGTGCCGGTCAGCGTATCCCAGAGCATGTCGTAGCGTTCGACAAGCCTGTTGCCTACCTCCACCTCGTCGACAGAGGACGGCAAAAGATTACCAGAGTTCAAATCCATCAATTCGCCGATGATGTTCGTTCGGGCGAGGTCAAGGTCGTAATTCCTCTGCCCATCGGTCAGGCGCGGGTACAAGCTACCGGTTTCTGCGTCAACCAGATAAGCGCCGAACTGGTCGGCATCGCGAATGAACAGAACATTCGACAGCGACACATCACCCCAGTAGAAGCCGATCAGGTGCAAGCGCACGAGGAGCACAGCGAGAGCATCAACAAGGCGGTCAGCGGTGTCGGAGCGCAAGTTGCGCGAGAAGAGAGCGCGGTATGGCAAAGAGTAGCGCAAATGCTTGGTGATGAGGATTGCTTCGAGCGGTTCACCCTTCTCGCTGCTGCGCCCGGTTACTACGCCGACTGGTTCAACGCAGGGGATGTCGAGTTTGCGCAGTTGACGCAAAGCTTCGTATTCGTGCTCGGCTGCGCTGCGGGAGATTTCCTTCATAGCAAGGATGTCACTGCCCACCTGCACGAAGCGCACGATGTGTCGAGAAATACCGCGAGGTAGTTTCACGAGAAGGTCATCTGGCCATTGGGATAGTGGGGTGCTCCACGGCAGGGTAAACAGACGTGGGTTCGACGTTGCTGCAGTGATGTGCAATTGTCCCTCGTCGCTAGCGGCGGCTGGGTTGGCCTCGGAGAAGTCAGCATTCACTGAGGTAGCGCGAGCGGCGCGTAAGCTCTGGAAATCTTCCATTAGTCCTCCTGTATCTGCTCATAGAATACATGCTCAGCGTTCTGTGCTCAACGTTGGCCGCACCCGATATGTGGCTTGACAGCGGTAGCACGGCAGTGGCGATAAAAAAGCGAGTGGTGAACGTGCGTCGATGCGCGTTCACCACTCGCTTGTGATTGAGGAGAGAAAAGTAAGAATGCGTGCTGGGAATCACTCCAGTGCTCTTCTTACTTCGCTGACTCAGGCAATCAGAACCTGGTCAGGAAATCTCTTGTCCCTCTGGGTCTCAGTTGAGACGCTCGCCAGTTGCTGGAGAGAACAGGTGCATACGGGATGGATCGATGTGGATCTTGACCGTATCGCCGACAGCTGGGAGCTCGCGTGGGTTGACGCGAACAGTTGTCATCTTGTTCTGATCAGACATGGTTGCAGAGGTTGCTGCAGCAGAATCAGCGACAGAGTCGTCAGCGATGATGTCGCCGTAGATGTAACCATCAGAGCCCAGATCCTCGGTGTTGCGAACCAGGAGGCTGAAGGCGTCGGTATCGCCGGCAGATGCCAGAGAAGCGTGCTCTGGACGGAAGCCGAGGATGATCTCGCCGTTGTCTTCTGGGGTGAGCTTTGCCACTGCATCGGTTGGCAGGGACACAGAGTCGGAACCGATCTGAGCCTTACCCTCGGAGACTGGGTGCACTGAGAGGTTCATGGATGGAGAACCAATGAAGCCTGCAACGAAGACGTTTGCTGGGCGATCATAGAGCTCGGTTGGAGCGCCGACCTGCTGGAGAACACCGAGGTTCAGAACAGCAATGCGGTCGCCCATGGTCAGAGCCTCAGTCTGGTCGTGGGTCACGTACAGAGTGGTGACGCCAAGCTGACGCTGCAGGGTTGCAATCTGGGTACGAGTCTGGACGCGCAGCTTTGCATCGAGGTTGGACAGAGGCTCATCCATGAGGAAGACCTTTGGCTGACGCACGATTGCACGGCCCATGGCGACGCGCTGACGCTGACCACCAGAGAGAGCGCGTGGCTTACGATCGAGGAACTCGGTCAAATCGAGGATCTCAGCAGCCTGCTCCACCTTCTTGCGGATGGTGGCCTTATCCTCGCCGGCGATCTTCAGAGCGAAGCCCATGTTGTCTGCCACAGTCATGTGTGGGTACAGAGCGTAGTTCTGGAAGACCATTGCGATGTCGCGGTCCTTTGGCTGCATGGTGGTGACGTCCTTATCACCAATGAGGATGCGGCCCTTGTTCACCTCTTCGAGGCCTGCGAGCATACGCAGAGTAGTGGACTTACCGCAGCCAGATGGGCCAACGAGAACCATGAACTCGCCATCCTTGATGTCGAGGTTCAGGTCAGACACAGATGGAGTGGTGTTACCTGGATAAATTCGGGTGGTGTGGTCATAAGTGACGGATGCCATATTCGTCATTCCTTCCATCGGCAGGTACGTGCCGAACGATCCGAGTAAAAGGTTGATACTTCGATGGCAAAAGAAGACCTATCAAGCTCCTCTTTGAGCCAACGCTCTTGACTCTATCACTGAGATTGCCATTATCCAAACTTTTCGCACCCAAAACGCCAAATTCCAAGGGTTTTCTCAGGAAAGGGCGATTCTCGGGTGTGTCGAGAAAACATCCAAACAGCGCTATTTGTTAGTTGAACAATGGTTCTGTTGGGTTGACGACCATTTTGCTTGGTTGAATCGGGTCGACCTGTTGCATTCGTGTGAAATCATCCGAAATGGTGAAGGTACGAATCTTTTTATGCGTTTTCCGAGAGTAGATTGACACCGTTGAATGTTTCCCTGCTCTACTGTTGATCGGAATGGAAGAAACGTAATAACGCGTTAATGTTGCAACGAGCGATCGGACAATGTTGCGATCACCATTGTCCGGGTTCTGAAGCTTCATTGCAACCCCAATCTTCGAATTCATATAATAGAAAGCCCTGTATCTCCATTAATGAAGGGGAAGCCTTCAGCATCGAACCCTTTACGAGAAGTCATGAAGTAGTTCCCAGTTGTATCACAATATTGACCATTTTCTACCGTTATTGGCTTGTATTGTCATATGACATAAACGCACATTATAGAAGAGACGCAAAAGCCCTGGCGAGAACTACGAAGCAGCTCATCACCAGGGCCAGTTTTCATGCGGAAAAACCGCAATGATAATCTTAAGAAACCTTAGAAGTCGGCGTTACCAACCGTACGAGGATGAGGCAAGACGTCACGAATGTTATCGACACCAGTCAAATACATGACGAGACGCTCAAAGCCCAAGCCAAAGCCAGCATGCTTGGTCGAACCATAACGGCGAAGGTCGAGGTAGTACTTATACTGCTGCTCGTCCATGCCGAGCTCCTCAATACGAGCAAGAAGCTTGTCGTAGCGCTCCTCACGCTGAGAGCCGCCAATAATCTCGCCGATACCAGGAGCCAAGCAGTCAGCAGCTGCAACCGTCTTGCCATCCTCGTTCATGCGCATGTAGAAGGCCTTAATTGCCGCCGGATAATCGGTGACAAAGGTTGGGCGTTTGAAGTGCTGCTCGCACAGGTAGCGCTCGTGCTCGGTCTGCAAGTCGATTCCCCACTTGACGGGGTACTCGAACTTGACGCCGCTTTCCACAGCCTTTTCGAGGATGTCAATGGCCTCGGTGTAGGTGACGCGAGCGAAGTCAGAGCTTGCCACATGCTCCAGGCGAGCAAGCAAGCCCTTGTCAACAAAGCGGTTGAGCATGTTCAGCTCGTCTGGGCACTTGTCGAGAACCGTGCGGATGACAAACTTGAGCATCTGCTCAGACACATCCATTTCACCCTTGAGGTCGCAGAAGGCCATTTCTGGCTCAACCATCCAAAACTCTGCCGCATGGCGGCGAGTGTTGGAATCCTCAGCGCGGAAGGTGGGGCCGAAGGTGTAAATATCGCCCATGGACTGTGCGAAGTTCTCACCTTGCAGCTGGCCGGACACCGTCAAGTGAGCGGCAGCACCGAAGAAGTCCTTTGAGTAGTCGACCTTGCCGTCGTCCGTCTTCGGAACATTGTTCATGTCCAAAGTGGTCACTTGGAACATTTCGCCAGCACCCTCAGCATCGGAGGTAGTGATAATAGGCGTGTTCACGTAGACGAAGCCACGAGACTGGAAGAACGTGTGAATGGCATAGGCTGCCACCGAGCGAATGCGGAAGACCGCACGGAAGAGGTTCGTGCGGGCGCGCAAATGCTGCTGCGTGCGTAGGAATTCGCGAGTCTGACGCTGCTTTTGCAGAGGGTAATCAGGAGCGCAAGTGCCCTCCACACTGATTTCCTCAGCCTGCAGTTCGAACGGCTGTGGCCTATCCGGAGTCAGGGCAAGCTTACCGCGAACCACGAGTGCGGCGCCAACGCCCTGGGAATTGATCTCGTCATAATTAGCCAAGCCAGAGCGGGTCATCACGACCTGCAAATCCTTGAAGCAGCTACCGTCGTTAAGCGTAACGAAGCCAACATCCTTCATGTCACGAATAGAGCGCACCCAGCCGCCGACAGTAACGAGAGAGCCACCAAGCTCCTCTTGGTCAGCGTACAGTTGGGCGATACGCGTGCGATCCATGGATACCCCATTTCACCAACTGACTAATTACTACATACTGCCTGCACGCTGGTGGCGTACTTGCAGTGTTTCCAGACTAGTCCGAGGCGCGGAAAGCCGCCAGTGTGCGCCTCAAGCCCGTGCCCGGCGGCCAAATGACTGCACGCCCCATCGCACGCTCCCATCGCGGCTTCTATTGTGGTAAGGCTGAGCAGATGCTGAAAATTCGCGCCCGATTGTGCATTCTGGGCGAAAACCGGCGTAAAAATAGGAACTATGAGTGACTCCTTTGCTACGTCTGTGCTTTCGCTCGAGCCAGGCAATATGGTCGGCGGCTATACCCTCGTCTCCCACTTGGGCGGTGGCGCGATGGGCACGGTGTGGACAGTACGCGACTCCGCGGGTCAACTCTTTGCAATGAAAATCTTGAGGGACTCCCTGGCTACCGACCCGCAAGAGAAGGAAAGGGAGCAGCAGGCTCGCGAACGCTTGCACCGCGAGGCTTTGGCGCTGACCAAGGTGCGTCACCCCAATGTGACGGCCATTGTGGACATGGAGTTGGACGACAGGCTGGCTTTTATTGTCACCGAGCTGATCGAAGGTGACAATCTGCGCGACGACGTGAACCGTAATGGCGCGTATACCGGCGAGGACTTGGTACTGCTCGCCGAAAAGCTCATTAGCGCGGTTCAGGCCGTACACCAGGCGGGCATTATTCACCGCGATATCAAGCCGACTAACGTGATGATTTCCGCTTCTGGCCCAATTCTCGTCGATTTTGGCATCGCCATGGAGCCGGGAGAGTCGCATGTGACGCGCACTGGTTTGGTGATGGGAACTCCTGGTTTTATTGCGCCGGAAGTGATCGAAGGCGCTGAGTCGGACGAAATTACTGATTGGTGGTCGCTCGCCTCTGTTTTGGCTTTTGCTGCTACTGGCCAGCCGGTTTTTGGCTCAAAGCCCATCATGGCGGTGCTGGAGCGTGAGGCTTCTGGTGCGGCCGACCTGCACACCCTCTCCCCTCTGTTGCGTCAGGCTTTTTTGCAGGCGCTCAACCCGCAGCGTTCCCAGCGTTTGAGTATTGGCAAGCTGTACCAAGCGATTGTTGCTGATGTTCGAGGAGTGGGAGGCCAACCAGTAGGCGGTGTGCAATGAGCGCTCCAGATTATCAGTCTGCTTTCTCCCCCGCTTCTCGCGAGCCGGCCGCTGGCTCGTCTGAGCCACCAGTACGCACTTCGCCAAGTTTGCAAGCCTTGAACGGCAGGCCTGCTCCTGGTTCGGGTTTGCGTCGTCAGTGGACGCATTCTCCTCGCGATGTGCAAGCCATCGCTTTGGCTGATCAGCGTGAGTCGCTGCTGCTCGCTCAGCCTGCTCGCTTTGCTGGGCATTTTGCAGGCGCTGCCGGTGGTGCGGGCGGTGCCAGCGCGGCAAGTGGTGCAAATCCTGCATCTATCGCCACACCTACCCCTACTCCCACTCCAGCTCCTGCACCTGCATCCGCTCCTGCGCGCACGACTGCGATTCCACAAACAACGGTGATGCCTAACGCCATGCAGAACAATCTTTCTGCTGCACAGACCGCCGAGCCCGCTGCAACTGCCGATGCTGGGCAGACGCAGACCATCAATTCCGCTTTCTACGCTCAGCCCGACGACGATTACGCGGACGCGGACGACGGCTACGATGAGGAAAACTGCGCTGACGACTACTCCACCGATGCTGACAGCTACGACAACGGTAATACCGAAGGCGACAACGAGTACGACACCCCTCAAGCTTATGGTCCAGAGGCTGACTACCCAGAAGCTGACAATTCCGCGCCTCGTTCTCCTCGCGTTATTTCCTCGAATGTCGCTTACCAGCCCGCTGACAATGAAGAAGAGCAAGAGGGCGGCCCGTACTCGCTGGAAGGCGACTACCCGCAGGCGCAGCCGTACTCGCAGCCCGCACACTACCCACAACAGCCCGGCCCTTACCCGCAGCAACCGCAGCAGCCCCAGCAGCCTGAACCGTACGCACAACCGCAAGAACCCCAAGAAGAGCCGAGCGGAGTAGCACTCAAACTGCTGCTCGCCATTCCCTTTGCTTTCTTGGGTGCTGTTTCGCCAGCATGGGCACTGATCGTGGGCACTGTCATCCTCTGGCTGGTCACGATTCGTGGAAAAGCGGCGATTACAGCGATGAATTTGCGTCACGACCACGGTGGAATCAGCGTGCGTTCGGATGGCGTGCATATTGCGCTGGCTTTGCCGTGGTATGCCGTACAATCGTTCTTTTCTGTGCTCTCGCCAGCTGTTTTGTGGGCGATTATTCTCGCGGTGGTGAATTACATTGCCACGAAGTTGCTTGCAATTCCGGCGATCTGGCTGAGCCCGCAGATGAGTTCGGCGTTGCTCACTCGCCTGGCTCGCTTTTTCGCGCTGCCTCTCATTTCCGGCGAGGTTTTCTCGGTGGCGAGCCTCATTATGGCGCTCACTTCTGCTGGTTGTTGGCTGTTGGCTTGCACTCTGACGTCTCGTTGGAGCGCGCGATCGCGTGGTTTCCAGGCTTTATGGGCCTCCATGAGATTTGCAGTATCGCATTTAGCTCATAATTCGCTGTCAGATTCCCCGAAGAATGCTGAATCAGCAGACCCGCATTCGCGTCCGGATCATTCGCGCGTGGCTGGCATTCTCGTGCTGGTTTTGTTGTTAGGCTTTGCGATTTCGAGCGTGGGTGTGGCGACGAATACGCAGATGATGGATTGGACTCCGGTGGCAATGAATGGCGCTGATAATCTTGAGCAATAGAAAAATACAAGCCAGCAGCTGAAAAGCTGGGGCGTGAACGTGAGATTCACACGCATCGCGTACCATACTGAACCATCAGGTGACGTGCAGTAAAGGAAAGAGAATTATGGCACGGATGACACGAGCCGAAAGAGAAGCTTTAGAAGCGCAGAAGCAAGCGCAACTGGCCAAGGACCAGCGTAACCAGACGTTGATTGGCGTTGCAGTGATCGTGGCCGTTGTTTTGGTCGTCGCACTCATTGCCTTCTTCATCGTGCGCTCGAACCAGGATTCCAAGCCTAGCGCTGACAGTGTGAAAGAGGCGAAGGCTGCCATCAGCAAGGTGGAGGAAAAGCCAGCCAACGCCAACACGGACAACGGCTTTACTATTTCGAAGAATGGCGTAAACAAGCCAGTCAGCGGCGTCCCAACCGTGTCGAACTACATGGACTTCATCTGCCCAGCATGCGCGGCTTTCGAGCAGAGCGCAGGAAATGACATCGTCAAGATGGTTCAGGCTGGCCAGATTAATCTCGACGTTCACCCGGAAGCCTTCCTGGACCGCTCCTCCACCGATGAGTACTCCACGCGTGCGGCTTCCGCAATTGTGTACGTGGCGGAGAATGACCCTGCTCATCTGTTGAGTGCTGTTCAGGCCATGTTTGACCCTGACTACCAGCCTCAGGAAGCTTCTGCTTACAAGCCGACCAGCGACAAGATGATTGCCGCCCAGCTGAAGAAGGCTGGCGTGAAGGCATCGGTTGCTGATGCTGCTGTCAAAGGTACCTATAAGAAGTGGGTGAAGGCTGTTTCGAGCTACGACCCTCTGCAGGAGAAGTTGTGGCATCAGCATGGTGATTTCAAGGGCCAGATGACCACGCCAACCTTGCTGGTTAACGGCCATTATGTTGACCTCGTGCTCGCCCCAAGCCAGTTGAGCAACACGCAGATTGTCGCTAAGTCTATTGGTCTGGATGCGGCTGAAATTGGCAACTCTTCTGTTTTGCCTAGCGTCAAGACCGGCAAGCCTATCGACTTGGAGTAATTTGCTGGTATCATAGCGAGAGTTGCCTCCTTAGCTCAGTTGGCTAGAGCATCCGCCTTGTAAGCGGAAGGTCGTCAGTTCGAGCCTGACAGGAGGCTCTCTGAACCCGGCTTCGGCCGGGTTTTTGCGTATTGAGGGTTGCGCGGGGTTGGCGGCCAGGCGGCTGCGCTTCCGGGCGCTCCCCCAGCCTGCGGCCACGCTGGGGGCGAAATGCGCGCGAATTTTCCTGTAAAATAGAAATGTTGTGCAGATGAAGCGATGAATCTGCGCACTGATAATCTCCCATGAAACTGAAACTTCTGACACTGAAAGCAAGGAAAAACTTCAGTAACTGAAAACTCAGACTCGTGGACACCCCTCGTACGGTTCTGCCAATCGTGCGCCAGAAAGGAAGGCCCAGTGAAGCCAAACAAAGTAAAGCCCAACAAGAAGACTCTCCTGCAGCAGATCAACGCCGCCAAGCCCGTCAACGCGCTTACCAGCAAGCTGACTAGCCGCACGCGCAAACGCTCCCACAAGGCCATCGAACGGCGAGCCCTCATCGTCGGCATTCTGATGAACACCATGCAAGTTCTTGGTGGCGTAGTCGTCGTGCTCATGACCGGCTTGCAAGCCATGTTCCTCGACACCGCGTTCACCTTCATCTCGGTAGTGTCGGGAATTGTCGCCGTCTACCTCTCCTCGCGAAGCGTGCGCGCAACGAAACGCTTCCCGTACGGCATGTTTGCTTTGGAGCCAATTTACGCGATTTGCAAGGCGATCTTCACGATCTCACTGCTCGCCTTCTCGCTGCTCGAGGCTGGTAGCGCGGCTTTCGAATACTTCGTGTACGGCCGCGGCGAGCATATGAGTTTAGGCCCGGTGCTGGTGTATGAGCTGGTGGTGCTCGTTTTGTGCTTTAGCTTGTGGGCTTACTATAGGGCAGAAAACCACGAGATTAACAACGCCAG
>NZ_MWWU01000004.1 GCF_002259595.1 Aeriscardovia aeriphila
AAACATACCATCACACGCCCCACCCTTCAGGCTCGTTTCTCAAGTCTCTGGAATGACAGGCTTCCGAAACCCTTAGCCCTGGCTTCCTTCTCACTCTTCAGTTTCTCAAGTCTCTGGAATGACAGGCTTCCGAAACTGCGCTTGCGGGTTGTTTTGAGTCCCAATTGTTTCTCAAGTCTCTGGAATGACAGGCTTCCGAAACGGTGTGCAGTGCTTTTTATTCTATCATCTGGTTTCTCAAGTCTCTGGAATGACAGGCTTCCGAAACAGAAGCATCGCGTACCATGCCCGCGACCGGGTTTCTCAAGTCTCTGGAATGACAGGCTTCCGAAACAAAAACACGATGCCGAGGATGCAAGCGACAGTTTCTCAAGTCTCTGGAATGACAGGCTTCCGAAACTGTATATTGTCGACATGGACAGCCAGCTAGGTTTCTCAAGTCTCTGGAATGACAGGCTTCCGAAACCTTGACGGCGCGGCATGTGCATTTGCGGGCGTTTCTCAAGTCTCTGGAATGACAGGCTTCCGAAACCCCAGTAGCCTGAGAATAATACTGAACTCCGTTTCTCAAGTCTCTGGAATGACAGGCTTCCGAAACCGATAGCCTTAATGTTCGCTGAACAAGTGCTGAACATTGGTGAGACATTCAGTAAAGTTCTGTCCAATCTGCATCAAGATACCAGTTCCGCCCTTTCTCAAACTCAAGAGGCTGGTTAGACCTCTCAAGGCAAAGTACCTGTAATTCTTGTCTTAAAGTTTCACGCTGTAAGTATTCAATCTGCTCATTCGTGCAGTAATCAAATACATGTAGCAACACGAGTGTCTGCTCAACCTGCAGAGCTCCGGCAATTTTTATTATATCTTGCAGCACTTCAAATGCCGAATTAGCATCTGACTCTGCAAGTCGCGGATGGAACAATTCAAGAAGTAGTTTAGGGTCAAATTCATTATCCAGTTCAATATCCATCTCGTTGCTCATGACGAGATTGACCATAAATTGATATAGCTGCTCGGTGATCTCGTGAAGTTCCTGATATTGTTCATCTTGAAGAAACGAGATCAGTTGAGAGAACATTACCTTCTTGAAAAGACTGTTCACATCGATTCCAGATGCCGGATCACCCAGGAAAATACAGACTTTTGAAGCTATTACACGCTTCTTATCAGAGAAGAATAACCACTTTTCTTCACTTGACGAGATACTTTGAACCAGATCAAAGTATGCGGATGTGTTTTCCATGGCAATTACATTAATTCCAAGCTGCGGTTCAATTGGATGTTCCATCATTGGAGTAGCCATGCGCGTAATCATATGACGATCGTCCTTTCAATTGAGTTGCGGACATCCTCCGATGAAGACCCCACGAGAAAACGGATTCCTGTGTATTGCTTTTCGGTAATGATCAGCGATTGAACAATTCCTTCTCTCGGCGTGAAACTTGCGACGCGCTGCTCGAGAAGTCGAGCTGCACTTTCATTGGAAGCTATACGAACGTAAACAGATTCTTGGATCATCAGAAAGCCTTCCTTAATCAATGACCTCCTGAACTGGCGGTATCGCTTTCTTTGGACTGCTGTAACAACTGGAAGATCAAAGAAGATCATGACTCTCATAACTCGATACCTCACTGTTCCAGCTCCACTGTTGGAAGCTTCTCACTGCCATTGAGATATGAAATACAATCGTGGACATATTTTCCTATGGCGAGAGATAGGCTCGTATGATATTCGGGACAAGGAGTCAGAAGGAGATCAACGAGCTTGCGCTTTGTTTCTGGGTTTATTTCCTTCAATTCATTCTCAATAACGAATTTATCAACAATCGGGCGGAAAGGTTCCATAAGGTCACATGGAAAGTTCCATTGATTATTGACATTATCGTGATGAATTCCAAAGTGACACAGATACCCGTTCACGCTGATTTGTCGTGCTACCTCAGACATGAGGATTGCATAGCCATAGTTGAGTACGGAATTGATTGGGTTTTCATCATCCCCTCTCGTAAATTCGTAAGAGAAGAGACGTGGAAAATACATGTGTGCAGCAACCGCTTCCCTATTGTTCGTATCGCCCGGAACAACCTGATCCGCTAGCTTTGCCACATCATCATAATCCGCAACATCTTGTTGAGCTAAAACGTATGCTTGGTTACAAATCTTTGCTTTTACTATTGATTGCCAGAGCATATCCTTTCGCTCTTCTTGCCATTGCATCTGATTGAGAATATGCGCCCGTTGGGAATCAGTACCATTGAAAGGCATAATTTGCCCCATTGGTTGCATTCTCTCATCGCAGAATATAACTGCAATATTCCTATCACACAGTTGCGAGAGAGCATGCGTCGATATCATCGCTCGAGGAGATTCAATCAGCACCATATCAAGATCAGACAGAGGAATCTGATACGAGTTATCAATGGTCTGAACTAGTAGAGACCCCAATTTTGAACTAATTTTGCAATGATGCGAGATAATTACATTTCTCCATGCCATTTTATCCCCTTAGGTATATACTTGATTAAAGAGTTGTTGGTCACAACTCCAGACGTTTTTCTAGTCTCTGGAATGACAGGCGTCGAAATAAAGCAACTAGGAAACTAGGAGCTTCACAGTTTTTCGCCGAAAGGCTTTAAACAAAAGGCCTCCCAATGGGAGGCCTTTTGTATTTCATCTTCTATTCATCATTCATTGCATTCTTCTGCGCTTGTTCCTTGAGCTGAGCAACAGTCATTCTCTTCTCAAATATTCCACTTGGAGATTGGAAGATGAAGATATCAGTATCTTGGAATTTCAGCCCATTATCCTGAATTCTTCCAAATGCTGTTCCAAAACCGTACTGATGAAGTGCCGTCTGAAGCTTTCCTGGGACGCTCAGAATTCCTACATACGCTTTGAAAGCTTTTTGCTGCTCATCAGTATCAGCATTTTCAAATACTTCTAGGAATGCTTGTTCATCATCCGGGAATTGCGTGAATTTAGCATATTTCCGATGCGTGATATGCATCAACTTACGCATCAGTGCACTAGCTTCTCTGGCAACATCAACTGGATCTGAAGAATCATTGATCCGAGAAATCAGCAGGTCAAAATTCTCCGGTTTCTCCGTCAAGAAGACGTGAAGCTTTCGATAATCAGTATGCTCTAGCCACAGTTCCTGAGCATTCTTTAACTCAGTTGCAGAAGCCAAGCGAACAAGATGGGACTTCTTCTTACCCATCTTTGCTGGATGATATTCAACGAGCTGACCAACAGGAACATGCTTCAACAACACTGTGAACTTGTTGATACCACGAGCTCGAATAATCTCCTCTTCACTCTTCTGCCCCGACTGGACCAGAGAAGCTTCTTGTGCAGTGAAAGTCTGAAGGCTGGTAACCTCATTCTTTCCCTTGACATAGGAAATCAGAACCATATAAGAACTCAGCGGAGTTGCAAAACCACCATAGAACTCTGGATCCTTACCATGTGCTGTTGGAGCCTTCTTGCCAGGAGCAGTGCGCGGAATAATCGTCTGGTTGAAGAAGTTACCCTTGATATCACCACTACGCCGCGTGATAAGCATCTTCTTAAAGTTCATCACATGTTGGGCATAATCATAATTCGACTTGTCCCACACAACTTCTCCTGTAAAAGCATTCGTTTGCTTTTCAACAGAAGAAGATCTCATGCTACCAACGATAAAGCCATAAGCACTGCTTGGCTTCACTGCTTTATGACCATCATCCTTACCTAACTGCTTCCTATATTGATCCTTCTGACGCTCAAGCCAAAGGTTAAACAGATTGCCATCAGAATTTCTCTCACTATCGAAGAAACCTCGATTCTGAGCAAACTGCGCTGCCAGAGCTATGCAGAGAGCATCTTGCGCATGGTGATAATCATTGATATCACGGTCTTTTTCTGTGAAGCCGAGATAACGACGCATATCATGGGTCACTGTCGACGGCAGACCACGAACAACAATCTGATCGTCGTAATGATGACGAAACAGATCAGCCACATTCGTCATAATCTGACGGGTTTCCACCAAAGCTCGCGCTACAAAACGTTGTTTCTCAACGGTGCTCAATTGATCATCTGCCAGACGAGACAAGTTATTGTACTTCTTCTGTCCCATCAAACCATTCTGATGAAGTAGCTTCCACAAATTACGGACTTGAGGCTTGTTCTCACCATCATGCCACAGGAAGCTTCGATCAGACTTAAAACCGTTCGTCGGTCTGCTCGTCAAAACACGGTTTTCCAGCGAATCATCCTTCACCAGACTCTGTGGAATAATATGATCGATATCGTATTTGCTCGAGATCTCATCAATATTGATTGGCTCACCCGTGTAAATATCCTTACCTAGCTGAAGGAAGTACAGGAAGAGACGGTCATTAGTTTGAACATCACGATCTTTGAGCTGCTTTTCTAATTCAGAGATGTCCTTAGTCAATGAAGAATCTGATGTTTTCTTCATCGCTTTGAACAGGTCCTGCAACTGCCTTTCACGTCGAGAAGTTCTTACAGATGCTTGAACTTCGTCTGCCATTTCAATGTACAAAGCAGAAGGAGCACAGCCAAGAGCAGAGGTAATATCTTGAACAATTCGGAAGGCCTGGATTACACCGCGTCGAACAGGTGCAGACATACGCCTCTGCTGAAGCTCTTCCATGAATTGCTGCTCAGAGCTAATATGCTCTTGCTTCTCAGACCACCCTGTATTGCACTGTTCAATCCACTGTGAGAAATGGTTGCCAGTGTTCTCATCATCATCTTTGAGGATCTCTTGCAGATTCTTGTTATCTTTCTCCAGCATTTGCAATACGGAGAAACGTTCTGAGCCGAAGCGAATTTCGCGTGAGGTTAAGAACTTCCGAGATAGCTTTCCCCAACCGGTGTAGTGAGTCTTCGCGAATTTCTGCGCAAGAGCACGAAGGTCATATCCTTTTCCATCCAGCACAGAGCTTTGAAGAAGATGAAGAATTTCATCTGCACGCATCTTTTCATCTTCAAACACAGTCTGTCGGATAACGATATCATCAAAGAAGTCACGCTTTGATTCATCATCGACCAGCTTGCTGACTTCGCTGTGAGGCATGAAGGCAGAAAGTACCTTCCTCATTTCAATATATGAATCAAGCGAAGCCATGAACTTGCCTGGAGTTGCAAAACCCTTCAACTCATATGCTGCCACGAATTCATCACTGAGAACTTCCTCTGCTCTCTTTTGAGAAACGCTCTTATGTTGTTTGAACAAATCAAGAAGAACGAGTTTTTCATCAACCGTGAGTCGGCGGATATGCTCATACGAGCGATTCGCCTGTTGCGCAATAACACGAATATTGTTGAGCTCATTCAACACCTCAAATAGCTCGTAGGTAAAAGAGTGCTGTGGCAGCGTCTTCTCGCCCAACAAATAGGTGTCAGTTTCCGTGAGACGATCAATAAATTGCTCAGCAGACCTTCCGTAGTCGACTACTTCATGAATATTCCAAGGAGTAATCTGCTCATGCTCATGACCAGCACGTCGTTGCATCCAATGGTTTTCACCATTAAACCCACCATTTTCAACGCTCTGCTGGGTAGCAAGAGGGCCTACGAAGTACGGTACACGGAAGTTCACTAAGCCAAGGATCTTATATTCAGACTTTCCATCACGGTTAGTGAAGGTATCAGCAAGGAAAGGATAATATTTCGCTTGCTTCTCGATTATCTTCTTTACCTCATTGCCGCTCAGCTGATGCGGAATGACAGAGTTGTTCTTATCTCTCAGAAGCGGGAACAGTTGGTCCGGGTCTGATACCAAGTCTGAGAATTGCTCAATTGTTAATTCTTTTCCATCGAAGGGAACGAAACCTTGCTCATTGGTGAACAGTTCACTTGGTTTGCCAAGAATGGTGTTTTCTTCAACGTTGCAGAAGAACTTTTTGGCATTACCTAATGCCTTTTCATATGTATTTTGTGCTTTTGAACCGCTCCACCGCACATTACGCTTGAGCATAATGAAGTAGTTCTCATTGACTTTTGAAGTTAGTTTTTCTTCCCCGCTGCTCTGGTTATCAACCTGATCTGCCCAGCTCATGAAAGTTTGCAAATGGTCGCGGTGGCTATTGAACGCCGTGACCTTCGCGTCAGCAATACTGGTTTCTCCTGATAGAAGGATTTCCAGTTCTACTTCGCTGTGAACTGTCTGGATCATACGGATAACCGAAATCTCTTCTTCAGTGAAGATGCCAGAATCATAGATTTCCTGCAGTTTATCATCAAGGTCTTCGGCATCAAACCGAACACTGACGAGCTTCTTTTGGTCCGTATCAAGCTCGTCCTTGGTGAAGAGCTTGGCAAAATCAGTCTGCAGACCTGTCAGCGCGCGGAAAACAATTTTCAAGGTATCAGCGGTTTCCTTGCTGAAATTATCCTTGGCAATCTCAAGTGCTCGATCTGCTCGAATAGATTTGCTGCCCTGTGAAGTAAGCGCGTGTTCGAGAGAAGGTACTAACGAAGTTTTCTCTTCAGCAAGGTCATCGGTATCGAGAGAGACTCGTGGTTCCTCAGTTGAATTGAGATTTACAGCGAAGGCTACCAACGCTGTAACATCTTCATCATTGAGTACTCGTGAGGCGTCAATTTCACCTTCAGTGAGGAAGTGGCCACGGTACTTCACCAGGTGGTGGAGAGCTGCGTAAATCTCGCGAATATCGTGTTTCTCTGTGTCATTTATCAAAGCTTGACGCAGATGGTAAATAGTCGGATATCGATGCGCAAATGCAAGGTTTTCATCTTTGGTAGGGAAAAGATAGCCCAAGGAATCTCTGTTTAATCCTTTATCAGCAATAGTTTTCTCATCCTGAGGATGAACCCACGAGTACTGCCTTCTGAGGAAGAAAGAAGGATCAATCTGGCGAATTGCTGGTTCAAACAGCTCATCAAGTAGACGAAGCCTCCAAGAGCGACGAGAATAGCGACGACGTGCTGCTCGGTAACCACGGCGTTCAGCTGCCGTATGAGCCGGGTCAAACAAACGGGCTCCAATGAGTTCTTTTCCTCGAGCTCTCATCAATCGGTAGGTATTCTGGTTGATAGCAACCCACCCCACAGAACCTGTACCAATATCGAGTGCGACTGCATATTTTTGGAGTGCGTCTGCATTGGGCTTTCCTTGGTTCTCCAGTTGTTGACGTCGTACTATCATCGTCATGCCTTCCTCTTTAATCACCTCTGATTAAAAGTATTAGTACGAGCTTAGCAACTATTCTGCCGACTCATTCACAATTCAAATCTACTGTGCATATTCTTGTTTTCGTTGGAATGAAGCCATTCTTGGCTGTCACCGGCATTGACTGATCTTCGCATTTTTACTCAAAATTGCTTAGTCGTGTCAATTCCGAGCAAACATACGGAAACTTATGAGAAAAAACGCGCGCAAGTCAGGGGAAAACTTACGCGCGTCTCATCATCGTTGCATCTACCTGGAATCAGCGGCAACTCAACTTCAGCTCGCCATTACTTCCACACGGGGTTCAGTTGGTGCAGTGAGAGCGTAGCGAGGCTGCCTGGCTTGTCGACAGCGAACACTGCGCTGGTGGTGATGGGGAATTGGAGTGCTGCGGCGTCTTCACCATCGTTGACGAACACTTCGATCATCGTTCGATCCACGAAAATTTCGAGGTGACGGGTTGGTGTCAGCTGCGTGCTATGGAAATCAATGTCGTCACTGCGCATTCCTTGTGTGACGAGCCGTACGATGCCGTCGCGCTGAACCACTCTGACAATCTGGCTACCGTCGGAAGACTGGGCGACAAGGAAGCTAAAGTCGTCGTCGCCAGTGAAAGTAAGGTCAGCGAAGTATGCGTTGCCACTGAGCTGAGCAGCCTTGAGAAGAGCGTCATTGACTGAAGCTTGAGCGAGCTCCTCCGGATTAGCAGTGTAGAGAGTCTCTCCCACTAGTTCCTTATATACTTCAGCGATCGGGTGCGAATACAACCGGCCATGTTTCACGTGAAGCTCTCGCGGAAGGGACATCGTGCCATGAGCGAGGCCTACTTCTTCATGCGCAGTCTCAGCGTAGTCAGCCATCCAGGCAAACACGATGCGGCGCCCACCAGGAACAGAATCGTCATAAAAGCTCTGCGTCGCGTAGAAGGCGTTGCCAAAGTCAACGTTTCCAGAAGCTTCAACTTCAAGGCGCTTGTTCACCAGATTGCCCACGTACCATTTCACAGGTTGGAAGCGGCCTGCATGGTCGCGATAGTGCATGAGTGCGCCCGCAGCGACAATCTTGCCATCCAGAGCGAACAGGTCGGGGCATTCGTATGTTTTCGCCACACTATGTGCACGGTCGGCAAGAACTGGGCCTTCGTAGCGCCACGGCTTGTTGGCATGCAGCGGAAGAGACGAGGAAAACAGTACCATGGCAGGAATCTGCTGCTCGTTCTTCTCTTTCAGGTTACGCTCACCTCGAGGTGACTGGCTGAAATCGCCGCCGATTGTCGCGTCGTAAACTCCTGCAACATGAGGTGCAGGAAGATTGTCAGAGTGGTTGTGCTCCTGGGTACGACCACCGCCAGTTTGTGGCAGTTCGCTTGCTGCAATGTTTGAGGCGACGACTATGTAAGCTCGATGTGAATCTACACCGGCTGAGTCTGAGGAGGCTTCAGCAAGGCGAGAGCCGAGTTCTACCTTCGGATCACGAAAATCGATACCGTAGGCTTCGCTCGGGCGAGTGATAACTGCTGATTCTACTCCGAAGTGGATGGCGTCAGTGCTGACTGCAGTTGCTTGCCATTCCACGGCAGAGCCGATGTCCCCTCTGACTTCTTGGTGTCGCGTCAAATAAATGCGGATAGCGTCAGCATCGGCTCCTACACAGGGGTTTCCTTCTTCGTCGACGGTGATCGCCGAGCCAGAGAAGGCTCCGCCTGAAATCTCAGGGTGAGTGGCGAAATCTGCTTGAGGTTCCAGGGCAATGGGAAGCATGCGCCAGTGTAAGAGGTCTTCAGAAACAGCATGATTCCAGTGCATGTTGTCCCAACCCCAGCCGTAGGGGTTGAATTGGAAGAAGAGGTGGTAATGGCCACGGAAATAGCATAAACCGTTGGGATCGTTCATCCAGCGGGTGGACGGTTCGAAATGTACGGAAGAACGGCGTGAGTCGTACATGTCTTCAATCTTCGGCAGCACAGGCCAAACCGAATTCTCGGCATCGAGATTGACCATCTGCACGCCAAGGCTGATGAGGTCATCGGCATCGTTCAAATAAGCGTAGCGTGCAATGGCATTCTCAACGCTGACGTTCACGGTGCTGAATTGTTCAACCGGAATGGAAAAATGATGGCGTTTCTGGCCTTGAGGCATGAGGTAGGTGCGCGTTGAACGTTCATCGCGTGAAGAAGCGTTTGCCGCCTCGGGTGCACTCGCACTGCTTGTTACGCTAATGCAACCTACTCCTTCATCCTCGCCTTCCAGGAACACGTCAAGAGTGCGGTATACGCCTGTTGGGAAGGACCGTGAAACAGCGTTGTATCCTGCTTCCATTTTCTCCTCTTCTCAGCCAAATTATGCTAGGGTCTTTCCCTAGTATACGTTAAACGTTTAACTAAAGGAAGAGAGATGATCACTTTCCTCTCCCCTCCTCCATTTCACTTCTGCACGCTATCAACGCACAGCTTTACGCCACTGATTCCTTCTCCAGCAGCTCACAGCGCAGCGAAACAGCCTGCATATCCATCTGCTTCAAAACCGTGGCAGCGTAAGGGTCAGACGCCACAAGAGGGCGTAAAGCCTCTACCCCATCCATCTGAGCTACCAAACGCAACACACCTTGATAGCCCATCGCATAATGAGGAAGCTCGACCGTCGTCAAACGAGGAATCAACAGTGACGCAATAATCGCCTCATTATCAACACCGACAATCGAAATATCCCTACCAATGGCCAAACCCAACTCGCGCGCAGCATCGTACACGACAGCAGCTCGCTGATCGTTAAAGCAAAAAATTCCATCCGGTTGCACAGTGGAAATCAAATGTCGGGCAGCAGCAGCCTCATTATCACCCAACTCTTCAATTTCGTAATGCACTACCAGATGATCGTCAAACTCAAGCCCCGCGTCTGCGAGCGCCTGACGGTAGCCCTCGTACCTGTTAATCTCAGCAACAATACCTTGAGGCGAGCCAATATAAGCAATACGCTGGCAACCAGCCTGAGCCAAACGAGTTGTCGCGTCATAGCCAATGGAAAACTCATCAGGAAAATAGGACGGCACGAGCCCACGCTGATCCTCACCATCGACCACAACAGTAGGGATTCCCTCCAACTGCGAAGGAACTGTCACCTTCTGGTGGAACATGAGAGCGTAAATATAGCCATCCGGCTGGTAACCGCGCATCACTGACAACACCTGCTTTTCCAGCCGCCTGTCACCGTTGGTGTTGACCATGAGCAGGACGTAGCCGAGTTTTCGTGCGGCGTCCTGGGCTCCCAGAAGTATGGTTCCTGCGTAGGGTGAGGAGCCGATGGAGTCAGTGAGGAAGCCAATGGTGTTTGACTTGCGCATTTTCAACGTTTTTGCAGCGGCGTTGGGCTCGTAGTTGAGCTCTTTGGCAATCTGGAGCACTTTTTCGCTCGTTTTTTGTGAAACGCGATTCTCCGTTTTGCCGTTGAGCACTAAAGAGACGGTACCAATGGAAACTCCCGCTTGGTTTGCGATGTCTTTCATTGAGATCATGCCGCGCCTCCTGTGGCTACTTCCTTGTTGCCGGCTGCCACCATTATACGTATGCGCGCTGGCGGAGGTTGAACTCATTTTCCCCTCCTTTCTGGTGAAGTTGCGGCGGGATGAGCTTGCTGGTCAACCCCGCGCGTCGATAATGCGGCTGGCTGGGCTTGCTGGCTGGCAGTAGTCGTTTGCCGTGACATTCCTGGTAATCTTGCGGCAACATAAACGCAAGCTTGGGTCAGGCCAATGGGAAGCGACAGGCCGAAAGCGGCAAGAATTCCAGGCCAAGTGAAGGTTGCGAGTACCGCCAAGATTGCCACTGCGATGAGCAGCAGGCTGCAGGCGGGACGGGCGATGATCATGACCATGGCTACATGCGCAGCCCATCGGTTTGTTTCAGCGAAATTGGCGCGAACAGCCCACACCATCAGGCTAAAGAGGCTTAAGATTACCACTGCCAAGAGCAGCAATCCCGAGGAAGCATACCCCAGCGGCCCCATGTCGTTGCTCAACACGAGGAACATAGAGTAACCGATGAGCGCCCAGCCTGCGGCAAGAGCCCAGCCCATCTGATTAGCCGAGATGAGCTCTTGCTTCCATACTCGATGGAAGCACATCCAGGTTTGCTTCACACCCCACTCACGGTCACTGTCCAGCAACCAGGAGCGATACGTAGCAAAACCTGCTGCAATGCTGGGGAAAAAGCCTGCCACGACGACTCCGAGCAGCGTGTGAGCCACAATAGCCACATTGATGACGAAGACGAGAAGGATGGCGCGGCAGACTTTTTCATAACCTCGAGCGAAAGCCCCGAAGGCTGTTAAATCGCGATTCATAGCTGATCAGCCCTTCACGGCTCCAAGCATGACACCCTTGTTGAAGTACTTTTGCAAGAACGGGTACAAGATGAGCAATGGAGCAGTCGAAACGATGATGATACCGAACTTAATCTGGTCAGCGGCCTGCTGTTGGGCAGCAGCATCCACGTTTGTTCCTGTACCTTGTGCGACGAGGAGCAACTGTTGGAGAACCACCTGCAATGGCTGCTTCGTATCATCGGTAATGAAGATCAAACCAGTCATGAAGTCGTTCCAGTGGCCGACAAAGTAATACAGGCCAATCACAGCGAGAATTGCTGAGCTGAGTGGCAACACAATGCGGAAGAAGTAGCCAAAGTAGCTCAAACCATCAATCTGAGCAGCATCATGCAGCTCCTCAGGAATCGAAGTTTCAAAGAAGGAGCGGGCGACGATCACGTTGTACACGCTCACGGCTCCTGGCAAAATGAACACCCACATGGTGTTGTTAATCCCTAAGGACTTGTACAGCAAGTAGTTCGGAATCAGACCGCCACCAATAAACATGGTGACAGTGAAGAGGAAGAGAATGACACGGCGAGGCTTAAATTCTCGACGAGAGAGTGCGAAAGCGCACGGAATAGTCACTGCCATGTTGACAGCAGTACCGAGAACAGAGTAGAGAATCGTGTTCATATATCCACGCCAAATGCGAGCGTTGGCGAACACTTTGGCGTAACCCACCCACGTCACATTCTTCGGCAGCACAGTCACAGTACCTGCAGCAACACTCGTCGGGTTCGAGAACGATGCGATAACGACGAACCACAACGGGTAGAGTGTTGCGATGACGACGAGTACCAAGATGACGTTGATAATGATGCTCACAGTACGGTCACCGGCAGTCATCGAAGGGCGAACCTTCTTGTTGAAAGGAATATTTTCACCCAGCGACTTGGGTTTGAGCGAGCCATTAGCCATCAACCGTTCAATGGGGTCAGCAGAGTGCTGGCGGCGACGAGCGGCGAGCATGACGGGATCTTCGTGTGTTGTACGAGTTTTCGCAAACAAAGCCATTTTTCTCATCCCCTAGCCTTAGAAGATGCTCTGATCAGAAACGCGCTTGGCAATCGCATTAGCGCTGATCAGGAACACGAAGTTGACGAGAGTGTTAAACAAGCCAATAGCCGTCGAGTACGAGTACTGGCCGTTCAAAATACCGATTTTGTAGGTGTATGTGGAAATAACTTCCGTTGCGGGCAGGTTCAGAGCATTTTGCATCAAGAAGATCTTGTCGAAACCGACGTTCAACACAGAACCCATCGTCATAATCAGCAGAATCGAGCAGGTTGGCAAAATAGCAGGGAAGTCAACATAGCGGATGATCGAGAGTCGGCCTGCACCATCAATCTTGGCAGCTTCATACAGTGAGGTGTCTACACCAGCGAGTGCTGCCAGGTAGATGATGGAATTCCACCCGCAGTGCTGCCAGACTTCTGAGATCCAATACACGTTGGTAATCTGGTCGGGATTTCCCATCAGCGACTCGGAGCCAAAGAAACGGCCGAGAATACCAGTACCTGGAGTAAGGAAGATGTTGATCATCGAGACGATCACCACCACAGAAATGAAGTGTGGCATGTAGGTGATGGTCTGAACGAAACCCTTGACCTTCTTCGAACCGATTTGGTTGATGAGCAAAGCCAGGATGATCGGGAAAATGAAGCCCATGACGAGTGTCCACAGAGAAATGCGGATCGTGTTCGTCATAATTTCACCGAAGAGTGGACTGTGGAAGAACTGAGTGAAGTACTTCATCCCCACCCAGGCTCCTCCCGTTAAGCCTTGGGAGGGGTTAAACTCGCGGAATGCCAGCAGAATTCCCCACATTGGCACGTAGGCGAAAAGTGCGATGAAGAAGAGAGCTGGGGAAGCGAGAATCCACAGCTGCCAGTAGCGAGAAAAATGATCAGCAATTTTGTTCAGCAGCCCGGTTTTACGCCGGTTTGCTGCTGTGGGCGCTTGTATGGCCCGTGCTTGGGAATGCGCCATGGAGCTTCCTTTCCCTAGAATTTCTCAAGATTATCAGCGCTGGTTGAGGGCCAGCTCACAGAAAAAATCGGCGCCGTGCACCGCTCGTTATTGGGCACGAACTGTGCGCGGCGCCGAAAGCAGAGATAGTGATCAGTTATTAAGCACTCAGCTTGGCGATCACGCCATCAAGCTCCGGCTTACTTCACGACCTTGTCGTAGTACTTTTGCCAGATCTTGATGTTCTGGTCGAGCCCGAGGCTTGGCTCAGAAATCTTCTTGACGTAATCGTTCCATTCCTGGTCGATTCCGCCCTTTTGCAGCCACTTTGCCAGCTGGTTATTGCCATAGTTAGCAATAGCAGTGTTGTTGTTTTGCAAGGTGTTGGTGTCATCAATGCTTGGCAGAACGTAGATCGGGATGACGTCCTTCTCGCCGTCCACGTGCTTGCGAGCATCACGCACAGCGAGGTCGGAAGCAGTCACCTGTTCAGCGTTCGTATCGCCAACCATCTTCACATCGTCGCGAATCCAGCCACCGAAGCGATCTTGCAAAGCAACGGCGCGAGTATCAGGGTACTCAGCATAAGCTTTCTTCGTGTCGACGGTGTACTGATGGTTACCATCATCTTTGACGATGTCCGGAATAGAACCGTAGAAGCCTTCCACCGAGAGCTTCTCCGAGTACATGGCGTTGATGACCTTCCACACAGCCTTCAAGTTGGCAGCGTTCGGGTTCACAGTCACGCCAGAAGCAGTGTAGGCCCAGCGTGCAGCATCTTGAGAGTAGTCCCATTTAACCTGGGAATCTGGAGTAGAAGCGTCCTTCTTCAAAGGTGGGAGGGTGACGTACTGCCCAGCAAGATCGTTGCCGAATTCGGAATAGTTTGACCAGCCGAAAGTGACGCCAGACTTCGCAACCTTACCATCGGAAATGGTTTGAGCCTGGTACTGAGAAGCGTCGCGGGTGAGCACGTCCTTAGGAATCAAGCCTTCCGCAAGCAGCTCGTGCAAGTAAGAGATGGTGTCCTTCAAAGCTTGGGAAGTCCAGTAGGTCTTCACCTTGCCATTCTCAACGTAGTAGCCCTGTTCAGAAGCGCCACCGCCCATGAAGGAGGTGACAACGCCTTCAGAGTTCATCAAGGTCAGTGGGCTCCACAAGCCGAAGCCGAGACCGCGAATGTTCATTGGCACTTCGTCAGCCTTGCCATTGCCATTCGGATCATCCTTCTTGAAGGCTTCGAGAACCTGCTTGAGCTCGTCCCATGTGGTTGGCATCTTCAAGCCCAGCTTGTCGAGCCAGGTTTTGTTGATGAACATGTGGGTTGCGGACACTTCGTAGCCCTTGCCACGGTCAGATGGCAGCAGCGGGATCTTCTTGCCTGTTTGCACGTACTTGAGTGCGCCTGGGTGTGCGTCAAAGAATGCCTTGACGTTTGGCATGTCCTTGAGGTGTGGGCCGAAGTCAGCGAAGTAATCCTTGTACTTGGCGGCGTCGTTGCGGTCGAAGAGGCTCAGGCCGATGTCTGGGAACTCAGAAGCAGCCATTTTAGCGCTCTTCTGCTGGCCCCATGCGTTGTCGGAAACCTCACTCCACTTGATGGCGCACTTGCAGGCTGCCTCAAGCTCCTTGGTGAAGCCCGTCTTTTGCATAGGATTATCAGTGACGTTACGGCGGACCAGGATGTTGACGATTGGTCGACCCTGGGAGTCGGTAGTTGGCTTAGAATTTCCGCATGCTGCGAGTGGAACGATGGTGGCAAGCGCAACGGATGCCGCCAGAATCTTCCATGCACGTCCTTGTGACATTGCGTCCTCTTTCTCTTCCTGTTTCGTGTTCCTGTCACGAAATCAGAACTCCTCATGAGTGCGCAGGGTGTGCTGTGCGGCTACCCTGCCCGCTCGTGATAGCCTTACCCTAACACGTTAAACGTTTTACGTCAAACGTTTAACATAATTTTTTTTTGAGATTACCATCACCCTTTTCTCACCCAGAAAAATCCATCACCAGCAGCAGTGCCCCCAGCCGCAACTGCAGGCGTTTTCGTAAACCGCGCTTATAAAACAGCTCGGTAACACGAAAAACCTCCCGGCAGTGGCTGATCCACTACCGAGAGGTTTTCAGTGATTCATCTGTGGTCTCACTTGTACGAGAATGCCTTTGGAGATTGAGCATTCCCAACCTGCTTGAGGATGCCCATCCATTACTCATTTGAGAATGTTCATCCCCAACTCGCGTCAAAGGCAAGAATACTTATCTTCAGTCAAACCAGCGCATGCCGATCCCGTCACACGATCTTGGGCATACTTGTCGTCAAGCTCGTCGTCACATGAATCTGCAGAATTTTCGCACCTGCATGAACAGATGTCATTTTGAGCGTCACCGTTCGCTCATCAGCATCCGCCTCATCATTGTCGGTAATGACCGACGGCGATTTAATCGGGCAGATGGCAAATTCGTCAAAATTCATGCCAGCAGACTCAACAAGCTTGCGCGCTGCGAGCAAACTGGGCTGATAATCTTGACGTGCGATAACCCGAGATGCAGGAACTCCCAACGCTTGCTCAATGATGGTGTACAAGCGCTGCTCGACGCTGCGGTGAGTATCCATCGTCGCGACCTCATCAGCCGAGGGAGCATGAGCAGGCCCGTGAGCGCGAGCAGACTTCAAGAACTCAAGCAAGCCATCGAGTTGAGGAGCCAAAGCTTCTCCCCCGTCTCGGTAAAGGTTACCAATGAGAGGCTCACGCAAACCACGTTCACGCGCACGAGTACGCAGCTGCTCGGTTTCGTCGTCTTCTCCGCTCCACAAGTTGAGCAGTGGGAAGGCTGGTAATCCTACTTTTTCCATGCGTTGGATGTTGAAGTCGTAGCGCCAGCCGAGTTCTTCGTTGTTCCAGGTGGAGGCGCGGGAGACGACGACGCAGCAGGTTGGCCAGGGGGCTTTGTAGAAGGGCGTGGCGAGGTCAATCCACTTTTCTGCTCCGGCGTCTGCTCCGTAGCCTGCTTCGATGATGACGACGTCGTGCAGGCTTTGAGCGAGTTTCATCACGCTAATAGAAGGAAGGCCGAGGGATACGTTCCCGAAGGGGCCTGCGTGAATGTAGACGGGTGAGCCTTGGCGTGAGCGGGTGAGCACGGGGTTGAGAGCGTCACCGAGAACCGTCATAATGCGGTCGATGTCGACGACTTCGCTAGCGAGGATGGCTTTTCCTGTTGAAGATTGGCCGACGATCATGTGTGCGATACGTTCTGCCATTTCTGCGCGAGAGTTGGACAGGACGACGATTTGCATCAGTTCGCTGGCTGGTGTGATGACTGTTTTTTCTTCGAGGTCTCCCCTGGTCCCCGTTTCTTTGTTGATCTGATGATCGACGAGAATGTGGCGTAGTGAGCGGCTGGGCAGTTCGGATACGCGAGGCATGAGAATGGTGGCAAGGCGGTCTGGCTCTTCGTCATGCATTTTCTCCGCTCGGGAGACGATGAGGTTTTGTGCAGTTTCGATTTTGGCCATTTCGCCGTACAAGCCCCAGTCGGTGAGGTTGACTTGTTCGAGGCTGGAGACTCCGCCGCCTGAAGCTCCTCCTTTTGAGCCTGCTGCGGTGATTCCCATGGATGGTTGGCGTAAGACTGCTGCAGCGTCGATTCCTCTGGCACGCAAGGCGTCGGTCAGGGCGATGACTGCGGTGGTTTTGCCTTCGCCGCGGCTTGCTTTGAGTGGTGTGTCGGAGGTGACGAGCACAATCTGGCCTGTTTTCCCTCTTACCTGCTTGTTGGCGAGTGCTTCGAGCCAGCCGTAGGCGTCGATTTTGAAGTTGAGACCGTAAGGTTGGGTAAAGTCAGCAAGATTTTCAGCGATGTCACGTTGTTTCACCATGGTTGTGAGAGCAGAGTTGAGGTAGCTTCGCAGTGCGCGAGCTTGTGTTTGGTGAAGCTCGTGGAGAGTTTGCTGGTGTAGCTCTGCTGGGTGAGAAGCCTGCTGGAGTGGTGACGATGCTGAATTGACTGACATAGTGTTCACTGTGTTTGGGATAGTTCCTTTCTCTGCCGCAGTGTTGTGCACTGTGGGTGTGAGCTGTTCTCTCACAACAGCTTGTCCTTGGTGAGATTACCACTGGAAAAAGAGGAAGAAGAAAAACGTTATCGAAGCGTAACAAAAGTGCTCAGCGTGGTAGACGCTGAGCACTTCATCATGTTCGCAGTGGCAAGCAAACCTTCTTCTGACTACTGCTCAGTTATCGGATGAGTAACCCGTCCGTTTTCTGATCAGCTTTGTGATCCGTTTTGCAACTGGTTATCCGATTGGTTTGCCATCGGTTATCCGATCAGTTTCCCGATCAGTTATCGGAGAGGAAGAAGCCGTTGCGCATATGCATCGAGGTGGTGTACAGCACGGAGTCGAGCAATGCTTCGGTATCTTTCTTCAACTGAGTGGCAATCTTGTTGTTTGCTGCTTCGAGGAGCTTTTGCACCTCGGGAAGCTCAAGGTTGTCGAAATCGGTGGAATCGACGAGCTGGGCTGCGGCTTTATCCGTTGCGCTCAACACCTGGTGGCCAAAGGCCAAGGTCTTCTCCTGGTAGCGCTCGAGATGAGCCAGGTTGTCCTTGAAGTGAGCGTCAGCAAGTGCTGCGATCACGCGGTTTGCCCAGTAATAGTTTTCGGTTGTCACGCGGGCAGTGGTGTTTTCCAAGTACTCAGGAGTGCTCAGAACATTGGTGTAGTACGGCATGATCGTGTTGAATGGGTTGGAGCCCATGGCGATCCACTGCACGGCGCGGAATGCGGCTGGCTTGTCAGCGCGAACTTCCATGACGGACAGTTGAGACTGACGGTTAATGCCGATCGGGCGGTACATGCCACGAGTCTGTGCTGTACCACGGTTGTCGTACGGGTCGAATGCTGTTCCCTGGTAGTGGGAGCTCAACACGTACTTGATGTCCTCAATGGTAATCTTGCGCTCTGGCTGGCGAGCCCATGGAATGTCGTTGCTCTCCGGGGAGTGGAGGGCTTCAGCAGTATCCCAATCCTCATCGTAAGGGTTCAAGAAGCGCTGCATGAACCACGCGCGAGGAGTGTTGTAAACGTGGTCAGTGTCGGAGTGAGAGCCGAAAGCGTCACGCGGGTTAATGTGGCCAGTGTCACCATCTACTGACAAGTTGAGGTGGTTTTCTTCGATGAACTCGCGCAGATCAGCAGAGCACATGTTCTCCGCTTGATCGGAGAAGGCATCATCGAGGTCGAAGTCGTCAATTCCCAGCTGGTTTGGCATGGTCACATAGCAGTCATCAGGAACGCGACGAGCAATCCAGTGGTGACCACCCACAGTTTCCAACCACCAAATGTCGTTTTCATCGCTGAAAGCAACACCATTCATTTCATAGGTGCCATACTTTTCGAGCAGTTCGCCCAGCCTGAGCACACCTTCGCGAGCTGAGTGGATGAAAGGCAGAACGAGAGTGACGAAATCTTCCTCACCGATACCGCCAGCCTGTTCAGCAACATAACCTGGCTCGCCCTCTTTGCCCTGAGCTGGCTGGAGCTCAACGAAAGGATCAGCTCCGCGCACACGCTCATTGGTGGTCAGAGTTTCGGTGGCGCTCATGGCAACATTGGCTGCATTGATGCCTGCTTCACCCCAAATACCTTCGTTGAGAATAGCATTCGGCGTTTGAGTAAAGCGCATAGCCCCTTGTGGCAACGGCACTTCAACGTGAGAGAGAACAGAACGGTAAACCTTGGGCAGTTGCTGCGGCTCAACAACCTCAAAACGCTTCGGGTTAAACTCACCGTTGGCGGAGTCCTCATTACGGGCGATGATCGGTGCGCCATCGTAGCTGGCAGCTTTACCGACAAGAATAGTGGTGCACGCCATATTCTTTCTTCCTTCATTCTGTTTCTTGAGATTATCAGCGCGGAACACATGCAACACACTGCACTTCTGCACATCTGGACTGCACTGCACTCCATCCGTACTGCACTCGCGCTGGTAATCTTGCAAAATTTCTTACCTCTTCCAGCCTAATAGCCCGGCTGGTCGTTTCCTCTGACAAGGTGAAACCAGTAATGACGCGTGTTTCACTGCCGACCGACAAGGTACAGCCATGCTGGATCGTTAATCTGTGCCTTGTTGAGCTCGTGATACATCTGATTAAGCCAGAAGCCTTGCCCCAGCTCAAGCGGCTGCTCGCTCTCCCACACCATGAGCTTGTAGTAATGGTCGGCATCTGGTGGCTGAGGCCCAACATAATGCATATACACCTGAGGATTATCAGAGCCGATCATGCTTCCTGCCGTTGAGTTTCTTCCACACAAGGCTTCAGGAACCATCGACATCATCATGCGAGAGAAGTCCTCTGGAATTTCCACTGCTTGAGCATCGTTCATGTCAAACATCAGCGCATCAACGGGAACATTTGCTACTGCCCAGTGAATCCACTGGAATCCACACACTGGGATAGCATCATCATCCACCAACGCCCAATGCAAATACTGCGTACCAGGTTTGAGCTGGTCAACATAGAAGGGGAATGACATAATCGCCATCCCATCTTCCTGCAATGGTGCAGGAGCATGTTTGCTGTATTGGTCAGGAATCACAGAAAAATCAGTTGTAACGCGCATATTCTTATTATCTCTCAGCCCTCGCCTGACTACAAAAGAAAAAACTATACTAGGGGACCATGAAGCACGAAGACCCCATACAGATTGCCATTATTCAGCATGTCGACCACGAAGGACCAGGCCTCATCCTGAGATGGGCCGAAGAACAGAACGCTTCTTATGATCTTTACCATCCCGCTGATGACTGTATTCTTCCGGATTGGCAAAAACTTTCTGGCAAGCGCAGCCTTCTTATTATTCTCGGTGGACCAATGAACACCACTGATAATCTCAAGTGGCTGAAGCAAGAACGCACACTGATCAACAATTGCCTTGCTCATGGAGTTGCTGTACTCGGAATTTGTTTAGGCGCTCAACAGCTTGCTACAACCCTCGGTGCAGCAGTGCTTCCCGCACCTTACAAAGAGGTAGGTTGGGCACCCATTGAACGCACTAGCTCTATAATTCCAGGCATCCCACCACAGCTGATAGCATTACATTGGCATGAGCAGATGTTCCGTATTCCTGCTGGTGCTGAGCTCCTCTTCTCCTCTCAGCTCGTAACCAACCAAGGTTTTGCCTGTGAAAAAGGAAAAGTCAATGTCACTTTCCGCTCACCGCTCATATCTCAGGAGAGTGTCACCAGTTCGAAAGCTCGAGCAGTAGGTCTGCAATTCCACATCGAGCAGGATCATGATGCCGTTCGCGAGATCGTCGCACACGACGGCGGTTATGCGAACATCGACAACGCTTTGAACCAGAGCAGCTCCTCTATCCTTGCCTATGATCACCCCAACGATGCCTATCCAGCGCTGTGCAGCATTTTAAACTGGCTCATACACGAGTGAGCTCATCTAGCGTTTAAACGGTGGGATGAGAGTGCACAGCATGGCTTCGAGGTCGAGAAGTGGTGCACCGTTGCCTTGGATGCGACGGCGTGCTACTTCCACAGCCTCGAGCCTCTGTGTAGCCTCAGAGCGAGTGAGCTTGACGGCTAGCTGCTGAAGCTGAGCATTATTCTCTAAGTTCACTATTCCCACGGACTCGAGTGCATCATTGTGAATGACGCTGATATCGCGGTATACCGAGGAAATATCGGTGAGAATGCGGTCAATGATGTCGCGATAGCTGCGCGTTACTTCGCGCTTTTTCTCATCGGCTTTGCCAATCCTGTTGTATTGAGGGCGAAGTGCAGCAGGGACAGGCTTCTTCTCCTCTAAGCCATTCTTGCGTTTAAACTCTAGCTGTTGCTTCTCAACGCGTTCGTCGACGGTTTGCTGGGCCTGTGCTTTCGCATCCTCATCAATCTGGCGAGCCAGCAACACTGCATCTGAGGAACGCGTCATGCTGATCACGCCAGAAATCATGTTTGCCCTGGTTGCCAACATGTCGCGATGCGTGGCATACAAGCTCGCAATTCCAATATGGCCTTGAGAGATTCTGGCAATCTGAGCGGTTTGAGAAGAAGTGAGATCAGGGTAGCGGCGAGTAAGGAAAGCCGCGATGTCTTTTGCTTGAGGAACAGCCAGCGTCACCAGCCGGCAGCGAGAGCGAATGGTTGGCAAAACATCCTGGGCAGAAGGAGCGCACAGCAGCCAAATCGTGTGCTCGGCAGGCTCTTCGACTGACTTGAGCAGCACATTCGTTGTGCGTTCACTCATGCGATCCACATCTTCAATAATGAAGATTTTCCACTGGCCAACAGAAGGCATCTGCTCCGATTCCGCCACCAGTGCGCGCACATCGTCAATGCCGATTGTCACTGCTTGTGTTGTCAGAACACGCACGTCTGGGAAGCTGCCCAACTCAATTTGGTGGCATACCTCGCAGGTACCGTCCCCACCATTGGGGCATTCCAAAGCTTGAGCGAAGTCGCGAGCAAGAACAGAGCGCCCCGAGCCGGGAGGGCCAACAAAAAGCCAGGATTGCGCAAGAGCCTGCGGCTGGTCAATCACTTTTTGCAAGCGCGCGACGACAGACTGCTGGCCAACAATGTTATCCCACACACTCATGTTGTTCCTTCCCTGCACTCTTCTGTGCTTGCGCCCGTTTCCCTACCTTCGGTCTGCTTTAGCGTGTTGGAGACAGGAGTTTTCGCACGTCGCCACACAGCTCGTTGTGAATCTGGCCGATCGTTTGGCTCGCGTCGATTACGCAGAAACGCTCAGGATGCGCGGCTGCGAGGGATAAGAAGGCTTCGCGGGTACGTTGGTGGAAACTTTCTTTCTCTGCTTCCAACCGATCTGGCTGCTCGCCCCTGATTAAGGCCACTCGACGGTGCGATTCTTCCACACTCATGTCGAGCAGGTAGGTTCTGCTTGGCCACAAATTCCCTGTTGCGAGTTGCGACATGGCGAGAATTTGGTTGCTGCTCAGCTCGCGGCCTCCTGCTTGGTAGGCCAGGGAGGAGTCGATGTAGCGGTCTGAGATTACCACTGCTCCCCTGTTCAGAGCTGGCGCGATAACTTCGTGCACGTGTTGGGCCCTGTCGGCAGCGTAGAGCAGTGCTTCCGCTCGCGGGGATACAGCTGCTGCTGTGTGTTCTGGGTTGAGCAGGAGTGTGCGGATTGCTCGGCCAAGTGCAGTGTCGCCTGGTTCGAAGGTAGTAACTACTTCTCGGCCATATTCTTCTCTGATCCATTGGGCGAGCATGTTCACTTGTGTGGTTTTGCCCACTCCGTCGATGCCTTCAAAGGTGAGGAAGAGGCCTGATGGTTCGCTCGTTGCTGCACTCACGTTGTTCTCCTCAGCCATGCTCACTCGCTCGCTGTTGTTTTTGTGGCGCGGGTGCTCGTTCGCGCACTTTTCGTGGCGCGGGTTGTGGTTCTCGCGGTTTTCTTCGCAGTTGTGGCTTTCTTGGTAGTTGTCGCCTTCTTCGTGGTCGCAGCCTTACTCGAGGAAGCCTTACCTGAAGCAGTAGCCTTACCTGAAGCAGTCTTCTTCGCCGTCGTCTTCTTCGTCGTGCTGCGCTTTGTCCCCCGCCTTGTGCTCGGGCCAGCCTCACGCTTCTCGGCAAGCAGACGGAACGCATCCTCAGCAGTCAGCGACTCGACGGTGAACTGTCGCGGAACAGTCCTATTCGTCGTGCCGTCGGTGATGTATGCGCCGTAGAAACCGTCCTTAACGACGACTGGCTTGCCGGTGGTCGGGTCGTTGCCGAACTCCTTAAGCGGCGGCTTAGCTGTTCCCCTTCCTCGCCGGTAGCGCGGCTGGGCAAAGGCAGCTTGTGCCTGCTCGAGAGTCTCTGTGAAAATCGCATCTTCCGACTCGAGTGTGCGCGTTTCCTTCTTACCCTCGCTGCTCGTCTGCGTCAGGTACGGGCCGTAGCGGCCGTTGTTGGCTTCCACGGTGTACTCGATGAGCTCGCCCGTCTTTTCATCGGCTTTTTCGTAGGTGCCTACCACTCGCGGCAGGGAGAGCAGCTGGATCGCCTGCTCCAATGTCACGCTTCCGGGGGTCATGCTCTTGAAAAGCGAGGCCATCTTGGGCTTAGGCTGGTCTTTCTTGCTCTTCTTGTCGTCTGAACCCTCCAGATTATCAGGGCTCACTTGAGCCACGTACGGGCCAAAGCGACCCGTGCGCACTTCAATCGTGTTACCCTGCGCATCTGTACCCAACACGCGAGCACCGCCAGCATTTGCCGCCAGCAGTTCGCGCGCCTTCGCCACCGTCAACTCGTCTGGTGCCAAGTCGGCCGGAACGGATGCCCGGCGAGGGTTACCTTGCTCGTCTAGCGAATTGGTGTCCTCCACGTAGGGGCCGAAGCGGCCGACGCGCACATTGATGCCTTCACCAAGAGGCACAGTGTTAATCTCATGCGCATCGATGTCCGGAAGTTGGGCGAGCTGGGCTTGCAAGCCGTCGTTCGCCTCTTGCTTGTTTGCCACGGAGTGAGGCTTGTGCCCGAAATAGAAGGCAGTGAGCCATTCGAGGCTTGTTTCCTTACCCGAGGCGATCTGGTCGAGGCCCTTCTCCATTTGCGCGGTGAACTCGTAGTCGACGAGCGTGGGGAAATAGCCTTCGAGCAGGCGGGTTACGGAGAAGGCGAGCCAACTAGGGATGAGCGCGCGGCCCTTCTCATACACGTATCCACGGTCGATGATGGTGGAAATGATGCTCGCGTAGGTGGATGGGCGGCCGATTTCCTTGGCTTCCAAAGTTTTCACCAGGCTGGCCTCCGTGTAGCGGGCCGGCGGCTGGGTTTGGTGTTCCACGGCTTCCACGGGTGCAACAGCCCTGGTAATCTCGCCTTCTTGCATTTGTGGCAGACGGGTTTCCTTTTCCTGAGCCTTTTCGCCGTCGCCGTAGACGCGCAGGAAGCCTGGGAAAGTGATGACCGTGCCAGAAGCTTGGAATTCTGCGTCCCCCTTGCTGGTAGGCGCGACGAGCTTGACGGTTTGGGTGGAGCCAGTGGCCGGTGCCATCTGGGTGGAGAGGGTGCGCTGCCAGATCAGCGTGTACAAGCGCAACTCGGTGGGCGAGACTGCCGCTGCAATCTCTTCAGGAGCGCGGAAGTGCGAGCCTGCTGGACGGATTGCCTCATGCGCCTCCTGCACTCCCTCACCATGGTTGGCGAAATGGTGCGGCTTTTCGGTCAAATATTCGTTGCCGAAACGCTCGGCCACTTGTTCGCGAGCCGCCTGGATTGCCTCGTTGGACAGGATGATGGAATCGGTTCGCATATAGGTGATGTAACCGTTTTCATACAGTGTTTGTGCGGCGCGCATGGTCACGCGCGAGCTGAAGCCCAAACGGTTGCCGGCAGCCTGTTGCAAAGTCGAGGTGGTGAAAGGCGCGGCAGATCGGCGAGTGTACGGCTTCTTTTCGATGCTCGTCACGCTGAAGTCGGCGTTTTGCAGCTGCTGGGCGAGCTCGTCGGCCTCAGCGCCACTGAGTTGCACAGGATTATCACTGCGCGCTTTATCGGTGAGCTCACCTTTGTCGGTAAAGTCGTTGGATCGGGCGAGGCGGGTGTTGTTCAAGCCCGTCATACGCGCTTCAAAGGAGAGATCCTCAGCAGCGCCGGTCGTTGCGTCAGCGCCAGCCTCATTCTCTACCGGCGCCACCACCGCAGTAATATCGCGGTACGTAGCCGGCACGAAAGCCATGCGCTCCTTCTCGCGCTCCACAATCAGGCGCGTTGCCACCGACTGAACGCGGCCAGCCGAGAGTTTCGGCCCAACCTTCCTCCACAGCACCGGGGAGAGCTCATAACCATACAAACGGTCGAGAATGCGCCTGGTCTCCTGCGCATTCACCATATTTTGGTCAACGTCACGAGTGGAAGCGATAGCTTCCACAATGGCCTTCTTGGTAATCTCGTGAAACACCATGCGGTGAACGGGAACCTTCGGCTTGAGCGTTTGCACCAAGTGCCAAGCAATAGCCTCACCCTCGCGGTCCTCATCAGTTGCGAGGAAAAGCTCGTCAGCCTTACTCAAAGCGGACTTGAGCTCCGCCACCGTACGCTTCTTCTCCGGCGAAACGATGTAATAGGGCTCAAAACCGTCGTTGATGTCGACACCGAAGCGACCAAACTTCTCTTTCTTACTCGCCGGCACCTGCGAAGGCTGGGCGAGGTCGCGAATGTGGCCAACCGAGGCGAGAACCGTATAATCCGGGCCCAAATAGCCTTGGATCTTCTTCGCTTTGGTCGGAGACTCCACAATGACGAGCTTATTGCCGTGTGCCATATTTCCTCCCAACGACTCCGGTTCTTCTTCCGACTATTCCTAGCGGGTAGCCCTGACGAACACCACCAAATCCTCACTGACCAGCAAGCTGCGCCTCAGGCCGTACTCATGAACGCAGCTGCTTCTACTTTGCCCGCACTCGCCCCCATTGTGCAAGCTTTCCGCGCAAAATGTGCAAAACATCGCTCAAGATTACCAGCACACTGATTAGAAAGTGATCTGACTCCTCTTCTGCGGTTTCGGCGGTGCACCCACCAAACCCACAGCGGAGAGCGGGGACGCCGTCACTTGCCGCATAATCGTGACCGTCGCCACACACACCGCCGCAACGCCACCGATCAGCAGCGCACTGGAAGCCGCGGCAGGAGTAAGTACCCAGAAGTCGGGAGAGCCTGCACGCCAACCTTCCGCCAGTGGTAATCCTGAGCGAACCTGCCACAGCAAGTACAAGCCGTAGCAACTGGCCAGCAAGCCCAACACCAACAAAACCGTGTCAACAACCTGAAGCGTCGGCGACGAACGGCGAGCGCCGAGGCGATCCATCCCCGAGTTACGCGTCACCGAGAGCGTAAGCAAAGCAATGCCCGTGACGAACAGGAAAGCGACCAGAACGTCAGAAGGCCTGTGCCACTTGCCATACACCACCGAGCAGCCCACGAGAAGAGCGAAAGCCCAGCCAATCAGGCTTGCCACCCAACGCCACGCCAAGCCCACCGCCATGACGAGCATCAGGGCAGCAGCCATTGCCGCCACCGAATGCCCTGACGGTGAAGAGTTCGCCGGAGCTGCCATCTGACGGGCTAAGTGCGGGCGAGGCAGCACGCGCTTCAACCCCCAGCCACCAACCAAACACACCAGCCCGAACACCACGAGTTGGGCGAACAACTCCCAACGCTTGCGCACCAGCGCGGTAATAAAAGAAGCCAGGCAGATGAGCACGACGAAAGCAATAGTCACATAGTTGCTCACGAAGAAGAGGGTGACCTGGCGCAAAGCTTGCGGGATGAAGCGAGAGAAGGAAGACCACACGATTTCGTCGTATTGCTGGCCTGTAATGGTGCGCACGAAGGCGAGCCAAACTGCGCCTGCCGCCACGAGAAAGCCCACACCCAGTAGCAGGCACAGGATTCGTGCTGACCAGCGAGGCGAGCTGAGCAGCGGGTCGTTGAGGCTTTCGCTCATCGGCGCGGCCGCGTGCCCTGCACGCGAGGAACGAGAAGAGCGAGATTTGCTGGATGTGCTGGAAGTGCGCGAGGCACGGGCTTTGCTAGATCGGCTAGATTTACTTGAAGTGCGATCAGTGCCTGTATTCTCTGCTTCATGAACCACTTCGTTAGTTGCTTCAGAGGTACCTACAAGGCCGATCATTTCGGCGAAGCTTTCGCGAGGAGCTTGTTGCGCGCCACCAGCTGCAGCACCCTGACAAGCGCCTGCTATGCCGTCATCATGGGCGGAAGAAGCGTCGAGGCCTTGTCCCCAGTTCAAAGAGTCAGAGGAAGAGGGTTCGGCGCCGGCTTGCTGCGCGGCGATAGTCTCAGATTGCTGTAGACCCTCGGATTGATGAGTATTCTCAGCCATTTCTCCCCTACCTTCGTCGCACGCTGTCACAGAGCCTTGTTGTACCACAGTATCGGACTATCGACATGCGCCCCTGCTGTTTGCCAAGCAACCATCACGGCCAGCTCAGCTTTGTTGACCATTGTGGTGTTACCGGCCGCTATAGTGAGGTACTTTACTGGGTCAAACTGAAAATGAGATGACGTACTCGTGCAGAAAAAGAAAAACTCTCACGCACCCGATAGAGGCCGCATACCCTTGCTGCATTCCTGCCCTGGGGGAGTTTTGCGTCATATCGCCGCATGAGAGCAATCTTTATTGTATCAGCACTCACGACTTCGTCAACGCCACACCTTTCGCGCGTCATGGAAATCGCACGCCAAACGACTCGCACTCCCAAGTCGCCGCACGCACTAGCCGCACGCACTAGCCGCACGCACTAGCCACACGCACTAGCCACCCAACCGCACACCTATCACCGGCCGCATACCCGAGCACCGCACATCCACACGCCGGCAACCGGCCGCTTTACTTCAGCACCGGGTCCGAGGAGCTGCTGCTCGCGCTGGAACCGGGGTAAACGAAGAGTGTTAATCCTACATCCTTCTGGTAGCTCCATTCGGCGGCGTACTTGTCCCATTCGAGCTTCTGCGTTTCGCTCGTCTCCTTGCGTGCGCGCATTTGGTTGACACTTGCATCGGGGACGTTAAGCCTGCCGACCACACATTCGAAAACTTTCATCGACGAGTCCGGCCCCGAGACCAAGGTGAGGGCAGTGCCTGTTTGATTGAGCGTGACTTGCTCATCACCAGAATTATCTGCAGCTATCTTTTTGAGAAGAGAACATGTTGAATAGATTCTCATCAACTTCCTCGCAACTGCTCGTTCTTGTGGGCTCGCTCCTACTAAACCTTGCTGGTCCACGCCTGCCTCCGAACTGTTGTCAGAATTCTTGTCGTTGTCGTTTTCTTGGTCGTAATACTCTTGCAGCTTCTCGATGTCTTTTTTGTTTTGCTCAAGATTAGCAGGGTCTTGAGGGGCATTCTTACCGCTTAACGTATCGGAGAGGTCGTGGAAAGAGTCGCCCAGACTGAAGTTGTCAATACGCCTGCTCAAGTAGAAGAAGGTGCCTGCGATTGAGCCAAACATGAGCACGACCACGATCACGAAGATGAGCACTTTGACCCACTCGGGTGGCCGCTTCTTGCCTGAGCCGTCTGCATTCCCAGCACCCCCGGCTTTACCAGCACCACCGCCGCCTCCGCGGCCATTACCTCGACCAGGGCTGCCAACCTCGTTTGGGCCTAAAATCCCCTCATCGTTACGCGGGAAAGGAACCGAAGTGGGAGCAGGCTGCATGTCATCAAACTCCACCTCGTCAGGAATGCCATTATTGTTCATGTCATTCATGAAGTCGTTGTTCATGTCATTATTCATGTCGTTAAAATCGCCATTATCCATGTCCATCACGCTCCTCCTTTCCCTGTAGCCTCTCCATCTTTGGCTCGCACCGGATAGTTGCGTGCGCAATACCACAGCACACTGTAGCCTCTTATCGCTCGCTGCCAAAGCACACTGGCAACCCGGGTCTTCTTTTAACGCTAGCGCATAATTGTTGCCATTACGTGGCTAAAGTGTGGGAAATGCCGAAATCTCAAGCGCCGAGCGTTCCTCATACCCTCGTACGCGCTACACTCACTAAGGAAGCGAGAGAACATGAGCACGCAACTGGTAACGCTTCACGCGGCCTTGTGCGTACTGATAATCTCAAGAAATTCTCAAGATTACCAGCCCGGCTCATGCCAGCGAAAGGAAAACTATGGCTACCGAAGAGCATACCGACCTGATCATCGTCGGCGCCGGCCTGTTTGGCCTGACTGTCGCCCAGCAAGCTGCTGAGAATGGCTACCATGTTCACATCATCGACGTTCGTGAGCATATCGGCGGTAATGCGTACTCCTACTTTGATAAGGAGACAGGCATCGAGGTACACAAGTACGGTGCTCACCTCTTCCACACTTCCAACCAGCGAGTGTGGGACTATGTGAACCGCTTCACTAGCTTTACCAACTACGTCCATCGCGTCTATGCGACCCACGACGGCGAAGTCTACCCCATGCCAATCAACCTGGGCACCATCAACCAGTTCTTCCACGCGGCTTACACCCCAGCACAAGCTGAAGCGCTTATTAACGAGCAGGCCGGCGAGTACGCCAATGTTGAGCCTCAAAACCTCAACGACCAGGGCATCAAGCTGATCGGCAAGCCTCTCTACGAAGCTTTCATCAAGAACTACACCGCCAAGCAGTGGCAGACTGACCCTGAGAAGCTCCCAGCCAGCATCATCCGCCGCCTGCCAGTGCGTTTCACGTACAACAATCGCTACTTCCGCGACACTTACGAGGGCCTGCCAACCGACGGTTACACTCGCTGGTTCGAACGCATGATTGATAATCCGAACATCGAAGTGACGCTCTCCACCGACTTCTTCGATGCTTCTCAGGAACTTTCCAAGGCCAACTTGCGCGGCTCCGTGCCGATCGTCTACACCGGTCCAATCGACCGCTACTTCGGCTCGCAGCTGGGCGACCTGCACTGGCGCACCGTCGACTTCAAGGAGCACCGCTACGACGAGGTCAACCACTTGGGCACCCCAGTGATGAACTACGTGGACGCCGATGTTCCGTTCACCCGCTCCATCGAGTTCAAGAACTTCAACCCGGAGCGCACCGAAGTGGCCGAGCAGAAGCGCACGATTGTGTGGGACGAGTACTCGCGCTTCGCCAGCAAGGACGACGAGCCTTACTACCCAATCAACACCGCTGAGGACCGCGAGCGTTTCGCCCAGTACAAGGCCATGGAGGACGCCGAGCCAAACGTCGTGTTTGGCGGCCGTCTGGGTGGTTACGCTTACTTCGACATGCACCAAACCATTAACTCTGCTCTCATTGCTTGGGAGAAACAGGTCAAGCCTCTGCTCAAGTAAATTTCTTGAGATTATCAGGCTGCGTTTCTCTTCGCCGCTTCACATATAAGAAAAGCTGGTAACAAGTTGCCCTTGTTACCAGCTTTTTGTGTATGTGGCTGAAAGCGCAGAGCGGTTATGTTGACTGCCACTCAGAATTCATCCATTCCTTGCCAGTAATCCACAAAACAGCACGCACTTTTTCTCTATTCCCCTCCCAGCAATTACAATGTGAAAAGAGTAAGTTTGACCGGCACAGGTATGGCGAGGAGCAACGAGGCAGCATGGGGTTCCTATCACAAATGAAAAAACTACTTCCCGTTTCTTCTCGATCTTTCCATCGCCATGAAGAGGTCAGCGAAGCAAACCAACAGAAGCTTCTGCACCGTCTCGATGAAATCAGCAACCAGATTGCAGGCCTCCACGAATCGCAAGATGACATCCGCAATCGCGTTATCTGGCAGGATGGCGAAGCAAATTACCGCCTTGAGCGCTTCCAATACTTGTTCTGGCAGCTCTACCGCCACGAAGGCGAGAGCGAAGAAGCCGCTAAAATTCGCTTCTTCCACTCTCTCACTCCTCATGGTGATAATCTCATGCTCATGCAAGATGCTGGAGCCGCACTCCTCCACCATTTCGCCGATATTTGCAAGCGCAACAACCTTCTGTACTGGGCTAACGGCGGAACTCTCCTCGGAGCTGTTCGTCATGGCAATTTTGTCCCCTGGGACGACGACATCGACGTATACATGCCCTCGGATCAGCTTCTCAAATTAAAGAAGATTATCACCGAGCAGGAGCCGCAGTTCCGCATTCGCGTGATGTGGGATTGGATTGCTGCATGCCGACAGATTCGCTTCATGACTTCTGACCCGAACTGCCCGGCATTCGTCGATATTTTCCCGGTATACTGGGTCTCCTCCAACCCTCAAACTTCAGGGGACAAAGCCGTTCAAGCCCGTTTAGATTTCCAAGAGAAACTGTGGGACACCTTTGCTTCTACCTCTTGGGCAACCTCGAGCAACTATGATGATCATCTCATCCCCGATGATGATTCTCCTCTGGCTCAGCGTTTGCGCGAATTCCTCGCAGCAGCGCAGAAGAAGCTTGGTCAATCCGTGACTTTTGTTGATTCCGAGCAGAAGGCTTCTGGTTTTGTTCGAGGAATTGAAAATATTCCTGAACCACATCCTGCGCATCCTTACCCTAAGAAGGATTGGGTGGATATTCACCCAATTAAATTTAGGGACTTTACTTTGTCCGCGCCTTCTCTGGATGTGACAAAAACCTTCCTCGAACGCACATATGGTGATTGGCTTTCCTTACCGCGTGACATGTTTGAAATGCAAAATCACCGTCATTTTGCTTCTATTACTGAGAGCCAAGAAACACGAGAATCACTCACCCGTTTGATTGATTCTGCTCAATCCTTAGATTAAGGAGCTCACATGCGTACTGTTGCTATCATCACCGCAGGCGGTAGAGGAAACCGCATGGGTCAAGACCTTCCCAAGCAATTCCTCCCCATTGAAGACAAACCTGCTATTGCCTACACTATGGAATCTCTGCAAAAGAGCCCTCTCGTTGATGCAATTATCGTCGTATGCATCGCCGGCTGGGAGACCGTTGTTCAAGCCTATGCCAACCAATTTGGCATCACGAAGCTTGTTGGCATTTGTGAAGGCGGAGCAACAAACCATGAGAGCATTGAAAACGGTACCCGCCTTGCCGCCCAGAAATTCCCACCCGATACGCTCGTTCTGGTGCATGACGCAGCTCGTCCTAACCTTCCCCAGTTTGTTATTGAGGATAGCGTGAGAGTCGCCACCCAATATGGCAACTCAGTTCCTGTCATCCCTACCGCTGAGGTACTTCTCGAATCAGAAGATGGTTCAACATCCGCTCGTGTTATTGAACGCTCTACTGCAAAGAGAACTCAAACACCTCAGGGCTTCATCCTTTCTGACCTCCAACAAATGCAAGCTGAAGTGGACCAGCGAGGAATCCAACCGAAAGCACCGTGCGAAATGGTGGTACTCTGCGGCAAAACGATGCATCTGAGCCGCGGAAGTGAGAAGAATATTAAGCTCACTACCCTCGAGGATATTGACATTTTCCGAGCCTTGCTTCACGCACAACGAAGCCCTTGGCTCAAACAATCTTCCACTAATTCCCAAGAGTAAACGAGACGAAGCACACAATCGAGTTTTTATGACTATTTCAGATGCAGCACTTGCCGCCCGCGCAACCGTACAACCCAAGCTCCTTCGTGGTGCTCATATTCTCGTCGCAGGAGCAAGTGGATTGATTGGCTCACTGATCGTCTCCACACTGCATGAATTGAACCAACACTTGCACTTAGGTGTGAGCATTGTTGCCGCTGCTCGTCACACGGAACATATGCGCGAGCTTTTTGCTGATTTGTCTGACGTTGAGATTGTTTCCCTCGATGTTTCTGATGCAGTTGCTGTCAGTGAGCTCACAGCGAGTATGCAGCAGAACCCTCTGACTCACGTTATTCATGCAGCAAGCCCTGCTAATCCTGCGCTCTTTTCTCGCTCCCCAGTAGAGACGATGCAAAGTAATATTCAGGGTTTGATCAACCTTCTCACTCTTGCTCGTCGTCATGAGGTTTCTCGTTTTGTGTATATCTCTTCCGGAGAAGTCTACGGTTACACCCATGGCTGGCATCTCATGAAGGAGAATGAGCTGGGAGAATTGGATGTGCTCTCTCCTCGCTCTTGCTATCCGCAGGCGAAAAGGGCAAGTGAGACCTTGGGAATTAGTGCTATCAGTGAATATGGCATTCCTGTGGTGATTGCTCGCCTCTCTCATGTGTTCGGCCCCGGCTTTTTAGCCTCAGATAATCGTATTTCAGCTGATTTCTTTAAGCGTGCGTCAGCTGGCCAGGCAATCGAATTGAGAAGTGCAGGCTTGGATCATCGAACGATGATTTATGTGAGTGATTGCGTTTCAGCAATTCTGAGTTTATTGACTGTAGGTAAGGCAGGTGTTGCCTATAACGTCACTAATTCCAACAATTTGACTACCGTTGCGCAGTTCTCTGCTCTGATCGCGCGTACTGCGGCAGTGGCTTTCACCCATGGTGATCCAACTCCTGATTGGGATGAACAGACGAGCCTTCAGCGTGCCACAGCATTAGATGATTCATTGTTGAGGGAATTGGGATGGTCCCCTGCAATCTCGGTGGAGGAGGGAGTCGAGAGGACTCTCTCCTCACTGAGATAACAGTCGAGGTAACAGCCAAATTTACTGGGTTTGATTCATCTGCTGGAGTAAATGAGCTAAGCTCATACGCTTATTGTGCATCATAGGTAATCTGCTTGAGCGAACCCAACGCATTCTGGCGCTGTGCTTCATCAACACGCTGCTGCGACTGTGGGTTCTTCCACTCAGCAGGCTTGTTAACGATGACATCCTGCGCTTGAAGCCCATCTTCTTCTCCAGAAGTAACAGGAACAAACTGGAGTGCCCTATCGGAGAGAAGAGCATACTGCCTATTACGTGGGTTTCGCACCACGAAGCTGCAACTATTGGCGTCAATAGCTACTGCTACCAAATCGGTTGCTCCAGGGTCAGAAGCGTTCGGCACTCGCAAAGAAGTGAAGAGGGAGAATTCACCGTCGTTGAACTGGTCAACTGGCAGCTCAAATTCTAGGCGATGATGCCCCTTCTTGGTAATCCTGAACGTCTTTGAACCAGAGTCATAGGTGATGCCACCACGCGACATATCATGCAGAGCGATAGCGATGTAGAAGTCGCCTGGCTCATCAAACTGGTATTCCACACCAAAACGGAAGGGCTGAGTGCCATCAATCAACGGCGAACCGATAGGGTACGTACGCAAAATCGGGACGCGGGCATTCAAACCATTAGGAAATACCGGCACAGCTTTACCTTGCTCATCCTTCTGTGCCAAAGCTTGAGCAGCTTTACGCGCTTGCTTCTCGCCCTTCTTGCGCTCCGCTTCAAGGTTCGACAGCGTGTAACGGTCAGCAACCGTCTCTTTATCACCGTAAGCAACGATCTTGCCATCTTCGATCATCATGGCACGAGTGCAATAACGCTTGACGGCCCCCATATCATGAGTGACAAGAATGACCGTCTTCGTAGGGTCTTTACGAATTTGAGTGAAGAAGTCATCACACTTACGCTGAAAAGCTTCATCACCCACGGCGAGAACCTCATCCAGCACCAAAATGTCACCCTGCGCTTTGATAGCAACAGAGAAAGCGAGGCGCACCTGCATACCGGACGAATAGTTCTTCAACTTCTGGTCCATGAAGTCGCCCAATTCAGCAAACTCGACGATGTCGTCATACATCGCATCCGTTTGCTCATGGTCGAAGCCCAACAGTGCGCAATTGAGGTAAACGTTCTCGCGGCCAGTCAGCTCGGGGTTGAAGCCCACGCCCAATTCGATGAACGGCACGAGTTTACCCGACACAGAAACAGAACCTTTATTAGGGTAGTAAATCTGCGAAATGATCTTGAGCAAGGTGGACTTACCGCCACCATTGCGGCCCACAATGCCGAAGAATTCACCCTGATGCACCTGGAAACTGATACCGCGCAGAACATGCTGCCAGCGGTAACCACGAATTCCCTTCGTCCAGTTAATCACAGCCTGCTTTAAGCCCGTAGCCTGCTCGGTTGGCAGCTTGAAGTCCTTATACACGTCGTGAACATCGAGAACAACAGGAGCATCCATACCAGGGAAACGCTCACCATTACTCCTATATTCGCCGCTCTCCACGCTCACGCTGTCCTCTTGAGCAGATGCAGATGCAGAAGTGGAGCTCATGGAATTCTTCATCTTTTCCTCACTCATCACATCACCTCGGCGAAATGCTTCTCATACTTACGGAACACAAAAATACCCAACCACAGAATAAAAGCAGTGATAATCAGAGGGATCAAGCGAATTCCCCAGTTGCTAAACTGCGTCCAAATAGTAGGCTGCGTCTGTGCAATAAAGTTGTGACGAATATCCTGAATAGTTTGAGCCCAAGGATTGAGCAATTCCAAACTTCCTAAACGCGCATAAATGCCACCACGCTGGAACACATAGCTCAACGGGTAAATTATCGGTGTTGCGTAGAAAAGCAGCTGAGAGAACACATCCCAAATATGGGCAATATCGCGGAAGTACACATACATCGTGGCCATAATGAGCGTCCAGCCGATGGTGATGCAATACAATTCCACAAAATTCAGCGGCAACAACACCACACGCCAAGTGAATTGAACACGGTTGACCACAGCGAAGAGCAATACCACCAGCAGGTTAATTCCATAGCTGATCAGAGCGCCCATCGAGGCAGACACAACGACGATGTAGTTAGGGAAGTGGATTTTGCGCAACAAGTCACCACGGTCGACGAGTGCACGCAAGCCCACATTGGTGGTATCAGTGACGAACTGCCACGAGCTGATTCCCAGCAACAGCACCACAGGGTATGTCGGAGTTCCGTCGGACATGCGCAAGAAGCGCGCGAAGACGAGGTACATCACGCAGAACATGAGCAGCGGCTTCACCACTGACCATGCCACACCGAGGAAAGAGCCCTGGTAGCGGAGCTTAAAGTCGGTTTTCACCAAACCTTTCAGCACCGTCCAAGCGTATGCGTAGCGCTTTCGTAACTGAGCAACCAATGTATTCACGTCCTACAGTTTACTGTTGCATGCTCACTGGCTACTCACTTGCATCCTGATTCGAGGAAAAATACACAGCACTCTCAAGCTTATGCCGCACAAAGTGGCTGTTTTCTCTACAATGAAACTATGACTAATATTGCGAAGCCCGAACCAGTGACGATGTGGGAAAGTGTCCACCGCATTGTTTTTCCTACGAGCGATAAGGAGCTTACTTTCCCTCTTTACGCTCAAGTGTGGCATCCCTCGCATATCTCTCCTGAAGCTTTTGATTTCCAGCAAGTTATTCGCCACAAGCCTGTTCACTCTGCGCAGGCTACTGCTGAGGCTCTCGCCTCTGGGAGAATGCGCGTTCGTTCTCGCTATGCCGCCACCATTTACTCTTTTTCACACATCACTTTCTGCACGTATTTCAACGCTTTCCCTGCCTCTTATTGGCAGTATTGGACTGGTGTGCGCGCTGTTCGTTGCTCAATGTGGGCTCGAGGCAACGCAACGGTGCGGTTTTTCAAATCGGATTCTCTGGGGCTGAGCACTCCCGTTGGCACTCTCAAGTTTTCTTCTCATAAGAAAGACTCTGAGATTCTCACTATTACTATTCCTCTGACTGGCACTATTGACGGCGGTTTCATCTGGTTTGATGTTGAGACGGATGTGGATGATTTTGAGCTTCATGAAGCTTCGTGGCAAGTTGATGCAAAACTAAAACGCCATGTGGGTGATCTCTCCCGTTTCTCCATCGCAATTACTACTTTTAACCGGGAAGCTTTCGCTCTTCGCCAGTTGAACAGCATTGCTCATGATCCTCTTCTCCGTGAGCGTTTGGATACTGTCTACTGCATCGATCAAGGCACTCATCCTCTGAGTGCGCTCACAGGCTTTGACCGCGTTAAGCGTGAGTTAGGTGATCAGCTGACTTATATTCGCCAAGCTAACCTGGGTGGCTCGGGTGGTTTTTCCCGAGGAATGTACGAAACGGAGAAGGCAGGAACCTCCTCCAGTGTTGTTCTTCTTGATGATGATGCTATTAACGAGCCAGAAGCGCTTCTGCGCGCTGTTCAGTTTGCCGACTATACGCATAAGCCATCGCTGGTTGGTGCGGGGATGCTGCATTTGGATAATCGCTCGATGCTCTATACACAAGCAGAGAGGATGAATGCGCGAACTCTTCTGCATGAGCAGTATGTGAAGAATCATGATTTTGCTCTCTCGAGCCTTGCTGATTCTCCTGAGCTTCATCGTCGTGTGGATAGCGAATATAACGGCTGGTGGATGTGCCTTATTCCTGTTGAGGTGATGAAGAAAATTGGCTATGCCATGCCTGTTTTCATCAAATATGATGATGTGGAGTATGGTTATCGTGCTCGTGCCAATGGTTTCCCCACGATCAGTTTGCCTGGAGTTGCATTGTGGCATCAAGCCTGGCATAGCAAGGATTCGTCTCGCAGCTGGCAGGAGTACTTTGAGGAACGCAATCGCATTCTCTTCGCTCTGTTGACGTATGAGCGTCCGTTGAAGTCTTTGACGAAGGTCATGCTCACCCATGAAGCATCGTTAGGTTTGCGTTTCCTCTACTCTGGCATTTCTATGGATAATCTCGCGATGAAAGAGATCCTCTCTGGGCCTGAAACCATTGTTTCCCACTATCCTCATGCCATCGCAGATGTGAATAAATATCGCTCTCAGTTTGACGATGCTCACCTTCTGGACGATGAGGAGCAAGCTCGCCTTCCTCTTCCTACGCAGAGCTTTTATGACAAGAATGCTTTATACTTAAGCGAAAGCGAAGCTGCTCGTCAGGGTATGAAGGCGACAGTTCGCGCATTGCTCACTCCTCGTCGTGCTACACCTGAACAAGCGCCGCAACTTTCGCTTCCTGCTCAAGAGGCTAATTGGCAAACTCTCGAGCCTGTCACCTCTGCTCTGGTTGCGTCTTCTGATGGTAATGGCATTTCTCTGAATCGTCGCGATGACTTTGTGATGCGCAAAGGCGTGTGGGAAGGTTTCCGTTTAACCCGCCAGATTATCAAGAACTGGGGTTCTTTGCGTCATCGTTATCTCTCTTTCGGTTTTGCAAGTAGGAACATGTGGGAGAGGATCTTCTCTCAAGCGGACCAGGAAGCAAAAGATAAGTAAGCACGTATATGGACTAGCGGCAGTTTACTCTTGCGTATAGCCGTGCGTATCACAAAGTAAGGGGCGTTCCTGCAAGGAGGAACGCCCCTCATTATTCTTCTCAGCACGTGTCAGTCGGGCTGACAATCTTGGTTACTTCATATCCAAATAGTTCTTCCAGAACTCCAGCGACGTAACGCGAGAACGGGAAGCCTCGTAGCGAGCACGCAACTGCTTCTCGTGAGCCTTGAAATACTTCATATCGCGACGGTAGCGTGCCTGGATTTCTTTGAACTGCTGAATGTCTTTTTGCCGTACAGCACCCTTTTGTGAATACCAATCCACCACGATGATGTACTTTTTGCCGCGAATCACACCAGCAGGGTATGACCATCCATCAGTAGGAATGACCACATAGCCTTCGCCCTGAGAATGCAGGAATCGCTGACCATTGTCTGTCACGTAATCGGCGATGCGCTGTACATAGCTGCGCGGACTGTCGGAATCAACCAGCTGATGAGTGTAGTGAGAAGGATCAAAATCGAGGCCTAATGCTGCCGTTTGCTTCTGCAACTGAGCATAGTCAACAAGCTTTTCCTGGTTCTTATTCGCTGCGAGGAACGTCTTCTCGGCCATGCCCTTTGCTGAGTAGAATTCTGGGCCTTTCAAGAAGTCTTCAAAGGCGTCTAACACGAGGCGCGCGTTCGTGTAGCCGAACTTCTTGAGTTCCAGTCGCACAAAATTGTGTACTTGATAAATGAAGTCAGAATCAGGCGCAAAGCCAGTGGTGAACTGTGCAGTCAGAGTATTGCGGATAGTCTGGTAGCGTTCCACTGCAGCAGAGTAGCGAATATAGAATGGCATGTGCCAGATTCCAATGCCGTTCATGCTCATCAGAGGAACCATCGTTCTCGTGCCGTATTCTGTGTCATCACTGCGAATGAAGAATGGCAATGGAAGGCCTACGCGCTTAATGACGCTGATCGGGATGCAGCAATACCACCAGCCTGCGTAGCGTTGACGACGCTGAATGTCCTTCGGAGCTTCGAAAGTCTCATTGTAGATCAGATCGTCCAGGTTGTTCGCGTCCAATTGCGGTTTGAGTGGAGCAAACGGCCCTTGCGGAGTAACCCAGCCAGTATCCTCCATGCTGAGGTTAGGGACGATGAAGTTGAGCATCGAGCCGGAAACGAGAGCCTCCTTGTACTCGTCGTTGACGATTCGCAGCAAATTATAGGTACGTCGAATGGATTCCGGAGCGATAGACACATCGTCGTCCATCAAAATAATGTGTGTTGCAGGTTTTTCCTGCTCCATCGCTTCGATCATGCCGCGTGCAAAACCACCAGCACCGCCAACATTCTTATTAGGACGGATGGTGACATGCTCATCAGAAAGCTCATGAACGGGCAAAGTTCGGCCATTATCGATCACATACATATGGAAGTGATCAGCAAGCTCATCACCGGGCTGGCACAGCTGCGCTTTTACCTTGGCAATGTTGTCGCGAACATAGCTTTCCTTCTTAAAAGTCGTTGTCGAAAGCACGAGATTAACATCGCGCAGTTGCTGCTCCACGCTGACTGAGTAGTAAGAATGAGTCAGTTCAACAGGCTCATCCTCAGTGGTGAGAACGAAAGAGGCCAAGACAGTGTCAGTGTTGCACGGAAGCTCAACTTCAACACTGTGCCAATCTTGAGATGCGGGAAGAAGGACAGGCTCGCCCTGAGGCTGAGGAGTGTGTGAGTACACAGACGCGATGATCGGCTGGAGATGAGCTTGGCCACCCTTATGCGTAACCGTGAGAGTGAACTTTTGTGCCGAAGCATATTCGCGGAGCTTTCCTACAGAAAGCGCGTTGAAATAGGTCATGAAGTTAAAGCTCGAATGTGCGGCAAAACTCCACACCGAATGTGCTGGGTTATTGTCGGCAACATCGAGCGGTTGGAATCGCCCGGTAGCATGCACGTATAACCCTGGGCATTCAAGCGCTCGAGGATTCTCTTCGAGAAGAACATTTGCGAAGCGAATTGTTGGCATAACCCCTCCAAACATGAAACTATGCGTCATGTTACCAGCAGGAATAGCAAAACAGAGACACACTTACTCGTCAATGCGATACAGCCTGTTATTCCCTTCTTCTAAGACCAGCGTAAAACCAGGAGTTGATGGCTTGAGCTTGTCAAAACCTGTCCACATTGAAGCCATGTAGCTGTTTGTATAGCCATGCCAGTATCCATCATTCTTATCAAATCGATATTCATGACGATCCATGAGCAGGACATAGCGAGCTCCTGATTTCTTCACAGCTGCGCGTACCTGTGCATCGGTTGAATAATCGTAAAGCCGTTGCATGATTGGCCACATATCATTACTCGGGTGACCCATCCAGTTCGCGTCAAATGCTTTGAAGAAAATATTGACATTATCCAAGGCATACATAAATGCTGAACCGTCATAGGGTTGGTTGAGCACCACTGAATTGCCAACGATAGCCTTCACTTTCTTCACGAACTGGCGTTCTTCTTGTGTGTAGCTGCGCAGTTTCCCTGTGGCTTTATTCCCATCCTCCAAGTGTTCGATGACATCTTCAAAACCTAATTGATGATGGTCACCAGCAAGAGTGAAAGAAGGAACCATGTTAACCAACAGGCACACAGCAGTAAAAAGAACAACACAAACAGCAGCAATGTGAGAACGTCTCGTATTACCACTGATCAATGCCACCAGCTCATTGTTCTCAGCGTCATTGTTTTCGGAGCGTGAGGAGGCAATGTTATGAGCAGAGGAAAGATGTCCTTTCATGACAATCTTGGCAAGCCCAAGAAGGATGACAGACAGACCAAAAGCTGCAAGAAAAATCCCAGAAAAGACAGTAGCTGCAGCAAGACGATAGTGATCTGTGTACCAAAAACCCGTGAGGAGATGCTTCACATCATTATCCTGCGATGCAGAAAGCACCCAGAATCCCGCAAAAACAGCGTAAGATGCAGTAATCCAGAGATACTGACGATGCCACAATGTCCAGATCGCACCCACAGTGACGAGAACCATCAGAATGTACTGAGGAGCCCACGCAACTGCACCGCCCGCTGCAGATACTGCAAACATATTCAACAGCGCGTAACGAATGCGCAAGAAATGGGGCCATGTAAATGTCACGGTTCTTTGCAAGAACTCTAGCCCATAAAGGAATTTCCACACAACTGCAACAACAGAGAGGAAAAGCACTTCAATAACCACGCTCATTGCAACACGAGCAGCCACAGACTGATGTGTTAAGGCAGCAGAACAATATGCAGGGATTCGGAAAACAACGTAAACAGCAAGAATGACTGCGGTGGTAAAGATGACGTTTGGCTGAGCCATAGCACTGCCAACTGCCGTCAGAGCGAAAAGCGGAAGAATATGGAAGCGAGTGGACCACGAGCTCTGCGGAGAAAAGATTACTAGGCCAAAGAGCAGCAATACTGGAAGCATCACATTCGAGAACATATTCGAATAGAGCGGTCCGAATGACATAAAGCGCCATGGGAATGCAGCGAATGCACCGCTGAGAAGGAATGCCAACGGCCACAATTGCTGTACTGGAGGCTTCCTCATCACCCAACGGATAAGAGCGTAAACGCTGATAGGCCACACCACGCAAATCACAATGGTGTTAATTGCATTAGCAGCCAACGGAATCGATGCTCCTGTCAGCATGGCTGTCAGTGCAACCAGAGCATGCCAGCCTGTCGGGTAAAATGTTCCACCTTCTGTAGGAACGACAGCACCAGAACGTGTAGCAGAAAAATCACCCTTCTCCATGAACCACTTAATGATGGAATAATGCCATGGAACATCGTAATTTTGTACGAAGGAATCTGGCCCATCAAAACGGCTGACGACAAAGAAAATTGTTTGGAACAGCAGAAGAACGACGGCTGTTCCTGTCACCATCAGGTACCCCCGCGAGCGTGGCAGCGCGAGAACAGTACGGAGAGAATTCCATGCATTCTTTTCCACACTGTTACTGCCTTGCGCGATTTTCCCTGCACTCTCGTGGGAGCTCATCGCTGCCTTTTTTCTCATCAGCACTTGAGCGACCTGAGCAATTCCAAGAATTATGGTCAGCGGCAATACAAACGTGAGAAGCGTCACTGGAATGTGAGCATGAGAATAGGCAAGGAAAAGAACCTGTGCAATTCCGACTGTAACTGGAGCTGATGCAATCAGACTGACATTCCAAGGAACTCGGAATAAATGCAGAAGCACCGTTCCCGGTACGTAAAGCAAGAGTGCTCCCACTATTCCCGCAAGCACGAACATCAGCCAGCCAGCCATATCTCACCTTCCTTGTTACTCTGGACTATCCTATCAACAGCATGCCAAGCCTCAAACTCGCACAAGCATTCTTCACCTGTATTCGTCACTCCTCGTCATTTGCAATGCTTCGACCGCATTATCAGTATTATTTCTTACTTTTCGCTAGTATTGAGACTGTGAATAATCAGCAGTCAAAGGAGCAGAACTTGGCCAAGGCAAATGAGGCAACTCCGATCCTCCCTGCTCAGCCAGAGCCGATTGATCAGGGGAAAGTGGACGCTGCAGAAGTTGCTGTGCTTATTCCTTGCTACAATGAAGCGGTCACTATTACCAAGGTGGTGACTGATTTCCGCCGTGTTCTACCTCACGCCACTATCTACGTGTATGACAACAATTCCAGCGATGACACCGCTCAGCTTGCCAAGAAGGCTGGCGCTGTTGTGCGCCACGAGCCGCGCCAGGGCAAGGGAAATGTCATCCGCTCCATGTTTGAAGACATCGACGCAGATGCGTACGTCATGGTGGACGGTGACGACACGTACCCGGCCGAAGATGCTCCTGCTATGATTCAAAAGATTCTCGAAGGCTACGACATGGTGATTGGCGACCGCCTCTCCTCCACCTACTTCGAGGAGAACAAGCGTCCCTTCCACAACATGGGTAATGTTCTCGTGCGCGGTTCGATCAACCACATGTTCCACTCCAACGTCACTGATGTGATGACTGGCTACCGTGCGATGAGCTTTGGCTTTGTGAAAACCTACCCTGCTATTTCTCGCGGTTTTGAGTTGGAGACGGAGATGACCATCCATGCTCTCAACCACAATGTGAAAATCACGGCGATGCCTGTCCAGTATCGCGACCGCCCTGAAGGTTCCGTTTCCAAGCTTGACACGGTGGGTGATGGCATCAAGGTGATGAGCACGATTGGCCGTATGATCCGCGAAAACAAGCCACTTCCCTTCTTCAGCTGGATTGGTGGCATCATTGCGCTCATCGGTGCAGCCTTCGTGGCTTCTATTTTTTGGGAGTTCTGGCAAACGCATATGGTACAGCGCTTCCCTACCCTCTTCTGCGCTGTGTTTATGATCATTCTGGGTGTGCTTTTCTTCATTGCTGGCTTGATCCTCGACGCTCAAGCTCGTGCCGCGCGGAAGCGTTTCACGCAGCAGATGAACCATGTCGTTTATTTGCGCCATGTTATGGCCGCTCTCAAGAAGCAGCATCATGATATGGCTTCTTCTCACCGCATCTAAAATTTCTTGAGATTATCAGCGCGGAAAAAGCAATGCGGCAGGGCAAACACCCTGCCGCATTTTCGTAGTGTTAATCTTGGGAATCGTGAGTTTTCGCAGTGATAATCGTCAGCGCTTGAACTTGCGAGCCTAGTGAACAAGTATCGCCAGGCTCAGAACCTCAGCCTATCCATCGTTGCGCTGCAGTACCGTTATCAGTCCACAAGCGAATATTCGTTCCATTTGCTACTCGCGCAGAATCAAGATCAATGACATAGCTGGGGTCCATTGCCGAGTGGAAAACGAATGCGTTCCCAACTCGCACAGCTATCCATTTTTGTGCGCGCGAATTGTTCTTGGTGTACTGCCAGATGTTTTCTCCTCGAGTAGAACGAGCCCACTGAACATCGAGTGCTTTACCTGTAGAAGCATTAGTCAGCGTGACGAAACCTTGGAAATCATGGGAAACAATCCATAACTGTGCGGATGCTCCATTCTGTTTCCACAGCCAGATATTCGTCTGATCGTTTCGGAAGCCTCCATGCAGGTCAATGACATAATCTTGGTTGGCTGCTGAGGCAAACCGATGAGCTCCGTCGGAAAGCTGATAGCGGAAGGCCTTTGCCATTGCATCTGCTCGAGCAGTTCCCACGAGAGGGCTTTGTAGATTCCATGCTTGCGCAGGTGTTCCATCCGTCTTCCACAAGCGCACGTTCGTTGCATCATGCATGAAGTTGCTGTCAATATCGAGCGCATACGAGGAATCGAGAGCAGAGAGAAGAACAATTCCGCGTGATGTCTTCTGTGCAATCCATTTTTGACGGTATTGACTTTCATCAGTTGTGTTCAATCGAACCAACTGGTCAACATTCACTGCTTGTCCCGCTTTCCCAGAGGAAACGGTAAGCACTTTTCCGGTTCCCACGTTGGTCAACTGAACATACCCGTGAGAATCGTGCGTGAGATTCCACTCTTGCGCAGATGTTCCGTTTTGACTCCATAGGCGAGCATTTGCGTGATCTGCGGTGGAAGCTGAATCAATATCGAGAACAAATTGGCTATTGGATGATGCAGCAAACCTGTATGTGCCATCCTCCACATCATTGCGATGTGATTGAGCTAGTTCATCGAGTTGCTGACGCTGCGTCTGCTTTTGGGGTGCCAAATCAGATGCTTGTAATCCCACTACTCTGAACTTCTGAGCTGAGGAGCCATTGCCTTCCCATTGTTGCAGCTGTGAACCATTTGAGGTATTTGCGGAAGGAATATCGATGAAGAGACCCGAGTCGAGGTTTTGGAACATAACTGTTCCATTCCCTCCATCTCTGACTACCCATTTCTGTGCTTGAGTTCCATTGGCCTGGTACTGCTGAACTGAGGCACCCTTTGCGTCTGAACCATCACGAACCTCAAGCAGTTTGCCTGAATTGCGATTTGCGATGGTATACAGTCCATTGCCCACTGAGGTGAACTTATACACTTGGGCTTGCGTTCTATTCCATCTATACACTTGGGCGCGAACGGAATTGCCCTTCTGCGCGGATGGTATATCCCACACCTGGTTACTTGCAGAAGAAGCCTGAATTTTCGCCATTCCTGAAGGAATAGAAACAGTGGATGAAGAGAGTATCCATTTCTGAGCAACATTGAGGTTAGGAGACCACAACTGCACGCGATTACCATTGGCAGTGCTTCCACCTGCAAGGTCAATCACCATATTGCCCAGCACTGATTGGATATACACTTGGCCGTTGCCTGCAGAACGCAGAATCCATCGTTGTGCTCGCGTTCCGTTAGGCTTGTATTGCTGAAGGTCCTTTCCTTTTACCAACTGTGCGGCAGAAACTTCCAGCGCTTTACCTGATCCCACGTTAATAATGGTGTATGTTCCATCACTATTGCGCGTGAACCGATACTTCTGGTTTTTCAGTTGGTTACCATTCCACACCTGCAGCCCAAGATTATCAGTGGCGCTTGCTCGGGGAACATCAAGTGCGACCTGGCCAGAATTCACCGCCGAGTTAATGTAATACTCACCATTAGGAATGTTCACTTGCGGATATCGAGTAATATCAACGCCTGCTTGATCACTTCCCTGCTGGCCTTGCCAAGGGTTGGATACTGGCTCGGTGTAACCGAAGGCATTGAGGTCAACATTACCGGCTATACCCGCAACTCGGCCTTCAGAGGAGTACTGCCAACCAAAGAACTTCGACGGTGAGGTGAAGTTGCGATACTGCAGCAAAGCACCATATTGCGCAACCCAGCCAGCCTTGGCATGCAAGTTCGGCGTGTTCAAATAGGTGTTATACCAGCTGGTGCTTGCATACAGTGCCAAATTTTTGTACCCATTGGCTTGCAGTGCTGCCCACCAGTTGTTGGCGATAGAGTCGTAGGTGCTGCTTGGCAGGCGGTAGTATTCGAGGTCGTAATACACTGGCAAGGATAGGTCGCTGGGGCTTACGCCATAACGGCGCAACAGATTAACAGTGTGCATACCTTCGTCGTATGCCTCTTTTCCGTTCTCCGCGTAGGAGAAAAGGTAGACGCCAAAGGGAATGCCATGCTTTTTGGCCTGCTGAATGTTATATTGCGCAGAAGTATCAATACCACCCGTACCGTAGCCGATACGAATGATGACACCTTGAATACCGGAATCCTTCACTTGATTCCAGTCAGGGTAGCCTTGCCATTGAGAAATATCAGCGAAGAGTCGGGCTTGGTAGACCATTGTTCTTCCCTGGTAATCTTTGAAAGCTGCGCCACCAGTGTCAGAACCCCAGTGTGCACCATACTCATTGCCTTGGAAAGTAGTGGCTTGAGTGGAACCAGCGTATTTACCTGCGCTCGTTGCCAAGGTTGCGCCAGGGATGTGAGCGCGAGCGAAAGTACCATGAACCGCGCCATCACTGCTGCTCTGGTCTGCCTCATGTGCGGCACTTGTATTCACCGAACCTTGAGGTGAGGCCGCAGAAGAGTTTTCGGCTTGTTGCGATTGGCTAGACTGACCAGCCGCTTGGCCAGCTTGATCACCTTGGCCAGCTTTTGCAGTTGAGTTGCCGTCCTGGTTATGCTGAACCTGGGTTTGCACGCGAGCTTGCGAACTGCGGCCTGCCTGTGCCATTTCCTCACGAACGCGAGAGACGGGGACGCGCAGGAAGCGATGGCCATTGCTCAGTGCAAAAGGATCTGCAGGGTGATCTGGAGTGCCCACTAAAGCTGGATCAGTGACCTGCTCACCGGTGTCGAGGCGCCACACCGTAGAGTTATCGGCGCTGATCGCATAATCGGGGCCTACCACGTCAGCATCATCAGGGATAGATGCTGCGATCTTTTCAGGAAGAGCAACGGTAGGGTTCTCCTCATACATGTTGTGGTTAGCCTGTGCGCTTTGGCTTTGTGAAGCATCTTGCTGTTGTAGAGAGGTAACAGGTGCCTGTTCAGTGCGGTTAGTAGAAGAAGGAGCAGGCGGGTTTAACGTGGAATCGACATCAGGAACACCTGCAGATTGTTGCTGCGCAACACTTTCTTGTTGAGCGTCAACTGTACGAACATGGTTATCCTGCTCAGGTGCTGCAAGAGCGGCAGTCGCCAGTTGCGTACCTGAAGCAGCCATGACACCTGTAGCAAAGGTAGCAGCAAGGGCAGTGCTCGTCTTTTTCACCTTTTCAACGGTTTGCGATGGCTTCGCATGCTTGCCTCGTACCATAATTCCTCCTCAAACTTCTCTCTTCTTATAGTATAGAAAAAGCATTAGTTCCTCACTGTTTCCTCTCCTTGCTGGAGGAAAGCTGAAGGCAAACTATTTCCTGTAACGCTCCCAATGATGTGATGCGCACAATGAAATGAATCGGTAGCGATTGCGCTTGAAAAGCTTCCCTACAGAGTGTTTATTCCTCTGGCGGCGATGCTATCGATTATGATAAACCCCATATATTTGTATGCTTGGGCAAAATTGAGGTGAAAGTAATGAACCTTCCTGATGCGATCCAATCTTTCTTCTCTCTGTGCTCCAACAAATATAAAGCAATGAAGGGGTGGATAGAACGAAACTGGCCGCTGTATGATGAGGTCAACAAAACCCATCAACCTGCCTGGTTATATTGGTTCCGCCATCAATGGTTCATCTATCCTCTATTTCTTTTCCTCCTACCCGGCCTGAGCATTTTTGCCTTGCAATGGGGAGTGAATGCGAACAATCTCATTAAGGGTGCTTCCCTTACCAGCTTTTCGGATTTTTTTGCTCACGCATATACGGAATCACTGTTTACTACTGAGCACCGTCTCGCCCTCAACTACCTCATTCTCTTTGCTTTTTACCTCGCCCTTGTTATCATCACCAATCGTTTCTGGCTAGCTACTGCAATCTATTCTTCGCTCATCATCGTGTGGATGGTGTCAAATCGCTTAATGGTTGCCTTAAGGAATGCGACAGTTACTCTTCAAGATGTTCAAGCAGCACTGTCTCTTGGCGGTGGCAATCTCACTTCATTTCTTAATAAGGAAAGTAAAGCTCTCATCTCCACAACTGTATGGATTGTTATCTCTGCCATCTTGCTTTCTATTATTTTCCGGCTTCTCTTTGGTAAGGCACGATTGTTGTGGTTTAAGAATCGTTTGATTCAAATTCCTTTGCGCATCATCGCCATTTTCTCCACTATCCTGTTCGTAGCAAATTTTTCTCTCAACTTGGGAACAAGCGGAACCTGGGCCTACAGATTCGCTCTGTCCATGGATGATGACCCAGCAATGTGGAGTACTTTGCTCGATGCACAACAAAATGGTGCAGCGGTATCTTTCACTCGTTTCATCAACACAACCGTAATGAAGAAACCGAGTAACTATTCACAAAGCACCATGAATAAAATTGCCCAACGCTACTCCAAGGTAGCCAAGGAGATGAATCAAACGCGCAACACCTCTCTGACTGATCAGACTGTCATCATGGTGCTCTCTGAATCATTTGCGGACCCTACGCGCGTTCCGGGCTTGTCGTATAGCGAAGACCCGATGCCATTTATTCGTTCCCTGAAATCACAGACGACGTCTGGGCTTATGCTCTCTTCTGGCTATGGTGGAGGAACTGCTAATCTCGAGTACCAGGCTCTGACTGGCATGAGTACAGCTATTTTCTCTCCTTCGGTCATCACACCATACCTGCAGGTCACTTCGCACCAAGAAACTGCATTTAGCTTTAACCAAATGTGGAATACAGCAGATAAATCTGTGCAGCATGCTCTTTCTGACCAATCTGGAAAGAGCAGCAAACTCATTAACCGCGGATCCTTTGCTATCCACCCCTATACCTCAAGCACCTATTCTCGTTCCAAGATCTTCTCTGATAAGTTTCTGTTCCGCTTCTTCTATACCCAGGATGGACCGAACTACATTTCTCAAGAATCTCGCATTGAAAACGATCCGCATATCTCCGATGCCTCTGCTTATTCAGAAACCTTGCATCAGCTCAATCGTGAGAAGGGCAATCAGCCTGTCTTCGTCCAGTTGAGCACTATGCAAAACCATCTGCCTTATGGAGATTGGTATCCTTCTCGCAGTTTGAGCGTTTCTGGCGAGCTACATCAGGATGATGCTACTGCTTTGAACACCTTTGCTCGTGGTGTTCAATACACTGACCAGGCAACACAACAATGGCTTGAAAAGCTTGACCAGTTGAAGAGGCCAGTAACTGTGATTTGGTATGGTGACCACCTTCCAGCCAACTATCCTGACCAGATTGCCAACGCAGAGAATAGCCTCATCTTGCATGAAACCGATTACTTTATCTGGTCCAACAGCGCAGCTCGGGCTCTTGGCTCAGGTAACCAGCCAATTGGTAATGCTGCTTACACCTCCCCCAACTATTTCATGGCTCAGGCAGCAGAGCATATGAATGCTAAGGTTTCTCCTTACCTTGCGTTCCTTACTCAAGCTCATGCCCAGATTCCAGCTATCGAACCAACTTTGCAAACATCATCAGATTGGTCGAAGAATACTGATATCCAGCCGAATACGTATTTGGATTCTGAAGGAAACCCGATTGAGCCTCAGAAGATGACAGATGAGCAGAAAGAAATCCTGAAGGATTACAAGCTTATTCAATATGACATGACCGTAGGTAATAACTACCTGACCCAGGAAGGATGGACTGCATTGAGTAAATAGAAAACTTTATACGTTCGCTGCTTCTGTAGTTTGCTCTGTAGTTTGCAAAAGTAGCGAACGCTGACTTTCCCCAAAAAAATTCGACACACCGCAATTTCTCCGCTTGGATTTCTCAGCGAATTGTGTTAGGGTTAGCAAGTTGCCCGATGGAGGATTCGCCTAGTGGTCTATGGCGCTCGCTTGGAAAGCGTGTTGGGTTAACGCCCTCGCGAGTTCGAATCTCGCATCCTCCGCCATTTACCCGCTGTTTTTCGGAAGCAGCGGGTTTTATTTTTCTTACAGGTCAAAGACGATACCTGTAACCAACTCGATAGCTTTCTGCGCAAACCGCACAAGCACGTCGTAGATTATCTCTAAACGCGGTTCAAGAGGATCCTTCAAGCGTTTGCGAAGCCAAACAAGCAATAACCTACATTGGTCAGCATTGAGGAAATCAACGTCCCCTGGATCAATAAGTGAGTGGCAGAGATCATCGACAGGAGTAACAAAATCCTTATCAAGCAGGCCTTCATCCTCCTTAGTGAGCTCAAACACTTCGATTTGTTCTTTCCGCGCATTGTTCGTCTCAGGAATGTAACCGTAATAGTGAAGGCCTTGGAAATCTCGAATCAGAATAAGTCTCATATCCGCATTCTCTCTATTGAGAGTGTCTCATAACTGCCACTTTGTTGTATCCAGTTACCGTTTTCACCTACGCTGCTGCATTCCGCCGCCTGACACTCACCACGCCCGCGCACACGAGCAGAGCAAGGCCCGCTACTGCCGCACTGATAATCCAGAGCGATACTTCATGCAGAGATTTCTTCTTCTCTCTTTATTCTATCCACTTGTCAGCTAGAGTTAAACACACTGTGAGAATTTGTTTATTATTTTCCTGTTACAGAGTACTTTCAACACACTATTCACAGTCTGGCTTTCCAGCTCTCTCAGCTGCAGCGAGTTCGTAGCCTGAGGGCGAGAAGAGCAAGAAGAATTCCTGCAACAGCAACGCTGATAATCCAAAGCCATACGGTGCTTGCCTGGCCACCAGCCCGAGGCAAACTCCTCGCGACAACGTGAAGGCGCGGCATCATGGTGACCGTGACCTTATGTTCAGAAACTTCGCCTTGATCACTCAAGAGGTGACCAGCTACGTTGTCAGATTCAAATGGGATTTTCGCCTGAGCAGAATCGAACGCCACTGAAGCATGGTCTGTCTCCACTGGCAGGAGAACGCGAGTGATAGCGTTGCGAGCCATCTTCGTGAAATCAACTTTTACGCCGGTTACGCTCTTCCAATCGCTCACTTGCGAGGCAGGAATCCATTGAATAGAGGAATCTGCCAACACCTCAGTCATGGACTTCGTCTGAACAGCAGGGTTCGTGGTGTAGAGAGCATCATAGTTATCAGATGCATCGCTCACGCTGACTCTGTAACCGTCGAGAGGGTCCTACTTGACGACGATTCCTTGCACAGGCCCGGTTAAGTGCACGTCAAGATCGCGCTTGAGTTTTGTCTTGCCATAATCAGGCCCTGTTGTGTCATCACCCGTCTTCGGGTCCACAGTCGTGTTGGCACGAGGAAGCGCGTCCACAACAACGGATGTTGGCATATCTGCCTGGCCGAAGAAGTTTTCGGATAAGGTGTAGTAGAAAGTGGAACCAGCTGTCACTGCTGAGGATTTTGGCATGGTGTCAAATTCATGTGCCGCATCGAGTGTGGTTACTACGCCTTTTTCGAAAGTGCGCACTGCTGTGGAATCGACATAGAAATGCTGTTCTACCTTCTGCACAGAGGTCCCAGCTTTCTGGGTTTTCGTGCCATACGTGCCTTCATCCCATTCCACTTGGAAATAACCATCATGGCGACCAGGCAAAATGTTATTACCCAACGGTACGCGAACACCAATCGTAGTCTGTTGAATAGCATTTTTCAGATTAGTTTCGTATTGGTTACGGTCAAGGTACATGACGAAAGCTTGTTGACCAGAGCCCTCATAGTTATCGATAACCTCGGTTCGGGTGATCATGTTATCCGAGCCATTCAAACCCTGGTATTCTGCTTTGCTCAAGTCCAAACCATGAGGAGCATAGAACACCAAGCGCAGGTTTTTATACGGCGCATCAGCATTGAGCTCAGTATTGTAATTAACGCCACCATAGGTTTCATTATTCATACGCGTAGCGAATACTGCGTGATCACCTTTCACTGGAGAAAGCGTCTGCCAATCTGTTGTAGCATTTACAAAGTCACTATCGCCTTGTTTGTAACCAGAATTCTGACCATGAATCTCGACCTGCCCTTCGCTCGGTGCAATCAAGCTGAGGGTGGCAATACGGTGGGAAGAAAGTAACAGGTCAGAGCCAACATTCGCTGACGTTGCCGATGCGGGGCTCACATAGTTGTTCTTATCCAAGTCATCAGGGTCATAACTCGTACCCTGTGGGTCCACGAACTGAGTGTAGGGTTGCATCCAGATTCCAGAGCCTGGCCTCACCACGAAATCAGGTTTCAGCGTCACAGTTACAGATTGCACTGGCTTGGAAAAGTTGAAATCAAGGCCATAACCAACATTGGCAAAGCTCCAGTTAGCAGGGTCTTCTGCAAGCTGCTGGCAATCTTTCTTCTCCTGGTCAAAACAGACAGTGATGGATTGAATATTCTTTTGCAAAGAGTACTGCGTCTGATTGACCCATTGTGTGAAAGTCCACGCGATCTTCCAGCCGCGTTGGCTATCTCCTACCCAGTTCACTGGCTCGATGAGATGATCAATCCTGGTAATCTTCAGCCCAGGAGCAGCGGTAAAGGTGAGCGACACCTTGTTTTTACTCACCAAGGTATCGTTATAAAAGCCCACATACCACGGAGAATTTGTGCTCTTATCCTTGATGTAATCCATGAGAGTTGCCGACGAGGTGTAGTCATTGTCATCCGGCGTGGGCGTATGGTTGGCGGCATCTCGCACGAGCTCCGTGAGGTTTCCCGCTTGCACATAGGTCGCCTCAGGAACGAGATAAGAAACCAGAGGGTCCATTTCACCATTCGCTTCATTCGCTGAGAAAGTATCAATCCCCTTGTCGCCAGCATGCTCGTACTGAGCTTGCGCATGGTTCGAGATTTCCACATAGTAGCGCTTGATTCCTGGGTTATACTCATCGTCGAACGTTTTATCAAGCAAAATGTCTGGGAAGGCAAGGTAAATGGGAGAAGCTTGAAGTAGCTTAAATATCCTATCTTTGCCCTGAGCCGCAATTGTTGCATCGTCAGCGCTCAACGTCAGCGTTGCAGTCCCCTTTTCCTCGTCAACAACCCATTTGTCGTTGATGCAGTCACTGGGGGCCGAACCCGCCATATTGGTGCCAGAAGTATCCTCAGCTGTCGGGCATTACAAAATTGCATGACGAAGTTTGCCATCCTTATCGGTATATGTTGGAAGATTATCAGTAATGACAATCTTGTCGATGGCATAGTAAATGGAGCGGCCAGTGAACGTGTACTTCACCGGGCGCGCAGAGCTCGCAGGAATGTAATGAATACCCGTACGAGGCTTAGTTGCAGCCTCGCCATTACCGCCGATTACCTGAATTTTTTGCGTATTGGTAGCTTGAGAACTGCCATAGTCTGGGTTGACAAACTTGGAAAAGTGAGAAGCTGCGTAATCACCATAGCGGAAGCGATGCTTGAGTGGAGAGCCTTTCTGTTCAATAAACGCACCATTGGTCGTCGCGTCAGCAAAGTAGGCGTGCAGCGGAGCCTCACTCCAAATTGTCGGGTAGCCGTCCTTGAAGCTGATGTTGATATTTCCTTCAATGGATGTGCCTTGAGCGAGGTCTTCGGGGAAGGTGACTCGGTAATAGTACGTGTCTGTTTGCTCATCGTAGCCTTGGCTCACATCGCTCGGCCATGCTACTGTGCTTCCCTCGAGGTTTTGTACGCTAAAACCGTCCACATGTTTTGCATTCTTGCCATCAATGGTGAAGCAGACAGAGGCATTCTTGCGAATCTGAGAGGTGGAGACAGAAAAGTTCATCGTGTAGTCGAACTGATTCAAGCCCAGTTCATAGTTCGGCGAAGATTGGTTATAAGCAATCTTCACTTCGTTATCTGCGGCGGAAGCACTCGCATCAGCGCTATCAAGGAGGGTCCCACAAGGAATTGCTTTCGCTGAAGAACTATTATCATCAGCAGCAAAAGCGCGGAAAGAGGTATGCATAGCGAAAGTCATCAGCGTAATGACTGCGACAAATGCAGCTATGAGTGCAGTTGTACGCTTCCACACTGTGTGGAGATTCATCATCTGCTCCTCGAGCGCAGTGAAGAAGGGACACTTCTCCCCTGTGCTCCATTCTCTCTTCCTTCAGCGCTCCTCACGACTGTGGAAAGTGTGTAATCACTTGTTCATAAGCCTGAAAAGAACGCTCTCTCTCGTATGTACGTTCTCATATTTTACTGAGGGAAGCAATCGCGTCGCCTGAGAAAATGGTAAGAAAAGAATTCTTTTCAGCACTTCCCAGATTGCCATTGCCGTATATTCATCGAATTATATAGTTACTTTTCGAACTGTTTCACTGCTATATGCCAAGAAAATAACTCTTTGTTTTACTACAGAATAAGAGAGAAATTACATGCCACATTCCTAGCTCAAGCTTGATGTGACAGCGCCACCTATGCCTGTACAGTGCACGTACAACGCACGCAGCGTTACAACACATTCAGTGCCAGAAATGAGCATAGATAGACGCATGGAAATGTGTATGAAAACATGCACGGCACTGAGCGCGGAAGCACCTTGCGAATATCCGTAATTTCACTCGCAGACTCGAGAGCTGGGTTCTTTCCTTCTTCCCACCCAGCCTCCCAGGTGCAGATGTGTGCTCCTGTGCAGGAGAAGTCTCTCATCGCACATCTGAACCTGAACAAAAGGAGCTCACAGCGCTTGCGCTGTGAGCTCCTTTTGTTTCATCAGACTGACAATCTGGAGAAACTCATAATTTAACGAACACGAAGAATGGTCCAGGAAACAGCAGGCAAGCTCACGCTTACCTCAGAGCTCTTCTCACCAGCCTCAACGCTGACAGAAGAATTCTCCTTCAAGCCAACGCGCTCTGGCTGCTCGTCTGTGTTGGCCAGCGACCAATCGTCCTCATGCAGCGTGAGAGCAGATGCGGACTGAACTGCACCAGGCACGCTCACGGTGAAATCAAGAGGCTTTTCCGTGTTGCGATTCACAGCCAGAACAGCCAGCGAACCATCAGCACAACGCAGAGCAACGGTATCGAGAGCGTCCACCTCGCCGTACTTATCCGTCGACACGTGAGAAGTATTCAAACGAGGACGCAAAACAGTAGCACCTTGCGCTGCTTGAGCAGTCTGAGCGAAGGGGAAGAAGCTCGTCTGACGGTAAGCCTTGCCCTGGGCAGGAACCATAATCGGAGCGATCACGTTGACGAGCTGAGCAATAGAAGCAGCGCGAACACGGTCAGCATGCTTGAGCAAGGTAATGAGCAAGTCGCCCACCACAACAGCATCGGCTGTCGAGTACACGTCCTCCAACAAGTGAGGAGCGACTGGCCAGTTGTCGATGCCAGAAGGAACCTTGCTTGGCTCAGAATCCAGATACCACACATTCCACTCATCAAAGGAAATGTTGACCTGATGGCTGCTCTTCGCACGAGCCTTAGCAGCATCAATGCTGGCGCTCACATCAGCGATGAAGCCATCCATATCAACGCCGGATGCCAGGAAGCTCGCCAGATCATCGTTGACCATATGGTAGTAGGCATGGCACGAAACGAAATCAACATTATTGTAGGCACGGTCGAGAACGGTTCCCTCCCAGCGGGAGAACTCAGGCATTCCATGGCCGGAGGAGCCGCAGACGACGAGCTCAACTGAAGGATCAATCTGGCGCATACCAGCAGCAACCTGCTGAACCTTGGAAGCGTATTCTTCTGCACTGGAATGACCGAGCTGCCATGGACCATCCATCTCGTTGCCCAAGCACCACAACTTAATGCCAAATGGTTCATCTGCACCATTGGCACGACGCTGCTCGGAGCGCTCTGTTCCACCGGGAATGTTGGCGTATTCGACGAGATTTAACGCATCTTCCAAGCCGCGCGTGCCGAGATTCACAGCCTCCATCATTTCCAGCGGGCGGCCGATTCCTTGGCCTTCTACATTCTTTTCGCCAGCTTTATGCAGCCAGTTCTCCATTTCATGCAGGCCTACAGCGTTGGTCTCTGTGGAGTGCCAAGCCAGGTCAAGGCGGAGTGGGCGCTGGTCGCGTGGGCCAACGCCATCTTCCCAGCGGTAGCCGGAAACGAAGTTGCCGCCTGGGTAGCGTACAGTGGTGACTCCCAATTCGCGCACGAGGTCGAGAACGTCTGTGCGGAAGCCGTCTTCGTCGGCGTATTCGCTCTCAGGGTCGTAAATTCCGCCGTAAACGCAACGGCCCAGGTGCTCGACCAGTGTTCCAAACACACGAGGGTCAACGTCAGCTACTGTGAAATCGTCATCGACGATCAGGTGTGCTTTTTGCTTCTCATCTGTCATTACAGTCACTCTTCCTTGAATGAGTTTGAAGCGATGTGTACCGGTTCTAGTGTATGTGAACGGTCACAATGTTGCTGGCAAGAAGGCTATTTCGAAAGTTTCTCTTTGCTTTCTCCTGGGGTTGTTGATGCTCGCCTTCTTTCCTTCTCTATCAGTGTAACGTTACAGAAATCGTCTGCGCAAGGCGACACCCTCTCACTCGCCCTGCCAAATGTAAACAGTTTTCCTCTTATGTAACATGAACGATAATCTCGCGTTACAAAAGCGAAGCACAATGCTACCGAGCCATCTCGCGTGTTGCAGCAACACAGAGACATGGCACTCACAGCAGAAGAGAACCACAGAAATGTCATCGTGCTGGTAATCTCACAAAGGCACGTGACAAGCAGGGAAGCAGGCTCAGAGCATTAAGGACGGACTATGAAGTACTTCATCACAGGAGCGACAGGACATTTGGGAAGTGCCCTCGTCGATGAAATGTCCACCCGCATTCCCGCTTCTGACATTCACCTGGGCATTCACGACATCAGCAAGGATTCCCAGTTTGTCGGCCGCGGCTTGCAACTTGGCCACGTCGACTATTCTGATAAAAACATGCTGACTGCAGCCTTCTGGGGCTGCGACACCGTCATCTTTATTCCTGCGAACGACCCCGATTCTTTCCATGCCGTTCACGACCTGGAACACCTTATCTATGCAGCAAAGCGCGCCAGCGTCTCGCGCATTATTTCTGTGGGCTTCATTGCCGACCAGCTCAATAACCCCTTCTTCCGCTCGGCTTACTTTGGCTACCTTCCTCGTCGCCTTGCTGAAGAAACAGATTTCGATTGGACTATCGTTCGCACTGGCCTGTACGCATACAAGCTTGCCGATGACCTTCCTTTCGTCAGCCAATCTGGCATCCTTGACTTGCCGATGGGCAAAGATTCTCAGGCTCCGTTAAGCTTCATCACCGTTAAAGATGTAGCCCATGCCATAACCGAGCTCGCCCTGCACCCTCGCGAAGAGGACAACCGTCAAACTTATACGCTCACCCAAGAGCGTTCCTATACACCGAGCGAGCTTGCCCAGTTGCTCAGCGGCGTTGTGGGCCGACCTGTGGAATACCATCCCGCAAAGCCAGAACAATATATTGCCCGTTTGAAGCAATCTGCCGTTACTGCTGACCACGCCGAACTGTCAGCAAGCTTGTATAAAGCCGGAAGCATGGGCTTGCTCGGTGAAATCACCTCCGACTACGAAAAGCTCACCGGCAACAAACCACAGACGTTGGAAGACTACCTGGCAACGCGGTAAACGCGTAGGGCACTCAACGCCCAGCTCACACCCAACGCCCAGCTCACACCCAGCGAAATGTGTTGTTTGTGTAACAGACGGCGACTACCCTTGAGAAAAAGAAAACTTTCAAGGAAGGATGCTGCCTATGCTCGACAACACCGCGCAGAATTCCAACAATGGCGTGAAGAATTCTTCTGCTGAGACTGCTGACACAACCCTGCCCGACACCACCTTTGCCGAGGAGTTTGGCGAAAGCATGGACGACGACCTTGCCGATGTCAGCTTGAGCGATCTGGGCAAAGATGCTAGCGATTTCCTGACGAGCTTGCGAGACCAAGCCGTCGAGTTCTGGCAATCTCAAGCCAAACCTCAGCTCGGCCAAGCAAGCGAACAGGCAAAGAATGCCGTAAGCCAAGCCAATGCGCAACTCGCCGCACAGACGCAGAAGCTCAACGACTTGACAAGGCTCCTCAAAAAGCCTGACCACGTACCGTTCGCCATCACCCACGTGAGCATCGTCGATGACCTGGAAAGCTCGCCAGACCAACTCGACATGCGCCGCAACAAGGTGCGCGTCTACCCTGACCAGACAATCGTCGTCGGCGCTGATGGCAAAATCGAGGAAATTGGCGATAGCGCAAGCATCGAGCCGGCCCTGCCACAAGGCTATCGTCGCCTCGACGCTACAGGAAAGTTCGCCATCCCAGGCCTGATCAACCTACACGTGCACACCTTCTCCAACGGCAAGCCGCTGCACAAGATGACGAGCAAGGATCAGACGCTGAAAATGCGCCGATTCTTTGACACGAAGCCAGGCCGAGAAGCAGCTTTCGCACTCAGCCTCAAGAACCTAGAAACGATGCTGCGCTCCGGCGTCACTACTCTTCGCACTCTGGGAGATTTGGGCGATGACGCTATTCGCGTAGGAAAGCTCGTAGAGGAAGGCCACATTACAGGCCCGCGCGTTCTCGCCTCTGGCCCAATTATCGCTGCCGTTGGTGGCCACGGCGCTCCCCTGATCTCCGTGGAATGCGCTGATGAGGCTGATGCAGCTGTCGCCGTCGATCGCAATATCGCCATGGGTGCAAGCGCTATCAAGGTCGCTTCGACTGGCGGCGTAACTGATTCCACTCAGCGCGGCGAGGCTGGAGCAGTTCAGCTCACCGAAGGTCAGATGGCCATTATCTGCGAGATTGCTCATGAGCACGGTCTCCTCGTCGCAGCTCACGCTCAAAGTTTGGACGGTGTGAAGAACGCTTTGCGCGCCGGCGTGGACACCATTGAGCATGGCAGCGAGCTTGACGACGAAGCGATCGCCTTGTTTAAGAACAACCCGAAGGCATTGCACGGTTTCTCCAGCTTTGACGCCACTGTTTTAGCAGGTGTTGCTATGCGCGATCTGCCGCAGTCTGTCACTCAAATTGATGACATTCCACTTGCCAACGGTACTGACATTACCAATGGTATGCTTGCAGGCCTCAAGCAGGCGAAAGAGGCTGGCATCGTGGTCAGCATGGGTACCGATTCTGCTATGCCGTTGGTCACTCAGTATGGCACGTGGCGAGAGCTCCAAGTGCTCATGAAGTACGCCGATTACACCGCCGCAGAGGCACTGTACACGGCAACTCATGTCAACGCTGGAGTTCTTGGCTTGGGCAGCGAGATTGGCACGCTGCGTGAAGGCTATAGCGCTGATATCGTCATCACTGATGAGAACCCGCTGGGAAACCTCTCCACCTTGGGCGATGTGGAATTGGTGGTGGCTCAGGGCCTGCCAGTGTTCCATCCTCAAGTCAAGAAGAATGAGGAGATTGAGCGCAACCTCGATATGCTCGGTTAAACACTGAGATTATCAGCGCTGATAATCTGCGTGCATGATGATCCCTGTGCCCGCTGGTTCGGTACTCGAATCCCTGTGCATGATGATCCCGCGCTGATAATCTCCTCTCCTTAAGCCCGTACCTGCAGGCAAGATGACTTTTTCAGCTCCTCGGTGCGGGCTTTCTTTTCCTGGCTCCTACCAGGGCTTACCGCAACCTACCGGTAAGCCGCCATTGCCGCCAAGCTCAGGCTTTCTGGCGTCTACCAGGGCTGACCGCCACCTACCAGAGCGAGCTTTTATGTGAAAGTTCCTTCACCTTTTCCTGCGTTTCGCTCAGAAAGAATGTTGCACATGCAACAAAATGTAGTTATTGTTGCACATGCAACAAAAAAATGAGAGGTAATAGTACAAGGAGGCAGCACGTGAGCAGTGCAGCACAACCCTCCGAGTCTCACAACCAACCATGCCTCGAGCCAGAAGCCTTCGAAGACTTGACCTCCCCGTCAGTCTCCTACTTCGCCAAGCAAATGCATGTTCTTCACTCGCTAGTGAAGAGGCTGCTCGACGCTCAAATGCCAGAAGATGGCCGTTTAGTGGGTTCCAGCAGTTTTTTCTTGCTGTATTACTTGCGTCACAGGTCTGAGATGGCGGCAAGCCAAACTCAGATTGCAGCAGATAAAGCGTCGTCACGATCCTCTATTTCTCGAGTGATCGACCATCTCGAAGAACTGGGAATGGTGGAGAGGCATGAGGACCCTACAGACTCGCGAGTTAACCTCGTCACACTCACTGATAAAGGCTGCAGAACAGAACGGCAGATGAGTGAGAGTGCCATTAAAACATGGGCGACCATGCTGGACGGCATTAGTCCCGAGGATATTTCTACTTCAGCCAAAACGCTGCTTGCCATGAAACGTAACGTGCAGCGAGCCCTTGATGAGGCTGAAGGCGATGACAAAGCTGAAAGTTCAGAGAAACGAGACACTATGACGAACACGAGAGAGGAGGAACAGTGAACAGCGCAACAAAGGCTTTAGCTTCTCAAATTCAGGACGAGCAAGAAGAGCTTACAGCTCGCAGTTCAACTCAAACTGCTCAGGAGCTTCTTGCCCGCGAGGAGGCAGAGTTTACTCGCGATAAGGGTTCTGCTAAGGATTTCTTCTATCTTTTCCCCAGCTTCCGTGAGTATGGCAAGTATGCTGCCGTGACTTCCGTTCTCATCGTCATCGAAGCTATTTTCGAGCTGATGATTCCAACCTATATGGCTCGCCTGATCGACTATGGAATCACTCCTCGCAATATGGCCGAAGTCTGGCATTGGGGATTGATTCTCATCCTTCTCGCTCTTCTCTCCATTGGCGCTGGCGTGGGGGCTGCTTTCACTGCTGCTCGCTCAGGTGCTGGTTTTGCGAAGAATTTGAGGCGTGATCTGTTTGAGAAGGTTCAGGCTTTCTCCTTTGCCAACATTGAGCATTTCTCGACGGGTTCAATCATCACTCGTTTGACGACGGATGTGACGAATGTTCAGAACTCGATTCAGATGATCTTCATCATTGCCTTCCGTGCTCCTGTGATGATGATCGTTTCGATTGTTCTGTGCTTGAGGCTCAATGTGAAGCTGTCGCTGATCTACATCGCAGTGATGATTGTTCTGGGTGTGGTGTTGCTCAGCCTTGCTGGTTCCGTACATCCTATTTTCGTTCGCGTGTTCCACACCTATGATGTGTTGAACTCGTCGGTGGAAGAGGATATTAACGGCATTCGAGTGGTGAAGGGCTTCAACCGTGAGGCTCATCAGTCCACTATTTTTAGGCATATTTCTCAGCGTATTTATGAGCTGTTTTGCAAGGCTGAGTTCCGTATGAGTTGGATTGATCCAGCTGCGAATATCAGTATTGCTTTCATCATTATGATGACCTCGTGGGTTGCTGCTCAGGAGATTGTTGCTTCGGGTAACAATGAGGCTTTGGGTATGACGACGGGTGATTTAACGTCCCTGTTTTCTTACGCTATCGCCATTTTGATGTCGACGATCATGTTGATGGGCGTTTTCGTGATGATTATCATTTCGCGTGCGTCCGCTTCGCGTATGGCAGCTATTTTGCTGGAGAAGAGCGATATGCAAAACCCTGAGCATCCTCTCATGGATGTTCCTGATGGTTCTGTGGACTTTGAGGATGTGGTGTTCCGTTATGACGCTCAGGGTACGGGTACTCCTGTGGTGGACCATGTGAGTATGCATATTCCTTCCGGTTCAACCATTGGCATTATTGGTGAAACGGGTTCAGCGAAGTCCTCTCTGGTTCAGCTCATTCCTCGCCTTTATGATGTTCAGGAAGGCTCTGTGAAGGTGGGCGGCCATGACGTGCGTGAGTACGATATGAATGTTTTGCGTCATGCCGTTTCCATGGTTTTGCAGAAGAACACGCTGTTCACCGGTACTATTGCTGAGAATTTGAGATGGGGTAACCCTGATGCCACGGATGAGCAGTTGCGCCATGCTGCCCAGCTCGCTCATGCTGATGACTTCGTTCAGGAAATGCCGAAGAAGTACGACACGATGATCGAAGAGGGCGGTACGAATGTTTCTGGCGGTCAGAAGCAGCGTCTGACGATCGCGCGCGCTATTTTGCGTCAACCGAAAGTGTTGATTCTCGACGATTCGACGTCTGCTGTTGATACGAAGACGGATGCTGATATTCGTCAAGCTTTCGCTACAGAACTGCCGAATACCACAAAGATTATCATTGCTCAGCGTTTGAGTTCCGTGGAAAGTGCTGACCAGATCTTCTATTTGAGGAACGGCATGATTGCAGCTCAAGGCACCCACGAGGAATTGATGGAAAGCTCTGAAGATTACCGCAGCACGTGGCTGTCGCAAAACGAGGCCAAGCAGGCGGGTATCGAAGAGGGAATTATCGATGAGAACGGTAACGAGATTGCAGCAAAGGAGGGTGAGAATGACTGAAGCTACGATGAATCGCCATGGAAAGTTGATCAATAAGCGTCGTAACCCTGCGATTGACGCAGAAAGTGGCGCTCCTGATTTCAAGGGCCCTCGTGGCCGCGACCGTGCTGCTGCAAACTCGCGCGTGCACGCTGGTTCTTTCAAGCGCTTGATGAGCTATATTCTCAAGGATAAGCTGCGCATTGTCATCTTCGTCGTCACTTTGGCGATGGATGCGGGCGCTTCTGCCTTGGTGTCAATCGTGTCGAAGAACTTGATCGATCAGTACATTATGCCGCTTCTCAAAGAGCAGCATCCTGATTTTGCTCCGCTGGGTCGTTTCTTGCTCACGATTGGCGCAATCTTATTCGTTTGTGCTGTTGCCAAGCTCATTTCTCGCCTGGTGATTATTCAGGTGGAGCAGGGAACACTGAAGACGATTCGCGATGACATGTTTGACCACATGCAACAGTTGCCGATCGGCTACTTTGATTCCACTGGTCACGGCAACATTATGTCGCGCTATACCAATGATTCGGATACTTTGCGTCAGGCTATTTCGCAGAGTTTCCCGAATGTGTTGAACTCGGCACTGCAGTTTGTTGCCAGTTTCGTTGCCATGCTCATCCTCTCGGTTCCACTGGCTATCATTTCGGTAGTCTTTGTGGCCATTGTGATGTGGGTTTCCAAGGGAGCTATGAAGCTTGCTTCCGGCTTCTTTGTTGACCAGCAGAATGATTTAGGTCAGGTCAACTCTTTTGTGGAGGAGACTATTAAGGGCGAGAAAGTCGTCAAGGTGTTTACCCATGAGGACGCCACCCTCGCTCAGTTTGACGAGCATAATGAGAAGCTGTACCGTTCTGCTGTTCACGCCAATTCTATTGGCAACTCAATGATGCCTTTCGTCAACAACATGGGTTACTTGCTCTACGTTATTTTGGCTGTCGTTGCTGGTTCGATGGCTATGGGCGGAGGCTGGAACCTCACGCTGACGGGTATGGCTCCGATGACGATCGGCACGGTGATTGGCTTCTTGCAGCTTTCCCGTGGTTTCATCAACCCGATTGGCCAGATTTTCCAGCAGGTTGCTTCCATCATGATGGCGATGGCTGGTGCTTCCCGCATTTTCGAGCTGATGGATGAGCCGATTGAGAAGGATAACGGCACTGTCACTCTCGTCAACTCGGTTGTTGAAGAGGATGGTTCAATTCGTGAAACCAGCCGCCACACGGATACGTGGGCATGGAAGGTTCCTCAGGGTGTGAAGGTGGATCAGAATGCTGCTGATCTTTCCTTTGTGACGAAGGCGAATAAGCATGCTCAGCCTGGTATGGCTTATGCTCCTTTGCAAGGCCACATCACCTTTAAGGATGTGAACTTCTCGTACGTTCCTGGCGAGCAAATTCTCCATGACATCACTTTGGAGGCAAAGCCAGGCCAGAAGGTCGCGTTGGTGGGTTCGACAGGTGCTGGTAAGACGACGATTACCAACCTGATTAACCGCTTCTATGACCTCGACTCTGGCCAGATTCTCTACGATGGCATTGATATTCGCTCCATTGCTAAGCCTGATCTGCGTCGCTCTTTAGGCTTGGTTCTTCAGGACGTCAACCTGTTTACCGGAACGGTGATGGATAACATTCGCTACGGTAAGCCGGATGCAACGGATGAAGAGTGCATTGCGGCTGCGAAGTTGGCAAATGCTGATGGCTTCATTCGTATGCTTCCTCAGGGTTATAACACGTGGCTTTCTGGCTCTGGTGATGACCTTTCTCAAGGTCAGCGCCAGTTGATCTCTATTGCTCGCGCTGCTGTCGCCGATCCTCCGGCGATGATCTTGGATGAGGCTACTTCGTCGATCGATACCCGTACGGAGGAGATTGTTCAGTCGGGTATGGATGCTCTGATGAAGAACCGCACCGTGTTCGTCATTGCTCACCGCCTGTCTACGGTTCGTAATTCAGACCTCATCATGGTGTTGGAGCATGGTCGCATTTTGGAGCGCGGTACTCATGAGGAGCTGATCGCTCAGCGTGGTGAGTATTACCAGCTGTACACGGGCAAGTTTGAGCTTGACTGAGTTGGGTTTCGCCACGTTGCGCTTAAAACAGTTCAGTTTGCTGGCTTGAGTTTGACCAAGTCGAGCTATATGGCTTGAGATTATCAGGCTGATGAGGGCGGCTGCATACGCAGTCGCCTTTTTGTATCTACCCACCGAAAAAGCACAACTGTACGAGAGCCCTCACTGCACCACTGTTTCACGTGAAATATTATCTCCCTAGTCGTTCCACGAAATGATCGCGAAATATCGCAAGCAGGGAATCATGGAACGGTTTGCGCGGAGGATACCGCAAGCCAGCTTTCCCGCAAGGCACTGATGTAGAACGCAAAACGGGAACCTTTCGGTTCCCGTTTCATCTGAATGATCCTCTGTGTGTTACGCACTGCGTGTGTGGGTTCTCAAGCCACGAGCAGTTCTCTCTGCGCAACTTCACTTTCTTCTTCTCTTACGAAATCTTCAGTGTTCTTCAGTTATTTGTATCTTCAGTTATCTGTTTCTTGAGTTATCAGTGTTCTTCAGTTTTTTCACCGTGCGGTGTCTTCAATTTTCGGCAGTTGAATTTTCTTCTTCTCTTCAGTTTTTCGTCTTCAGTTTTGAGTTTCCCTCCATCTTCAATTATGTTTTCAGCATTCTTCTTCGCCTCTCTTCTGCCCAGCAGCCCGCGCTCGAGCAGAACGAAGAAATACGTTCTGAAAACTGGGAGCTTCATTGCTCCTTTGCCTTTCAGTATTGAACCAAATTCGACATAAAATGGTCAAGTGTTTGTTGGCGTTTATCGATGAAATGTTCATTAGCCTGTAACTAGCCTTGTAATTACGCCTTTTTATTGCGTGTCTTTGACAGTTCGTACAAAATTATACGGCTTTCATCGCCCTACTTGTCAAAGTGTTCATCGCGCATTTTCGCCCTTATTCCACTATCTCTCAGCCAATACGCCTCAAACCGTTCGTATTCATACCCTTCTTACCAGATACCCTGATAAGCAATTGAAGCACCCCACTGACAATACGTTCAGTATCTCACCGGTTCGATTGAGCTAGCACAACACCTCTGAAACCAGCACCCTCCACCAGTTCCCACGCAAGCCTGAGGCCACATCGAGCCCGCGCTACGGCAACAAAACCGCAGAAAACAAAAACTGCGCAAACCGAAAGGCTTGCGCAGCAGTAACACACTGCCGAATACGCTCACACGAGCGATGAAGAGCAGTGATAATCTTGAGAAACTCTAGTCCCTCGAGCCAGCGACTCGTTCCTTAATGAATTCGGCCGAGCTCTCCATCTTCGCCTTTTCCTCGGCAGTAAGCGCAAGCTCAGTCGTCGCCACAATGCCATCGCGACCAACAATAGCCGGGTAACTCAGGTAAACGCCGTAATCTTCACGGTAATGAGAGACCGGCAAAACGGTGTGAGAATCTTGGAAAACGCATGAAACGATGCGGCACGCAGCGGCAGCCACACCATAATTCGTGTAATGCTTGCCCGAAGCGACGGCGAAACCACCCTCACGAGCGAGCTGAGCGAAATGCTCCAAATCCCAACCATTCTTCTTGGCAAGCTCAGTAATCGGCTGGTTGAGCACACCAACCGTCGACCACGCGGTGAACTGCGAATTGCCATGCTCACCCAGGTTGTAACCCGACACGGAACGAGGGTCAACACCAAGCTGCTCGCCCACGATGCGCTGCATACGCGCGGAATCGAGCAGGGTGCCCGTGCCCAGAACGTGGGAGGTCGGCAGGCCAGTGAGCTCCTGGTAGAGGGCGGTGATCACGTCCACCGGGTTGCTCACCACGACGAGCACGCCGTTAAAGCCCGAATTGCGAATATTCGCAGTGATGTCGCCGAGGGCCTTGCGCGTGTAGCGCAGTTCGGCAAAACGATCCGACTTGGACTCCATCGTCAGGCTGATTTTGCCCAGCGTGGAGATGATGATCTGTGCATCGCGCAGCTGAGACCAGTCGTTCACCGTGATGTTCACATGGTTTTCGAGGTTTGCCAGCGCGTCTTGGAAGTCGAGAGCGTCGGCGTTAACCTTCGCCTCATTGATGTCGTAGAGTGCGAGATCGTCGACCATCTGGCTGGCGATCAGTTGGTGGGCGACAGCGGCGCCCACATTTCCCATTCCAATAATGCCAATCTTTCGCATACTTCTAGTGTAGGTGCAGCTCCCGCCGGTTACACGACATTTCTCGGCGGCTTGAGATTATCACTGCGCACTATGCGCCGCTGCGCTGCGACGAGAATAGCGAACCCTGCTGCGACGAGCCGCGATACCACAGCCCACAATCATCACTGCTGCAGCAACGAGCCCGGCATACACCCAGCTCGGGTAAATGCCGTCATCGCTTTGCACCTTCGCAGCAGAATCGCTCACCCGCTCGGCGCGCACGAGCAGACGATGCGAGTTGACACCATAAGGCGTGCAGGTGAGAAGAGTGACGTAATCCTTGCCTGGAGTAATGCCCAAATGAGTGGTGTCCTCCGGGCCGACCACCCACATTTTGTCAACGCGGTATGAGAGCTTCTCCCCCAGCACGTGAATGAAAAGGTAATCGCCTTTCTCCAACTCGTCGAGGCGCGTGAAAATCAAGGCGTTCGGCAGGCCGCGATGCCCGGCAATCACACTGTTGGAGCCTTTTCCTCCCACCGGCAGGCTGGTTCCGTACAGGTGGCCAGCGCCAGAAGAGAGGGTTTGCACGGTAGTTCCGCGGCGAATCGCCAGATTAACAGAAATTTTAGGAATCTCGAGCGTAGCAATAACCGAGAGCGCATCTTGGGAGCCTTTCACGCTCAACTGGGACATATATTCTCGGTCGTTTTGGTAATGCTCATCGTACAAGCTCGGAATAGGAGTTTTACCCACGCTTAAGCGGTAGTTATAGTCTCGAGCTGCTTGCAACACTTTTTCTCGCTGCTCGTGGCCCAGCTTCGCGGCCGCATCATCATAGTGGGCGACGGTGGAGGCTTCATCCAATGCTGAAATCGACTGGGAAACAATCGGGTAGAGCAGCAAGCTTAAGCCTGCCAGCATGATGAGAATGGCGACGAGAGTGCGTACAGAAAAACGAGGAGATGCGTGTGGCTGAGTGCGATCAGTCATAACACACCTCCTCGTTTCGTGTTCACCAGAGCTCAGGCCCCGCGCCTGGCTCTGAAGAACGATCCGGACGTGGCAGAGTCACCGTCCGGGGCTCACTAGCAGTGTTCATCTTAAGCGCGCTTGCGAGCAAGCATCATGACGCCACCGGCGATCAAAGCGATACCAGCGACGACGAGAACAGCAATGCCGAAGCCACCGGTACGAGGCAGGAAGCCCTTGTAGTTCTTGACGGTGACGGAACCAGCATCGACGTTGTTAACGGTGTAGTGGATTTCGTAAGGAGTTGGCATGTCCTGACGGGCGAGCTCATCCTTCTGATCCTTGTTGGTGGCCTTCACCTCAACCTGAACGTCAGCACCCAAGCGGTTGTAGCCTTGAGGAGCGTTGACCTCGTGCAGGTAGTAAGTGCCTTCCTTCAGGCCTTCGAACACCAAGTTGCCATCAGCATCGGTGCTCACCTCGGTGAGGGTGCCTTCTGGGTTGTAATCGTAGTGGTTCTTGACTGCTGGGTCGGCGTTGAACTTGAGAGCCGAAGAGGTGTCACCCTGCTTGGTGAGGACGGAGAAGGTTGCGTTGGCGAGCTTTTCGTTGGAGTTGCCGTCAACCTTGTTCATCACGATCTGGAAGCTGTAGAGGTAAGCGTGCTCTTCAGGGGTCTTCTCACCGTCGGAAGCCACCTGTGGGTCGTGCTGGTAGGTGACGTCGTAATCGTTGTCGTTACCAGTGGAAGCGATGATGGCCTTGTCGTTGAGGTGAGCGGTGTAGTAAACCTTCACCCACTTGCCAGCGAGCTCGAGGTTCTTCATGTTGTTCGTGGTGTCAGCGCCGGTTGGGTCGCCGAAGTTCATGGTGAGCTTCTGACCATTCTGCTGCATTTGTGGAGCAGTGTAGGTGGAGAAGTCAGCATCCGATGCGGATGGGGCGAAGTCGGTGCCCACCTTGATGGAGTCAACCTGGTCGAAGGTCAGGCCCTCAGAGAGAGTATCGCTCATCGTGAACCAGAAGCCCTTGTAGGTGTACTGAGAAGCCCAGGAAGTAGGAATGTAGAAGGTCAGCTCGTAGTGCACGGCCGTGTTCTCGTGTGCCGTGTCAGCCTTGTGCTGGTGAGTGATCTTACCTTCGCTATCCACGTCCACAATGTTCTTGTGGCTTTCTGGAGTGGAGCTCTTCAGTTCCACGCTCACATCCTTGGAAACAGGAGTGGTAATCACGAGAGAGACTGGAGAATTGTTTTCCTTAGTGGATGGGGCTGCTGGGTCAGCAGCGGTGGTTTCCTTCACCAGGTAGAAGCCAGTGGAAGGAAGGCTTGCCTTTACAGAAAGCTTGTCGTCAGAGAGGACGAAGGCGTCCGACTTGACGGTGGATTCGATGCCCTTAGCCTCAATCTGCTTGAGAAGGGAGTCGGCGAAGGTGCGGTAGACGTTGTTGGCGTCGACATCGCTTTCCTTTTCTGCGCCGCCCAGGTAGGAGATTGCCTGCAAAACGTCAGCAGAGGACGATTCTGCGGTGATGGCCTTGCTACCGTCAACGGTGAGCTTTGCGTCGACTGCTGCTGCTCGTACGGCGTCGTCGTAGCCGGTGTTGATGCTCAGCTGGTAGGAATCAGCAGAGTCCGAAGTAGCAGTGTTGTCGATGAGGATTGGCTCCCATGCCTCGAAGGTGCGGCCTGTGAGGTCCGTCGTGCTGGTCAGCGTCAGGCTGGGCTGTTCAGCGGCCTGTGCGCTCAGAGCGGCAGTACCGGCCATCGCGAGGGTGGCAACGCCAGCGACCATCATGGTCACGGCTTTCTTCCACACTGTAGCTTTCATAGTTAATTCCTCCCTTTCCCCATCTTTGGGGACAAATCTGAATACAGCCACGCTCCCAGGATCAACAAGATCACTGCAACGACAACTGCTATTGCTTGGCCCGGAAGCGAGCCTGTTTGCGGAAGCACGTACCACTTCTTGGTGTTGGTAATGCTTCCAAAATCGATGTGCGCGCTATAGCTGCTCGTCTCGGCAGCAGCCTTGTCAGAGCCGTCGGCGCTCGCCTTGTCGGTGGCTGAGCCAGCCGTGTCAGCGCTTGTCGTGGCATCTGCTGCTAGGGCGGCGCTCACTCCAATATGCGCGCTGGTGTGAGTGGTGACGTCGAGAGAGAAGGTTTCCGAGGTGGCCAAATAGCCTTCGGGAGCTTGCGTCTCCTCGAGCGTGTAGTTACCCCATGGCAGGCCGGTGACCGAGAAGATTCCGTCCCTCTCGTCCTCGTCGCACAGAACGCCTTCCTTACTGGTGGTCACGCTCACTTCACCGTCGTGCTTGTCGCTGCTCGTTTCTGGAGCAACAGCCTCGCATGCATGAGCAGAACCCGCGTCAGAACCCGAACCCGAACCCGCGTCAGCGCTCTTGCCCGTTGCGTCCACCACGTTCCACACCAACACTTCGTGGTGCGTCACGCCGGTAGCAGCGTCGGTATAGTTGCGCTTCATGGTGAGCTTCCAGTGCGAACCTGGCAGAAGAGTTCCCTTATCGTCGCTCTTCTTCCACGTTGCGCTGCCTGGTTTCTCGGAGTTCTTGAGATTACCCAGAACGATATTCGTCAACTTCTCTTGAGCATTGTTAATCTCAAAGTCGGTTGGCTTGGCCGCGAGCTCATAGCCGGTGGGGGCTTGGGTTTCGCTCAAGCGGTAGAAGCCGTTGAGCAAGCCGGTGACCCTAAAGTTGCCCGGTTCACCGCTACTTTCCGTCACGCTCAACACACCCTGATTACCAAAACCAGATTCGCTATCCACTGTGGTGTAGCTGGAATCGGTGTACTTGGTAATCGACCACGTGGAGCCTGCCAGAAGCGAGTTATCCGTGCTGCTCACCTTGTTCCACGACACTGAAGTAGGAGTATCGATGAAGGCGATCGGAGAGTTATTGTTATCTGCCAGCACCGAGCTATCAGCACCGGACGTGTCACCTGCATCGGTAACGCTCAACTGGCCGTTGACGATGCTGAAGCGGCGAGGGGTGCTGCTCAGTGCATAGCCGTTGGGAGCGAGGGTTTCCTCGACGGTGTAGTCGCCATCTTGCAAACCAGCGACGCTGACATGGCCCGGCTGAGCGTTCATATCGGCGAGAACCGGAAGCCCAGAGATCACGCACAGAATCGTTCCCTTCGTGCCGTTAGCAGCAGTCACAGTAATGGTGGTGATGCCCGGAGCAACAGCATGCACTGCGCCAGTCTGTGGGTCAACAGTAGCCACAGCAGTATCAGAACTCGTCCACAACGCTCCTTGCAGCGGGCTGCCATTCTTCACAGCTCCCATCATCTGGTTTTGGCCCACGAACATCATGGTCGAACCGGTGATGCGAATGCCCTTGCTTGGAGGGTCCTGAACGGTGACGAGAATGCTGGTGCTCTTCTTGCCCGCAGTTGCGCTGATGGTGGTTTGACCAGGGGTTTTGGCCACCACATTGCCTGCGTAGTTGACGGTTGCCACGGTAGGGTCGGAAGATTTCCACGTCGCCTGAATGTTGGACACGGAATCTGGACTGACCTTGTGGCCTAGGGAGATGACTTGCCCGGAGTACAGGCCGATTTCGCCGTTGACTAGCTTGTCACTGGTAATCTCGATGGATTCGACTGCTGCAGAGCAGGGGTTCGTATGTGTAATGGTGTTGCTGCCTTGGGAGAGCACAGTTACTGGCCAGGTCGGGTCGATGGTGTAACTGCCTTTCGAGCTACCGTTGTTGTCCCAGTGTCCGTCCTTGAGCCCAGGGGTATCAGTAAACACCGCATACCCAATGCTGGCAGGTTTTTCAATGGTGTAGGAAACCCAACCAGCGCACGCTTCCTGCATCGGCTGAGCCTGCGTCGTCCACGTAGTGCCGTCAACAGTGTAGTGGATGTAATAGCTTGGCCAGTTGGTGCGCGACTTTTGGTAGTACAGCGTCACTTGGTTTTCCGGCTGGCTGGCCTGGGCAGGGTTGCCGACCTGGATGGCGAGCTGGGTGGTGTAGTTGTTGTATTCGGCGGTGATAATCACCATGCCTTCGCTGATCGCCGTCACTTCACCGTTTTGGTTGACGCTGGCAATCTGAGGGTCGGAGCTGCTCCACTTGGCCACGGAAGGGTCGGTGTAGCCGTCAGTCCAGTGGAAAAGCATCTGCTGGGTAGTGCCCGGAAGCATGAATTTCGAGCCGTCGATGCACATCACGTCGGGGTCGACCTTGACTGGCCCGTCACCCAACACGTTGTACATAACAACAGCCTTCTTATCGCCGGCACGGGCGGTCAGAGTTGCCATACCGTGGGCAATAGCGTGAACAGTGCCATCGGGCTCGACTACGGCGACATTGGTGTCGGAGCTCACCCAACTAATGGGCTCGTCGGGGAGGAGCTCGTGGTTTTGCCCTTCGACACTGGCATGTGCGTGGGTTGTTGCTCCCACTTTGCCTTGCTTATCGTCAATAGTTGCGCTAACCGAAGAGATGGTGCGGGTCGAGTCGGTGACGGTCCACTCTTCGCCCGTCGTAGTGTTGGTCACCTTCCAGGTCGCCCCGGCCAAGAGTTTCGCATGATTATCAGCATCGGCCTTGTACCAGGACACATGGTTCTCCTGGTCGGCGATGTAGTGGAAGCCGTCAGCGCTCACACCGTCACCGGGTACTTCATTGACGTCGTTACCGGTGAGTGTGGTGGTCACTTCGTAAATATTCGTGTTCACCAAATAGCCTTCAGGGGCTGTGGTTTCCTTCACGAAGTAAGTAGCGTTAGGGCGCAGGCCTTGCACGAGCAGGTGGCCTTGCTCGGAGCTCCAGTCGTTTTCACCGTTATCAGTGACGGAAAGAAGCGCGGTGCCGTTGCTTTCAGCAGATTCACGGGTGGTGTAAATATTCCACGAGGAGCCAGGCAGAAGCTGGATGCCACTGTCGTCCGTCTTGCGCCATTCGATAGAAGAACAGGTGTTAGCCACTGCGCCCGACCATGGCAGAACATGGCGTTCCTCATCCATGTCGAGCACGGAAGCGCTGACCACTCCCCCGACCTTTTGTGAGGCTGGGGTAGGCGTGTTCATCAGGTAGTTGCCCGTCACCCACACACGCCCGTTGGTGGTGACGTGGTCGTCAAAGTTGCCGTGAGGAACGATCACCGAGCCCAGGAGGGCCGCCGCTGGGTCGTCGCTGCTGGTCAAGCCGTTGTTCGCGCTCGCGTTGGTGGTTTTTCCGCCGTATATCGTGAGATTATCAGCGTCGACGAAGTTCCACAGCAGTTTTTGGCCGACCTGTGCGTACAGGTCTTGGATGGCAGATGGCACGGAGTCGGAGTAACCGTTGCCGATTTGCGTGCCATCCCACCACACACGCCAGCCGTTATGCCAGGAGATGTTCTTTCCCCTGACATTGAGAACAACGGAGGCGTTTTCAGGGATGTTGGAGAAGCTCAGGTCCAAACCGCGGTAACCGTCAGAGTTAAGCTGATCGGCAGTGAGAGAGAACACTTGCAGTTTCGAAGCACCATCTCCAGTGAGGTAGAGTACTTTTTCTGCGTTTGCTGGGTTTTGTGGGCCGTCGAAGTGCAGAGCATACGAGATTTTTGGCTCTTTAACTCCGTCTGCTGAGCTGTAGTTGTACTTGTAGTACGTCACATCTTCAGCAGGAGCGATTCCGGTGGTGGCGAAGCCGTTCGCGGTGAGATCTTTGAGGGAAGTCGATAGCGTAATGACCTCATCGTCGGCATTCGTCAGGTCTTGTGTTTTTCCAGCGAGCACCACATGGGAGAGCGGATTGGCATCGTTGAAGGTCAACGGGCCATTCTTGGCGGTGTACTGGCGCAGAGATGGGGTGCCTTTCTTGCCCCACACATCGGTACTCGAGCCGGCCACGAGAGCATTAAACAAGTGATTGTTGTTTCCCTCAGAATCACCAGTTTTGATGCCCATACCAGCGTTCCATGCTTGCACATGGGTGACAGGACCATCAGAGGCTTGTGCATTGCGCGAAAGTGTGTTCGTCTTTCCGCCGACTGCGAGGATGGTCGAACCATCGTCTGGCAAGTACTGTGAACCGAAGGAAACGATGCCAAAAGTGAAGAAGCCTTTGAGCGGGTTGGCGATCAGATCACCAGACACCAGTGTCGTTCCCTCTGCTTCCGCCGCGTATGAGCCATTCGGACCGGTTGCAGAATCCCAGTTCATATTCTCGAGATTTCCGATCACCATGTCTTTACCCACATAAGTTGCAACATGGTGATCTTTGGAGTCGAGGGTGCCGCTGGTATCGATGTTCATATGCAGCTCTTCGCTGGAATCGCACAGGGCTCCAAGAACGGTATCGGCATTGGCATAGTTGACGAAAGTAGCGCAGGAAAGTGCAATAACTGAGAGAGCGGCCAGAAGGGAATGACCTTTCTCACGAAGGGTTTTGCAAACGGATGCATTCAAGAAGTTGCGAGGGGTACTACTGTGATGCATGCACACCCCATCTCCTTTGAATACAGTTTTCCCCGGGCAATGAATACACTGATTTCGCAGGGAATAGCCCCTATGGCATCACTGCCACAAGAAGAAAAACTCTGCCTACACCAATGAGAATACCCCCCCGCAATGCGGATCAAGGGAGAATTTACGATCGAATTATTTATTCTTGCAAACGTAGTCAACAGATTTGAGACGAGAGTAGCTTTTCTTTCCGTGAAACACGATTTCCAAAATACGGAAAGTTGTTATACCGCCGGCGTGTCGAGGAGAAATTGTGAGCGCTCACACACTTTCTCAGTAAAACCGTTGTCAATCAGCCATCAATATAACTACCGATCAGCGCTGGAGAACACCAAAATGGCTCGGGGTGATGAGGTACCGTGATAATCTCAAGTGATGTTGCTATTTTCTTCGGCTATTCGAAGATTTTAATTTTCGATGAAATTATTCATAGGTTAATCAATAACAGCGATGGCAACGTTCTATTCGCATACGCGAATCTGCGATCAACGCGAAGCTCTCATCGACCTGCCAATCTGGAGAAGGGCGAGAGAAGAGAGAGCAGCCAGGAAAGCGAAGATTGCGCCAAAAGCTCCCAAAGCGGTCAAACCAACATGGTCGTACACCACGCCAGAAACTGCAGCACCCAGCGCAATGCCCGTGTTGAAACTCATCGAATTGAGCGAGTTCGACAGGTTGAGCGAGCCAGGGTGAGTTTGAAGGGCAGAGTCGACGTAGCAGATCTGGGACGGTGAGTTTTGCAGGTAAATCAGGAAGCCTAAAGCCATCACCAACACGAAAACGCTTCCATGCACGAGTACAGACGAGCTGCGAAGAGCCCACCAGCAGGCCGCACTCAACAGCACCAGCGTGAGCACCTGAACCGCGTAGAAGCTCCACATGCGTCCCAAAGGCTGCTCGATAGTCCCTCGACGAGCGAGCACGCCCGAGTAGAGGTTCGAGAACAGCGCCATCACGCCGAAAAGAATGAGCACCAAAGAGACGCGAGCCTGAGCGACCCCCGCGAACTGGGTCAATACCGGGGTGATATACGTATAGAAAACGTAGGTCGCAGCCGCGCCGAAGATGACGCAAGCGCAGCCCAAAACGATGCGAAGGTCGCTAAACAGCAGGAATTGACGAAGAATACCCACCGCCGAGGTGCTCTTACTGGCAGGCAGAACGGCGATGTCCACAAGGAGAAGGGCGATGGTCAGAAGCGTAATGGAGTGGAAAGCCCAACGCCAACCGGAAGTTTGGGCGAGCCACGTGCCTGCGGGGACGCCAAACACCGAGGCCAGCGAGAAGCCGGAGAAAACCCAAGCCATGAAGCGAGTGCGCTTGCTGCTTTCAGCGACTTGAGGGGCGAAGGTCATGTCCACAGCAACCAAGCCACCTGCGACGAGGGCAACGATCATGCGAGAGAGAGCAAGAACGGCGTAATTGGGCGCGAAACCAGAGAGCGCGTTGCCGATGAGGAAGACGCTTACCATGGCCAGGTAGATGCGTTTTCGTTGGAATCTAGCGGAAAAGGCGGCGACGAGAGGGCAGGCGACGGCGTACACTGCGGCAAAAATCGACACCAGGTTGCCGACGAGCACTTGGGAAATATGCAAGCCTTGGGCTATGTCGGGCAGAATGCCCATCATGATGAACTCGTTCGCTCCCAGAACGAAGCTCGTCGTCACCAGGCAGATGACGGGTAGGGTCCAGAAGCGGCCGGGGATGATGGCGGATTCTTCGTCAGGCAAGTTTTGAGCGGCGTTCCGTGCGGCGCTGTTGTCAGGGTTCGCTGGAGCCTCCAGGTCGGTGGAGTTCTCGGGGTTCATATTCTGTTGACTCCTCGCCTGCTTCGTCGATGTCGCCTGTGCCATCTGTACCTTCGCCTTTATATGTCCGCTCCTGCGCTTGCCGCGTACGCTTTCCATTTAACGACGAGAGCCCGCCGAACAAGGCTGTGGCGTGGCGGGAGTCTGCGGGCGAGGAAAGAGCTTGCGAGCTGGCGGGAGCTCAGGAAATGGCATCAGCATGGTGACATCGTGGCTGCCTTATGCCCCAAAGGTGAAAAGAACGTGAAGACGCATCACCCCTACACCAGCACCACAGGCTAGAGCAGGCTGAAAAAGTGACTTTCCGAAAGTAAAAACGCCGAATATTTCAGTTGTAGTGAAGTAAAAACGGAAATTTTCTTTTTGTTTACGCACTTTACTTATTTTTTTCACCTGCTGAGAAAACAAATTAATGCACGAAAAGAAATACCACCGTTTGCAAAGAAAGAAGTAATTTCAACAATAACCCCACGAAAAATGAACTCCACAGCTCAATTTTTTTATTTTCTTCCTTGTACTAAATACTCAATTAGCCACAAATTTAGGTGTCGTTTATTCTCGAACTATCAAGAACAGTTACATGTGAAACACCACTCTCCGTGCTTCTCGCCGTTCTGATGCTGTGTTTTATGCCCAGTAGCGCTCATGCACTACCCAGACATCGCTCCAGCAACCCGGCAGAGATCAGTGCGGTCAGAGTGGGCTTTTTGCTTTCTTGATGCCCTGTGCACAAAACAGGTAGTCAACAGTCTCAGCCACTGTTTCTACCTAGCACGCCAGTCTTTTATCACCGTCGATACATCCCTTGTGGGGACTGTATCTTCGCATGCCTTGAGCACGGCGAAAAGATGAAGAGGACAAGACTGGACCAACACAAGGCATACAAAGCAGAAGCAGCATGCCCCTCCATCAGGGCAATGTTTCACGTGATATAGCTACACGCAGGCGCCTTCGCACACTGAGGGCGCCCGCTCGCTATAGACAGAGAGGAACCCATGACCTCAACTACCTCCGCAAGCTCTGCTGAGCGCTCGAGCTTCACCTCTGAGCAGCTCACCCCACTGATGAGCTTGGGCATTATGTCCTTCTGCTTGGGCATGTCGCAGTTCATCATCGTCGGCATGCTGCCCAGCGTCGCACAAGCTTTGACCGGCGGCAACGCAGGCCAGGCAAACCAGCTCACCGCCGCCTACACCATCGGCATCTGCATCGGTCTGGTTCTCCTGCCTCTCGCCCGCAAGATGAACGCAAAGTGGTTCATCACCCTGCTCGCCGTATTCATGCTCGTCGGCAACCTTCTCACCTGGATGTTGGGCCTGGTGGGCGCCTCTGCCTTCGCCCCACTCCTCGTCGCCCGCTTCATCGCCGGCGTTCCTCACGGCACCTTCTTCGGTGTTGCATCCCTGATCGCCGCTCAGCTTGCCCCCAAAGGCAAGGAAGGCGCTGCAACCGCTATCGTCGTCACCGGTCAGACCGTTGCTGACGTCATCGGCATCCCACTCGGTGTTTACTTGGCTTCCACCATTGGTTGGGCTCCCGTCTTCCTCATCATCACCATTCTCAACGTTCTGGCTTTGCTGCTCGGCGTCTTCACCATTCCAGCGATCCCAGCGATGACGGGCGAAGCTGGCAAGAAGGGCTCTCTGATCGCCGCTATGAAGCGCGTCCCGTTCTGGGCTTATGCTGTGGCAACCTTCCTGGGTGGCTTGGGCTTCTTCACCTTCTACAACTTCGTTTCCGCTTGGGCTCAGAAGGACGCTGGCTTCTCCACTGGCTTTGCTGGTGGCGTAAAGTCCACGATCTGGCTCATGGTCGTCGCCGGCCTGGGTATGTTTGTCGGCTCGATTTTGGCTGGTAGGTTCGTTGACCAGTTCTCCCCAGCTCGCTCTTTGCTCATTGGTTTGACTTGGCAGAGCGTTGCTTTGGCTCTCTTGTGGCTCATCGCCCCTCATTCGGCCGTTTTCACTTACGTTCTCACCTTCCTGATTACCGCTTCCCTGTTCTATGTGTCCGGTACTCCAGGCTTGATGGTGGCGAACGATCTGACTGCTCGCGGCCTTGCTGGTGGCGTTCTGTTCAACTTGACGCTCAACGCTGGTAACTTTGTGGGCACCCAGGTGGGTAACTCGCTGGAGAAGGTCACTTCTTCTTACTTGCCATTCGCTGGCGTCGGCTTGGCCTTCACTCTCGTTTCCCTGTTGTTGACCGTTTACTTGGTCGTCGACGAGAAGCGTGAAACCCCATCCGTCATCAACGACTGATGGGTTTCTCAAGATTATCAGCGCTGTTTATTCCTCTCAGCTGAGAGTTTGCGCGCACTGATAATCTCCTATAGCTCTTCCCCGGCTTTCATACTGCGACCCAATGCGCAGGATGAGAGTCGGGGATTTCTTTTGTGGGATAATGGGGCCATGGCATCGAAGAAGTCGCAGCAAGCACATACTTCACGCAGGACGGGCGCGGGTCGTACTCAGGCCAAACCTCGTTCCTCGCGCAGGGCGACTCCTTCGCGCAAGCCTCGCGCACCGCGTAATTCCAACGGCCCCCGTAATTCCCGCGTACCGCATAATTCTCGAGCCCCTCGCAAGCCTCGCACACCGCGCAACTCGAGCGGTACCCGCAACAGCTCACTCTCGCGTAATGCCAACGCTTCTGCGGCAACATCGCGGCTTTCCCCAGGCGTGCGCACCGGGCTTCTGGTCAGCCTGATCCTCGTTTTGGCGATGGTCGGCGTCTTCGTTTTCAGCAATATCCAGCAGGTCAAGTCGCTGGTTGCCCAGCAAAATAGCGATGCCAGGCTCTACTCTTTCAACCCCGGCTACATCATTTCTGACAATCTTTTCTTCAACGACAAGGCGATGGACGAGGAGCAGGTTCAAACTTTCCTCAACACTCAAGGCCAAGATTGCCAGGGCGAGTGGTGCGTGAAAAGCCACCGTTTCGAGGTGCACGCTGAGGAGAAGGACGAGCTGTGTTCCGCCTACACTCCGCCCGAGATTACCAGTACGGAAAATCGCAAAGCCGCTTCGCCCGTTGCAACGGGTGCGCAAGTGATCATGGCAGCCGCACGCAGCTGCCATATCAACCCGCGCGCGCTGCTCGTTTTACTGCAAAAAGAGTCGGGCGTGGTGACGATGAGGAACCCGCAGGAGAAGAATTATCGCTTTGCTATGGGACTCAACTGCCCGGATAATGCGGCTTGCGATAAGAAATATGCGGGATTTTTCAATCAAGTATTTGGCGCGGCCAGGCGTTTTCAGTACTATCGCGCCAACCCTGGCCAGTACCAGTTTTCCGCGCAGCATGTGAATTCTATTCGGTTTAATCCCAATGCTGCCTGCGGTTCGAGCAAAGTGTATATCGAGAATACGGCGACGGCTTTGCTCTATATTTACACGCCTTATCAGCCCAACCGTGCTGCTCTCGCAGGCAAGCCAGATAGTTGTTCGAGCTTTGGTAATCTCAATTTTGCCCGCCTGTGGGAGCAGTGGTTTGGCGCTCGCCAGTAAGCCTGCTGTTTAGGAAAGCTAGCGAGCAGTGGCAGACATTGCTGCAAGCAACTGTGTCCCGCACTGGATGGAGCGCACCAGATGAAGCGAGAGCACAGTTCAGCGTTATGCCCACGGGTTGAGCATCACTTTAATTTCTCGACGCTCATCCATATCGCGATAGGCTTGCGCAGCCTTTTCCAACGGTAGTTCTTCAGTGAAAACTCGACCGGGGTTAATTTCGCGGTGCATAATCTTGTCAACAAACTCTGGCAACCAGCGGCGAACAGGAGCTGGGCCACCATGCACGTGAACTGCAGAGAAGAAGAGCATCTCACCATCAATGCTCTGATCGTGGGAAACACCAACAAAGCCGACTGACCCACCACGACGAGTAGACCCAATGGCTTGCGTCATCGACTGCTGCGTACCCACAGCTTCTACTACTGATTGTGCTCCCAACCCATCGGTGAGCTGTTTGATGCGAGCAATGCCTTCCTCACCACGCTCAGCAACAATCTGGTCCGCGCCAAATTCACGAGCAATAGCAGCACGATCCTCATGCCGCGACATGGCAATCACATGCTTGGCACCCAACATTTTCGCCGACAATACGGCTTCCAAACCAACAGCACCATCACCCACGACGACTGCAGTGTCAGTGTGAGGCGTTACATCGGCAGCCCACGCGCCGTAATAGCCTGTGCCAAAAACATCGGAGGCAGCAAGCAAGCTCGGGAACAGATCCTCATCAGGCGTGGAGCCATCGCCTACCCTCACGAGAGTTCCTTCAGCATTGGAAACACGCAGATACTGAGCTTGTGCCGCACCGACAAAATCGCGGTGAACGCAATCAGAAGGGTAGCCAGCCTGGCAAATAGGGCAGGTGCCATCAGAAGTAGCGAAAGAGCCAACAACAAAGTCGCCCTTCTTCAGGCCAGTGACAGAAGTGCCCAGCTCGACGATTTCACCAATATATTCGTGACCCATGGTGACAGGGCCGTTCTCATATGGTTTTTCAATACCGCGGAAAGGCCACAGGTCAGAACCACACACGCAGGCACGTACCACGCGAATCACGGCATCAGTAGGCTTATTAACATGCGGAACAGGAGCTTCCTCGACGCGTACATCGCCGGGAGCATACATGAATGTTTGAAGCATAGTCTGCCTTTCTTACCACGCTGACTTACCACACTGTGTCAGTGGCAATCTAGAGGAACAAGGTTGTCAGTGCTCATGTTCTTCTATGCTAAAACTTAAAGTCAGGTTTAAGTCAAAGTGTTGATGTTGCTTTCACAACAGCAGCGAGAAACAAAGCAACCAGGAAACAGAGAGAAGAAAAAACTATGAACGACAACAGTGCACCTCAGAACAACCAAATCTCCTTCACTGACCAGAACCATGCCTCTACACGGGGGCAAATGCGCAAACACAAGCCGCAGCATGAGGAACAGGAGACGTATAGCATTGGCCAAGCTGCAAAGATGCTTGGAGTTCCTTCATCCACCTTGCGTTTCTACGAAAAAGAGCATCTTCTTCCTCATATTTCTCGCTCCTCAACAGGCTTACGCCGCTATTGCGAGAACGACTTACGCCTTGCACAGCTCATCGAATGCTTAAAGGCCACAGGAATGCCACTCATAGAAATTCGCAGCTTCGTCGAACTTGTCGAACAAGGAGACGCATCTATTGATGCTCGCCTCGAATTCTTCCATCGTCAACAACGCAGATTAGAAGAGCAGAGAGCAGCGTTAGAAGCCCAACAAAACGCCTTAGACTTCAAAGTTTGGTACTACTCCTGCGCTCAGCAAGCTGGAACAACACAAGCTCCTGAGCACCTTCTGCTTCAAGGAGTGAAGCAACGCCCTCAAATTCTTCGCATTGCTGGTATTGACGCTGAAGCAGAATCCTAGCGAGCGTTGGCATGATCACAACCAGCCCTGGCGTGTTCGCACAAGCATTTTGCTTTCTTGCTAAATCAAAGCGGTCAGCTATACTTGAGGGCGAGCAGAAGCAGCGCGACCGTCGCTCGCCATTGGAGGTTACGACGGGTTTGCACGGCAACAGCAGGATCTCAATGGCAGATCTGCAAGCTTCTCCTCCACCAAGCCTGGTGACAGTGCACCAGCATCAGTGAACTCAACATGTACGAACAAGCATCGTACGGACGGGCGAGCTGAGCTACGCACGACACCAGCACGTCATACGTTACGCTCAGCGCCCGTTTGACAGGTGGCACAACCGTTGGCCTTAGTCACGGGTGCGGCAAAGGAGAAGGAATGCCAACTCGTCCGCATCGTTCGTTTGGTGAGTTAGTTCGCCGTTTTGTAGCGAATGCTCCCATGCTTTTCGTTACCGTTATAGTCGGTATTGTTTCTACGATTCTGTGGTTCTCCGGCAAGTCATACCCACATCAGCTCGACCTGTTCAGCGTAGCCTGCTGGACGCAAGCCCCGGCTCAAACGGCCGCAGCGGCACTCTTCACCGTGCTGACAATCTTTACGGCTCTCGATGAGCTCTTCGGCTTCACCCTTGACGGCATTATCACCGGCCTGATCCACGGAGAAGTGGGCGCCGACTTCCTCGCCGTCATCGCACTGATTTCAACCCTGTGCGTGCGCGAGTTCTGGGCCGCCTGGATTGTGGACGTGATGGTCTACTCCGGCGAGGCCATTGAAACCTACGCTCAGCTGCGTGCTAAGAGAAATTTGGCGGCCCTCATCGACGCCGCTCCTCAGATCGCTCATATCGTCACCTCGACGCAGGCTCTCGCCGAGCAGGCCGAAAAGCTTGACCAGAAGGCCGGCAAAGCTGCTCCTGAGACTACCGCTGCAAGCAACTCTCAGGCTGGAGCAACGGTAGGCCAGACTACCGCTGCAAGTGAGGCTTCCGAAAGAATCGACCCGAACCACCCATTCTTCGCCACGGGCGAGAACGCGCCTGCCGAGGAAATGGCCAGCGAGTGGGAAACCGTTCCTGTTGAGCAGGTGAAGGTGGGCGATTTGCTCATGGTTCGCCCCGGCGAAACCATTCCTGTCAACGGTACACTCGTTTCGCGCACTGCAACCGTCGACCTGTCGATGATCAACGGCGAGCCTGTTCCCGCTGACGTGTTCCGCGGCGACCAGCTGAGCTCTGGCGCTGTGAACGGTGCAAGTGCCCTGCTCATGCGCGCTACTGCAGCCTCGGGCGACTCCCAGTACCAGCGCATCCTCGACTTGGTTCGTTCTGCTCAGGAATCTCGCGCCTCGGTGGTCAAGACGGCCGACCTTCTCGCTATGCCGTTCACCGTCATTTCCCTCGTGATTGCCATTTCGGCGTGGGTTGCCACTGCTATGAGCGAAGGCTTTGGTATGGGCGCTCTGCGCTTCACCCAGGTGCTCGTTCTCGCAACCCCATGCCCACTGCTCATCGCGGCTCCAGTGGCCTTCATGGGTGGTACTGGCCGCTTGGCACATGCCGGAATCATTATTAAGAGCCAGGATGTGTTGGAAAACCTGGGCCGCGTGTCCCACATCTTCTTCGATAAGACGGGTACGCTCACGCATAAGCGTCCAGCAGTGTCTCGCGTGGATATTGCTCCAGCAGTACAATCTCGCTTCAATGCCAACCATATTCTCGCCATCGCAGGCCCACTCGAGGCATACTCCGTGCACATTCTGGCTAAGGGCATTCGCTCTGCTGGTGACAAGGTATTGGCCGAGCACAATATCGAACGCCCTCGCGTGACCAACCCGCAAGAGATTGCTGGTCAAGGCGAAATGGGCATGGTTAACGGCCATGAAGTCAAGATTGGTCGTTTCACCTTCGTCACCGGCCAACAGCAGGATGAAGCTTCTGCCACTCACCCAGCTCAGGTGCAGGAGAAAGAAGCCGAACTCATCTCCCAGTACTTCTCTGAGCCTTTGGCTGCTAACGAGATGGCCACTTACGTTTCCATCGATGGTGAAGTCACTGCTCGCATCATCCTGAAGGATTTCGCACGCGAGAATGCACGTCAGAGCCTTGATAATCTCAAGAAGCTCGGTATTGACCGCCTGTCCATGGTGACCGGCGACAAGCCAGGTTCCGCCCAGGTTATCGCCCAAGAGGTCGGCATTAGCGACGTCAAGGCAAGCCTGCTGCCAGAAGAGAAGGTGGCCGCCGTTGCTGCAGCCCATAACGAGCCAGGCATTCCAGAGTCGTGGCCAGTGCGCGTGCTCAGGCGCATTAACCGCGAGCCTGCCGTTCAGCCGGTGACCATGATGGTGGGCGACGGCGTCAACGACGCTCCAACCCTCGCATCTGCTGATATTGGTGTGGCTATGACTGACGGTTCGTCGACGGCTGCTTCCGAGTCGGCTCAAGTGGTGATTATGAACGACAACATCGCGATGGTTCCGCGCGCAATCACCATTTCTCGCCAGACCAAGCGCACCATGCTTCAGGCGAGCTCCGGCGGTATCATCATCGCCATCGTCATGATGCTGCTCGCTGCCTTCAACTTCATCCCGGTTGTGGTGGGCGCTGTGCTGCAGGAAGTGATCGATGTGATCTCGATTACTTGGGCACTGACCGCGCTGATCGATAAGAAGTAAGGCCGACTGGCTCAGAAGTAAGGCACACTAAAGCCCCGTTCGCGAAGCGTTCTTCACGGGCGGGGCTTTTGCATGCGCGCTGCAACTCAGCGGCGAGAGCTCAGCGGATACTCATGCCGTATTCGCGCGACAAGCTTTCGAGGTCCGGCACCCCATAACGCGCAACGAGATTATCAAAGCGCGTCGCATTGCTCAGCCCGAAGCGTGCAGCCGAAGCGCGAGCCGCCTTAAGCGACACAAACTGCATAGGGTCGGACTTGGTGTGGAATTTATCCGCGTACATGACGATCTCTTGCTCGATAGTCTTGGGCATATAGTCGTCGGGAGGCAGCGGCAAGCCTTGCGCAACCACCTCCGAGCGCGTGATTCCCACACCCGTATGGTTGCGCGCGAACTGGGCAATGGCCAGGCCGTAGCGGTTCTCCAGCAGGATCAAATAGCCTTCAAGCCCATGGAAAATGTAGCGATGGCGGTCGAACAGGCGGCCGGCATCCGCACCGTGGCGCAGGAAGACGTGCTGAACGCCGATATCGTGAACGAGGCCTCCGACTGCGCACATTTCGAGGTCAGGAAGCGCGCCATTCCACGGCTGAGGCAGTGGGCCTGCTTGGGCGAGTTTCCGCGCACGCTCGCGATAGTTGGCGGCGAGGCTCACGGCAATTCTGGCCACAATCTGGCAGTGAGTCCAAATTTTCTCGTAGGCAAACTCGCTGGGCGCCTCCTCGTGGTGCAGCTCGCCGAGTTGGGCAAAACTGACGGGCACTCCCCTGCTGTCGCGCACCCTCTCGAAAACTCCCTCTTGGCTTGAGTCAATGCCTTTCTTGAGATTATCAGCGCTGATAATCTCAATAGTTTCCTGCTCTCCCTCTGCTGTTGGAGCCGGGCTGCCAGCAGCGGCTTGCTCGGTTGCGGCTTGATGGACAGGCTTTTGCGCGGAAGCGTCTAAGCGTTGAGCGGCTTCAAAAATGTGACGCATCACCACACTTCGTTGTTTATTCACATTGCCCGCGCTGGAATACACCAGCTGGGCGGTTTCCTCGGCACTCTCGTGCTGTGTTTCCCCTGGTAGTGATGCGTAACTCATAGTGTCAATCTTAGGCGAAACGACGAGGAGGAAACAGCGAGCGTACCAACCGGCGAGCTCGCTTTCCTTAGTTAGAAGCCCAACCAATCGCGGATACGACGAGTAACCCACTGCTCAGTGAAACATCTCGAGCGATGAAGCGCAGTGGCAATCTCGAGCCAAAAGCGCGGTGATAATCTCAAGAAACGCGGATTGCGCTACCAGCGAGGTTTCAGCTCCCACAGGCAACTCAAAGCCCAACCTCCTAAACTAAAGGAAGATGCTGGCTCACCACGCGCGTGAGACCAGTTGAGAGATAACGTGAGGAATTATATGAGCAATGAACCTCAGTGGACTAACCCACTTCGAGACCCGCAGGATCTGCGCTTGCCGCGCATTGCAGGGCCGTGCTCTGTCGTGATTTTTGGCGTGACGGGCGATTTAGCGCGCAAAAAGCTTTTGCCAGCCATCTACGACCTCGCTAACAGAGGCCTGTTGCCGCCCAGTTTTGGCTTGACTGGCTTTGGTAGGCGTGAGTGGAGCAACGAATACTTCGCCAACTGGGTGAAAGAGCATGTGCAACGCTACTGCCGTACCCCATTCCGCGAATCAACATGGAACCAACTCGCCGGTGGGATTCGCTTCGTCACCGGAACTTTTGACGACCCGGAAGCTTTCCGTCGCCTTTCGGCAACGGTGGAGGAGCTCGACCGCGTGCGCGGAACAGAAGGAAACCACGCCTTCTACCTCTCCGTCCCACCGTCAGCATTCCCGGTGGTGGCACGCCAACTCGCCGAATCGGGCCTGTCCAAGAGCCGCGAGGGTGCGTGGAGGCGCGTGATCATCGAAAAGCCGTTTGGCCACGACCTCGAATCTGCCGAAGCATTGGGAAATACCATCGCTTCCGTGTTCGACCAGAACTCGATTTTCCGCATCGACCACTACCTGGGCAAGGAAACAGTGCAGAACCTCATGGCCATGCGCTTTTCCAACATGCTCTTCGAACCACTGTGGAACAACCATTATGTTGACCACGTTCAAATTACGATGGCTGAAGATATCGGCATCGGCTCACGCGCAGGCTACTACGACGGCATCGGCGCTGCTCGCGATGTTATTCAAAACCATTTGATCCAGCTCATGGCGTTGACAGCGATGGATGAGCCTGTCGACTTCTCTGCGCGCAATGTGCACTATGAGAAGACGAAGATTCTCTCCGCCGTTCGCCTGCCTGAAGACCTTGCTGCTTCAACCTCGCGCGGTCAGTACACTGCTGGCTGGCAGGGTGAAGAGAAGGTGCGTGGCTACCTCGAAGAGCAGGGCATTAGCCCCGATTCGACGACGGAAACCTACGCGGCCATCAAGCTGTGGATTGACACCAGGCGTTGGGCTGGCGTCCCCTTCTACCTGCGTACGGGCAAGAGGCTGGGCAAGCGCGTCACCGAGCTTGCTGTGGTGTTTAAGCGCGCTCCTCACCTTCCTTTCGACTCAAGCTCTACTCAAGAGCTCGGTGCGAATGAAATCGTCTTCCGCATTCAGCCGAACGAAGGCATCACCTTGCGTTTTGGCTCGAAGGTTCCTGGTTCGACGATGGAAGTGCGCGATGTGAACATGGACTTCAGCTATGGCTCTTCATTTACCAAGTCAAGCCCTGAAGCCTACGAGCGCTTGATTTTGGATGTGCTGCTCGGCGAGCCACCGCTCTTCCCTACCACGGAAGAAGTAAACCTTTCTTGGAAGATTCTTGACCCTATCGAAAAGTTCTGGGCTAGCCAGGGCCGGCCTGATCCTTATACGGCAGGCACGTGGGGGCCTCGCTCTGCTGATGACATGATGGCCCGTGATGGGCGTGCTTGGAGGTTGCCATGATCGTTACGATGAAGAACACCACCACAAAGGCTATCTCTCAGAAGCTGGAAACTTTGCATGTTCAGCGCGGTGAGGCGGCTCAAGGCCGCGTTTTGACGCTGATAATCTCGTGCGCTCAGCGTGAGTTGGAAGATAGCTTGCGCATTGCCAACGAGATTTCTGGCGAACATCCTTGCCGTGTGATTGCACTTGTTCCCGGCGGTACGTCGGTGAACCCGAAGGCGGTGCTTGCTCAGGATGCCCGTGACGTCAACCCGGATGCGGCGCGAGAAGGCGTTTTGCAAGGCAATGAGACGGATTTGGAGGCGGAGATTCGTTTTGGTGCGGATGCCGGCGCTTCTGATGTTATTGTTCTCTTCCCTCACGGTGAGCTGGCTCAGCATTTGGATACGCTCGTTATTCCTCTGATGGTTGCTGATACGCCGGTGGTGGCGTGGTGGCCGACTCAGGCTCCTGACAACCCTGCTCAGGACCCTATTGGGCGTATGGCTGTGTCGCGCATTACGGATGCTGCTCGCTCAACTGATCCGCTGGGGACTTTGGAAAAGTTGATGCGTACGGCTTCTGTGGAGGATGTTGACCTCTCCTGGACGCATTTGACGTTGTGGCGCGCTTCCTTGGCCTCTGTTCTCGATCAAGCTCAAGGGCACAAGATTATCAGTGCCGAGGTGACGGGTTCGCCAGAAAATATTTCCGTGCGCTTGATGGCTGCCTGGCTGGCCACTGTGGCTGGTGCTCAGGCGAGCATTCGACCTCAGCAGGCTAATGAAGAGTGCGAAGGTGGGCCAGTGCCGGAAGGCATTATTCGTGGTGTGAAGTTGACCATGGATGATGGCGGTGTGTATACGCTTTCGCGTGGTATTTCCATGGCGAAGAGAGCTTTGCAGGATGCTGGTGTTGAGGTTGACCCGTCGTGGCAATCTCCTGCACTTCATGATGGTGCGTGGGTGACGACGCCAACGTCGAAGGCTCCGCAGATGATCTCTTTGCCTCACCGTTCGACGGCTGATTGCTTGAGTGAAGAGTTGGGCCGCCTCTACCCTGACCCGCTGTACTCGCGTGTTCTGCGCTCGAGCTTCACTGTTATTCACGGCTGAGCTTGTATTGTTGCTCATGCCTTGAGTGATTTGTATTCACCCTTGCGGCCATTGTAAGTACGATGGAACTATTATGTTTCGTTACACGGTTGTGCAGTGTAGCCTGACAACTTCTTATCACTGCAAGTTAATCAGTGAGAGTTGTCAGCTCGCTGCTCTCCTTAAGCGATGAGGACCAAAGAGAAGAAGAGTTTTATGCCAGATCAAAATGAACAGTTGCAGCGTGGCCTTGCTCCTCGCATCGTTGTGCGCTTGGCCGATGAAAACGGTGTGCTGCGCATGGCCGCTAGCAGGCTTCTCACCCGTTTGATCGAACTCGAAGCCGAAGGCCGCCAGCGTATTGACATCGCTATTACCGGCGGCAGCGACGGCATTGAAATGCTGCGCTTGGTGGGTTTGAACCCTCTGGTTGATTCTGTGGATTGGTCGCGCGTGCACATGTGGTGGGGTGATGAACGTTTCGTTCCTGCCAACGACCCTGACCGTAACGCTTTGCAAGCGCGCCATGCTTTGCTGGACATGTTGGTGGCACAAAAGGGCTTGCCGGAATCCAATATTCATGAGATTCCAGCCGATCCTCGTTCTGCTACTGAACGTAACCAGGCCAGCGCTGAAGATGATGCTCGCGCCGTCAACGAAGCTGCTGTGAAGTTCCAGCAGATGCTGTTGCAAGAGTTGGGTAACATGAACGGCGAGCCTCGCATGGATATCGCATGGTGGGGTGTTGGCCCTGATGCTCACTTTGCTTCTCTGATGCCAGGTTTGCCTCAGATTACCATTACTGATCCCTCTCAGCTCACCTGCGGAGTCACTAACTCACCCAATATGCCTCCTCTGCGTGTTTCCATGACTGTTCCGATGATCCAGCGCAGCCTGGAAACCTGGGTGATCGCTTCTGGTGAGAAGAAGCGCGATGCTTTGAGCAAGGCTTTAGGCAACTTTGATGATCCTCAAGCACCAATCACCTTTGCAGCTGGACGCAAGTCCACGCTGTGGATGGTTGATGTCGCCGCAGCTCCTCGCTCCTAAGTTCACGCACGCCTGAACATCGGCTACAGTTGAGTTATGAGAACCATCGGCAATTTCTTCTGGATTATCTTTGGGGGCATCGAGCTCTTCCTCGCCTGGGGAATGATCGGCATCGTGTTATGCTGCACGATCGTCGGCATCCCGTTGAGCCTGCAAGCCTTCAAAATGGCTCAGCTCTCCCTCGCACCTTTCGGTTTACATGTCGATTGGACGCCTTCACCCTCTTCAGTGCTGAACATTGTGTGGGTGATTTTTGTGGGCTGGTATATGGCTTTGGGCTACCTTGTGCTTGGTTTAGCATGGTGCTGCACCATCGTCGGCATACCGATCGGCTTGCAAGTCATGAAAATGGCAAAGCTCGCCTTCTGGCCATTCGGCTCCCAAATCACTACCTACTAAGATTTTTACTCCGGTTTCATCACACCTGTTACGCAAGTGGGGGATAGAGCAATGCTCTATCCCCCACTGCTGTATCAGCGGGCGAACCACAGGTGGAGGCGATGGAGCGCGCTGATAATCTTAAGAAATTCGCTTAGCGAGTTTCCTCAACCTCATGCTGACCGTCCTCAGCCCACAAAGTGTGGAAGACGCCAGGCTTATCGACGCGGCCATAGGTATGAGCACCGAACAGGTCGCGCTGGCCCTGGATCAGAGCAGCCGGCAGACGGTCGGAACGCAGAGCATCGTAGTAGCTCAAGCAGGAAGAGAAGGCTGGAACAGGAATGCCACCCAAAGCGGCCTTCGCCACGACGTTCCTCCAGGAATTCTGAGCCTCTTCCAACGACTTCTTGAAGTAAGGGTTGAACACCAGAGAGCTGGTAATCTCGCCAGAGTCGTAAGCGTCAGAAATGCGGTTCAAGAACTGAGCGCGAATAATGCAGCCAGCACGCCAAATACGAGCCACAGCGCCCAGATCGATGGTCCAGTTGTACTGGCGAGCACCCTCGGAGATCTCGTCGAAGCCCTGAGCGTAGGCGATGATCTTGGAAGCGTAGAGAGCGTGACGAACGTCCTCGATGAAGGCCTTCTTCTCCTCATCGGAAAGCTCCACATGAGGAGTTGGGCCAGCCAGAATGTTCTTCTGAGCTTCTTCGCGCTGCTCGACGCGCTCGGAAAGGCCACGAGCAAACACGGCCTCAGCGATGGCGGAAACCGGGACTGGAAGGTCGAGAGCGGTCTGGACAGTCCAGGTGCCGGTGCCCTTCATCTGAGCCTGGTCTTTGATGATGTCGATGAACGGCTTGCCCGTCTTTTCATCCACATGGTGGAGAACTTCAGCGGTGATTTCGATGAGGTAGGAGTTGAGCTCCGTCTTATTCCACTCGTCGAAAATGTCAGCAATTTCAGCGGGGCTCAAGCCCAGGCCACGGCGAAGGAGGTCGTAGCTTTCAGCGATGAGCTGCATGTCGGCGTACTCGATGCCGTTGTGAACCATCTTGACGAAGTGGCCAGCGCCGTTCTCACCGATGTGAGTGACGCACGGGCTGCCATCTTCTGCCTTGGCAGCGATGGATTCGAAGATCGGGCCGAGCTTCTTCCAGCTCTCCTCTGGGCCGCCTGGCATCATGGATGGGCCGAGCAGAGCGCCCTGCTCGCCGCCGGAAATGCCGCAGCCGACGAAGTGAATACCGCGCTCGGCCATTTCCTTTTCGCGACGCATGGTGTCCTTGAAGTAGGTGTTACCACCGTCGATGATGATGTCACCAGGTTCGAAGAGGTCAGCGAGCTTTTGGATGAACGCTTCGGTTGGAGCGCCTGCCTTGACCATGATGATGACGGTGCGTGGCTTTTCCAAGCTGTTGACGAACTCTTCCAAGGTGTGGGCAGGGATGAACTTGCCTTCCTCGCCGTGTTCCTTGATCAGTTCGTCGGTACGCCAACTCGAACGGTTGAAAACGGCGACAGTGTTGCCATTGCGGGCCAGGTTACGCGACAGTGCGGCACCCATTGCTGCAAGGCCGACAACACCAATATTTGCCTTTTCCTCGGTCATACGAAGCCTTTCCATTCAATTAAAGTCCACTGTTAATCCTATTGCGAGGCCTTCCGTAACAGCTGGCGAGTTGCCCGTCTTTGCTCTCAGCCAAAGCACAAAGGCGCGTGACCTGCTGCCATGTTTGGCGACACATCACGCGCCTGGAGAGCGATACAAGCGGCTCAGAAGCTACTTATCAGCGGCTCTCAAGCGGCTGCTCGACGTTACTTATCAGAAGCCTTTTGCTGGCCAGAAGCCTTTGCTGCGGCCTTAGCGGCTGGCTTCACAGCGGTCGGCTTAGCTGCGGCAGGCTTGGAAGGAGCCTTAGCGGTAGCGGCCGGCTTTGTAGCAGCCGACTTAGCGGGCAGCAGCTTTCGCCGTTCTAGACGCCTCTTCAGCAGCCTTACGCGCTTCATGCACCTTATGTGCCACAGCGCGAGCGGCTTCCAAAGCCTCCTCCTCGCTGATCTGGCGTTCACGCTGAACACGCTCCTTCTCCTGCTTCGCAAGAACTGCTTGCAAGGTAACAGGATGCTTCACCTTCCTCAGCTGCGTGCGCTTCAACGGTGCCACCGGCTGAACGGCAACAAAGAGCGGCTGGGATTCCGTCACTGGGTTGTAAGCGGACAAGCCGAACCACTTCACTGGGTTACCGCACACGTGACGAATAGCGTACTTCATGCGCAAAGCGAAGGCACCCGTCACATCGATCTTCGACTCTGGCACCAAGTCCTTGTGAATCAGAACGTAATCAATAGTGCCAATCTGCTGGTCCTCGTCGATCTTCGGGTAAATAGTGCGCTGCTCCGGCAGCTCGCCCGAATCGATGAGATCATGCATGATCTGGTGCAGGTACGTAGCCACATTCTGGCTGACCTTGAAGCCAATACGAATGCGCACACGGAAGAGGAAGTCGGTACCGAAGTTCTCCACCGAGTACTCGCGGGTGAACGGGTCGTCGGTCACTTCCACCGACACCGCCCACCAGGCCTTGGCTCTCTTCGGGTGGCCATTAAAGATGGAGTAGAAGATGTCGGTGTCCAGTCGCCTCATTTCCGAGTCGGAGGTGAGGTACACAAGATTATCAGAGTAGAAAGCCTGGCGCGGGTCGCGGTGCAGCATATCGAGTGCTGGCAGGAACTCGCGAGGGTTCAAATGCCTGCGCTGGCTGCGCTCTACTCGGGTACCCTCATCCCACACGTACATCACCATCAAAATAGCGAGGGTGAGCAGTGTGGTGAACCAACCGCCGTGGAAGAACTTGGACAGCGATGCGATCAAGAAGAGAACCTGAATAATCAGGAACACGATCAAGAACACCACAGCAAACACGCGCCTCTTCTGCGCGGCCCACATGTAGGCGGCCAGCAGAATGGCGGTGGTAATCATGGTGATGGTAAGAGCCAGGCCATAAGCGGCGGAAATATGCTCAGAATCCTTGAACAGGAAGAGCACGCCCAAAGTTGCCACGCACAGCACCCAGTTGATGGCCGGAATATAGAGCTGGCCACGAGTATGAGCTGGGTAGCGCACCTGCAGGTGAGGCATCCAGTTGAGCGAGGTTGCCTCAGAAACCATCGTGAAAGCGCCGGTGATTAAAGCCTGAGAGGCGATAACACCTGCCGTGACGGACAGCGCGACGGCGATAGTGCGGATGGTGGTATTCGGCATCATTTGGAAGAACGGGTTGACTGCTCCCTGCTTGATAATCTCAGGATTATCAGCGTTGGAGAGCATCCAAGCGCCTTGGCCAAAGTAGCAGAAAACCAGAGCGATATTGATGAATGGCCAGGTGGCGTAAATAGAGCCGCGGCCCACATGGCCCATATCGGAGTACAGAGCCTCAGCACCCGTCGTCGACAGGAAGACGGTACCCATCAGTGCCAATCCAGCCCTGTTCTCCCCCGAGAGCAGGTAGCGAAGGCCCCACATCGGGTTCAGAGCTTCGAACACCGACCAGTCATTGGCGAGGTTCAGACCACCGATGACGGCGATGAAGAGGAACCAGATGACCACGATCGAGCCGAAGACCATGCCGATTTTCTCCGTTCCGCGCGATTGGACGGAGAAGAGCACGAGAATGATGATGGCGGTGATCACCAGCGTGACCGTCGTATCGGAGAAGGTGTCATGAAGGCGTGGAATAGTGCGCAAACCTTCCACTGCGGAGGAAATCGAGACAGCGGGGGTGAGCACGGAATCAGCCAAGAAGGCTGCACCACCCACCATTGCTGGAATGGCCAGCCACTTGCCATAGCGACGCACCAGAGAGTAGAGCGCGAAGATGCCACCCTCACCCTTGTTGTCGATGCGCATAGCAATAAGAACGTATTTGACGGTGGTAATCAGGGTAATGGTCCAGAACAGCAGGGAGAGCAAGCCCAAAACGGCGAAGCGATCCACGTACTTGACGGAGCCACCGTTACCAGCGATGAAGCTTTGAGCCGTGTACAGAGGCGACGTACCGATATCGCCATACACCACGCCCATAGCCACAATACACATGGCGAGCTTGATGCGGTCAGGGCCCGACTGCAAGTTATTCCACCACTTGCCCAGGCGGGTGCGCGGCTGGTGGGCGGCACGGCGGGCAGCTTGTTCGGCTTCCCTCTTAGCACGCTCCTTGGCCTCACGCTCTTCCTTGGAAATGGCAGAACGGTTGATTCTAGCTGTGTTAACCACGCCCTTCGGCACGATGATGGAGCCCGTATCCTGAATACGGTCAATCCTCATCGTCGCCTCAGCTGTGGCGAGAGATCGGCGCCGAGCTTCAGCACTTTCCTCTTGCTGGGCCATGTCGGCATTGGACTGAACCATTGCTGCCAGCGCAGGGTCAGACATAGGCTGAGCAGCGACTCGTTTCAATGGCTGTTCATCATCGTCACGAGCAGACGTACGCGAACTCGTCGCATTCGCCGAACCGCGTGATTGCGTCATCTCTACCTCCACCTCGTAATACTCACGAAGCCACTATTCTAGTTACCCAGTAGGAAATAACCTTCACAATTGCCCGCTGTGAAGGCCAATCCACTTATGGCTTGCTTACGGTTGCTCATGGTTGCTTACTGTGGCAATCCGTAAGCTCGGCAAGCGTTGTCATACGTCAACTGCGCGACCTCGTCCACGCTCATATCAAGCACATCGGCCATCACCGCCATTGTGTAAGGCACGAGGTAGCTCGCGTTCGTCCTGCCTCGCCAGGGCATCGGCGTCAAATAAGGCGCATCTGTTTCTACTAAGATATGCTCTTTATCAATTTCTCGCAGTCCGTCTCGAATAGCTTGATTCGTACGGAAAGTCACTGTTCCCGAGAAGCTCAAATACCAGCCATTTTCCCTGGCAACCTTCGCCATCTGCCCATTACCCGCAAAGGAATGGAATATTGTCACCTCGGGGGAACCGTCCGCTAACAGCGTATCCATGCATGCTTGGTCTGCATCGCGGTCATGAATTTGCATAGGAAGGTTCAACTCTTTGGCCAAGGCAATATGGTCGCGAAATGCTGAGATTTGCGGGCTGTGAGCAGCTTGCCCCACGCGGAAGAAATCCAGGCCCGTCTCTCCAATGGCAACGACAAGGCCTTCGTCTTTACCTTGCTTGGCAATCCGGGAAAGTTGAGCAAAAGCGTCGGCATAGCTTACGTCATGCCAAGGGGCGTAATGGACCTCGAGGCCATCGGGGCCAGCCACTGCGCGGTGCCCGTGACGCACGGCCTCCACCGGGTGAATAGCGAGAGCCGCGTGAACACGATCGGGGAAACGACGAGCGAGGTCAAGGGCGATTGGCCAATCAGGAAGCTCGCAACCCACGTCAATAATCTGGCCCACACCCGCGTACTGGGCGAAATCCAACAGCTGCTCGGCGCTGTAGATTTGCTGCACCGGCTGGTGAAGTTCGCTCGCCTGCTCGGCCATTTCCTTCGAAAAGGCGATGGTGGAGTGCAGGTGGGTGTGGTCGTCGACGGTGAGAACATGGCTCGGGCGTGAGCTGAAAGGTGCCCACGCCCGAGAACGATGATGATGAGTCTGGCTCACTGTTGTGCCTTCTTGGCGGCGAGTTCCTTCTTCGCCTCGGCCAGCTGCTTCTTATCAGCTTCCTTACGAGCCTTCATCGCCTGCTTGAAGCGGTCCAGCTCTTCTTGCACTGCTTCGCGAGGAATCTTGGCGAAGAGGGGGTGTGGCTTGGCGATAGGCGTGCCGTCCACCACGGGAGTGTGCTTCCACGGGGCAACCGTGCGGCCGAGCTCATAGTCGCCCGTGATAATCGGATAGGTGAAGTTCGGGTCGTCGAGGTCGGTGACGTCCTTCATCTGTGGCAGTGGAGCAATAGTGCCGGTGCCACCCATAGCTTCCCACACGCGCTGCGAGCCGGCAGGAATGAAGGGGGCGAACATCACGTCGATGTCGACCACAGCCTGAGCTGCTGTGTGCAAAACAGCGGCGAGGCGAGTGCGGTCCTCGAGCTTCCATGGCTCCATTTCGGAGATGTACTTGTTGGTTTCACCCACCAAGCGCATGATCTCGGTGACGGCAGCATGCTGGCGCTGTTCGCTGATATCCGCACCGACTGTGTCGAAGCCCTTTTTCACTTCGGCGAGCAATTCGCGGTCACGCTCAGTGAGGTCAGCATCTGCCACAGCTGGGATTTCGCCGAAGTTCTTGTGCAGAAGGGTTGCCACGCGGTTGACGAGGTTACCCCAGCCGGCGACGAGCTCTTCGTTGTTGTGACGCACGAATTCCGACCACGTGAAGTCGGCATCCTGGTTTTCTGGGCCAGCCAAGGCGATGTAGTAGCGCAAAGCGTCAGCCGAGTAGCGCTCGAGAATATCGCGAACGTAGATCACGATTCCGCGAGAAGAGCTGAACTTACGGCCTTCCATCGTCATATATGCCGAGGCGACCACCATGGTTGGCAGGTCGAGGCGGCCGAGCTTGCCTGGTTCGCCGCCCTTATTGCCTTCGCCGTCGTAGGCGAGGATCTCCGATGGCCAAATCTGAGAGTGGAAGGTGATGTTGTCCTTGCCCAGGAAGCAGTAATCCTGAGCTTGGGAGCCGGTCCAGAATTCCTTCCAAGCTTCTGGCTTTCCTGCGCGGCGAGCCCATTCAATGGAGGCGCTCAAGTAGCCGATCACCGCGTCAAACCACACATAAAGGTGCTTATTAGGATTATCAATCCAGCCATCCACAGGAACAGGGATACCCCAGTCGATGTCGCGGGTGATGGCACGAGGACGAACTTCGGCGAAGAGGCCCTTCGAGAAGTTCATCACGCCCGTCCTCCAGCCTTCGCGGCTATCCAGCCACTTCAGGTTGGCTTCGGCGAGGGCAGGAAGGTCGAGGAAGTAGTGCTCAGACGTGGTGAAAATAGGGGTTTCACCGCTGATCTTGGAGCGGGGGTTCTTCAGCTCATCCGGGTCGAGCTCGTTACCACAGTTATCGCACTGGTCGCCACGAGCGCCCTCGTAACCGCAGATCGGGCAGGTGCCTTCGATGTAGCGGTCAGGAAGAGTACGGCCGGTGGAAGGGCTGATAGCCACCTGCTGAGTGCCCTTGTAAATGTAGCCGTTCTTCAAGCATTGGGTGAACAGTTCCTGCACCACTTTCTCATGGTTCTTCGTAGTGGTGCGGGTGAAAATGTCATAGCTCAAGCCGAGGTTGGTCAGGTCGGTGGCGATGATGCGGTTATACTTATTCGCCAGTTCCTGAGCGCTCATGCCTTCTTTGTCGGCTTGCACCAAGATTGGTGTTCCGTGCTCATCAGTGCCGGAGACCATGAGCACGCGGTTGCCCGCCATGCGCTCATAGCGGGCGAAAACGTCGGATGGCACGCCAAAGCCAGCGATGTGGCCGACGTGGCGGGGGCCGTTTGCATACGGCCAAGCTACGGATACCAAGATGTTCGTCATAGTTTGATTATGGCACTAGCGCTCAACTGGGCTGAACGTGAAGCAGGTTGAGCGGGTGAGAGAACACAAAAGCCGCCCCGAAGGGCGGCTTTGATATTAACTAGGAGAACTAGTCACCAGGAGATTATCAATCGCAGGAAAACCGTACTGATAATCTCAAGAAATGAGATGTCAGGTTAGCTCAGTGCGAGCTCACTTCTGCCAGCCGATGTTCTCCGGAGGAACGATCAGGAAGCCAGCAGGGCCAACGTTAGCCAAGCCCTTCTTCACAGCGAAGTAAGCCGGTGGAACATCCCTTGGCATGGTGCCGTAGAGAGCCAGAGCAGCCTTCTCAGCCTTGTTAGCAGCCTTGACGGCCTTGAGCTGATCAGAAATGGTGCCTGGGATGTCGGCGAGCTTATCGACTTCCTTGCTACCCACGAAGGTGTAGTTGGACTCAGACTTGGAGCCGTAGAGCTGGTTGACGTTGACCTGACCGTATGGCGAAGATGCCGACCATCCCATGCCGATCACGCCGTACTCGTGCTTGTTCATGGTGTCGACGAACTTGGAGCTATCGCGGTTGTCGAGTTCGATCTTCAGGCCAGCAGCCTTACCCATCTGCTGGATTGCGCGAGCCATGGAGTTGGCCAGAGCAGTAGAGCCGAAGTAGACGTAGGAGAAGGTAACGGTCTTGCCTTCCTTGTCCTTGAAGTAGCCGTCCTTGCCCATCTTGTAGCCAGCGGCTTCCATGGTCTTCTTTGGCTTGTCAGCGCCAGTGTAGAGGCTATCCTTCGGGCGGTTGTCCTCGTAGCCTTCCTGGAACACTGGGAAGAGCTCAGAACCTGGGGCTGTTGCAGTCCAGTCGGTGCCCTGGTAGTGAATCTTGGTCAAGGTCTTGGTATCCATTGCCTGGACGAAGGCCTTACGAACGTTGATGTCCTTGAGGTACTTGTCGGTGCCGTTGAGGGTGAAGACGTTGGTCGTCTTGGAGTAGCCGTAGCGGATCTGAGCATCCTTGCGGCCCTTGACCTGCTTGAGGGATGGACCAGAGGTGAACTCCGTCTTATCGGTCTCGCCATTTTGGAAGGCGTTCAGTGCTGCCTGAGCTTCCATGAACTTGACAACAACCTTGTCGAGCTTTGCTGGCTTGCCCCACCACTTTGGATTGCGCTCGAAGACGACCTGATCCTTGTCGTGAGAGGCGACGACGAATGGACCAGCAGCCCACTCGTTGTGAGGGTTATCCACCCAGCCGTTGGAGAAGACCTTCGGGTCAAGTGCCATACGTGGGTACAGGCCCGTCAGCAAGGATTGCCATGGGAAGAATGGCTTAGCGAAGGTGATGATGGCCTGCTTGTCGGAGTCACCGCGCTCGACGGACTTGATGTCCTTGAAGCCGTCGGTGGAAGCTGGGGTGTAAGCCTCATCCTTGCCGTTCGACACGGTCCAGGTGGCCTTGACGTCCTCCCAGTTCATGTCGGAGCCGTCGTTCCACTTTGCCTTGTCGGCGAGGGTCATTTCCACAACCAGTGGGTTCGCGCTCTTCATGGTGACGGACTTCACGAAGTCAGGGTTCCACTTGAGGTTGCCCTTGGTGTCCTGCAATGCCAGAGTTGGCATGTACCAGTACCACAAGTCAGACATGTAGCTGGTGGTGCCGTCGACGTTGAAGTAATTCCAGTTTGGCGAGTAGGTGGAATCGTAGGTGTAGGTACCGCCGTCCTTGAGGTTGTCGCGGTCCTGCGTGTTGTTATACACGCCGTCCTTGCTTGGCATAGCATACTTGCCGGTGTACGAGGATGCGTAACCGTCCTTTGGCTCGGTTTGAGCTGGGCCGGCATTGGTGTTCGTCGAGCTGTTGCCACAGCCTGCAGCGACCATGGCAAGGCTGGCGACTACTGCCACGCTGGCAGCAAAACGCTTCATCATGCTGTTCTTCATTGAGAAACTCTCCTTCATCAGCACCCCTCGCACACTCACTGACGCGGTTCTCCGTTCCTGAGCCGGTGAGGCGCAATGATTCTGTTGCGTCGCCGTGTGAGAGAAGTTTGTTGTAACCCTATACGCTGGCCTGCACTTTTTCGTGCTCATTTCTTTCTTTTCTGGCCTGGTGTTGCCTGCTTCTGAAACGCTTCACCTTGGCTGGGTTTGAGGCTCTTGCTGCCCCTTACAGCCTGTTTTAGGCTATTTTCGGCCTTTTCGCATTACTTGAGATTATCAGGCTGCGTTTTGCTTCCCCGCGATTTTCTTGTCAAAAATGTCACTGATTCGTAACTTTCGCATTCAAAGAAGCTCATGCAGCATGCAAAAGACCGCGAGAGCTGTGCATAGCATCACACCTCGCGCGGCCTTATTACCCGTTATCAGAAAAATCAATAACTACGGGCGGTTCATGCGTGCCGCAGCTTGCTCACTGCGCGTTGTTGAGCGCAATCGCCTCATCCACAAAGTGGCAGGCAGCCTCATGGTCACCCTCCACTGGGCGCAGCACTGGAGCTTGCGTCTGGCAGATGAGCTTCTTGTCATCCGGCAGCGTGGAGTAGAGCTGGCAGCGCATCCTAAACGGGCAGCCTTCAATCTTCTCCGCAGGGCTTGGAAGCTCACCTTGCAACACAATGCGGTTGTGCTTGCGCTCGTACTCTGGGTCAGGAACAGGCACGGCAGAAATCAGTGCCTGCGTGTACGGGTGAGCAGGGTTATCAAACACCTCATCCGTAGCGCCTGCCTCCATGATGTGGCCCAAGTACATCACGGCCACGCGGCTCGAAATATGGCGGATCACCGAAAGGTTATGCGCCACGAGCAAGTAGGCCACGCCCAGCTTGTTCTGCAAATCTTCCAACAGGTTGAGCACGCCAGCCTGAATGGACACATCCAAAGAGCTGACTGGCTCATCGAGCAAAATCAGCTTCGGATTCACCGACAGCGCGCGAGCAATAGCAATACGCTGACGCTGGCCGCCAGAGAACTGCGCTGGGAAGCGATCCACCTGGTCAGGGTTCAACTCGACCAAACGCATGAGCTCAGCAATGCGAGTGTTAATCTCCTGCTTGCTCATATGAACAGCCTTCATTGGCTCTGCCAGAATATCGTAAATTGGCAGGCGCGGGTCGAGCGAGCTCATCGGGTCCTGGAACACGTACTGAATTTGGCTGCGCAACTCACGCTTCTGAGCGGCGGTGAGCTTATCAGCAACATCCTGGCCAAACAGGCAAATAGTGCCAGCCTGCGGCTTGACGAGGTTCATAATCTCAAGCAGTGTGGTGGACTTACCCGAACCGGATTCGCCCACAAGTGCAACGGTTTCACCCTCGCGAACATCCAAATCCACGCCATCCACAGCGCGCACATAGCCTGCCTTACGACGCAGGAAACCGCCCTTGGTCAGCGGGAAGTACTTCTTCAAGCCTTTGACCTCGAGCACCAACTTACGCTGCTCGCGCGGGATGCCTTCGAAGATGGACTTCGTGCCCTCCCCCACGTGGTACACGTCCATGTAGGTCAAATTCTTACTGACAATCTCATCGGTGTGCCAGCAAGCGGCCTTCTGGTGTGGACGGCCGGGGATGTCGGCAAGCTCAGGCTCCTTCTCACGGCAAATATCCGTTGCCATAGGGCAGCGTGGGGAGAATGGGCACCCCTTCGGCATATTCACCAAGTTCATTGGTGCGCCCGGGATTGGCACCAAACGGCGAGACTTGCGCTGGTCAGAACGCGGAACTGCACCCAGCAAGCCCATGGTGTACGGCATGGCTGGGCGGTAGAAAATGTCATCCACCGGAGCGGTTTCCACCGGGCGGCCGGCGTACATAACGAGAATCTTGTCGGCAATACCGGCGATCACACCCAGATCGTGGGTGATGAAGATGAGGGCTGCACCCGTCTCCTTCTGCGCCTTACGCAGCACGTCGAGAACCTGGGCCTGAATGGTCACATCCAGTGCGGTGGTTGGCTCGTCGGCGATGATGACGTCGGGGTTGTTGGCGATGGCCATAGCAATGACAACGCGCTGGCGCATACCGCCGGAGAACTGGTGAGGGTAAGCCTTCAAGCGCTCTTCAGCGTTGGGGATTCCCACCAGGTTGAGCAGTTCGATCGAGCGGTCGTGAATCTGCTCAGCAGTCATCTTCGGGTTGTGAATGACGAGAGCTTCCTTGAGCTGGTCGCCAATCGAGTAGACCGGCGTCAAAGCAGAAAGCGGGTCCTGGAACACCATGGCGATATTCTTACCGCGAATTTCCGCCATTTCCTGGTCGGTCTTGGTCAGAAGCTCGTCACCCTTGTACTTGATAGAGCCGGTGACCTTCGCATTACGGTCCAGCAGGCCCATGATGGTGGTCGAGGTGACGGATTTACCAGAGCCTGATTCGCCGACGATGCCCATGGTTTCGCCGCGGTGCAAATCAAAATTCATCCCGCGAACAGCGTGAACAGTACCGGCCTCCGAGGCGAAGTTGACGGTCAGGTCGCGCACGGACAGTACGACTGGCTCTTCTTCAGCCAATTGGGAAGCTTCGGCAGCCGACAAGCTCGGGTCCTTCTCGCGGAAAGCTTGCTCGGCTGGTACGTCACGTCCCTCGCCACCCAGATTGTCAGTAACGCGAGAGGCCATGAGCTGTTGAGTGTGCGCGGCCGCGGCAGCCATGATCGCTGCCATCTGTGGGTCGAACAGGGTTTTACGGAATTGAGACATGTCACTCTGCCTTTCCGCCGGAACGGGAGTATGGATCGATGGCGTCACGCATGCCGTCACCAATGAGCTGCATGGAGAACGTCAACAAAATCAACACGATTGCTGGGAACACGAGAACCCATGGCTGAGTCAAAATAACCGACTGGCCATCCGTCAACAGCGTGCCCAACGAGGTATCAGGAGCCTTAATACCCAAACCCAGGAAGGAGAGGGAGGTCTCGGAGTTGACTGCAGAGACGACACCCAAAACCGTGTTGATAATCAAAACGGAACCGAGGTTCGGGATCAAGTGGCGAATGATGATGCGGAAGGAACCCACACCCATAAACTGAGCGGCGCGCACGTACTCGAGCTCACGCAAAGAGAGGGTGAGTGTACGCAGAACGCGGGCGTAACCAATCCAGCCGAACACCGTCAGGCCGAACACCAGCCACAGCCACGACGACGTGCCGGAAGCGCCGCGAACCATCATGGCGATCAACAGGAAGCTTGGAACGACGAGCAGCATATCCAGCAGCCACATGCCCACCTTTTCAAACCATCCGCGGAAATAGGCGATTGCCGTGCCCACGATGGCTGCGATGATGGTGTTGCCGATGGAAGAGATGATGCCGATGGACAGCGAGCGGCCCAAACCGCGGCAGATCATGGCATAGAGGTCAGAGCCGCCCGGAGTGGTTCCCAGCCAGTGTTGTGCGCTCGGCGGAGCACCCAAAGCCATGTAATCGAGGTCGGAATAGCTCCAATGCGTCAAATACTTACCAAAAATAGAGAAGAAGGTGAGCACGATGAGCAGCACGAGGCCAAAAACGGCGCCCGGGTTGCGCATGTAACGATGAACGTAGAGGGTCATGCGGCCGGTGCGCTTGAGCTGCTTATCCTGCTCGGTCGCCATGTTTTCGATACCTGCGTCCTCAGCAGCTTCGTGCGCTGCGGCTGCGCTATCAACTGGAGTTTGTGAGGCGGCTGCGCTATCAACAGCTGCGGCGGCAGGCGCGGCTTGCGCGCCGCCCTGTTCAGCGGATGTTGCTTGTTCTTCGTCGGTCATATCAGTGCCCTGAAAATCTTGAGAAACCATCATTCCACCTTTCAGCTGAGCTTGATGCGAGGGTCAAGCCAAACCGAGAAGAGATCAGCCAAGAGAGCGCCCACCAGCGTGCACACTCCGGAGAAGGCTGCAATGGCCACCGAACCGTTGATGTCGTTCATCGTGATGGCAGTGACGAAGTACTTACCCAAGCCGTTCACCGCGTAAATGGATTCGGAAATCACAGCGCCAGTGAAAACGGATGCGATGGAGAAGGCCACCGACTGAGCGGTTGGAATGAGGGAGGTGCGCAAAGCGTGGCGGCGAATGGCCTTGTTTAAAGTCAAGCCTTTCGCGCGAGCAGTACGCACGTAATCAGCGTTGATCGTGTCGAGCAGGTAGGTGCGCTGGGTCAGATGGTAGCCCACGGCACCCGGGATCGTCATGGAAATCGTCGGCAAAATCAAGTGTTGTAACGTGTCCACAAAGTACAGCCACGGGTTCGAGCCCTGGTAGCTGTGCAGGCCGGTCACGTAGAAGATGCGAGTGCCAGAAGCAGTGTTAATCTGGATGGCCGCGAGCACGACGAGAAGTGCCATCACTGCGGCTGGGATGACGAGAAGGAAGGTTGCCACCGAGTTGAGAACGCGGTCCTGCCACTGGTACTGGCGGATTGCCGTGTACACGCCGATGGAAACGCCCAGAAGAATGCCCAAAATAGTGGCGAGCGTGACTAGCTGGACGGAGCTGGCGGCTCGGGAGGCGATCTGCGGGCCGACTGGTGACTGGTCCGGCGCCAAACCCCAGTTCCACTGGGTGAAAATGTTCTTCAGCCAGGTGAAGTAGCGCTGAATGACAGGGGTTTTGTCGTTAATGTTAGCGGCTGTGAGCTGCCTGTCGATGGACGCCTCTGGTGGAATAGGGTGTCGCATCATGTACATGGATCGCGGGCTCATGAACGCGCTCGCCAGGAAGTAGGTCATCGAGACTGCAACAAAGAGCATCACTATGTAGTTCACGATGCGTTTGATGATGTATTTGATCATCTCATGCACCTGCCTTGTGGCAGCTTGCTAGCATTTTGCGCCTCTGCCATATATCACTCCTTGGTCAGAGAACAGGCGTGCGTCAGTGCACAGGTGAAGCGTGGTGCTCCACCTCTTTTTCCACCTCGCGCTGTCAGCTCAGAGCAAATTGTCGAACCGTCCCCGTTCTTTTTTCGCCTAATGTTTCTCTATCCTATTCGAGATCCCGCCAAGAAGGCTCGTGTCGAGTGCGTGTCGAGCGACTGGCGGTTCTTTTTTCTGGTTTTTCTCGAGTTTTGGCGGGTTGTTGGTGTTGTGCGCTGCCGTTATCCACAGCTTAGAGGCTGAATTCAAGCCCTTGAGATTATCACTTCCACAGTTTGCACTGTGAGCATCCGCTCACTTGCGCGTACTTCTAGCCTTGCACTATGTACGAGAACACATCAGTAATTAACGCAATTCGGGGCAGCTCAGCTGCTCGCCTCACCACCCGCTGCGAAAGCCGCGCCGTCACTTGCCACGAAGGCCATGCCGCCAGCCACGCCGCCAGTCCTAGTGCCGCGCCGCCCAAAGGCTCGCCTGTCAGCTCGCTGACCTCAGTTTTTCCGGGGCGACTGTGTACACGCCGGCTTCACGAGCAGGATCCCGCCCGCATGCTCACCTCACTGAGCTTGCTGACTGACCAAAACCCTCAGCAAGCTTGGTGGACGCTCGAACACACTCGAGAAGCAGACGTCGTTGTTCTGCTCACCAGCGTCGAACAGCGCGCGAACTATGTAGCTCACCACCTTGTTCGCCCCTGCATTGCCTTCTCCACTTTGGCTTTATGGGTGTGGGTGGGCGGCACTCCTCCCGATTACCCCGAGGTACTCAGCCCCACGCGCACGCGCAATCAGCTTTTCGGCCACCCAGTTCTTCCTCGTCGTCGCGCGATCACTGCCCAAGAAGTGCAAAACATTCCCGGCTCGACGCTTCTCATCACCTCACCGTTGAGGACTGCTGGCGATGTTCTCTGCTCGCGCTACCTCACCAATCAGCTCGTCCAGCCGGAATATTCAGAGCGTTCCGTCCATTACAGTCCAACCCTTCACTCGATGGGCACGGTGGCGCAGTTGGTCACGTTGTGCCGCGCTCTTTCTTTGCCGCAGCTGAGAGAAGAGCTGGAGTCGAACCCTCGCCTGATCGCTACTCGTCGAGGCCGGCATAACCTTGATGCGCTGGAAGCCTTGCATTTTCGCAGTTTCAGCCGCCCTGCTCTCCCTTCTGCCGCAAGGCCTACCCTTACTTCTTCCCTTTATTTCTGCACACCTTCAGATTGTCAGGATGATCATGTTCTTCGATAAACCACAGCGAGGCCGTCACGCCCATTGCACCTCACCAACCACAGTTGAACCCCCGCTGAATTCTCATCTGGCGTGGTTGCATTCCCTTCAGCGCACCTCTGCGTCGGCGCAGAACTCTCTGCCCCCTCGCGCGACCACAGCAACCCGCGACCCAGATTGTGCACGCGGTTGCCCGCCAACTCGCACACCAGTTGGCGCACCTACTCGCGCAACCGCTTCTCCGCTGAGGCATACTCCTCCGCCAAAGCCAATTACACCTTTAGACGCGCTCAACCCTCAGGCTAGCGAAGAGCAGTTGTGGGCATGGGCGCGCAACAAGCCCCATTTGCGCCCGTGGATTGTGGCGAATAGCCATGCGAGCCCAGTATTGATTGATTGGATTGCGCAACAGGGTTCTCGCCCAGTAGATAAGGCAGTGTCTGCTCTTCTCAGTTCTCTTGAAGCTCCAAAACTGCCTGATACACCTGCTTTCGGCGAACGAAACTGCCGTCAGGAAGAGGATGGGCTTCCACCACCTGGCTAATAGCATCCTTGACGCGAATATTCTGCTGCTGAGAAAGTCTGAGCGCTTCACGAGCCATATCCTCAACGCTCATGATGGTTGCAGCAGCGTTTTCGCGCACTTCTTCGCTACTCGCTCCTTGGATGACGAGAACGATTTCTCCTCGTGGAGGGTCCTGCTCGACACCGCGCGCAATTCCTGCGACGGTAGAACGCCTGATTTCTTCATGCTCTTTAGTCAGCTCTCGAGCTAAAGCCATCGGCCTATCAGCTGGGAACACCTCTTCGAAAGCGTGCATGGTTTCGCTAATTCGTTGCGCTGTTTCGAAGAAGACGATGGTTCGCTGCTCAGTGAGTAGGGAGCGCAAGCGCGTGAGTTTTTCAGAGTGCTTGCGAGGCATGAAGCCTTCATAGCAGAAGCGGTCGGTAGGAAGGCCCGCTAATGCGATGGCGTCGAGTACTGCGGAAGGCCCTGGTGCACAGGTGAGGGGGATATTGCGTGCGATTGCTCGTCCGACGATGGCATGGCCAGGGTCGTTAACTGTGGGCATTCCCGCGTCGGAGACGACGAGGATTGTTGCACCTTTTTCTACTTCATCGAGCAGGCCGTCTGCTTTGGCATCCTCATTGTGGTCATGGTAGGCCACAACGCGTCCAGAAACGTGAATTCCAAGGCGATTAGCGAGATCATAGAGCCGTCTGGTGTCCTCAGCTGCCACAATGTCGGCGTGAGCGAGGTTATAGCGCAGGCGAGCGGATGCATCTCCAACGTTGCCGATAGGGGTAGCCGCCAAGATTACCCTTCCACGCTTTTCGCCACCATCTTGCCCGTTCGACGCTGTGATTTCATTGGCGTAGCTGACTTCACCAGCGGCTTCTTTCACTGCTCGCGGGTCGCGAGAAAAGTGCTGAACGCCTTCCTGCTCTGCACTGTGTTCGCTTGCCTCGTTTGCCTCATAGTTTTCCAGTGCATGGTGTGCTGCGTCGTGAGCCATGTGTGACCGCCTTCCTCGCTTCACCCTCAGCTTATAAGAATTTTTCTCGCTTCCTTCAGTATGCGTTCACGTTACGAGAAGATGGAAAATACAAGGCGTGAAGCTGTGGAAAGCTTCACATTTGTGTCATCTGGGCGGTGGATAACGTGGTGCAACACGCCCATAAAATGGCGTGATTTCTCACAACACGCGGTGAATAACCACAACATCTTGTGTTGTTACTTTCATTCGCTACTATATGTAGTGCCTCCTGTGAGGCAGCCAGTAATCCCACCACTGGCATTCACAGTCATCACTGTAAACAGTTACCACATCAGGAGTCTCACTCCTGAGTCTTCTCGAAGGTCCTTTCCTCCGAGAAGTGTATGGGTTCCCGCTTCCCCACGAGGCGGCGAACCCGCATGAGCGAAGAGGAAAAGGAAGGAGTGAAGAAATGACCGTTTCTTCCCTGAGCCGCCCAGCAACCGCAACCACCAGCGCGGCCACCACCATCGATGCCCTCAGCACACTGCCGGCTAGTACACGTACCGCGAGCACACTGCCAGCTAGCGCCACTTCAAGCAACGCCAGCACCAACGGCATCGCGCTGTCTGCGCACAACGCTTCTTCCGTGCACCGCATGAGCGAGATCCTTCTTTTCGTCACGGTGACAATCTCAAGCCTCGGCCTCCTCGCCCTTCAAGCAGGCCATGCCGGCCTGACAAGCGTGCTGTCTCTCGCCCTTCTGCCAAGCGCTGTCGCCCTGGTGTTGTGGCTGGCAGAGCCTCCGCGCAGCCTTCCTCGCTCGCTCTTCCTCATGGCGGCGCTCCTCGTCGCTGGCGTTGCCAGTGAGATTTTCGCTGTCTCCTCCGGCATGAGCTTCACCGCAATCTTCGTTCTCTTCGCCGCCCTGCTGCTCGGCCCGCAAGCAAGCTTCGCCCTCGGCTCGCTCATCCCGCTGCTCTCCAGCCTGATGAGTGGCGCAACCTTGCCGGTATGGCACATGTTCGCGTGGGGTATGGCCGGCTTCCTGCTCGCCCTGCTGTTCGACTCTCGCCTTTCCGCGCGCCTAGCCGCTCAACTTTCCTCTCGCTTGCGCTAAATGATGGCTTGAGATTGTCACGCGCTGATAATCTTGCGCCACAGTGCAACCAGTGCCAAGAGAGGTAAAGTTACAGTAGTGTCACTTCACCAGATTGGCAGGAAATTATGAAACGCAAGATCGCCATTTTGACCGGTGCCGGCATTTCTACCAGCGCGGGAATCCCTGATTTTCGAGGCCCTCAAGGCGTGTGGACGAAGCATCCTGACCAGATGAAGGTGTACGACATCGACTCCTTCCTCTCCTCCACCGCTGACCGCGAGTATTCCTGGCGCTGGCAGAAGGAATCTCCCGTGTGGAATGCCCAGCCAGGTGTCGCGCACAAGGCGCTGGTGGAGCTGGAAAAGGCGGGAATGCTCAGCGTTCTGGCTACGCAAAATTTTGATGGTTTGCATGAGAAAGCGGGTAACAGCGAGGACCTCGTCGTCAACCTTCACGGTACGATTGCCACCAGCCATTGCATGCGCTGCGGCAAGGAATACCAGACTGCCGACATCATGGCCCGCTTGGACGAAGAGCCAGACCCGCGCTGCCACAAGCCACTGCCTGACGACGGTGAGATTACCAACCGGCAATGCCATGGCATCATCAAAACCGACGTCACTTACTTTGGTGAGGCTCTACCGCAGGGCGCTTTCGAGAAGGCGCTCAACCTCACGTTGCAGTCCGATGAACTGTGGGTGATCGGTTCCACACTGGAAGTTACCCCAGCCGCGCTGCTCGTGCCGTACGCTCACCAGTCGGGCATTCCGATAACCATCATGAACCTAGGCTCCACTATGTATGACTCGCTCGCCCAGCGCCTCATCCACGAGCCGATTCAAAACGCGCTGCCCAAGCTCGTGCACGCCACCATCGCCGCCGCCGAGTAAAGAAGCGCGGCAGTTAACACGTGTATTCTCACCCTTGCCTGGCTTCTGACCAGTTATATTCACGCTTGTGTCATCATCAAAACTCATAAAGAAGGAAGATGACCATGCGTACACTTTGGCACGAAATCACAGCAGGTCTCCTCCTCGTCAAACGAAACTTCTTCCACAGCGCCACAATCCTCGTTCTTATTGCACTTACCAGCACCATCATTGCCTTAAACCTTGGTGATGTTCTCGCACAAGGCATGAACTATATGCGCGGAAAACAGCTGCGCGACCAGCAGGCAACCTACTTCCAGATCGCATACCCCGGAGTTGAAAAACATGATCTCACCGCAATGAAAATCTTGAGAAAAGAGATCAAAGCTGACCGCGCATTCACCTATATCGAAATGCAGGTGCACCCCACAGGAGAAGAGCAAGGGTTCAACGCTAAGCCTACACACATCATCGTGCTCATTGGGCATCGTGCAAGCCTCATGGTTTCAGAAGTTCCCGGAATCGCCTCTTCTGGAAAACTTGACCTCACTCCTCGCGCCTATTTGGGTGCAAGTTTCCCTCATCAATCCTTTGCTTTCACTGTTGGCAACTACAAGCTCACCGCTACCAAGCGTCTGCCTTACGCGGCCGCCTACTTCTCTCCACATGGAACAGGAGAAAAGCTCGACAATTACGTGCTCGCCGTTCTTCCGCCTGACGTTCTCACCCATATCGATGATCAGATGATTCAGGTTGCCGAAGGAAACTCAATTTTCTTTCCTCACAGCAAGAATGCGAGCGCACAGCTAAACCTCTACGCTTACATCAGCGCAGCGCAGAAAAACGGAGCCTCCCTCATTCCCGTTGACCTCGCCACCAGTCAACCCACCATTTTCCGCCAGTTACTCGTGCGAACGTCGATCTACATTATCGCAGCATTCGCCCTCGTATTCCTCGTCCTCATGCTCTTCTGGGCAATTGGCTCTTCGATTGTGCGCTCTGATATTCGCGAATTCTCAATCCGCCACGCATTTGGAGCACCACTACCCCTTCTCATGTGTCAATTCGCTGCATTCCTCGCAATTACCCTGCTTCTACCTGCAGCAATACCAGTAATCCTTACCGCACAAATTAATTGGTATTACTCAGTAGCCAGTTCGCTAGTACTCGTCATGAGCGTAGTCATTTACCTGTCAGCACTTCTCTATGCCAACGCCAGCTTGCGAAAAATGTTGCTTCTCTAGGCTGCAATTAAAGTTCTTGAGATTACCAGCGCTGATAATCTCAAGAAATACTTAGAAAAGCGAGGCGAGGAAGTAGCCTGCAGCGGCCAAGAGCTGCGAGGCAAGCAACATGCCAGCGCAATAGAGGAACGCGATATTTCCCTTGCCAGAAATGATCAAGCGATAACCCTCGACACTTGCCGTGGAAAAAGTGGAGTAACCGCCCAAAAAGCCAGTGCTCACCACAGTTGCCACAGCAGCCGGCAAGAGTGACGACGACGCCAAACCAGCCACAAAACCAACCAGCAAGCAAGCAGTCAGGTTCACCACAAAAGTGCCTGCGGGGAAGCTCGCCCATCGCTCAGACCAGCGCTTACTGCGAGAAGCAGCCTTCTTCACCGCAGAATCGACGAGGAAACGGCAGACCGCACCCAAGCCACCGCAGAGCATGACCACAAGAAACAGCGAAAAAGTCATTGCGAATCTCCCTTCTCATGCTCCTTCAAAATCGCTTCGAGCTCCGGGTCAACATCGCCGCACACACCGCGGAAATCATCATCCGTGTGCGCGTAACCAATCAGATTTGCCGAGCAGCCCTCGCGGTCGAGGATGCCGTGAGCGTGCAGCTTTTCTGCGCGCGGGCTCGACTTGCGGGAAGCTTGGGTTTCGGAAGAGGCCTGAGAGTCAGCGGCTTGGGAACCGGAGGCTTGAGCATCTCCAACTTGAGCATCTCCAGACGCCGCTTGTGCTTGAGCGGCGAGCAGTTGAGCTTGAGTGACGGGAAGGCCAGACACCAAGCGGGCAATCACAATGCCAATTCCTGCTGCCAACAAGCCACCCACCAAACTGGCCAGCGCGTAGAACAGGCCAATCACGCCAGCACGAGCAGAGGAAGAGTCGAAGCGAAGGATCGTCTCCCAAATGAAGGTGCCATACGTGGTGAACGCGCCCATAATGCCCGTTCCCAACAGCAATCGCGTCGCTTGACGCGTGCCAGTATCGGGGCCCCAGTGCTGCCACAACTCGAGAATGAAGCCCAGCAACAGAGCGCCGAGCATGTTCACCGTGAAAGTTGCCCACGGCCAGGCTTGAAGTTGCACTGCAGTGTGCGCAGCTGGTTGCATAAGGCTCAGGCCTGCTCGGGCGGCAGTGCCCAGAAGGCCTCCTGCAAAAACGCAGAAAATCTGAGCGACAAGAGACAACGGCTTGCCCTCAGCAGCTTTCTCGACGCGAGAAGCGGGCGAGGCGGCGGCAACTTTGCCCTCAGCATGCGGCTTTGCAGTGCGCTCGTTCTGTTCCATATTCACGAAGCACTACTCTAAATCGCACGCTCGAGCAAAAGGCGGCTGGCTGCTCGCCAACAAGCTCCGACAACAAACCGGCGAGCCAGAAGACCAGCTCGCCGGTAAGTTTCCATCAGTCAGATGAGCAATCAGTCAAAGAAGCAATCCGCCAGATTGTCACTCAGTCCAAAATCTCGTGGCGAACGATGATGTGGTCGCGAGCAGGGCCGTTACCAATCAGCGAGATCTGGCAGCCAGAGAGCTCTTCCAAGCGCAACACATAGTTACGAGCGGCGGCAGGAAGCTCATCGAAGCTCTTCACACCCGTAATGTTCTCACTCCAGCCTGGCATTTCCTCATATACTGGCTTGGCAGAAGCGAACTCAAACTGGTCGATTGGCATTTCGCTGACGCGCTTATGCTCACCTTGCAAAGTAGTCACATCATAAGCCACACAGATTGGCAGGCTCTTCAAACCAGTCAACGTATCCAATTTGGTGAGAACGAGGTCAGTCAAACCATTGATGCGCACAGCATAGCGAACAACAACAGCATCAAACCAACCACAACGACGCGGACGACCAGTCACCACACCATATTCGTGGCCTTGAGCGCGCAGCCAATCACCCTGCTCATCGGTGAGCTCGGTTGGGAATGCGCCAGCGCCAACGCGAGTGGTGTAAGCCTTCGTCACACCCAGCACACGGTTGATCTTGGTCGGACCAACACCAGTGCCCGTGCAAGCGCCACCTGCAGTTGGGTTCGAAGAGGTGACAAATGGGTAAGTGCCATGGTCGATGTCGAGCATGGTGGCCTGGCCGCCTTCGAACAGAACATTCTTACCCTCATCCAAAGCCCTGTTCAACACGAGAGACACGTCGGTGGCGTGAGAACGAATCTTCTCGCCATTTTCCAGCAGCTCATCGAGGTTTTCTGCCAAGCTCATCGGCTTAGCGCCGTAGATCTTTTCAATCAGCTCATTCTTCAGCTCGAGGTTTGCCTCAACCTTAGCCCTCAAATGCTCCTCATTAAACAGATCGGCCACTCGGATTCCGATGCGATTCACCTTGTCGGCATAAGTAGGGCCGATGCCCCTACCCGTCGTGCCAATCTTGGACGAGCCGCGAGAGCTTTCGTTGAGCTTATCCAGGTAGCGGTCGTAAGGAGCGGTAATATGAGCACCCAAGGAGACCAGAAGCTTGGAGCAATCGACGCCTTCAGCTTCCAAAGTGTGCATTTCGTCGACGAGCACCTGAGGGTCGACGACAACGCCAGAGCCAATAACCGGAGTGATGTTCTTGTTCACCACACCGCTTGGCAACAGGTGCAAAGCATAGCTCTTGTCTCCCACGACGACAGTGTGGCCAGCGTTGGCACCTCCGTTGTAACGAGCCACGTAATCGACGCGGGTACCCAACAAGTCTGTTGCTTTACCCTTGCCTTCGTCTCCCCATTGAGCTCCAACAACAATAATTCCTGCCATATGTGCTGGCTCCTTATGCCTAACCGCTGCACACGCCTCTCGCGCACAAGCCGGGTATATACCTTACACGAACGGGGGCAGAGAATTGTTAACGGGAGGTCACACGCGCTTGTTTTCCAGAAAATTAAAGGAAAAGGGATGATAACACGTTCACAGTTTGCCTTACGAGAAACTATATGATGAGCATCTCTGATTCCCTCTTGCAGCCGAGGCGATGAGATTATAGCTGGAAAGAGGTCCTCAGGAAAAACAAAAGCGCCCTGGTCTGCATTCCAGGGCGCTTCCATTCAATGAGGAGAGGAAGAAGAAAATTCAATTATGGCCTCTAAGATTTCCTAAAAGGTCTCAGCTGTTGAGCTGATGGTTATATATAACCTCATAATTCTTGGTTCAATCCTCAAATGCGCATCAAAAACTCTTCCTGTTTGCTGAAAGAAAACTGAAAACGGCGTTCTGCAAGCCCGGCAAGCCCATCACCTTTGCTCACGCAAACCCCTGAGAAACCAGAAGAGCTTTGCACAAGCCCGCACAAGCTAGCAGCCCCGAAGCCCACACGCTCACCTCGGGCGATGCTGCGCCACCTGCGAAGCCTGACGCGCACACTCATCCAGCTTCTCCAGTTCAGCTTGCATCGAACTATCAGCCAAATTAGTGAAGCTGCCGTAGCGATGCTCCACCGCCTTCATCACGAGAAAATCAGCAAGTTTCGGGTTTTTTGGCAGCACAGAACCGTGCATATACGTACCAATCACGTTGTTCTTCTGTGCACCCTCCGTCTCATCCTCAGCGTTGTTCCCCTCACCTGAGGTAACACGGCCCAACGCTTTCGTCTGCCCATGCAAGAACGTCTGGCCAGAATGGTTCTCATAACCCACCAATGTTCCGTAGTCCGAGCTTGCTACCAGGTTGCCAATCAAGCGAGCAGTTTTCCCCAGCGTTTCTGCATCAAAAATGCCAATCCCAGGAATTTCATCGCCATCAATAGTGCGGAAAAAGTTACCGAAAAGCTGATACAGGCCGCAGATTACCAGCATCGGAACTCCCTCATCCGCCATCTGCCGCAGCTGAGGAGCGCGAGCCATGAGATCATCCTGAATCTTCTTCTGACCAGAATCCTGGCCACCGCCGCCCAGAATGATATCCACATGCTCTGGCCAGGCATCCCCCTGGTTCACATAGTGCACAACCGGCTGGTAGCCATACAGCCACAAGCGTTTCGCCACCACGAGAACATTTCCCGTATCCCCGTAAATATTCATATCGCGCGGATACAGTGACACAATATCGACAGCCGGACGAACCCTATCGTCAATCACGTTGATACGATTCTCAGCCTCACCACTGTGAAGATGATCCTCACTCTCAGCCAAGTGAAGATGATTCTCACCCTCAACAGTGTGAATACGATCCTCAAGCTCACTCATGCGCGAACCCCCACATTCTCGATCGTGGCAATCTGGGAAAGCTCCTGGCGAAGAGCCAACATAGCCGTATACGTGCAATAGATTCTCTTCGGCTTTTCAGGCTCTCTCTGCAAGAACGCCATCAACGCCTCATGCAAGTTCGTCTGCGTCTGCTGCACATTCACCCCGTCGTAGGCAAGCCTGGTCGTCATATCCCACGCTCGCACGCCGGTCACCTCAGAAACTCCTGTTGAAGCCAGTGATGCGAAATCGACATCCCACAGCCAACTCATATCGCGTCCATCGGCGTACTCATCGTTAATGGCAATCATGGTACTCGTACCCTGAGCAGGGAAGGAGCGCAAAGCCAAGCGGAAGCCGCCCGGGTTCTTGACCAGCACCAGCTCAACTGGCACGTTATTGACCATCACCGTTTCGCCGCGGCCAAAAGCAGGAGTCACTGTGCTCACAGCGTCAATCAGCTGCTCGGTGGTGATGTGGGAGGCTTTCTCCAGGCGTTGGCGTTGAGTTGGGCTCACATTCTCCAGATCGGCACTCTTGCTCGCGTCTGCGACCACTGCGCGGGCAACTGCGAGAGCGCCTGCTGCGTTGAACATGTTGTAGACGCCGGAAACTCGCATGCTGGTGCGCTTTTCCAGCCCGTCCATGTGCAGGGTTGCAAAGCCTGTTTCCACGCCGGTGAGCAGCACGTCTGCGGGCAGGCTTGAGGCGCGTTTCCACTCTTCTTCTCGGCTTTGTTCAGCCTTGTGGTCAATTGGCATTGCGCTTCCCGTCAGCTGCTCGATAGCATGCAAGGTTGAGGAGTGCAGTTGTGCATCGTTGGGGAAGAGTTTTCTGAGATTATCAGAGCCCAAACCGTAGTAGCTGATGTGAGTGCCAGGGCGAGCTTGTTTCGCCAGGCCTGCGATGAGTGGGTCTTCTCGGTTGAGAATCAGCGTTCCTGATGTGGCATGAGCCGCGTGCGCCAGCAGACGAGCCGTGGTGTCAATCTCACCAAATCGGTCCAGTTGGTCGCGCATCACGTTGAGAAGCAAGGTATAGCGAGGCTGAACCTGCTGAACAAACTTCACCGAGTAGGCTTCGTCCAGCTCGAGCACCGCGATATCGGCATCCAGCTTGCCAGAAAGCGAGATTTGAGGAAGCAACGAGGAGATGACGCCACGCACAAAATTCGAGCCAGTCGGGTTCGTAAAAACCTTCAATCCCAAGCTTTCCAAAAGGCTGACCACCATGCGAGTCGACGTGGTTTTGCCGTTAGTGCCGCTGACCACCACAGTTCCCAAAGGAAGATTGCTCAAGGTGCGAGCAAGGAAGCCAGGGTCCAGCTTTTCCACCACTTCACCAGGGAATGCCGAGCCGCCACCGCGCACGTGAGCGAGGCCGTAAACGCATTTGCCGATGGCAGGAGTGAAAGGCTTCTTCCAGCTGTGAGTGTGTGCTTGCACGCGAGCGCGCTGAGCATCGTCGTCTGCCACGCTGGAGGTGAAAGCAGACATTGATTGCTGTGCCATTATGCTCCTTAAATTCCCTTAAATTCCTTTAAATTCCGAGAGTCTCGAGATTCCTCAAGTCCTGAATTCCTCAAGTCCTGAATTCCTAGAGTCCTCAGTTTCTTAATCCCTAGAGTCCCTTAAATTCCTTGTTCAACGTCCTGGCTCAAGTTCAAGAAGCGCGAATTTGCGCCATCGAAGGAAAGCCCCACCGTTCCCGTCTGGCCATTACGGTTCTTCGCCACAATAATGTCGGCCTCGCCGGGGCGGTCTTCCTTGTTGTAGAAATCAGGGCGGTGAACGAGCAATACTTCATCAGCATCCTGCTCGATAGAACCCGATTCACGAAGGTCGGAAAGCATTGGCTTCTTATCCTGACGCATTTCCGGGCCACGGTTCAACTGTGACAGCGCGATCACCGGAACGTTAAGTTCCTTAGCCAGCAGCTTGAGCGAGCGAGAGAACTCCGACACCTCTTGCTGGCGCGATTCCACGGCTCCGGTCGAGCTCATCAGCTGCAAGTAGTCGATCACCACCAAGCCCAACGGCTTCATCGAGGCCTGCCCCTGCTTCAAAGTACGGCACTTCGAGCGAATTTCCATCAGTGACATATTCGGCGAATCGTCAAGCAGGAGCGGGACGTTCTGCATCTCGCCCATTTCCTTATTCAAGCGGTCCCACTGGCGGTCATCCAGCTGAGCGGCACGCAAAGTTTCCAAAGGAATGGAGGTCTCCGCGGAAATAATACGCTGAGCGATTTCGTCGCGGCTCATCTCCAGGGAGAACACGATGGTGGTGATGTTCTGGCGGAAAGCTGCGTAACGGGCAATATCCATAGCAAAAGTGGACTTACCCATAGCCGGGCGGCCTGCCACAATAACAAGCTGGCCTGGCTGCAAACCGTGCATCAGCCCGTCGAGAGCGACGAAGCCGGTGTCTACGCCTTGCTTGACTTGGCCGCTTTGAATAGCAGAAATATTGGAGAGCGTCTCGTACGCCGTGTTGTAAATATCCACATAGTCGGTGCGCAGGCGGTTATCCGATAGGGACATTGCCTTCTGCTGGGCCATGTTGACGACTTGTTCTGCTGGTGCGCCGCCCGCCTTTTCGCCCATTTCGATGATGGCTCGACCCGACTCGATCACGCGCCTGAGCAAAGCCTTATCGCGCACGATGGAAGCATAGCTGTTCACCGAAGCCGCTTGTGGTGAGGAGGGCACGAGGTCGGCAATATAAATGCTGCCGCCTGCTTGGGTGAGTTTATCTTCCTTTTCCAGCTGGTTGGCCACGGTAATCACATCGGCAGGTTCACCGGCGGAGAAGAGGCGAATGATGGTGGAGAAAATAATCTGGTTCTTCGGCTCGTAAAAATCCTGCTCAGTCAGCACGGCCGTCGCCTCGGTAATGGCGTCCTGCGTCTGCAGCATTGAGCCCAGCACCGCTTTTTCGGCGTCAGAATCGTGCGGAGGAACCTTCATGCTCACATCGGTAGCCATATCTCTCCTTTACTCCCCTCACATGCCTCAAGATTATCAGCGCTCACCGTAGCCTACAGCGCAGCCTCATTCTCATCGCCGGTGTTAATCCTGACGACACGGTCCAGCGGTGCCACCCAAATGAAGCCATCGCCATCATTTCCGGTTTTCGCCGCCTCAACCAGCACGTTGACTAAGGTGTCCGCATCCTCATCGGCACTCACCACGTCAATGCGCACGCGGGTGATGAGGTCAGAATTGTAGCGAGCCCCGCGGTACACCTCAGAATGGCCCACTTCCTGGCCAAAACCGGAGACGGAGGTGAGCGTCATTCCACGAACGCCAGCCTGAGCAAGCGCAGTTTTGCACGCATCCAAGCATTCGGGCTTAATAACTGCAGTGACAATCTTCATTTACTGAGCCTCCTTAAACACCGAGTTCGAGAAGGTTTCAAAGTCGTAACCCTTCTCGCCCTGGTCGGCAATATCGACGCCCAAAACCTCATCACGGTCAGCAATACGCCAGCCCACCGTCTTCTCCAAAACGAAGGCGATCACTGCCGTCCACACGCCAGCCCAGAGGAACACCACCACAATTTCGACGAGCTCAGCCACCAGCAAGCCCACACCACCACCAGTGAGCAAGCCACCCTTCTGAGCAAACAAACCGTTGGCGAGCAGGCCAATAACCGCACCCACGCCAGCAATGGCAACAACGTCGAAGGAATCGTCATAGTTCAAACGGTACTTCCACGAAACCGCGGAAGAGCAGGCAACACCCGCGATGAAGCCGATCAGAACAGTCCACAGAGGGTTCAAAGAATCAGCGGCAGCACAAACCGCAGCCATGCCACTCAGAATTCCTGAAATCGCACCCAAAGCGGTGAAATGACGGTTACGCAGCCTGTCAATCATGAGCCATCCCCAACACGAGGCAGAGCAAGCCAACAGCATCGAGAGAACCGTGTAAACAGCCGTGCCATTACCCGAGTGGACGTGACCCGCCACAAAGCCCATAAAACCAACAAAAGCCAGGGCCACACCAAAGAAGGACAACGTCAAACTATGCGGCTTGAGCGGGGTGACGTGGAAAGTGCGACGACGGCCAATAATCAACACGATTGCGAGCGCAGACACGGCAGCCGAAAGCCACACCACACCAGAACCAGCGAGATCATGCGCGCCAGAACCCAAAGCCTGGGACAGCGGGCCCGTCGCAGAAAGCAAGCCCGAGCGCGACCAAAGCATATGAGCCACAGGAGCATAAACGATGTTCACCCAAAAAACCACGAAAACAGCCCACGCGCTGAACTTAATCCGCTCCGCCAAAGCGCCAGAAATCAACACCACCGCAAGGCAGGCGACCGTCATCTCAAAAAGCACATCAGCCAAACGCGGGTAGCTCGCACCCGTCGGCATCACCGAGAGGAAAGCCCCATTTTTCAAGGCAATGCTGTCACGCAGCAAGAAGCCGGAAGCAGGGTCGCCCACCACTCCCACAACATCTGAGCCGCCAAAAGCGAGCGACCACGCCCACAACACCCACACCAAGCACGTGGTGACGATGCCGCCCAGCATGAGCATTCCCATGTTCAGCACCGACTTGACGCGAGCCAAACCCATGTAATACAGGCCCACTCCCACCGTCGTGAGCATGGAAAGCACGCTTGCTACGAGCAGCCATACAGTTGTGATATTCATAATCCTCCCCTAGTGCTGCTTAGCCTAAAATGCCGTCGACGAAACCAGCAGGGTCGAACACAGCAAGGTCATCCGGGCCCTCGCCCAGGCCGACGAGCTTGACCGGAACGCCCAGCTTGTTTTGAACGGAAATGACGATGCCACCCTTGGCAGAGCCATCCAGCTTGGTGAGCACAACGCCCGTAATTCCAATCGCCTCAGCGAACACCTCGGCCTGAGTCATGCCGTTTTGGCCAGTGGTGGCGTCCAACACGAGCAGGACTTCCTGAACAGGAGTGAGCTTTTCGATGACGCGGCGGATTTTGCCGAGCTCGTCCATGAGGTTGCGCTTGTTTTGCAGGCGGCCGGCGGTGTCGACGATGAGCACGTCAGCCTTGTCGTTGAGCGCTTTTTGAGCGGCGTCGTAGGCAACAGATGCTGGGTCTGCGCCATCCTTGTCGGAACGCACCACTTCGATGCCGGACTGTGCGGCCCAGGTGGCGAGCTGGTCGGCTGCTGCTGCTCGGAAGGTGTCGGCGGCGGCGAGAACGACGTGGCGGCCTTCAGCGACGAAGAGGCGGCCGAGCTTGCCTGCGGTTGTGGTTTTGCCGGTGCCGTTGACGCCGACCATGATGATGACGTGCAGCGGGTGGGCTTGCTCAGCGGCTCCTGGCTCTGCTGGCTCGTTGTTGCTCAGCGCTTCGAGACTGCGGTCAGTGTCGCGGCCCACGGCATCCAGCAAGCGCTCGCGCAACATGTCGCGCACTTCCTCGGCAGAGCGAGTACCTTGCGCGCGAGAATCTTGGCGCAGTTCATCGACAATTTTTTCGGAAGCTTCCGCACCCACATCGGCCAGAAGCAAAGTGTCCTCAACGTCTTCCCAATCTTCCTCGCTCAAGTGGTCGCGCGAAAGGATGGAGAACAAAGCTTTTCCAAAAGGATTAGCAGAATGCGCCAGCTTGGAGCGCAGGCGAACGAGGCGGCTCTGTGAGTTCTCCGGCTTGACGATTTCTTGCTTGACTGGAGCTTCTGGCTGTGGCTGAGCAGCGGTCTCGGGCTGAGCTGCAGCTTCTGGCTTGGCTGCTTCTGGCTGAGCTGCTAGTTCAGCTTCTGGCTGTGGCTCTGCCGTTTGCTGTGGCTCAGCCGTTTGCTGTGGCTCAGCCTTTGGTTTGTTCTCAGTTGCTGCCACAGCCTGTGCCTCAGCCTCTTGTTTGTGCTCAGCGTCCTGAGGCTCACCTTCAGCCGCAGCAGTCGCTTCACTTGCTTCAACGGCAGGCTTTTCGCCGGTCTGAGCCCCCTTATGCGCGCTCTTCGCGATGACGACACCAATAATGGCGACAACAACAATAACCCCCAGGATTATCAAGAGGGTAGTAGTCAGATCCATGTTCAACCTTTCGTGAAGTTCACTCGCGCGAGCGACAAGCAGCGCTGATAATCTGGAGAAATTCGGGGCTTAAGCCTGAGGGTGAGAGGTGTGCGACACGAGATTAGCAAGCTCACCATTGGCCACCTTCTCCTCAGCCGTTTGACGAGAGAAGGCGTGCAGCTCAACCACCGAACCGGAGGTCTGCACAACAGAGCGATCCTGCGCAGTAGCGCCATGACGGACGTCTTTACTCGGGGCGAGGGCCATCTGAGTGGCAATCACGCGTCCGTTACGCCTATTCTTCTGCTGCCTCATCGCCTTACGCTGCAGCCATTCAAAAGTGTCCGGCACGCGCGAGGAGAGCCCGTTGTTCACCGACTCCATCTTTGCCAAGGCAAGCACGAGCAGAAGCAGTGCGATAATCGCGCCAATCCAGCCAAGAATTAAGTAAATCACACCTCTTATTCTGCCACAGAAGGTCCTCCCTGTTCACAGCTGGCTCACACGCCTGACAATTCGCCGGTTTGCAGGGTTACCGGCCAGCCTCGTCGGCCAAGCTCCTGGCCGGACGCGCTCCCCCACCGCAAGCCGGCGCACCACCCAGGCGCCCGCCGCCCTCGCGCTCTGGGCAGGTTCGCCTCTAGTATGAGAGCAAGTAAGGAAGCTTGGAGAAATGAGGAATTATGCTTCTCAGCGATCGTGATATTCGCGCCCGCGTGGACATGGGCGATATTGAGCTCGACCCCTTCACTCCTGAGATGATCCAGCCAGCTTCCATCGACGTGCGCCTCGACCGCTTCTTCCGCGTTTTCAACGATCGCCAGTACACCTACGTCGACCCTGCGGAGGACCAAGGCGAGCTGACCGAGCAGTTTAGCGTTGCGCAAGGCGAGCCTTGGATTTTGCACCCGGGCGAGTTCGTTTTGGGCTCGACCCTCGAGCGCGTCCACATTTCCAGCCAGATTGCCGCCCGTTTGGAAGGCAAGAGTTCGCTGGGCCGTTTGGGCATCCTCACCCATTCGACGGCCGGCTTTATTGACCCTGGTTTCAACGGTTACATCACCTTGGAGCTGTCGAACGTCAGCCCGCTTCCCGTCAAGCTCTGGCCCGGCATGAAGATTGGCCAAATCTGCTTCTTTGAGCTCTCTTCCCCAGCCGAGCACCCTTATGGTTCGCAGGCTTTGGGCTCGCATTACCAGGGCCAGCGCGGCCCGACACCTTCCCGCTCGTACCAGAACTTCTATAAGGCTCCTTTTGCCGAGTAGGTTCGAATGGTACAGTTCGAATTTCTTGAGATTATCAGCGCGATTATCAGTGCGCCGCACCCTCGTGCTCGTCGCACTCGCCCGGCAGGCAGTCGCAGTCAATAGTTTCTGGCGCTGTTTCGCGCTTGTTCTCTATTACTTTTGTGAGATTATCAAGGTCACCTCTGGTCATCTGCATACGCTCAATGAGTTCAATGAGCACTGAGCCGCGCTTCATAGCGCACATGGAGTTGAACAGCTGTACAGCTTGGTCGCGCATGGCTTCTTTCTCTGCCACGGTTGGTGTGTAGAGGAAGCCGCGCTGGCCTTCGACGCTTTTCGTTGTGAGAATTCCCTTGCTGACGAGGCGGCGAAGCAGAGTTTTGGTGGTCGACTCGGACCACTGACTTTTCTTGGACATGTTTTCCACGAGAGTTTTGGCTTTGCTGGGCCCTTCGGTCCACACCACTCTCATCAGCTCCCACTCGGAGGGGGAGATCAGGGAAACTTCT
>NZ_MWWU01000005.1 GCF_002259595.1 Aeriscardovia aeriphila
AGCGCAGCTACGAACGCTGGTAGTGCGGCTATGAACTCAGCCAGCGCGGCTGTGGCTACTTCATTTACTGTGCGCAACCTTCCTGCTCGTGTGGTGTTGCCCCACTTGGAAAAGTGGCAGCGCGTGGTCACGGTGGGCGACTCGGTGAACGAAGGTTTGTGGGACCCTGTCGACACGAGCTTGGACATGACCACTTTCGAAAACCAGAGTGCGCATAATGAAACTCCGCTTTTCGGCTGGACTGACCGGCTTGCCGGTCACCTTTCCGCTCGTCGAGTTGAGCAGGGCCTGTCTCCTGTTCTGTATGCTAATCTGGCGATCCGCGGCAAGCTGATCCGCTACATCGTCGAGCAAGAGGTTCCTCAAGCGCTGGCACTCAAGCCCGACCTGGTAATCATGGACGGTGGCGGTAACGATATTTTGCGCCCTGGCCACTCGCTGGACCGCATTATGGCGTATATCGAGCATGGTGTTCGCCAGATTCGCGAGAGCGGCGCCGACGTGATTTACTGCCTGCCTAACCAGCCGCCGAGCGAAGAGATGAACTATATTCGCGGCACCACCTCCGACTATGCCACGCGCTTGTACGAGCTGGCCAACAAGTTGGATATTTACCTGTGTGACACGTGGGCTTACCCCAACCTTGCGGACCCGCGCTTGTGGAGCCAGGACCTCATCCACCCATCTCCCGAGTGCCATGAGAGGCTTGCTCAGATTGCTTTGCGCGGGCTTGGTTTGGACCCTGACCCCGCCTGGCAAGAGCAGCTTGACCTTCCTCTCCCGCCGGCGCCTTTGAGTTTGACCGCTCGGGTGAAGCGCAATTCGAGTTGGATTAAGGAATATTCGATTCCATGGATCGAAAGGCGTTTGAAAGGTGTAAGTTCCGGCGATGGTCGCCATGCGAAGAGGCCGTACCTCATAGAAATGCCTGCTAGCCAGCCGCATCCGGGCTCGCTTCTGATTGCCAGTGCGACGAATTCTTCTGCAAGCATTGACCCGACGAGCCCTGCTTATGGCCCATCGGCTGCCGGGTGGGTGGACCTTGCTGCGGGCGATACGGAAGTGACGCAAAAGTCGACCGAAGCTTTGCGCGCTGCCCAAGACGGCGCGGCGACAGGCGCTTCTCAAGCTGGTGTAGCGGCGGGCGCGGCCCCAGCCGATGAGCCGACCAGCGCCACCCAAGGCGCCAAAACCGCAGAAAACCTGCGCGCCGCTGCAGCTGCGACCACTTTGTTGATGTAACTGAAGGAAAGTGACGATCATGTCAAAGCAATGGACTCCTCGCACTTTTGTGAAGCACAGGCGTTGGAGAGTGGCAATTGCAGCCCTCGCTACCTTTGCCTCCTGCGCAACCGCCTTCGTGGGCACAACCCGCAAGGCGATCGCACTGGAAGTGAACGGCAAAACCCAGCAAGTAGTGACCTATGCTTCCAGCTTGCAAGAGTTCTTGAATGAACAGGGCATCGATCTCAAAACCCACGATCAAGCGATTTCCAGTTCTGGCGAATGGTTGAGCGACCATGCGGTGGTGAAGGTACGCGAAGCCTTCCAGGTCACACTCAACATTGACGGCCACCAGATTCCTTACTGGACGGTTGCCAAGTCGGCGAGCCAACTGGCCAGTTACTTTGACAATGCGCATAAAGACGCAGTGAAAATCACAGTCAATATTGCTAACGTGTACCAGCAGCTGACCGGTGGAGTTGTTATTGACAAGCCAGGCCCAGTTACGGTGATCTGGGATGGTAAAGAGTCGGTGGCTCCCGATGGCCGCCTGCCCGTCGCCTCGATTTTGGATTCCAAGGGCATCACTTTGAACAAGGATGACCGCGTCAGCGTCGAAAATGGCACGGACTCGACTGGCAAGCAGGTCACGATTCTTCGCGTCCAGCGCATCACCTTTGGGGAGATTACCAGGACGATTGCCATTCCCTTCTCTACCGTGAAGGTGGAAGACCCGAACTTGGAGGAAGGTGTTCAGCAGGTTCGTCAGGCGGGTGCTGACGGTTCGAAGGCTGAGCGTTTGCGCGTGACCTATGTGGATGGTGTGGCTGACCAGTATCAGCTGCTCGATTCGACGGTGACCAGCCAGCCGACGGATGAGATTATTGCGGTGGGTACGAAGAAGCCGACCCCACCCGCTTCTGACTCGTCTGATTCTGGCAATGCGGGTAATGCCGCTGACTCTGGCTCGACGGGCTCGGATAGTTCGAAGGGCTCGTCTGATCAAGGTCAGAAGGGCAATTCGGGCAGCTCGGATAACTCGGGCGATAAGGGTAACTCCGGCAACTCCGGTTCGGGTAATGACTCGAACCAGGGCGGTAACTCCGGCAACTCCGGCAATTCTGGTAACTCCAGTAATAACGGGGGCAATGGCGGTAATGGGAACTCAGGCAACAATGGTTCCCAGCCTGATAAGCCGTCGAATCCACCGGATAACGGCGGTAACAATGGGGGCAACAATGGCGGTAACTCCGGCAATGTGTTGCATTTGAGCCCTGCCGAAGCCCAGTCGCTTGCTCGAGGTATGGCTCGTGATTTCTATGGGTGGGGTGACGACCAGTTCGCCTGCCTGCTCACCTTGTGGAACCATGAGTCAGGCTGGCGTTGGGATGCGGATAACCCGTACTCGGACGCCTATGGTATTCCACAAGCTTTGCCAGGCTGGAAGATGGGTGAAGGCTGGCATGATAACGCTCAAGTCCAGATTTCCTGGGGTTTGGGTTATATTCGTGGCCGCTATACCAATCCGTGTGGTGCGTGGGACTTCTGGCAGAGGAAGAAGTGGTACTGATCCGCACACTTGATGCGTGCTTTCGGCACGCGCTTCGCGTACACCAGCCGCGCAGTCGCAGGCGCCTCGCACCCACCTCGCGGGTACGTGCACGCTGCTGAGTTTGTTAAACCGTTGAACAAAGTCATGAGGGGACACAATGAGCGAAAACCTTCTCGCTACCGCTCGCCTACTCGGCGCTGATGATATTCACCAGCTCGCCACCCAAGCTGGCATCCAGCCCACAAAAAAGCTGGGCCAAAACTTCATGTGCGACCCTCAAACCATTCGCCGCATCGTCACCATCGCAGGCGTCCAGCCTGGCGACCAGGTCGTCGAAGTAGGCCCTGGCTTGGGCTCACTCACTTTAGGCTTGCTCGGAGCCGGCGCACACGTCACCACCGTCGAAATCGACCCAAAACTGAACGCCCAGCTGCCCCAGACGGTAGAGCGTTTCCAGCCTCAGAATGCTGACAATCTGACGACAGTGTTGAGTGACGCGCTGGCCATCGAAACTGCCGACCAGCTGCCTGGCATCGACCCTGATAAGCCTTTCGCCCTCGTGTCCAACCTGCCGTACAACGTGGCAACGCCGATCCTGCTCACTTTGCTCGCGCGCTTTTCCAACCTGAGCTCGGCGTGCGTGCTCGTGCAATCGGAAGTCGCCGACCGGTTAAGCGCAGGGCCTGGCTCCAAAATTTATGGCGTCCCCTCGGTGAAGTTGCGCTGGTATGGCGAGGCGAAAAACGCGGGAAAAGTGGCCCGTTCCGTCTTCTGGCCGGTGCCGAATGTCGACTCGTCGCTGGTCAGCTTTACTCGCTGGCCTCAGGGCAGCCCTCAAGCTCTTCGCGCTCAAGATTATCAGCTCCAAGAACGCACTTTCGCCCTCATTGAAGCCGCCTTCTTGCAACGGCGGAAAACCCTGCGTGCGGCTTTGCGTGACCAGCTCAGCGCAGAGCAGATCCAAGCTGCGGGAATTGACCCGATGCTGCGCGGTGAAAAGCTCACCCTCGAGCAGTTCGCCGCCCTCGCCCAAGCCTGAGGCGCTGACCTCGCGTGCGCTCATCTAGCGTGCGCATACACTAGGACAGCGCCGCTCTCGACGCGCGCCACCACACGAAACCCGCGATACAGCGGCACTTGTGCACAACGCCACAAGCGCGCTTCACTTCTTCGCGCGAGCGCGACGAGCCCAGAAATGTAAGCGCTTCATAGGAATCGTCGAAGAATCAGACAGCCCGCGCAACACATAGGCTTGAAGCGGAACTGTCATGATAAACGTGACAATATCAGCCACAGGCTGGCTGATCATCACTCCTGTTAATCCTAAGAAATTCGGCAAAATGAGCAGCGCCGGAACGAGGAACACACCTTGGCGGCCCAAGCCAACCAGCGACGAAATAAAAGTATGACCAATCGTCTGCTGCATCATGTTCGACGGCACCACAAAACCGGAGAGAGTGAACGTCAAGCACTGGAAACGCAAGGTTTGCGCGCCAATACGAATCACCTCAGGATCATTACGGAACAAGCCCATCGCCGGCTCAGCAAAAGTCGAAACCAGAATCGATGCCAAAGCAAGCCATACCAGCGAACAGCGCACCACAAACCAGTAGCCTTTGCGCACGCGCTGGAAGAAATGAGCACCATAATTGAAGCCACACACCGGCTGGAAGCCTTGACCCAAGCCAATCTGAACCTGGTTGAAGAACGTCATAATCCGGCCATCAATAGCCATTGCCGCAATAGCAGCATCACCAAACGGGTTCGCAGCAACGTTGACAGCGATCACAGCAATAGAGAGCATGCCATTGCGGATGAGAGAGGGGATGCCGCCGCCGATCATCTCGCGAATCAAAGGCATATCCGGCTTGTAATTGCTCAGGTGAATGCGCACGATGCCATGATGACGGTTCATCCACAATTGCAACGCCCACGACGTCGTCTGCGCAATAGCCGTAGCGATACCCGCGCCCAGCAAGCCCATATGGAAGACGAAAATGAAAATCGGCTCAAGAACCATGTTCAACAGTGCACCAGAAACAATGGCGATCATGGCGTACTTCGCCAAGCCTTGGAAGCGCAACTGAGGGTTCATCACAAAGGTGGTGCAGTACAGCGGCGAGACGATGAGCAGCGGGATAGCGTACTCAATGGCCAGCGGCAAAATGGTGGGCGTCGCACCAAAGAAACGCATCAGCGGCGAAACGAGAGCCAAAGCGAGCACGCCGATAATAGTAGATAGGCCAAGCGCGGTGAAGAAACCGACGGAAACCAAGCGGCCAGCGCGCTCCACATTCTTCTTGCCCAGCTCTACGGCAACAGTATTGCCAGAACCTTGACCAAACAGAAGGCCGAGAGCTTGGAAGACGAGCATAATCGGCATCACAATTCCCACAGCGCCAGAAGCTGCTGTTCCCAGATGACCGACGTAGAAAGTGTCAGTGAGTGAGTACACAGTCGAGACGACGTTGGCGAGGATTGCCGGGCCTGCCATGCGCAAAATCAGTGGAGCAAGCGGCGACTGCGTCATCTCTTTATGCTTGGCGGAGATGCGCGCCATCTTCTCGCTTTTCACAGCCTCAGCTTTCACGGAAACGGCGGCCTTCTGCTCAGTGATAATCTCGTCAGGTACGCTGTTTTCCTCGCCCACTCCTATCGCCTCTTTCACCACACGCTTATCATCATCTTCAGTACAATTGTGAATTTTTTCTGTTGTTCTGGGCGCTTCTCGCTACACTGGAAAGTACGTGGACCCTAGTTCGTAGTGCGTCACTGTGAATCTCTCGATCCGCAAGTCCTGCCCGCCCAGTGCCATATCGCACGTTATGCTGCGAAAGGAAAACTCATGTCTGAGTATCAGCAGAACACCACGCCTGAAACGCTTCACACCCGTCAGCGCTCGTATCGCTCCCGCGCTGAATATGACCTCTGCCTCACTCTGGCACAGCGCACAAACACGCATCCTGCAGAGTGGTTCCCAGTTTTTAAGTCACGCTATGGCCTCGAAGCAGTCTATACCGCCATTCATACACTGCACACCAACGGCCTGGTTCTCACCCAGACTTTCACAACCTGCACGGCCATCGACCCTATTCTCTCTGCTCAGCTCACGCCAGTGTATGGGGATATTAACCCTCGCACGTTGAACTTGGATGCGGATCGGCTCATTACGGCTCTCCACTCTGCCCCCGCTGCTGGCGCCCCCGTCTCTCCTACTTTGCGCACTTCTTCCAACGAGATTGACACATCACGAGTTCAGGCCGTGGTCATGCAAAACACCTTCGGCATCATCGACCAATCCCACGCGCAAACACTCGCTGCTCGCGTGCGCGAAACCTTCCCCCAGGCTCTCTTCGTAGAAAATTCGATGTCAACCGTCACCCGCATGGCCCGCAATTCCCAAGGCGAGCCGCTGGCTGACGTGTCCGCTCATTCCTTTGGTTTCAACAATATTTTGGGCACCTCGTTTGGCGGCGCCATCTGGCTCAACCCCGCCCTCGCCCAGCGCAACGGCGAACTGTACGACGCCATCGTGGAACAATTCGCATCCCTGCGCCGCCCGACTCACCGCATCGAAAGGGCAGTGGAAAAGCACGACAAGCAGGATCGCTTCCTCGCCCGCCTGCCTCAAACATGGGCCAACCGTTTGCGCGCCCGCTGGATTAACACGGGCAAGTACGAGCCAGAGTTGAGTGCTGTTGAGCGGCAGGGTAGTTTGGAATACTCTTTGCTTGGTTCTACTGATTGGATTGACACTCAAGCCCGCCTCGCCCTCGACTCACTGGAGGCGAACTTCCAGCGCCGCGAAATGACAGTCTCGCTCTACTCTCGCGCTTTCACGGCCCCAGATTATCAGGGCAAGCTCAGCATCCCGCAAGCAGCTTTAGCCTCTGCGGATGGTTCTCGTACTGACAGCGCAGGTGTTGATAGCGCGAACGCCCAGCCGCTGTTGTATTTTCCAGTGTTACTCAAGGATGCTGCTCAGGCGCAAGCTGCTGTGGATGCAGTGCGTGCAGCGGGTGTGGCTGCTCAGCATTGGTATCGTCCGCAGCTTTTCCCTGGTGTTATGGATCCGGCGGTGTATAACTTACCCAGCGATTCGCGCAATTTGACGACGACGAAGGATGTGAGCGATCGCATTGTGGTGTTGCCGACCAACATCAGTGATGAAGAGGAGAACAAGGCGATCGCCGCTCTGCGCGCGCTCGTCTGAGAGGGATGCATGCGAGCTGCGGCGCTCATTGAGCGAGATGGAGACGAGCGCGCTATCTGTGCGCGCTCATGCGCTCGCGTAAGCGCCGCGCGCAAGTGAGCGCGCGCGGCGAAGCCGCGGAGTAATCCGCGCTGATAATCTTGAGCGGTAAATTACTGACCGCGCTTAAGCACGACCTTCGCCATGCGCAACAGCCAGTAGAAGCCCTTCTTAACCGGCACATCACGCTCAGGAGCCTCATGAGTAATATCCTTGACGAACTTCGTCTTGAACTCATTGAGACCCTTGAGTGTTGGCGCGAAATCAGAGCCAATACCCATGAGGTCATAATCTTTCACACCCTGCTGGCTCAACATGCAGCACTCTGCATACAGCAGCTTATCCGTCACATGAGTGCGGCGAGCATCCGAACGCATAGCAGCATAGAAGCGCACAGCGCGAGAATCATACTTGGTTACGATGCTCCAACCAGTGAGAACATCTTCAGTGTTGCGCGCTGCAAACACGCGGCAGTGCTGCTCGCCGAGAGTGTGAATCATATCCTCATAATCGCGTTGCGGAGCAGGTACGAACCCATCACGAGCGCCTGTTTCCTCCATCACCGCATAGTATTCAGAGAAGTCAGCGAGAGCTTTCGAAGTTTCATCTGAGCATACGTCATCATTTTCGCGCAGTGCTTTGCGCACATCGCGGCGGCCTCTGCTCTTCATGCGCTTCAAAATCTCATCATCGCCGCCGCTGAGGTCAATAATCACCGTCGAATCGTAAGGGCGTGTGGAAAGTACCGGCTTGCTGGAAGGAATTTCAGCGTCGATGGAATAGCGCAGGAACGCGACCTGGCTATCCGTGCGGTGAATGAAGCTTACCAGCGCGCGAGCCACTTCCTCTTCCGTCTGCGCATCCACGTCGTGAAGCCAAACGGGGCCGTGGGCAGAACGCAGGAAGTGGTAGCCGTGAGTCAGCATATCGATGAAAGTGATGTAGCCCAGTGTTTCACCGTCACTGACAATCTTGATATGGCTTAATTCTTGGCCAGCGACGTTCGTACCAAAAGGCCTCCACGGGGTGCGGTCCGTCACAGTTGCCTGGTAGCGAGCCCAAATGGAGGTTTGCTCCAACGCAATGACCACTCCAGCGTGGTGAGCAGCGTCGAGAAACTCCTGTTCAGTTGCTGGAACAAAAGAAATAGCCATGAAACTGTACTTCCTCCTCAATAATGACGGGCGTGCGGCAGCTCGGGCGAGCTTGCCGACTCGGGCGAAGGGCTGTGTTTGTGCGACCAGCGAGCGACGCCGAACTCAGCGAACCTCGCAGAGCTTAGGCGGCGAAAAGCTCGCGAATCACGCGATCATCACCCGCATACGCAACATGCTTGTTATGCACTTTGAGCCACTGCTCGTTGCCTTTGCCGATAACCAAGATCACGTTGAAACGATCACTGTTTTCGCGCGCATCCGCCACAGCCTGGCGAATAGCCTGCTCGCGGTCCAGAATAATCTGTGCCTTCACAGCAGGGTTCGTCACATGCGAGAGCATATCGCGGCACACGTTCTCTACCGGCTCACTATCGGTATCATCGGCGGTAAAAATGAACTCGGCAATGCGATCCTGCGCAGCTTTCACAATGCCTTCTCGCCTGTCGAAAGCCTTATTACCCGACGAACCGGAAATCAGCGTGATGCGCGGGTTCTTCTCCCCGTAGCGCGTGTACACGAAATCTACCAGCACTTTGGTGCTCAGGTAATTGTGAGCAAAGTCAACAATGGCAACCATTCCAGCCGAGCCCGGGGTACCAGCATGGTCCTCGAAATGCTCCATCCTGCCGGAAACCGCCACCGTGTTAACCGAAGGCAGAACCGCACGCGTTGCCGGCTCGCTCAAGCTGAAACCTGCTGCTTCCACAATGGCGTAGGCAGCGGCAACATTTTCGTCATTAAAGTCGCCTTCCATGGCCAAACTGACGCTGGCCAGAAGCTCGCCCTCATGCAGGATGGCAAATTTTTCGTGGCGCTCGTCTTCTGGAATTGCCACGAAATCGGCGGCATTCTTAACGTTTGCCGGCGTACCCGCAGTGAAAATCTGGGACGACCTTAAAGCGAAAGTTGTCACCGGCGTACCCACAGCGCGAGCATCAGAGAGCAAAAGATTAGCATGCTTCGTATCCGCACCCAGAACCACACGGCGAGAGCGCGAAATCAGCTGGCGCTTGCACGAGAAGTAATCTTCAAAAGTGGGATGCTCAATAGGGCTGATGTGGTCCGGCGAAATGTTGAGGAATGCGCCCACGTCGAAAGTGAGGCCGAACACGCGGTTGACCTTGTACGACTGGCTGGAAACCTCCATAACCATATGCGTCATGCCGTTGTCAACAGCCTCGCGCAAAAGGTGGAAAAGGTCGAGGCTTTCCGGCGTCGTCAGCTGCGATTCCACATAGGTTTTGCCGTCCACGCAGTTATCTACCGAGCTGAGCAGGGCCGTCTTATTGCCCGTCAGCTGGGCAAGAAGGTGATGCACGTAGTAAGCGGTGGTCGTCTTGCCCTTCGTGCCGGTGATACCGATCATCGTCAGCTGCTTCTCCGGATGGCCGTAGAACTCGGCGCTGAGCAAAGCCATGGCCTTATGCACGTCGGAAACTACAATCCCCAAGGCTTTGGTGTGCTCGCTCATGTCAGTTTGCGCCACATAGCAGCTCAGAGCGTCCAGCCCGTCGAGGTATTCGGCTTTGAAGTTTCCCTTGCAAAAGAGCAGCGTTTTCTCGCTTACTTTTCTGGTGTCGTAGCTGATGTCCTCGAAGCTCAAGTCGGCTTGCGGCCCCAGATTGTCACAATCGGTGGTCCACAGATCGCCAGCAATAAGCTCGTGAAGCAGATTGTTGCTTTTTAGCACGTCAATGACAGTGCGCAAACTGAGCGCCATGACTACCTCCTGTTGTTCTCGTGCTCATCTTAGCTGCTCTCCTTAACACCAAGCTTTGGAAAAAGTGAGAAAGACGTGAGTATCCCGCATTTCGACTCAGTACGCGGTAAAGTCAGAGGAAGGAGGAATACACATGGCCACTGCAGGAAATATCAAGGCAGAGCGTCAGGCTCGCCGCGAGTATGTTCACGACCGTCAGAAGATGGTTTTGCGTGCAACATTCGTGTTTTTGACCGTGTGCCTCATCCTCGCCGTGCTCGGCGTTACCGGCGTTTTCCGCCGTTCTGGTGCTGATTCCGTGGCTGATTTGTCGAATAACTTCCGCACCACAGCTCCGTGCGCACCTAGCAAGTCGGTTTACCCCAGTGCTTCTCAGGTGGCCGTGCGCGTGCTCAACGGGACGGAGAAAAGTGGCATTGCTACTGCTGTTGCTTCGGCTCTCACCAACCGTGGTTTGAACGTGCAAGGCGCGTCTGATTCCCAACTCGTGCTCAAGCGCACCGAGATTCGCGCTGGTGTGAACGCGCTTCCAGAAGCGTATTTCGTTCTTCACCAGTTCAATGACGCCATCCTGCGTTTGGATGACCGCACCGACCAGCTCGTCGATGTGATTGTGGGAAGCTCTTTCTACGACTTGGATAAGTCGAGCCGCTCCAATGTGGAAGCGGGCTCGCTCATCCACTCGATTTCCGGTTGTGTTGCTCCTGATAAGATCAAGAACCTGCCGAAGGCTCCGGAGCATGAAGCAGTCAACACGAACCCGAACGAAACCCTCAAGACGAGCTGAGTCCGTTCTCTTTTATGCTGAAGCTGAGTGAATCTTTCAGCCACTGTACTTCGTTAGGGTCGAGGTGCTCTGCTCTTTCAACAGCCTGGGAAAACAGCTGAACAAATTGCTGCTTTGTTTCTGCACTTGTTGCTTGAGCTAGCACATCAGTAAACACTTCTCCTACGGCCTCAATCTCAGCAAAGGACGCTTGCGTGAGCAGGTAATCCCGAGCGACCTCATAGCCGTCAACTATCCCACGAGCAAGCTCATCCCACGCTAACTGTACGGAAGTGTCGTCATTGCTATCTACACTCTCTACCTTCTCAATCAGGCGGATCAAATCTTCTCTGGTCATGGTCATTCTCCTTTACTAAAAATAATCGAGCTTGTCTGCTCAAAAGCAGGAAAGATCGAATCAACTAGACCTGTAATTCGATTAACGAATGCTTGCAAATCAACGTTCTTATATCTGAACTTATAAAGCTTCGTTTGCTGAGAAAGCCGAGAAGAGTCTGATATGTGCAATCTCTTCATTTCAGACTTAGCATCGCGTTTCATGTCATCAATCGAGTGAGAAAAATGATCATGAAGAGCACGACTCGCATCCAGCACAGTCTCTGTCGTCCAAGAACGAGGAAACCATGCCTGTCCTATTCCTTTCGATTTAGCCCTGTTTTTATGGTTAGGAACATTACCAAGACGAACTCCATTGGCATATTCAAGTACGATTTCATATCTAATCCCGTTTTCTTCAAGTATTTGCAAGTTCATCTGACCATGTCCTCCGCTCTTCATCCGTGTAGGTCTGCCGTCTGCACCAAGAACAAAATTCCCTTCAATGCTATGTATCAAGCCACTATGATCGATTGCATAGCTTCCTTTAGCAGCATAGTAGGTGCCACTTGGCCCGCTTCCCATCAGAAACCCCTTCTCGTTTGTGCAAAATCACTGGGGTAATACACGATTTCTACTTCTTTCCCATACTTCTCATTCAGTTGAGGCATAGGAGTACCGTGCAGTATTACCCTTCGAGGAGTGAGTTCACTCATCATCTGATCAAACCCCGCTTCAAACTGATACTTATCTTCTCGAGACCGATAGCAACCATGGTTACTGCAAGCGATTGTTGAGTTCCGAGGAGCTCCATCGAAACAGAAGCTGTAGGAAGATTGATCTGCCCAACGGATATTGCAAATTACAGGAATTCCATGGTGTTGCATATAGCTTCCGACAGCACGATTCATATAGGTATTTCCAATTTGCACAGCAAGTGGAGCCCCACGATATAGTGAGCAATCAGGAGTGATGAAACCATCAAATGCTCGTATTTCCTGCAAATACTTTTCGGTGTGATTAACTAACTGAGTGAATCTCTGGTCATAGGTGTAGCAATGAATCCACCCTTGGTGATTTGATTCTGAACCCCGGTGGTCAAATCGAACGAGTCGCTTGGGGAGAGGAACAATGTCGGGCAATGCTTCAATTTGCGGAATATCAAAATCACCCACAAAATTGGCACTCTCTACTAATTGTGGTCGCCATCCATCAAAAAACGAATTTGTACTCATTTTTGTCTTTCTATGCTTTGAAACTGTTTACATTCTCAGTATGTTTCGAAGAAGTAGGGTGCAAAACAGGTTCTCGGTTGTTCCTACACATCAGCTTCGGTGAAAGACCCATACTCTAAATTGATACGATATGAATTCTTTCCCTTTACCAAACGGCTTTCTAATTTCATAATGGAGAAATAAACCATTGAGAACTTATATGATCTGAAAGGTGATTTTCCAGTAATATGGAAGATACTAATGAAGAAGGAAAGTCCTCTGCTTTCGGGAAGCAACTATCACAAATTCGAAAGGAGAAAGGACTTTCACAAGAAGCTCTTTCTCGCGCGAGCGGCGTTTCTACTGCGGCAATAAGCAAATATGAGAGAGGCCAACTCATTCCTCGAGCAGATTCTCTTTTCATGCTGGCTCAAGCTCTCAACGTGAGTATGGATGACTTGTATAACGGTGCTAATCTGCAGACTGCTACAGAACATACAGATGATGAAGCAAAGAAGCTTGTATCTACTCTTCATTGGTTATGGAAGTCTGAATATTTTGGTTACCCTTCTGCAAATGAAGACGGTGATATCTATATGTTTGCTTACCGATACAAGTACCTTATTCAAAACTTTGGAGATGAGGTCAGAACTCTTTCTCAGTATGAGAATCCTCATCTCGACGGAATCGAAAAACTCACACACAGTATGATTGAACATTACATTGCACAATTTGACCAAGCAATGCATCCGCAACCTACATATTTTCCATCTGAAGATCCATGGGAAGGTCGAATACCACCTGCAAAGTGATATCTTATTCCAGCAAAATAGACAGCGGGGAAAATGCCCGTTAAGTAACGTATTTCATTACACTTCTTTGCTGCCGATTTGATCCCACCACGCTTGCAGCTCGCGTACTGCTTCGTCGTAGCCGATTTCGCCTTCATCGAGGCGAACGGCAAGCATGTGCTTATATGCTTTGCCGACGAGCGGGCCAGGCTTGATGCCCAGAATCTCCATGATCTGCTGGCCGTTGAGTTCCGGGCGGATTTGAGCGAGGTCTTCCTTCTCCTTGAGCTCAACAACGCGCTCTTCCATCTCATCCATGGCCTCTTCAAACAAGCGCGCCTTCCGCTTGTTCTGAGTGGTGGCATCAGCCCTCGTCAAACGGTTCAAACGGCTATACAAGTGGCCAGAATCCACAACATACCGACGAACTGCAGAATCAGTCCACGGTTCTTCCACATAACCGTGGAACCTCAAATGAAGATCGACGAGCTTATACACATCAGCGATAAGCTCCTTATCAAAACGCAGTGCGCGCAAACGCTTAGCAGCCATCTTCGCACCTACCGCATCATGGTGATGGAAGCTCACCTTGCCATTCGCTTCATACTTTCGCGTGCGCGGCTTACCAATGTCATGCAACAGCGCTGCCATACGCAACGTGAGGTCAGGGCGAGGAACATCACCATCGGCATCTGTTTCCAACGCAATAGCGCGGTCCAGAACCATGAGCGTGTGCTCGTATACATCCTTATGTGGATGTGACGGATCGACAGTCATGCGCAATGCCGGGATTTCCGGCATCACAATGTCAGCAATACCAGAGTCCACCAGCTCATCAATGCCATCGGAAGGGTATTTTGCCAACAAAAGCTTGGTCAACTCGTCACGCACTCGCTCAGCAGAAACGATTTCCAAACGAGGAGCCATATCATAAATAGCTTCCGCCGTTTCCGCCTCAATATCGAAGCCCAGCTGCGCCACAAAACGGATGGCACGCATCATGCGCAGAGGGTCATCATCAAATGACTGATGCGGGTCAACCGGGGTGCGCAACAAGCCCTTATCCAAATCGGCCTGGCCGTCGAAAGGATCAACCAACTCGCAGCTTGGCAATCTTAAGGCCATGCAGTTAATGGTGAAGTCGCGACGAGAAAGATCGCCCTCCAAGGAGTCGCCATATTGCACCTCCGGCTTGCGTGAATCCGGCTCGTACTCATCCGAGCGGTACGTCGTCACCTCGGCGGAAAGGTCGTGGCCATCAGGAAGGCGGCGCAAGGCACCCAGCGTGCCAAACTTGCGGCCCATATCCCAAAAACCATCGCGCCCCCACGCGCGCAAAATCGGCTCGAACTCTTCCGGACGGGCGGAAGTAGTGAAATCGTAGTCGTGGACGGGACGGCCGAGCATCAGGTCGCGCACCGCCCCGCCGACGAGAGCGAGCTCGTATCCCTTCTCCTCGAAGAGGCGGCCCAATTCGATGGCTTCCTCACGGACCTCAATGCGCATGGCTTCCCTTTCACTGGCGACGTACGAGCGTGGTAATCAAGCTGCTGTACGCCTGAGATTACCAACCTTTTATATTAGTGGAGAAGGGGCGAACACCACAGTTTTTTGACCTCATCACCCCATTTGCACACGCTTGCCCCTATTGTTGAAGTTATGACTACTCCGAGGGACGTTGCGCGCATGATGCGCGAGATGACCGTACCCTCGCAGCAGATTCGACCAATGGAAACGTCAATCGGCGAGCGGGAAGGTGCGGTGTTAGGCCAAGTGATGGCCCAGGCAGAAAATGCCGCCAAGACTACCGCTGAAGCTGAAAAGCCAGCTCAGCCGCCGCTATACAAGAGCCATCATGGCCGCCAAGTCAAGGCAATCTACCTATCTCGCATCCAGCAGCACGGCCAAACCAACCAGCATGCTCAAGGTGTGCAGCCGCGCGCTCACAAGCCTAACGCGGTGCGACCGACGCCGAATATGATGCCGCCCAAGAAGCATGCCACCTTGTCGTCGGAAACTTTTGCCAGCCTAGACACTCACGAGCTGCCGATTGTGCGCGAGTATTCTGCCGGCGGCTTGGTGTTTAACGAGCGTGGTGAGGTCGCGATTATTGCTCGTCACTCGCGTTCCGGGCATTTGGAGTGGTGCCTGCCAAAGGGCCATATTGAGAAGGGCGAGACTCCGGAAGAGACTGCCGTGCGCGAAGTCCATGAAGAAACGGGAATTCTCGGAGAAATTCAAGGCTCAATCGCTACCATTGACTATTGGTTCACTGGTGATACTCAGCGCGTGCACAAACTGGTGCACCATTATGTGTTGAAGCAGGTTTCTGGCGAGCTCAACGTTTTGGGTGACCCAGACCATGAAGCGGAAGATGCTGCATGGGTTCCGTTTGATGACCTCACGTCAGTGCTGAGTTACCCCAACGAGAGGAGGATCGTGTGGCTCTACACCAGAAAGTACGATCGTCCCTCCACGCTCTAATCCGCACTCTTGCCAGCACGTGCGTTGCCGCCGCGCTGTTCGTCACTCCTCTGGCTGGGCACGCTGGCCGCGCCTTCGCAGAGACTCCTGCGCCGAGCGTCACCCCAGCCGTCACACACCTCGCCTTGGGCTCTACCCTGCCCGCCAGCGAAGGCCTGAGCTTGACGCTGGCGAAAGCGACGCCCATCATCACCGCCTCAAGCGGCTACCAGGCGAGCGTCACCATCACGAATAAGTCGAGTCAAGCCGCACAAGCCGGCACTCTCACGCTTCGCACCTCGCAGTACTCGCTCATTTCCTCGTCGAACGCTCAAGATTGGGCGGAAGGCCGCTATAACCCTTACCTTTTCGACCTCGCGCAAGTCTCCGTTCCGGCCCTGAAGCGCAACTCGTCGGTGACTGTCACCGTCACGCTCAAAGCCGACGACCGTAATCTGGCCAGTTTGCGCAACTGGGGGCCCAAGCCGTTGGAAGTGGTGTACCAGGCTGCCGCTCAGCCCAACTCGGGCGAGGCTGACCCGCGCACGGGCACTACTCTTTCTGCGCATCTCAACACTTTTGTGACGCGCTCGCACGACGGCCTCGACGAGTTCAAAACCCCTCAGATGGCGCTGACGGTGGTCATGCCGGTGGTGGCAACGGGCTGGCAGGTGCGCACCCAAACGTCGGATACTGCTTCGGTCAACCAGAAGAGTAAGAAGCTGGCGGCAACTCTGGCTTTGGTTCACGACCCGATGTCGACGGATTTCCCGCTCACTTTGACGAAGAAGGCGAAGGCGTACACTCTCGCCCAGCTCAAGCTGCTCAAGGATTACCCGCATCTGCAGTCTGTGGTCGACCCGGCTTTGCTGGCCAGTTTGCGAGAGGACAACACCCCGACCAGTGACAAGGCGCCCGCTTCCCGCTCGGTGGCAATCTCGCTGTACCAGGCGATGAGTTCCATTTCCCAGCCGTATAGTTTCGACATTTCCCGCCTCACGCTCGACCCGGAAGGCTTTGAAAAGGCTGGAGTTTCGGCTGACACCTGGTCCGTGCAGGCCGGTGATAGTTTGGCTTCAGATTTTCAGTCCTCTTCATCGTCTTCGTCTTCGCAACCCTCCTCCACTGGTGAAAATAGTGGTCAAAGCAAGAAAACTGAGGAGAATTCTTCGTCATCCACGCCTGCGAGCGTTGCCAAGGGCGCTATCGCCTGGGAAGGCTCCTCTTCCTGGACAGCACGCTCCTTGGAAACCGCTGCTCGCGCAGGCTATAAGACGGTGATTGCGAATTCGGCTCGCCCGGTTGCTGACGATTCGATTGTGGAGACGGGCCATGTGGTGATGAACACGGCTGCGGGCGATGTGACGGTGTTGGTTACCCAGTCCACGCTCACCCAGCTTGCTGAAGGGCAAAAAACTTCAGAGCAGGCACTGGCGGAGAATAGCGATGCCGGCCGTTTGCAGCGTTTTATCGCTCAGTCGGCTATTTTCCAGATGCAGCAGCCTTATGTTCAGCGCAATCTGTTGGTTTCGTTGGGTTCACGCACTTCGTTGGCCAATTCGCGTGCCCTGTTGTCTGCCTTGCAGTCTGCTGATTGGTTGAAGTCAGGTACTTTGGCTGACCTTCGTCAGGGTGCGACCAACGTTTCGGCTCATTTTGATCTCGCTCCTGATGGCAACACGGCTCATACGCATGCGGCCTCCACTGCTCGTCAGCTGTCGACGTTGACGAAAACGTTGACCACCCTTTCGCAGCTGAAGAAGAATGTTCTCGTGAAGGCGAGTGCAAAGAGCAGTGATAATCCTGGGAAAGAGGATAAGACGGACAACCCGCAGCCGCTTGCTCGCCAGAATGCGAAGTCGAGCGCCGAGGACGATGTGACGCAAGATGAGTGGCTCGCCAAATTGGAGACCTCGCACATGCATTTGGCCTTGGCGAGCTTTGCCAGCGAAAATGTGGACACGCAAAACGGGTCGGCGGACCTTACCGCCTTGCAAGCCGACCAGAAGATGAATGCCGAGCTTTCCAACGCCGTGAGCATCGTCAAGCCAAGTGTTATCAACGTTTTCTCGGAGTCTGCGCAGACGCCGGTGACGGTGACCAACAGGCTGCCGTACCCAGTGAAAGTCAAGCTTGCCGCACAAACCGACACGCAGCTGACGACGGTCAGTTCGGAGAAGACGTTAACGGTTCACGAAAACTCGGAAGCGCAGGCCACCTTGCACGTGCGCGTCGTGGGGACCTCGCAGACGACGCTCTCCATTCAGGTGACGGACGAGCAGGGCAACGTGTTGGGCGAGCCGCAGACGACGATGTTGTACACGCAGTTGCCGTTGAATGACCTCTCTGGCGATATTCTCATTGTTCTGGCTGTTGTGCTGGGAATTGTTGGTTTGCGCCGCCAGTTCACAAGAAAGAAGGGCCCAGACCAGTGACCACGCCTGTTGATCCTGTTGAAAACTCTTCGTCGCTCAAGATTTCCACTGCTGCTGAAGCCCCTGAGCAGAAAACTGCTGCGCACCGTGCACGTGTGATTCGCGGGCGCGCCGGCCAGAGCAATGTGAGCGAGATCATCCCTCCTTTGCCGCCTACTCCCCCGCTGACGATTGGCGAGCCGCTGACTCCTCCTCCGGCCCCTCCAGCCGGTGAGGGTGATAACACACTGTTTGCTGCAGCGCTCACTCCGCCGGCGCCTCCTGCACCTGTTCCTGCGCCCGTCTCTGCGTCTGTCTCCGCGCCGGCGCGAGCACAAGTTGCGGAGTCTAAAACGCCTGCGCAAGCGTCTGCAGAAGCTCCAGCAGCAGCCTCCACCGCAGCCCGATACCCCGCAGCAGCCTCTGACGCCGCTTCCCACGATTCCGAAGCTTCGCGCATGGGCCGTAACTCGCTGATCATGGCGTCCGGCACTCTCGCCTCCCGCCTGACTGGCCAGATTCGCACCATCCTTCTCGCCGCAGCCATCGGCGTGACCGGTGTCGCCGCAGACGCCTACCAGGTGGGCAGCCAGATTCCACAGATCTTCTTCAACTTGCTTTCCGGCGGCCTGATTAACGCTATTTTGGTGCCGCAGATCGTGCGCGCCTTCCAGCACAAGGATTTCGAAGACCGCATCAACAAGCTGCTGACTCTCGCCATGACTGTTCTGCTCGGGTTCACAGCCGTGCTGGCCGCGCTCACCCCTCTGCTTGTTAATCTTTTTGTGTCCTCCGACTGGAACAACGCACAGCGTGCCCTCGCCAGCGCCTTTACCTTGTGGTGCATGCCACAGGTGCTGTTCTACGGAATTTACACAGTTTTGGGCCAGGTTTTGGCAGCGCGCGACCGTTTCGGCTTCTACTCATGGTCGTCGGTGGCGGCCAACATCGTGGCATGCGCGGGTTTCGGCTTGTTTATTTACCAATTTGGTAGCGCCAAGGAGCAGCCGATCAGCTTCTGGACTACCGACAAGATTGCGTTAAGCGCCGGCGCCTGGACCTTAGGCGTCGCCGTTCAAGGCTTGTTGCTGTTCATTCCGCTGCTGCAAATGGGCATTCATCCGCGCCTACGTTGGGGTGTGCGAGGCATTGGCTTGCGCTCTATGGGTCGTGTGGGTATTTGGACGCTGGGCATGGTGCTGCTCGACGAGGTGTTTGGCATTGTCAGCACGCGCATTTCCACGGGTGCTCCTATTGCAGGCGGCGATCGTTTGAATATCGCGGGTTCGCAGGCGTATAACCAGGCGTTCCAAATCTGGATTTTGCCGTATTCGCTGATCACCGTGTCGCTGGCGACGACGATTTTCCCGATTCTTTCGCGCGCGGTGGCGAAGAATGATTTGCACTCGGCTCAGCGTTCGCTCACGTCTACTTTGCGCACGTCTGGCGTGATTATGGTGTTCTTCTCGGCGGCTTTCATCGCTTTCCCGGTGCCGATTGTGCGCGCGCTTCTGCCTTCTGTTTCGGTGCATGATGCGAATTTGATCGCGGTGGCAATCTATGGCCTGGCGTTGAACTTGCCGATGGCGTCGATCACGTTGCTGTTGCGTCGCGCGTTCTTCGCGTTTGAGGATGGTCGTTCGCCGTTTATTGTGTCGTTGGTGATGATGGTGGTTGAGGTGGTCTGCCTGGTCACGTTTACCCGCTTGGTGCCGCCGTATTATTGGGTTGCCGTGGTGGGTGCGACGACGATTATCGGTAACACGTCGTGCATTCCGATCGCTTTGTTCTTGTTGCGTCGTCACTTCTCTGAACCGTTGCAGTTGGGTTCGCTCGTCCTCTTGCACCTCAAGGCTGGCCTGGCTGCTGCTGCGGATGGTGTGCTGGGCTGGTTCCTTTCCCGCGCGCTGACGGCTTTGCTCGGCGCAAGCACCGCTGCTCATGGGCATTTGGGTTGGGTGCAGTCGCTGGTGGTGTGCGCGATTACTGGCGTGGTGATGTTGGCTGCGTACATCGTGTTGTGCAAGCTGTTGCGCATTGCGGAAATCACGTCGTTCTTGGCTGTTGTGGCGCGTAAAGTTCCTGGTTTGTCGCGCATTCCTGGCTTTACGAGGTTGGTGGGAGATTATCAGTCTGCCAATTCAGCTGCGGTTGCGAACCCGAAAAACGTGTGAAGACAGCTTGCCTATAGCCCCTGCTCACCCTTTTTCGTGAGCCGTTGCGAGTAACATAGCGATGAGTGTAGGGATAAGTGTCCCTGCAGTGCGTCGGGCGCCGGCGCGTTGGATTAACTGGCAAGTGCTGTGGCAGGAGCGGCTTCATGATTCCGGCAATTGGTGACACCATCAACAACCGTTACACGCTCATCGCTCAATTCCGTTCCCATCCGGGTTTGAACGCTTGGCTTGCCAATGATCACACCCTGAAGCGCGACTGCCAGTTGTACATTGTTTCCGACCAGACGAAGCTCACGCAGATTAACGCGATTGCTTCGACTTTGGTGCTCACTCAGTCGCCGCTGTTCACTCCGGTTTTCACTTTTTCGCGTCAGGACGGCGTTCTGGTTATTGTGACGGGCACTGAGCCGGGCGTGAGTTTGCATAACTTTTTGGCTGCTTCGAACCATAAGCCTCTGTCGCAGCGCGCTATTCGCTCCATTATTTCTGAGATTATCAGCGCGTGCCGCACTCTCGTCGACTCGGTGATTGTACATAACGGTTTGGGCTCTCGCGTGGTGCGTTTAACCGATCAGGGTATTCGTATTGCTGATACGACGGTGTCGCCGTTCCTCGCTCCTCAGGTTGATTTGACGGCTCATCGTGGCAATTTGGAAGCGACGATGGTCAGCCAGATTGCGGGCATTCTCTTTGAAATGATTACGGGCAGCGAGTATGACCTCAATGATCATGCGGGTATGGCTCAGCTGTTGAGCAATTTGCGAGGCCAGGTGCCTGCTGAGTTTCTGGCAATCTGCACGCGAGGCCTGGGCTTTACCGGTTCGGAGACGGGCTTGGCAACCTCTCGCGCAATCGTTCCGATTTTGACGTTGAATGAGCTGCAGATTCTCGTGGGTGACGCTCCGGCAGTGAAGGAGCTTCCTGCTGACGAGTATGACATTCCTGCTGCTCAGGGTTCGGCTTCTATTTCTACGGTTCCTCTAGTTCATGTGAGCATGGGAACTGTAGTGGATATTCCCAATTCTTTGGCTGCTGCTGGCGTTGTGGAGCAGGCTCGCCCGACGGTATCGCCGTGGCGTGCGTCTGACTTGTTGTTCAACGGCCAGGAGGCTGTTCAGGAGGTGAACCCGACCCAGGGTTTGGCAGGCTTCTCCTCGGCTAGCCCGGTTTCTGGTTCTGCTGCTGGCCTCGGTTCTGGCCTCGGTGCTGCGGCTGCTGGTTTGGGAGCTGCCGGTGCGAATAGCCTCAAGGCTGCCAGCACGAACCCTTACGTCACTTCTGGGCCTTATGGTTCGGCCGCCTCGCTCAACTCTGGCTCGTATTCTGCTGCAAACTCGTACGGCCCTGCGTCTGCTGCAGGTTCAGCTGCTGCAGGCTCAGCGACTCCAGGCTCTGCTACCCTAGGCTCGACCGCTACAGGCTACCCCGCTTCTCGTTACGCAGCTGCCCAGTCCGCGTCCGCACCGGGCATGTCCGCCAACTCGCCGGCTTCCGCGGCCCAGCTGCCCGCTTCTGCAGGCCTCGCTTCGGCTGCTGGCGATGAGACGATCGTAAGCTCGGATGAGACGATGATCTCTCCTTCCTTGGCCGAGCTGTCCCACAAGTCGCAGGCTGCAAATCCGGCTCAGGCCGCTGGCGACGAAACCATCCTCTCTTCTCAGCCTCTCGTTTCGCCCGAGATTAACAGTACTGACGAAACCATCATTTCTCGTCCTGTCACCTCTACTGCTTCAGCTCACCCTGCAGCGGATGAGACTTTGTATGACGCGCATCTCTTCCCTGCACAGCCTGCGCAGAATGCGCATGCAGGCGCTGCACAAAGCCCAGCACAAGCAGGCCAACCAGGCCAGTTCGGCGCGCAAGCTCAGCCTGGCCAGCCAGCAGCTTCGTCTGCTCATCGCGTCACCAGCTCGCAGCCGGTGCAGTACGTGCAAGCAAGCTCTCACCCTGCGGTTGCAGCTGAGCAGGAAGCTCCTCGCCGCGGGCACACCTTCCTCAAGCACTTCCTGATCGTGCTCATCGTCGTGGTAATCTTGGTGGCTGGTGCTTACTACGGCGTGAAGTCGCTGGGTTTGGGCAGCTTCTCCATCATTCCTTCGACGTCATCGTCGCAAAAGGAAAAGTGGAATTTGGATGTGAACGACGCTCCTGCTATTGACCAGAGGGGTGTGCCGTCCAAGAAGGATACTTCCGAGGAGAAGAAGCCTGCTACGAGCGACTCGGCGAAGAAGTCGACGACGGAGAAGAAGCAGACTGCGAAGACGGAAATGTCGGGTGCTGTTACGCATGATGCCAAGCAGGCGACTGGTGTTCCTGCGCCGGTGGAGACGACCCCGGAGAATACGAACCCGTATTCGATCCGTCAGATCCGCGTGTTTGTTCCGGCGAATACGAATGAGGCTCGCGCTATTCACATTCAGCTGTCTCAGCCGGAGGACGTGTCCCGCATCACGTTCTCTTTGGCGTCGGGAGATTCCAGCTTCACTGGTAATCTCTATGTGAACTCGACGATGGAGAACCCGAAGAATGGCAGTTCGGTGGCGAGCGTGACCTTCCAGCCGGCCGGTAAGGAGACGACGGTTCAGTTCTCCAAGCAGCATACGCAGGACCTCGTCATCTACTGCGACAACCCTGGCCAGAGCGGCATTCAGCTGAACTTCACCAGCCTGAAGGTGTACTGAGTTCAGAGGCATGCGGCGAACCAGCGTGAACGCTCATGAGGCGCACTGAGTTCGTTACTTTTCCAACCCGAGGATTTTCTCTGCGTCCTCGAGGCTGATGGTTCGCATGCGGCCAGCGCGATAGTCTTCTACCTGCTGGAGTTCGGAATTCACTTCCCATCCTTACTTGTAATTTCTCACACTCTCATCTACAGTCCCCTCGCATCTCATCCTCTTGCAAATTTATTCCCGAAAATCGGCTTGTGAGCCTCGGGGCGAAAAATCAGATTTTGTACGTTTGTACCCGCTAAAGTAGGGGACATGTCGAATGAGTCTCAGAATGTGCAAAATGCTGTAATTATTGGTTCCGGCCCAGCAGGCTACACCGCAGCCATTTACTTGGGCCGCGCAGGCTACAAGCCTGTCATGTACACCGGCGCACTCGAACCAGGTGGTGCGCTGATGAACACCACTTTGGTGGAGAACTTCCCTGGCTTCCCTGAAGGCGTTGATGGCCCGGTGCTCATGGAAAACATGAAGAAGCAGGCCGAAAAGTTTGGCGCTACTTTCGTCACTCAGGACGTCGCTTCCGTCGACCTCACCCGCGAGGACGGCTTGAAAGCTCTCACTTTGGACGATGACACTGTCGTTCTCACCAAAACGGTGATCGTTTCCACTGGCTCCTCGTACCGCCACTTGGGCGTTCCTGGCGAGGAGGAACTCGGCGGCCTCGGCGTCTCCTACTGCGCAACCTGCGATGGCTTCTTCTTCCGCAATAAGCGCGTCTTCGTGGTCGGTGGCGGCGACTCTGCCTTTACTGACGCCCTCTTCCTCACTCGTTTTGCTGAGGTCACACTCATTCACCGTCGCGAAGGCTTCCGCGCCTCCCAGGTGATGGTTGAGCAGGCCAAGCAGAACCCGAAGCTTCATTTCATGCTCAATTCGGTGGTGACGAAAGTTAATGGCAACGGCAAGGTCGAGTCGTTGACGGTCAAGAACACCCAGACGGGCGAAGAGCAGGAAGTTGGTGCTGACGGCGTGTTTGTCGCTATCGGTTCGAACCCGGCGACGGGCTTCTTGGGTGGTCAGCTTGCCACTGATGACGCCGGTTATATCGTTACAGAAGGCGGCTCGTCTCGCACGTCGGTGAAGGGCGTTTTCGCTGCTGGTGACGTTGCTGACCCGGTTTACCGCCAGGCCATTTCCGCTGCTGGCATGGGTTGCCGTGCCGCTCTTGACGCTCAGGAGTACCTCGACAACCTCAACGCTTAAGATTATCAGTTTGCTTTCTCACCCGCCTCGAATGTTTTTCGTGAAACACTCCGGTTTTTTCGTTTCACTACATTCCGCTGCAGGGACAAATGGGTAAACTGAAAGCAGATACCTTGCGAATAGAGAAAACCGGCAGGCGCATCAGCGTCTGCCGGTTTTGTCGTCTTATCACACCCAGCCGTCGCCAGCTTCTGACTTTGTCGACATCAGCATGCTGGTAATCCTGTCAAGCTCTTCTTTCGAAGAGAAGGTGATTTCAATGCGGCCCTTGTTTTCTGTTCCGCGCATCGTCACCTTCGTGTCGAAGTGGTTTTCCAAACGAGTTGGCCAGCCCGATTGCTTCCAGAAGAACGCGCGCGAGCGAATATGGTCTTGCTTCGACGGGTCAGCGTCGAGAGCAGCCAGCGTGACGAGCTCTTCTGTGGAGCGGACGGAAAGCCCCTCTTTGACAATCTTTTGGGCGAGCTTTTCCATCGTCGCCGGGTCCTTGAGCGAGAGCAGAGCGCGAGCGTGACCAGCAGTCAAAACTCCAGCAGCCACGCGCTTTTGCACGTTTGGCGGCAGCTGAAGCAGACGAAGAGTGTTGGCGATTTGTGGGCGTGACTTGCTGACAGCTTGAGCAAGCTTTTCCTGGGTCAGGCCGAAATCTTCCATCATCTGCTGATATGCTGCGGCCTCTTCCAGCGGGTTGAGCTGGACGCGCTGCAAGTTCTCCAGCAGGGCTTCGCGCAGCATTTCCACGTCAGAAGTGGTGCGCACGATGGCTGGAACGCGCTGCAAACCAGCGAGTTTGCTGGCCCTTAAACGCCTCTCACCCATGATGAGCTCGAAGCGAGCGCCATCCTGGTAGCGAGGGTCATCCTCGGAGATTTCGCGTACGACGATCGGCTCGAGAACACCCACCTGCTGGATGGAGCCAGACAGCTGCTCGAGGTCCTTTTCGTCGAAGATGGTTCGCGGCTGCTTCGGGTTCGGCACCACGCTTTCTGCGGGTACTTCCTCGTAGCGAGCGTGTGGGATCGGGCGCAATGCCTCGTCGTCAGCAGCTTGACCGTTGTCAGCGTTGTTGCCATTCTCAGCTGCTGCCTCAGCGGTTTCAGCTGGAGCAGCTTCTGCGACTTTGTTGCTCTTCTCCTGCTCAGCTGCTGCCTCAGTGACAGCCCCAGTCACGTTTGCTGCAACTTCAGCATTGGCCTTCCCCACTTGAGAAGTTGCTTCAGCCTTTTCAACAACCTCAGGTTGAGCGTTATCAGCGGCCGCAGTTGGCGTTGCAACCGTTTTCGCTTGCTCTGCCTGAGCAGCCTTCGGGGTGAGGTCGAGGGAATCGTCACCGAAGAAGATGTCCGATGGGCGGCGGGAAATCTCATCCCAGCTTGGCAGGTGCTTGCGGCGAGCACTCTTGCGAGCGGAACCGGTGGAAGAACCAGCTGCCTTCTTCTGTTCGGCGAGATTGGCCTTCACCTTGTTCACGCGCTTGGCTGGCTTCGCCGGCGTAGAAGGCTCAGAAGTTGCAGAAGGCTGAGCAGCAGAAGCTTCAGCGCCACCCTGAGCGGCAGCATTTTCCGCTGCAGCCTGAGCAGGTGCAGATGGCTTGGCAGCTTGCTGAGCTGGTGCGTTTTCGTTGACGTCAGCGGTGAAAGCGTACATCGGAGCGGTTGGTGCCATGCCGGGGCCGGTTGGCAAGCTGCTCGTGTTGACGTCGGAAATACCGGGGTTGAGAACTGGGTGTGCCCGCCTGGCGTTGAGTGGTGCTGGGGAGACTTGTGCAACGAGAGGGGCTTGGCCCACTACTGCGCTGTCTGCGCCACCATTTGCACCGTGAACAGCACCGCCTAAAGCGCCACTGTTCACGCCAGCAATGACACTATTCGCACCCTGCAGGCCTGCAACGCCTTGTTCGCCTTGCTGTGCAGCGTCTGCTGGCTTGTTTGCAGCAGTTACTGGCTTCTTTTTCTTATCTGGCTCGAGATTTGGGAACAGTGCTCCCAGGCCCTTGCCTAAACCAAGATGTGCCGCCATACCTGCCCCTTACTCGGCTTCGTGGAGGGTGGCTCCACTACCAGTCTCACTACCAGAATTATCGCTGCCAGCCGCGTCCGCTTCAGCACCAGCACCCGAATCGCTGCCAGCCGCGCCTTGGGAAGCGTTACCAGTATTGCCCGCTGGCTGGTGTGGCCTGACAGTGACTGGATGTGCATTCCCCCGCATGGCAATCTCGAGGGCTGCTTCTCGGTAAGCTATAGCTCCCGAAGACTGAGGGTTGTAAGTAATTACTGTTTGGTCGTGGCTGGGCGCCTCCGAGACGCGAACGCCGCGAGGAATGATGGTTTTGAGCAGCACGGTCGGGTAATACTGCTCGATTTGAGAATAGACTTCCCTACTCAGTACGGTTCGTCGGTCAAACATGGTGACCAACATCATGGAGATTACCAGTTGCGGGTTGAACATCTGCTGCACGTTTTGAATCGACTGCAGCAGCATCTTCAAACCTTCGAGCGCGTAGTATTCGGCCTGAATCGGGATGAGAACCTCTTCGGCCGCGCACAGGCAGTTGAGCACGAGCAGGCCCAAGCTTGGCCCGCAGTCGATGAACACGTATTCGTAGCGCTTACCGCATGTTTTGAGGTATTCGGCCAGGGCGTTGCGCAAGAACTGGACGCGCACTGTGCCGTCGTCGTAACCGGCAAGCTCGAGCTCTGCACCGGAAAGGTTGATGTTCGAAGGCACGACGTCGAGGGTTGGGAACATAGGGCATTGCTGAACGGCGTCGGCGAGCGGGATCTCGCCTTCCAAAGCGTTGTACATGCTCGGCTGGTTGGGGTCGTCGTGAGGGATGCCGAGAGCGGTAGAGGCGTTGCCCTGCGGGTCCATGTCGAGGACGAGCACGTTGAAGCCCTTTTCTGCGTAGGCTGCTGCCAGGTTCACCACGGTTGTCGTCTTACCCACGCCACCTTTTTGGTTGGCGACGGCGATGACGCGCGTGTACTGAGGATGCGGGAACTTCGTGTTCTGAATGGCATGGAATTGTTGAGTTTCCGTTGCCAGTTCAGAGCCGAGGGACTCGCCATCGGAGAACATATGACGCAGAAACTCTTCAGCAGAACTGTCGTTCATACTCTCAGAGGTTTCACGGGAATCATGTGCCACGACTCTACCTTCCGTCCTTCTTACCGTTTACTCACGTTTCTCAACGCTTCAGATTATCAGTGCGCTACAGCCCGCCTTCGCCGGGCTCGCCCGCTGCGAGCGATGCGCTCGCTGTGGCTGCTCGCCACTCTCGCGGCCCGTCGTTTAACGCTTGGTGATGCTCACCACGTGGGTTGGCTCAACACCTTGTGCGACAGGTGCGAGATCCACGTGGGCAAAAGCCCCGCGATATTGGCGGATTTGAGCCTTCGCGCTGTCAATCTCGTCTTGTGCTGCTTGGCCTTTCAAGGCGATGAAGCGGCCACCGCGATGGACCAGCGGCATAACCCAGCCAGCAAGCTTGCTCATACGAGCCACCGCGCGGCAGGTGACGACGTCAAATTCTGCCTCACCATGCAGCTGCTCGGCTCGTGCGCGTAAAACTCGAGCGTTCTTCAAGCCCATCATGTCGATGTTCTCGTTGAGCCACTCGCAGCGCCTTTCCATCGGCTCGACCAGGGTGAAGTAGTGCTCAGGCAGCATTGCTGCGAGGACGAGGCCAGGGAAGCCAGCGCCAGAACCGACGTCGGCGACGCGCAGGTGTGCGATGTGTTTTTCTTGGGCGAAGTCGCGCAGGAAGGGGGCGAGTGCTGCGGAGTTGAGCAGGTGACGCTCCCACAGGCGGCTGACTTCCTTGGGACCGATCATGCCGCGCAGTACGCCTTCTTGCACAAGTTTTTCGTGAAACATTCGGATGAGCTTTTCGCTGTCTCCGAATACTTCAGCGATGACAGGGCTGTCGTCGAGCGGATCGGCTTCAGGAAGTTGGCCGGCCTGGTTGACTTGGCCAGTCTGGTCGAGCTGGGCAGGCGCGCTAGTCTGGTCGAGCTTCGCGGTCGTTTCGGCGTTCTCGGGTGATGGGTTCTGTGTATTCATCAATCGAGATCTGCCTCGTAGTCTTCGTCTGTGTCGAAGTCATCGACATCTGCGTCTTCATTTTCCGGTGCTTCGCGCTGGTCCTTGGGCAGGTAGACGGTGACGTGGCGGTGTGGTTCATCGCCGTGAGAGCGCGACTTCAAGCCTTCTTGACGCACGATGTCGTGGATGATCTTGCGCTCGTAAGCGTTCATATCCTCCAAGGTGACGGGCTCGCCGTCTTCGCGTACATCATCTACTGCGTCGAGCGCGAGGTTGCGCAGGTGGCGGCGCTTGCGGGCGAGGAATCCATCCACGTCCACGATCAGGCCAGAACGCTCGCCGGTCTTTTGCTGCACGGCCAAGCGGGCGAGGCGCTGCAAAGCTTCAACAACTTCGCCATCCTTGCCGATCAGCTGCTTGATATCAGTGTCGTCGTCGGCAACAATCTGGACGAGGGGGCGGCCGTTGCGCACGCCCAGCTCGATGTCACCATCGTAGTCGAGAACGTCAAGGAGGCCTTCGAGGTAGTCGGCTGCGATGTCAGCCTCTTCGTTCAGCTCTTCGAGTTCTTCGTCGTCAATCTCGTCGACGTCCTCAACATCCTCAACGTCAGAGTCGTCGCTGTCATCTTCCTCGGACACATCGTCCTCGTCCTCAGAATCCTCGTCGTCTTCAGCGTCGTCTGCTTCATCCTCATCAGAGGCGTCATCTGATAGGTCATCGTCAAGCTCATCGTCCAGTTCGTCATCCAGCTCGTCGTCGAGCTCATCTGGCTCAAGATCGTCCTGCTCTGGTACTTCGTTGTTAGCCATCGGACCCCACCTCTCCTCGGGAACAGATGTTTCGCAAAATGTTTCACGAAAAACATCGACAAGTCGTTCACTATCCACTGTTGTGGCAGTACACGTCTATCCTACTCAACTTTTGCAACGACAACATCGAGTGTGCATATAATCGCCCAATTTTTGGTAAAAGATTATCAGTGTTCCACACTCTATGTTTCACGAAAAACATATCGCGTGCGCTCTACTCCTCGCGCGCAACCGCGCCACCCCTCACGCGACTTTCTCAACAGATCGTCCTCCTCGGGCACACCACGCGCTCAGTGTTTCACGAAAAACATCGCCCGCGTGAGTCACGCCCGCCCCACTGTGCTCAACAAAAAAGCCGCGGGGGGGGAACCGCGGCTTCATTGTGCTGATAATCTTGAGAAATTCAAGCGAGCAAAAGCAACTTACTTCTTGCGACGCTTGCGAACAGGCTGGGCGCGCTGGAAGCCATTCTTCTGACGCTCCTCACGCTCCTTCTCAGCCTCCATCACCTTCTCTTCCTCAATGCTAGGCAAACCGAGGCGTTTGCGGCGAGCCTGCTCGTGCTGGTAATCTCGCTTCGCCTTACGCTCAGCAGCAGGAGAGCCTGGAGTCGGGAAAGTATTAACCTGCCAGTAGGTCTGGCCCAAGGTCCACAAGTTGTTGGTGAGCCAGTAGAGCAAGAGTGCGAACGGCACGACGATGCCAGAGAAGATGTACATGAGCGGGAAGCCGAAAGCCATCATCTTCTGCATCTGCCACTGCTTACCTTGCATGGCTTCGCGAGGCATGTTGTTGTGCATCGAGTACCACTGCATGAGGAACATCGTCAAGCACATGAGCACCACGAAAACGACGATCAGCGCGCGAGCTGTGCCATCCGAGGAGGTGAACATTGCCGAGAGCTTAACGTTGAAGAAGTAGGTGTTTTCAATCTCGTTAGCCACCTTCTTGGTGAAGGCGCCGATGCCGTTTTCCTTACCAGCGGCAATGTTGGCCAGGCGGTAAAGCACGTTATACAAGGCCATGAACACAGGCGCCTGCACGAGCGATGGCAAGCAGGAGGAAGTTGGGCTGGTTCCGTACTTCTTATACAGGGCCATGGTTTCGCGCGTCATAGCTTCACGTGAAGCAGGGTCTTGCTTGCCCTTGTACTTGGCCTGGATCTTCTGCATTTCCGGCTGGATTACCTGCATTTTCGCCATCGAGCGAACTTGCTTGTTAAACAGCGGGAAAATGACTGCGCGCACGGTGAAAGTCAGGAAGATAATTGCCAAGCACCATGCGAAGCCGGAGCCGCCTGGCATGCGGAACACTGTGACGAAAACCCAGTGCCACAGCCACATAACCCAGGAAATAAGCCATTCCAGCGGGTAGAGCAGGTTATAGAAGAACGTCATAAAACCGGGCATTAGCTACTCCTCTATCCCGGCCAGCCGGCTCAGGATGTTGTTTTTACTCTCAGCGCGAGCCAGCTGCACTACAGCCATCCGCCTGCAATTGCTTGTCTGTTTCTCGCGCACCGCACTACGCAGTGCAAATTCTACCGTGTTGAGGTGAGAAGTTGCTGAAATGTGGCTTTTCAGTTTTCACACACCTCAAGATTGTCACTTCAGCTGCTCTTCTAACGTCACAATTGGCTCGAGTGTGGCTTCTTCGTGTGCTTTCGACCAGCGAAACCGGTAGAAAAGGGAGAAGCGATGGGGAACGTCGTCAATTCCCCCGTCCACCCATGGTTGGCAGCGCAGAAGGCGAAGAGTGCCTAATAAACTGCCGCGAATTGCGCCGAAGCGCTTCACGGCGATCACCATATATGTGGAGCAGGTGGGGTAATACTTGCACTTTCCTGGGTTTTTCGGTGAGATTGTGGAGCGATACCATCCCACTAATCCCAGAACTACACGTGCAAGTGGGGATGGTCGGCGAGTTTCCTTTGCACCGTTCGCCGCGCCTCTCCCCTGGCCTTTTTGGCTGCTGTCTGCGCTGTTGCTCTGGCTGCTGTCTGCGCTCACTGCTGAGCCTTGTCGGAAGCGTGATGTTCGCCAGACACTTGCGAGTCCGCGGAAGCTTGCGCCGGGTCAGCGCCGCCGCCTTGCTGCTTGCCAGCGCCTTGCGCTTTCTCAGACGCTTGCGCCGCTTCTACTCGCTGTGCGATCTTGCTAAAGCAACGCTTCACTTGCTGCTCGAGATCGGCGAAATTCGCTGTTGCTGCACTCGGTTTTGCTCGGATGACGACGTCGATGTATGCCGGCAGCAGGCTTTCGTATTCGCGCGCGATCGCCCTGAGCCTGCGCTTCACGAGATTTCTGGTCACCGCATGCCCGACCGCTTTGGATACCGCAAGCCCCATGCGCGCTTCGCTGTTGGTGGGCTTGTCGATGTTGACGCCTGGGTTGACTACCAGATGGTGCAGCTGGTCGCCTGAAACTGACGCTTGCCCTTCAGCTCCAGCCTGTCCCGAGACTCCAGCCGCACTCTCGCTCACAGCCTGCCCCGCGCCCGCAGCCTCTAATTCTTGTGCAGAACGCATTATGCCCTCCGGGCGGAGGGCATAGTGAACGACAATATCGTCTGCACCAACACGACGACGAACTCGCAGAACACCAACGAAAGCGGAGTGGTTCGTAAGCCTTTGCATATTCCGCCTCGTTTGTTTCGCTATTCCTTACTTTGTGTGTTGGGTGACCGACTCAGGCAGAAAGAACCTTGCGGCCCTTTGCGCGACGACGGTTGATGAGTGCGCGACCGGAACGGGTACGCATGCGCTCACGGAAACCGTGCTTCATGTGACGGCGACGGTTGTTTGGCTGGAAAGTCCTCTTCATAACAGCGCTCCTAGCAAGTTCGTTCTTCTATCATCCGCCTGTGCGAATGACATACGTTAATCAAAAATACACGCTCAAGCAGACAGATGCGAGATTTTACCAGAAACTTTTCCCATATTTATGGTTTTCTTCAGATTATCAGTCCCATTATCTGTCTGCTTGCCTCTCACAGCCACTGAGCTTGCTTCCGCCACAGCGGACAGTCTGCCCGCCCTTTCGCTGACACAGCAATTCAATGACACAGCTTTCCGCTGACACAGCCGTTTTCTGAGCCACCTGTACACAAACTTCCACTGAGGCGAGTGTTCGCACACCTTAGCCTTATAACGCGTCAGAGCTGCACTTGGACTGGACAATGCTGCAGATCTTGCATCAGTTTTGTGCATAACTTTCCCTCCCCCGAGCCACCTGTTGTGTGGATAACTGCCGCTTGCCTGTGGATAACCCTGTGATTTTTGTGGATAACTTCCCTCTATGAGTGGAAAACCTGTGTGTTGTTTGTGGATAACATGCTGAGTTATCCACACTTGTGCAGAAACCTGTGGATAACTTCCTTCTCGCTCGGCATACCCCGTACGCGTTCAGCCCCAGAATGGCGGGCTTTTTACCATAATCACAGGATTGTGATTCACAAACAGGCTGCTACGTCGTGCAAATCACCTATTTTGTAGGGTCAAAACTGTGGATAACATAGAAGATGCTTTTTGCATAGTTATCCACATCGAACTGAGGGAGATGAATATGCCTGACCAAACTGTCTCTGAGGCACAACGCATTTGGTCTCGTGTCAGCGATCTTCTTCTAGCAGACCCCTCCTTCGGTCAGCGAGAAGCTAGCATTATTCAGCATTCCGTCCACCCCGTGATGGCAATGGACAGCATCATCGTCCTGTCCGTACCGAATAACTACACGCGCAACATCATTCAGGACACTCTGCACCAAGCCGTTCTTCGTGCTCTCAACGAGGTGACCGGCCAGGATATGACCTACGCCATCCGCGTGATGGACCCTCATTCCGCTTCCGACGACACCTCTCACCAGGCTCCTGCCCCGGCGAGCGCAACAAACCGTCCTGATATTTACCGTCCGGCACCACAGCCTGCATGGAATCAGCCTCGTTCCAAGCGTCAGCCTACTTTGCCAGACCCAGCCAATTACATCAGCGAAAGCACGCAGAAGGCTGCGCACGAGTATCGCAATTTGCTTCCTGACCCAGCAACGCTGAAGCATCCTGATTTTTCCGCTGTTGAGGATGAGGTCACCCCTCGCGTTGACCAGCCGGTCACCTTGTCTCGCAACGAGCTCTCCCCTGACCTTTCTGCTGACCGCATTGAGCCGGTAGCTTCTCCGGTCTCTCAGCTCAGCTCCTCGGAGCAGGCTCAAGTTTCTGCACCGGCACACTCGATTCCGGTAACCCCAGTAACTGAGGCTATCGTTGGCTCTCAAGCTGCTGGCCAGCGCATTCAGACTCAGCAGCCGCAACAGCCTCAGCAAACCCAGCAGTCGCAAGGCGCAGTAAAGCCGACTGTAACGCAAGCAAACACAACTCAGCCAAATACAAGTACAACCGCAACTCAGCCGAAGGCCAAGCATGCCCCCAAGATCGACCCCGAAACCCAGCTGAACTCGGAAGATTCTTTCGAAAACTTCGTGCCAGGCGAGAACTCGCGCTTCGCCTACGCTGCTGCTTTCGCCGTATCCGAATCCCCGGGCAACTCGTATAATCCACTCTTCATTTGGGGCGATTCCGGCCTGGGCAAAACACATTTGCTCAACGCCATCGGCAATTACACGCTCCAGCTCTACCCGGATATGCGCGTGCGCTATGTAAACTCGGAAGTGTTCATGAACGAGTTCATCGAGTCGGTGAAAACCGGTTCAGGCTCGCACTCCACAGTCAACCAGTTCAACGACAAGTACCGCAATGTTGACATGCTGCTGATCGACGATATCCAGTTCTTGGGTGGCAAAATCGGTACGTTGGAGGCTTTCTTCCACACTTTCAACGCTTTGGAGCAGGCTAACAAACAGATTGTCATTGCGTCTGATGTCATGCCCAAGGAATTGAAGGGCTTTGAGGAACGCCTCACTTCTCGTTTCGAAATGGGCTTGCAGGCAGACCTCCAGCCGCCGAACCAGGAAACTCGCGTGGCTATTTTGCGTATGAAGCTCGCCAATTCCAAAACGGAGAAGCAGATTAGCGACAATGTTCTGGCGCTAATCGCCCAACAGTTCACGGATAATATTCGCGAGCTGGAAGGCGCTTTGACGCGCGTTTTGGCTGTGGCAACGCTCAACAACCAAGAGGTGACGATGGAGTTGGCGCAGCAAACCTTGCAAGATTACTTTGTGCAAGACGTTGTGGTTACTCCGACCGATATCATCACGCGCACGGCCAACTTTTTTGGTTTGAAGTTTGATGACCTGGTCAGTTCCCGCCGCTCGCATCGCATTGCCTTGGCTCGCCAGATCGCCATGTACGTGTGCCGCGAGATGACCGGCCTCTCACTGACGGCTATTGGCTCTATTTTTGGTGGCCGCGACCACACTACTGTGATCCACGCATACCAAAAGATTGCCAATGAGATGACTCAGAAGATGGAAGTGTACCAGTACGTGAATGATCTGACGAACCAGCTCAAGCAGAAGGGCAAAAAGACTAACGACACGGAGCAGTAGCCCTGCGCGCAGTTCTGGCCAGGCTTTTGCCTGGCCTTTTCTTTTGCCTCTATATTGTTTTTTGCCTCTAAATTGTTTCACGTGGAGAAATTAGAGGTGTGAAACACTGTTATGTTTCACGAAAAACGCGTTCATACTCGATTTTCACTGCGTTTTCAAAATTTTGCCTCATAGTTATGCACATTTCCTCTTTCTTGTGAAACATTTATCGTGCTTTTTTGTGAATAAGTTTCACATGGTTGTGCACACCTGTGCATAACTTTGTGGATATTTCACGTGGTGAAATCAACATCTAGTGTAATTCTGTACGATCATCACTAGATTTTCCGTTCTTTTCGCCTTTTATCGCCGCTGGCTGCCACCAGCTTCGCTGACCACACAGTTGATGAGTCATGCACTTGCCTACCCACAAGTCCACAACCTTTGGCAAGCACAGAACTACCGAAAGTAGTGAAAAGTGACGGACAACGAGTAAAGCGCAATGACAATCTCGGATAATTGTGGAAAATGAGGGGAAAACGACGGGAGAAGCCATGCGTATTGAGCAAGTACAGCATCCAGACGCCGAATTAGTGCAGCAACTGGTGAGGGTGTGGGAAAGTTCCATGTGCTCAAATCATCATTTTTTGAGCAACGACGAGATTACTGCGATTAGCCACTCCGTTGCGCAAGCGCTGACCTCCGTTGTGCACCTTATTGTGGCGAGAAAAGAGAACAATGAGCCCGTCGGTTTTGGAGAGATACAGCTGCATAAGAAAGCCTCAAAGTTATCCACAAAGTTATGCACAGGTATGGGATTTACTTGTGGAAAACGTGCAGAAAGCTGTGGATAACTCTGTGGGTAAATTGGGGAAAACTGTGGATAAATCGGCCAAAATCAGCGCCATGCAACAAGGATGTGGATAACTTCGAAGTTTTCCACAACTTATCCACTATCTGTGAACAGTTCTCAACACGGGGAAGGACAGCAATAACAACGCAAAACGCGTTTTTCCACAAAATCCACGTGAATTATTATTACTACTATTTATCTTTCTGGTAAGGAATAGTAATAGATGCTCAAGCAAACGTGTCAGACGCGTTGGCGTTAAACTCCTCCCCACACAAGTTTTTAAAGCACGGAAGGAAAGCAGCCCTTTTGCCGCGCCGCCCCCATGTTGCGCTCTGACCACGCTAGACTAGAACTCAGCACGAATACGGAAGGAACCTGATGAAGATTGAAGTCAATTCGTCTGATTTTGCCGAAGCAGTGAGCTGGGCCGCCCAAATCATCCCATCGCGCCCCACCACTCCAATTTTGGCAGGAATCAAGATCGAAGCCAGTGAAGGCCAGTTGCAACTATCCACCTTTGATTACGACCAATCCGCACGCCTGGTCATCGCCGCCCAGGTTGACGAACCGGGTATCGTCATCGTCCACGGAAAGCTACTCTCCGACATCGCGCGCAACCTTCCGGGTGAGAACGCGTCCCTCGAAACAAGCGGAACGCGTTTGCACATCACTTCCGGTAAGTCCTCCTTCCAGCTTCAGCTCATGCCGCAAGAGGATTACCCACAACTGCCAAGCGTGCCTACAACTATCGGCCGCGTCGACGGGAAAACCTTTATTGACGCTATTAACCAGGCCAATGTTTCCATCGCTCGCGATCAAAATCGCCCGGTGCTCACTGGCATTCACATCCAGATCAACGGCGAAACCGTCACACTCTCCTCTACCGACCGCTTCCGCCTGTCTCGCACCACTTTCACCTGGTCTCCAGCAAGCTCAGACGTGCAAGCAGACGTCATCGTGCGCGGCGAAATTCTGCGTGCCGTCGTCCGCTCTGTCGACGCAGCACAAAACGTCACCTTAGGCATGGATGAAGGCGGCAAGCTCATCAGCTTCGACAACGCTGGCAAGGTGATGACCGTTCAGCTCACCGAAGGTCAATTCCCTGCTGTCGACCGCCTCTTCGCTGACGAATACCCGATCGAAGCTGTTCTCGACCGACGCGAACTCATGTCTGCCATTTCGCGTGCCGCTCTCGTCACCGAGCACAACGCGGCCATTCGCTTGGAATTTGAGAACAACCAGGTTAGCATTTCCGCAGGTACTGCCGACGAATCTCAAGCTCACGAGTCGCTCAACTGCAACCTGACGGGCGAGCCGATCACCGTCGCCTTCAACCCGACTTACCTCAAGGACGGCCTCTCTGTTATTCCTGAGCCATACGTGCGCATCCGCATGCAAACTTCGGTGAAAGCCGTCGAATTCAACGGTCAGCAGGAGATGGACGACGACACCGCTTCTCTGGCCTTCCGCTACCTGCTGGTGCCCATGCGCTTCTGATGCTCATGCCCACTGATTCCTCCCACGTCTCCCGGCTCGCGCTCGACCATTTCCGCAGCTGGGAGAGCGTCGTTCTTGATTTTGCCCCCAGGGTCAACGTCCTCGTGGGGCGCAATGGTATTGGAAAAACCAATATCGTGGAGGCGCTCGAGTTTGTGGCGGCCGGCTCATCGCACCGCACCAATTCCTCGCGAACGCTCATCGCTCGAGGAGCGACGCACGCTACTGTTCGTGTCAATCTTGAGGAAAACCTTGAGATTACCAGCACGAGTGAGCCACCGACGAGCCCGCGCACCACAACGCTGGAAGCCACCATCCCCACACGCGGAGCTATCAGAAGCCGCGTCAATGCTGGCCCTTCGCGCTATTTTCGCGACATCGCCGGCATGCTCAAAGCCGTCGTCTTCTCCCCACGCGACCAGCTCACCGTCCAGGGCGACCCCGCGGCACGGCGCGCTTTCATTGACCAAACGGCCACCATGCTCTTCGCCGACTACTACGACCTGCACCAACGTTTCCAACAGATTGGCAGGCAAAGAGCCGCCGTTCTCAAGCAACTGGGCAAGGTTGACGACCCTCAGATGGCCCAACTTCTCTACCCGCAGCTGGAAACCTGGACTTCGGAGTTCATTAACGCCTCAATTGCGCTGACCGTGCGCAGGCGCGAGGTGGTGCGCCGCCTTTCTGGCCCGTTTAGCCGCATCGCCCGCCAACTTTCCGACGACCCCTCCCCCTCTGCCAGCGCGGCCCTAGATTATCAGCCCTCTTTTGCTGAAGTCGAGGACGTGTTGGGCGGTGCGAATGAAGCCGAGTGGCCAGCAGCGCCTGATTTCGAGGTGAGCGCTGATAATCTTGAGAAAATGAGGCAGAGTATTGCCCAGCATTTCCAACGGCTTCTTGCCGGAGAACAGGCGCGCGGAATTTCGCTGATCGGCCCGCAACGAGACGATATGAGCGTGACTCTTGACGGCGAACCGGCCCGCGACTATGCCAGCAACGGCGAAATGTGGACGCTCGCGCTCGCCCTGAGAATGGCGCAATTTGAATGCTTGAGCACGAGCTCGAAGCCGATTTTGATTCTCGACGATGTGTTCGCCCAGCTGGATGAGGAACGACGACTGCGCATCCTGCGCTTCGCGCGCGAACAAGGCCAAGTGTTCATCACCGTCGCCGCCCGCTCGGATATCCCGGAACTTCATGACGATTCCACCACGCGCATCATCGATGTAGAAAAGCTTGCGCAGAAATCGCAGCTTGACGAGCAGCTGGCCGCGATGGCCGCGCAGTTGAGCCAGCAGCGCGCAGCACAGAGCGACGGTGGCCAGACTGGGAAAACTGAGGATACTGGCGATGGTGAGGCTCGCGGTAGTGAGGCCCGCGCTGATGAAGCTCACGAGGATGACGAAGCGGGTGATACCGGTGAGTAAGTCCTTCATCAAGCCTAGCGATACCGTCGAGCCAGACGAGCCGATTGACCTCAAGTACAACATCAACCCGGCACGCCTAGAGCGGGCAACCTTCCGCCGTTATGCCAAAGCAATCGTCTCCCAACGGGCGCGCGAGCAGAGAGCGGAAGAAGCGCGCGAAAACTTCGGCAAAAAGGGCCGTGACCCGAGAACGCTTACCGATGTGGCCACGAACTTGGCCCAAGAATCGCAGTGGGAGGTGGGTTTGAAACTCGCCCAACTGCGTGAACAGTGGATTGACGTTTTCGGCGATTACATGGGCCCACACGCCAGCTTTGTGAGCTTTGACCGCGGAATTTTGACTGTACGCGGGGATTCTCCTGCATGGAGTCAAATCTGGCAGGAACTGACGCCTGACATCAACCGCAAACTCAAAAAGTGGTTCTCCCCTATCACTTACGTCACTGTTGAAGTGCGCGGAGTGAGCTCGAGAAGGCGAGCTTTCCGCGGAAAATATGGCTCGAGCGTGGGCTATTCCGAAGGCTCGAAGCTCAAAATCAAGGGTCAGCCGCGTAATGGTGGTGATCAGCCGCGTAACGGCATTGGCCAGCCGTATCAGCCTGGTATGTGGGGCTGACCAACATGTGGGGCTGAGAAGTTTGTGCTTCACGTCTCTGCTTCTTCACAATTTCGCTCAGAAGCAATCCACGCGCCTGTAGACGCCAGAATTTGCCAGAAGCATAGAGGAGCACATAAACCGAGGTCTGCTGGAAATTTGGCCGGTTTTTGCGTTTTGCGAGGTAGGCCATGCGGTAGAATAAAGAAAGATAGCCATCGCGCGAAATCGGTGGCCTGGAATCGGTTTAAGACGGCAATTATGAGTTCCGGAACTCGTTGAAAAACGGTTTCGGTTTTTTTATTTGCCTCTGTAGGGCCTTTGACGGCCGTTTTGCCATTTCCGGGCGGCTGAGCGGATGTATGGCTGAACAAGAAACAGAAGGGATACGCATGAGCGACGAGAATCTCCAGACCGGTGCCGAGCAAGACGCCGATAACCTCGCTATGAGTGGAGAAAGCTCTCTGGGTGATTCCCACAATGACGACAGTGAGAATTTGGACGAGCACACCGCAGCCGTCAAGCGCGCAGAAAGCCGCGCTGAAGAGCTGGCTCACGCCGACGAATTGATCGCCAGCGAAGACCTCCAAGAAGGCGAGCTCAACTCCAACCAAGTTCCTGACCACTACGGCGCTTCCGACCTTAAGGTGTTGGAAGGCTTGGAAGCTGTGCGCCTGCGCCCAGGCATGTACATCGGTTCCACCGGCCCACGCGGCCTGCACCACCTGGTCTACGAGATCGTCGACAACTCCGTGGATGAGGCTCTCGCCGGCTACGCCAGCCATATTGAAGTCACCATTCTGCCGGATAACGGCATCCGTGTCGACGACGACGGCCGCGGTATTCCTGTCGACATGGTTCCTGGCGAAAACCGCTCCGGCGTTGAAGTGGTGATGACCAAGCTGCACGCTGGCGGCAAGTTCGGTGGCGGCGGCTACACCGTTTCCGGTGGCCTTCACGGCGTCGGCATCTCCGTGGTGAACGCACTCTCCCACCGCATGGAAATCGTGGTTCACCGCCAAGGCTACGAGTGGACGCAAACCTACATCGACCAAAAGCCTCAAGCACCACTGGCCCGCGGCAAGCAAATCCCTGAGGAAGACACCGGTACATCCGTCACCTTCTGGGCTGACCCGACCATTTTTGAGACTACCGAATACGACTTTGAAACCCTGCGCACCCGCTTCCAGCAGACCGCATTCCTCAACAAGGGTCTGCGCATCTCGCTGACCGACTTGCGCGTGCCGGAAGATTCCGCTAACCAGCCTGACGAAACCGGCGAATCGGACAACAAGGTTTCCTACCAGTACAAGGACGGTATTTCCGACTACGTCAAGCACCTGGTGAACTCTCGCCGCTCCAACCCTATTGAAGACGAAATCGTTCACTTCGCCGCAGAAGACGTCAAGCTCGGCATCTCCGCCGACGTCGCCATCCAATGGACCGCCGGCTACAGCGAAACTTTGCGAACCTTCGCCAACACGATTACCACCGCCGAAGGTGGCTCGCATGAAGAAGGCTTCAAGACGGCTCTGACCAGCTTGATCAACCGTTATGCGCGCGAAAAGAACATTCTCAAGGAGAAGGAGTCCAACCTCTCTGGCGAAGATACTCGTGAAGGTATCGTCGCTGTTCTTTCCGTCAAGCTCACGAACCCTCAGTTTGAAGGCCAGACCAAGACGAAGCTTGGTAATCCTGAGGCAAAAACCTTCGTCCAGCGCGTCGTTTCCGACCGTTTGGGCGACTGGTTCGACTCGCACCCCTCCGACGCCAAGCGCATCGTCGAAAAGGCTATTGACGCCGCTCACGCACGCCTGGCCGCGAAGAAGGCTCGCGAATCGACGAGGCGTAAGTCTCTGTTCGAGTCGGCTGGCATGCCAGACAAGCTGAAAGATTGCCAGTCCAATAATCCTGCCGAATGCGAATTGTTTATCGTCGAGGGTGATTCTGCAGGTGGCTCCGCCATCCAAGGACGTGACCCTATGACCCAGGCAATTCTGCCATTGCGCGGAAAAATCTTGAACACCGAGCGCGCCAGCTTCGACCGCATGCTTCGATCCGACACCATCGAATCGCTCGTCACCGCAGTCGGCGCAGGCTATGGCGACGACTTCGACATCAGCAAGGCACGCTACCACAAGATCATCATCATGGCAGATGCAGATGTCGACGGCGCTCACATCGCCACGCTCATCCTCACCCTCTTCTTCCGCTACATGCGCGGCATGATCGACGCCGGCTACATTTACGTGGCCATGCCACCGCTCTACCGCTTGAAGTGGAGCAAGGGAGCACACGATTTCGTCTACACCGACGCTGAACGCGACGAGGCCTTGAAGCGTGGCCTGGCACAAGGACGCCAGTTGCCGAAGGGCGAAGGAATCCAGCGTTACAAGGGCTTGGGCGAGATGACCTACCAGGAGCTGTGGGAAACCACCATGGACCCGCAACACCGCATCTTGAAGCAGGTGCACATCGAAGACGTCGAAAGCGCCGATGCCACCTTCTCCATGCTCATGGGTGACGAAGTGGGCCCTCGCCGTATGTTCATCGAACGCAACGCCAAGAACGTCAAGTTCATCGACGCCTAAACGTCACACGAACACCGCAACGCTTAACTCACACAGCGCAACGCTTTAACACAAAGGACAGATTGTGGCAGACGAAGAAAACACCAGCACTCCCGGCGATGACGAGATGAACAACGCTAACAACGGCGGCAACGGCGACGAGAATGACGCCAACGAGTTCAACGACGCCGCCAACAGCGACGCCGCTGAAAACGATGCCGCCGCTGAAAACGATGGCGCGGATAACGGCGAAAACAACGGTGAAACCGATGACGAGCGCCTCAACGAGCAGCTCGCTGCATTGAACGCCCAATACGGCGCTCAAGAAGGCAGCAACATCAACTCGCTGGGCCTGGGCGACGAAGGCTTCAAAGGCCTGATGGGCGGCTCTCGCGTCCAACGCACCGACCTCAACCAAGAAATGCGCGAATCCTACTTGGCATACGCCATTTCCGTCATCGTCGAACGCGCATTGCCAGACGTTCGCGATGGTCTGAAACCAGTGCACCGCCGCGTCATCTACGCCATGTACGACGGCGGCTACCGCCCTGACCGTGGCTTCAACAAGTGCTCCCGCGTCGTCGGTGACGTGATGGGTAAATACCACCCACACGGCGACGCCGCTATTTACGACACTTTGGTGCGCTTGGCCCAGCCATGGTCCATGCGCTACACCCTGGTCGACGGCCAAGGAAACTTCGGCTCCCCGGGCGATGACCGCGCAGCAGCAATGCGTTACACCGAGTGCCGCATGGCACCTCTGGCCATGGAAATGGTGCGCGACATCGACAAGGACACCGTCGACTTCGTGCCAAACTACGATGGCAAGACGCAAGAGCCAACCGTGCTGCCAGCACGCTTCCCGAACCTTCTGGTCAACGGTTCTGCAGGCATCGCTGTGGGTATGGCAACCAACATCCCACCGCACAACCTGCGCGAGGTTGCCGAAGGCGTTCATTGGGCACTTGACCACCCTGATGCCAGCCGAGAAGAGCTGCTTGATAATCTTATTCGCATCATCAAGGGACCAGACTTCCCAACAGGCGCAACGCTTCTGGGCCATAAGGGTATCGAAAAGGCTTACCGCACCGGCCGTGGCCTCATCACCATGCGAGCCGTCGTCAACACCGAAGAAATCAACGGACGCATGTGCCTGGTCATCACCGAGCTGCCATACCAGGTGAACCCAGACCGCCTCGTCAGCTCCATTCGCAACGCTGTTCGCGACGGTGTGATCAAAGGCATCGCCGACATGCGCGATGAAACCTCCGGCCGAACTGGCGAACGCTTGGTGCTCGTGCTCAAGAAGGACGCCATCCCGAAGATCGTTCTCAACAACCTGTACAAGCACACCGCTTTGCAAACCACCTTCGGCGCCAACATGCTCGCCCTGGTCAACGGAGTGCCACGCACGCTCAGCCTCGACGGCTTCGTCTCCCACTGGATCTCCCACCAGCTGGAAGTGGTCAACCGTCGCACCGCCTTCCTCAAGCGTGAAGCGGAAGAGCGCGACCACATTTTGCAGGGCTATTTGAAGGCCATTGACATGATCGATGAGGTCATCCACCTCATCCGCTCCTCCAAGACGGTTGAGCTCGCCCGCACCGGCCTTATGGACCTGCTCGACGTCGACACCGTCCAAGCAGACGCCATTCTGGCCATGCAGCTGCGCCGCTTGGCAGCTTTGGAACGTCAAAAGATCGTTGATGAGCATGAAGAGCTCATGGCAAAGATCGAAGACTATGCCGATATTCTCGCTCACCCGGAGCGTCAGCGTCACATCGTGGGTGAAGAGCTCGATGGCATCGTCGAAAAGTACGGCGACGAACGCCGCACCGCAATCGTGCCGTTCTCCGGCGATATGAGCGACGAAGACCTCATCGCCGACCGCAACGTCGTGGTGACCGTCACCCGCGATGGCTACTTGAAGTCCACGCGCGCTGACGATTACCGCTCCCAGCATCGCGGTGGCAAGGGCATTAAGGGCACTCGCCTGCGTGGTGGTGACGTGGTGGACCACTTCCTCACCGCATCCACCCACGACTGGCTGCTCTTCTTCACTAACCTCGGCCGCGTCTACCGCATCAAGGCGTACGAAGCTCCACAAGGCTCTCGCGACTCTAAGGGTCAGCATGTTGCTAATCTTTTGAGCTTCCAGCCAGGAGAACACATTCAAAGAATGCTGAGCCTTCGCAGCTACGAAGACGCCAAGTACCTCGTGCTCGCCACGCGCAACGGCCGTGTGAAGAAGACCCTGCTCTCCGAATACGACTCGCCTCGCCAAGGTGGCCTCATCGCCATCAACCTTAACGAAGGCGACGAAGTAGTCGGCGCAAGCCTGTGCAACGAAGCCGACGACGTGATCCTCGTGTCCAAGGCCGGCATGTCCGTGCGCTTCCAGGCCAACAACGAGCAGCTGCGACCGATGGGCCGTTCGGCTGCGGGCGTGATGGGTATGCGCTTCCGCGATGACGACCAGCTGCTGAGCATGGATGTCGTGCCAGAAGATTCCGATAAGGATCTTCTCGTCGTCACGGCTAAGGGCTTCGGCAAGCGCTCCCCACTGGCTGACTACCGCGTGCAAGGCCGCAACGGCTACGGCATCAAGGCGCTGGAAATGGTGGAAGAGCGTGGTGCTCTGGTCGGTGCTCTCGTCGTCTCCGAAGGCGATGAGATTCTGGCCATCATGCACTCTGGCAAGGTGATTCGCTTCGCAGTCAACGAAATCAACCGCACGGGCCGCACCACCCAAGGCGTCACCATTGCTGACACCGGTTCTGACGACGAAATTGTTGAGATTGCCACTACCGATGAGACGGGCGATGACGACACTGACGAGAACAGTGCTGAGGGCAACGCTGCCGCCGAGGGTAGCGGCGAGAGCAACGCTGAGAACAGCGACGGCGAGAACGACGCCACCGCTGAGAACGTCGAAGCTGCTCAAGCCTGATGTTCTGAGAATATAGCGCTCAAACGCAGAAGGGCCGTCGGTCAGGAAACTGATCGGCGGCCCCTTTTTCATCCGCAGCTGCATCACAACGGCAGGTGAGTGAGCGCGGTGATAATCTCAAGCCATACTCAAGCCAAACTAGCCGCGAGCAACAGCAGGAGTGATGCTCAGAGCAGGGTCATTAAACGGGATGAGCGTCGACTGGAAAGCGTGGTACAAGTCAGACTTACCTGGCCAGACCGTGCGCAAAACCTGATTATGCTCATCGAGCTGATGCCACCACGAGCCGTTGACGTGATCAGCCAAATGCTCATCAACATAACGCACAAAAGTGGCGTACCAACTGCGGAAGAAGTCACGACCCGTCACTTGGTAGAGCGTTGCAGCAGCGTTAATGCCCTCCGCAACAGTCCAATGCATGCGGTCGTGAACAATCGGGCGACCCTGCCAATCGGTCGTATACACCAAACCAGGCTCACCATCAGCCTGCCAAGCGTCACGAACCGCGCGCTCAAACAAATGCTGAGCCGCATCAACATAGGGCTGAGCCTTAGCAGAAACGCGATGATGCTGAGCATCCCAACCATACGTAGAAATCGCCCACTGGGTAATCAGACGGCTCCACTCAATGCCATGGCCAGGCGTTGCACCATAAGGCTTGAACTGGTCATCCTTCTTATCGGCGTTGTAGTCGAGCAGCGGCGTCCAATTCTCATCGAAATGCTCCGGAATACGCCAATTATTGGCCTTCGCCCACTCCACCACATGTGTGACGATACGCCCAGCACGCTCGCGGAAGCTCTCATCGCCGGTCACATCAGCAATAGCGAGGAAAGCTTCGGTCGAATGCATATTAGCGTTCACACCACGGTAGCCATCCAGCTCGGTCATCTCCGTGTTCCACGTGTCCACGGCCAAGCCCTCATCTTCATCCCAGAAGAAGCGATCATAGGTTTCAATCGCATCCTCCAGCAGGCGCTTGGCACCGGGGCGGCCGGCGAGCAGTGCCGAAGTAGCAGCCAGCATGACGAAAGCGTGCGTGTAGCACAACTTCTCCGTGCCATGGTCCAGCGATCCATCGCTTCTCAACGTCAACGATGGGTACCAGCCGCCATGCTCCTTATCATGCAGCATGCCGCGCAGTCCGGAAACCATGGTGTCCACAATCTTTTCGCTACCCGGGAAGCCCAGCAGCGTGCCGATAGAGTACACGTGAGCCATACGGCAGCTAATCCAGGTTTGCACGCCCTCGCTCGGGTCAAGCCGGCCGAAATCATCCAGCCAACCAGCACCACCCCACGGGTTCGCCACTCCCCTACCAAAATTCAACAGATTGCTGGCTTGCGTCGTCATGAATACGCGGTTCGCCTGCGTGTCCAGCTCATACTTTCCTGTGCGATCTACACTGGTCGAAGTCACAGTTCAGCCCTTCTTATCTCACTTGTTCAAGCTTTCAGTTAACTTAGCGCAGCCTGCAAGGTACACTTCGCCCCTTTGCAAAAGCGCGTCACTTTTACCGCTCTCACGTCTCCTGTAACGCAAGAACAAGCACACTCTTATACTAACGGTCAGGCCTCACCGTTGAAAGCTCGCTCGTTTCTCAAGATTATCAGTGCGCTTCATCCCAGATTTTGTGTGATGAGCTTGCAATAAAAAGCGCAGCAATCCCCCGTTTTTGATAATCTCAAGGCAGAAAGAAAACTGCGAGCAACCTCAGAAGGCTGCAACTGCTCGAGGTACGGCCCACTTGCCCTACCTTGCCAAGGAGAGATTATGCCTGATCAGAACGATCTTTTCAGCCAGCCGGCACAAGTCAGCCAGCCTTCTACCCAGGCTCCGGAAAGCTTGAGTGACGCCCTCAACGAGGCTGAAGAAGACAATATGGAGAGCATTTCAGGCCTCTCCGAGCAGCAGATTCGCGAGTCGGTGGCTCAACAGGTGGAGCAAGCTCGCCGCAATTCGGCTTCTTCTCAGGCTTCTGATGGTACTGGTGCTGCTTCTGACAGCGTTTCTGGCTCTGAGGGCTCTGAGGATGCTACCGATTCTGAAGCTCCTGCGGGTACGGGCTTGAGCGAGTTCCTCTCCTCTGAAGAGGCTGAGAGCGCGCAGGCTGGTGCTCATGGCGCTGGTGACGGTGCAGCTGCTGGCTCGGCTTCTGGTGCAGCTTCTGGCACTTCGGGCGTTGCTGGCCATCGCACGGCTATGGGTTCTGCCGCTTCTGTTGCTACCGCCACCGCAGGCGCCGCGGCAGCCGGTGCAGCTGCAGCTTCTGGTCGCTCCCGCTCTGCTGTCGACCAGCCTGAGATCGTTTCTAACCGTCGCAAGCCTCGTCGCGTGCGCGTCCCGAAGGCTCGCCGCATGCGCCTGTCCATCGTCAAGTTTGACCCATGGTCGGTGGCGAAGGTCTCCTTCATGCTGGGCATCGCCAACGGCATCATTCAGGTGGTGTGCGCCACCATTCTGTGGTGGATGCTCGACGCCATCGGCGTGTTCGATAAGGTGAGTAGCCTGGTGAACTCCACCGGCCTGACAGGCAAGACGGGCTTCAACGTTTCCGCCATTCTGAGCATGGGCCAGGTGGTGAGCGCGGTGACAATCTTCGCCATTTTCGAGCTGGTGTTGATCGTGATTATCGCCGTGGTGTGTGCCTTCTTGTATAACGTGGTCAGCTCGCTGGTGGGCGGCCTGCACGTAGTTCTCGGCGACGACTGATGAATTTGAGGCGCTGGTAATCTCCCTGCATTTCGCAAGATTATCAGCGCTTCTCCATCTCCTGCGCCTGCTTCTGGGCCACGCGGATTTGCGCCACCGTGCGCGCCTGCGTGGCTTTTTCCAACTCTTTCTGCGCCTTTTCGACAGCCGTTTGCGCCTGTTTGACAGCGCTTTGCGCTTGCTTCACCACTGACTGGACGCGCTTGTGCTGGTTGTGGCGGCGAATTGCGCTCTTTTCAGCGTTCTTCAGCGCGCTGCGCTTCACCTGCTTTTCCAGGGTTTCCAGCGACTCTTTCTTCGCCTTGGCCTTGCGAATAGCCTTTTGGCGTGCTCGCCTCTTGCTTGCGGCAGCCCTTTGCTCCGCTCTCTGCGCGCGCTCGGCTTCTTTTGTGGCGAGGTATTCGGCTTGCATTGCCTTAAACTCGTCGGATTCGCCTTCGTTGAACAGCGCCTTGACGGTTTCCTTGCGCTCTCGCGTTGACTCAGGGTCGAGGTTCAAGCGGAAAACGATGGTTTGCAGGAGGGACTCGTAGTCCACCGTCGAGAGGAACTCAATTTTCTGCTTGAGAATGTAGCTTCTCAGTTGCGGGAAGCGGGAGAGCACGTAGGCTTCGCGGTCTTGCGTCGCGAGTTTCCACTCTTTGAAGAAGGCGAGGCTTGCCGTTCCCATAATGGAGTTCGCGCGCAAACGGTAATGGTAGAGCACGAATGGCAGGCGGATGACGACGTCCGAGCCGCCGAAAATCTGGCAGATTCGGGCGAGGTCTTCCATTGAGCGCCCTTCGGGGAAGGTGATGTTGTTTTCGCGATAGATGCTGGTTGGTGCCATAAAGCTCCAGGCGTAGCCGCCGATTTTGCCGGCAATCTGGTCGCGAATAGCTTCCTCGGGGGTCAGCACTTTGCGTTTGCTGTAGCGGTTGTGCACGTAGCGCGATTTGACGAAGGTTCCGTCCTCGCTCATCGTGTCGAACTGGTACATCACGATGTTGCGGCGTCCTCGGCGCATATGAGCCAGGCAGGAGCGCACGAGGTTCGGCTCGATGGTGTCGTCCGAGTCAACGAAGAGAATGTAGTCGCCTTTTGCTTGGGCGAGACCGGTGTTTCTCGCTCCTGATAATCCTTTATTTTTTTGGTGAATGACGCGAATGCGATGGTCTTTGGTGGCCCAGTCGTCGGCAATCTGGCCGGAGTTGTCAGGGGAGCCGTCATCAACTACCAAGATTTCCAGGCGGCGATACGTCTGCTGTGTCACTGAGGTCAGGTTTGCGTCGAGGAATTTTTCGACGTTATACACCGGGATTATCACGCTGACGAGGGGAGGTTCGCCGTCAGTAGAGCCGTAACTGGGAACATATTCCTGTTCTGTGAGCTCTGCTGTTGTATCAGCGGTCGTGTGCTGCATGCTAACCTCCTTTAGTCTTTGTATATTGTACGAGAGAGAAAGAAATCTGGGGTTGGTGGTGCGCAAACTCTGCACTTTCGAAGTTGCGTGAGAACGCGTTCAGGGCTGAGTGTTGTGAGGGCTGATCGTTAGAGTAGGCTCGCGTTGAGTCAACTGAGTGTTGCTGTAAGTGAGTATTAGCTCACTATTGGGAAGGTGGTACGGTGAAGCGCTTCTGAATGGAAGAATAAAAAATACTGCTCGAAAATACGGCCATCGCTCAGAAAAAAAGTTGAATTATTGACGATTTCGTGTCTAAGATTTGGGCATTTTGTCTTTTCTTGCGTATACTAGGAGACGTAATATATGGCGGAGAGTCGCCTGTTAAGGAGAGAAGAGAAATTCCCTGACCAAGGCTTCTTGCTGTCTGTGAAACATCTTTCTCTGTTTACAGAGCGAGAGAAGTGAGAAGGAATGATTATGCGCAAGGCATCTAAGATCGCAGCTGCACTGTTCACAGCTGTTGCGACACTGGCTGCAGGCCTCGGCATGGGCGCCACTGCTTATGCTGAAACCCCAACTGGTACTGCGACTATTGAGCTGAATACGAACAGCAACGTTGATCTCACGAAGACCACTTTCGTTGCTTATCCATTGATATATCTCACTGGCCAACCACAGGCCGGTTCTGACGACACTCTGACTTCTGTCGCATCAAGCCCAGTTTCCTCTGCACTTACTGCAGACCTCAAGGCTGCATTGACTGCTGAAGGCGTTACCGTTGCTCCCGGCAGTACCCCAGAAGCCACCTTCTTGGCTCTCAAGAGCACTGATCAGGCAAAGATCGCTCGTATCGCATCTGCTCTTGCAAAGTCCCCCAACCTTGGTTCCCCCATCTCTTCCACTGGTGCAACTGCAACCAAGGTAACCTTCTCCAACTTGGCTAATGGCTACTACCTCATCAAGACTGATCCTAATCCCGGCGATAAGACCAGCGATGTGACCATTGCTCCAACTCTGGTTCCATCTACCATTGTCAGCGGGGGAAAGACCTACACCAAGCTCGGCACGATGACTCTTGGTCAGGCTGATCTCAAGGCTGAGAGCGGCAATCGTTCCGATAACAACATGAAGAAGACCGTGAAGTCTGATTCTGAGAAGTCTGATTCTGCCTACACTCAGAACCGTACTTTGAAGATCGGTGATACCGCAGACTTCAAGCTCACCTTCACCGTTCCTAATCCAAAGTCTCAGGCAACCTTCAAGGTCATCGATACTTACAAGCTCCTCGGCGATCCAACTGAAATGGCTATCACCGTTGATGGCTCTGACGTTTCCAGCGAACTGACCGTTACCCAGGGTACTGGCACCTTCACCGTTCAGCCAAAGGACACCACTTTCAGTGGCGAGCCGGAGAAGCCAACCATTACCGGCCACATGAACGAAGATGGCACCAAGATCGCTTCTGCTTCCGACTTCGTTACCAAGTATGCTGGCAAGGTTGTCACCATCACCTATAAGCAGGCTGTTCTCAAGGCAACCGGCACTGACAAGGTCGCAGACAACTCCTTCACCAAGACGGTGTACGACTACGATGGCAACGGCACCCCAACCAAGGATGACGGCGGCGAAACCTCTAAGGTTTACAACTACACCATCGCTTTGAAGAAGGTGGACCTCAATGGCAATGCTCTGCAAGGTGCAAAGTTCGTTGTCAAGCAGGGCGACGACTACCTCAAGCAGGATTCAACCACTAAGGCTTGGTCCAAGGCTTCCAGCAAGGAAGACGCAACCCAGTTCACCACTGCTGGAACCGAGGGTGAGTTGAGCATTTCTGGTCTCGACTACGGCACCTACAGCCTCGAAGAGGTTGCCGCCCCAGAAGGCTACATGCTTTCCCCAATGGGCGTTCCAGTCGTCGCTAATGTCACCCTCTCTGCACCAGATGCAGAAAAGGATGGCACCGTTGATATGACCAAGGCAAAGACCGTTGTTACAGCTGGTACTTCCAGCAACGGCCTCGTGGTTGCTGTCTCCGACGACAAACCCGGTAGTAAACCCGGTGTTTCTTACGTCGATCTGCAGGATGGCACCACCCGCGCAACCGTCAAGAACATTAAGTCCCTGACTGAGCTCCCAGCAACTGGTGGTACCGGTGCTATCGCACTCCTACTCCTCGTCGCTGTTCTGCTCGGTGCTGGCTCTGCTGTTGCTCTCGGCGCACGCAAGGCTCGTAAGAACGCTGAACTTCGCTGAGCTACAGTGAACTGAACAAGTTCCTCGTTGCTTCAACAGGAGCTGAGTAGTTCATAGAAATGGCCATACCTCGCAAGAGGTATGGCCATTTTGTTTGCGTCGAGCTGATAATCTTGAGCCCCTCAGAGAATTTTCAGAAGCGGCGAGTAATTTATACCCCAGAGAGAAACAATGATAGGGGAGAAGCGATGGCACAACCAAGCTTCGCCGACGCGCTGGTGATTCAAGGCCAGAAAGACCAAGAAGCCAGCGAAAAGGCGATTCGACAGGCGAAACGTGCAAACGCCTGGATGGTAGTGTATCGCATCATGGTCGCCATCGCCGTGCTGCTCATCGGCTCCGCTATTACCATCGCTACCGTGTACATCGGCCGCGAATACCATAACGATTCGCAAAATAAAGCCATCGCAGCCCGCGATGAGGAGATCGCCAGAAACTACTCTAAAGCCCAGAAAAACGCCCTTCTCCAAGCTGCGCGCGACTACAACAAAAGGCTTTTCGAAAACCCACGAGCTATCGGCGCCATCGTCGACCCATTCACCAATAAGCCGGGAAGCTTCAACGGCAACGACGATAAGGAATACCATCACATTCTCAACGCCCCAGGCGACACTATGGCAGTACTCACCATCCCTAAGATTTCGGTGAAACTGCCAATCCACCACGGTGCTGACCAAGATCAGCTGGAAAACGGCCTCGGCCACCTACCAGGCACCTCTTTCCCTGTTGGTGGTAAGAACACGCGAGCCGTCATTACCGGTCACTCTGGTTTGCCAGGAAAAACGCTGTTTACCAACCTTCCTGACCTTCGCAAAGGCGACCTCTTCTTCGTGACCGTCGCTGGTGAGACGCTCGCCTACAAGGTTAAATGGATTGAAGTGGTGCTGCCGACCAACACCAAGGTTCTGCGCATCAAGCCGGGTAAGGATCTTGTCACCTTGCTCACCTGCACGCCGTATGGTATTAACACGCATCGCCTGCTGGTAACGGGGGAGAGGACGAAATGGCCTCTGTACACGGCAGCGCCAGCTCTGAGCCCGAGTGTGGATGAGATCATCATGTACACGGCGGCCACCATCCTCGCCTTGTGGATTCTCCTGCTGATCTTCCACCGCCGTTACGTGCTCGGCCACCATATTCGCCGTTACTACGGCAAGCCGTGGAACCTGCGCAAGCCGGTGCGCAGTTGGAAGCATGAGGAGAGCGTAGTGAACCCGATTGCGGCGGGTATGCCACATGTTGCCACGCCTGCGCTCAATGATGATCAATAATGGCCAGTCTCGATGGGTGGCGAAGAGGCGCGTGTACTGAGGTTTAGCGCAATAATTGCCCGTGCGCGACTGTCAGCATGCCTCTCATCGCGCGACATGCTGAATCGTTTCAATAGTTGCTTTCTCCTAAACTAGAAGGCGAGGGAAGGTTGAGTTCTGGTAATCTGCGACCAGACGAGCCTCACCTTCACCGACCTGCACTTTCGAAGGAGAAAGCATGAAAGCACTTCGCCCACCGATGGGCTGGAATTCTTGGGATTCCTACATGACGACTATCGCAGAAGAAGACGTTCTCGCGAACGCACGTTTTATGAGTGATAATCTCAAGCAATTCGGCTGGGATACCATCGTCGTCGACGCCAGCTGGTTTGACCCTCAAGCAAAATCAGAAGCCTACAATGACGCAGCGCAAGGCGCCACCTTCTGCCTCGACAAGTACGGCCGCCTGCTGCCAGACCCTGTGCGTTTCCCCTCCGCAGCCGATGGCTCCGGTTTCACGCATATTGCTGAAAAAGTACACGAACTAGGTTTGAAATTCGGCTTCCACGTCATGCGCGGAATCCCACGCCAAGCAGTGCGTGAAAACTGCCCTGTTGAGGGAACGCAATGGACAGCACGCGACGTTGCCGACATGGACCTCGAGCATGCCTGCCACTGGAATAACGACAACTACGGCTTAAACCAAGCGCACCCTGGCGCACAAGCGTGGTACAACGCTCAACTCGATCTCTACGCCTCCTGGGGAATTGACTTCTTGAAGGTCGACGACATGCAAGCGCCGTTCTACCCAGCAGAAATCGAAGCCTACTCGCAAGCAATCCGCATCGCCGAACGCAAATACCACCGCGAGATCAGCCTCTCGCTCTCCCCAGGCACGCAAGTTGCCACCACGAACATCGACTTCTTGCGTCGCAACGCTCAGATGTGGCGTATTTCCGACGACCTGTGGGACCGCTGGCGTGACGTTTACAACCAGTTCTCCCGCATGGCACGCTGGGCTCCTTTGCAAACGCCTGGTCATTGGGCCGACGCCGACATGCTGCCTCTGGGCCACCTCACCGTCAATGACAAGCAAGGCGGGCACATGTCGAACCTCATGCCTGCCGAGCAGCGCACGCTGTTGACCTTGTGGGCTATGTCGCACTCTCCACTGATGATGGGCGGCGACCTGCCAACCTCTCCTGCTGAGACCATCGACCTGCTCAAGAACCCGTGGCTGCTCGAGGTGGAAGCCAATTCGATGCATAATCGCGAGGTTCTGCGTGAAATTTACGATCAGGAGAACAAGTTCAACAAGTGGGATGGCGCTTCCGTGCCGGAAGGTGAGTTCATTGTCTGGGCTGCTGACGCTACGGGCGCTGCGCCGTCTTCCTGCTCCTGCGAGAAGGGGGAGAAGTGCTCCTGTGGTAGCGGTGAAGCGTGCTCTTGCGGCGAAAATTCCGCCCTCACCACCGAGCGCGGCTCTTACTATGCCGCCTGCTTCTGGACTGGCCCCACCCAGTGCCAGCAGCGCGTCGACATTGCCGCCATTGTTGGCCTGGAAGATTATCAGCTCGGCTTTGACCTGACGAAGTGGAAGGTGACTGACCTATGGTCGGGCACTTCTGGCGAGGCTAAGCTCGATGGTCGTCTGCTCTCTGTGACTATGCCAGCTCATGGTTGCGTGTGGCTGCGCTTCGACCCTATCGACTGAGGCTGCGCCCGCCCACGCGCTTTCACTCTTAGCGCGTGCGATTCGCGCTCCTCGCTAGTCTGGAGCTTATGACGACTAACGAGAACGAGACGAACGCAACAGCTGCACCCGAGCAGCCAGCTGGCCAGCCAGCTTCTCTGGCAACTCAGCGTCCACTGCGCGTCGGCGTGGTGGGCGCTGGCCCTGCCGGCATTTATTTTTCCGACATTCTTCTGCGCGAGCTCGCCGCTAAGGGCGAGGCTCTGGGCTTGGGCACTCAGGCTCGCATCGACATCGTAGAAAAGCTGCCGGTGCCCTATGGTTTGGTGCGCTACGGCGTAGCTCCCGACCACCCTTTCGTGCGCATGATCGTCGGCGCTCTCGATAAAGCCGCGTCCAACCCTCACATGCACCTGCTGACGGGCGTAAGCGTGGGCGAGGATGTCAGCGTCGAGCATATTTTGCAGCATGAAGACGTTCTCGTTTTCGCAACCGGCGCCACTTTGGACCGCGAGCTCACCATTCCTGGGGCTCAATCTCTCGGTGTGCACGGCGCTGCTGACTTTGTTCGCTGGTACAACGGCTTCCCAGCCAAACAGCCGACCCCTGATTATCAGGACCCTTCCACCGACTGGGACCTTTCCGCTCACGACGTCGCTGTTATCGGTGGCGGCAACGTGGCTTTGGACGTCACCCGCATGCTGTTGCGCGATCCTGAGGCTCTCGTTTCCACGGACGCCTCCGAGCATGTGATCGACAATTTCCGTGCTTCTCAGCTGCGCCGCCTGCACCTTCTGGTTCGTCGCGGCCCGGCCCAAGCTAAATTTGGCGTCAAGGAACTGCGCGAGTTGCAAAAGCTCGCCAATGTGCGCATCGTCCTCGACCCTGCCGACTTTGAACTGGACGAGATTACCACTGCTCGCGCTTATCAGGACCATGATAAGGCGCAAATGCTCGGCGAGCTGATACATATGCGCGATGTTTTCGTCGAAGCCACTTCCGCGGCTTCTGCTGCTTCCGATTCCGTGGCTTCCGCAGCCAATGCCGCCGACACTTCTAGCGCATCCTCTGCAGGCGCATCTGCTACTTCCGCACCTGAGCGCGAGCTCATCCTCCACTTCTTCTCCAACCCGGAGGAAGTTCTCAACGACAATGGCACGGTGACAGGCCTGAAAATCAGGCGTATGAAAGTCGACGCCGACGGCACTGCTCAGCCAACCGAGCACACCGAAACCCTGCCTGTTCAGGCCATCTATTCGGCTATCGGCTACCGTCCAACGCAAGTCGAAGGTGCCCCTTACGACGACGAACACTTTGTGATTACCAACGCAGCAGGTCGTGTGCTTTCCGACGAGGGCACACCGGTTGAGCGTGAGTACGTCACCGGCTGGGCTAAGCGCGGCCCGGTGGGCTTGATTGGCTCTACTAAGTCGGATGCGAAGCAGACGGTTGCTGCACTCTTGGAGGACCTTTCCCAGCGCGCAGATAAAGGCCGAGCAGCTGTTTCGGATGAGTTGTTGAGTGATTATTTGATTTCGCAGGGTTTGCAGCCGGGTAATTTGGATGGCTGGCATGCTGTTGAGCAGGCAGAGAGTGCTGCTGGCCAGTCGGTTGGTCGTGCGATGCAGCGTATTTATGATTGGCAGATTTTGAGTGATCTTTCGCATTGCGAGCCGCTCGCTGGTGATGATGCTGACGCAGCCGCTGATTCTGAATGATACTGTTATGACTCTGGTGTGATTGAGAACAGTACTGCGACTGATATCGCTGATGCTGATTGAATGATGTTGTTGCTGAATCGATAAGTGCAGATACGAAGAGGCGGTGATGACCGGATGGTCATCACCGCCTCTTGTTGTTTCCGCTGGTGAGCGGAAACGGTGGGGAGCTAGTCAGTTATCAGTGCTTGCGCGTGCTCATGCGCAGTGCTGCACCTGCAGTGAGGGCAGTAAGAGCAACGAGCAGGATGATGCTGGCGTTAGCGCCGGTGGAAGCCAGGGCACGCGGCTTGGGGGGAAGCCTTCTTGCCGTCTGCTTGTGACTTTGCTGGCTCAGCTGGCTTCGAAGGCTTCTTGCCACCTTCGTTATCCTTCTCACCTGGCTTGTTCTCATCCTTGCCTGGCTCTTCCTTAGCCTTTTCCTTCACGACGAGGGTGAAGCTGACTGGCTTTTCTTCACCGCGAACAGTGACGGTGCCGTTGTACACGTAGGAGCCTGGGTTGTGGATTTCACTGGAGCTCTTATCTTCCCAACGTGGGTGCAGAACTGTGGTGGAACCGTTCTCGTAGGTGACGATGGCGTTTGGCATTTCGAAGCCTGCGCCTTGTTCGATTTCCGCAGTGTCCTTGGTCAGGGTGATGGAGGTGATTTCCAGTGGCGTGACGTTGACGGTTACGCTAACCTTCTGGCCTGCAACGGTTCCGGAAACTTGGAAGCTGTTGCCGTCAGGGTTCTGGTAATCTTCAGGGTTTACTTCATCCCAGGTGACTGGCTCTTGCGTGGTGTCGCCATTGGACCAGGTGACGGTGGCGTTTTCTGGCAGCTGTGGGGCTGTCTGTGCCTTGGTGGTCACGGTGGTTGGCTCGACACTTGCGCCGGTGACGGTGGCTGGCTCAACGTTGATGGTGAGCGTGACATCGCTTGGTGCGACGGCTGCGAGCATGACGAACAGGTTGTTCAGGCTGGCTGGAGCCTTACCGGTGACGCTACCACGCAGGGTGATGGTGCCACCTTGGCGGGAAGCCAGGGTTTGCAGGTCGGCGTCGGTCAGTTCGGACCAGGTGACAGCAACGTCAGTGCTGGTGCCGTTGTCGAAGTGGGCAACCACGGTTTGTGGGAGCGTCAGCTCGCCCTTCTTCGTGCCAGATGGAACGGTGAGAGGGGTTGGCTCTTCGACGCTGATAATCTTGGCATCGACGACGTGAACGGTGAGGGAGACTGGCTTGGAGTAGCCGTCTACCGTGCCGGAGAGCGTGTAGTCACCAACAGTGTGAGTGTCGAGGGTGCTGCTATCCCAAGTGACGGGGACGGCTGCTTCATCGCTATTGCTGTAGTGGTCGGTGAGGGTTTCTGGCAGCTTGGCTTGAGTGTCCACAACCACGGTGAGGTCTGATGGAGCGTCGACAGTGTCGAGCGTTGCTGGGGTGACCTTGATGGTTTGGGTTGCTGGCAGCTGGGTACCTTCAACAGAACCGGTGACGGTGAAGGTGCCACCTTCGCGAGCGCTGTACTGGTCCTTGCACAGGGTGTTCCACACGACCTTGGCAGTGCCTTCTTCGTCGTCAGAGTAGACCACCTTCACTTCGCTTGGCAGTTGGCCGTTCGGGTTGGTGCCGGATGCGACGGTGATTGGTTCTTGTGTGGTGTCGCCGTTGGACCAGGTGACCTTACCCGTCTTGGCGAGTGCTGGCGCAGTGCCGGATGGGGTGGTGACGTCGGTGTCTGCTGGGGAGAGTTCAACGCTTGCGACGGTTGCTGGCGTGACGTTGATGGTCAGGGTGACTGGCTTGTCCCAGCCGGCAACGGTGCCGTTGAGGGTGATAACACCGCCCTTGCGGGAGGCAAGAATACCCTTCTGTTCAGCGGAGAGATCTGCCCAGGTGACGGCAACATCGCGAGAGGTGCCGTTGTCGAAGGTGGCGTGAACCGTCTTCGGCAGGTCAAGCTGGGTGGTACCGGAAGCAACAGTCATTTGCTGAGGATTATCAACAGCGGTGATGGATGCTTCGAAGACGTTCACTGTGACGTCTCGAGATTGATCGCCAGAGGTAATGGTGACAGTTGTAGTACCTGGGTTGACTCCGACGATGGAATTACCGTTAACTGTTGCAACATTCTCATCCGCACTCTTGAGTGAAGTAATGTAGGTGAGCGGCGTGTCATCATCATATGTGCCGCCAGGGTATACTTCATTCATTGAAATTGTTTCAGTAGCACCGATTTTCAGGTTAATCGGATTCTTAACAGAAACGTCTTGGAAGTGCTTACCATCCATTGGAAGGGTGAACTTCAAATCACCAGACCAGTTCGTTGCATTTTCATCAGAATCCAGTTTTTTACTACCTTCTCCGGACCAACGCCACTGGTTTGCTCCTGCAAAACCATAAGAACGCATGAGTGGATTGATGAGGAAAGTGTAATGTCCTGTTACGGCGTCAGGGTCTTGATCAACCCAGCCTTGTTTCTCTGAGGCCCACTGGTCCACTGCGTCTGTTGCAGTTTTATCTCCCCACGATAGAACTTCAGAAGTGGTTGCTTTTCCCCTTGTAATACAAAGAAAACGGCCACGGGCCATTGGGGCGAATATGATTTATCTCTGCTGACATGGTTTCAGCAATGCGTTGGATAGCGATTCGCTCCATTGCATAAGACCAATGAGGATTGAAATAGTCTTCCTTGGAAATACCTAGTTTTTTGAGCGCATCGGGGATCGTCGATTTTACAGTGCTGGATGTTGATGAGTCTCTGTATTCCCATCGAACGTTATTGTTATAGGCATCCTCACGCCATTTGCGAACAGCAGCGAGCGCTTCTTCTTTAACCCCTTCTTGGTTGATAGATACAGTCGATTCCACGCGTGCGCCTTCCCCGAGGTCAAGGCCTTCTGTGGTATCAATATTCTGAGATGCTGCTGTGACTGCAGTGGTACTGTGTGCGCTACTAACTGGGGTTTCTCCCAGCGCCAATGCAGGCGTTGCAAGGGCGGTTGCGCTGCAAGTTGCAGCAACTGCTAGGCTAGCTAGCGACTTTCGAAGCTTAGCCATTTCTTCCTCATTTCCCTTAGTAATTGCACTCGTTGTTGAATGCAATAGTTCCGGTCTACCCCGCAAAGTGTATCGGTGGGACAACTGTGGATAAAGTTAAAAACCTTGAAATAAAGCGATTTCTCAAGATTATCACTGCGCATTTTTCTCATCTCACACTGTCAGTACAGCAAACCGCAAACTTTTATGGTGTATATTACTGCTCCTGCTTTCATAACTTGAAAAAAATTTAAGTTATGAAAGCAGCGATGCTATGATTGACTATCACAATACCTGAAAACTCACTGTGAACTGTAACGACAATTAGTAGCGACAACTCGGAGTGAAACTCGTCGAGACAGTTCGCAGTGGAACTCAGTGAAAACTCGTCGTAAACCTCAGTTCGCGAGAGCGCAGAACTATTCGAAGGAGCGGCCATGAACAAGCTCATCGCTCGTGATACCTACCTGAAGCAGGCACTCCTTTTTCGCGATACTGACCTCATCAAAGTAATCACCGGTGTTCGCCGTTGTGGAAAGTCGAGCCTTCTTGCCCTTATTCGTCAACAGTTAGAGGCGGAGAAGGTCCCTGGTCGAGCTTTTGTTTCGCTCAACTTGGAAAGCAAGGCAGTTTCCATTGAAAACTCTGATGAGCTGTACACCTATTGCAAAAAGCAAGCCAGTTCGCAAGGAAAAACCTACTTTTTCATTGATGAGCCACAGCAGTTGCCAAGTTGGGAGAAGGCCATCAATGCTCTGAGAATTGACATTGATTGCGATATTTATATCACTGGTTCCAACGCTTTTCTGCTCTCCAGTGAGCTGTCGACGCTTCTGTCAGGCAGGTACGTTGAAATTCGTATGTTGCCGCTCTCTTTTTCTGAGTTTCTTGACTTTAACGGCTTGAGTTTTCCCTCAAACAGGGCAGTAACTCTAGATTATCAGGGCCAACCAGTTCTCTTCGACGATGTTTTCGCTCACTACCTCACTTATGGGGGTTTCCCAGAGCTTGCTTCTGTGGAAACAACTCAGGAAATGCACTCCGTGTACACTTCCGGAATGTATGAAACGGTGGTTACCAAGGATGTTCTTAACAGAGAAAGAATTCACGGACGCAGCCAGGTGACGAGCGCGGAAACTTTGAGTAATATCGCCACTTACCTTGCTGATAACATTGGTAATCTTCTCTCAACCAAGACTATCGCTAACGTGCTGACGGACGCTGGCGACAAAACTTCCCATGTAACAGCGATGTCCTACATTCGAGCGCTGGATGAAGCGTACTTGTTCTACCGTGCGGGCCGGTACGATGTTCATGGAAAAGAGCTGCTGCGAACAATGCCGAAGCAGTACATTGTGGACCTTGGTTTGCGCTCTTTCTTGGAAGGCTACAGAAATACTGATAGCGGAAGAGTATTTGAAAATGCAGTCTATCTGCAGTTGCTCTACCAGGGGTATACCGTGCACGTGGGCAAGCTCTATACCAAGGAAATCGACTTTATTGCTATCAAGAATGCACAGCGCTTGTACATTCAAGTGACTGATGACCTGAGTGATGAGAAAACTCGCGAACGTGAACTGGCTCCTTTGCAGTCCATTCCCGACAATTTCCCGAAATTTGTGGTGACGAGGAATCGGACTCTTCTCACTGATGTGGAGGGGATTCGAATTCTATCGGCTCAGCAATTCTTTACGCAGAGTTGGAACGCTGGAGTGTAGCTGCATTTTCTTCTGGTACAGCAGAAAACGAGCCCATTTTTCTTCAGAATTTCGGGTACAACAGAAATTCTGCTTATTTTCGTGCGAAATTTCTGGTACAGCAGAGATTATGTAGGGTGTCAGTTAGAAAACTGTGGCGGCAACCTGCAGTGACAACCCACTGGCGACAACCCGCGGTGACAATCTGGGCAAGTTCGACTAAAGTAAAGAGGGTTGTCAGCCTTGCGGACATAGTTCATCGGTAGAACGGCAGCTTCCCAAGCTTCAGAGGCGGGTTCGACTCCCGTTGTCCGCTCCATTCAATTCACTCTTCTTCTCCTTGGGCACGGTAAACCATGACTTTGCAGGTGTAGGCTCGCCAGCAGAATTATTGCCAGAGAACAGCAATGCGATTTTCGTGCCATTGAAAGTTTCTGGACGCCATTGAAAGCCGCCTAGATGCTATTGAAAGACGACTGGATGCTATTGAGGGGCTTTGGATGCCATGAACAGACGCCTAGATGCACAATGAAAGGTGTCTGGATGCCAGGGAAAGACGTCTGAAATTTATATGGGATAAAAGATAAAAGGTAGAATTAAACAGATCGCTTATGGGTTTTGATGAGAGAAGAACTTTCAGTCAGCATCCGAGGAAGAAAAGATGAGAGAGTCATTCTTTCAGAGAAATGCATAAGAAAGAAAAAGCGATAGGCATTGGTGACGCACTTTGTGATGCTGCACTTGTGTTCATTGGGTGCATGCGTCCGGCATTCAACAAGGGCTTGGCTATGCTCTACGCTTTGTGCATAAAACAGAGAACCATAATCTGCGCACACAGTAGAAAGCCTAGTGCTCAAGCCAAAAGTGAGCCGTAAAACATAGCTTCTAGCCAGAAACCCCAAGGGTAACAGCGAGAGATGCAGGCCTCTCCAACGCCGATCGACTATTGAGGGAGAAAGAGTTGACACGTAGAGTCAAAAGCCTCGTTGCTGCTGGGCTCGCTGCCGCACTGTCACTGGGAATTGGCGGATCGCTCGTATCCACCGCTGCCGCAGATGACAGTGGCCTCGGTAAGCTGGGTGCCACCAGTTACAAAGAGGCAGATTACATTTCCAATGCATCACTTGAAGGCCTTCGCGACTACATGGGCGTTGATGTGTCTCAGCTTTCTGCTGAACGCTTCAAGTCCATCGTGGACCGCGCAGTGCTCGTTGAACCACTGACTGATGAAAACTCCAACTATCAGCAAAAGTGGCGTATCACGTGGAACCTCTCCGAAGCTTAGCAGCCACAGCAGTGGCCAGGCGACGGCGCTGTTCCTTACGACAGCTCCGGCTTCGACGACATGTCGAACCCTGATTACTCTTTGATGGTCTCTCAGGACCTCACTATCCTCACTGATAGTGAGCACACACCGCACTGGACGGTGTACAACCGTCAAGAGCCAAACAAAGCTTTTGCTAGTTTTGACGCCCACTGTGGAAAACAAAGAGTGGCGACGTCAAGACGGTCAAAAACCAGTACGGCAAGAGCAACACCCTGAAGAACATGTACTACTTCGGTCAGTACCGGGATGCTGACGGGAATGAGGCTGCTGCAAACTGGCAGGACCTTGCCAAAGCCTGCCTCGCCGGTAATGACACTGCAAGTAGAGTGTCCTCCCAGTCTAGCTCTCCTTGTGGTGATTACGTCGAATGGCTCAACGGCTCTGGTAAGAGCTTTGCCGCTGGCCAGTCAGACTTGAGCGATAGCAGCACTCGCTACGTTGACGGCAAGGACCACAACCGTTCTTTGAAACAGTTCAACATGTTCGCTCAGCAAATCGGTGGCCTGCAAGCATTCGAATGGAACACAGGTTCGTTCGACAAGAGCACAGAAAACCTGGGCCAGATCGTGACAGTCGAGTTCACCACCCAGCGCACCCCATGGGCAGGCAATGGAAACGAAAAGGTACACCGCACCTTCGTTGCCGGCCATTATAAGGGAAACTATCGTTCTTACCTGTACCAAGGCACTCAGTGTAAGTACGTCGAAACCCCGGAGAAGGATTCCGACGGCGACGGGCTGACTGACCGTTTCGAGCTGGGTATCGGCTCTTGCCCATTCCCTAAGGATTCCGCAGAATACAACGAAACTCCAAACTGCAAGGGCGTTGAAGACCCAACCGACACCGATGGTGACGGTGTTCCAGACAGTAAGGAAGTCAAGTCGCAAACTCCAAAGCTCCACGACTCCGGCTTCAAGATCGAAGGTACCGACCCTACAGTTCCTCCACAAAAGCCCTCCAACCCATCTGACCCAACCGGTCACAAGGGTGAAAAGGTCACTGGTAAAACTCGCCCATACGAGACAGTCGAGCTCTACGATCTGAGCACCGGCGCCGTAATCGCCTCGACCATCGCAGATGAAAACGGCAACTACACTCTCGAACCAGGCCGCATTCTCTCCCGCACCGACGGCGACGACGGCAGGCCAAAGAGCTTCAACAAGTACGGCAACAACATCCAATTCGCCTCTGAAGAAGATGAAGCTGCTCGCAAGCCAGTCATGATGGACGGCGGCACTCCTGTTCCTGATGGCGAAAACCATCTCGTTGCAGTTCGCGTGTGGTCAGACGGCATGGACCCACTTCCAGGCTCTGAAGCCACTCGCCCGCAGTTTGACACTCCAACTGGCGTTCTTCCCAGCCTTAAGGTTGACGAGAAAACTCCAGTTCAGGATCCTCACCACCTCACCGATGACGAGAAGCAGAAGGTCAAGGACGACATCAACAAGTCCGTTCCAGGTGCTTCTGACGTTGTCGTCAACGACGATGGTTCCGCAACAGTCACCATTGGTGGCTCGCAATACACCATCCCTTCGCAGGATCTGATCACAACCGCTCCTGCCTTGCCTGCTGACCCTGCTCACTCCAGCATTGGTAAGCCAAGCAAGACTACCGTTCCGGTTTCTGATGGCACGAGCGCAGATGGTAAGGCGAGCTTTACCGTTACCTTGAAGGATGAAAATGGCAAGCCTGTCACTGACGCTGACAATCTGACGGTAACTCGCGAAGACGGTAAGCAAGTAAAGCCTGAGATTGTCAATAACGGCGACGGCGCCTACACGGTAACTGTCTCCTCTCAAGAAGCTGCTACCTCGCCTCTCAAGGTGAGTGTCGGTGACACTGAGATTGGCAGCACCACACCAATCACCTTCGAACAGCCTGCACCAGCTCAGCCAAACATTCAGGTGAGCACTTCCCATTGCTCTGCCGTGGTGGCTGATGGGGATTCTGAACTTAACCCTGGTGATAAGGCTACTGTAGATGGCACTATCGTTGATGAGAACGGCAAGCCGATTGCTGGCCGTGAACTGACGGTTGTTCTGCCAGACGGTACCACTGTTCCTGCTGTTACCGATAAGGATGGCAAGATCGTTGGTAAGGATGGTCAGCCGATTACCTTCACTGTTGGTGATAAGGATGGCGAGGTGAAGATCTTTGACGGTAGCGATACCGTTGAGCCAGACAAGCCAGTTGTCACTGCACCAGTCCACGTTGTCACCCCGGTTGAACCAGTGAAGAAGGCTGATCCAGAGCATTCTTCCGTCACCGTGTCCCCAGCAAACCCGAATAAGGGTGACACTGTTGTGGTTTCTGGTGTGGTGAAGGATTCTGACGGCAACCCTATTGCCGGCCAGGAGGTCACCATCGTGCTGCCGGATGGTTCAACAGTTTCTGGTACCACGGATAAGGACGGTAAGCTCGTTGGCAAGGATGGCCGCCGATCACTTTCGTCGCTCAGGATAGCGGCGATATGAAGGTGCTTGTTGGTGGCGATCCACTCGCTTCGGCAAAGCTCACCGTCAAGGATGGTTCTGCCGATAACAACGGCAACAAGGGTGGTGCGGCTGCTCAGAATGCTCAGAAGAGTGCTCAGGTTCTCGCATCTACTGGTGCTGCTGTTACCGCCATCGTTGCTGTGGCTCTCGCCTTCGTCAGCTTCGGTATGCTCGCTCTTGCAGCACGCCGTCGCAAGGACGAGGAGTGAGCTTATCGCTTGATGCAAGCGATAATAATGAATAATTGAAAACTCTCTCTACTGCAGGGACATAGGCTACGGCTTATGCCCCTGTTTGTATATGCGGAAAAGTGTGAGCATGGGTTTAGGTGTGTTGCTCTGATATCTGGTTATTACTTACCAGGGAATCGGGCGGAAGAGAAATAGAAAATTGCTCTGCTGGGTAAATGTCTGTAGTAGCAACAATTTTATGCTTGATGTTCAGCAATAAGTATGAGTAATTCATTAAGATTAGCAGCGCAGGACAGGTTCTAGTGAGCGCTAACTCAGTAATTGCGCCGTTTCGAGGGCGAAATTTCGTGAGCGATTTGTTAGAATAAGAGATGCGTTAGTTGCACGAGAGAGAGACGAGTGTAACTAGAGCTGGAAGAGGAAGAAGAAATGAGCGTTTCAACTATTGCCAAGCGCTTCAAGAGAAGCGTACTTATTGTGGTGGTAGCTGCTGTCGCAATCGTTACTGTGCCACTGGCTCCTGCCAATGCAGCAGGGAACATCCCTGTAGGCTATGATGCAGTGGAAGCTAAGTCCGATACGTATTTGCCGACTTCACCGTGCACTTCGTTGCCGACTCAAGGTGGGTTTATCACAGGTTTGGATAGTTCGAAGCTTCCTGATAGCTATGGTAATTGCTCTTACATCTCCGCTCACTATGTGAGGAATGGTGTCGACCTCAAGCTTAAAGAAATTTACCTTGATAAAGAAAACAATGTTGTCCTTGTTCCTGACGTTCCAGCTACGATTCAGAAGGATCAGGACAAGGTTCGTTTGTCTATCTCGCTGACTGATTTGCAGAAGTTTACAGGCAATAGCTCTCCAATTCGTCTGCATTATGCAGATACCTCTTCCTTCCGTCGTATCCAACTGTCTCTCGATGCGAAGAATTCTGATATTTCTGGCAATAACGCTCAGCCAGATATCAATATGGACGGAACTCAACTTACAGGCACACGTATTCTCTTCCTCTACCGGCAAAAGCTCTCGGATGGCTCTGAGGCTTTTGTACGCAATGTCAGCATTGATGTTCCACGCCTTTACACAATTAACCTTGCAGAGACATCTCAGACGGGTGCCATCGAGTTCAAGCAAGTTAATGATACTTCGTTTGTTCAGTTCGGTAAGAATGGACAAGTGGTGACGAACAAGGATGGCAACATTGTTGGTCGCACTCAGAAAATGTTTGACATTATTTACCGACCAGCATCTGGTGATGCTCAGCAAGTGAGTGCCACAATTACTACGAAGAAATTTGATACGGTCACTATGAATGCTCAGACGCATTCATCTGTGTTGACCGATGGTGGTGGCCTTTATATTCTCGATAAACATGGCGTTATTGTAGGAGCTGATCCAGAGAAACCTTGGAATAATGGTAGTGGCGCTACTCAGGGACGGTTTAAGAGTGGTGCAATACAGCCGTTCTTCTACAAGGTCATGACTTCTATGGGCGAGACCATGGTGAACAAAACGAAGCCAAATGGTACTCCCGCTATTGCTCAACAGGATGTTGAACATAGAGATGAAATTTACAGTAGAACAGGTATTCCTGCTCATAAGAGAACAAGTGACCCCACAACGTGGACACCAAACTTGTTTGATAACGGTCGATACTGCAATAACTGGTCAATTCTGTCTTGTGGCCGAGATTGGACGAACTTTAAGAATTGGAGTGGTCCAAACGATAACGGTGAATGGTGGCATGTTGACGTTCCATCAGACCATCTTCTCAATTCAACAATTGTTAACCCGGCTCCGATGAGGTCTGAGGATAGATGGAGCAAATATCCAAAGGAGACTTGGATTACAGATCCTGATATTGTGGACAACCAAGATACGGCTGATAGTACATGGCCAGCAACTCAGGTGAACTGGGAGGACAATCAGACTCCAGTGAATGAGAATTTCTCTGGAAAGGATAGCAAAGCTGAATTCTGGGTTGAGTTCAATGGTTTGCCTGCACGACCAATCCATAATGATAATCCACCTGATGAATGGTCATACTTCTTAGGACGAATTGAATTGAACGGTCAGTGGTATTCAGTGCCATTCCCCAACTTCCCTAAGAATGTTTTGCCTGCAATGCCGATGTCTACCGGTTGCTTTGCCATGCTCAAAGATCAGAATGGGAATGATATCGGCAAGGGCCTCGATCGAGGCAACTTCAAGCCGGATTGTACCAGCGAATACACTAAGGCTCGTCGACGCATGTTTACGCCTCTCGACAAACCTGGCGTAGACCCAGAATATGAATATGCCAACATTCCAGCTGATATGTTCGATAAAGATACAAATGGTCAGTATGTCTATTCTGTAATTGGCCTTACTTCACAGCAAATCAGCACGCTTAGCCCAAATGCGAGCCACGGCATTGCACAGGTTTATAAGCCTTTGTCGCTGGTGTCTTGGCAGATTGATAAAGGCCCTAACGCTGGTGCGAAGGTTCAAGTCGAATTAGTCAACGCGCGCTCGATGGGAGACATCCTCGCCGACGGCTTCTCGCGTTTTACTTCGTCTGGTAAGACCGTGGGAAGGTCGCACCGACACACTCCAGACCCTCGTGTCGGTGCTGCAACTCAGATGACGAATATTTCTACCTCTGATCGTTCCATGCTTGACTGGTACGTGGACTATGGAAACGATAAGTATCGATATCGCGGTGAAGTAAATCAGTGGAAAACACTGTACAAGGTTACCGTCACGGGCATGATGAACCCAAACGTTCGACTCGACCTTCATTACGATTACACGTCAAAGCCAAAGCTGTGGAATGCTGGATCTACTCCAGCTGCCAAAGTGGAAGTGAAGGAGGGCAAATACCCTCATTATGGCAGCAATGGTGTCAACCCCGCATGGAAGAGCACACTGGCTTGGCGTGACCGTACCGCTCAAGGTGTGGAAAATACTGCTCAGTGCGCAGCTGCAAGTAAGGCTGTGGGCTGGGATGATCAACACCAGGGAGCAAATTACGGGGGCGATAAGTGCGATGCAGTTGTTGCCGATGATATGCCATCTGCTAGTGAAACGAATGATGGAAACATTCGTTTCACATTGAAGGATGGATATGTACAGCCACAGTTGTGGACGTACTACAACCGTATTCAGTCGGCTCCATGCTTGGACCCTCAGGTTGCTGATACCCTGAACACTGCGAACACGGTCTGCACCAAGGTTGATGCTAACCAACAAGGCGCCACTCGCTCGTTTAGGTGGAACTATAACAACGAAGATGCTCCTGGTTTCAAGGAGGCAACGGATACCTCTACAAAAATTGGTACCGCTACTTCTACTTCCTTCCAAGTTCGTGCTGGCCTCGTGAAGACGCCGTTTGTCATCATGAAGAGCTCTGCAGCAGGTGACTTGAAGAATGCAGAAGTAGCAACAGAGACTACTGCTGCTCCTCAATCTGTTGCTCGCGACCAATGGAATTCCAACGGAACTCAGTTGAAGAGTCGTGATTATAGTGATTCTGATACTGCAGAAGATTCGCTCATGCCATGGGGTGACAAGCAGTCAAACTATTACCTGCAAGTTGACAGTAACATTCCATCGTCAGAAAGTGGAAAGGGATTCACCGGTTATGAATTGATCGGTGTCCTCAAGCATCCATTGGCTGATGGTACGAAGGCAGAACAGTTGCATCCAGGCCAGCGTTATTACCCAGGTGACGCAATTGATTTGCGTGATGTGAGTAGCAATAATATACCGCTGGTTAAGCTGTCTAACGATCAGTACAACGATGCTCGCTATTCTGAGTTGCAACTTGTACCGACCTTCGATACAACTTCGAGAGGTGTGCCTCGACTGTACAGCGCTGCGAAGTTTCTCAAGAAGAGCGGCAATCTGACGTGGCAGGGTAACGACTTCAACTTCTTCGCTGCTTCAGGCCTCACCGCAACAGTGAACAACTACAGTCCAGCAGACAAACTCACTGTTGACGGCAAGGATTATCCATATTCTGCTGCTGACTCCACCCTGTCTGCCGTTGTTCCTGCACCGAGCGGAGATGATTCCTCAGCAGAGGATGATGTTCTCAAGTTCGTTTACCTTGCACCAGCCGATGCGCAGGTGAAGGTCAACCTGCAATACACATGGCTCGACCTGGACAACGTGGATTGGAGTGGAACTCCTCAGGAGTATCCAAGCAGCATGCGGGGCTCCCTTGATAAGAACGAAGAGAGTATTCCGGTAACAGTAACAGTGACGCGTAAGAGTGACGGTAAAGCTGTTACCTTTACCACGGATCCTTCCTCTTCGCAGTCTGTATTTGCTACAGCCGTCGCTGGCTTCACATCGGGTGATGAGGTTTCTCTCAGCTACTCGTACGAAGTGAAGAACAGACTGATGTGCATTGTCCAACAGGGCGACATTAGCAAGAACTCTGGTTCAGTGAATGATGTCACTGTTAAGGCCACACCAGCTTCGAGGCTGTACGCAACAAACGCTGACGGCAAGCCACAAGAGTTCACCAGCACACTGTTTGACAACCTCAACGAGTTCACCTTAAACATCGATGCAGGATGCCATCAGGGAGTGATCGTCTACCCACAAGGTAACATTCCAGACAAGTACACGTATACGGATAGTCAGGGTAAACATCTTCTGCCTCGCGATACCCCCGAGCATGAGAATCTCTGGACTAACGAATATCCAATGCAAAACTCCGATGGAAGCTACCGTTATGACGGAACATATCCAGATGGTCAGCCAACAGCGTGGGATTGGTTCCATAGGGAAGTTCAATACCCAACGCTTGTCACTCCATACGAGAACCTGGAACCAGACCCGAACGGCGCTGGTGAATATGATTCCAGTAAATCGATGGAATATGCCATCACCTCTCTTGACGACAGTGCAGATTCCGTCAGGCTGGGAGTACGCGAGTACGCAGAAGTTCCTGCTGGTCGTTGGGCATTCGGTCAGTCGAACAGGCCGCTGTGGAAGTATGAAATTAACTGCCCAGGAGTTAAAACAGTTTATAATTCTTCGGGCGTTGCAATTGGCGCTACCGTTGTCCCAGGCAAGGCCACAGTGTGCTTCCTCGAAGCAAAAACCAGCGAAATCACCATTCTCGGAGATATGCCACAATACCTGCGAGATTCCTGGATCTTCACCCTGCAAAGTGATGATGGTAGCGACCAGGACCTCATCTCTGGTGAAAAGGTAACCGGAAAAGTGGTCACTGGGTCGAACAACATCCCTGAGTGCTCTGACACCTGCCAGTACTATCCAGGAAAGTTGCAAGTGGCAGCTACCAACGTCAAGAAGATTGCCTCCTCGACGCCAAAGTTCTACATGTACAACCAGAACAATGAAAGCCACAATGCAACAACCGCTGACCAGAACATCCACGATGACGGTTATTGGGATGAACTAGTCAAGGGTGAGGAAGTTGAAACATGGCCTGCATACAGAAGATGGGCAGCTGACATCCACCCTGATGTCCTGTACAAGGTAACTGGCGACCACCGCGTGGAAGAAGAATCTACTGGCGAGCCAAAAGCTGTTGAGGTAGCAGGCTCCCAGCACATCGCCCTGAAGGTGGTTATCACCCCGATCACCAACTCCACCTTGCCGAGCGCAGGAGGAATGGGAACCACATGGAAGATCATCGGCATCATCACCCTGATCGCGGCAGCATTCCTCGCAATCGTTGCACTTCTCAAAAAACGGGCAATGCAGTGATCGCAAGAGGCTGATGAAGCACCTCATCAGGTGACGTAATACAGCACTAAGCAAAGGAAGGCGACGAAGAAACTCGTCGCCTTCCTTTGTGTTCTGAAGCAACTGAGAGCACTCGCCAGTAGTTCGAAACTATGCAACAATCATTGGCTGAGCAAGGCCATCCTAGGTTCTTTCGAGAGTTAACAGCTCCCGCTTGCGCTCCACACCACCTGCGTACCCCGACAAAGCACCCGAACTCGCCACCACACGATGGCAGGGGCGAAGAAGCAACACGGGGTTATGTGCAAGAACACTCGCCACCCCGCGAGCACTCGTAGACTTGCCCGTAGAAACCTCCACTTCATGAGCAAGAGCCTGATACGTCGTCGTCTGGCCAAGAGGGATAGCTGCTAAATGAGAAAACACGGCCTGAGCAACTGTCGAAGCCGGAGAACTGACTGCAACGAGTGAAGCAGTAGGGTTCTCACCAGCAAAATAAGAATCCAACCACCGGCTGGTAGCCTGAAGAACACGCGCAGCAGGAGAAGAGCCAGAGGAGAGAAAGAGTGCTGGCAATCTGGAGGCAGGCAGGTGAGAAAGTGTCGGAGGATGAGGCTGATCAGCAAAATAAAGGCACTCAAGTACGGCATCAGAAGCCAGAGCAACCATCGGGCCAAACGGTGTCGGCAAAAGCGCCTCAAATACAGGAGAGTGAGGAGAGGACATCGAAACTCCTTCCTGCACGTTGTTACTGAAAGTATGCCATAGGCATGAGAGCATGTGACAGGGAAAAGGAATATGGATAGAGGTACTGACAGGGGATGTACTGACAGGCGTGGGCGGAAGCTGATAGGCGTGGAGGAAGATGCGGGCAGATGCTGACAAATGCTGACAGGCGTAGGCGGATGCAGTTTTCACAGGCTGAAAATTAGACAGAGTGTTCATATTTCCTCCGCCTCGGCGCGTAGAATGTTCCCAACTTACCAACACGGCGGGAAACCGGTGAAGAGCTGGCGAGGAACTGGCAAGAGCTGAGAAATTGGTCAGCTAAGGAGGATGGGCTATGGCAATCTCACTGATTAACGATTACAACTACGGCGCGCATCCTCAGGTTTTGCAACGCCTCGTCGACACGAACATGATCGCCGAGCCAGGCTACGGCAATGATTCCTTCACCCAGGCAGCCACCCAGAAAATCAGGCAATGGGCACACTGTCCTCAAGCTCACGTCACTTTCGTCAGCGGCGGAACCCAGACCAACCAGCTCGTCATCGACCTTCTCCTGCAAGCTTACGAAGGCGTGATTGCCACCACCAGCGCGCACATCGCCTGGCATGAGGCAGGGGCTATCGAGTTCACTGGGCACAAGGTCATCACCCTGCCGGAACATGACGGAAAGCTCCTGGCCAGCGACGTTCGCCAGTACCTGCACGAGTTTGAGCTGGAAGATACTCACGAGCACATGGTCCAGCCTGGCATGCTCTACATCACTCAGCCCACAGAGCTCGGAACCCTGTACACGTTGGAGGAGTTGGAAGAGCTCTCTGCCCTCGCGCACGACTTCAGATTGCCACTCTTTGTTGATGGAGCCCGCTTGGGCTACGCCTTGCAATCTCCAGCATGCGATGTCACCCCAGCTGACCTCGCTCGCTTAAGCGACGTTTTCTACATCGGCGGAACAAAAATGGGTGCGCTGTGCGGTGAAGCAATCGTGTTCACTCGTCCTGAACTTGTACCGCGCCACTTGCTCACGCGCATTAAGCAGCATGGAGCACTGTTAGCGAAAGGGCGCTTATGCTCTGTTCAATTTGACGCGCTGTTCAGCCAGATGCCGGATGTGTACGGCGGGGAAAGCCAGACTGGTGGTGTTCTCTATGATCAGATCGGAACTCATGCTGATAATCTGGCGGTGCGCTTGCACGACATTCTCACCGCCAAAGGCTATCGCTTCCTCAACGAATCAGTTACCAACCAGCAGTTCGTCATCGTGTCAGCGCATGTTGTTGAGCAATTCAAGCAGGTTGTGGATGCGGGAGTGTGGGAGCACCGCGACGACGGCTCTCAAGTGCTGCGCCTTGTGACGTGCTGGGCAACGAGAACTGAGGACATCGAGAGCTTGGAGGAAAAGCTGCCTTCAGTGCGAGGCTAATACGGCTGAGGAGAAACGAGGGAGAGTGGCTGAGCTCGGGGCATAACTGACGAATAATGACTAGAATGGAATGTGCCGATTTCCAGTAATGGAGCTGGAAATTAGTGATGGGAAGCGCAATGTCGGGCTTCTCGTGGCGTTCAAAGGAGGGTTCCATGGTATTTATTCGTCGTGGTGCTCACGCTCGTCGTGTTCGTCACACTCGCAACACTCGCTGGCAAGAGGAGTTGATTACTAGACCCGCTTTAAGCACTATCCCGTTGAGGGGCAATGACTATGCCTCAGGCAGGCTGATTACGTGGAGCATTGCAGATGTCAGGCAAATGAGGTTGAGTGCGTAAGTTGCGGCAGCTGTGCGAGTGTGCCGTGTGTGTTGGTTGTGATAACCAAAACCTGTCACCTATGAAGTAGTGGCAGCTGCAACGCTTGTATCAGCGACGAGGCATATGCAGCGCGCGTAACGATATAAAAACTGAACAACGTGAAACAAGACGTGAGGGCGGATGTGTACGACTGTGTACTGCATTCGCCCTCTTGTTATTGAGAGGTGTATAAATAAGTTAAAGAGTGTGCTAAACGGCGAGCTTTACTATGAGCCCCACGTTTCCCACAGAACAACAAGCAACAAGGAGGTTGCATGGTAACAGTAAAGGAGCCTTTCCCCGAGCTGGAAAACCCGGAAGCCTGGACGGAAATCGACGGTGATTTAGCTGGCATCGATCCCAAGCGCGCCGAAATGATCAAGAAATCACGCGAAGGAACGGCTCGTTTTGATGCCGTTCGCGCTGCTCATTGGCAAGACCCTGACGGTGTTGACGCTTTCGTGGACATCCCTTACATGGATGATGATGTGCGCGGCCACAAGCTCGACGTGTATGTTCCTCACGATTCTCGCCTGCGCGCTGACCACACGCTTCCGGTGTACGTTGACGTACATGGCGGCGGTTTTGTGTATGGCTACAAGGAACTGAACCGCAATTATTGCACGCATTTGGCGGCTCACGGCGTCGTCGTGGTTTCGCTTTCCTACCGTCCGGCTCCTCAAACAGATTTTCACGGCCAGCTGCAGGACGTTGCTCAAGGCTTGGCGTGGGTGAAGAAGAACATTATGATGTACGCTGGCGACCCGACGGGCGTCTTCCTCACCGGCGACTCGGCTGGTGGCTGCCTCGCCTTTTACGCCAGCCTGGTGGAGCGCAACACTGACTTTGCCAGCAAGATTAACATTGCGCCAGCAGGAGTGCGCGTCAAAGGCGCGGCCGTCGTTTCTGCTTTGCTGGATATGCCTGCGTATGTGGACCCAACGGCGAAGAAAGATCCGACTGTTCAGAACCTATTGAGCATGCTGGGTGATGATTTCTTCTCCTGCTTGGAGCCTGTGGGTGTGGAGAATCTGGCGTTAGGCAAGCTTGTGGCTGACATGGATGTGCCACCGCTGTACTTGCTCACCAGCTCGGATGATTTCGTGGAAGCAGAAACCTTGAAGCTTGCCACAGCGATGAGCCAGGCTCATAAGAAGTTTGAGCTTCATGATGTTGCTCCTGAACCAGGCCGAGCTTTGGGCCATGTGTTCTCCATTGGCATGAGCTGGCTGGAGGAGAGCCAGGCAGTGTTCGAGCAGATGAGGAAGTTCGCTTATCGCAACCTGTGATCACTTCGCGTGAATAACGTTAAGCCCAAGCTCCGCGTCATTGCTGGAGTTTGGGCTTTTTTGTTTCACGTGAAGTAATCGCGAAAGTACGGAATATTGCTCAATTAAAGCCTCTCCGAGCTTATTGTTTCACGTGGGAATAGAGATGTTTAACGTGTAGAAAGTAAGCGGAAATGTTTCACGGAAAACAATCGAATGATGATCAGTAGCTTTAGCGCAGAGAGTACGGTAAACGCGCATAAAACCGCTAGAGTAGAACCGTGAGGCACAGAAGAGTAAACGGTGTTGATAATCTCAAGCGATTAAGGCAGTTAGCAGCCAGCAAGCTCAAGGAATTGGCAGGGCTCGGGGAGAGCAACGGCCAGGCCTATGAGGCGAACGACTGGGACACTCCTGTTGTTGTGCCGTCGAAGGACTCCAGCGACTGGGACAACAAGCTTGCGCAACTCGTGAGCGCAAAACAGCAGGGGAAGCAGCTGGGGAGCGTCGCCAAGCCTGTGAGTAACGCCAAGACTGCGAGCGTTAAGTCAGCGAGTAGTACGAACAAGTCGACAGGCAACGCCAAGCCAGTGAGTGCAAGTGCAACAACGAGCGCAAACGTACCGGCCAAACCTAAGCGCGCCGTGAACAGCGCCAAGCGAGAAGCGTACGAAAAGCAAAAGAAAGCCGACATGTACGCCGAACTCGCCAAAATCTATGGTTACACCAAGTTCCGCACAGGCCAATACGAACTGATCTCCAGCATTCTCGACGGACGCGATGTGCTCGGAGTACTGCCCACCGGCGGCGGAAAATCACTGTGCTTCCAGCTGCCCACCCACATGATCCAAGGCATGGGCCTCGTCATCACACCACTCATCTCGCTCATGCGCGACCAAGTCGAGCAACTCAACAAGCGAGGCTACCCAGCAGCCTTCATCAACTCACAAATGAGACCAGCTGAAGTCAACAAGATCATGAGCGACACCCTGCAAAACCATCGCTACAAGATCCTCTACGTTGCTCCAGAAAGGCTTGACTCCCGCCGATTCGTCAACTTCGCCGTCCAACTGCCCATCTCGGTGATCACCGTTGACGAAGCACACTGCGTGAGCATGTGGGGACAAGACTTCCGCCCCGCATACCTGCGCATCCCCGAATTCGTGAAGCAACTACCCAGCAGGCCCGTCATTGCAGCCTTCACCGCAACGGCCACCCCACAGACTAGGCAGGACATTATCGAGCAGCTCGATCTGCACGACCCCTACATTGGCGTCACCACCTTCGACAGGCCGAACCTGCGCTGGTACGTGAGAGAGTGCACGAGCGAAAACATGCTTATGGGTGAACTCTTCGAATACGCGCGACGTCACAAGGGATGCGGAATTATCTTCCGAGAGTCGAGAGCAGGCTGCGTGAAAATCGCCAAATACCTCGCCTCACGAGGAGTGAACGCGCAAGCCTACCATGCGGGAATGAAACCGGAAGAGAGAACGCGCATACAAGAAGCCTTTATTTCCGGCGAAATCCCCGTGATTGTGTCAACATCAGCATTCGGCATGGGAATTGACAAGCCGGACGTGCGCTGGGTGCTGCACGCCAATGTGCCTAAGAACCTCGAAGAGTACTACCAGGAGGCTGGCCGCGCTGGCAGAGACGGCAAAGTCAGCCATTGCGTGCTGTACTGGAGAAAATCGGATTTCGCCACCGCCCGACGCATGCTCTCCAAAGCCGGCGAAGGCAACGAAGAAATGGGCATGATTGACACTGCAGTGATGCGCTTCCACCTGATGAAAATGCTCGACGCAGTGGAAGCCTATTGCGAAGCAACACCGCGCGTATGCCTGCGAAACGTGCTTCTTGATTACTTTGGCGAGCATCGCACTGACCGCTGCGGGCAATGTTCCACGTGCCATCAGTTTGAGAAGCACCCTCTCAAGCTGTGGTGGTGAGCTACGACCTCATTGCGGTTAATGTGAGCACACACGACAAACATCGAACAAATCAATGTATTTCTGATGTTGTTGCGAATGGAGTAATGAGCTTATTGCTATCTGGAGTATAAGACGATAGCATTACAATGTAAGACATTGTTTATTATGTGGGTGGTAATTATGAGCTCTGTCACTATTCGTGTGGATCAGCAAACAAAGGAAGCAGCATCAAATATTGCTGAGGATTTTGGTTTTGATCTCTCTTCTGTTACCCGCGCTTTTTACCGCCAAATTGTACGTGAGCGTCGTATTCCGTTGAATCTTTCATATCCTCAGCCGAATGCGGAATCGAAGAAATCTATTCAAGAGGCCGATGAAATTATTTCACGTGGCGGTACAGGTCGATTCCACAATGCTCAAGAAATGTTTGAAGACTTGGGAATCTGACATATGGCCAACTTGATGAGATTTTTAGCCCGCAAACCTGGTATTTCGATGCCGGGTTAGGGCGTATCGAATTTTGCGTATGGTAGCGGATGTGCTACGATTATTCCCATGAGTGCAAGCGATGAACGGTTCACGCATGGTAGGACTTCGGTATACAATCTGAACTACCACATCATCTGGTGCACGAAATACCGTCGTAAGGTGCTTAAGGACGGAATCGACTCGGATTTGAAGACGATTCTCAGGGAGATAGCTGACGAGCACGGCTACCTCATTCCCCACATGGAGGTCGGCTTGGACGACCATATTCACCTGTTCGTGTCAGCGCCACCGAAAATCAGCGTGAGTAGCATCGTCAAACAGTTGAAGGGCACATCCAGTCTCCGACTGTTCGCCATGCACCCTGAACTGAAAAGCCAATACTGGAAACGCAAGGGCGAACGGAGCCTGTGGTCTCCCAGCTATTTCACTGAAAGCATCGGCTCGGTCAACGAGCAGGCGGTGGCCAAATACATCGACGACCAACGGTCGAAGGAGCGTGAATCACAATGACCATGCGCAAGGTGGCGCAGCGCATACCGTTCACGCCGTCCAAGATCCAAGCCTCATTGTTGGAACGGTGCTTCGGCGACAGGCGTTTCGCCTACAACCAGCAGGTCGAGGCGTTCAACACGTACGACAAGGAGACGAACCCGAACCCCGCGTATCCGAACGTGACCGGTATGAAGAACGCGAACGAATGGCTCAAGGACAGTCCAATCCCGTCGAACGCGTTGAGCAACACCATCATGGACTTCCGCAAGGCACGTTCGGCGTACTTCCGCAAAGCCCAGTACCAGAAGCATCGTCCTCGTTTCGCCTCAAGGAATGACAACATCCAATCGTTCCGCAATACCATGCCGATACGCCGTATGGACGGCAACCGGTATCCGTTATCCAAGAAGCTTGGCTCGGTGCGCATCCGCAAACGCGACCGGTTGCGTTATCCAATCGAGAACCTGTCCAGCTGGACGGTGAAACGTGAGAACCGGACGTACTATCTCGTGTTCCTGTTCGACGTGGACATCCAGCCGAAAACGCAGGCCGAGGGCCGTATCGGCATCGACTTAGGCGTCAAGAATTTCCTCACATTGTCAACCGGCGAGAAAATCGACTATCCGAACCGGCTACGCCGATTGGAGGCTGACATCAAACGGGAGCAACGCAAACTATCCCGTCGAACGAAAGGGTCGAACAACTACCGTAAACAGAAGGCAATCGTAGCCAAGGCGTACGCCAAGCTCCGCCACTACCGCGATAACTTTCAGCACCAACTGTCCCACAGGCTGATAGAAGAGAACCAATTCATCGGCATGGAGACACTGATGGTACGGAACATGACGCGAAAGGCACGCAAGAAGCTGGATTCGGACGGCATGCCCAGGCGCAACGGCCAGTCACGCAAACGCGCGATGAACCGTTCCATACTCCGTGACGGGTGGAGCGGCCTCGTGGACAAGCTCTCCTACAAGGCGGAATGGTATGGTCGTACCTTCGTCCAAGTGGACAGGTTCTACCCAAGTTCTAAACTCTGCCACGACTGTGGGCACAAGTACAAGGGATTGCGGCTGTCCGAACGCGAATGGGTGTGTGAACGGTGCGGAAATCCGCACGACAGGGACGTGAACGCCGCGTTGAACATTCGCGACGAGGCATTGCGGCTCAGCCGAGAAAAAGCATAACAAAAGAAGAGGAACCGGCCGACAACCGGGGATAGCCCGCTAAAAATGGGAAGCCTCTGGATTCAGACGTATCGTCTGAATCCAAGCAAGCCCAGTTCGCAGGAATCCCGTAGTTTCAACCACGGGAGTGTCAAGAGCTATTTCAGTAGTGACAATCTAGTGTCGTGATAATCGTGAGAGGTACGGGAATGGGTACCTCTCACAAAGCATGCGCGAGGAGAGGGAAGAGCTTCACGACTCTGCGGCGGCTTGTGCGCTCACCATGAGCTCGCGATCGCCAGTCTCCTGACGGCTCAGGGTAAACGGCGTCGTGCTGATCACAAGGCCGTGCTCATCCAACAGATCGAGCTCATAAAAACCAGCCCAGCCAGTCAAGCCAACTGCGCCAAACTCGTCAGTCGTCGCATCAGTAGGCGCAACCCACCACTGTCCCTTAATCAGATCGTGCAGAGCGTGATAGGCTGGCTTAGCGCTGCCATCCTTACGCAACAATCCAGACGGCGCACCCAACCATGCGCCTTTATCGGTGAAATCCCAATAGGTAATCGACTCAGTAGCCGGGTTCTTCACAATTGTGCGGTAGTGGCGAACAATCTCATCAGCCTGACGAGCCTCGCCCTCTTCAGTGCTCGGCCACTCATCGACCTGGTAATCATTCAGATCAACAATGTCCTTCGGCATCAAATGGCCAGAAAGCAAAGTGTTCTCCGTCATGTGCAGAGGAAGGCCATAACGGGCGAAACGCTCCAGCACCGACTCGACATATTCTTCACCCAAGTAGCCTTGATGCATATGCGTTTGCAAGCCAATAGCATCCAAAGAAATGCCAGCTTCCAAAACGCCTTCAATCAAGCATTCATAAGCAGTACCCAAGTTGAAATCGTTGAGAAGCAGGAAAGCATTCGGATTCGTGCGGCGAGCCTCCTCAACGGACAAGCGGATCATTTCAATACGGCCCTTAGCTCGAGTCAACTTGGTAATCCCATTTTCTTCTGCAGTGAAAACAGGCGAAATCACCGACTCGTTGAGAGCATCCCACATGTCAACCACACCCGCGAAATTGCTGACTTCACGGCGGATTCGCTGGCGCAACAGCTCCTCGATATCGCGCAAAGGAAGCTTCGTCAGCCAACGGGGAGTAACCGTATGCCAGGTGAGTGGGTGACCCTTCATCTTGATGTGATGCGCTTGCAGGTAGCGAGCTGTTCTCATCATTTCCTGCGTGCGAGGATGCCCGCGTTCTGGCTCAAAACTGCCCCAATAGAACGGCAAAGTCGTCGTATTAAATAAATCAAAGAATTGGCTGGCTAAAAGCTCATCTTCGCTGGTGAGCTGTTGGGCTTGCTCGTCGCGGGCAATATTCTCAAAAACAAAGCCGCCTGCTGCAAAGTCAAACTCATGGCGAACCTGACGAATACGCACTTTCTGACGGGCAAGCGCCTGGCCTTGCTGGTCGATGATGTGAAGATTAACAGAACCCAAACGGTGAGGAATAGATTGATCTTTGACTTCCACACTTTGCATTGGGCAACCTCCTCGTTGAGGGCTTGAACTGACGTCGTTTTCCACACTAGCCAGATTGCACTGACAGTGGGGATTCAGCTCGGTATTAGAAATTTTCGATGAAAGCTGAGCTGGCAACTCCCAGCTGCTTCACGCGCTTTCTGCCTTGCAAGAACAACAGATGATTACCACGGTAGGCCTGAAACCAATCCGCTATCAACTCAGCTCTCGCGCGATAGAAGAGCTGGGATTGTAACGCGGCGAATGCTGGAAAACGCGGCAAACACAGTCAGGGCAACGAAATGCGCTGGAATGCTGAGAAATGAAGAAAAAGTGGAGCTAACGGGAATCGAACCCGTGACCTTTTCCATGCGAAGGAAACGCGCTACCAACTGCGCTATAGCCCCGTGGAGTTAGCCGGGTTCGAACCGGCGACCCTCTGCTTGCAAAGCAGATGCGCTACCAACTGCGCTATAGCCCCAAGAGTAAGTCGTGAGATCGCACGACGGACTTCATAATAGCTCGAGATTACCAGAAAACGCAATACGCCACAGTTTCTGCACGGTGCAGAACCTGTGGCGCACTACGAAACTCAAACAAGACTTAAGCAAAAACTTACTTGTTCTACTCGGCACCCTGAATTTCACGAGCAGCCTTACTGACACTGGCAATCTTGCCTTCATCAGTAGCTTTACCTGCGCTGGCAATCTGAGTGTGGTCGGCACTATTCTCTTCGCCAACAACAGCAGCTTTACCAGCAGCCTTATTCTTGCGATGCTTGAGCCCAGCACGAATAGCAGTGATCACTGTCGGAGCCAAAGAGACCAACAAAATCAAGATGATCACCAGCTCGAAATGCTTCTGAACAGCAGGAATACCGCCAAAGAAGTAGCCGAGCAGCGTGAAGAGAGAAGTCCACGTCAAACCGCCGAGGACGGAGAAGGGAGCGAAACGAATCCAACGCATGCCAGTAATGCCAGAAATGAATGGCATGAATGTGCGAATGAAGGGGAAGAAGCGACCCAAGAACACGGCCAAAGGTCCCCACTTTTCAATCATTCCCTCAGTTTTAGCGATGCGTTCGGGAGTCATCGCCTTCACCTTGCCAGATTCGATAATCTTTTTGCCAAAGAAGTGACCAATGAAGTAGTTGCACTGGTCGCCCAGAATCGGTGCAAGGTAGCAGATGAGTAGCAAAACCGGCAGTTTCAAGCCAGAATTCGGATCATGTGCAAAGTAGCCCGCCGCGAAAAGCAGTGAGTCGCCGGGCAGGAATGGCGTGAACACCAAACCTGTTTCGAGGAAGAGAATGAGGAATATGAAGCCCAACGTTGGGCCGACACCCATGGCAATCCACCCTGCAATAGCAGTGCGAGGGTCTTTCAACAGTTCAACGATCGTCGTGACAAATGACGGCATAACTTTCCCTTCTGTGCGGGCGTAGCGCGTGATGCTGGAAGGCTCTTGAATCTGCAAGCCGTTTACCAGAACCTCGCCTATTTGACTACGTGCCTCGCGCTGAGCGCAATCGCGGCGAAACTTCCGAGTTTCACTTTACGGGAAAATGCGAGCGCCCACGGCTTGCTAGCCCGAAAAGCACTTGAAAATGCGAAGAAAATACACAAAGTGGTCATCTAGATGAACGCACGAGCCTCACAGAAACGCGCAAGATTAACAGTGTTGTTAATCTTGAGCGACACGCCAATAAAAAAAGCCCAAAATAGGCTAGTGCACCCAATAGGCTTGTAAATACCTGAGCGTGGTCGGTCTATGGGGAACGGCTTTCCGACGCAAGGGCCATACCGGGCAGTGAAAGAGCTGGGGCAACGGTATGGGAACTGAGGAATAAGAGGAAAAAAAGAAACGTATTAAGAGGTTTCCTATGTATGTTGAGCCGACGGCTGTAAGCCAGAAGCACAGCAATCTGCGATGGATTTGGGAGTATGGCAAGCCAGACAAGTGGAGCTTGGTCATTTCTCTCATTCTTTTCGCCTTCGATAAAGTTGTCACTCTGATCCCGCCATTTATTGCGGGCGTTATTGTCGACGAGTGCATCACCCGAGGCATCACCACACGTCTGGTCCCCCTGCTGGTTGTATTTATTGCCAGCAACCTGGGGCATATGCTGCTGCGCTACATCTACGAGATTATGATGCAGCGATTCGGCCAGAACGTGCTCTACCGCCTCGTATCCGACGAATTCGAGAAGCTGCACTCGCTGGACTTCCAATACTTCAACCACACCGACACCGGCGATTTGATGAACCGCATGACCTCCGACACTGAGGCCATTCGCTTCTTCATCTCCTGGGCCGGCCTTCAGCTGGTAGATAGCGCCATCATGCTTATTTCTGCATTGGACATGATGTTCTACCTCAACTGGATTCTCGCACTGGTTTTGACGCTTATCACACCGCTCTTCTTCTTCGTGGTCAGGCGAATGTCGAAGAGCTCGCATCGCATTTTCTACTCCATCCGCCAGTCGCTGTCGCGTTTGAACGACATGGTCGAGGAGAACATCGAGGCGAACCGTGTGGTCAAGGCCTTTGCTCGCGAACCATACGAAAACAAGAAGTTCGAGGAGCACAACCAGGACTTTCTGAACAAGAACATGGATCTCGCCTACAACAACGCGAAATTCATGCCACTGATCGACGGAATCTCCTACACCATCGACTTCGTCATTCTCATTTTGGGCGGCGTGCTCGCTCTGATGGGAAATATGCGTGTGGGCACTCTCGTCAGCTTCATGAACTACCAGTGGATGGTGGATATGCCTCTGCGCATGTCCGGCTGGCTACTGAATGATTATCAGCGCTTCAACGCCTCCTGCATTAAGATTCGCCGTCTGCTGGGTACTTCCGCAATGATCAGCGACGACCTTTCCGCCTTCTCTGGGCATAAGGACCTCGCTCAGCGCACCATCAAGGGTGATATTCGCTTCGACCACGTCAGCTTCGCCTTCCCCGACGACCCGGATACTCTCGTCCTCAACGACGTGAGCTTCCACATTCGCCCTGGCGAAAAGCTGGGTGTTCTGGGTGAAACCGGCTCCGGTAAGTCCACCTTGGTGGCGTTGATCGCCCGTTTCTACGACCCAACCTCTGGCCACGTTTACATCGACGACATCGATGCGCGCTTCTGGCCATTGGAAAAGCTGCGTAGCGAAGTCACTCTCGCCTTCCAGGACACCTTCCTCTTCTCCGACACGATTGGCCAAAACATTGTGTTTGGTGCCTCTCGCGATGAGGAAGAAGTGGTGTACGACGACCCTGTGGAAGCTATGCGTGCAGCCGAAATCCGCCACAAGAGCACGGTTGATGGTGCTTTCGTGCGCTCGATGGCTCGCATTGCTGATGCTGACGACTTCATTCAAGAGATGCCGGAAAAGTACGACACGGTGGTGGGCGAGCGTGGTGTTGGCCTCTCTGGTGGCCAAAAGCAAAGGATTTCTTTGGCTCGCGCTCTGGCTGACAACCCGTCAGTGCTCATCATGGACGACACGACGTCGGCTGTCGACATGGAGACGGAAGGCATGATTCAGAAGAATTTGCGCGAGCTGGCTGGTGGCAAGACGGTTGTCACCATCGCTTACCGCATTTCTTCGGTGCGTGATGCCGACCAGATTCTCGTCATTGACCACGGCAAGATTATCGAGCGCGGTGACCACAAGTCGCTGGTCGCTGCTCACGGCATGTACTGGGATGTGTACAGCCGTCAGATGGGCTTGCAGTTGGGCACTGATAATCTCAAGAAACTCGAAAAGCAGGAACCAAGCCAGGAGGGAGGTCGCTGATGGCACGCAATACGTACAAAGAAGATGAGGAAGTCATCGAGACCCTCGACTGGAAGGACCTCAAGCGAGTCGGTGCTTACCTCAAGCCTTATATGCCGAAAATTCTGCGCGTTGTGGCCGTCGTCTTTACGATGACGCTTGTCGCGCAGTTCAACCCGGTGGCTTCCAGGCTGCTCATCGACGAGGTGATTGCCAAGAAGAGTTGGTCGATGCTGTGGGTGTTGGCAGGCGTTTTTGCTGCAGTCATCGTCATTTACGAGCTGTGCTTGCGCTACCGAACCATTCATATCATGGAAATCGGCCAGTTGATGCTCACCGACATTCGCCGCGACATCTTCCACCACATTCAAACGCTGCCGTTTAGCTATTTCGACTCGCGTCCGCACGGCAAGATTCTCGTGCGCGTGGTCAGCTACGTCAATACGCTGTCCAATACGCTTTCGGATGGCTTGGTCAACGTGATCGCCGATATTTTCATCGTTGTGATGGCTCTGGTGGGTATGTTCCTCACCGACGTGCGTTTGACCTTGTGGTCGCTGCTGCTCTTCCCGGTGCTGCTGGTGATGGTTCGCGTGATCCAGCACTTCCAGCACATTGCCTATCAGCGTCTGTCGGCCAAGCAGTCGAACTTGAACGCCTTCATTCACGAGGCTATTGCCGGTGTGAAGACGACGCAGAGCTTTGCGCGGGAGAACACTCAGTTTGCGGAGTTCCAGGGCCAGCAGGCTACGGTTCGCCACTTCTGGATGCGCGCGCAGTACCTCGAGTTCCTCATGTGGCCTTCGGTGCAGGTTATCGCCACGACGACGACCGCAATGGTGTATTACCTGGCAATTATGAAGCTCGGTGGAGTTCACGTCTCTGCGGGCGTTCTGATCGCCTTCTTGGCCTACCTGAGCAACTTCTGGAACCCGATTATCGAGATCGGCAACTTCTACAACCAGCTGATCACCTGCTCGGCATACTTGGAGCGTATCTTCGAAACGATGGATATCGAGCCGGAGATCAAGGACCTTCCTGGCGCCCAGCCGATGCCTCAGATCAGCGGCAAGGTGGACTATAACGACGTCTCCTTCCGTTACGAGGAGGATGGTCCCGATATTCTCCACCATGTAGATTTTCACGTCGAGCCTGGCAAGTCCATCGCGCTGGTGGGTCCAACTGGAGCTGGAAAGTCGACGATTGTCAGCTTGCTGTCGCGCTTCTACGATGTGACGGACGGCTCGATTACGATCGACGGCTACGACTTGCGCTCGGTAACTTTGAGCTCTCTGCGCTCTCAGATGGGCGTCATGCTGCAGGATACGTTCATCTTCAAGGCGAGCGTGCGCGAGAACATTCGCTATGGCCGCTTGGATGCGACGGATGAGGAGATTGAGGCTGCTGCTCAGGCAGTGAATGCTGATCGCTTTATTCGTGAGCTTCCCAACGGTTACGACACTGAGATTGAGGAAGGCGGTTCGACTCTCTCTGCTGGTCAGCGTCAGCTCATCGCCTTTGCTCGCGTCATGCTTGCTGACCCGCGCATCCTGATTCTCGACGAGGCCACTTCCGACATCGATACTCGTACGGAGGAGGCGTTGCAGGCTGGCATTAAGGAGCTTTTGAAGGACCGTACCAGCTTTGTGATTGCCCACCGCCTTTCGACGATCGTCGGCTCTGACCAGATTTATTACGTCGATCACGGCGAGCTCGTGGAGCACGGCACTCATGCTGAGTTACTAGAGCGCGGTGGCGAGTACGCCAAGCTGTACCAGGCTCAGTACGCCATGCTCAAGGTTGACGAATAGTTTGGGGTGGTTTTGGCTCGTTTAGCGGCAGGTCTTGTGGCCTGCCGTTTTTTGTTTTCTCGGTTTTGAGTTTCTTGAGATTATCAGTGCGGTTTTCGCAGATTTCACTCCCATTTGTGGTTTGTGGTGGGTGCTTCGCACTGTGGATCATCCATTGAGTGGAATTTCACTTTCAATTGTGTTGGTTTTGTGATGGTTCATGTGGTGTTTACGTGGGTTTGGTTAGGTTGATGGTGTCTGCAATACTTTTTCGACACGCCGTGTTTGGGTTGTGTTTGTTGGGTTTTGTGGTGGTGGGGTTGTGGTGGTTGGTGTGGGTGGTGTAGGTTTACTTCTTGCTGCCTGCGGGGCTGGTTGCTGGTTGTTTGTGACTGGTGGTTGGTTTTGTTGGGCTGGTGGTTTGAGAACTCGAGAGCGTTGATTGTGCTACTTTAGTAGTCTTTTTGAATGCCAGTTAAGGATTGATGCTTCCGCATGAGTTTGTTTTGTGTGGTTGTGTTTTTTCTTTTTTGTTTGTGCGTTCCATGATTCTGATCTTTTTGGTTGGGGTTGTGGTCCGTCTTTTTTGTGCTGGAATTTGTTTCTGGCTTTTCATGATTTTTTTGTGGAGAGTTCGATTCTGGCTCAGGACGAGCGCTGGCGGCGTGCTTAACACATGCAAGTCGAACGGGATCCTGATA
>NZ_MWWU01000006.1 GCF_002259595.1 Aeriscardovia aeriphila
CGGGATGGTTTGGCACCTCGATGTCGGCTCGTCGCATCCTGGGGCTGGAGCAGGTCCCAAGGGTTCGGCCGTTCGCCGATTAAAGCGGCACGCGAGCTGGGTTTAGAACGTCGTGAGACAGTTTGGTCTCTATCCTCTGCGCGCGTTGGAGCCTTGAGGAGGCCTGCCCCTAGTACGAGAGGACCGGGGTGGACGGATCTCTGGTGTGCCGGTCGTCCTGCCAAGGGCGCTGCCGGTTGGCTAAGTCCGGATACGATAACCGCTGAAAGCATCTAAGCGGGAAGCGTTCTCCAAGATGAGGGTTCCGTGAACTTCAATGTTCGGGAAGCGGCATAGAGATGATGTGCTTGATAGGCGGGATGTGGAAGCCCTGTGAGGGGTGGAGCTGACCCGTACTAACCGCTGAAGGGCAATACAACTCTTTTCTGTCAGTCTGCAAAACGTTGGGATGACATGGGAATGAACGTTCACCTGTATCCATGTATCGAACCTGTAGCGTAGTCGTGTCCACTGTCCGGTTTTCTTACAGTCAACCTGTAAGATGAGGAAAAATTTCTGATAGGTGAATATGATTTTGCGGTGGTCATAGCCCCGGGGAGACGCCCAGCCTCCATTCCGAACCTGGAAGCTAAGCCCGGGCACGGCGATGGTACTGCACTCGAGAGGGTGTGGGAGAGTAGCACGCTGCCGCATTAAACTTTATTGAGGGGAGTTGAGAGCCTGCCAGGGTTGGTAGGGTTGTCTCACTCCCCTCTTTTTCATATCCACACCATTAACAAAAAGAAAACAAGACATTATGCAACAGTGCGGTTGCACACGCAGACTCATCAACAAACTGTCAACAGCGTGAATTGCATTCTAACTGACAAATTGTAAACAGTGATGATCCTCGTTACAACCGGCAGCGATGATCCTCTTCACATCCTCAAGGCTCGAATATGCCTAGAATAGGGGGCGGACCTATCAGAATTAGGGTTTATGAGGAGAGTACAGATGAGGCGTTTCACGGATATGCTCTGTGCAGCTACGGTGAGCTTGATTCCTCTTCTCGCACCTACTCTGAGCTCAACTCTTGCACTTCCCACTATCCCTGGAGTCTCTGTGCGTCAGGCTTATGCGGAAACTACGCGCGAGGGGTACTCCGACCCGAAGAGCACCGATAATACCGACAACTCTGATAGCTTCGCGAATAATTCGAAGAAGAATGCCGAGAAAGAGAAGAATAACCAAACTGATAATCTTGAGGGAAATGACAAGAGGGGTGAGGAAGCGGAGCCGCAGCCTGAACCGGTAAACATCACCGATCCAACGCTCAGGAGCCTAGTGCGCGACCAACTGATGCTGCAACCAGAGGACGAGCTCAACAGCGACGACATGCTGCGCCTCACTAACCTTGTTATCCCAGCGAATACGAGCGTCAGTTCCCTCGACGGCCTGCAGGGCGCGAAAAACCTGAGCCGCGTTGACATCCAGACCTCGAGTATCGATAGTCTCAACCCTTTGGCGCAATGCCGCCAGCTGCGCGAGATTAACCTGACCAGCGATGCCGATCAGGTTGATATTTCTGCTCTCGCGAATATGAAAAACCTCGAATCGGTGAATCTCAGTGGAGTGCATGCGAGCGATTATCAAGCGTTTCAGTCCACGAAAAACCTCACATATTTGTCGATTTCTCGCGTCAACCTTCAGCCGCAAATCCGCATGCTGGCCGGCGCTCTCAAGTCGCTCGACCACCTGCAAGAGCTGCATTTGAATAATTGCGATCTGGTGGATATTGCGGGGCTGGCTCGCGATGTGCGCGCCGATATTGTCGACCTGCAAAACAACAGAATTTCTGACGCTCAGGCACTCGGTGAGCTCAAGAACCCGCGGGAACTCTGGCTTTCCGGTAACCGTTTGACCACCGTTGCGCCGCTGGCCAAGCTCACGATTTTGCGCCGCCTATACCTGATGGGCATGCCCAAAATTAGCGATATCGATAGTCTCGGCCCGCTTTCGCTAGATTGTCAGATCAGTGTTGACACCTCGTTAACAGACAAACTGGAGGAGGCGCACAAGATCGCTCAGCAGAAAGCCAAAGAGCAGGCTCTCAAGGATGCGAAGAAGAAGCTCACTCCCGCACAGATCGAAAAGCGAAAGAGGCAGCGCGCTCTAGCCGCGGAAAAAGCTCGCATGGAGAGCATCCAAGGCCAGTTGGATAGCGCAGGATTATCAGTAGCAGTGACAATGGCCACGGTCATCATCGTCACCTCTGTTGCTGTTCTCGTGGTATCGGGCGTGCGCGTGCGCAAGAACGAGAAGAGAATGCGCTGAGGGGCCAATCTGTTGGTGACAGCCGTACCGACACGCTGTTTTTACCTGTTCGAAACCCAGATCTGATGAAATAGAGGCATATACGTGCAAAATTCGACACGCCGTGTTTGGGTTGTGTTTGTTGGGTTTTGTGGTGGTGGGGTTGTGGTGGTTGGTGTGGGTGGTGTAGGTTTACTTCTTGCTGCCTGCGGGGCTGGTTGCTGGTTGTTTGTGACTGGTGGTTGGTTTTGTTGGGCTGGTGGTTTGAGAACTCGAGAGCGTTGATTGTGCTACTTTAGTAGTCTTTTTGAATGCCAGTTAAGGATTGATGCTTCCGCATGAGTTTGTTTTGTGTGGTTGTGTTTTTTCTTTTTTGTTTGTGCGTTCCATGATTCTGATCTTTTTGGTTGGGGTTGTGGTCCGTCTTTTTTGTGCTGGAATTTGTTTCTGGCTTTTCATGATTTTTTTGTGGAGAGTTCGATTCTGGCTCAGGACGAGCGCTGGCGGCGTGCTTAACACATGCAAGTCGAACGGGATCCTGATAGCTTGCTATTGGGTGAGAGTGGCGAACGGGTGAGTAATGCGTGACCGACCTGCCCTGTACACGGGAATAGCTCCTGGAAACGGGTGGTAATGCCCGATGCTCCATCATGCTGCATGGTGTGGTGGGAAAGCTTCGGCGGTATGGGATGGGGTCGCGTCCTATCAGCTTGTTGGTGGGGTAATGGCCTACCAAGGCTTCGACGGGTAGCCGGCCTGAGAGGGCGACCGGCCACATTGGGACTGAGATACGGCCCAGACTCCTACGGGAGGCAGCAGTGGGGAATATTGCGCAATGGGGGGAACCCTGACGCAGCGACGCCGCGTGCGGGATGGAGGCCTTCGGGTTGTGAACCGCTTTTGGTAAGGAGCAAGCGAGAGTGAGTGTACTTATCGAATAAGGACCGGCTAACTACGTGCCAGCAGCCGCGGTAATACGTAGGGTCCAAGCGCTGTCCGGAATTATTGGGCGTAAAGGGCTCGTAGGCG
>NZ_MWWU01000007.1 GCF_002259595.1 Aeriscardovia aeriphila
TATGCGCACTCTGGTTTTCGAAAGTGGTCATGTCCAAGCTCGTGTCGACAGGGTCCCACAAACCTTCGTTCACCGAGTCGCCCACCGTGACCACGCGCTGCCACTTTTCCAAGTGGGGCAACACCACACGAGCAGGAAGGTTGCGCACAGTAAATGAAGTAGCCACAGCCGCGCTGGCTGAGTTCATAGCCGCACTACCAGCGTTCGTAGCTGCGCTGCCAGCCTGCGCTGTGACCTGTGCTGAAGCATTCTGCATGCGCGAAACGAAAGGACGGCGAGAAATCGCCTTTTCTATAAGGTGCTGAACCTCCTGGCCAAGAGTTAGCCGATGGCTGTCGGGCTCATCCACCACGTTCACAGTGTGCTGTGCCATGTCATCCTCCCCTTCGCGCGTGCCCTTACCGGCTTCACCTCTAAGCCTAGCGATATCAGCCGGACTTTTCTGGAAAAATGACTTAGTCGAAGACGAAGTTCACATCAACTACAGGAAGCCTCTTCTTCAACGCCTTTTCTAACTCTCGCTTGCATGAGATCATATTCGACACAGTAATCTGCTCACCTGTTCCCGCAATGTACATATCCACGCGGTACTTCATGCCCTGCTTGAAAACAAGAACCTTCTCCAAGTCAGTCTCCTCAGGCTTATGGTCTAAAGCCTGGCTCATCACATAAGCGTTGAGCGAATCATCCGAATGTACACCACCGACCAGCTCAACGAAAGCATCGCGCAACACCTCAAACGGCTCTTTCACAGCGAAGAGCACAATAATCAGCGTGATGAAGAAGTCGCCCGTGTAATGCAGAAAATCGAGCGGAGTACCCGAAGGAAGCACGAGCAGGAACAGCGCGATTGCGCCGATCCCTGCTGAAATTAAACCGTCGACAAGCGTGCTGCTGGCTTCAGCCTGCAGCAGGGAACTGGCGTTGTTAATCTCGTGGTTTTCTGCCCTATAGTAAGCCCACAAGCTAAAGCACAAAACGAGCACCACCAGCTCATACACCAGCACCGGGCCTAAACTCATATGCTCGCCGCGGCCGTACACGAAGTATTCGAAAGCCGCGCTACCAGCCTCGAGCAGCGAGAAGGCGAGCAGTGAGATCGTGAAGATCGCCTTGCAAATCGCGTAAATTGGCTCCAAAGCAAACATGCCGTACGGGAAGCGTTTCGTTGCGCGCACGCTTCCCGACGAGCGGTAGACGTCGACAATTCCCGACACTACCGAGATGACGGTGAACGCGGTGTCGAGGAACATGGCTTGCAAGCCGGTCATGAGCACGACGACTA
>NZ_MWWU01000008.1 GCF_002259595.1 Aeriscardovia aeriphila
GCTTGGTCGCGCATGGCTTCTTTCTCTGCCACGGTTGGTGTGTAGAGGAAGCCGCGCTGGCCTTCGACGCTTTTCGTTGTGAGAATTCCCTTGCTGACGAGGCGGCGAAGCAGAGTTTTGGTGGTCGACTCGGACCACTGACTTTTCTTGGACATGTTTTCCACGAGAGTTTTGGCTTTGCTGGGCCCTTCGGTCCACACCACTCTCATCAGCTCCCACTCGGAGGGGGAGATCAGGGAAACTTCTGCATTCGTATCGCTCATGTTTTCAGTGTACGTTCTGGGTTTGTGCGTCGTGGCAATCTTGCTGTTGGTGAACTACAAGTGTAAACGATAAAACTTGAGCCGACTTCTATCAAGTTTTGGGAATATCTGCGCTGATAATCTGTTACTCCTTCTAGATGCAAACCAGCCCGGCCTCCAGCCGAGCTGAAAGAGACAACGCGAAAGGAGTTCGTGATGGCCAATCAAGAAGAAAAGTACACAACAATGGCACAGCAGGCCATCGGGGATGCTATTCAAACAGCTTCTGCAGCAGGCAACCCCACCGTCGAACCGCTGCATCTGCTCGATTCTTTGCTGCGCCAAGATGGCGGCGTCGTTAAAGGGCTTGTGCAAGCAACCGGCGCCAACGTTCAAGAAATCGGCGCCCAAGTACGCCACGCACTCACCCAACTACCAGCAGCTTCCGGCTCGAGCACCACTCAGCCTGACGCCAGCCGCCAGCTCACCGTCGCGCTCGTCAACGCGCAAAAGGAAATGAGCAAGCTTGGCGACGAATACGTTTCCACCGAACACCTGCTCATCGGCATTGCCATCGGCCCTTCTGACGCAGCCGACATCCTCTCTCGCGCAGGCGTGAGCCCGGACAAGCTTCGCAAGGCTGTACCCTCTATTCGTGGAGGTGCTCACGTCACCAGCCCGGATGCGGAAGGCACGTACAAGGCTTTGGAGAAATACTCCACCGACCTGACCAAGCAGGCACGTGAAGGCAAGCTCGACCCAGTGATCGGCCGCGACCGTGAAATTCGCCGCGTCATGCAAATTCTCGAGCGCCGCACGAAGAACAACCCTGTTCTCATCGGCGAAGCAGGCGTTGGTAAGGGGGCCGTTGTGGAAGGCATGGCGGAGCGTATGGTATGCGGGGAGGTGACGACCGGCGTGAAGAATAAGGGTCTGGTCGCTCTCGACTTGGGTTCGATGGTGGCAGGCAGCAAGTACCGTGGCGAGTTTGAGGAGCGTTTCAAGGCTGTTCGCAACGAAATCCGTCAGTCGGATGGTAACGTCATCGCCT
>NZ_MWWU01000009.1 GCF_002259595.1 Aeriscardovia aeriphila
TTCTCATCGTCGAGAAGGGTGAGAGGCTTTCGTCATTGATGTTTCCTCTCGATAGCTATTGTGCCACGTTCAGCTCCATTTTGCAAACGGTTGCCGCACGTGTTCCTCTGGGCATTTCTTGAGATTATCAGCCTTCACGCTCTCGGCTGAAGCCTATTGCTGGGTACTGCTGACTACTCTGTGCAAACGTTCCCCGCTTGTTTTCTTTTTGTTAATGGTGTGGATATGAAAAAGAGGGGAGTGAGACAACCCTACCAACCCTGGCAGGCTCTCAACTCCCCTCAACAAAGTTTAATGCGGCAGCGTGCTACTCTCCCACACCCTCTCGAGTGCAGTACCATCGCCGTGCCCGGGCTTAGCTTCCAGGTTCGGAATGGAGGCTGGGCGTCTCCCCGGGGCTATGACCACCGCAAAATCATATTCAACTATCACAACATTTTCCTTATCTTACAGGTTGACTGTAAGAAAACCGGACAGTGGACACGACTACGCTACAGGTTCGATACATGGATACAGGTGAACGTTCATTCCCATGTCATCCCAACGTTTTGCAGACTGACAGAAAAGAGTTGTATTGCCCTTCAGCGGTTAGTACGGGTCAGCTCCACCCCTCACAGGGCTTCCACATCCCGCCTATCAAGCACATCATCTCTATGCCGCTTCCCGAACATTGAAGTTCACGGAACCCTCATCTTGGAGAACGCTTCCCGCTTAGATGCTTTCAGCGGTTATCGTATCCGGACTTAGCCAACCGGCAGCGCCCTTGGCAGGACGACCGGCACACCAGAGATCCGTCCACCCCGGTCCTCTCGTACTAGGGGCAGGCCTCCTCAAGGCTCCAACGCGCGCAGAGGATAGAGACCAAACTGTCTCACGACGTTCTAAACCCAGCTCGCGTGCCGCTTTAATCGGCGAACGGCCGAACCCTTGGGACCTGCTCCAGCCCCAGGATGCGACGAGCCGACATCGAGGTGCCAAACCATCCCGTCGATATGGACTCTTGGGGATGATCAGCCTGTTATCCCCGGGGTACCTTTTATCCGTTGAGCGATGCCGCGTCCGTACGCCGGCACCGGATCACTAGCTCCGACTTTCGTCCCTGCTCGAGCCGCCGCTCTCACAGTCAAGCTCCCTTGTGCGCTTGCACTCAACACCCGCTTGCCAAACGGGCTGAGGGAACCCTTGGGCGCCTCCGTTACTCTTTAGGAGGCAACCGCCCCAGTTAAACTACCCGCCAGGCACTGTCCCTGAAAGGGAAACCTCTCAAGGTTAGACGTCCGATATCAGCAGAGCGGTATTTCACATTACGACTCAACCATAACTAGCGTCATAGCATCACAGTCTCCCGCCTATGCTACACAACTCACACCGAACGACAATGCCAAGGTATAGTAAAGGTCCCGGGGTCTTTTCGTCCTTCTGCGCGTAACGAGCATCTTTACTCGTACTGCAATTTCGCCGAGCTCCTGGTCGAGACAGTGGGGAAGTCGTTACGCCATTCGTGCAGGTCGGAACTTACCCGACAAGGAATTTCGCTACCTTAGGATGGTTATAGTTACCACCGCCGTTTACCGGGGCTTAACTTCACCGCTTCGCCAAAGCTAACGGGTCCGCTTAACCTTCCGGCACCGGGCAGGCGTCAGTGCGTATACAGCGGTTTACACCTTCGCACGCACCTGTGTTTTTAGTAAACAGTCGCTACCCCCTGGCCTGTGCCCCCAACAACAACTCACAACGCACGGTTGATCACCATCATTGGGCTCCCTTATACCGAAGGTACGGGAGTAATTTGCCGAGTTCCTTGACCAGGATTCTCTCGATCGCTTTAGTATTCTCTACCTGACCACCAGTGTCGGTTTAGGGTACGGGCGGAACAATCCCTCACACCGCATGCTTTTCTCGGCAGCACGGAATCACCGAATATCAAGCTACAAGGCTCCCATCATCACGCCTCACCTACACGCCCCGCGTACTTCACTACGAGACAGGCCACACGCTTAACCACGGAAAACCACCTCCGCAGTCGGCTATCCCCCTGCGTCACAGCTGTGCTATCCTACTGCAGCCACGCCACCCAGCATCACCACCCCAACACACCCCGAAAGGCATATCAGAGAAAAGCAACACCAAGCACGCCAACCGTCTCGGACCTGACGGTATTGAACCGGTGGGAGAATATCAACTCCCTCATCCATTCGACTGCGCCTGTCGGCCTCGCCTTAGGACCCGACTCACCCGGGGACGACGAACGTAGCCCCGGAACCCTTAGTCATCCAGCGGCGGGGATTCCCACCCCGCTCTCGCTACTCATGCCTGCATTCTCACTTCCATAGCATCCACCCCAGGTCACCCCTCGGCTTCAACCACCATGGAACGCTCTCCTACCCAACGCTAAAAAACGTTGCCGCGCCTTCGGAGGTGTGCTTGAGCCCCGCTACATTCTCGGCGCGGAGCCACTAGACCAGTGAGCTGTTACGCACTCTTTCAAGGATGGCTGCTTCTGAGCCAACCTCCTGGCTGTCAATGCGACTCCACATCCTTTCCCACTTAGCACACGCTTCGGGTCCTTAGACGTCGATCTGGGCTGTTTCCCTTTAGACAACGGAGCTTATCCCCCGCAGTCTCACTGCCTGACTGAACCCCATGGTATTCGGAGTTTGGCTGGCCTTGGTACCCGCAACGGGCCCGCAGCCATCCAGTAGCTCTACCCCCACAGGGAAACATCAAACGCTGCACCTAAATGCATTTCGGAGAGAACCAGCTATCACGGAACTTGATTGGCCTTTCACCCCTAACCACAGTTCATCCCCCCGGTTTTCAACCCAGGTGGGTACGGGCCTCCACGCAGTCTTACCCACGCTTCACCCTGACCACGGCTAGATCGTCCCGCTTCGGGTCCAGAGCACACGACTAAACGCCCTATTCAGACTCGCTTTCGCTACGCCTCCCCAACAAAAGTTAAGCTCGCCATGTACCACTGACTCGCAGGCTCATTTTTCAATAGGCACGCCGTCACACTCACAAAAGAGTGCCCCGACGGATTGCAGGCGCCCGGTTTCAGGAACTCTTTCACTCCCCTCCCGGGGTGCTTTTCACCTTTCCCTCACGGTACTAGTACACTATCGGTCACGCAGACGTATTCAGGCTTACCCCACGGTCAGGGCAGATTCACACGGAATTCCACGAGTCCCGCGCTACTCGGGTATCATCATCGGCAGGCATAGTGTCTACAAGTACGGGACCATCACCCTCTACGGTCCGGTATCCAACCCGGTTCCTCTCACACTACACTTTCTCAACTACCGCTCGCCACTGCGGTGACAAGACAAACAACCCCACAACACCATGCACACAACCCCCGCAGAGTATCACATGCACACGGTTTAGCCTCATCCAGTTTCGCTCGCCACTACTCCCGGAATATCTTCTCCTGTAGGTACTGAGATGTTTCACTTCCCTACGTTCCCCCCAGCAAACACTGGTGTGAGGAAATAACTCCCCACGGGTTACCCCATTCGGAAATCCTGGGATCACAGTCCTGTCGGCGACTCCCCCAGGCCTATCGCGGCCCCACACGTCCTTCATCGGCGCTGCGTACCAAGGCATCCACCAAACGCCCTCCAACAGGCAAAACAAACAAAAACCTGTCAGACATTCAACAAAACCCTGGACAACATGATCAACACAAACGATCACACAAAAAATCCAAAACGAACCAGACTCACCAAACAGTGAGCCCAGCGAAAAAACAAACAACAACAACCAAACGATTGCCATTAATTTGCTCGCGTCCACTCTCCAGTTCTCAAACAACCAACCACAACCACCAACAACCCCACCCAACAAGATGAAACCATCAATGGAAAGGAAAACCCTCCTGCCAACTAGCGGCAAGAGAGCCCGAAAGCGCCAAAAGCACCACAAGTCTTCCTGAACATTCCACACCAAAACCCACACCACAAGTGCAGGCGTCAACAAACAGGTCTCATGTCCACCAAACAGCAGACACAAACTCCATAGAAAGGAGGTGATCCAGCCGCACCTTCCGGTACGGCTACCTTGTTACGACTTAGTCCCAATCGCTAGCCCCACCTTAGGCCGCTCCCCCCAAAAGGATGAGCCACGGACTTCGGGTGTTGCCAACTTTCATGACTTGACGGGCGGTGTGTACAAGGCCCGGGAACGCATTCACCGCGGCGTTGCTGATCCGCGATTACTAGCGACTCCACCTTCACGGAGCCGAGTTGCAGGCTCCGATCCGAACTGAGACCGGCTTTAAGGGATCCGCTCCGCGTCACCGCATCGCATCCCGCTGTGCCGGCCATTGTAGCATGCGTGTAGCCCTGGGCGTAAGGGGCATGATGACCTGACGTCATCCCCACCCTCCTCCGGGTTAACCCCGGCGGTCCCCCGTGAGTGCCCGCCATAACGCGCTGGCAACACAGGGCGAGGGTTGCGCTCGTTGCGGGACTTGACCCAACATCTCACGACACGAGCTGACGACGGCCATGCACCACCTGTGAGGACGCCCCGAAGGGAAACCACATCTCTGCAGTCATCGTCCACATGTCAAGCCCAGGTAAGGTTCTTCGCGTTGCATCGAATTAAACCGCATGCTCCGCCGCTTGTGCGGGCCCCCGTCAATTTCTTTGAGTTTTAGCCTTGCGGCCGTACTCCCCAGGCGGGACGCTTAACGCGTTAGCTCCGACACGGAACCCGTGGAATGGGCCCCACATCCAGCGTCCACCGTTTACAGCGTGGACTACCAGGGTATCTAATCCTGTTCGCTCCCCACGCTTTCGCTCCTCAGCGTCAGTCACGGCCCAGAGAACTGCCTTCGCCATTGGTGTTCTTCCCGATATCTACACATTCCGCCGTTACACCGGGAATTCCATTCTCCCCTACCGCACTCTAGCCCGCCCGTATCCAGCGCAGACCCGCAGTTAAGCCACGGGCTTTCACACCAGACGCGACAGGCCGCCTACGAGCCCTTTACGCCCAATAATTCCGGACAGCGCTTGGACCCTACGTATTACCGCGGCTGCTGGCACGTAGTTAGCCGGTCCTTATTCGATAAGTACACTCACTCTCGCTTGCTCCTTACCAAAAGCGGTTCACAACCCGAAGGCCTCCATCCCGCACGCGGCGTCGCTGCGTCAGGGTTCCCCCCATTGCGCAATATTCCCCACTGCTGCCTCCCGTAGGAGTCTGGGCCGTATCTCAGTCCCAATGTGGCCGGTCGCCCTCTCAGGCCGGCTACCCGTCGAAGCCTTGGTAGGCCATTACCCCACCAACAAGCTGATAGGACGCGACCCCATCCCATACCGCCGAAGCTTTCCCACCACACCATGCAGCATGATGGAGCATCGGGCATTACCACCCGTTTCCAGGAGCTATTCCCGTGTACAGGGCAGGTCGGTCACGCATTACTCACCCGTTCGCCACTCTCACCCAATAGCAAGCTATCAGGATCCCGTTCGACTTGCATGTGTTAAGCACGCCGCCAGCGCTCGTCCTGAGCCAGAATCGAACTCTCCACAAAAAAATCATGAAAAGCCAGAAACAAACGGTAACAGGAGTGCCATCAATAGA